>JBCLPO010000011.1:0-185671 GCA_041223105.1 Lachnospiraceae bacterium 54-53
GCCATCAAACATGGCTTGTTTTATTAGAATTTTCAGGGTTTTACATACTGTTCAATCTTCTGTTTTCAAAGTGCTTTGTGTTGTTTTCTTTCTCAAAAGCAACTCATTAAGTCTATCACAGTCGCCTTATCTTGTCAACACTTTTTTTATTTTCTTTTTACTGTTTTTCGACAGCTGGTATATGATAACACACCTTCAAAACGATGTCAACCACTTTTTTCACTGCCTGAAAGTAAAAAAATAATCATTTGGAAATGAGCGGAGAAAGAGGGATTTGAACCCTCGCGCCGGTTGCCCGACCTACACCCTTAGCAGGGGCGCCTCTTCGGCCTCTTGAGTATTTCTCCGTAGTTCATAATCTCCATATGATCGGTCCGTCAACTAATAGCTTCTCCAGACGCATTGACAATTATACAAGATAACATTCGACTTGTCAACCTATTTTTTGATTTATTTCTTCCTGTATTCTGTCATGGACCAGCCCTGCAATTTGCACGGTTTTCACGTTTTGATACTCCTCCGGATAGAGCGGTTTTAGGAAACAAACCTGGACTTTCAGTTTCCGGGAGGACTTCTCGTCAAAGGGCTTGAAACAGTCGATCAACGCTACCGGTACAATGGGGCATTTTGCATTTACCGCACTCTTAAAAGTTCCTCCCTTAAATGTCAGAAGTTTATTCCCTTCACGGCTACGGGTCCCCTCCGGGAAGATCACGTAATTTTTTCCGGCCTTTACATTTTCCGTCATTTTTATAATGATGTTCATGGAAGCCTTAATATCCTGCCTGTCTATGGAAAAGCCGTTCAAGGCTTTTATTACCTGTTTCACCAAAATCAGATTGGAAGCTTCTTTTTTTACAACAACTCCCAGAGGCTTTGGACAGGCATCCATTAAAGCCAGAACGTCAAATAGTCCCTGATGGTTAGGAAACAGGATGAATCCATGATCAGCCGGCAGATTTTCGACCCCATGAACCTCAACTTCCACACGTCCGGTTTTATTTACTGTCTTTACCACATGCCGGATATACTCATACCGCTGCTCATAAGTATGGGTATCTCCCGGCAGCCCCAGCTTCCAGATGCGGTAAAGCCATACAGGAACGCGAAAGAGATTTCTGACTACCATATATACAATACGGTTCATTTTTTTTCAGTCCTCTCTGTATTTTTCCATTGCTGTTTCATATAAATCATTTCCGTTGCTGTCTATGACCACAATAACAGGGAAATCCTTAACTTCCAGGCGCCTTATGGCCTCCGTACCCAGATCATCATAGGCAATTACCTCTGATGACAGGATGCATTTGGAAAGCAGAGCACCGGCTCCTCCTACTGCGGCAAAATAAACGGATTTATTTCTCACGATCGCTTCGATCACTTCCCGGCTTCTCTTACCTTTGCCGATCATCCCGCCCAGCCCCATATCCAGAAGCTGCGGGGTGTATCTGTCCATACGGCTGGCTGTGGTAGGGCCTGCGGACCCGATGGGACGGCCCTCTCTGGCCGGGGATGGTCCCATGTAGTAGATCATATTCCCCTTTATCGGAAAAGGAAGAGGTTCGTTCCTGTCCAGTGTCTCTTTCATCCTTTTGTGAGCCGCATCCCGGGCGGTGTAAATCGTTCCGGTCAGATAAACATAGTCTCCTGCTTGCAAAAGATTCGCATCTTCCCCGCTGACAGGCGCTTTCAAATGATGATCCATGATTTCCTCCATTCCTTATTGCAAATTATATGATGCGGTGCGCATGACGGTTTACATGACAGCAGATATTGACCGCAACAGGCATACCGGCTATATGGGTCGGATAGGTTTCAATGTTCACAGCAAGCGCGGTGACACTTCCGCCCAGGCCTCCCGGACCGATTCCCAGCCTGTTGATTTTTTCAAGCATCTCCGCTTCCAGCTCCCTGACATAAGGAATGGAAGGTTTTTCATCTAAATCTCTGGTCAGGGCGTGCTTTGCCAACTGGGCGCATTTTTCAAAGGTTCCTCCGATCCCCACTCCAACAACCATGGGAGGGCACGCATTGGGGCCGGCATCCTTCACTGCAGTTAATACAGCATCTTTGATGCCCTCGATCCCATCCGCAGGCTTTAACATGAAAATACGGCTCATATTTTCACTTCCGAATCCCTTTGGAGCGACGGTAATATCAATTTTGTCTCCTTCAACGATTTCATAATGAATGACCGCCGGTGTGTTATCCTTTGTGTTCACCCGCTCCACCGGTTCCACCACGGATTTTCTCAAATAGCCTTCCACATAACCTTCCCGAACTCCCTGATTGACGGCTTCCGTAAGGTTTCCGCCTTCTATATGTACTTCCTGTCCTATTTCCATGAATATGACTGCCATCCCCGTATCCTGACAGATCGGTATCATATCCTCTTCCGCAATCTCCAGATTCTCTTTTAACTGGCAGAGGACCTGTCTGCCAAGATCCGATTTTTCTTTTTCCACTGCGTCAAGAAATACCAGCTCCATGTCCTTTGACAGCACATGGTTTGCTTCTATGCACATTTCTTTAATATTTTTCGTGATCTCTTCGGTACTAACCGTTCTTATCATATTTTCCTCCAGACAGGACAGATTCATCGCATCTTTTTTAATCATAAATTATTCACATGATGAAATCAAGTATAAATATAAAAATGACAGGGAAGGTTGAGCCATTCCCTGTCATCTGTTATTGAATGAGACGGTTCCGAATTAATTTATCCTGTATATCCTGAATGGTTATTTGTTCCATTCTGCTCCTGCATATCTCATTTAGTTCGTCATAGATTTCATCCATGACTCCCGACATGCCGGAAGCCACCATACAGGGCATATTCTGATCCCCTGATTTCCAGGATGATGATACAAACGTAACTTCGAGAGCATTGCAGACCAGTTTTAAATTCACTTTGGAGGGATCCTGAACAAAATGATAACCGCCCTCCAGCCCTTCTTTTGTATCAATCAGTCCGGCCTTTTTTAATTTCGCCATCACTTTTCTTACTCTGGCAGGATTCGTGCATACATTGGAAGCCAGCTCTTCACTGGATATTGTGGTTTTCCTTTGGTTTAAATAAACCAGTCCATGGACAGCCACTGCAAACTCACTTGTCATACTAATCCCCCGTTCTCTTCAATTCCAAATGACTTTTTATCTGTAATCAATATGGTTTCAGTTTGTATATTACCAATTTGTTCGGCCATTGTCAAGGGCATAAGAGCGAAAAGGGTCCGGCCCCCCGAAAGGAGCCGGACTTTTTTCTGTGCATGACTGTTTTAAACTGTTTTTTCTTTAATCCGCACGATTACATTCTTTATTACCTTATCATCCATTTCCAGAATGGAATAATGATTTTTTTCATCCTCAAGCTCCAGAGGCATCTGGGAATCCTTGGGTATAAAGCCCAGGATCTCTATTAAATAACCGGACAGGGTATCACAGGAGCTTTCTATTTCTTCATGAAGGACCTCATCAAGGTCATATAAGGATATGCTTCCCGCAGCCTTGTAAACGAAAGGTTCCATCTCAATGAGCTGAGGTTCTTCCTCGTCATATTCATCATGAATGTCTCCCACGATTTCCTCGATTAAGTCTTCCAGAGTGATAAGACCGGAAACTCCTCCGTATTCGTCCACCAGAATGGCCATCTTTTTCTTATGTTTCTGCATATCCAGGAACAGATCATCCGTTTTTTTATTTTCAGGTATGAAGTACGGCTTCTGCATGATGGAACGGATGTCGACATCCGTCTGCTCACCCTTATTCATTTCTATTATAAAATCCTTCATGGATAAAATACCGATTATATTATCAATCTCTTCCTCGTATACCGGGATTCTGGAATGCCTGCTGCCCAATATCTCATTAAGGACCAGCTCCATAGGGTTATCGATATCCACGGCCACCATATCCTGTCTGGGAGTCATGATCTCCCTCGCTCTTTTATCATCAAAGAGAAAAATAGAAGTGATCATATCCTCTTCGATTTTATTGAACACACCGCTTTCCCGTCCTGTCTGGAGCATGGAACGGATTTCTTCCTCGGAAACCTCTTCTTCCAGATTATCCGTCTTCATGCCGAGAAGCTTTAAGATTCCATTGGTCGACAGGGAAAGAAGCTTTATGAAAAGAGCCAGGATCTTTGATATGACATAAATAGGTCTTACGGCAAACAGGCTGAACCATTCCGCCTTCTGCAATGCGATCCGTTTGGGTACCAGTTCTCCGAAGACCAGGTTAAAGTAAGACAGAATGATGGTCACTCCCACCATGGAAATGCTCTGGCCGTATGGAATTCCTAACGCCTGCATTTTGTCTCCCAGTATCTGTGATATTCCTGTAGCAGCCGATGCACTGGAAAAGAAACCGGCAAAGGTTATGGCTACCTGGATGGTTGAAAGAAAACCTGTGGAATCCTCGGAAAGCCTTTGAATCAGGGCCGCCTTCTTATTTCCGCTTTCGGCCAGCATTCGAATCCTGTTTTTGTTGACCGATACAACCGCCATTTCCGCTCCTGCGAAAAATGCGTTCATTAAGGTCAAGAGAATCAATAATAAAATCTGTGCGGCTATCTGTGCCGCGCCTGGGTCACTGTCCAAGCTAGTATTCCTCCTTTTTTTAGGACGTGTTCATCCATGCAGGATATTCCTGCGAAATTTCAATAATGAAAAGACTTCGACTGCAGTAAAGTTAATATTGCTGCATTCAAAGTCTTTTACTGCTGATTATTGATGGTTAGTATTATAATATAAAAAATATAATATTACCATACCTTTTTGTGTTAAATTTATGAATCCTCTCCGAGAGGCTCATCTTTCCCGATTATTTCCTCAGAAATTTCCTCATCTTCGATGTCCAGATCTTCCAGTCCTTCTCCTTCGGGTTTGCTTCCGTCATCCCGGACCTTGGCAATGCTGGCGACGGTGATATCGGAATCCTGATCGATGTTCATAAGCTTTACTCCGGAGGTATTTCTTCCGATTACGGATATATCATTGACTGAAATCCGGATGACAATACCTTCGGTAGTGATAAGAAGGAGATCATGGTCATCCTGGACCAGTTTGGCTCCTACGATATCCCCGGTCTTTTCTGTGATCTTATAGCAGAGAACACCCTTACCGCCTCTCTTCTGCGGGGAGAATTCTTCAATTGGGGTGCGCTTGCCCATGCCGTTGGCGGATACGATCAAAAGCTTGGGACCCTGGGTTTCCATCTGCATGCCCACCACATGGTCATCATCGTTTAATTTCATACCGATAACGCCTATGGACACACGTCCGGTCACACGGACATCCTTTTCATGGAACCGGATACACTGACCTTTCTTCGTAATGAGGAAAATATCCTTTGTGTCGTCGGTTGCCTTTACTTCGATCAGTTCATCATTTTCCCGAAGGACAATTGCCTGCAGACCGTTCTTGCGGACATTGGCATACTCCATCATGGGTGTTTTCTTAACCATTCCGTTTCTGGTCGCCATGAACAGATACTTGTCGTCGTCATATTCCTTCATTGGAATGATGGCCGTAATGCTCTCTCCTGGAAGCATCTGCAAAAGATTTACAATGGCCGTTCCTCTGGCCGTCCGGCTTCCTTCCGGAATCATATATGTTTTCAGCCGGTAAACCCGCCCCGTATTGGTAAAGAACATCAGGTAATGATGGGTGGTTGTCATCATCAGGTCTTCAATGTAGTCCTGATCAATGGTCTGCATTCCCTTAATTCCTCTGCCTCCCCGGTTCTGGTTTTTAAAGTTATCTACGGACATTCTCTTAATGTAGCCGAGCTTTGTCATGGCTACGATCGTACTTTCATCCGGAATTAAGTCTTCCATGGACATATCAAATTCATCAAATCCGATGGAGGTTCTTCTGTCATCCCCGTATTTTGCGGAGATAACGGAAATTTCCTCCCGGATGACTGCTAAAAGCTTCTTCTCATCTGCAAGGATTGCTTTCAATTCTGCGATTCTTGCCTCCAGTTCTTTATATTCGTTTTCCAGCTTCTCCCGTTCCAGACCGGTAAGCGCTCTAAGACGCATATCCACGATGGCCTGAGACTGAGGATCACTTAAACCAAAGCGGTTCATGAGTTCAGCCTTGGCTGTCTGAACATTTTCAGAACCGCGGATGATCCTTATAACCTCATCGATGTTATCCAGGGCAATGAGCAAACCTTCCAAAATGTGGGCTCTCTCTTCTGCCTTGTTTAAGTCATAGCGGATTCTTCTGGTCACTACTTCCTTCTGGTGATCCAGGTAATAATTCAGCATCTGAAGAATATTTAATACCTTTGGCTCCAGAACTCCGGAAGCATTTTTAACCAGTGCGAGCATAATTACACCGAATGTATCCTGCAGCTGGGTATGTTTGATCAGCTGGTTCAGAATTACATTGGCATTGGCATCCCGGCGAAGCTCGATGCAGATTCTCATGCCGGAACGGTCGGATTCATCCCGGAGATCTGTGATTCCGTCGATCTTTTTATCTTTTACCAGCTCCGCGATCTTTTCAATGAGGCGGGCCTTATTGACCATGTACGGAAGCTCAGTCACAATGATCCGGCTCTTTCCGTTTGGCATGGTTTCAATATCACTGACCGCTCTCACACGGATCTTGCCTCTTCCCGTGCGGTATGCCTCTTCAATTCCTCTTTTTCCCAGGATGGTCGCTCCGGTGGGGAAATCCGGTCCCTTTATGATATCCAGAACCTCTTCCATGGTGGTTTCCCGGTTCTCTTCCACCTGATTGTCGATGACCTTGACCACCGCGCCAATGACTTCTCTCAAATTGTGAGGAGGAATGTTCGTCGCCATACCGACGGCAATGCCGGAGGTACCGTTTACCAGAAGATTTGGAAAGCGGGCCGGAAGAACATCCGGCTCTTTCTCCGTCTCATCAAAGTTCGGGCTGAAATCAACGGTGTCTTTATTGATGTCGGCAAGCATTTCCATGGAAATTTTGCTCAAGCGGGCTTCCGTATAACGCATGGCTGCCGCGCCGTCCCCATCGACAGAACCGAAGTTTCCGTGGCCATCCACCAGCGGATACCTGGTAGACCATTCCTGTGCCATATTCACCAGGGCTCCATAGATGGAGCTGTCGCCATGGGGATGGTATTTACCCATGGTATCTCCGACGATACGGGCACATTTACGGTGTGGCTTATCCGGACCGTTGTTGAGCTCGATCATGGAAAACAGAACCCTGCGCTGAACCGGCTTTAAGCCGTCCCTGACATCAGGCAGAGCCCTGGAAACAATGACGCTCATGGCATAATCGATGTACGATTTTTCCATGGTCTTTTTTAAGTCCACGTCATGAACTTTATCAAAGATATTTGGTTCCATTTTATTTCCTCCAATTAAATATCAAGATTCTGTACGTATTTGGCATTTGCTTCGATAAATTCACGTCTTGGCTCAACCTGGTCGCCCATAAGGGTGGTAAATGTCAAGTCCATCTCGGATGTGGTATCCTCATCCATGCTGACGCGCAGAAGGACTCTTCTCTCCGGGTCCATGGTGGTCTCCCATAGCTGCTCCGCATCCATTTCTCCCAGACCTTTGTAACGCTGGATCTTATTGTTATTGTCACGGCCTATTTCTTTCAGGATGGAATTCAGTTCCTCATCGCTGTAGGCGTACCATACCTTTTTGTTCTTTTCAACTTTGTACAGCGGCGGCTGGGCCAGATATACATGTCCCTCCTTAATCAAATCCGGCATAAACCGGTATAAGAAGGTGAGCAGCAAGGTGCTGATATGAGCGCCATCCACATCGGCATCGGTCATGATGATGATTTTATAATATCTTAATTTGCTTAAATCAAAATCCTCATGGATTCCCGTTCCAAATGCCGTGATCATGGCTTTGATCTCTGCATTGGCATAAATTTTATCAAGCCTTGCCTTCTCCACGTTCAGAATCTTTCCGCGCAGAGGCAGGATAGCCTGGGTGTTTCTGGAACGGGCGGTCTTTGCAGAACCTCCGGCACTGTCTCCCTCGACGATGTAGATTTCGCAGTTTTCCGGATTCTTATCGGAACAGTCCGCAAGCTTTCCGGGAAGGGCCATCCCCTCAAGAGCCGTTTTTCTTCTGGTTAAATCCCTCGCTTTTCTGGCTGCCGCTCTCGCCCTCTGTGCCAGAATGGATTTGTCGCAGATGGTTTTTGAAATGCTGGGATTCTGCTCCAGATAATAGGTAAACTGCTCTCTCAGCATGTTGTCCACAGCTCCTCTTGCCTCGCTGTTTCCCAGCTTCTGCTTTGTCTGACCCTCAAACTGGGGTTCCTCTAATTTGACGCTGATGATGGCTGTCAAACCTTCCCGGATGTCCTCACCGGATAAATTTGTCTCACTTTCCTTTAAAAGCTTATTCTTTCTGGCATAATCATTTAAAGTGGTTGTCAGCGCGTTCTTAAAGCCCGCCAGATGGGTCCCGCCCTCCGGAGTGTTGATGTTGTTTACAAAGCTGTAAATGTTTTCCGTATAGGAATCATTATGCTGCATGGCGATCTCAACATAAACGCCGTTGCTGGTTCCCTCGCAGTAAAAAACCTGATCATAAAGGGCTGTCTTCCCCTTGTTTAAATAGGTGACAAACTCTTTGATACCTCCTTCATAATGGAACACGTGCTCATGCTTGTCTTCCCTCTCATCCCGGAGAACGATTTTTAAGTTCTTGGTTAAAAACGCGGTCTCACGAAGCCGGATCTTCAGAGTATCATAATCAAAGACCGTCTCTTCAAAAATATCTTTATCAGGAAGGAAGGTAACCGTGGTTCCGTGCTCATCCGGACCGCAGTCCCCCATGACCTTTAATGGGTACATGGTTTTTCCCTTTTCATAGCGCTGTTTGTAAACCTTTCCCTCCTGCCGGATCTCCACCTCAAGCCACTGAGAAAGGGCATTAACAACAGATGCACCCACACCATGAAGGCCGCCGGAGACCTTGTATCCGCCGCCGCCGAATTTACCGCCGGCATGCAGAATGGTAAAAGCAACCTCTACCGCCGGGATTCCGGCTTTTTTCTGAATTCCTACGGGTATTCCTCGTCCATCATCCACAACTGTTATGGAGTTGTCGGAATGGATTACAACCTCTATACTGTCACAGTATCCTGCCAGGGCTTCATCCACCGCATTATCCACGATTTCATAAACCAGATGATGAAGTCCCCTTATGGAAGTACTGCCGATATACATACCGGGCCTTTTTCTGACTGCTTCAAGACCTTCCAGTATCTGGATCTGATCTGCACCATATTCTTGACTCATATTCCCACGCTTCCTCCTGAATCGTTAATTTTCACTGTCTACGGTACCGTTGATTACCTTGAATATCTTATCCATATGGAACCGGTCGCTGACGAAATCTTCCAGTCCCGTACAGGTAATTACGGTCTGTATATGATTGATCCCTGCCAGCAAATGGTTCTGCCTGCTGTTATCCAGCTCCGACAAAACATCATCCAGCAAAAGGATCGGGTAATCATGTACAATTTTTTTTACCAGTTCTATTTCTGCAAGCTTTAAGGATAAAGCCGCCGTCCGCTGCTGCCCCTGAGAGCCAAACCGCCTTATATCGATTTCATTGATCATGAAACTCAAATCATCCCGGTGGGGCCCCGTCAGCGTCGTCCTCTGCTTTAAATCCTGCTGCCTGCTTCGTCTTAATGTATCTTCAAACGCCTCCGCCGCCACATTGGGCTCATAGCAGATGCGCAGAGATTCCTTCTCCCCGGAAAGCTGTCGGTGGATCCCATCAATGATTTCACACATCTGCTCCACAAATTCTTTCCGGTAATAAATAATTTCCTTTCCATACTGGACCAGCTGCATATCCCATATATCCAGAGTTTCTTCATAATCCGGGCGGAAAGCCATGTCCTTTAAAAGCTTATTGCGCTGGGTCACTATCCGGTTATACTGCACAAGGGAATGTACATAGAGCTTATTTAGTTGACATAATTCCAAATCAATGAACCGGCGCCTTTCGGCCGGCCCGTTTTTTATGAGATTTAAGTCTTCCGGAGAAAAAAACACAACGTTGACAATTCCAAACAACTCACTGGCCTTCTTTATGGGAACACCGTTTACCGCCACGCCTTTGGCCTTATTCTTCTTCAAATGCATGTCAATCCTGTATGGAATGTCTTTCTTTCTGACGTTTAGCTTGATGTGCGACTCATCCCTGTCAAACTGTATGATTTCCCTATCCTTGCTCCCTCTGTGGGATTTTGTCGTAGCACAGACATAGATTGCTTCTAAGACATTTGTTTTCCCCTGGGCATTGTCCCCATAGAGTATATTGGTTCCCTGACTAAAATCCATATGTAATTTATCGTAATTGCGATAGTTTTTAAGCTCTATAGATTCAATCATCATGGATGGTGTAATTTCCTCTCTATTGTCCATGCTTTTTGGACATAAAGGTATGCCCGGCAGGGCGTCACTCGATTTTGATGGTCTTGCCGTCAAATGCGACAACGTCCCCGGCCCTTAATTTTTTTCCTCTTTGATATTCCACCTGGCCGTTTACCGACACAAGCCCATCCTCAATGGCAAACTTCGCATCAACACCTGACGATGTCAGCCCTGCAGCTTTTAAGGCCTGGCCCAGTTTGATATATTCATCCCGCAATTTTATAATTTCCATATTTTCCTTTCTGCTGTCCATGCACTCCGGACATAGAGGTATATCCCCCCAGGGCGTTCCTTTCTACTTCCCGCGTCCCCTTAATTTAAACCGATGCCGCATTAAAGTTCACAGGCAGAATCAGATAAATGTACTTTCCTTCCTCATCCCGGATAAAACAGGGGGATTTGGGATTGAGCATGAAAAGGGTCACTTCCTCATCATCAATGATCCTTAAGGCATCGATCAGGAACTTGGGATTGAAACCGATCATGATATCGCTTCCTGTTTTATGAGTCGGAACCTCCGCATTCATGGAGCCGAAGCTGGAATTCATCTTCAGTTGCATTTCCTGGTCTTCGATATTCATGATCAGAGGTTTTTTATCGTTTTCCCGCACCAGGATGGTCGCCCGGTCAAGACAGTCCAAAAGCTCTTTTTTGTTCACCGTGATCTTCGTCTCATAATCACTGGAAAGCATCTGGTCGATCCGGAAATACTCTCCCTCGATCAGCCGTGAAACAACGATGGTGTCGTCAAATTCAAATAAAATATGGTTGGTGCTGAAGAAGATCAGGACCTCTTTTTCATTGTCCCCGCTTAAAATCTTGCTTACTTCGTTTAGAGTCTTGCCAGGAACAATGACTTTTATATCATTATAGGTATCTTTTAATTCAATATTCCGGATGGAAATACGGTGGCCATCCAGAGATACCACCTTTAACTGGCTTCCGGTTACCTGGAAAAGCTCTCCGGTCATCATCTTATTGCTGTCATTGGGAGCAATGGAAAAGATGGTCTGGCGGATCACTTCTTTTAAGGAGAACTGGGACAGGCAGATATAATGGTCCCGTTCAATGTAGGGCAGGTAGGCAAATTCCTCTCCATCCCGTCCCTGAATATGGAATACGGAATTTTCACATGAAATGGTGGTGGTAAACTTTTCGTCGCTTTCAATGGTTACCAGGGAATCTCCTGCGGAGGAAAGCTTTCTGACGATCTCTGAAAGCAGCTTGGCTTCAAGAGCGATCTTTCCTCTTTCCAGGATGGTCCCATCCACCTTTGTTTCGATTCCAAGTTCCATGTCATTGGCGGTCAGCTTGATTTCCGATTCACTGGCGTCAATAAAAATGCATTCCAGGATGGACATGGTGGTTTTGCCGGGAACTGCCTTTAGTACGATATTAATGCCGTTTAAAATAGCATCCTGCTGAAATGTCAGTTTCATAATTGTTGATAACTCCTTTGCTCTGGAAAATACAATAAATAGATGGATAATATAATTAAATTCCGTCGTATTAGTAGTAGGGGCTGTGGGTTTGTGTAAAAGCCCTGATAATCTATATAAAGGCGCATGTTTCCATGTTTATAACCATGTGAATAAGGTTCGCAAAATCTAAGGAAAACTTTCAAGTTATCCACAGGCGGCTGAGAACCCGTTTTGAGGTCTTAGTTATCCACAGGAAATTAACAGCTAATACACACATTATTGTGGATTAATCTTCTTTTTCAAAATCTCAATGGTGTTGTTTAAAGATTCATTCTTATTCACTTCCGCTGTGATCTTATCAATTCCATGAATGATGGTGGTGTGATCCCTTCCGCCCAGGTATTTTCCGATCATCTGAAGGGGAGTGCCGACCATCTCACGGCAGAGAAACATGACGATCTGACGGGGATAGACGATTTCCTTGTTCCGCTTCTGGGAACAGATGTCAAGGGATGTAAGGCCGTAATGATCCGCAACCACCTGAATGACCAGTTCCGGCGTGATCTCCCTCTTGTCGTTAGGTGAAATAATGTCCTTTAAAGCTTCTTCAGCCAGTTCCACGGTGATTTCCTTATTGTCCAGGCGGGAGAGTGCGACAATTTTTGTTAAGGCGCCTTCCAGCTCCCGGATGTTGGATTTGATGTTGGTGGCTATGTATTTGATCACCTCATTGTCAATGTTATAGCCCTCCATTTCCTCTTTTTTTCTCAGGATGGCCATTCTGGTCTCATAATCCGGGGACTGTATGTCCACGGTTAAGCCCCATTCAAACCGGGAACGGAGCCGTTCTTCCAGAGTTTCAATTTCCTTGGGAGGCTTATCGGAGGAAATAATAATCTGCTTTTTCGCTTCATATAAAGAGTTGAAGGTATGGAAAAATTCTTCCTGTGTACTTTCCTTGCCGATGATGAACTGGATATCATCGATCAAAAGAACATCGTTGTTGCGGTACTTTTCACGGAATTCCGTGGGAGAGAAGTTGTTCTTGTTACGGATCGCGTCGATCAGCTCATTGGTGAATTTTTCACTGGTCACGTACAGCACCTTTGCGCTGGGATTATTCTTCAGAATAAAATGCCCGATGGAATGCATCAGGTGAGTTTTGCCAAGACCAACGCCTCCGTAAATAAAAAGAGGATTGTAGATTTCACCGGGGGATTCCGCAACAGCCAGGGAGGCGGCATGGGCCAGGTTGTTGTTGGCGCCTACCACAAAAGTGTCAAAGATGTACTTTGGATTTAAATTAGCGGTAATGATGGCTGACTGGCTGACCGAGTTAACCGCATTGGTAATCAGCGTATTGCCTGCAGGAGCCGGGGATGCTTCCTTTTGAATCTGATTTTCAACAACAAAATCAACGCTGCATTCAAAGCCAGTCACTTCTTCTATGGTGATCTTTAGAAGAAACCCGTATTTTTTGCGGATGTATCCTAAAAATTCCACATCCGGCACCGTGACGATCACTTTTTCGCCGTTCACGGCATGAACCTTTAGCGGGAGAAGCCAAGTTTTGAAAGACACGTCGGTTATTTCGTGTTCTTCTTTTAAATTCAATAAGATTTCATCCCATTTTTCCTTTAACTTTTCTAACATTGTAAGTCTCCTACATCTATTAAAATGCAAATATGCGCATTAGCCCAATCTACAGTTCATTCTATACTATTTTGAAATAATTTTCAATGAGATTAGGAAAAAATTGTGGATAAGTGTGTGAAGAGGCTGTGTATTGCCTGTGAATAATATGTTGATAATCATCCGGAGAAAGAGTTGTCCACAGAAAAGAAGAATTTTGAAAGTCACTTTATTCACATTCGGAAAATATTGGATTTATAGGGGCATTGAGGACATGCCTGTGAACAAATCAACGGTTATCAAGGTAATATCCAGAGAGTTTTCCACAAGTTATCCCCATAATGTTGATAACTTTATGTAAATTAACATTGGGGACTGTGAATTCGGGGGATACCATTGACGGATAAAATTCTTCTATTGTATAATGCAAATGTAACTGATTGCATTGTATCTTATCAAAGAACAGTAGCACAGGAGGTAAAAAATGAATATTGAGAACAAAACCCGCAACCTGGTATTGGCAGCCGTATTTGTTGCCCTTATCATCATCATGGCGTTTACACCTTTTGGGTATATCCCCCTGGGATTTATGAACGCCACCATCATCCACATCCCGGTCATAATTGGAGCCATTGTTCTTGGACCAAAATATGGGGGATTTTTGGGTATGGTCTTCGGACTTACCAGCTTGTGGAAGAATACCAACATGCCGAATGCCACATCTTTTGTCTTTTCACCCTTTGTAAAGGTGGGAGAGTACGGCGGTAATTTCGGCAGTCTGGTCATTTGCATGGTTCCCAGAATTTTGATCGGGATCGTGGCTTATTATGTTTTCCGGGCGGTTCTTAAGGCCTGGAACGGAAAGAGCAGAAAAATGACCGTTGCCCTGGCGGCGGCAGGTGTTGCCGGATCATTAACCAACACTCTCTTGGTAATGAATCTGATTTACTTATTCTTCGGAAAGGAATACGGCGCGGCAGCAAAGGGACTGACAGACGGGATTTACGCATTGATTTTAGGTATCATATGTTTAAACGGAATTCCTGAGGCCATCGTGTCGGGAATACTTACCGTAGCAGTTACGAAGGCTCTGTTTAAGGCAATGAAAGAATAACTGTCAATAATGAAATAAAAAGTGAGGGTGTCGCAAAATAAAATTTGCAGCACCCTCTTTTATTCCGGCGGGTTATAAAAAGAGTTTTATCATTCCGGTATCTGCGTTTTCCGATAAATGTTTCACTTCCAGAATATTTCCTTTCAAGTCTGTGATGACTTTCAAATCTTTTCCCGCTTCAAATATTTTTATGCCGTTGATGTAAGCTTCTGCAATGGTTCCCGTGTTTCTGATTTTAAAAGCATGCTCTCCCCAGACCTGTTCATACAGGCTTTCATGGCCGCCTGTGGTCCCCCAGTAGATTTTATCCTGCTCCAGGTGGATCCCGAACATCCGGGAGGCATATTCCATAACGGAGAGCATGGCGGGGCCGTAGGAATCCTGAGGCCCTTCCAGGGTTTCCAGGGATGGTTTGGCGGTAAAAGGGTCATATTGCTGGACAAAAATACATGTTTCTCCGATTGCGTGGAAAAGCTTTTCGCCAAGCATGGGGATCAGATGGTCGTAACCGTAATTTTCAAGTGCCCGGATGGCACGCTGAAAGGTGAGGGCTTCACATTGCCCGCTCCAGTTGTTGCCCGGGATGTTCCGGAAAAACGGGTCATTTGCCGCAACGGAGGGAAGAGGCATGTGAGTCCAGAATTCTTCCGGGTTCAGCAGATGGCGGGTGACAAAACGGTCGGACATATGCTGGGTGAAGCTGTTCCAGTACATGGCCCTTAAATTGTTATGGGTCAGAATCTGCATGACCTGGTGATTCCGGTCCCTGTCAAAGCAGGCGCCTCTTATTTCATCCCACAGATATGTTTGGATGGTTTTCCGGACCTCTGAGGCTTTTTTCATCCAGTATTCGGATCTTTGGTCATTTCCCTGTATTTTGCTGATTTCAGACAGGGTTTCTCTTGAAGAATAGGAGAAGCTCATAATGTCCATGGAAGCCATGGGAACGACCCGGCGGTTTCGGGGCGGGACTTCTCTGCTCCAGGAATCCGGCGCATCCCCGTAACGGATGGCGTTGTCTTCGCCGGTGTCATATTTACACCAGCTTTCCAGGCAGCCATCCCCATCCGAATCCCTTACATTCCACAGATAGGTGTCGAATCTTTCCAGGGCGGTGTAAAGGAGATCTAAATATTCTCTGTCTTTTCCTATTAAATAATACATATTCAGAGCGGATGAGGGAAAACAGAATCCCTGAAACTTATTGAACTGAGGGGTTATTTTTCCCCTGATCAGTGCGATGCTTCCGGGAAGTCTTCCATCCTTTCTCTGGTTTTCCATGAATAGAAGCTGGTTGTTCAGACCGGCTTCCATATTTCTTTTGGCATACATTTCTCCGCCCATGGGCTGTGTTTCCAGCCATATTTTTTCATATCCTCCTCCTTCGATCAGCACGAGTCTGGAATCAAAATTCTTTAAGTTATTCAGCGTTTTCTTTTCGGCTGAATCCATGAGCTTTTGCAACAGGTCATAAGAAGTCTGAAATGATACGCTTGTTTGAATTTTCACATTATTTCCTCTCTTAAATTCATTGTTATCCTTTGATTCCGCTTCCGCTGATTCCTTCCACCAGATAACGGTTGAAGAACAGAAAGATCAGAAATACGGGGATCAGGGACAGGGCTGACATTGCAAACATAGCGCCGTAATCCGTGGTTGAAGTTGAATCGGCAAAATTTTTGATTGCAACGGAGGCTGTGTACATTTTAGGCTTACTTAAGTAGATCATGGGAGACATGAAGTCATCCCATTTCCAGTAAAACTGAATGATAATGGTGGTTACGATGGATGGTTTTAACAGGGGAAGAAATATTTTGGTAAAGATCGTATATTTGCTGCATCCGTCTATAATCGCGGCTTCATCCAGGTCCTTTGGAATTCCGGCTCCAAACTGCATCATCTGATAGATGAAGAATGCCTGGCCAAAAAAGTGGGGCAGGATGAGAGGAAGATAAGTGCCCACAAAATCCAGTTTGTTGTATATGATGTATTGAGGCACCAGTATGATCTGAGTGGGGAGCATCATGGTGCAGATCATGGCCATGAACCAGAAACTGCGGCCTTTAAACTTAACTCTGGAGAAGGCATAGGCCACGCAGGATGAGGACAATACCGTTGCAAGGGTCGAAACCGAGGCCACCAGGAATGAATTTGAGAAAAAAGTCCTGAAGCTGATGCCTCCGAAGCCCTTCCAGCCATTTGAAAAATTTTGATATCTCCATTCCGGTGGAATCAGATTCATGCCGCCGTTTAATATTTCCGTGTTGTTCTTCAATGAACCGCTGATCATCCAGAGAACCGGATATATCATGAGAAGTCCGAAGGCACATACGAAAATATGATAGATCATGGCTTCCGCTTTATGTTTATTCGTCATAATATTCACCTCCTATTGGCCTGATTCCGTAAATACCCAGAATTTTGAGGTCCGGAATAAGAAAAACGTGATGATGCTGATCAACAGGAGCATGACCCAGGACATTGCGCTTGCATAACCCATATTGGACCATTTGAAGGCGTGATTGTATACATAGAGCGCGTAAAAGTTGGTGGCATCGTTGGGACCTCCCTGAGTGATGACGAAAGCCTGGGTAAATGCCATGAACGCCGTGATTGTCTGCATCACAAGATTATACAGGATGATGGGAGAGAGGCATGGAAGGGTGATCCATACAAATCTCTGCCGTTTGTTCGCTCCGTCGATTTCGGCTGCTTCATAATAGGTGGGAGAAATTTCCTTAAGTCCTGCAGCGAAAATGATCATGGAAGAACCGAACTGCCATGCGGCCATCAAAACCAGGATTCCCATGGAAAGTCCCGGATCCCCCAGCCAGGACAGCTTGGGAAAGCCCATGGAAGCCAGGATGGTATTGGCAAGCCCTTTTCTTGAAAAAATGGTTTTCCAGACAAGAGCAACGGCAATGCTGCCTCCGATGAGAGAGGGGATATAATAAAGGGAACGGTAAAATGTGACTCCCCGCCGGTTCTGTGTCAGAAGATATGCCACAAACAGGGCGAAAATCAGTTTTGTTGGTACGGAAGTAATGACATAGACCAGAGTCACCTTCACGGAATTTAAAAAGCGCTCATCCTTAAACAGATCCACGTAATTTTTAAGGCCGATGAATTCAGGCGTCTGTCCCAGCTTGTAATTTGTTACGGAATAATACATGGAAACCAGTATGGGAACCAGAGTAAAGGCTAAAAACCCTAAAATAAAAGGAAGGGAAAAAACATATCCGACCACATGATCGTTATAACAGATTTTTTTCCAGTCTGTTTTCCTTTTTGCCATCGATGACACCTCCATTTTTCCATAAAAAGGGCAGGGAAAGTGAATTTCACCTGCCTTTTTATCTGATTAACTAAGATTGAAATTTGGATTTTGCGAAATCCACCAGCTGTTGAGCCGCATCTTCAGGCGTTAAGTCCCCATATTGAACTTTTTCTATGAGAAGCTTATCCTGATCCTCGATTTCGGTTTTTGGATCCGGGCTGATGACGTTGCAGTCCTCTTTGGGAAAATTGCCGATCCTGTCTACAAAATCATAGATTATCTGGTTGGATTCATCCGCCTGTGAAACCACAACCTCTCTCACCTTTGACATAATGGGCACTCCCCGCTCGCCGTTAAGGATCTTATTGGCTTCGATATCATTTACAAAGAAATTGATGAATCTGGCAGCTTCCTCCCTGGCCTTGGAATTTTTTGAGATGCACAGCTGCTGGGAGGACTGGACGCCCATCCCGTAAGGACCATCCTTTGTTAATCTGGGGACAGGAGCGATTTTGATCTCTCTGCCGGCCGCATTACTGATGGCTGTGATCTGGTTGGAAGAAACCCAGGTCATGGCCGCATCCCCGGTGACTAAGTAGTCTCCTTCAATATCCTTGATTTCTTTAATTGCACCGGCATCCGGATAGGAACCGGCATCGGTTAAATCCTTTATCATCTGCATATAGTCTGCAAAGGGAGCCGGGTCCGAAAAATCAAGGCCGTCATTGGTTTTCTTAAAGAAATTTGCGTCTTTTTCCGTCTGGGATGCGCGCTGAGTGACACCGGCAATAAAATTATCCATTTTAGAGCTGCCGTATATGCCCAGTTTTTCCGTTATGGTCAGACAGTCCTCTTTCCATTCATCCCAGGTCCAGTCATCGTCTGGTTCCTCCAGACCGGCTTTTTGAAATAATTCAGGGTCATAGGCGATTCCGTAAGTATTGGTTCCGATGGAGATTCCCACCTGTGTCCCGTCATTATCCCGGGTGGTTGCCAGAAAGTTTTCGGTGGTATCGCTTATGTCTATGATTCCGTCCTTTATATAACCATCCAGCGGTTCGATGTTATTGATGTATTTTGGAAAGTTTCCTCCAAGCTGGAAAATATCCCAAACATCGTCTGCGGCAACAAGGGTATCCAGTTTGGTGAAGTAGCTGTCTGAGTCGTAAAATTCCGCTTCAATATGTACGTCCGGGTTTTGCGCTTGATACATTTCAATGACTTTGTTGGTGATGTCGTGCCTTGTCTGGGATCCCCACCAGGCCATTCGAAGCGTGACCTGCCCGCTTGATTCTTCTGATTTTGATTCGGGAAGATCAGATTTTGCAGTTCCGGTACAGGCGGTCAGGGAAACTGCCATCAGGCCTGCCAGGAAAAGTGCCGTGAGTTTTCTTAAATTCATAATTTCCTCCTTTTAAGCTCGGTCTTTCAATTTATGAGAAATAAATGTAAGATTGTGCTAATAATGGAATCCGGATTTCCTTTAATATGTACATATTTTACTATTTATCCTTTAAAATCACAATATATATTAGTCAAAACGCCAATACATCAAAAATTTCTCATAATTTGCACTAAATTGACTGGCTTAAGTGGTTTTTATGGATTTCCTGTACTGGAGAGGTGAAATTCCGACGTGTTTTTTGAAAACACGGTCAAAATACGAGAGCCGTTCGTAGCCCAGTTTTTTTGAAATTTCCTCCATGGACAGGGATTCATCCTGGAGAAAAATTCTGGCATGGTCGATTCTCTGGCAGTTGATGAATTCGTTGACGGTAAAATTCGTGACTTCTTTGAAGATCCGGCTTAAATAGCTTTTATCCAGATAAAAAATGTTTGCCAGGTCTTCCAGTCCGTATATTTCCGAATAGTGCTCCATAATGTAATAAATGATTTCCGATACCTTGACATAGCGCATCATCTTTCCTTTTAACATGCCGTATTCAACAGCCCTGGTTCCGGCGCCGTTTAAAATCATGATAAAGATGGAAAGGAGCAGCTTTTTTACTTCAGCTGGACTATGGGGCTTTTTTTCCCTTAAAGCGTCTTCCATTTTTTTGATCTTTTTTTCGATCATTTCCTGCTGTCTCACGTCCATCTGAATCACGCCGTGATAATTGCTGAAAAATTCCGTCAGATCCAGTTCCATGACGCTGCCTGCGGAAACCAGCCATTTTTCCTGGATTTCTATCAATACCCGTTCATGATATTTTCCGCCTATAATATTGGTAAAGGGTATCTTTTTTTTATCAATAAAAGACAGGGTGCCTTTTGACATCCTGTAGCTCTTATTGCCTGAATAGAAAAAACGCTCTCCATCCAGGATATACTGGATCTGATATTCATTTTTATAAAATCCGAAGACTTCCGTCAGATCACAATCCCTGGATACATGACTGATCCCGACTCCGTCACATTTTCCTCTGAATACTAATTCCTTCATATTTGTCTCCTAATGAATCAAGCCTTTGATCCAAAGCGTGTCATCTTTTTCTTCCAGACGGTAAAAGACAGGCTGTTCTTTTAAATGCTCGTTGGGGGTATGGAGAGTCAGACAGGGTTCATTGGATAAACTCTTAAATATCATGCCGTGTCCGCCGTTCTTTTCAAACAGGAGGCGGGGTTCCTGCGTCCATGTTCCTGTAAGGTCGCCGTTTTGGGAGTAAGCAAGGGCTTCCGTATATCCTTCTTTTCCAAAGCTGGACCAGAGGAGTATCAGGCGTCCGCCCTCTGTCCGATAGAGGAAGGGACCATCCGTAACATAGTGTTTGCCCGGCCTTTTTTTATTTTCTATTGGGACCACCCAGTCCTTTGCTTCTGACGCATGGAAAAGTAAAAACGGTTCGGATACAGCTTTTTTCAAATCCCTGCTCAGTTCCACCGCACAGATGGAGCCATCGGAAATCTGGACCCATTCATGGACAAAGACCATGTAGGGGATTCCGTCAGGGTTAACATAAAATGTCCCGTCAATGCATTCCCAGTCTTTTGGAGTGATCTGTCTGCAGCTGTGCTCCGTAAACGGACCCAGGGGCTGAGACGCTTTTAAAATTGCCGTTCCCCCGTGGGAGCGGCTGTCTTTGAACGTTGCAAACATATAATAGGCGCCGTTGTATTTATGTACTTCCGGAGCCCAGCAATTCATATCGGCCCAGAAGTTTTCCGCTTTATGGAACACCTCATAAGGACCCTCCCAGCTTACCAGATCTTCACTGGTATAGCAGTCAAATCCGTCTGCTGCTGTCCAGCAGGTATCTGCCCTGGTCCCGTACATGTAATATTTTCCGTTTTCCGTAAGTATAAAGGGATCTCTGATATTGATCTTTTCACGATTCATTGTTGACCATCCTTTCTGAAAGCATGTTATTCCGTTTTATCCGCGTCACATGGGCGGCGGAGTTATTCTAATCTCATTGTAACCATTTACTGAAGTATTTTCAAGTGGTTGTGAATGGGGTGGGGAGGGAAATCCGGCTTCTTAAAATACAATAAAAATCATTTTAATGAACAACTTATATTGTGATATACTAATAAGGAAAGAAAAAAGAATATTGTTCTTTATTTTAACAATGTGAATCGATGAAAGAGTCAGGTACGATCGGAGGTGAAATATATCATGTACAGAAAATTATACAGATCCAGAGATAACAGGATGATATTAGGACTTTGCGGCGGAATCGGTGAATACTTCAAAATAGATCCTATCATTGTCCGGATTCTTTTTCTGATCTCCGGAATCGGAATTATAGCTTATTTTGTGATATGCTGCTTTATACCGGCAGATCCCAGGTGAACCTGACAGGCTGGATACAGGCGAAAGGAAAATTTACATTTTTCCCTTGACGAACCACATTTTCTTCTATATAATTGAAACGATGTTTAATTAAAATAGTCTCAATGTGTTTCATCATATTGCCTATGATAAGCGATTGTAACAAGAGGAGGTGTCCGTAGATTATGAAAATGACGTTTCAGCCAAAAAAGAGACAGCGATCCAAAGTTCATGGTTTCAGAGCCAGAATGAGCACTCCAGGCGGAAGAAAAGTTTTAGCTGCCAGAAGAGCAAAAGGAAGAGCAAAATTATCAGCTTAATGGACCAGGCCGCAAGTGATTGTGGCCTTTTCTTTTCTCAAATTCCAGAAAAACGGAAAAGGAAAGAGTTGAATGAAACATTTTAATTCGATTAAAAAAAACAAGGATTTCCAGGAGGTTTACCGGAGCGGAAAGTCCCTTGCAAACAGACTTCTTGTCATGTATGTCAAAAGAACGGACAGGCCTGATACCAGGATCGGCATATCCGTCAGCAAGAAGGTGGGAAACAGCGTTGTGAGGCATCATATAACCAGATTAATCAGAGAGAGCTTCAGGCTTCATGAGAACATGGTGGAGACAGGATTAGACATTGTGGTCGTTGTCAGAGCAGCGGCGAAGGAAGAAAATTACAAAACAATCGAAAGTGCATATCTGCACTTGTGCGGACTTCATAACATTTTAAAAAAAGAATCGAAGTGATCTTATGGTAAAGAAAGTCATGATTTTGTTGATCAGGGGGTATCAAAAATATCTGTCACCTCTGAAAATAAGAACTCACTGCATTTATACGCCTACGTGTTCTCAATACGCCATTGAGGCACTGCAAAAGTACGGCGTGTTCAAAGGTACGTTTTTGGCTTGCAAGAGGATACTTCGGTGTAATCCCTTTGCAAAAGGCGGTTATGATCCTGTTCCGTAACAGATGAGGAGGTAGTTCATTGGAATTCTTAGTATTGACTAAGGTGGGTGGCGTTCTGGGGCCATTTGCAACCGTTTTGGGTGTTATCATGGATTGGCTGTTTCAGCTGACCAGCACATTCGGAATCCAGAATATTGGTTTATGTATTATTTTATTTACTCTTGTAACAAAGCTTCTTATGTTCCCACTGACGTTAAAGCAGCAGAGGTCTTCCAAGCTGATGAGCGTCATGCAGCCCGAAATTTCGGCCGTTCAGGCAAAGTATAAAGGAAAAACAGACCAGGAATCCATGAGAAAACAGAATGTGGAAGTCCAGGCCGTTTATGAAAAATACGGTACGTCCATGACAGGCGGCTGTGTGCAGCTGGTGATCCAGATGCCCATCCTGTTTGCCTTGTACCAGGTTATTTATCAGATCCCGGCTTATGTACCCAGCGTAAAGAGGGTATTTGAGAATGTGGTGGCAGCCATCAGCTCCCTGAATGTGGATCATGTGTCACAGCTGACCCAGTTTGCTTCTGACAATAAAATCAATATATCCAGGGTTGGGGATATGGCTACCAGCAACGGAATGGTGGATTTTCTGTATCAGCTGAATCCGAACCAGTGGACGCTGCTTCAGGATTTATTCCCCTCCATCCGGGATGCCATTGCTTTAAACGCAGCCCAGATTGAGAACATGAATACTTTTTTTGGAATCAATCTGGCTTCCACGCCTTCCAGTGTGTTATTTCCAAGCGGAGGCGGCTTCCATTTCAGCCTGGCGATTTTAATACCCATCCTGGCAGGTGTCAGCCAGTGGTTCAGTGCAAAGCTGATGACTGTAAACCAGAACCAGAAAGCAAATGATGAAAACAATACCATGGCCCAGTCCATGAAAACAATGAATACGGTAATGCCGCTTATGTCCGTATTTTTCTGCTTCACCTTTGCATCCGGTATCGGTATTTACTGGATCGCTTCCAGCGTGTTCCAGATCATCCAGCAGGTTGCGATCAACCGCCATCTGGACAAGATCGACATGGATGAGATGATTAAGAAAAATGTGGAAAAAGCCAACAAAAAGCGTGCGAAAAAAGGACTTCCGCCTCAGCGGGTTTCTCAGAATGCGACGGCAAACTTAAAGAATCTTCAGGCTTCCAATGACAAGGTCGAAGCTGAAAAGAATGCGAAGCTGGAAAAGACAAAGGAGCATGTAAAGGCTGCCAATGATTATTACAGCAAGGATGCTTCAAATCCCAACAGCATTTCAGCCAAGGCGCGTATGGTGCAGAAGTATAACGATAAGCACAGCAAATAGGAGGGGTGACCTATGGATATGATTACAGTTTCAGCAAAAACCGTTGATGACGCGATTACAAAGGCATTAATCGAATTAGAGACAACCAGTGACAAACTGGAATATGAGATTGTTGATAAGGGAAGTAATGGTATTCTGGGATTTATCGGTTCAAAGCCTGCTGTCATCCGTGCCAGGAAGAAAGATACCATGGAAGATAAGGCTGTGACTTTTCTTTCTGATGTGTTTGGCGCCATGGATCTTGGAGTTCAAATGGAAGCTGCCTTTGATGAAGGGGAAAAAGAGCTTTCCATCAACATGTCAGGTGATGACATGGGCATTTTGATCGGAAAGAGAGGGCAGACCCTGGATTCCCTTCAATATCTGGTCAGCCTTGTGGTGAACAGAGACAGTGAAGATTACATCCGGGTAAAGCTGGATACGGAAAACTACAGGGAAAGGCGGAAGGAAACTCTTGAGACGCTTTCCAAGAACATCGCTTACAAGGTGAAGCGGACAAGGCGTTCCGTATCTCTGGAACCCATGAATCCCTACGAGAGACGGATCATTCATTCCGCACTTCAGAACGATAAGTTTGTTATTACCAGAAGTGAGGGCGAGGAGCCATTCAGACATGTTGTTATTTCTTTAAAGAAGGATTATTCAAAAAAAGGTACGGAATCAGGAAAAAGATAATAGTCGGACAACAATGAGGGGTTGGGGCTGTCGGAAGGCACCCTCACCCCTTTTCTCATGGGTGCAGGGCGCCCATTGCAGACAGGTGATTGAAAATGAAGATGAATACAATAGCGGCTGTCGCCACTGCCTTATCCGGTGCCGGCATCGGAATCGTGAGGATCAGCGGTGAGGAGTCATTTCAGATTATAGATAAGATTTTTAAGGGAAAGGGCCGGAAGCCGAAAAAGCTTTCCAAAGAGCCCTCCCATACCATCCATTACGGTACCATCTGTGACGGGGATGAGAGGATCGACGAGGTCCTGGTCCTGATCATGCGGGGTCCCAGAAGCTATACGGCAGAGGATACGGTTGAGATCGACTGTCATGGCGGAGTCCTTGTCACGAAGAAGATCCTGGAGACGGTATTGAAATACGGAGCAAGGCCCGCGGAGCCGGGAGAATTCACAAAAAGAGCCTTTTTAAACGGCCGTGTGGATCTGTCCCAGGCCGAAGCCGTGATCGATGTGATCAATGCTAAAAATGATTACGCCTTAAAGTCCTCTGTCAGCCAGCTGGAAGGCGCTGTTTCAAAACGGATCCGGGACATGCGGGAGCGGATCATTTATCAGATCGCCTTTATTGAATCAGCCCTTGACGATCCGGAGCATATTTCCCTGGATGGGTATCAGAGGGTTCTTTCAGAAGCCATCGGACCCTTAAAAGAGGAATTAAAAGCTCTTATTAAGTCAGCGGATAACGGCCGGGTTCTTTCAGAGGGGATCGAAACGGTCATCCTGGGAAAGCCCAATGCGGGGAAATCTTCTCTTTTAAATGTTCTGGTGGGAGAGGACCGGGCCATTGTAACAGACATTGCCGGGACAACCAGGGATACCCTGAGAGAGCAGATACGGCTGGAGGATTTAAGCCTTAACATCATTGATACGGCAGGCATCCGGGATACGGAGGATGTGGTTGAAAAAATAGGCGTGGAAAAGGCCAGGATTGCGGCACAGGGGGCGGACCTGATCATCTGTGTGGTGGATGGCTCCTGTCCTCTTGATGAAAATGATGAAGAGATTTTTAAGTTCATTGAGGATAAAAGGGCGGTGATCCTTTTAAACAAGACGGATCTTGACATGAAGGTGACGGAAGGAATGCTCATAAAACGGACCGGTCATAAGATAATCCCCATATCCGCAAAGGAAAGAACCGGGATCGAGGCCTTGGAGCAGGAAATCAAGTCCATGTTTTATGAGGGTGAGATCGATTTTAATGACCAGGTTTATATCACCAATGTAAGGCATAAGAATGCCCTGTCAGGGGCTCTGGAGAGCCTTTCCATGGTGGAGAAAAGCATTGAGGATGGAATGCCGGAGGATTTTTACTCCATTGACTTAATGGATGCATATGAACATCTGGGGACCATCCTGGGAGAATCCGTGGAGGATGATCTGGTCAATGAGATCTTCAGCAAATTCTGCATGGGCAAGTAGGAGATCCAACCCTTTATGTACGGAAGAAATGGGCGATAAGTAGAAAAGGAGAATGAAATGCGGTATTTAGAGGAGTCTTATGATGTTGCCGTAGTCGGCGCAGGCCATGCCGGCTGCGAGGCGGCCCTTGCCTGTGCAAGGCTGGGTCTTGAGACGATCATGTTTACGGTCAGTGTGGACAGCATAGCGCTGATGCCCTGCAACCCCAACATCGGGGGAAGCTCCAAGGGACATCTGGTGAGGGAGCTGGATGCCCTGGGCGGTGAAATGGGAAAAAATATAGATAAAACGTTTATCCAGTCCAAAATGTTAAATAAGTCCAAGGGACCGGCGGTTCATTCCCTGAGGGCCCAGGCGGATAAGCAGGAATATTCCAGGTCCATGCGGAGGACGCTGGAGAATACGGAGCATCTGACCATAAGGCAGGCCGAGGTATCTGAAATTATTGTGGAGGATGGCGTCCTCAAGGGTGTGAAAACCTTTTCCGGAGCCGTTTACCATTGCAAGGCGGCCGTATTGGCGACTGGAACCTATTTAAGGGCCAGATGCATTTACGGTGATGTCAGCGAGTATACGGGTCCGGGAGGGCTTAAGGCGGCCAATCATCTGACGGATTCCCTGAAAGCCAACGGAATTGAAATGCTTCGTTTTAAAACGGGAACTCCGGCCAGGGTGGATAAGCGCACCGTAGATTTTTCAAAAATGGAGGAGCAGTTCGGTGATGAAAAGGTGGTTCCTTTTTCCTTTTCCACGGATCCGGAGATCCTTGAGAAAGAACAGGCCTCCTGCTGGCTCACCTATACAAATGAAAAGACCCACCGGATCATCCGGGAAAATCTGGACCGCTCTCCCTTATACTCAGGAGCTATCGAGGGAACAGGGCCGAGGTACTGCCCATCCATTGAGGACAAGGTGGTGAAATTTCCGGATAAGGACCGGCATCAGGTTTTTGTGGAGCCGGAAGGCCTTTACACCAATGAAATGTATTTAGGCGGCATGTCCAGCTCTCTTCCTGAGGATGTGCAGCACGCCATGTACCGTACCGTACCGGGACTGGAAGAGGTGAAGATCGTGAGGAACGCCTATGCCATTGAATATGACTGCATCAATTCCAGACAGCTGAAGGCGACTCTTGAATTTAAGGCCGTCAGCGGGCTTTTCAGCGGCGGCCAGTTCAATGGGAGTTCCGGATATGAGGAAGCGGCGGTTCAGGGCTTTATGGCCGGTGTCAATGCGGCGATGAAGGCACTTGGACGGGAGCCAAAAGTGCTGGACCGCTCTCAGGCTTATATCGGAGTCCTGATCGATGATCTTGTAACAAAGGAAAACCATGAGCCTTACCGGATGATGACCTCAAGAGCCGAATACAGGCTTTTGCTCCGTCAGGACAATGCGGACCTCCGGCTGATGGGAATCGGTCATGAGATCGGCCTTATCAGCGACGGACAGTATGAGAAGCTGCTTGTAAAGGAACAGGCAATTGAAGCGGAAGTGAAACGCCTGGAGACCACCAATGTGGGAGCGTCCGGGAGAATACAGCAGTTTCTGGAAAAAAATGGGAGCACTCCTTTAAAAACAGGCACAACCCTGGCAGAGCTTGTGCGCAGACCGGAACTGGATTATTATATGTTAACTGAAATTGATGAAAACAGACCGGATCTGCCGGAGGATGTCATCGAGCAGGTCGATATCAATATCAAGTATGAGGGATATATCCGCAGGCAGAAACAGCAGGTAGCCCAGTATAAAAAGCTGGAAAATAGAAAGCTGGACGGAGAATTCAATTACTCTGAGGTAAAAGGCTTAAGAAGAGAGGCCATCCAGAAGCTTAACCAGTATAAGCCAATGTCTATCGGACAGGCATCCAGAATATCCGGTGTGTCACCGGCAGATATTTCTGTTCTTTTGGTTTACCTGGAACAGGTCCGTTATCAGAAGAGTCTGGAAAAGAAAGAATGAGGGATTTCAGATGACAAAAGAATTTGAAGAGAAGTTCCGGGAAGAGTTAGATCTATTATCTATAAAATTAGAAGAAAACCAATTAATTAAATTTTATGATTATTTTCAATTGTTAGTTGAATGGAATAAATTAATGAACCTAACGGCCATTACGGAGATGGATGAGGTGATCGCAAAGCATTTTGTTGATAGTCTTTCTTTGGTAAAGGCAGCAGACGGAATGAAAGAAAATTTATATAAGATTATAGATGTGGGAACCGGAGCAGGATTTCCGGGAATTCCGCTGAAAATTGCTTTTCCTGATTTGAAAATCACTTTAATGGACTCTTTAAATAAAAGAATTAATTTTTTGAATGAAGTTATCAGCCGTTTGGGGCTTGAAAATATAGAAGCTATCCATAGCCGGGCCGAAGATTTGGGAAGAGATACGTTTCACCGGGAACAGTATGATTTTTGTGTTTCCAGAGCTGTTGCTAATTTAAGTACTCTTTCTGAATATTGCATGCCATTTGTTAAGGTTGGGGGGTATTTCATTTCATATAAATCCGGAAAGATAGAAGAGGAGTTGGGAGCTGCTAAGCATGCCATTTTTTTGTTAGGAGGCAAAGCAGAAAAGACGGAAACATTTTTACTGCCTGGAACGGATGCGGAACGGTCGCTGGTAAAAATATTAAAGACTAACGCTATTTCAAAAAAATATCCGAGAAAAGCCGGACTGCCAGCCAAAGAACCATTAAAATAAAATGTTTCACGTGAAACATCCTTTGAAGAACGGCCCACCCCTGGGCTCATGGATGTTTCACGTGAAACATTATTTTTTTACTATATATATTTAAACAAAGAACATTTGAATGATATGAATCAGTTCGGCAGGATTTTCCAGTTGTGGTAGATATTTGGAATTGCTGACCAATGAGCTTTCAATGGCAGGATTATATCTTTGATATTCACGTACCATCTCATCGATATTTTCCATTTCACGGCCGCCAACGATGTAAATGCTGTTATTGACTTTTTTTAATGCATTCACAATGTTGCATTTGGTATAATTGCATTTTACACTTGCGTACAGTGATTTGGGCGAATCTCCTAAATGGGCGGATTCATGATAAATGTCTATAAGAGAAGATTTTACAGAATACGGATTGTAATAATAGTTTGCAGTAAATTCTTCTTTAATTGCCTGTTTGCTGGTAGCAATATGATAGAGAAGCGTACCTATAATCGGCAAGTCCAAGATGAACTTATAAAGCTTGCCGTGCTTATTAGGAATCTGGCTGCACACCAGCAGGCTTTCCGGATTGATCAGCATGATCTGATCAAAAAGTTCCGGTGAATTATTGCATGCCATAAGCGCAAGGGCAGAAGAGGAGCCGGACGCTATGACATTGGTCCGGTGGCCGATCTCTGATTTGATGAAATCCGATATCATCTGAACATAGAGATAATTGGTATAGGTCAAGTCAGGCTTTTCTGAACGTCCGCATCCTATGAGATCAACGGTATATACTGTGTAATGATCTTTTAAATAGCTGATCATCTGATGCCACTCATAGCCGTTAGAAAAAGCGGTCAGATCATGAATCAAAAGCAGCGGTTTCCCAGAGCCGGTTTTTGTATAATGAATGTTGCCGAAACGCCATTTATAGCATAAGGATTTGGTATCAGCCAGATAATTTTTGGAGGTAGCGGATAACTTTACACATTTATTAATAACAGCAGTGGCAGTGGCTGCACTGGCCGACAAAATAAGCAGAGTCAGTAATTTGTTCTTTGTTTTCATATTTTTCCTCCTAATGAATCAAGCAGATACGCTTGTATATCCAGTTGGTTCATAAATTCAAGGTTGAAAGACGATTTTCTTTCAATCTTACCTCCTGGTGTGAATTAATCTCTTCTTATTATAATATAATTAATATGGACTTACAACGAAAAACATATTAATTTATTCTTAAAACTTGGAAAAATGTTTCACGTGAAACATTTTTTGTAATTTATGTAATTTTTTCACATGAAACCATAGGAAAAAAAATTAAAATATGCTATACTCTAAACTGAACTGCAATTTCCGAGGTTGTAACAGGAGAAAAATAAAAATGGGAAGAATCATTGCAATAGCAAACCAGAAAGGCGGAGTCGGTAAGACGACTACTGCGATTAATTTATCTGCCTGTCTTGCAGAGTCAGGACAGCGGGTATTGGCTGTGGATTTTGATCCACAGGGAAATGAAACCAGCGGATTGGGGATGGAAAAGAGCAACATTGAACGAACCATATACGATCTGCTTGTAGGAGAGTGTGAAATTGAGGAATGTCTGATCACCAATGTTCAGGAAAATCTGGATCTGCTTCCTTCTAACGTGGATCTGGCGGGAGCTGAGATTGAATTACTGGAAATTGAAAACAAGGAAACACTCCTCAAAACATATCTTGAAAAAATCAGGAAACACTATGATTTCATCATCATAGACTGTCCTCCGTCATTGAATCTATTGACAATCAATGCCTTAACAGCTGCGAACACCGTATTAGTGCCAATTCAATGTGAATATTATGCGTTAGAGGGATTGAGCCAGGTGCTGAAAACTGTCAGTCTGGTGAAAAAGAAACTGAATCCTTCCCTGGAAATGGAGGGCGTCGTCTTTACCATGTATGATGCCAGAACGAATCTTTCATTGGAAGTTGTGGAGAGCGTTAAAAACAATTTAAACCAGAATATCTATAAAACCATTATACCCAGAAATGTCAGACTGGCTGAAGCTCCAAGCCATGGAATGCCGATAAATCTGTATGATTCCAGATCAGCGGGAGCAGAGAGCTACCGGTTATTGGCGGCAGAAGTGATCAGCAGAGGAGAAGAAATTTAAATATGGGAAAGAGAACAGGTTTAGGAAAAGGTCTTGGAGCGATTTTCGGAGATGAAGTGATGGAATCTGCGGCAGAAGAGCAGGAAATGAGAAACCATTCCAGGTCCGAAAGACAGGAAGGAAAAATAAATAAGGGAGAAGAGGAACCGGAAACAGGAAAGGAAATGTTCCTCAAATTATCCTCTATTGAACCCAATCACCATCAGCCACGAAAGGAATTTCGGGAAGAGGCGCTGCTTGAGCTGGCGGAATCCATGAAAGAATATGGCGTCCTGCAGCCTCTTTTGGTTCAGAAAAAAGGTGATATCTATGAAATTATTGCCGGAGAGCGCAGGTGGAGAGCCGCCAAACTGGCCGGCTTAAAGGAAGTTCCGGTTGTGATCCGGGAATATACGAAGCAGCAGTCCATGGAAATCGCCTTGATCGAGAACGTGCAGCGAGAGGATTTAAATCCTATTGAAGAAGCGAGGGCTTATCAAAGACTGATGCAGGAATTCAGTTTAAAGCAGGAAGAGATCGCAGCGCGTGTGGCTAAAAACAGGGTGACCATAACCAACAGCATGCGTTTATTAAAGCTGGATGACAGGGTCCAGGAGATGCTCATCCAAAATCAGATTTCAGGCGGTCATGCCAGAGCGCTTCTGGCAGTCGATGATCCTGATTTACAGTTTCAGTTGGCAGGAAGGATCACCGCGGAAAGCTTAAGCGTCCGCGAAGTGGAAAAATTAGTAAAGACCCTATCTAAAAAGAAAGAACCCAAGGAAAAAAAGGAAGAGGATGAAAGCTTATCCCTGATTTTTCGGGAGCTGGAAGACCGTATGAAAACCGCCATGGGAACAAAGGTGAGCATAAACCGGAAAGATAAAAATAAAGGAAGAGTTGAAATTGAGTACTATTCTGAGGCAGAATTGGAAAGAATAGTAGAATTAATAGAATCCATAAGATAACATCATGGAAGCGAGGACGAAAGAAATGGATAACAGTATATTGAATCAGCTGGCGATCGATCCTGGTTTTTTGATTATCGGATTGGCTGCAGTCACCATAATATTACTGATCGTTGTAATCATATGCCTGGTTCAGATGAGAAAGCTGTACCGCAGATACGACTATTTTATGAGGGGAAAAGATGCGGAAACCCTGGAAGAAATTATTATGGAGCAGATGGAAGATATTGCGGAATTAAAGGCCGAAGACCGCGCCAATAAAGACTCCCTTCGTAACACCAATAAAAATTACAGAAGCGCCTTCCAGAAGTTCGGACTTGTTAAATATAATGCATTTAAAGGAATGGGCGGAAATTTAAGCTTTGCCATGGCAATGCTTGATTATACCAACACGGGATTTGTCTTAAATTCCGTCCATAGCAGGGAAGGGTGTTATATCTACATTAAAGAAGTGGAGAGAGGGGAGACTGACGTTTTGCTGGGAAGCGAAGAAAAGGATGCCCTGGAACAGGCCCTGGGATATCATTCATAGAAAAGGCAGACTTCGCTGTCCTGCTGTGCCTGTGGATTCAAGCGAAAATTTTAATGTATGAAGAGGGGAAGCAGGCAGGTCACTTTCGATGAAAACACGACGGTTGTATGATAATAAAAGGGTGTTGCAAAATGAAAAAATCAACAAGATGTGGTATATGGCCGCTTGATCAATACCAATATCTTGTATGAAAATTCATTCTGCAACACCCTTTTTACAATCCGGATACCGGAAAGCCGGTGAAGAAGAGCAGCTTATCAGATCTGCTTCATTTCCATATGGAGTTCTTCTGTGAGGGCTGCGCCGATGGCCGTGCCGTATTCCGCCTGCTCCGGTATAATGAAATGAACATCAAACAGCGTTTCCAGAGACTGAAAGACCTCCTTGCACTGAGGAAATTTTGCGAGATTTCCGGTCATTACAAAGTCATTGATGTTGCTGTTTAAGGACGAAAGTATTGCGGATTTTCCAATGACCTGGAGTACCATGTTGATGATTCCCACGGCAATGTCCTCTTCCGATACGATGCTGCGGACTTTACCGAAATTGGAAGCCGTTGCGGAAAGCGGCAGTCCGGGAAGAGGCGCTTTGGAAATATCCTGGATCTGCAGATCGATGTTGCTTAAATTTCCCCGGCTTGCCAGATCCATGATTTGGGAGATATCCTGGGTTTTCAATAAGAGACTGGAAAGGCCCAGGATGGTTCCGCCTCCGATCCCTATGCCTCCCGTATGGACGATTTTATCGCCGTTGACCTGAACCAGAGAGGTCCCTGTACCCATGCTCACTACAATTAAGTCATTCAGCCCCGTAAAATACTGTCCTCCCAGCCCGTTGCATGTAAATTCATTTACTTTATAAGTGGGAATTCCATATAAGGGCTGTTCCACGTAAGCGCTTCCGACCCCTGTGATCATGATTTTTTCAATTTCACTCAGTTGGATGCCGTTGTCATAAATAAATTTTCCCAATGCTCCGAAAAGGGAAGCGATGGGATTGTCCGCTTTAACAAATGTCGGTATTTTTAATTTATTATCTTGAAATCCTACAATTTTAGTTGTACTGCCTCCAAGATCGATTCCGATCGTAATTTTCATAATTCAAAAATCCCCTTGTTCATATTAATAAAAAATATCGTTTAACGAAGCCCTCCGGTTTACAATGGAGGATATGACCCGGATCATCGTATAATAGTATGGTTCCAGGGCCTACTATATCATACATAAAGGAGATTGCCAAGTTTTTATATAGGTCCAATGTGCGAGGATGAACCGCAAACCTGAGTTTAATGAGAGAAGAGTGTTGAGAATCATTATTAAATAAGTAAAAAAATATTTATTAGAATTAGATAAAAAACATAGAGGTGTATAAGTATTTTTGTAAGAAAACACATTGACAAAAAAATAACAATATTTTATAATGGAACTACAATAGATCGTTAAAAATATATCGATCCCATAAAACCTATTTAACTTATTTAAAAATTGGAGGAAAGTTAAGATGGCAAAGAAAGAAGAACAGGTAAAAGTTCCGGGAATCATTGATAGCATAGAAGCCCTGACTGCAAAAATGGAAGCCATGAGAGAGGCTCAGAGAGTATTTGCTACCTTCACTCAGGAACAGGTGGATAAGATATTTTATGAAGCAGCAAGCGCTGCCAATAAATTAAGAATTCCTCTTGCAAAAATGGCTGTGGAAGAAACAGGCATGGGTGTCATCGAGGATAAGGTGATCAAGAACAACTATGCGGCGGAGTATATTTACAACACATATAAAGACACAAAAACCTGCGGCCTGATTGAAGAAGATAAAGCCTACGGCATTAAGAAAATTGCAGAGCCCATCGGTCTGGTGGCGGCAGTCATCCCCACAACAAACCCGACTTCCACCGCAATTTTTAAGACCCTTATCAGTTTAAAGACCAGAAACGCGATCATTATTTCCCCTCATCCCCGCGCGAAGAATTCCACCATTGCCGCTGCAAAGGTAGTTCTGGATGCGGCCGTTAAGGCGGGAGCGCCGGAGGGGATCATCGGCTGGATCGATGTTCCTTCCCTGGAACTGACCAATGAGGTCATGAGAAGCGCGGACATCATTCTGGCAACCGGAGGTCCCGGCATGGTGAAGGCGGCTTATTCTTCCGGTAAACCGGCTCTTGGCGTTGGCGCAGGCAATACCCCTGTGATCATTGATGATACGGCGGATATCCGGATGGCTGTCAGCTCCATCATTCATTCCAAGACCTTTGATAATGGTATGATCTGTGCTTCCGAGCAGTCTGTGACCGTACTTGAAAAGGTTTATGATGCTGTGAAAAAAGAATTTGCAGTACGCGGATGCTATTTCTTAAAGGGAGGCGAGCTGGATAAGGTCCGTAAGACCATTATCATCAACGGCGCATTAAATGCCAAGATCGTCGGTCAGAAAGCGCATACCATTGCAAAGCTTGCGGGCATTGAAGTGCCGGAAGATACAAAGATTCTCATCGGCGAGGTGGAATCGGTTCATATTGATGAAGAGTTTGCACATGAGAAGCTTTCTCCGGTTCTTGCCATGTATAAGGCGAAGACTTTTGACGAGGCCATTGAAAAGGCGGAGCAGCTGGTTGCTGACGGCGGTTACGGCCATACCTCTTCCCTTTACGTTAATGTAAATGAAGAGGAAAAGATGGCTAAGCACGCGGCGGCTATGAAAACCTGCCGTATTCTGGTAAATACACCTTCTTCTCACGGCGGCATCGGTGATATTTATAACTTCAAATTACAGCCATCCCTGACACTGGGCTGCGGTTCCTGGGGCGGAAACTCTGTTTCCGAAAATGTTGGCGTAAAGCATCTGCTGAATATCAAGACCGTTGCTGAGAGGAGAGAGAACATGCTGTGGTTCAGAAATCCGGAAAAAGTTTACTTTAAAAAAGGCTGTATGCCGGTTGCGCTTAATGAGTTAAAGGATGTTTATAATAAAAAGAGAGCATTCGTTGTAACCGACACCTTCCTTTACATGAACGGTTATACGAAACCAATTACAGATAAATTGGATGAAATAGGTATCGTTTATACGGTATTCTCAGATGTCCAGCCCGACCCGACACTGGCAAATGCCCAGGCAGGTGCGGCAGCCATGCGGGCATTCCAGCCGGATACCATTATCGCACTGGGCGGGGGCTCCGCAATGGACGCGGCGAAAATCATGTGGGTAATGTATGAGCATCCTGAAGTTGACTTCCAGGATATGGCCATGCGTTTCATGGATATCAGAAAAAGAGTCTACACGTTCCCCAAGATGGGCGAGAAGGCTTACTTTGTGGCAATCCCCACATCTTCCGGTACCGGCTCCGAGGTGACCTCCTTCGCGGTTATCACGGACCAGGAAACAGGTGTAAAATATCCGCTGGCCGATTACCAGTTAATGCCCAACATGGCCATTGTGGACGCGGATAATATGATGAGCCAGCCAAAGGGCCTGACCAGTGCTTCCGGTGTGGATGTACTGACTCACTGCCTGGAAGCTTACGCTTCTGTGATGGCTTCCGATTATACAGACGGCCTTGCGCTGAAAGGCATGAAGAACGTATTTGAATATCTTCCGACCGCTTATAATGAAGGCTCCAATGTGGAGGCCAGATGTAAGATGGCAGATGCGTCCTGCATGGCAGGTATGGCATTTAACAATGCGTTCTTAGGTGTATGCCATTCCATGGCCCACAAGCTGGGGGCTTACCATCACCTTCCACACGGAGTTGCAAACGCTTTGCTGATCAATTTGGTTATGGAGTTCAACGCTTCTGAAGTTCCGGCCAAAATGGGAACCTTTCCGCAGTATGAATATCCTCATACCCTTGCAAGATATGCGGAATGCGCACGCTTCTGCGGCGTAGAGGGCAAGGATGATGCGGAAGTATTCAAAAAATTCCTTGTGAAGGTTGAGGGATTAAAGAAGGCCGTAGGCATCAAGGCAACCATTAAGGACTACGGCGTGGATGAGAAATATTTCCTGGATATACTGGATGAAATGGTTGAAAATGCATTCGATGACCAGTGTACAGGAGCAAATCCAAGATATCCTCTTCTGAGCGAAATCAAGGAAATGTATTTAAAAGCTTACTACGGTAAATAAGTTTAAATAGGTGGCAAAAAGCCGTACCCGAATCGCGGGGCGGCTTTTTGCATTTTGTGCATAGATTATGCCGGGTTAGAAATAATAGTTGACGGGGAATAAAATCTGTTGGAAAATATAAAGGCAGCCGGTTATATTATAAAAAGCAAGGATGGTCTGTTATGCGTATAAAATCAAAAGACATTGCGGCGGCGCTTGGAATTTCACAGGCAACCGTTTCGCTGGTGCTCAATGACAAGCCCGGCGTCAATCCTGGGACCAGGAGAAAGGTACAGGAATACTTAGAACAGCTGGTCGCAAGAAATAACAGTAAATTGAGAGCGGAGTCTGCAGAGAACAGGGGGACTGTGCTCATGCTGGACTATATCAAGCACGGGATCATTCTGAAACGAAAGGAGAACGCTTCCCAACCCCTGCTGTTTGATAATTTTGAATACCTGGCCAATCAGGCTGGCTACCGGTTTGATTATCAGGAATTCTATGAGAAATCCGGAAATCTGGAAAAGTTTCTGCAGAAATGCATGGACAATCATGTAAAAGGGATCTATATAATAGCCGCTGAAATGAATGCCAGCGATATTTATCCGTTTCAGCAGCTGAAGATCCCCATTGTGGTGGGGGATAACCTGTTTTATGAACAGGGGATGGATAGCTTTCTCATCGATAATAAAGAAGGTATCCGCAGAGGTGTGGATTATCTTGTGGATAAAGGGCACAGCCATATCATATATCTCGCTGAAAATGTGAATATTTTTAACTTTATAGAGCGGAGAGAGGCCTTTGTACAGGAAATGGCTGAACGGCAGTGCGGTGACAGCAGCAACCGGATTCTGCACCTTGGAAATACGGTGGATCAGGTGTATGAGTCCATGAACCATTATCTTGCCGGAGGACTGCATAAAACCACAGCCTTTGTTTTAGAGAGCTCGGTTATTTCTTTAGGTGTCAGCAAGGCTCTTTTAGAGCACAATATCAAGGTGCCGAGGGAAGTATCTCTGGTCGGCTTCGATGCGCTGCCGGAGCTGAGCATCCCGGGTCTGAATCTGACTCTGATCAAAGGCACCCATACCAAAAGACATACGGCCGCGGTCAAGCATCTGATCCGTCATATTCTGGCGGAAGGAGAAGAGGATGAGATGGTCCGGGTATATTACCGAACCAGATTAATTGAGGGTGACAGTGTATTTGACAAGGCGAAATATATTTACAAATAACATGTTTTTAAAGAAAATTTAAAAACATGTTATTTTTTTACAAAAAATCAGTAAAAATAAAGATGAAAAATATACCTATTTAACAGATACAGAGAAAAGCACAAGAGGGATTGATAGCAAAATAGATGGATGTTAGGATGAAATCACAAAAAGATAGGCGCGTATCTTCCAGTGAAAAATGGTTATTATCAGGAGGAATGATTATGGCAAAGAAGAACTATGATGAATTGGCAAAACAGATCGTTGCCAATGTGGGCGGGGCTCAGAATGTAAAGTCATTGATACATTGTGCAACGCGTCTTAGGTTCCAGATTGTTGATAAATCAAAAGTGGATAAGGAGCGGCTGAACCAGACTGAAAAGGTGATCACAGTTGTGGAGGCCGGCGGACAGCTCCAGGTGGTGATCGGTAACGCGGTGGGCGACGTTTATGATGCCATTATTGAAAAAACCGGTGTAAAGGCCGGGGATGCCGGGGAGGATGGAAGCGGAAAGAAGGAAGGGAATCTGGTCAATTTATTTATGGAGACCATATCCGGTATCTTTGCCCCGGTTCTTGGAGCGATGTCCGGGGCCGGTCTGTTAAAGGGTTTCCTGATCCTGTTTACCACCCTTGGCTGGCTGACTGCCGACATGGGAACTTACAGGATCTTATATGCCGCATCAGACGGAGTGTTTACGTTCCTGCCCATTTTTCTGGCCTTCACTTCGGCAAAGAAATTCAAGGCGGATCCCTTGGGGATTTGCTCCCATTGTTATGAACAACATTGCCCAGTATGGAAGAGATACCCTGTTTACCATTACGGGACCGAATAATTTTGCCCAGGCGGGAGCGACTTTAGGCGTATTCTTAAAATCAAAAAACAAAAAAGTAAGGGATATCGCCGGTCCGGCAGCATTATCGGCAACGCTGGCGGGAATTACAGAGCCTGCCATCTATGGCGTGACACTGAAATATAAGAAGCCATTTTTTATCGGTGCATTTTTCTCCGGAATTGCGGGAGCAATTACCGCGGCAGCCGGAGCGGGAGCACCGGCCCTCATCGGCACCAGCCGTATCCGGAGGGGAAGGAAGCAGAAGGGGAGAAATCATTGCCGCGCCTGTCAGCGGAAAAATAATTCCATTGTCGGAGGTAAAGGATGATACCTTTTCAAAAGAAGTGCTGGGAAAGGGCATGGCGATTGTACCGGCGGACGGAAGGATATATGCGCCCTGCAGCGGCACGGTGGTCACCGCCTATCCCCATGCAGTCGGGCTCATAACGGAATCCGGAGCTGAGGCGTTCGTTCACTTTGGATTGGATACGGTGAAACTGGAGGGCGGACATTTTGACCTCAAAGTAAAGGAAGGCGATAAAGTAAAAACAGGTGATCTGCTCATAGAGGCAGATATTGACAGCATCAAAAAAGAGGGATATGATGTCACAATCATGGTGCTGGTTACGAACACCGGGGATTACGCGGATGTTCTGTTGACATCAGAGGGGGATACAAAAGCGGGAGATGCGGTCTTGACCTGCATCCCTAAGTAAAAACAGTTCCGGAGGTTTCCAATGAGCAAGTTAAAAATACACGAGAATGAAAGAAACTTTATATTAAATGGGCAGAATTTTTTTATCTTGCGGATACGGTGTGGAGCGCATTTACAAATGCAACCATGGAAGAGTGGGAATTTTATCTGGAAAAAAGGTGGTCTCAGGGCTACACGGTACTCCAGATCAACACACTTCCGCAGTGGGACAGATGTCTTTTAGAGGAAAGCATATATCCATTCCATACGGAAGACGGCCAGACATTTGATTTTGACCGGTGGAATGAGGATTATTATATCAGGGCGCGCCGGATGTGTAAAATGGCGGTGGACAGAGGATTTCAGCTGGCCCTGGTGGTTCTGTGGCTGAATTATGTTCCCGGTACATGGGGGAGCCGCATCGTGGCCGGAAACGTAATGCCTGAGGATTTTGTCCGTAAATATGCCGGAAAGATCGTGGATGAGTTTGAGGAATTTGATCCCATTTATCTTATCAGCGGGGATACGGACTTTGACACGGAGGAAGCGATTGCATATTATGAGGCCGCACTCGATGCGGTGTGTGAAAAGTCTCCGGAGTCTTTAAAGGCAATGCACGTAAAGAGGGGCTATGATTATATCCCGGAACAGTTCTTAGACAGGATCGGCTTTTACATGTACCAGTCAGGGCATAATGCGGATGGGCAGGAAATGGCTTATGTGCTTGCGGAACATTTTTATAAAAAATATCCCCCAAAGCCAATCATAAACGCGGAGCCCTGCTATGAACAAATGGGATACAGCCGCCGGCGCTACGGACGGTTCCAGCCTTATGACATACGAAAAGCAGCATGGAGCGGGATTCTTTCCGGAGCATGTGCGGGCGTTGCTTATGGCGCCCATGGAGTGTGGAATTGGAAAAAGCCGGGCAAACGGACCAATCCGGTATTGGGGGAAGGGTTTGATGAATCCTTTCCCGTGCAGGAGGCCCATGATTTTCCGGGGGCCTGGGACTATGGGTTCATCGGGGATTTCCTGGAAATCAGGGGAATCACAGAGCTGAAGCCGGTCCGGGAGCTGCTGGAAGACAGCTCGCCGGAGATACGAATGGCTCAGACCGAAGACGAAAGATATTTGCTCTATATCCCATATACCACCAATCTGGTGATTGCAAAATATCTGGATGGGTATCATGGAAAGATCATAGATCTGGATACCGGACGGGCGGCAAACGTTAAGCTGGAAAGTGAAGCGGATAAAACATTGGTACACATGCATTGTTTTCAAAAGGACGCCCTGATCTTTTTGTGGAAGTAGAATGCGGTTAACTGCAAAAGAATGGGGAAACAGAAAACAGGCAGGAACGTCAGTTATGACATTCCTGCCTGTTTCATTATGTCACTTTTCCGTTTTTAAAGAGAAGGATCATCTCATGAGTCAGGCTTAAATTGGTATAATCGTCGGAGATATCCTCAGGCGCCGTCCAGACTGCTGTGGATAACTCTGTTTCATCCAGGCGGATCTGTGGAGAACCATCCAGCTCAGCCCAGAAGCCCACCAGGATGGAATCGCTGAATGCCCAGGGCTGATTCTTGTAATAACGGATATTTTTTACCCGGAGACCGACTTCTTCCATTACTTCCCGCTTAACGGTTTCTTCCAGGGTCTCGCCGAATTCCGTATAGCCGGCTACCAGAGCGAACCGGGTGTATTCTCTGCCCGCGTATTTGGTCAGCAGAAGCTTTCCCTCGTGAATGACGGCAACGATGACCGCAGGTGCTATTTTGGGGTATACGGTATTTCCGCAGGATGAGCATACCACGGCCCGCTCTTTTTTGCTTTTCATCATGGGGGATCCGCAGCAGCCGCAGAACCGGTTGGATTTGTAGAATCGGTGGAGCTGGCAGGCGGAAGCGGCGGCGAAGGAAATCCACATGGGCGTCAGATCTCTTATGACGCCTGTCTCATGAAAGGTCAGGGTTCCGGATTCTTTCAGTGATACGCAGGTTTCATCCACGAGGAAGAAATCCATCCGGTCAATGGAAAACAGATAATCACAGTGGGCCAGGGCTTCCTCTTTGGAGTCCTTCAGTGCTGCAAAGAGAGGAAGCTTCTGGGAATCTGCGTGGTCAAGCAGGATGCGGCCATCCTGGAAATACAAAAAACAGCTGTCTTCACCGGGGGTTTTTATTTCAAAATCATTATGGAATACATGAGGAAAAATATCCTGGATCATAGATGAAAAACCTTCTTCTTGATTATTTATTTTTGAAGCATTTTAAACTATTTTAAGTTCCAAAATGTCTTCTGTCAAGCTGAGGTTAAGGAAATGGTTAAAAGAACGGCCGGCACCTGATGGCGCCGGCCGGCTGTTTCTCGTCATAACTGTTTTGAAAGCGCCTTGCGTATGGGAAGTGAGATAACCACCGCAAGGATGGTCAGGATGATGTCCTTGGGGATGAACGCTACCATGGAATATGTGAATATGCTCCAGACAGACTTGTCCCCGGCCAATGCTGCCCACTGAAGGCCGCCGATGGCTTCATTGACCAGTGTGCCCATAATCGGAAAAAGAAACGCGAGAATGGTATTCAGTGTTTTGCTGCCCGTTTTGGGCCTTATACCGCAAAGCAGAGCCATAAGAGGCCAGGACCATATGTAACCGCCGGTCACGCCCAATATGGATTGAATGCCGCCTTTGAAATTTGCAAAGATGGGAAGGCCGGCTGCGCCCAGAAGAACGTAGACAAGAGCTGCCATAAAGCCTAACCTCCATCCCAGGATAGAGCCGACAAGGACCACTCCGAAGATCTGTATGGTAATGGGTACGCCTGTGGGCATGGGAACGGAAATCTGGGAGATCACGGCAAGGACGGCTGCAAACATCCCGGTCAGAACCAGTTCTTTCGTAGAGATCCTGCGCCTGACAGAAGATGCTGTATTTGTTTCGGAAGATTGTACTGTATTCATGAAATCATGCTCCTTTATCGTATGATGAAGTTCTACTGGAATGGTAACACATGGAATAAAAATTGTCAACTCAAAATAATAATAGGTTAACAATTCGGGTTTGTCTGGTGAAATACAATCTTAATTAGTAAAAACAGGTAAATATTAATGTAAAAAAAACAAAAATTCTTACAAATTGCCATAACAGAAATATTTAGAAATACTTGGAAAAATAACCGTATTGTAACCGGTCTCCTGTATACTGAAACAAAATAAAATGATACCTTTATTCGTTTATGAATGGTTTTTTTATATTGAGATGGAATGTAAAAAGGAGGATATGAGTATGAAGGGTGCGAGGAGGAATATGCATCGTTTAAAAAGAGGAATTGCATGGTTGCTGACAGCTGCGATTGTTGCGGGGAATGTATCGCAGATGTCATATATCACAAGCTATGCTTCAGAGACGGCAACGGATTCCCAGGCCGGAAAAGCATTTGAGAAAGTCAAGATACAGATCACACAGTCCGAGATAGAAAAGGTATTGAATACAGAAGATTTTGATGAACTTCCGGAATTAGATGAAGAGATGGTTCCCTTTAAAGGGAATAAAAAAGATGCCCTGACAGATAAAATTTATGAGCTGATGGAAGGAAGGACGTTGATCAGGCAGGAAAAAATCAGGAACGGAATGTATCTGATTCTTGCTGATAATGATTCCGGCTCAGAAGAAGATCTATTCAGCCGCATTCATCTGATCGGGATAAATGGCTACAGTGACAGGGAGTATCATTTCCTCCTCCAGCTGAATGGGGATAATATGGTAGTGGAATCAGCGGCTGAGACTCAGTATGAGATAGTAGGAGAAGATGAGGCTGAAGCGATTGTAGAGATTCAGACTGCGGCGCCGCAGGATACGGCAACTCCTGGTAACGCAAAAGATGCCAGCCAGACCGGCGAAAATGAGATTGCCAAAGAAGTTCAGGAGGAAGCAATAAAAGAGACTCCGGTGGAAACGGTCGGAGACTCAACGGAATCAGAAACAAAAGAGGCTGTACAGGAAGAAAAATCAACAGAAATTGAGAGCACTGAGGAGGTAGAAAAAGAGGAATCTCCTGAGGCTGAAACTGAATTGTCCATTTCCGCCAATAATGTTTCAGTTGTAAGAAGTGCCGTTGAAAAATCAGATAACGAAATTGATCTTGAGCTTTCTGATAAAGAAGAAAAAGAAGTTGACAATAAGCGGGACGATATTGCAGCTGAAGAGGAAAATGTATCGGAAATAAAAGAAGAAGATGTTAGTTCCGGGAAATCAGCAGCAGATGATAATACGGAGGACATAAAGAAGAATGACGGACTAATAAAGGATGAAGCAGAAAACAGCGGAGAGGCTTTGGAGGGGGAAAAAGAAGAAGTAGAAAAGATAAGTGAAAATGCAGAGAGCTCTGGCACAGACAGGGGAGAAACTGTTTCAGGCCAAGACGCAGGCAGCAGTGGGGGAAACTCCGGTTCTGCCGGTTCGTTAAAAGCTTCAAAACCAAAAAAAGAGGAAGTTTTATTTGAAATACGTACAATAAAGGATGAGACTGAACTTACATCGGATGACATAAATCTATTAATGGGAAAAACGGATGATCAGAAAAACCAAGAAAAAAAAGTTAATTCTATACAAAGGTTGTTATTAAACATAGGAGAACCGGAAGCCGACGGTTACTATCAGATGTCGGTGGGAAACAGCGGAATTACTGAATTGTCCGCGGAAGTAAGCCTTAACAGTGACATATTCAGTCAGGCGGAAGAATTTTGGGGGAAGGATGCGGAAAATCACAGAAGGATCGCAAATGTAAGGCTTAAAAGTGATCATACAGGGGATACAAAAGCAGGAGAGCCGTTTCATCTGACTGTTTCCTATGGATTGTATGCCCGGCCGATTTATACATTTGGGGCAGGCTCCGTAAATTTCTATGATGAGATAGAGAATGCATCCATTTCTCTTACGGTTCCATCTCAGTTATTGATCAAGAATGCAGGAAGTCCGGTAGATAACGGTAATGATACACATACTTATATATTGGATATCGGAACCATGAAATCCACCGGTTCCAAGGAATTGACCGCCTGCTTTGCAGGAAACGGTGAGGTTGCCATTGGAAAAGAATACAGCGTGGATGCATCTGCTGCGGTTTCGTTTACGGGAACCATAACAATCAAGGATCCTACCGGACAAACGGACCGGGTTGAGCAGTATACGCTTACGGATGTAGGCATGGAGCAGGAAGATGAGGAAGAGCCTCAGGAAGACATTCTTTCCTGGATCATGGTTTCTCCGGATAAGTGGACCATAACCAAAACCATATTAAACAGTGAGGGGCAGGTTGAGGAAATTGAGATCTCCGGTGCAGGCAAGAAAAAGGCTGTAAAGTTTGAATATGAGCTGTCTGTCGGACTGAAAGTAAATGACTCCATCCAATCAGAGGATAAGTATTATTTTGAAATGGGGCGTGCTGCATTTGAAGAGGGAAGTTTTCTGCTAAAAGACCGTGCCGGGTTTTTTAAAGTTAAGGAGAACAAATCGGTTACCCCTCTTATGATGTCCATAACTTCGGATAAAGGAAAGACTGAGGTGGTTTATAATTCCTCAGAGATCACAACCGATGTCCATAATAAAAAAGGATTTCATGGTTCTTCTACGGAATTGTATGAAGTTGATGATAATGCGCCCAGCTATACCACTTACAGGGTGAAGGTTTATTATCCGTATGAAGAATTTGAATTAAATTATTGGGATCCCCGTGTAAATGATGGGGAAACGTATTCTGTTGAAAATCAGGCGGATATTTCCTATAAACTTTACGGAAACGGAAACAGTGAAAACGCGGTATCCGAAACAGTGACCGGGAAGTACCAGTATGCGAAGGGGTTTCAGAAAATTACCATAAAAAAGAACCTGATCGTGCCTGTATTCGGAAGTGAAGATTTTGATACTATTCCGTATAATAAGGAAAACGCAGCTCCTTATCCAGGATTTGCTTCATTTTCAATTGAGAAAAAGGATGAAGAGGGAAATTATGCGGAATATCCCCTGGAACGAGTAATGACAGGAGGAACCGGCGGGTTTATTCCTGTGGGTCAGCTGTTGATAAATCCTATTGAAGATGATGAAGACATGAATACAGCCGTCAAGGGTGAGGATGGCTCTATCAGTTTTTATGTAGAAGCAGGACAGTACCGAATTAAGGAAACACAAGGCCCTCTCAATACCTCAATCGTGGAGTCTTTCCGGGAGATTGATGTCAGGGAAAGGGAGGGAACGGTCAAATTTGATAATAAGGTAGTGAACAAAGGCGGCATCCAATTTACAAAAAAGGGGGAAATCTTTGAAAATAACGCTGTTTCAGCGGAATTGGTCCCTTTAAAGGATGCAGAGTTTGGAATTTATAAAAGTGCGGATGATGCAGAGCCGATCATAAAGTCAAGATCCAATGAGAATGGCATCGTTATATTTTATCCTCTGGATGCAGGAGATTATGTAGTGAAGGAAATGTCAGTTGCCGGAAATGAGCACCTGGCGGATACGACAATCAGCTACCCGGTCACAGTTACGGATAATAAAATATCAGGCTTATCAGGTGTGGCAGACAATACTATCGTAAATAAGGCGAACTCCGCAGCTTTAAAAGTAACAAAATATTTAAAGGATTTCACGGTACAGAATGAAGACCCTTATAAAAAGCTGACCTCTGACTACAGTGACTTTTCAAGAAATTTTGAAATCCAAAGAAAAATCTCAGCGGATAAGTGGGAGGCTGTCCCGGGATATGTCCTTCAGGGGCTGGAATCTACAGGAGAGAATGCCGGTACGTTTACAGCCACGCTTCCGGTTTATGAAAAAACAGAAGCAGGAGTTGTGAATCCGATCACATACCGGGTCAAGGAAGAGCTCCCTGCTAAATATACGGCAGAGAATATTGCAGGGGAGCAGTATGTGGTGAATGATACAGGAAGATCTGTTGTTTCCGTTGAATTTACTCTGACCGAGCAACTGGAAAAACGGGTGGTCAGGGATGTGTCCATTAAAAATATTCCCAGGGGTGCGCTGGAGCTTGTTAAGAATCGTGTGGAATATAAAGGGCAGCAGGATGGGCAGCAGAAATTAGAGCCGTCTCCTGAGGTAGGAAGAAAGTTCTATTTATTCAGGAAATCAGGGGATTCCTTTGAAGTGGTACCCTACAGCAAAGGGATTGATTTCTTTATAACAGGGACGGATGGAAAAGTTCTGGTCCAGAATCTGGATGTGCAGGATGGATCAGGTTATGATATCAGTTACTACTGGTACGAAGCCGATCAGACGGAAACAGAAAAGCTTTTCGCATTTGACAGGGATAAATACGGAAATGAGTCCCATAAGGCCGAATTAAAACTGGAAAAAGGAAATATTGTCATTGATGGCAAGACAATGGAAGTCCAGCTGATTGGGCCGTTCCAAGTACGGCAGCAGTCTGAAGTCACCGGATTTGCCTACAATGTTGCCCAGAAGGTTCCATATTGGGTTGTAAAAAAGGATGCGGTAAGCGGAGAGAAGCTCTACTGGGCCGAAGGTCAGAATGAGGACGAGAGGTTTGAATTTAAAGTTTATGATATAGACGGCAGCGAGACCGCTACTGCTTATAATGATGGGAAACCGGTTTATCTTGAGATTGGAAAACTGTATAAGATCCGGGAGACGTACCATCCGGGTAACTATTCTGATTACAAGGGAGAGGAAACCCTGAAGGATCAAACAGGATATTATCAGAAGATTGACCTGACAAGCGGATTTGGGGAGATTGATTTGAATTCAGCTGTGATCGGCCCGCAGAATAATGATGGATATTCTGTTGAATTTAAAAATGAACCAAAGAAACTGTTTCGGATAGATAAGTTTTTAAAAGACAGTTTTGATGGTGAGAGAAATGATTTCAATGGAATAAAGTTTAACATATATACGGCGGAGGGGGCCGGGGATAGTATAACATTTAAGCCTGCGACTTCTACAGCGCTTGAATCCGGAACATCTTACTGGGTGGATCCGGGAACTTATTATATAAAAGAGATACGTATTCCGGAAGGTTATATAGATCCGGCCTTTTATCTGACGGAAAAGGAAGGAACAGTTTTTGAAACCCCCTATTATAAGAACAATGATGGTGTTTATTACGGTCCCATTAATATATTTGAAAACGAAACTGAGACTGTTACGGTTTCAGTTGATAATGTTAAGAATACTGGTTATGCCAGAGCTTTCAAATATGACACTGCTGCGGTGGAAGCTGCAAAGCCGGAAGCAGGCAGGATCGGCTTGGGGACCAGAATTGGTCTTTATAAAGAGATCAATAATAAACTGCCTGCTGAGGAAAGGACTGCGGACGCAAATTTAATTCCTGTTGATACCTTCGTTATAGAAAAAGAAGATGGTATTGCCGATTTCAAAACGGGGTATCCGGTTTATGATGAGGAAGGCAATAAGATTACCTATGTCATAAGAGAAGTAACGCCTCCGGAAGGGTATGATCTGGATCCGGCACGCTATGAGCTGGAACTGGAGCCGGGTAAGACCATTGAAATGACCGGTAAGGGTGAAAGTCAGAAGCTTATTGCGTTTTATGATAATCCACTTCAGACTCTTACGGTTTATAAATACTGGTACAGTATATGGGAATCTAAATTCCACGAAATATATAATGAGCTTTCAGGAATAAAGCTTGCCCTTTATGAACAGGAGACGGAAGACGGGGACCTGACCTATATACAGACAATGGAAACGCAGGAGGATGGAAGCGCCGTATTCAAAGGTAAGGAAGGAAAAGGGCTTGACCGTACAAAGAAATATTATGTAATTGAAGTATATGGCGATCCGGTCTATGAGCTGCCTTCCGGTAAAAATCCTCTGCTGGAGCAGGGAGAGTTGAAGGAACCCGAGACAATACCGGCTGCGGATGTCAATAAGTATAATTATGTTTTTTTTGAAGCATTGGATCCATCCAGCAAGGACAGAAGCAGGACTGGGGAAATATACAATGAGGAACCCTGGGTACAATTCAATCTTCATAAATATGCCGATAAAGAGATTGCTGCTGAAGAGGGGCAGGGCTATACGGAGAGCGTTAAAATCGGAGAAACCACTTATTATGCGAAGGACCTGGATCATAAGGAAAATGTGAATGGTGCCAAATTTGAACTATACGGGCAAGATATCTCAGGAACTGTTTTAAATCCGGCGGATATGGGTGAGTTAATCGGAACCTATGAGACGGGAACCAGGCTGGACAGTAATGGAAGCCAGTTGGCCGGAGAATTTATGACAACTATATTAAAACCAGGCAGAGTTTACTGGCTAAAAGAAATCAGTGCCGGACCTGGCTATACAAAGGGGGATGATGCAAAGGTTTATGCTTTTGTACCTGAAGGCAAAAGTTATAGTGCTGAAGACGAAAATGTGGAGATTATTTATTATAAGAAAAATGACGTTACTTATGCAGAGGCTTTCAATTACAAGAACGGCCCCGGAGTAGGGCCCGGCAATCAATGGCTGGCTTATGTAAAGCTGAATAAATGGCTGGAAACAAGGGATGGAAATGCAGAGTTAAAACCTCTGGGAGGAGTTGCTTTTGAACTAAGAATTGCAGGCAAATCCTATGCATTGCTGGAGACAGGGCTGGATAATGATTTTAAGGATCCAAATCAGACGCCCACGGGGCAGGCTATGTCCGGACTGTTAAATTATGAAGAGTTAAAGAATGATCTTATGGCCCGTATGGCTGCAGGCGATATCACCCAGGAACGGTTTGATTCCATTGTAAATGAAGAGAACCATACCATTGAATTTGAACTGGTGGAAATAAAGGCACCGGAGCGGGTGGAGCTTTTAAAAGAAAGCTATTCTGTAACCGTAGAATTTAACAGCACCGGCAAGGTGAATGACCAGTACTTTTATGAAAAGATCGGGGATATAAATACAAAACTGCTTAACAAGCTGGTGACCGGCTATCCGGTGACCGTGCGTACCTGGGGCTATCAGCCGAATGATGATATGTTTGGAGAAGGTAAACCCAAGGTTAACGATCAATTTCTGGAAACGAAATCCGACCTGGAGGCGGTCCCATTAAGCGGTATCAGTATGACTCTTTATAAATACAATGCCACAGCAGGTAAATATGAAGAATATCAATATGAGAACGGAAAGACGACCATTAGCACGAATTCCGGTGAGTATATTTTTAAAGATGGGCTTCCGAAAGGAAAATACTGTCTGGTTCAAAATGATTTGGGAAGCAATGCAAATACGTATTATAACATGTATCCGAATGAATCTTATTTCAGATATTTTACGGTGGAACAGACCCAGAATGTTGTGAATCTGTATAATCCGGAGCTGCCTTCTATAAAAATTACAAAGCAGACGCTGCTGGATGAAGCCGTTGATCTTACCGGTGTAACCTTTATGCTGGATGGAAAAACAAAGGTGACAAAGACGATTGAAACAGGAAGCAATTATGTAACATTTGAAAATATCCATCCAGGAACTTATACGCTTAAGGAATCCGGCAGCAATCATTTTGTGTCGTCCGGTTATTTAGATATTTTTAATACTGCGAAACTGGTAATAGGGTTCGAAAATAAGAATGATGACGGTGTATATTTAAAGAAATTGGAAAACAGCATTCCACTGAGTTATGAAGGGGCATACTTGTCTGCAACTACAATAAGAGACCCCAGAAAATCATCCCTGAAGCTGGTAAAGCAGGATGCAGAAACAAACGGCTTGCTGCAAGGGGCGAAGTTTAAATATCAGCGGGTTCATTTCAGTAACAATGACTTTAAAACAGAAAACGGAATTATTACCTTCAAACATCCGGATGGCCCGGTCACCGATGCCGGACTCCTTGCACAGATGGAAAAGCTGAATTGGGGAAATGAAAGCAGCGAATCCAGGCCAACATCCGGGGACGGTACAGTGACCTTTGAAAACCTTGATCCGGGCTGGTATAAAATTACGGAAACGACAGCGCCAACAGGGTATGAAGTCAGCGAGTCGGTACACTATGTTGCTGTTACAGCAGACATGACAGGAAACTATATTTCTGTAACCGCAGATGACCCCTTTAAAGATAAAAAACATGTGGATGCCCTGTCCATAACGAAAACTCTTGACTTTGGAGAGGCCGTCCATCAATTGCCGTCATCAGCGCCGGAAATGATACGCTTTGACCTTTATATCGGCAATGTCGATGAGAACGGTGAGTTTAAAGGCACTGAAACAGGGAAAAACATTGCGATCTATCGGTCCGGTTTTGGAGACCAGGCAGCAGCTCAAAAAAGCATATCAGACATCCGCCAGCTCACAGATCATGAAATAAGCCAGGGGATGGCCTATTATTTAAAAGAAACCGTAGATGATAAGAATAAGGCCCAGTGGCAGATTTCCGGTGCAAGCCAGAAAGGGGAGAACCTTTTCATCACCTTGGACGGCTATATCCGCCTTCCAGGTTTTAACACCAGTGAACCGGTCGAAGTTAATGTTACAAATAAGTATCTGAAATCAGATGTGACCATTAAAAAGGTTGACCGAAGCCAAACGGATCAGCTGCTTTCCGGAGCGGAATTCAAAATTTATGACAGCAATGGAATAAATGCAGATGGAGAACCGACCGGAAATGTTCTTGGAACCTCTGCGGAGACGGGAACAGGCATATATCAGATAAAGGGGATTCCTCTGACCAGTCTGGAGGGAAACCGGTACTATATTTTTGAAACAAAGGCGCCTTCCTATTATGTACGTAAGACAGAACCATTGGAGATAAATTTACTTCCGGGAGAGAACAAAGTGCCTGATACAGATCCCGGCCTTGTTGTCACCAATGAAAGCGGCGTGGACGTAAGCCTTATCAAATATGGGGATTTAAAAGATAACATTGCAGATCCTGTGAAAAGCATACAGGAAAGCGATGTGGTATTTAATCTTTATTCTACCACGTCGCCGGATGACGGCAACGCAGTCTGGAAACTGGAAAAGGAAAACTGCATGCCGGAACAGGCGGCATCAGGTCGCCTGGAGTGGAAAGGCCTGTCTGTTGCAGCAGGAAAGATTTATGCGGTCTATGAGAAACCGATCACAGAAGGAAAGTATGAAAATTACACCCTTCATTCCGTATATGGAGATTTTTCTCCGTCAGGAGCGGTAAGGACCGTAGACGCTTTGACCGAGGACAGCGGCGGAGAGATCAGAACACTGCACGTGCTGGAAGGCATGAGTGCCGGAGCGTCTTATACATTCCGGGCTTACGACAAGCCGGCCCAGAAGATCATCATTCGCAAAACAGATTATGATGAAACCTCAGGTGTAAAGCCGGAAGCTGTGTTTGAAGTGCGTACAGAGGATGGAATGGTTGTAAAACGTAATATAAGAACAGAAGCTGTTTCCGGAATGCCATATACCCAGGCAGTGATTCAGCTGGAAAAAGGCACATACCGGCTGGTGGAGACAGAAGCGGAGAAAGGTTATTCTCTTATGCCGGATGATATCCGGGTCATCAGCGACAGACTCATCCGGATCCCTGATGATGAAAACCGGAATACCTACTATTTTACCAACATGAAGGTGGGCAATACTCTGGAAATTACAAAAAATTTAAAGGTTCCGGGACAGAAGCTGAACAGTCTGTGGTGGAATGACAACCAGACCGTAACTTACCGGATCACACCAGCTATAAAGAACGATTCCGCTTTGACCGGATTCCAGATCAGGGATGAAGGACTCATCATGGTTGACAGCGACGGGAATGAACTGAATGCAGCAGGAGCCGAAGGTAATTGGTATACCGATGGGAAATACTCCTTTAGCAGGATCCGTATTCCTGAACCTGTGGAAGGAAGTTATTTGAAGGATAAGGATGGAGTTGAAATAAAACCCGGAGAGATTGGGGGAATTACTGCAAAAATCACCTTTGAATATTTTGGAGGAGAAAAAGAAGTAATTTCCGGAGTTGTGAAACAGAATCTTGCTTCTGACGGTTACTGGACAGTGATTCCCTCTAAGGACGGCAAGGTAAAAAGCTTTTCCATCGATTACTATGACACTGCCCTGCAGGAGAAAACGGATCAAAAATACAGCCTTGGCCAGGACTTTGTTCCAGGCGCCATTGAAGCCGAGGTTGTAATCAGCCAGCAGAAAATCACGGACGAAAACCAGCAGCCGAAGACGGTCTCTATTGTACGAAATACCGCCAACACTCAAATGACATATATTTCTTATGACGAAAAAGGAATTCACAGTGTTCAGAGCCGTGATGCAAGGGACAGCGAAGAGATTTCAGTATTGGAACCGGACCTTCCCACCGTGAAAATCGGTCTGTCCGTAAAGAACCAGACACATCCGTCGGATGAAGGAGACCGTATCGAAATAGGAGATGTGCTGCAGTATACCATGACATTGGAAAATGTCAGTGATGAAACAATTAAAAGCCCAATGTTGAGCCCTCAGTTCCTTAACAAACTGCCGAAGGGAGCTGTACCGGATTTAAGTACGGTTAAAATAACGACCAGGGATCAGGTGCTGACTTATAATACGGATGAAATAGTGACTGCGGTTGACAGCGACGGTTACACCTACCTGTACGTCTCTCTTAAGGGCGAATTCAGACAGGGGGATTTTGTCACCATTACCTTTGATACGAAGGTCACCAGTGCTGTCATCAATAACGGCAATGAAGTAAGGGACAGCATGTATGTGACCAGCACATCTCAAAGAGCCGCATTTACCAATAATTACGGAGGTGCTACCTTTAAGGTTTGGAACACAGAGCAGGAAATGGACGGCTGGCCGGGAACAGTCACCGGAACCGGAGTGGAAGAGGTTGCAAAAAGCATAGGTTTGAAAGAAAATAATGGCTATGCAGCCACATTTGTTAAAAATACCTTCAGCACGGACAGTGCAATAACCCTTTTGAAGGAAGGCCGGGGAGATATGGATGTTCAGGCCGGGACCGGTTTTGTATCGGGGCTTGACAGTGCTAAGGTAACCAGGGATGGTTCAATAAAATACCATCTGATCACTAAAAACACTGCGGACAAAACCGTAGTTACAAGGCTCCGCGTGCTTGATGTGCTTCCGAAACCCATAGACAAGGAAAACTTTGACGGACAGAAGAGAGGCAGTGAATGGCAGTTTAACTTTATACCGGGAACCATTAAACTTTATATTGCCTCAGGAGATGAACAGACCGGAACAGAGGTAAGCGGCTTTCATGCTTATTATCTGCCCGAAAGTGAAACACTGAGAAAAACCATCCTGTCAAATTATGCAGACCCGGAGATTGCCAAATGGGTTACAGATCCTCAGAAGGTGAATGGGAGAATTTCAGCCATTATGGTGGATACGGAAAGCAGTGTGACCTTAAAGCCGGGCGACAGGCTGATCGTGGAATATGATGCATCTGTCCAGGAAATAGAGGAAGAAAGGGATTTGGAGAAAATCGCCTATAAGTATTCCGTGAATGACTTTTCCGTCCAATATTATTATAAGGACGATCCGGAGGTTCAAGCAGAAAAAATGAATGATTATCCGATGACCAGCAATCTGGTTCAGGCCGTATTGGTCCCGGGACGGGTGGGCGTCGGCGGACGTATCTGGATCGATGCAAATGGAAACGGCATTCAGGATGACACTGGGTTTGATACAGAGGCAGACTTACAAAAGCTCATTAATGCTGAATATTTTAATGTGGCCTTAAGAAGTACAGGAGAGGAAAAAACCTATACGCCTGCTAAAAAAGGTCTGATTCCGGAAAATCCGCTGGAAGAGGTTTCCGCAAAACCGGAAGGTATATTGAATAAAACCGGTGAGTATTTGTTCTCCGGACTTCTGGCAGCACAGCCCAACGATGAAAGCAGGCTTTATACTCTTGCCAGTGACAGCGAAGAACATAATGTAATTCGTAATATTTTAAACAGCAGCCACTTGAAAGGGGCAGAGCCTGAGACCCATAAGCTGCTGATCTCCACACAGGGGGAGAAAAGTGCGGATATTGTTCCGGGAATGATATTGGAGAAGTCACCCACCACCATAATGGAAGGCACAGCCCTTACATCAAATCCCGAGGGCGGAAAGTCCAGGAAACCGGGTGATCTTGACAGGTACCCAGACGAGACAAAAGACAACAATTATATTGGATCAGGTAAGGAATATCAGTCGGAAACATTTTTCTTATGGGCGGATAAGACCGCGTGGGACAGAACGAAAGATTTTGGCGTGATCCCATATCGGAATATCACCCTTAAAAAGACAGGAATAACAGGAGAAGCCGTCAAGGGCGCGAAATTCACCATATACGGTCCTTTTACGGCAGCAGAAGAGATTACAAGGGATCCCGGAAAGATCGTTTACCCCGGGGCAAATCAGGATAACCGGACGGATGAAAACGGTTATTTAAATGGAATACCAAAGCTTCTTTATTACATGAACTACCTGATCGTGGAAGATGAACCGGCACCAAACTTTGTTCTTTCCGGGGCATCTGCAAATCTGGATAAATATCATGGAGAGGAAGCTGCCTGGATTCTGAAAGCCGGAAACGTAACTGCAGAGATTAAGAATCAGTATGAAACAGGAACCCTGATTTTTGATAAGATCGATGGAAGTACCGGAAAGGAATTGTCAGGTGCGGTGTTCAGTATTACCAGAGCAGCAGACCAAGGCAATGAATTTGAAAATACGGTTAATTCAGGCGTCACTTTTGCAGAAGAGATCACAGGAAGGAGTGAAGAGGAGAAGGAAGCCATGGGCATCATGGCTGTACGCCATAAAAATGGAATCCTGTATTTTGCAACAACCGGAAAGCAGATCAGAATCAGCGGCATTCCAAATGGAAAATATATATTAAAAGAAGAAAAGGCACCGGATTTTTATAACAGCCTGATTGATCAAAATGTTTATGGCTTTACTGTAAAAGGAGACCAAGAAGTGGCACTGTCCGGTATAACCGGAAACAGTATTGCCAATTCCAGGGGAGAATTTGAACTCAGCTGGATAAAGAAAGATATTTTTGGGCAAAGGCTTAAGGATATTGAATTCACTGTTGACGGTCCGGGAGTATATGATCGGATTCTGGGCTTCAAACGGTTCAAACCGGATGACAACGCGGGGATTAAAACCATTAAAACCGATGAGATGGGAAAAATTTCCCTGAATGTTCCATTTGGAGATTACAGGATAACAGAAAGGCCCGCACCTGGGTATGTGTCCATTGATACCTTTTATATCAGGGTGGATGAAACTGGAACCGTCAGCCTTGTTCCGGACCAGGGAGACCGCTCTTATGTGGAATTCGGGTCAGGAGAAGCTGAGTTCATTGTCATCAATACTCCCAATACCGGTTCCCTTGAGATGGAAAAGGTAGATAGCGAGGAAGAAGGCAGAAAGCTGGCAGGAGCGGAATTCAGGCTCACAGGACAGTCTGAAGTGCCTGGAGCCTGGAATGCATATGTCAGTGATCCTTCAAAAATAACGGGAAGAGGAATTGAACTTCTTTCGAATTCAGATGGGGACTTAAGCTCACTTAATTTCCGTATTACCGGCACGGACGGGATCTTAGGATTTCAAAACAACGGAACAGGCCTGATTTCCAACTTACCTTTTGGAACCTACCGGCTGACAGAAACCAAAGCCCCGGAGGGCTACCTTCTGGGAACAGAGCCATGGACCGCGGAGTTTACCATCAATGACGCCGGCAAGGAGGTCCTGTTCACAACACCGGGGTTATTTACAAAGACCAGCGGACCGATCCCGAATACGCCTTCCAGGATCACCGTCATAAAGACCAATGCGGTCTATGCGGATACCAGGCTGAAGGGCGCCGAATTTATCCTGAGAGCTTCGGATGGAAGATATGTGAAGCTGGATGACGGCTCTTTTGCGGGATATACCGATGACAAGGCCTCAGCCGGGACCTTTGTGACGGACGGTGACGGGCAGTTCATCATTAAAAGGCTGCCAAAGGACACTTATACCTTTATTGAGACCAAAGCGCCGTCCGGTTATTATATCAACAGCGACATCCCGCCCGTGACCCTGGATGGAATCAACAGCTTTACCATCACCATTCAGGATCAGAAGATAAGAAGCGGAGGCGGCGGAGACAGCGGAGGCGGACGTTCTCCGGGAGGTTCTTCCGGAGGCGACTCCACCAACGGTCCCGGTGTTGTTACGATCATTCCGGATCCGGTACCATTAGCCGGTCTGCCGGGAGACAGCTCCAGTGATTTACTGGAGCTCGATGATGGAAATGTACCCCTGGCCAGACTGCCCAAGACGGGAGAGCGGAGTAATTCCGCCGGTAAGGTGATGGTGGCGGTTTCCGGGTTTATGATGGCACTTTATGCCGCACTTATGAAAAAGAAAAAGGAAAATTAATAAAATAAAGTAAACCTGTTTATTGACTTTATTAAATTAACTTGTTATAATTTTTTACAAGTTATGATAAGGCAAAGGGGCCGGAACTTAAGGGAGTTCTGGCCCCTTTTTGCCATTTTTTAGTAACTTAATATTATTAAGAGAAGTATGTATAAAATAATCCAAGGAGGAAAGAAAATCATGTCATATGTGGATGAAGTCTATGACAGAGTCGTGAAACAGAACCAGGGGGAAGCTGAATTCCACCAGGCCGTAAAAGAGGTGCTTGATTCCCTGAGGCTGGTCATTGACGCCAATGAAGAGAAATACCGGAAGCTGGGACTTTTAGAGCGCCTTGTAGAACCGGAGCGGATCATTTCCTTCCGCGTTCCGTGGGTGGATGACAATGGACAGGTTCAGGTAAACAAGGGGTTCCGTGTACAGTTCAACAGTGCCATCGGACCATACAAAGGAGGTTTGCGCCTTCATCCTTCTGTTAATCAGGGAATCTTAAAATTCTTAGGTTTTGAGCAGGTATTCAAAAATTCCTTAACCGGCCTTCCCATCGGCGGCGGCAAGGGAGGTTCCAACTTTGATCCCAAAGGAAAATCAGATAGAGAGGTTATGGCGTTCTGTCAGAGCTTCATGACAGAATTATCCAAATACATCGGAGCTGACCAGGATGTTCCGGCCGGTGATATCGGCGTCGGAGCAAGAGAGATCGGCTTTTTATATGGGCAGTATAAAAGGCTGACAGGCCTGTATGAGGGAGTTCTCACCGGAAAGGGTCTTACCTACGGCGGATCTCTTGCACGTACCCAGGCTACCGGATATGGCCTTGTATATATTCTGGACGAGATGTTAAAACATAGCGGCAAGGAACTGGCTGGTAAGACAGCGGTCATTTCCGGCGCAGGAAACGTGGCAATTTATGCTACGGAAAAAGCACAGCAGCTGGGCGCAAAGGTGGTTGCACTCAGCGATTCCAGCGGTTATATTTATGATAAAGACGGCATAAAGCTTGATGTGGTCAAGGAAATCAAGGAAGTGCGCCGGGGACGTATCAGTGAATATGCAAAAGCAGTTCCCACGGCCGTTTATACGGAAGGAAACGGAATCTGGACCATTCCGTGTGACATTGCTCTTCCCTGCGCGACCCAGAATGAGTTAAACCTGGATGATGCGAAGGTGCTGAAAGCAAACGGCTGCTTTGCAGTCGCGGAAGGCGCCAACATGCCATCCACCAGAGAGGCGACGGACTTCTTCCTGGAGAACCACATGCTCTTTATGCCAGGCAAGGCGGCCAACGCAGGCGGAGTCGCAACTTCCGCTCTGGAGATGAGTCAGAACAGCCAGAGGTTTTCCTGGACCTTTGAAGAGGTGGATGAGAAGCTCCACGACATCATGGTCAATATTTACGCCAAGGCAGCAGCAGCGGCAGAGTGTTACGGTGTAAAAGGAAACTATGTGGCAGGCGCCAACATCGCCGGTTTTGAAAAGGTTGTTGAAGCCATGCTGGCACAGGGAATTGTATAGAACTGTGGAGGTCCGGTCCTTTAAAAAAAGGGCGGGCCTCATTTTTAAATTTAAGAAAATTTTACTGGCGTAATCAGGATTTATGGTATATAATAAGCGATAAGGCTTGAGGCGGAGTGTTCTTCGCCTTATTGTTTTCCTGAAAACTATCTTAGAAAAACAGAAAGCAGGTGATGATTCTATGCATAAATTCCTGAGAACCATTGGTTTCAGCCTTTACCAGAAGGACAGGGAAATTGAGAAATTATTGGATAAGCTCTGTGAGGACTTATCCGGCATGAAGCGGATGCAGATTGATGAGGACTCCAATCTCTGTGAGCTTCGTAAAGAAGTGGCCCCGGGTATGGGGATTGCCATCTTTGGTGAGATGGACCGGGAGGGAAATTTTCAAAGAAGCTATTATTATCCGTATTTGAAAACCAGTGACATGACATCAGATGTGTCCTGTTCCATCCAGCGCCATACGGAGCGGGAAACTTATGCCGGCCTTTTGGATGAATATAAAGTGGGAATTTCCCTTATCTTTTATATAGACAATTCCTTTGAGTGCAGGGAACGGATCATCGACAATCATCCCATGGAAACAAAGGATGTGTACCTGGCCGGACTGGCGGTAAGCGGCAAGATCCTTCTTCCTATTCAGAAAACAGAGAAGCAGAGGGAAAAAGCCAAAGTGGCGGCAAAAGACCGCAATACTCTTTTGGAAGCCGCTAAAAATGGCGATGAGGATGCCATGGAGACCCTGACCATTGAAGATATAGATTTATATTCCCAGGCCTCCAGAAGGGTAATGAAAGAGGATCTGTATTCCATCATTGATTCCTGCTTTATGCCCTGTGGAGTGGAGTGCGACCAGTATTCCATTATCGGCGAGATCATAAAAATAGATGAAAAGAAGAATCAGATCACAGAAGAAGAGGTTTATGACTTTACTTTGGAATGCAGCGATCTCATTTTCCATGTGGGTATCGCAAAGAAGGATCTGGTGGGCAATCCTGAAGTCGGACGCCGGTTTAAGGGGCAGATCTGGATGCAGGGAATGGTGAATTTTACGGAACAGGTGGAATAAATGTAAGTTTTGGCTTGACGAAAAGGCCAATTGTGAATATAATAGTAAACGGACTGTATTGAACTACTTGGGGATCTGTCCCAAGAAATTTCATACACGTTTCCGTAGCTCAGTTGGATAGAGCGACCGCCTCCTAAGCGGTAGGTCGGGTGTTCAAGTCACCTCGGGAACGCTGGAAAAAATGCCGAAAGCCTTGATTTTATTGGGTTTTTGGCTTTTTTATTTTACGTGTCTCTTATGGTTCCGCTAATAAATCAGCGTTTTAGGATGCTCCCCGAGCCCCGATTTTGGTCTGCCTTGCTAATACGCTTTTTTGACCCGGAGATTTTTTTGCCAGGCCTTTTTTGTAAAATTAAAAAGGTTGTGCTATTTAACCAAAATGGCGATGGAAGCCAAATAAACAAATAACCAAGTGACGCTCTTTGTAAATTGCCCAATCGCAGCGCCATGGATTCACAGTATTGGCTTTGGGCGGAATTGTAAATAGAACGCTATTTTGTTCCAGATGCTGCTCTGCGTGAAGAACTTTTAAACGCTTTGTGCCATAAGGACTATTCTCTGGATATCCCCATCCAGATCAGTATATATGATAATAAGTTATATATTACAACTTCGGTCAGCTCCCAGAAAACTGGACCATTGAGGATTTAATGTTAAAACATGCTTCAAAACCATTCAATTCCAACATTGCTCACGTATTTTTTCTTGCCAGTTTTATAGAAAATTGGGAGCGAGGTATTGAATAAATATGTAATGCCTGCAAGGAAGATGGTGACCTCAACCAGAATAAAGCATTCATCCTGGAGATGTCATGATTAAATTTTTAACTCCAAAAGAACGAGTAATTCATATGAAACATCAGGTAGGCTTAGAAGATGTCGCAGAAGTTTTGACACTTTTAAAGGAAAATCCAAAACTTACAACCAAGCAAATAAAGATTTGTCCATCAGTGAACGTCAAGTCCAACGTGTTATTAAAAAGCTGTAAGAGATGCAAAAAATCAAAAGAATTGGATCTGACAGAAAGAGACACTGGGAAGTGTACCACGGATTACGGACTCTTCGGAGTCCGTTTATCTGGTTTTAAGCATGATGAAAATGGAACTGCTGCTCAAGTAGATGATTCATCTACTTTTGCAACAGCCCCTTTTGCGAGTAGTGGATCGTCGACGCACACCTCATGGGACGTTCATAAAATAGAATTGACAATGGATTCAATATGTATTCGTGTTGTATTAAGAATTAATGTATCCAAATCTTTATCTTTAATTATTAATGGTAACTCTGTACAGCCAAGAATTAATGCGTCCGCATTTTGCTTCGTCAATAAGCGTTCTGCAATCTCAAGGATCTTTTGTCTATCCTCCGGTACTACAATACCTTCCTCCAGCTTTGGGAAAATGATGTTGTGAATTGCTGCCTGTTCATTGTAAAACGCGTACCGATTACAACAACTTTTTTGCATTTTTTTAATTGCGCATACTTGCACGTTTCTTCAACAATGCTAATAAGCGGAAGCGCAGATTGTTTTTTTACATCTTCAAATACTATGTGCGGTGTATTTGAAGCAATGGCGGCAAGCTCTGCCCCTGCATTTGCTAAATTATCAATACTGTTAAGCAATAAGTTAACGAGCGAAGCCCAGTCTTTATATGAAACACAGGAGAGCATTTCGGTCATGTTAATACTGTTTATAACTATTTCAGGGTAATTATCGTCACCTGTTTTTTGTCTGAATCCATTAATGATTCCAATATAATAATCCAATGTTGAAGCTGGACCGATTCCGCCTACTATTCCAATCTTTTTCAAAATTTCAACCTCCGTTAATATAAATACTTAGCAGTTTCAAACATCTATGTGCACTTCTGTTTGTTTACAGAATGTTTAAGTGTTTTTATGATACAATATTTTTCTAAATTTCACAAGTCTGATGTCTAAACCGAGGCGGTTGCGGAGAAATGGGGTGTATCCGAGCGCCACATATTGCAAAACGGTTTTTGTAAAACGTGGAACGATACATGATTTACGAAGATGCACCCGGCGCCTCCCACAACCTGTTCAAAAAGATCAGCGAATGTCATCAACGCCCTTGGTATGTCCGTGGAGCAGAATGCCGTCGAAACGCTTGCGTCCGTTGTTCCGGAGAGTTACCTTTTGGGTGATTGCTCCGGGAAAGCACAGAATATTCCGGTAGCGGTTCTGGACGCATTTACGTATTCCAAGAGAATCTGAGGCGGATTTAAAAAATTTAAGAACAGTTTATCTTCACTTTAGGCGGAGTTTAACTGGGGGCGCTATTAATGAACCATCCGGCAAGTTGGCGGCAGACCATGTTTCCATCCTGGTTCGCAGAGGCCATATGCAGGAGGAAGGAGGCACATGACGGTTATATTAATTTCTGGAGTTATCGCAGCCATTCTTTTGGCAGCACACTACATCAGCTATTTTTATTTAAAAAGGCGGATAGTAGCAAAGCATCGGTGGGATTTGAACATTTGCTGTGGAAAAACGGACGGCGGAGGGGTCAATGCGGATATATTTAAGCATGAGGAAGTGCCGAACTTTGTTTTCATCAAAGATATCTATCATTTGCCCTTTGCGGATAAGGAATTTGACATGGTACTTTGCTCTCATACGATAGAGCATGTTGATGACCCTGCGTTATTTTATAATGAGCTCGCGCGCGTGGGGCGGGAGGTAACACTGGTGATACCTCCGCTTTGGGATATATGCGCTGTTTTTAACGTTTTTGAGCACAGATGGATTTTTTTAAGCTTCAAAAAAGTACATGCTTCGTTACCGAAATACATAAAGCTTCCCGCATCCTCTTTCATCCAAAAAAGACTTGGGCAGAAGGTTCATGCATAACCCTTAACTGAGATGAGTCGATTTTCCTGTCCTATTATGAGATATTAAATAGAGACGGCGCAATTCACACATACTGCATTTACCCTTATAATTTCATCCGGTATATCTAAAGAAGCCAGCATTCTGCCGTGAGCAAAGTGCTGGCTTTTTTCTTGTATGGTAGAAATTTCCTCATAAATTTTTGTATATAAACAAACAATAATCTGTCTCCGGAATAGTCAGAACCGCAGGTGTATCAAGATCGGGATAACAGTTATAATATTTTGACATTTTTTAATTTTTGTATTGCATTTTACCGCTGTTCCATATATACTAAAAACAGTAATTATTCTCAATTAGGAGGTAAAAAGAATGCCAGCTTTTGGAAACCCGTTTCAGGGGAATGTTGAAAGAAAAATGACGAAAGAAGAATTGATTCAAGCCATCCGTCTGGATATCGCAGGGGAATTGGAAGCCATTTATATTTATGACGCCCATGTCCAGGCAACGGATGACGAAATCGCCAAAAAGGTTATTTCCGATATCAGGGATGAAGAGAAGGCACATGTGGGAGAGTTAATGACATTGCTTCGTATTCTTGACCCTAAGGAAGCGGAATTGTTTGTATCCGGAGAAGATGAAGTAAAAGAAATGCTGGAAGATTTGGGCATATCGGCTTCTGATCCCGGACAAGCCACGGATACTGCTATACCCAAGACCGTGGGAAGTTTAATAAAATCATAAAAACTATAAAAGGAGGGTGCATCCATGAGTTATCTGTCAAGAGAAAATTCTAATTTACCAACCGAGTTATGGGAACAAATTGACTCTGCTGTTGTTAATACTGCCCGTAATATCTTAATCTCAAGAAGATTTCTGCATATTTTCGGACCTCTTGGTATCGGTACGGAAAGTATTCATATTGATGATTCTGAATCTTTGGATGAGGTTTCGGAGGACGGATTCATCATCACAAAAGGCAGAAAATATGTTGAAATCCCTATCATTTATGATGATTTTACAATTTTCACAAAAGATCTGGAAAACAGTTGGAAGTTTGGATATCCCATTGATTTATCAAAAGCGGCATCTGCTGCTGAAAACTGTTCCAGAAAGGAAGACCGCCTGGTATTTTTTGGTAATCCGGCGAATGGTTATGACGGATTATTGACTGCACCCGGTACGAATAAGATAAAACGCAGCGATTGGTCATCTGGTGAAAACGCATTTTCCGATATTGTTGCTGCATTTGAGATATTTACGAAAGAAGGTATATTCGGAACTTATGCGCTGGTACTTAGCCCAGACCTTTACACCCAGCTGCAGAGAATCCAGCCGGGAACCGGCCTGCTTGAAATTGACCGGATCAGTAAGCTTCTGAACGGAAATGTATTCTGCTCATCGGTTTTAGGTACCGGTAAAGCCGTTCTGGTTTGTCCGGAAGCGAGAAATATGGATCTGGTCATTGGTCAGGATCAGGCAACCGCCTATTTGGAGCAGAAAGATTTGAATCACAGTTTCCGTGTATTAGAAAGTGTCCTGCTTCGGATTAAACGTAAACAGGCGATCACTGTATTTGAATAATTCCGGTCGTTCAACTTCAAAACCGGCCGGGAATCAAAGCCGGATGAAAGGGACTCAGATTCCGGAACCTTATAGGATCACGATTATGAACATGTCTTTAGAATCAAAAATCAGGGGTTGTTGTAAAATTGTTAAATCACTGCCCCTAATGTATTTTTTTAGTTTATGCTGATATTAAATATAGTTTCTCAAAATCAGGGTTGAAATTCATGTTGCAGAATTTCAGCCCTGATTTTATCATAATGGAGAAGAGGTGACGCATAATTGCTGTAAGTATTGTACCCTGATCGGGTATTTCTCATTTTTCACAAACGGCGAGGAAGCTGTCGATGATATCTTCCAGATGGCGGAAGTGTTCGCTGGACAGGCCCGTGACTCTTTGGTTTAGTAAAAAGGCATCCCGGTTGATAATTTCTCCAGTCAGCAGATAATCTGCGCTGACATCCAGGGCCATGGAAATCTTTAATATGTTTTCCGGACGCAGTGCTTTTTTGCCCAATTCAGCAGTCGATATCATCTGTGGGGTTACCCCGGCTTTTTCCGCAAGCTCTTCCTGCGTGAGACGCAGTTGTTTGCGCCTTGTGGTAATTCTTTTGCCCATTGATACATGAAAGTCATTCTCATTCATATTCTGTACTCCTATAGTAGTAATAATATCTGCCATGGAACGAAAAGTTAAGCGTCTATAGTTTTATTTAATCGTCCATAGCATTATAATAAAATAGTAAATTATTAAAATTTAAACTACGTGATCTCCATGGTTAAGAGGGAGGAGGATACTATGACGCATTATATCCGGGAATACGGCGAAGTTTACGATGCGCTGGTATACCTCAGCTATTATTTTGAAAAACCGGAAATCCGCTCCGCAAAGGGCATCGCTTCTGACATCAGTGAGAATGCCTGTTACTCAGCCCTTAATAAGTGGGTGCAGGAAAGCAACTGTGATATTCCGGATTATCTGCGAACCTTTTGCCACGGGTCCGCAGAGGACATTTACTTATATAAAGCTGCATTTGAACATAATCCATATACGCAATGTTCCAGTGAACGTCTGATACAGGCATTACAGAATAAAACATTTTCAAAGCGAAGATATGTGGAACATTTTCTGCCGCATGCGGATGCTGGATCCGTTCGTAAAATGCTCCAGCTTGAGCATCCGGCTTCTATTGAGCTTTTACGGCAGGCTGAGCTGCCAGGAGACATTGAGACTTACTTTCTGTATACGCTGATCCATTTTGATAAAATCATAGATACGATGTGTCAGATTATTGAAGCACTGTGTAAGAAGATTGCCTGCCTGCATAAGGAATTTCTGGTGCAAAATCCGAGGGTGATGGAAGCTGCCTTAAGCATTTCCACAGCGGAGAAATTGAAGGCACTGGCCAATGGGGCTGTTTCCGGGGACTTGAATATCTCAATTTCTTTGCTGTCGGAACAGCGCTTTTCCATATGCTCTTTTGAGCATTCTTCTTTTTTGCTGGGAAAAGACTTTGGAGAAGTTCTGAATACGCGCTACAAATATGCAGCGGTGACACCTTTTAACTTTGCCCAGGCGATTGGAAATCAGACAAAGTATGATATTTTTCAAGCGTTACTTGAGCATTCGCCGCAATCCACCGCTGATCTGTGCAAGCATCTTCATTTAAGTAAAAACTCCATTACATATAACCTGAATGAAATGCTTACACAGGGAATCCTGCTGCTGGATCATGTGAAAGGCCTGAGCCATTATTATCGCATAGATTCCGGGTATATACAGTCTGTAGCTGATATGCTCACGCAAAGCGCCATGAAAATTATAGAAAGCTGAAAGGCAGAAATCACGTCAGCAAATCGTTGATTTCTGCCCCAGTCTTCATTTCTATACTGCACTACCTGCCTTTATATGGGACTGCTCAAACCCCATGCGGAAAAAGCAGTCTATATTTTTGCTGATGATGCCATTGCACCTCCGGTACAGATCATTAAACTCCGTCATCAGCCCGTTTGCATCTCCCAAAAGACCGCAGAGCTTATAAAATAAATCATCCCTCTTTTGGAGAAGAAAAAGGTTTTCAGGATCAAGATAGATTTTTCTGATATATTGTACAAATCCTTGTTCAAATTTTGCTTCTGGCGCATGCAATCCAGCTTCATAAGCGTTTTTCGGGGTAAAGAATTGCTGTTCCCGGTTCATCATCTCAGTATAATCATAGATAAGACGCACGCAATCGCTATTGTGTTTGAAAAGCTCTGCGGCTATGTCACTGTAGAGCCCCATAAAATCCTCGCGTACTCTTTCTCTGTCCAGCTTTATTGTTTCTTCCAATACCAGTTTTGAAGCCTGCTCATTTATCTCATGTATGGTCATTCTTGCATTACTCCTTATCATTTAATTGCCGGCACTCTTATTGTAATAGAAAAAAGGATAATGGACAAGTCATTCCACACACCAAAACTTCTATCAGTAAAATTAAAATTATTTGTAAACATTGCAATTTTGGTCAATTGCTGTCGATTATAATAGCACAAACCATCGAATTTTTTGGAGAAATGTAAAACTTTATCAAAAAAAGCACCTGCTTAAATTCAAACAAACAGCTTTGTGTCTATAGCATCTGATTGTTGTGAGTGTAGGACTGAACGCCTGGAACTGAACGGAATGGCTGCGCTTTAAAACGAAATGTGCACTTTTACAACATGCTCATGGAAGCAAACATATTCTTAAGATTTAATTTTTAATTTTACATAAAAAATTTTTAATTTAGGATTGATTTTTGTTTGTGTTTACTATATCATGTACTTATGGGCTGAATGGAAGGGGTAATGATTTTGTCAATCAAAAAAAATTTAGATATTATTGTTTATGAAAAAATCAAGGACAGTCTCATCGCCGGGGAATATATGCCAGGACAAAAACTTTCATTTGATGAGCTGGTTGAACGCTATGGTGTCAGCCGTACTCCGATTGTGCAGGCAGTTAAGCTTTTGGATAAAGAGAGAATCCTGACGATCGGTATCAATGGGCGGGTTGGTGTTCCTCAGTATAACGAGAAAGAGATCCATGATACTTGTCAAACCCGTTTTTTTCTTGAAAGGGAAGCGGTCAGAAGTATTTGCAACTTAAAAAGCAGTTCCCTGTTTCCTCAAATGAGAAAAGCCATTCAGGATTGTGACCGGTATTACAGGGAGGATAATTATGTGAAGTCCTGCAGCTCAGATTTACTTTTTCATCGGATTATGGTAGATGCTGCAAATAATTCATGTCTTTCAGATATTTATAAGATGGTCCAGGGCCGTTTTTTAGTATCCAGCTATGTTATTATGACGGCCAGGAAACGCAAGCAGAATGTGGCGATCGTAGAGCATGAAGCACTGATGAATGCCCTTGAGAGTTTTGATGAAGAGAAAGTGCTTGGAATTCTGGATAAACATGTGAGCAATGTCGGTGATCAGATCATTGCAATATATAAAGAAATGAATTTTGTATAATTTAATAAAAATAAAAAACAAGTCGAGTACTTGTTTTTTTAAAAGCCACAAGAAAATTTTAAATTTAATATTTTTTATTAAGATATAAAAATTATAGTGGGAGGGATTGACTTGTTTGACAACAACAGTATCCAAATAGGTGCCGGAAGATATTTTCAGCACCACGGTGCAATTCATTTGATTGGAGGTGAAGTATCTAATTGGGGAAAAAGGGCCTATATTGTAACTGATGAAACAGTGTGGCAGCTTACAGAAGACCGGATTAAGGCATCAATGGACAACAGAAATATTGAGTTCTTTGTTCATTGTTGTGATTTGCCGTCAACACAAAGAAGTTTTGATCTTGTGGCGGAAGATGTTTTGGAAAAAGAAGCGGATGTAGTCATTGGGCTGGGCGGGGGAAGATGTATTGATATTGCGAAAGGGGCCGGCGATATAGCTGATAAAAGGATCATTACGGTTCCCACTTCTGCGGCTACCTGTGCGGCTGTGGCCATCTTGTATGTCACTTATGGGGAAGATGGCTCGGTAGAAAGAAGTCAGTTTCTGAAACATGAAATAAGTGCTGTATTGGTTGATCTGGATGTTACGGTGGCTGATTGTCCAACCAGGTACTTAGCTTCCGGCATTGCAGACGCCATGGCAAAAAGTCCGGAATTTGCTTTTACCATGCTGAACTTAGGAGGTGCAGGAAAAACATCCACATCAGATACGGCAACCATAATTGCGGACTATACATACAGGTCATATATGGAGAAGGGAATTGCGGCTTTGGATGCCGTCAGCCGTAAAGAGTGCGATGCCAATGCAGAGGATATGGTATGTATGAATCTTTTGCTGACCGGTCTTATATCTAATTTGTCGACCGGCGGAAAACAATTGGCGGTTGCCCATAATTTTTATGATGCAGTGTGTTGTCTGCAGAAGGAGGTCAGAAAAAATCACCTTCACGGTGAAATTGTCGGACTCGCCATTCCTTTACAGCTGGCAGTGAACGGAGCGCCGGAGGCGGAGGTTCTGAAAGCAAAAGATATGATGGAGAAGCTGGGAATACCGAATACTATGGAAAAAATGGGATTTTGTATGACTGACCAGGCGATACAGGAATTAATCGATTATACCCACAAAAAAACAATACCTGATGATAAGGCTCTGTACAAATCAATAAAAGATAATTTTAAAATAATATTAAAATGAGAATGTGATTGGGAGGTGCTTTTATGAAATTGGAGAAATTGGCGGGCTTATTGTTAGCAGGAACACTTGTAATTACGGGCTGCAGCGGTGATAACTCAAATCAATCAGCCGTTGCGTCAGAACCCGGATCAGCAGCAGAGGCCAGCGGGCAGGTGGCCGATACAGGCGGAGATGGTGGTGATACGATAAAAATTGGCCTGATTGCCATGCTGACGGGAAACAATCCTTTAAATGGTTTAAGGATGCAGCAGGCCGTTCAGCTGGCTGTTGATGAAGCGAATGAAAACGGGGGAATTTTAGGCCGAAAAGTAGAATTGCTGGTAGAAGATGATCAGACTCTTCAGGACATGGCGGTTACTTGTGCCAATAAATTAATCGGTGAGGGGGTCGTGGGAATCGTCGGCCCCCACCGCAGCACCAATGCGATGGCGATTGAACAGGTGATTAACCAAAAAGGTGTGGTTACGATAACCGGCGGAACCACGCCCCAGATCACCACTTTAGATAACCCATATTTGTTCCGCTGCCGTGCTTCCGACGCTATTTTTGCAAAGGTTGCCGCCACATATGCCGTGGATAAACTGGGTGCTAAAAAGGTGGGGATGTTTTATAACAATGATGAATTCGGAACCGGTGGCGAGGAAACCGCCAGAGCATACTGTAAAGCGAACAACATTGAGTACATATCTGAAGGACATAACACCAATGATAAAGATTTTACCGGACAGATTATGAAAATGAAAAATGCCGGTGTTGAGGCAGTGTTAATCTGGACACATGATCCGGAACTGGCTATTCATGCACGGCAGATCAAGGAGCTTGGACTTGATGTACCGGTAGTCTGTTCGCCAGGCGTCACTATGCCCCAGGTTATTGATATGTGCGAGGCAGAACAGATTGAGGGCTGGTACGGAGTCACTGATTTTGTATCAGGCAGCACCTCCCCGGCCACCCGGCAGTTTGCAGAAGTATTTGAAAGCAAATACAACGTGCCTGCAGAATTATTTTCAGCGTCATATTATGGTGGTGCGGTTGCCCTTCTGACAGCGATTGAGAAAGCCGGTACTGCCGATCGTGAGTCGGTTCGCAATGCGATGGCAGAACTGGAAGGTATTTCTGTACCTATCGGGATTATTACATGTGACGAAAATAATGATATGATGCATGAAGTTTCCGTTGCAAGACTTGAAAATAAAGTTCCCGTTTATGTTGAGACAATTAAAGTTTCTCAATAATACAGTGTTTTAATGTGCTGCTCAGGCCGGAGGTTTGCAGAAAAATTTTCGGCCGGAAGCACTTAACGCTTTCGGAAAGGATGTGTTTTATGACTTCCATTATAACTCAATTACTTGTAAGCGGAATCGCCATGGGGTTTATTTATGCTCTGGTAGGTATTGAATATACGCTCATCTGGAATTCTACGGGTCTGCTTAATTTTAGTCATGACAAGCTGATCACTCTGGGTGCCTATATTTTCGGAGCTGCGTTAGTCACCGGTCTGGGGCTGAGTTCCTGGATTGCAGTCATTGCTGCCGTTATCATTTCAGGGATTGTTGGGGCGCTGATCGCTTCACTCATCTTAAATCCCTTACGAAATATGAGTTCTACAATCTTTGCCGTTATGGGAACAATCATGCTCGGACGAATTTTATATGAGGCGATCCGTCTGATCTGGGGGCCGATTCCCTTCACCATACCGAACTGGGCCACCGGTAATGTGGTTGTAACAGGTGTCAGCATAACCAAGGCCAATATCTATATCTGCATCGTATCGATTGTGGTGGTTGCTGCGCTGCAGATATTCTTAAATTTCACCAAAACCGGAAAAGCCATGCGCGCTGTAGCTCAAAATAAAAAAGCTGCCGCCTTAATGGGGATAAATGTATCCCAAAATATCTGTATCACTACCGGCATATCCGCCATGATCTGTACGGCCATCGGAATGCTGATCATACCGTTGTTTAATATTGATGTCAACATGGCCTCCCTGATCGGTCTTAAAGGTTTTTCGGCGGGGGTAATAGGCGGCTTCGGTTACCTTCCCGGTGTAATTATCGGCGGACTGATCATCGGTGTGGTCGAAAATGTTTCTGTAATTATGCTGCCTGCAGTTTATAAGGATATTGTTTCATTTGTATTGTTGATCACCTTTCTGTTAATCAGGCCGGGCGGATTGCTTGGACATAAAAGTTAGGAGGAAGCGTTGTGGAAAAAAATAAAATAAAAAAATTTGCTCCCATAGCTGTAATTGCTGCCGCCATGTTCCTTCCTCTGTTTTTAAAAAATGATTACTATATGCTGGTATTAAACCGGCTTCTGATCAATATTGTCGTTGTACTGGGACTTAACTTTATCACCGGGCTGACCGGCCAGATGAATCTGGGGTCAGCCGGAATTTTTGCTTTAGGTGCATACAGTTCAGCGCTGGTATCAATCAAATTCGGAGTGACCCCATGGATCGGTATGATCGCCGCTGTTTTTATGGGGGTTGTTATTGGTCTCGGACTGGGGTATCCAAGCCTGCGTGTGAAAGGTGTCTATCTTTCTCTGACAACGATCGGTTTTGCGGAAGTGGTTCGCCTGATGTTATCTAACATGACAGGTATTACCGGCGGAACTCAGGGGATACGAAATATTCCGGTGTTTTCAGTTCTTGATTTCAAATTTGACACACATGTCAGGGTTTTTTATTTATTTTTATTCATTACAGTCATTTCTTTTTTTGTGGCCTGCCGCATCACGTATTCAAAGTGGGGGAGGGTCTTTCAGTCGCTGAGGGATAATGCGGAAGCGGTGGAAATGAGCGGAGTCAATATTGCCAGCATTAAAATTAAGGCGTTCACACTGGCTGCGATTTTTGGTTCGATTGCCGGCAGCATGTATGCCCACTATATGGGATATATGAATCCCTCCACATTCAATACCGATTTTTCAGCCAATTATGTAATTATGCTGATGGTCGGGGGGATTGGTTCGGTTTACGGGAATGTGATCGGCGCCCTGGTAGTTACTGTATTACCTGAAGCATTAAGGTTTATGGGCACCTATTATCAGATTGTTTTTTCCGCGATCATTTTACTTGGAGCTATTTTCCTCCCCAATGGCTGGGGATACGGCGTACGCTGTTTGTTTAAAGTCATTGTTTCTGATTCCCGGAAGGAGGGTTCGGATGGATGATATCCTGAAAGTGACGGATGCAGCCAAGAAATTTGCAGGCCTGGTTGCAGTAGATGATCTCTCTTTTACCATGAAAAAACGCACGATCCATTCTTTGATCGGACCTAACGGAGCGGGTAAAACCACGACCATCAATTTAATGACCGGTGTTTTTCCGCTGACTTCGGGAGAAGTGTTTTTCGATGGGGAAAAGATTTCCGGGTTTCCAACATATAAGATTTCCCGTAAAGGCATGAGCCGCACCTTTCAGAATATTAAGGTATTTCCCAGTATGACTTTACTGGAAAATGTAATGGTCGGCGGCCATGAGACTGCGCCCATGGGAATTGTCCGGAGCCTTCTTAATATCAGAGGGGCAAATCGGGAAGAGAAGATGCTGAAAGAAAAAGCGGAATATATTTTGAACTACATCGGTATGTATAAGCTCAAAGATGAGCGGATGGATAATCTGCCTTACGGCAGACAGAAAATGTCGGAACTGGCCAGAGCGTTAATGACCGATCCCAAGTTGATTCTGCTGGATGAACCGGCTGCCGGATTAAATCCTTCGGAACGATTTGAGCTGGTCAAAATTATATTGAAAATTTTTAACGATGGCAAGGACTTTTTCCTGATTGAACATAATATGGATGTTATTATGACAATCAGCAATTATATTACCGTGCTGAATTTCGGCAGAAAAATTGCGGAAGGCACTCCTCTTGAGATCCAAAATAACGACGAAGTAATTAAAGCCTATCTAGGTGAGCGGTTTAAAAAAACAGAGGGGGCGGTTTAGATGCTGGAAATAACAAATTTAGATGCATATTACGGAAAAGTACAGGCACTTAGAAATATTTCATTGAGAATAGGCCAGCAGGAAATTATTTCAATAATCGGATCCAACGGTGCCGGTAAGACCACGCTCATGAGCTGCATCATGGGAGTTGTCCATGGTGCCGGCGGGAAAATAAAGTATAAAAATGAGAATATCATCGATTTGAAAACGCATGTTATCACGAAAAAAGGTATTGTTTATATTCCGGAAGGCCGGGAGGTCTTTCCGAGCATGACAGTTCTGCATAATCTTGAAATGGGTGCTTATTCAAAAAAATTCACAAAAAAAGAACTGAATTATCATTTAGATTCGATGTATGGGCTTTTTCCCCGCTTAAAGGAACGGTCTTCACAAAAAGCCAGCTCTTTAAGCGGTGGTGAGCAGCAAATGCTTGCGATTGCCCGGGGACTGATGAGTGATCCCCAACTGCTCATGTGTGACGAACCGTCTTTGGGATTGGCCCCGGTAATTGTGGATGATGTATTCCGTATAATTGTCAGGGTGAGCCGGGAGATGAAAATTCCGGTAATTATTGTTGAGCAGAATGCCTACATGGCGCTCAGCATATCTGATCGGTGTTATGTTTTGGAGAATGGCAGGGTAGTGAGCTCAGGTGACAGCAAAGATTTGATTGACAGCGATGACATTAAGAAAGCTTATCTGGGAGGATAGAGGTGATAGCTTGAAGATTATCGTATGTATAAAACAAGTTCCGGCATCCGCGGGGGTGGCGGTTGATCCTGATCATGGGTCAGCAAGAGGGTGAGTTGAAGGTATTCAGTAAAATCAGGTATGCATTAAAAAAACAGCAGCAGATTTGTTATCGATATGATGCGACTCTGCTGCTTTAATTTTAAATGAGGGAATCAAAAATTAGTTTTTATTTTAACAAATTAGACTTTAAATTTTGATAAAAAAAGTGTAGAATATAAGTAAATATTTTATTTTAAATTAAAATATGATACGAGAGGAGGAGTTTCTTGAGAGTAAAAACCAATCTGGATGTAATTATATATGACCATATTGTAGATTCATTAATTTTAGGCGAATATGAAATGGGACAGACAATTCTGCTGGATGAATTTGCAGAAAAATATGAAGTGAGCCGTACGCCGGTCACTCAAGCGGTAAGGCTGCTTGCCAATGATGGGTTATTAAATCTGATGAGCAATGGCCGGGTAATGGTGCCGGAATTTGACAGAGTGCAGATGGAAAAGGTCTGTGAGGTCCGCCTGCTGCTGGAAGAGTTTGCAATAAGAAAAATAATTAATATGAAGCAGGCGGAAGATAAATTCTATGATTTACTTGAAAGCATAGCGAAAAATGCGATGAAAGCATTGCAGCTGGATGATAAATTGGAATTTAATAAGAAGGATCTGGAATTTCACAGCACATTAGTAGCTGCCTGTGATAATGAATACTTAGTGAGTGAGTATAAAAGAATACAGGGAAAATTTATCGTTGCCAATTATTTAATGCTTCCCCTTGATAAACGTGATTTTACTGATGCGGCGGAAAGTCATATTAAATTAGCGGATGCACTGCGAAAGCATGATCTGGAAAAGAGTTTAAAATTGATCAAAGAGCATATTTTTAGCTTCTCTACCCCATTTTGACGAAAATGGGGTTTTTTATTGATGATATTTTGCGTTTGTTTGTGCATGATCACCATATCTCAATAAAAAATAAAAAAATTTTTTATTTTTTATTTTTTATTGACAGTTTTAAATAAATAATTTAAAATATGATCATAAAGATGAACAAAAATTCATCTCCATGTGCGCACGGTACCAAAAACAAATAATGAATCAGGAAAAGAGAGGATAGCCAAAATGAAAGAAGTTAAAAAAGCTTATGGAATTACACCGGCATCAATGACGATCTGGAATGCAGACCAGACCTATAACAAAAAGGGGATGGAAAAGTATCTTGACTGGCTGCTCGCTAACGGGGCGCAAAGTATCTCTGTCTGCGGAAGCACCGGAGAAAACATTGCAATGAATATGGAAGAGCAGAGAGAAATCATCGCCCATGTCTGTAATTATCTGCAGGGCCAGGTACCGTTAGTATGCGGTACCGGAAGATACGATACGCTCAATACGGTTAAGATGAGCCGGTATGCCCAGGAGAACGGTGCGGATTGTGTCATGGTGATCCTGCCATTTTACTTAAAGCCTCATAAAAAAGCAGTTATACAGCATTTCCGTGATTTGAGAGCAGCTCTTGATATCGATATTATGATATACAATAATCCCTGGTTTGCAGGATATGAGCTGACTGTGCCGGAAATAAAAGAGCTGGTGGATGATGGAACCATCCAGTCCATAAAAGCAGCACACGGAGATCCAAACCGGGTGCATGAACTGAAATTCCATTGTGCAGATCAGCTTACCGTATTCTATGGGCATGATTATGCGGCGGCAGAGGGACTTTTGTGCGGAGCGGACGGCTGGCTGTCAGGCTTCCCGGCAGTTCTGCCAAAACAGTGCCGTGCCATTCAGGATGCAGCGTTTGCCGGTGATGTGAAGGCAACGATGGAAGCGCAGAATAAGATTCAGCCATACATTGATTATTTCTTCCATGATAAAGTGAATGAAGAGCCGCACTGGCAGGAAATCTGTAAATACACACTGCAGGCTCAGGGCCTGGATTTTGCCGGACTCCCAAGAAAACCGCTGGGTGAGCTGGACGCGGCAAATAAGAAGAAGATCGACAAGCTGCTCGCTGATATGCAGTAATTCATGAAGCAGCATACATAAAAAAGCGAACCTTATTTAAATATAAATTGTAGAAAAAAATCATATAAACAGCAGATTCGGTTGAGAAATTTCAGAAGTTTCTGCTGTTTGATTTCTAAATTGGGTGATGTATTGGGGTCAGTGAATCATTTTATTAAATACCGTTATTTTGATGTGAAATATAACAGCAGTAAGTGATCGGTCATGAAGATTTATATTACGAGTTAATAAGATATTTCATTGGTAAAAGTAAAGGAGAAAAGATATGATTCAATCAATCGGTATTTTAGTTTTATTTTTAGTCATGGTATATTTTATGATGCGAGGTAAATTAACCTTTGTTATTTCGCTCCCGCTTTTAGCATTGGGGATTGCTGTAATTGCGGGCGTACCATGGCTTGGGGACAGTGGCATATTAAATGTTGTATTCCAGGAAGGCGTTGTCAGCATGGCCGGCTCTTATGTGGCGGTCATTATAAGTGCGTGGCTGGGGGCCATGATGAACAATACCGGAATTTCTAAAACTATCATAAAAACTGCGGCTGAACTTGGCGGGGATAAACCCTTGCTGGTTACCATATTGCTCACTGCAGCAGTTTCGCTCTGCTATACAACAATTGCCGGATTAGGCAGTGTAATTATGATTGCATCCATTACAGTGCCGATTATGATTTCAGTCGGCGTTCCGTCTGTAATCGCCATATCAGTCTTTTTGTTTGCATATGCAACAGGGCTTTCATTAAATATGGCGAACTGGAAATACTTTACCGATCTTGTAGGACTCCAGTTCGGTGATGTTAAATTATTTGCCGTTATCTTATGTGTAATCACGGCTCTGATGGCTTTAATATTTATTTTTGTTGAGTTTAAACGAAATGGGGTTAAATTCGCATGGGCAGCAGAGGCAAAGCAGCATGAGGTTCCGGATTTAGATTTCCAAAAGGCACCTGTGTTATCTTTATTCACTCCTGTTATTCCGATCATTTTGGTTATTGGGCTTTCCGTTCCGATCATTCCGGCTCTTTTTGCAGGAATTGCCTGGTGTTTCTTCACTGTTCTGCTGTTTGGAAGAAAGAAAAATCAGGGTGTAAATTTGCCCAAAATGCTGGGACTGGCGACAAAATCTGCAATAGATGGTGTCAATGACGGCGCTTTAGGCGTTTTATCCATGATTGTTATAGGTATGTTATCAAAAGCGCTCACACATGAAATTGTACAAAGCGTGATCAGCGATTCCCTGCGAAAGGTTTTTCCAGGCCAATTGCTGTTTTTCCTTCTATTCTTTGCCGTATTATCGCCTTTAGCACTTTATCGGGGGCCGTTAAATGTCTGGGGAATTGGCGCAGGAATTGCGACATTGGTAGCCGCAATGGAAATCGTACCGGTGCCGGTGGTTTTGTGCTGTTTTATCGCATGCGAGCGCATGCAGGTAATCGGTGATCCTACAAATTCACACAATGTATGGCTGGCAAATTATGTTGGCACTGATACACTGACTCTTCTTAAAAAAGTATTTTTCTATGTTTGGATAACATGTGGTTTAGCCGTTGGAGCCATCGGTATCCTGACAACATTCATATGGAAGTAAGCTTAAGCGGGGAATGAAGATTAAGAAAGTGGTGAGCATTATGAGAGTACGCATTGGTATTGATGTCGGAGGTACATTTACAGATGCAGTTGCAATAAATAACGATACGTTTGAATTGATCGGATATTTGAAAATACCAACGACCCACACCGGCCAGGAAGGTGTGGCGGGCGGTATTGTGCTGGCAATACAGAAGATCATGGAAAAGTATTCCATATCTCCGGAAGAGGTCATGTTTATCGCCCATGGCACAACTCAGGCAACCAATGCTCTGCTTGAAGGCGATGTGGCTAAGGTGGGAATTGTGGGAACAGGTACCGGTGGCGAAGCTTTAAAGGCAAAGATGGACACTGTAATTGGAAATATTGAACTGGCTAAAAATAAATTCTTATATACTGAAAGCGAGTATGTGGATCTTGGCAAGCCGGACCATGAGAAGTTAATTAAAGATGCGATCAGGAACTTATTAAATAAGGGGGTCAAAGTCATTGTTGCCAGTGGGGCATTCTCTGTTGACGATCCGTCAGGAGAAATGGAGGTAGTGGATGAATGCCTGAGGCAGAATTTATCAGCGACTGGAAGCCATGAGATTTCTAAACTTTATGGCCTTAAAATCAGAACCAGGACAGCTGCTATTAATGCGAGCATCCTTCCTAAAATGATTGAAACCGCCAATATGACAGAATCAAGTGTACATAAATCAGGAATTACAAAGCCCCTGATGATCATGCGATGTGACGGCGGCGTCATGGATGTTCAGGAGGTGAAAAAACGTCCTGTCCTGACAATGCTGTCAGGCCCCGCTGCCGGCGTGGCAGGTGCTTTGATGTATGAAAAGATATCCAACGGGATTTTTCTTGAGGTTGGCGGAACGAGTACCGATATCTCTGTGATTCGTGACGGGCAGGTTATGATAAAATATGCTGAAGTGGGTGGTCATAAAACTTATGTGAATTCCCTGGATGTACACACTGTCGGCATTGCCGGCGGCAGTATGGTCAGGATTGATTCAAAAAAAGTGGTGGATGTAGGACCTCGCAGTGCTCACATTGCAAATTTAGCATATGCATGTTTTGCGGATCCGGATGACATTATGGACCCGGAACCGGTTTTCTTTGCCCCCAGACCGGGCGATCCTGATGATTATGCTGCAATTAAATGTTCCAATGGCAAAGAATTTACAATCACAGTATCCTGTGCAGCCAATTATTTGGGATATATTCGTCCGGATAATTATAGTTATGGTAATAAAGAGTCTGCAGAAAAGGGACTTAAAATCTTTGCGGACCGGTTGGGAATTACCGTGGAAGAATTAGCCAGGCAGATAATGGATAAGGCTTCAAAGAAAAATGAAGTTGTTTTAAATGAGTTGATAGATATTTATAAGCTGGAGAAAAAATATACTACATTAGTTGGCGGGGGCGGGGGCGCGGCAGCCATTGTTCCGCATCTGGCAGAAACAATGGGAACGGAAGGCCGGATTGCAAAAAATGCTGAGGTCATTTCTCCCATCGGTGTTGCACTGGCAATGGTACGGGATATGGTTGAAAGAACTGTACTCAATCCGACGGATGAGGATATTCTTTCAATTAAGCGTGAGGCGTATAATGCCGCGATTAATTCCGGAGCTCAGCCGGATTCCATAGAGGTAAACGTTGAAGTGGATTCTTCCCGGAATCTTGTCAGAGCAATTGCAACGGGAACAACGGAACTGAGAACAAAAGATTTGATGAGCCAGGCGAAATCGGAACAGGAAATCAAAGAACAAGTTGCAAAACAGCTTGAAATATCACCTGATCAGGTCACTACTTTAGCGGATACCGGAAAACTGTATGTTATGGAAGGTAAAATTGTTACCAAAGGCTTTTTCGGGTTATTAAAAAAGACGAAGAGCCCCCTCCACGTTGTGGATGAAGAAGGTGTTGTCCGCCTTCAAAAGCCTTTCGGAACGGTGACAAAGATTCGTTTGGATAGATTCAGGAAAGATCTGGAACAGGCAATTGCAGATTCCACCAGGTTTACGGATGGAGGAGAAGAGGTTCCTGATTTATTCCTGATTTACGGAAAACAAATAAGAAGTCTTTCGGGCCTGATCAGTTCTTCTCAGGTGATATCTTTGGCGAGTGCGGAATTAGAAGGATTAGGTGATCATGGGATGGATATATATGCACTCACCTGCAGTAAATAGAAAGGAGACTTTCTTTTGAATCCTATCCTGATGGATAAAAATGAATTGATAGAAATTATGATCGGGCGGGAGGCTCAACGAAGATTTACTTCCGCAGAAAAGCTTCGTGAATATGGTGATTTTGCCTGGTATAAAGGAAAAAGGGCAGCAGATGATTGTTCCGTAAAGTATAAAAAACTCACGCCGGTACAGCTTGCCCGGACTCTGGGATTAACGGTGGAAGATCTGGATGGCCCGGGCTTTTATTACAGTGAGTATCATACGGCGGGTAAAAAGATCGTTCTGTTTAAAAATACGATCAGGGATAATTTCATCCGTACGGAATACAGTGACTTGCTGACTTGTGAATATGAAGTCATTCGACAGTTGTTTTTGGCTCATGAGATTTTTCACCACCTTGAATGCAGTGATCCTGATATCGGCATCACATATAAGCAGCGTCAGGTTACGGTTTTTTCCTTAGGCCCTTTTAAATGGAAAACAGGGCTGCGATGTTTATCTGAAATTGCTGCTCATAGTTTTGCTTTGCGTTTAGCAGGAAAAGGGATCGTATACTGACTCAGCACGGACTGTTTACAGGAGAATTATAATGAAGATTATAAATATTGGTTCAATGAATATCGATCGTGTATATGAAGTTGCGCATTTTATAAAACCGGGGGAGACAATTGCGTCGAAGAAAATGGAGACATATGTGGGAGGAAAAGGGCTGAATCAGTCAGTTGCCCTTGCATCTGCCGGAGCAGCTGTTTTTCATGCGGGTATGATTGGTGATGATGGAGAGATTCTATTGAATTATTTGGAATCCCGCGGCGTTGACACCCGCTTTGTCCGCACCGTCAATGGGCCCAGCGGCCATGCGATGATTCAAGTGGATGAAGAAGGCGAAAATGGGATTCTCTTATATGGAGGGGCGAATCAGTGTATTACAGAAGATTTCATTGATGAAGTTTTGGATTTTGCTGAGCCTGAAGATATTTTATTGCTGCAAAATGAAATCAGCGGTATGGAATATATATTGAAGCAGGCATCCCAAAGAAATATTCGTATCGCTTTAAACCCTTCGCCTATTGATGACAGATTGCTGGATATGCCCTTAGAATCAGTAACATGGTTCATTTTGAATGAAATTGAAGGAAGAGCTTTAACCGGAAAAGATCAGCCCAAAGAGATCCTTGAAGTGATGCAGCGAAAATACCCCGGCAGACAAGTTGTTTTAACATTAGGAAACGACGGAGTCATATACAGTAAAGACGGACAGTATTTTCAGCATGGAATTTTTAAGGTATCTGCAGTTGATACGACTGCGGCCGGAGATACGTTTACAGGCTTTTTCCTGGCCGGCATACTCAGAGGATTGGAAGCCGCAGAATGTCTGAGAATTGCCTCAGCTGCAGCCGCACTGGCCGTTTCTAAGGCAGGGGCGGCGCCATCCATACCAATGCTGCAGGAAGTTATCAATGCCGGATTAGAGGAGGTACCATCAAAATATTTGATAGAGAAGGTGGAATATGAAGATTGTGATCATTGACGGATATACATCTGAACCGGGAAATTCATCCTGGGAATGTATTGACAGATTAGGAGATTTAACGGTATATGATAAGCTGTCTTCAGATCAGATCATTCATTGTGCCGGAAACGCAGATATATTATTGGTTACTGCCAGAGTTAAGATGACAGAAGCCCTGATCGGGCAATTTAAGTCATTAAAATATATTGGCGTACTTGCTACCGGTTACAACAATATAGATATTGATGCCGCAAAAAAGCATGGTATAGCAGTCACTAATATACCTGACTACAGCACACCGTCTGTTGCCCAATTAACCTTTGCACTTTTGCTGGAATTATGCTGCCATGTGGGTGCGCACAGTCTGGATGTCCATAAAGGAGAGTGGGAGAAGGACCCTGATAATAGTTTTTGGCATTATCCGTTTATGGAGCTGTTTGGTAAAACAATGGGCGTCATTGGATTCGGGGCCATCGGAAGATCGGTAGCACGGATTGCCCAGTCATTTGGCATGAACGTAATCGTATATTCCAGCGAACAGGGAATTGAATTTGCTGCCTTTGATCGGATACTGGAGAGAGCAGATGTTTTGACCTTACATTGTCCTCTTACGGACACAACCAGAAACCTGATTGATCAGGAGGCATTATCCCGGATGAAACAGGGAAACTGGCCGGTCTTGCTGTTGATGTTACGGAGAAAGAACCTCTTTTAAAAGCTTCACCGTTATTTCAAGCGCCTAATTGTATCGTTACACCTCATATTGGATGGGCCACAGCAGAATCCCGTGAGCGTCTGCAGAATATCGCGGCTCAGAATATAGAAGCTTTTATAAACGGAAAACCTGTAAATGTAGTTAATTAATGCCTTTATATGAAAATGGTCTGGTAATTGCCGGGCCTTTTTTATTTATATGCAGTCTGAGAAAGGATCACTTTTTTGGAGGTGACACGGAGGTCTCATTAATAAAGGTTCTGTTTAAATCCAGGGCAGATTTATAGCGTTCCCCCATGGCTTGCGATAAAGAATAGTAAATCGTTTCAATAATACACATGATGGGCAGTCTGAAGGAAAAATGATTATCGTGAATGTTGGATATATTCGGAAGAGCGGCTAATAATATATCACAGTATTTTGAAAAAGGAGTACCCATGTAATTGGAGATACCGATTATTTTGTGTTTATTGCTGTGTATTTTATCGGCAATCAGCAGTACTTCCCGGTTAACACCTGACTGTGAGACAATCAAGGATATGTCATTTTCTTTCTGCATGGAAACCGACAAATGGTGATAATATGGATCATCATATAAAACGCATTTTAAACATAGGCGGAATAGAAAATCATAAGCTTCCCGTGCGAGTATGGCAGAAGTACCGATTCCGTAGATATGAATGGTATCGGCCTTTAAGATCAGATCGGTAGCCTGTTCTATTAAGGAGTAGGGCAGAGTGTTTAAAATTTCTTTCAAAGCAGAGATATTGGAATTGACAACATTTGTTAATGCATTCTTGTCGTTATTCCGGGCGGCAGGTATTGTCATATGTTCCGTTGGGTTCGTCTGCTCGGAGGCAAGGGATATTTTAAAGTTCTTCAGACCGCTGTAGCCCAGTTTTTTTGTCGCGGCAATTACCGTAGAGGCAGCAATATTAGTAGCCTCGGCCAGTTCGGTGATGGACATATAAATGACCTTTGCCTTGTTAACCAATACATAATCAGCAAACAGCTTTTCGCTGTAGCTGAGCTTGTTGTAATTATCAATTATATTCTTCGTGCAGCTCACCATGAATCCTATCCTCCATATGCTGTATTTGTCAGAAAATTCCGAATTATATTTGCAAAATTTACATCATTGTTTCTATTGCCTTTTTGTATATTTTATATAATAATGTAGTGGATAGCAAGGGTAAAATAACAAAATTAAATAAAATGGAGGGTTATTATGAAGAGAAGAATTGCGTTATTGATGAGTGCTGTATTGCTTGTTTCTTCATTGACGGGGTGCGGAGGAAATGCAGGAGGTTCAACTGAAAGCACGTCTGCGGCTCAGCAGAATCCGGAAGCGAAGGAAACATCGGAGGAAGGACAAACGAAAGGAAGTTTATCGGGAAAAACTCTCAGAGTCGGGACCATGCCGGTGACCATAGGGGTCCCTGTACAGTATGCTTATGATAAGGGATATTTTGATGAGGCCGGGCTGGATATGGAAATTGTGCTGTTTGCTACGGGTGCTCCTGTAAATGAAGCTATGGCGGCAGGTGAAATTGATGTGGCGGTCAGCGGAATGGCTTCCGAATATGCGCTGGCTACCGGGCTGTATACCTACATTGGGGACGGCAGCATAACTCTGGATGGCGAAGCCATTTATGCGCGCGGCGACAGTGATATCGCCAAGGAGGAAGGCGTGATTCCGGGTACCAGGGGAAGCGCGGAAACAGTCAAAGGAAAGTCGATTTTAGGGCCTCTTGCCACCACTGCTCATTTTATGGCAATCAAATATGCGGAATCTTTCGGTCTTACTGCAGATGATTTTACGATGATGTCGATGGAATATGCACAGGCTTATCAGGCATTTATCATGGGAGACGGGGATCTCCTGGCAACCAAGCCCCCATATACATCCCAGCTGGAAGGCGAAGGATATGTGAGAGTGTGCGGCATTTCGGAGGCAATGGGAAGCCCAATGGTCAATGCTGTTTATACCCAGAATTCAATTTTTGAAGACAGACAGGAGGATTTAAAAGTATTTTTGGACTGTTATTACAGAGCCTGTGAAGAACTGAATCAAGATAAAGATATCCGTAAGGATTATTCCATGAAATGGTACGAAGAGAACGGGATTACATTCAGCGAGGGGGATATGGAAGATGAGATCGAGACGAAAACTTACCATACGTTAGAGACGCTTGATACGGAGGAATATCCATTTGGATTTACCATGGTGAGCATCGGTGAATTCTTTATGGAACAAGGCATGATAGACAAAGAAAATCTGCCCAATATCGAAGCCTGCATGAATGACAGCGTGATAAAGTAGCTGAAAGCAGAAGCCGGTAAGTAATGGAGGCAGGCTGGTTAGAGGAGTGATGATCACATGAAGAAAAATAAATATTTGCTGATATCGGTTTTATCCCTTTTAACGGTGGTGTTCGTCTGGTATCTGTGCGTGGATGTGTTTGGGCTGGTCCGGCAGTCAGTTTTTCCGGGGCCGGTTAAAGTATTGGGAACCTTTATTATGAAAATGCATCAAAAGAATCCTGACGGAGCGACTCTTGTTCAGCATTTGTTTGAAAGCCTGAAGGTGTGTATGCTTGGGTACGGCCTGGCTGCATTGGTGGGAATTCCGCTGGGAATCATGATGGCCTGGAATATTTGGGTGGACAGGCTGGCCAGACCCTTGTTTGATTTGATCCGCCCGGTTCCGGGCATAGCATGGATTCCGTTATTTCTGCTGATGTTCGGAATCGGAATTTTTTCGAAAGCATTTGTGATTTTTCTGAGCGCTTTGATTCCATGCACTGTGAATGCTTATACGGGAATCAGGTAAACCAGCCAGATCCATCTTTGGGTAGGGGATATATTCGGGGCGAGCAGGATGCAGAAATTATTTAAAATAGCAATTCCTACTGCGCTGCCGATGATATTTACAGGACTGCGGGTCGCAGTGGGTTCGGCTTGGAGATCGTTGATCGCAGCGGAGCTGCTTGCATCCAACAAAGGTTTCGGGTATATGATCCAGCAGAGCCGGGCATTGTCAAGAACGGATATTATTATTGTGGGAATGTTTGCCATTGCTCTTGTCGGTTCCCTGCTTGATACGCTGCTGAGATTGATCGAACGAAAAGTTGCGAAAGGAATGAATGCGGTATGAAAACAAAACGGGATACACTTCTTTCTGCTGCCGCGGCCTGTATTTCCATAGGTACATTTATATTTTTGTGGCATGTGGCTACAAACGGAACTACACTGGGGCAGTTTATATCCGGCCCGGGAGAGGTACTCCTTTCTCTGGTGGCCGGAACAATGGGTAAAGTGGGAAAACACAGCATTGCCGTGCATGCCGCTTATAGTCTTCAGCGGGTAATGGTGGGGTATGTTCTGGGTTCGGCGGCCGGAATTTTACTTGGACTACTCATGGGCTGGTATCCGGTTGTCAAGGCTGTTTTCTGGCCCATATTCAGTATTATCAGACCGATTCCCTCGATCGCATGGATACCTCTTGCAATTATCTGGTTTGGGCTGGGCGAGGAAGCAAAGATATTCATTGTATTCATTTCATCCTTTGCTAATTTGACTTTAAACGCGTACAGCGGAGCGAGGAGTACGGACAAACAACTGATCGGAGCAGCACGGATGCTGGGGGCCGGGCAGCTTCAGGTGTTTTTAACAATCGTGCTTCCATCCTCGGTCCCCCGGATATTTGCAGGGCTGCAGGTCGCCATGTCCAGCGCATGGGCAACGGTAATGGCGGCGGAGATGGTCCGCTCGTCCGAAGGACTTGGCTGGATGATCGTAACCGGCATGAGCAACAATAATATTAATCAGATACTTACTGGTATCGTGGCAATTGGAATTGTAGGATTCATATTGGCGGTGCTGATGAGAAAAACAGAGGAGGTATTGTGCAGATGGAACAAGGGCGCAGTATGACCAATCATATAATCGATTGCAGTAAGATATCAAAAACGTATAACAATCACGAAGAGAGCCAGGAGGTTATACATAACATAGATTTATCGGTGGGGGAAAATGAATTTGTGGTGATCCTGGGGCCGGGACAGTGCGGAAAGAGCACATTGATCAATTTAATGTCCGGCCTGGAAAAAGCCACCTCCGGCAGTGTGACCGTATGCGGAAAAAAGGTCGAAGGGCCTGATCCTGAACGGGGAGTTGTGTTTCAGAGCATTTCCCTGTTCCCATGGCTTACAACCATGGGAGATGTGGAATATGGCTTAAAAATGCGCGGAGTAAGAAAAAAAGAGAGGCAGAAAAAGGCGCAGTATTATATTGATCTGGTCGGCTTAAATGGTTTTGAAAAGTCATTTCCAGTGGCCCTGTCCGGCGGAATGAGGCAGAGAGTCGGTATCGCCAGGGCGTATTGCATAGAACCCAAGGTCTTGATGATGGATGAACCGTTCAGCGCTCTCGATGCTCAGACCAGGTACTTAATGCAGGAGGAGCTTCAGCGGATCTGGGAGATTGAAAAGCGTACCATTCTTTTTGTAACAAATAATCTGGAAGAGGCGATTTATCTGGCTGACCGGATTATTGTTTTAAGCCGCTGCCCTTCACAGATCAAAAAGGAATATGTCATTGATCTGCCCGGGCCGAGAAATTATGTTTCTCCCGAATTTTTAGCATTGCGTAAGGAAATTGACGATATCATGGATTCGGCAAACTGATGGAGGGACGATAATGAAGACTAAAGTAGAGGTAAAAAATCTGACCAAAAAGTTTGGGGATTTACTGGTTCTCAATGATATTTCTTTTGATGTGGGAGAAGGTGATTTACTGTGTGTGGTAGGTCCTACAGGATGCGGAAAAACCACGTTTTTAAACAGTCTGACAAAAATCTATGAAGCCACATCCGGAGAAATATTATTGGATAATGAGCCTGTAAATCCGAGAAAACAAAATATCTCCTATATTTTCCAGGGGGATTCCACCATGCCCTGGCTTACGGTGGAACAAAATGTAGGATTTGGCCTGGATATTAAAAAGGTTTCCAAAGAACGCAGGGTCGGGCTGGTGAACAAGTATCTGGATATCGTGGGTCTGACAAAATATAAAAACTATTATCCCAATCAATTGTCCACGAGCATGCTGCAGAGAGTCGGTATTGCCAGGGCATTTGCCACGGAGCCGGATCTGCTGCTGATGGATGAGCCCTATGGACAATTGGACATGGAACTGCGGTTCCATCTGGAGGATGAGCTGGTCCGCTTATGGCAGATGACAGGAACCACAGTAATATTTATTACTCATAATATAGAGGAAGCCGTATATTTAAGCAACCATATTATGATTTTGACAAACAAGCCTACTTCTGTGAAAAGAATTATGGATAATAAATTGCCAAGACCCAGAGATATCACATCGGAAGCGTTTGTAAATCTCAGGAATGAAGTAACCGGTTGATCAGTGGTCAGGCAATTACCTGGGGTGTGCGGGGAACAATGAAATTCTGACTCCCAGTCTGGATGAATTAGCCCGGTATGGAATCAGATATTCAAATGCGGTGAGTACGACACCGGTTTGCATTCCGGCACGAAGGGAATTGATGCTGGGCGTCGGAAGCAGAACTCATGGGGACCGGAAATTTAATGAATCCCTGCCAATGCCCGGCGATATCCCAAGTATGGCACAGGTATTCCGGGATAACGGTTATCAGGCCTATTGCGTGGGGAAGCTCCATGTATATCCCCAGCGAGACAGGATCGGATTTGATGATGTGCTCCTTCATGAGGAAGGCCGTCATAAAGATGGGATGGCTCAGGATGATTACGAGAGGTTTCTTGGGAGGTCCGGGTATGCCGGTCTGGAAATGGGACATGCCATGTGCAACAATAATTATTTCTACAGGCCGTTTCACCTTCCGGAAGAGTATACGGTGACCAACTGGGCGGTCAGAAATATGTGTGAGTACATAATCAGAAGAGATGCCGCCAGGCCTGCGTTCTGGTATCTTTCATTTGCAGCGCCCCATCCGCCCCTGGTGCCCCCTAAGGATTATCTGGATTTTTATGAAGATACGGAATTTGAAGAGCCTAAGCGCGGAGAGTGGACTAAACATCCGGAAGAAGAATTGCCCTATGCTTATAATTATTATAAAAATCTCTATAAAATGGAAAAAAAGAGAGATTCTGATATGGCTAAGAAGGCATATTATGCCTCTTGTACATATATTGACCACCAGCTGAGACTGGTGATCGGAACATTGCGTGAACAGGGGATTTTGGATGATACCGTAATTTTGTTTACGTCAGACCATGGCGAGATGTTAGGCTCCAATCATCTGCACGGCAAATTCCTTATGTATGAAAATTCTGTAAAAATTCCTTTTATATTGTCTCCGACTGCGGACAGCGGAATGAAATGCAGCAGAGTTGACGACAGGATTGTAGAATTAAAAGATGTAATGCCAACGCTGTTAACGCTTGCGGGCTTAGAGGTCCCGGACTTTGTGGAAGGCCGGTCTTTAACAGAGGACTGGGAAAGGGAGTACTCCTATGGAGAGTTATGGGAGGATGACAGGTCAACGCGCATGATCCGTACAAAGGAATGGAAGTTGATTTATTACTGCACGGGAAATATATTCCAGCTGTTTCATATAAAGGGAGACCCGGATGAACTGTTTGATCTGGCAGATATTCCGGAATACAGGAATATAAAAGAGCAGCTTAGTGAGCAGCTTATGGAAAATCTGTATGGTCAGGATCTGAATCTGCTGAAAGACGGAAAGCTTGCAGGGCTGCCGCCGAAGAAGTATGATTTCAATGCCAGTCTTGCAGACGGGAATAAATTATTTCAGGGGCGTGATATGCTGCTGCAAAGGGGCATCCGATAAAGGCTGACAGTGTTTATTCAATGCCTCCGGCAATGGAGCTCAGCCCGGGACGGTATAAGGTTAAAAGAAGGCTATCCAGTGAATGGGTAGCTTTCTGTATGATCAGGACAGAAGTATATTGAAAGCGTGGATAGTAGAATGAATGGATATTTATATATGTTATTTTTGGCGGTCAGCTTTTTTTCTTCGGCGGCAGGTACTGTCTGCGGGATGGGCGGAGGAGTGATCATCAAGCCGGTTTTGGATTCCTTTGGCGTAATGAGCGCTTCCTCCATCAGCTTTTTATCCGGCTGCACGGTTCTTGGAATGAGCTGCTGTTCTTTTGTGAAGAGTAAGCTGGCGGGAGAATCTCCGGTATCCGGAAATATCGGAATGCCGCTGGCAGCCGGAGCGGCTTTGGGCGGAGTATCCGGAAAAATGGTGTTTCAGTCCCTTTTCAGTATGCTTACAGATAAGAATATGATCGGAGCCGTTCAGGCCGTATGTCTGCTTGTAATTACTGCCGGGACTTTGATTTATACGCTTATAAAAGACCGGATAAACACCCGCCGGATCGAAAACAGGGCTTCCTGTCTTATGATCGGAATGGTTCTGGGAGTTGTTTCTTCCTTCCTGGGAATTGGAGGAGGGCCAATCAATCTGGTGGTTCTGTTTCACTTTTTTTCCATGGAGACCAGGGAAGCTGCCCATAATTCCCTGTATATTATTATGTTTTCTCAGTTCACCAGTCTGATCAGTACATTGGCGACAGGCACTGTGCCGGAATTTTCCGTCCTGCTAATGGCTTTCATGGTAACAGGCGGTGTTCTGGGCGGAGCGGGAGGACGGGCAGTCAGCAATAAAATGAGTACCGGTGATGTGGATAAGCTGTTTATAGTGTTGATGGTTGTAATCATTGGAATCAATATCAATAACATTGTGCGTTTTTTAAACTGAGCCAAACAATTTATAGATTAAATTTTAAGCAGGATGAATCCGAAAAAACATGGCGGCGTCCTGTCTTTTTTTATTTGGAAGTCTTTCTCCATGGAAGGGGACTGACTGTGACCGGCCGCAGATCCCGGTGGAGAAACCGCCCTGAATGATCAGGATCAGGGCCTGAGGAGACAATTGTGTAATTGTTCTATGTGGACACGAGTCCATATATTTAAATATTGATATAGCTGACATAGATTGTTATACTTTTAATATAAATTAATTAAATATTATAAAAAAGAGGCCGAAAACAACTATATTATATGCAAAATTACCATAATGGGGGCCGCGTGGTTACCAGAAAAGAAATTGCACAGAGAGCCGGTGTTTCGGTTTCGGTAGTGTCACGGGCTTTGAATAACAGCGGCTATGTAAAGTCAAATAAGCGGGAGGATATTCTGCGCATTGCCGAGGAGCTTGGGTATCATCCCAATCCGGTCGCCATGTCATTGCAGAAGCGCAGGACAAAGCAGATCCTGTTTTACTGCAAGGATCTGAACAATGAGTACAATATAGAAATGTACCGGGGCATGCTGGGAGAGGCTGAGAAGCATGGATACATGGTCGTCATGCATGGGAAACTGAATTTTTCCGTTGTACGGGATATGATGATCGACGGCATTATCCTGCCGGATCAGCATGTTACCTCCATTTATCTTGAAGAGACCGGAAATAATTATTATCTTCCGGTTGTATCAGCCTCACATGGCGATGATATCCATTTTACAAAATCGGTACCGATGATCGAGTGCGACCTGCTGCGGGGGACCAGGGCTGCCCTTCAGTATTTGCAAAATAGGGGGCACCGGAAAGTAGCTTTGGTTACACCTTATAATTTTGTTACCCATAATTCAAGAACAATTGCATGGAAGGAATTTATGAAGCCTGTATTAAAAGACCGGCTGGAAGATTATTTTCTTGGAATAAGCAGGGAAGGCCTTTGCAACGATGCCAGGATCCTGCGGTTTGAAGAGGAGAAGAGCAGGGACTGGAGGTTTCATCAGGACAGCTTTTATGAGAAGGGGATGCTGGCTGCCGAGATTTTTTCAGAGCGCAGATTGGACGCAACGGCAGTCTTGTGCTTTAATGATGAAATGGCGCTGGGATTTGCAAAACGGATCAGGCATTTTGGCTGCCGGATACCGGAAGATTTATCTTTAATGGGGATCGACGGGATTGCTGCCGGAAAATATATGGAACCGGTGCTGACGAGTCTGGCATTGCAGCCGGCGGTAATCGGTGCCAAGTGCGTTGGAGTGCTCATATCGATTCTGCAGGGGAGCCGGTTTAAGTATGTTACCCAGGTCTCTGCTAAGGTACTGGAGGGGGAGAGCGTCAGGAATTTATGCAAACGCTGAGAACCCGGTTTTTTCTGAATAATAAAAGGAGGGAAACGATATGAAAAAAAGAATTGCAGCTCGTATGCTTGCGGTTACTCTTGCATTCAGCATGACCGGAATGATTCTGAACGGCTGCGGCGGTGATACGGGCACGTTAAGTGAAACCATAACGGAAGAAAAAGGTGCGGAAATAGCAAAAGCAGTGGATTCCAATCCTTCTGAAGTTTCCGGTGTCATTGAGGTGGGAGGATGGCCTTCCGGGGATGATGCCTTTGAAGCTGCGCTGGATGGATTTAATAAAAAGTATCCCAATGTGGAAGCAGAGCTGGTATTTACCGATACTTCTTCCCATCATCAGTCGCTGCAGAGCGCCCTGGTGGCAGGCTCCGGAGCTCCCGACGTTGCAATGGTGGAAGGGGCTTACATATCCCAATACAGAGACAGTACGGCTCTTTGTGACTTAAATACCCTGGGTGCGGCGGATTTAAAGGATGAGTTTGTGGCATTTAAATGGAACCAGGCAATTTCCTCGGATGGGAAAAGAATGGTGGCTATCCCCTGGGATCTGGGGCCTACCCTTTACTATTACCGTACCGACGTGTTCGGGGAGGCCGGTCTTCCTACGGATCCGGAAGAGGTGTCTGAGCTGATGAGTACCTGGGAGGGTGTGCTGAAGGTTGCCGAGGCGGTCTCTGTTCCGGGAAAAAGATGGTTTCTGCCTTCCGCCGCCTATCCTTATCAGTGGATGTTCATTAACCGGGATTATTATGATGATAAACTGAACTTAAAGCTGGAACGGGACGGGGACTTAGAGTGTCTGGAAGCCTGCCTTGCCATACGGAAGAATGGCTGGGATATGAACGTGGATATGTGGAGCGGTGAAGCATATGCCGCGTATGCGGCAGGTACCTGTGTGTCCGTAGCCGCAGGATCCTGGTTTTCCGGGTTCTTAAAGACGGATATAGATCCGGAGGGCGCAGGGCATTGGGGAGCGACCGCCTTACCAGGAGGAATGCCTGCAACCAATTGGGGCGGCTCTTTCCTTGTAATTCCGGAACAGTCGGAGAACAAGGAAGCGGCCTGGGCCTTTGTAAAATATATGTTAGCCACCACGGAAGGGCAGAACACCATGTTTCAGGCAGTGGATTATTTCCCGGCCTTTATTCCGGCATGGAGCGATGCGCCCGAGCTTTATACGGATCCGGATGAATATTTTGGCGGTCAGGCGCCCAATTCCATCGCCACAAAGATCGCCGGGGATGTTCCGGTTGTGAACAATACGATCATGGATGTTACGGCGGAAGGTTACCTGTACAGCTCCTTTAATGCGGGGGCGGAAGCCGGTGAGTCGCCGGAGCAGATCCGGGAAAGGCTGGGCCGTGATATTGAGGCAGCCACCGCAGAACTGAAGGAACAGCAGATCCAGACGCTGAAGGATGCGGGAGTATGGAGCGAATAGTCGACCGGTAACCGTCAGTTTCCTTACATGGAATCAGTAAGCAGGAAAAGGAGCAAAGGGATGAAAAAAAAATCTTTTCTAAAAACAGTAAAAGACAACCGGGTCGCCTATGCCTATATCGCACCGTTTTATATTCTCTTCGCCGTATTCGGTCTGTTTCCCATGGCTGCAGGATTCCTGCTTAGCTTTTTCCGGTGGGATGGACTTGGAGCCATGCATTTTCTGGGGTTGACAAATTACATCAATCTGTTTAAGGATGCCCTTTTCTGGAAGGCCCTTTCCAATACCCTGATCATCGGCATTATCGCGCACATCCCCATTTTGCTCGGGGGCCTTGTGCTGGCCTATATACTGAACTCCAGGCTGGTCAGGGGACAGAATATATTTAAGACCATATATTTTATGCCGATGGTGACCAGCTCCGTAGCGATCACGATCATTTTTCAGAATCTGTTCGGGAACAATTACGGCCTGATTAACTATCTCCTGCAGTTTTTCGGGGAAAAACCGGTGAATTGGCTGGGGGGAGACGGCGGACTGATCAAGGTGGCTGTGATCGTCATGTTTTCCTGGAAATGGATCGGCTGGAATATGGTGATCTATCTGGCCGGCATGCAGGGGATAAATAACGACATTTATGAGGCGGCCCGCATTGACGGCGCCTCCAATTCCAGAATGGTGAGAAATATTGTGATACCGCTGTTAAAGCCGATCATACTTTTTACGCTGATCCAGTCCAGTATCGGCATGTTCGGCCTCTTTACGGAACCCTTTGTCCTGACCGGAAACAATTGGAACGGGGGATCGAATAACGGCGGTCTGACCCTGATGATGTACCTGCTTAACAAGGCGCCTCAGGGCGGAAATGCATATGGTTATGCTTCTTCCATCGCATATGTGATCACACTGATGATCGTATGCATTTCCATTCTATTGCATCGGGTCATGGGAGAAAAAGATACCGGGAAACGAAAGGGGGGAAGATGATATGCACGCACTTCATCCAATGGGCAGAAAAGCGGCTCTGTATTTTGTTCTTGCCCTGGTTGCCCTGGCAATGCTGATCCCTTTCTACATGATGTTTGTCATGGCAACCCTGTCAACGAATGAAATTTATTCTTTCCCGCCGATCATGTGGTTTGGTTCCAACCTGTCCGCCAATTATAAAAACATGGCGGCAGCGGTGAATCTGCCCAGGGCATTTTTAAACAGCAGCATTGTCACGTTTTCCCATTGCCTGCTGGTTCTGCTGTTCTGTTCCATGGCGGGCTATGCATTTTCGGTATACTCCTTTCCGGGCAGGGAAAAGCTTTTTGCCATTCTTCTGGGCACCATGATGGTCCCTTCAACGGCAGGAATCATCCCCTGGTATATTATGATGAGCAGGTTTGGCTGGATCAACAGTTTTGCGGCGCTGATCATACCGGGCTGTGCCAATGCCTTCGGCATTTTCTGGATGAGGCAATATTGCCAGAATAATGTACCCCGGTCCCTGATGGAAGCGGCGAGGATTGACGGCTGCAGTGAATGGCTGATATTCTTCCGCGTGATTTCCCCCATACTGAAGCCGGCATATGCCTCTCTGGGCATCATGCAGTTTGTAAACGTGTGGAATGAATTCATGCAGGCTTTGCTGATCCTGAGAAAAGAAAAGTATTATACTCTGCCGCTGCTCTTAAAGGCCATGGTATCGGACCGGGGAACCGACTACGGCGCCATGATGCTGGCCAGCACCTGTGCCGTGCTGCCCCTTCTGATCTGCTTTTTGTGTGCGTCCAAATTCTTTATGGATGGTCTGACGGCAGGCGCGGTAAAGGAGTGAGCATACCGGCGGTTTTATGAGACAAAGGAACGAAATAAAATATTATAAAGGATGAGGTTATGACATGGAAAACATTTTAAGAGGCGATCAACTGATACTTGGGACCTGCTATTATCCGGAGCACTGGCCCGAATCTCTGTGGGAAGAGGATCTGAGGCGCATGCTGGATACGGGGATCGAGGTGATCCGCATCGCTGAGTTTGCCTGGAGTAAGACAGAACCCACGGAGGGAAATTTTACCTTCGGTTTCTATGACCGTTTTCTGGAACTGACTGAGAAGACAGGGATGAAGGTGATCTTCTGCACCCCCACGGCGACACCGCCGGCCTGGCTGACGGAAAAATATCCGGAAGTACTCAACCGGACCATGGATGGGGTATTATACCGCCATGGAGCCAGAAGGCATTATAATTATAATTCGCCCAGGTATAGGGAATTATCTGCGATCATTACGGAAAAAGCAGCATCCCATTACGGGCCTCATCCCAATGTAATCGGATGGCAGATCGATAATGAGCTGAACTGTGAAAAGGATGTTTTCTATTCAGAGAGTGATACCGCAGCGTTCCGGGTTTTTCTGAAAGAAAAATACCGTACGCTGGATGCTCTGAATGAGGCATGGGGAACGGCTTTCTGGAATCAGACTTACACCTGCTGGGAAGAGATCCATGTGCCGAGAACGACCCTGAGCAATTCCACCAACCCCCATGAGGTTCTGGATTATACAAGATTTATTTCCGACAGCTGCTGCAGCTATGCCAGGCTGCAGGGGGACATCATTAAGAAGTATATAAAGCCCGGTGATTTCATCACAACCAACGGCATTTTTAAAAATGTGGATTATCAGCGCATGGCAAAGGAAAGCCTGGACTTTATCACCTATGATTCCTATCCTAATTTTGCTTATTGTCTGGAGGTCTATCAGCCGGATTCCTTAAAAGACAGGGCATGGAGCCGGAATCTGGCAGAGACCCGGGCCATTTCACCGGTATTCGGGATCATGGAGCAGCAATCAGGTGCAAACGGCTGGAATACGGGAATGGAAGCGCCTGCTCCCAGGCCTGGGCAGCTGACCCTCTGGACCATGCAGTCCATTGCCCATGGGGCGGATTACGTGAGTTATTTCCGCTGGAGGACCTGTATCATGGGAACGGAGATCTACTGGCACGGGATACTGGACTATTCCGGCCGTGAAAACAGAAGAATCCGTGAGGTGCGGGATGTTCACAGCAAATTACAGGGAATGAAAGAAGTGGCCGGCTCCCTCTATGAAGCCAGGGTCGGGATTCTTAAGGACTATGACAATGTATGGGATGCCCAGCTGGATGCCTGGCATAAAAGGGTGGAGCAGGCCAGCCAGAATGCCTTGTTTGAGGCCGCTCAGCTGTCACATACCCCCTTTGATTATGTCTACCTGACCGATGAGCTGACGCCGGAGGGGCTTAAAAAGTATTCCGTGCTGTTTTACCCCCATCCCTCCATCATGACAGAATCACGGGCAGACCTGCTGAAGGAGTATGTGGCAGCAGGAGGTACGGTTGTGTTCGGATGCCGGAGCGGCTATAAGGATATGACCGGAAAGTGCATCATGGATCTGCTGCCCGGCCGGATCAGCTCTCTTACCGGTACGGATATTTTAGAGTATTCCTTTATTGCGCCGGATGCGGGAACAGTAACCGTTGACTGGGAAGGCACCGCTATGGAGGCAAATGTATTCACAGACCTGCTGGAAGCAGCCGGTGACAGGGCACAGACCGTGGGAACCTATACATCCGATTATTTTGCCGGACAGGGAGCTCTGGTATGCAATTCTTACGGAGCAGGAAAAGCCTATTATTATGGCTCCGCATTCACGGCAAAAACAGCAGGGACCTTCCTGGAAAAGCTGGGGGTGGCGAATCCTTATGGGGACCTTGTAAAAGCACCTTCCTGTTGTGAAATTGCAATGCGCGTCAAAGACGGGAAACGCTTCCTGTTTATTCTGAATTACAGGAAGGAGCCGGCAAAGGTCCTCCTGAAACGGGAAGGCAGAGACTTATATACCGGAGAAACGGTAAAAGGCGAAAGCCTGCTTCCGGAATATGGGACTATGGTTTTAGAGGTATAGAGGAAGGCGGCGATAACGATACTCATTTATGGGCAGGACCAATTTACAGTGGTTCCTGCCCTTTCTTTCATTTTCCTGTTGCTTTCTGAATGAGGTGCGCTTAAACTGGTCAGGTGTTTTGCGCCCCAGGTATGAAAAAAGTTCATACTTAATTATATTGGCATTCCGGTCTATAATCATGACATGAAGAGATGGAGGAGAACCATCGGGAAACAGAAAGGAATGTTAATATGAAATCCGGAAACAAAAACAATGGTTTTATTTCTAAAATACCAAACAGCGTCTGGTTGCTTATTTCTTTTGCCACAGCCATGCTGCTATGGTGGCTTCTGTCCATGAATCCCCGGACGGCACGCAGCTTTCCCAATGTGATGGTAGTCCTGGCTTCTGCCGGCACCATGATTGAAAGAGGAGTTTTCTTTAAGGATATCGGAAGCAGTATGATTTCTGTCACTGCGGGATTTGCTCTCGGATTTGCAATAGCGCTTCCGGTGGCCGTTTTAATGGCATGGTATAAGCCGGTCAGAAATATTCTGGAGCCGTGGATCCAGTTTATCAGAAATATTCCGGATGCTGACGGCCAGGAACCCCCGGGTGCAGGAACTGATCATTAATTTTTCAAGAGATTGGATTTCACTGTATGTAATAACCGGGTTTGCCCTGCTGATCATAGAATTCTGTTCCATTACCATGAAGTTCTGCAAAAAATACTTTGTCCAGATCATGATCTTTATGATGTCCATTTCCGCGGTTTATTTTCTCTACAGCGGGCAGGATCCGGCACAGGTATACCAGTTTTATTCAGATGATTATTTATGGAGAAACGGCATCTATTACATGAATTCAACCCTTTCCGTGCAGGCTTATACGGTTATCGTTTTCGGAAATGTCATATGCGGTGTTTTGGGTTTTGCAAGCTTTATGAAGTTTACCCAAAGAAGTCTGGCCGATAACCGTGAAGAATATGCAATGAAGAGCAAATTCGATAATGTGAGCTATGTGGCTTCTGTTTTTGTACACAGCATTAAAAACCAGCTGCTGGCAAACCGTGTGGTGCATAAAAGAATCCAGGGAATGTTTGAAAATAATGAAATAGATATGGACCGGTTAAAGGATTATATTGTGACGTTGTCGGAACAGAATGAAACAATGCTGTCCCGGCTTGATGAGCTTTACCGGTCAATAAGATCCAATTCCATTTTGCTGGTGCCCGTTCCTGTGGAAGAGATCATCAGGTGTGCCGTGGAACGTTTCCATAATAAGTTTCCTGAAAAGCAGGTGGACATTGTCATGGAGGCGGGAAAGGTCCTGGTACTTACCCATAATGAAAGGCTTTATACGGTGATTGAAGTGAAGGATAACGGGAAAGGGATCGGCAGGGAGAACTTAAAGCAGATTGTCAATCCCTTTTATTCCAGTAAAAACTCAAATTATAACTGGGGAATGGGGCTTTATTATGTAAGGGCCATTGCCAAGGGACATTATGGAACTCTGCGTTATGAAAGCAAGGAAAATGAAGGAAGCAGCTTTTATATTTTAATTCCTAAATATAAGGAGTGACCGGAATGGAGAATCCGATTCGAATACTTATAGCAGATGACTTCCCTCTGTTGCTGGAGGACATGTGCGAAATTATTAACTCCCAGCCAGATATGCTGGTGGCAGGAACTGCCTTAAGCGGGCAGAAAATTGTTGAACTGGCTTCTGAAGTGGAATCTGATATTATTTTGATGGATATTGAAATGGAGAATCTGATCGCGGGAATTACCGCGACGGAACAGATCCATGACAGGGATCCATCTGCCAAAGTCATTTTTTTAACGGCTCATGAAACGGATGATATTATAATAAATGCCATGGCAACCGGTGCGGTAGATTACATTGTGAAAGGAAGAAGCGAAGAAGAGCTGCTGCATCACATCCGCAGCGCCCACAGCGGCAATCCGGTCATGAAAGGGGAAGTCCAGCAGGTACTGCTTCAGGAATATAAAAGATTACAGGAATCGGAAAAAAGCCTGTTGTTTTTTATTAATAATATTTCACGGCTGACGAGTACGGAGCGGATCCTGGTGCGGTTTCTGCAGAAAGATATGAAGGTGAATGAAATCGCCAGGGAAAGATGTGTGGAAGTGGTGACGATTAAGACACAGATGAAAGGTCTGCTTCGAAAATTCGGCTGTACCCGGACCAGGGAAATTGTAAAGATCATAAGGGAATTGAATTTAAGCCATCTGTTTTAAATGAGGCAATGTCCGGGCTTATAAGAACCGAAAAGTGATTGCCTTGTAAAGACTTTTATGCTATACTTACTTCGGTTTGTCATTTTTTGATGTAAATACTGCTCATGAAATGGCGTAAATCTCGGATTTTACCGTTTATTTCAACAAATTTTGCGACAGGCCCGTATTATGGCGAAAAAAGTATTTGCAAATGAAATGATGCTGCATAAAATCAGACAACTTTTTAACGGCTGACGGATCGACATATCCGCAGCAGGAATTTGGGGGTGATTGCTTGGGTGTTTCTTTGAGTTCATTTTTGTTGGAATTGACACATAATCTTCCGCTGTTGGTGGTTTCGCTGCTGACGCTGGGAGTAATCCTTGTGAATGGCTGGACGGATGCGCCGAATGCCATTGCAACATGTATTTCCACCCGCTCTTTACGACCCAGAACCGCTATTTTGATGGCGGCTGTTATGAACTTTGCCGGAATTTTGATTATGACCTCGCTGAATGCGACGGTTGCAATGACGATTTATAATATGGTGGATTTCAGTCAGGGCTCAAACGTTGCGGGAGATGCCCTGACTGCACTCTGTGCGGCCTTATCCGCCATTGTGCTGTGGGCGGTAATGGCGTGGAGATTCGGTATCCCCACCAGCGAAAGCCATGCCCTGATCGCCGGCCTCAGCGGTTCGGCCATCGCCCTTCATGGGAGTTTTTCGGGCATCAATGGCAGTGAGTGGATAAAGGTTTTATACGGTCTGGTGGCTTCGGCAGGCCTGGGCTTTGGGTTTGGCTGGATCATGACGCGGCTGACGGAGTACCTGTGCAGACGGGTGGACAGAGCGAAGGCACAGCCGTTTTTCCGCGGAGCGCAGATCGTCGGTGCTGCGGCCATGGCGTTTATGCACGGAGCTCAGGATGGACAGAAGTTTATGAGCGTATTTCTGCTGGGCGCGTATCTTGCGGGAGGAAACAGCGGTGAGACCAATTTCGCCGTTCCCCTGTGGCTCATGGTACTCTGTGCGGTTGTTATGGGTCTGGGAACTTCCATCGGCGGTATGAGGATCATTAAAACCGTGGGTATGAGCATGGTGAAGCTGGAGAAGTACCAGGGCTTTTCGGCGGATATTGCGGCGGCAGGCTGTCTGCTGCTTTCCACGCTGACCGGTATGCCCGTCAGCACGACCCATACAAAGACCACGGCAATGATGGGAGTGGGCGCTTCCAAACGGATAAGCGCCGTAAACTGGGGCGTTGCCAGAGAGATGGCGCTGGCGTGGCTTCTGACTTTTCCGGGATGCGGACTGGTCGGTTTTTTGATGACACACCTGTTTTTGATCATATTTTAGTGTGAATCATTCTGAAAGGAGAACGGAACATGGCAAGAAAAAGCGGCGGCGAATATTTTACATTATTTATCAGTATGGGAGAGGTGGCGTTGAATACGCAGAAGCTTCTGACCGAGATTCTGGCGGACTTTGATCCGGACAGCTTAAACGATCAGCTTGAAAAGCTGCACAGGATGGAGTCCGAGGGAGACCGGCATACGCATGAGCTTATGAAAAGGGTTGCAAAGGATTTCGTGACTCCCATTGAGAGGGATGACATCATTGCGCTGGGAAGAGAGCTGGACGACATTACCGACGCAATCGAGGACGTGCTGATCAAGATTTATATGTACAATATCCGGTCCATCACTCAGGATGCCATGGAAATGCTGAAGGTCGTGGGCCAGTGCTGTGAAAAGGTCTACAGCGTGCTCAACGAATTTTCCAATTTCAGGAAATCCGACAGTATTCTGGCTGATATCGTTGAGATCAACCGCCTGGAAGAGCTGGGCGACAACCTGTATATGCAGGCATTCCGCAAGCTGTACACAAAGGGCGGAGATCCCCTGGAGACAATGGGCTGGTCAGAGGTGTACAGACAGCTGGAAAAATGCTGTGATACCTGTGAACACGCGGCTGATGTCATTGAGGGCGTTATTGTTAAAAATACTTAAGCTTGTCTGCCAAACTCCTGGCTCCTCACACGTATGAGGGGGCAGGTTTTTTTTATATATAGGTTCAAACAGCTTGACCGCAGTGGGGCAGGCTGTTAAACTTTTATTGGCATGTGTGTCTGAAACCTGCTCTCAATAAGGAGAAAATAAATGGAAATCGAATTAAACCAGCTTGTTGCGCATCTGGCGGGCTCTCTGTTCCGGGTGAAAGGAGTATACCGGTATGCCATCGCTCCCGGGCAGACGGGAAAGCAAAAAAGCGCTCCCTATCCGGGGTTTATATTTCCTGTTTCCGGAAGGGCCCAATATCAGTTTAACGGCACCCCTTATCTGGCATATTTGGGAAATGTGCTCCATGGCGGTGCAAATATGTATATGGATAAACGGGTGATCGGAAAAAACAGGTGGGAATTCATATCCGTTCTGTATGAAGTAGTGGAAGAGCCTGAGGACCTGCGGCTTTCCGATACTCATTTTGAACTGGAGGTCGGACAGAATATCCGTTTGCCGGAGCTGCTTTTCCGTCTGTGGGATGTGTATAACAAGCCGGGGGCCTTGCCGGCTTTTCAGGTGGAGGTCCTGTTCCGCCGTATCCTGGAGGAAGTCATTTTCCTGTGTCAGAACAGAACGAGCAATGGAGCCAGGATTTTATTTGAAAATGCCGCAGACTTTATACACGGGCATTATATGGAACCGATAAACATTCAGGATCTGGCCGGCCGGAACGGGGTCAACACCAACCGGCTTTTTTATGTTTTTCAGAAATATGCAGGCATGGGGCCTGCGGATTATCTCATCGGATACCGGCTGAACCGGGCGAAAGAGCTGCTTGTCACAACAGACCTTCCGGTGGGGGAGATCGCAGAAAGCGTTGGTTATGCCGACGCGCTTTATTTCAGCCGGGTTTTTAAAAAACGGTTCGGAGTCTCTCCCAGCATGATCCGTGAATGACCATTTCAGAAATATTCCATATCCTTTTCAGGATCATTCCATTCAAAATACCAGGCGTTCCTGCTATACTGGCCCAAAAGGTTAGGATCATCTAACCAGTGCTGACAAGGAGGATGCTTATGAAACTATTACCCCTATGCTTGGCTGCTGTCCTGGCTGCCGCAGGAGTGCTGACCGGCTGCTCATCAGCCGATGGAACCAACAGCGGCAGCAGCAGCCCTGCCGTTCTTGAATCCGCAGATGCCAAAGAAGAAAGACCTGCAGCTGAGGACGGTTCCGGATGGCCCCGGACCATTACCGATGCCTCCGGAAGGCAGGTGGTGCTGGAAACATGCCCGCGGAGGATCGCCATTCTGCACTCCATGTATCTGGAGTATTTTTTTGCGCTTGAGACACCTCCGGCGGCTTCCGCAGGTTCCTCCACCGGAACGGCAATGGATGCGTTACGGGAGTGGGAAACTCTGAAGCCATATGCAGGCACTGCGGAGATCCTGGACCTTGGCAGTTCAAGGGAACTGAATCTGGAAGCTGTTTTAGAGGCGGAACCGGATGTCATTGTTACCTTCCAGGGTCATGGCGGGCTGGAGACCGTCTATGACCAGCTGACCCGGATAGCGCCGGTGATTCTTCTGGATTATCAGGCGTCATGGCAGGAGCAGACCATGGATTGCGCTCAGATCATCGGAAAAGAGGAAGAGGCCGGCGCGCTGATCGCAGAAGTGGAGTCTGCCATTGCAGGGGCCAGGGAAAAAATCCTTGCCCATGGGGAAGAGACTGTCGCCCTCTTCCGGACCAATGGGGGAAAGTCCTTTGTCACCAGAGGAGACAAAGACTATTACGAAACCTTTGGCCTGACAAAGCCGGCAGGCTATCCCGATACTTACGAGACACTTGCTCTGGAAGCCGTTATGCAGATGGATCCTGATTACATCATCTTCCAGGATTTTCTTGACGTCTCCCGTGGGTTTGTAAGGTCACAGGAGGAATCGGCGGTTTGGAATTCCCTCACTGCAGTCAAAAACGGCAATGTGGTCTTTTTTGATGATTCCTTCAATACCTTTGGGCCGCTTGCCATGAAAGGGACAGCGGAAAAGCTGGTAAAGGTCCTGTATGATACGGCAGAACAGGAAGGGGATTAAATGAGAAAGATCGCTGTTTATGGAAAGGGAGGAATCGGGAAATCCACAACCGTGTCCAACATATCAGCCGCTATGGCGGAAAGCGGGCTGACCGTCATGCAGATCGGCTGTGATCCCAAGGCGGATTCCACCAGGAATCTGACGGGAGGCTGTAATATTCCTACGGTTTTGGAGGTTCTCAGGAAGAAAGGGGAAGCCGGCCTGGAAGATCTGGTGGTGAAAAGCAGCACCGGAGTTTTGTGTGTGGAGTCGGGCGGGCCGGTACCCGGAGTGGGCTGTGCGGGCCGGGGGATCATCACGGCTTTTGAAAAGCTGGAGGAATTGAACGCCTATGATGTGTATAAGCCGGATATTGTTTTGTATGACGTACTCGGGGATGTGGTATGCGGCGGCTTTTCCATGCCGATCAGAGGAGGATATGCGGATGAGGTGTGTATTGTGACCTCCGGTGAAATGATGTCCCTTTATGCGGCTTCCAACATTGCAAGCGCGGTTAAGAGCTTTTCCGGACGGGGGTATGCCGCTTTGAGGGGCCTCATTTTAAATGGAAAAAATATTGAACAAGAGGCGGAGCTGGTGGAAAAAGCAGCGGTGGAAATCGGCACCCGTGTTTTATATCATGTTCCACGGGATCCCAAAGTTCAGCTGGCGGAAAATCAGGGAAAGACAGTGATAGAAGCATTTCCCGACAGCATCATGGCAGAGCATTACCGGGCGCTGGCAAATCTGCTCCTGGCTGGAGGAACGGAACAATGATCGAACTGAAACACCTTAAATGCCTTTCCGGAGTGCAGTCAAACAGCGGGATCAGATTCCTGACGCCTGCGGCATATCCGGGGAAGCACTGTCCCATGCACACGGCGCTGGCACTGGGGGCAAGAATCAAAGGGATGTCCACCCTGGTGGTAGGGACGGCAGAGTGCGGCACATACAGCAGGAACGTGGTTTTTAATGAGGATGCGGACGGCAATGCCCTTCATTTCTGTTACGTGCTGGATGCCGGCGAAACCGTGTTTGGATTCCGGGAGGGACTTACGAAAGCTTTGATACAGATGGAGGAGGCCGGCGCCAAAGCTCTGCTGGTGATCACTACCTGCGTTCCTGAGGTGATCGGTGAGGATATGGAAGGAATCCTGTGGGAGCTTCGTCCGAAGCTGTCCATGAAGGTCCTGCATGTGTCCATGGGGCATTTCAAATGCAACAGCTATCCATCCGGTTACTGGAAAACTCTGGTGGCACTGGGAGATCTGATGATGCCTTCGGAGCGGCAGGACAATACCGTCAACATACTGGGCCGGTCTCCGGACCAGGAAGACCCTGAGCCAGAGCTACTTTCTCTGTTAAAAGAGTCCGGCTTCAAGCTGCGGCTCCTGGCGCCCGGGTCTGATCTGGGAGATTTTGTTTCAGCAGCCGATGCAGGTCTGAATCTTGTTCTTTCCCCTTTCATGAATCCTCTGGCAGAGTGGATGGAAAAGCAGTTTGATGTCCCTTATTACAGTCTCCATGAGGTGTATGAGGTATCGGAGATCGATGAAATTTACCGTCAGATAGGAGAACAGCTGAAAATCCCGTGGCAGGACTGCTTTGAAGAGGACAGGCAGGAAGCCCGGCTCCTGCAAAAGAAGGCGGAAACGGTTTTTCAGGGAATGGATTATGTTGTCACCCAGAGCGGGGCCATTGACCCCATGCCTTTGGCCTTTTATCTGTCGTCGTTTGCCATGCGCCCCATTCTCATGCACATAGAGGAATTTTATCCGGAAGATAAGATCTGGAAGCAAAGGATCCTGGAGCGGGGGTATGACCCCATCGTCTGTCATCTGGTAAATGATCAGGCGGATGTTCCGGTTTTAGAATATTTGTGTCCCGACTACCACATCGGAGAGCTTGGAGGGCTTAACGGCATTCCGGGGCTGCCGGTGGTCCAGGATTTATATGGTAAGTGCGGCTATGAACGGACAGCTTTGCTCCTTTACAGAATGCTGTCCTCCTTCGGAGGTGATTGAAATGGGCTTGTATCAATGCCGTCCCCCCATGTCCGGACGAATGGGAACCCTGTGGACATTGGCACCCATACGGGATGCCGCTCTGATCGAATACGGGTGTATGGGACATATGATGTACGGCCGGGTATTTTTAAACCGCGCCGGTGTTGTGCGGGGCTGCCGGCTGTACTCCACTCATTTGAATGAAACGGATATTTCCCTGGGAGATATGAAGCCTCTGCACCGGACGCTGAAACAAATACTGGAGCAGGATAAAGTAAAAACAGTCTTCTTGCTGCCGTCTTCGGTTCCGACCGTCACCGGTACTGATCTGGAGGCGGTTTCCCGGGAATTAAACTTAAAGTATCCGGATCTGCGCCTGATCGCTTTTGGAGCCGGGGGATTTGATGTCCATGGCAGCAAGGGGGTGGAGGAAACCCTGCTTCGTCTTGCAAAAACCATCCCCAGGGAGGTTTCTCCCAGAAAACATCCATCCTTTAACCTGATCGGTTCCTGTGCCGACATGTTCCGTTTCCATGCCGACGCGGCGGAGCTGGTCCGCATTTTAAAAGGCGCTTTTGGCATGAATCCGGCCTGTATTATGACCTCGGATACCTCCGTCAGGCAAATGGAGAATATGGCCGGTGCGCATATCAATCTGGTCATCCGCAGGGAGGGGGCGGCAGCGGCCGGATATTTGGAGAAGACCTATGGCATTCCTTCCCTTTACCGGCGTCCCTATGGAATCAGGGGAACGGTCCGTTGGATCGAAAGTATTGCGGAAATCTGTAAGATTAAAATAAACCGTGAATTTGTAAAACAGGAGCAGCTGGCGGCCCGGGAGCAGATCGCTCCCTCCATGCAGACATTCCGGCATATCGCCCGTATGCACCCGGAGCATGCCCGGCTGTCTCTGGGAGGCCACCCGGATGTTGTAAGGGGGATTCTGGATTTTGGTATGGAGGAATTTTCCTTTTCCAGAGGAGAGTGCTGGTCCACGGTTCCTGAGGCGGGAGAGGAAGAAATCCCCTTTTATACGGAAGGGGAATGGCTGAATGCAGTCAGGAATCACAAGCAGGGATTTTTGATGGCAAGCGGCGAAGCTCTTCATCTGGCAGGGCGCAGCAGGGATATGCAGATCTCAAACCCTGACATGAAGTGGCGCCTTCATCCATATGAACCTCCACTTGCAGGTTTCCGGGGGGCGGTTCAGCTGGCGAACCTGTGGGTAAATGAGGAACAGATGCTGCATTAGGATGAAAATGAGTTGAAACGTCGTAACAGCCGCCGGAAGGAAGGAATAGTATAAACCAAAAAGATTATGTGAAATGAGATCATGGGCTACTATATAACTGTGGAAGGCAATGTTAATATTTATGTGGAAGATCTTAATCCGGGATGCAAAAAAACGATTTTGTTTCTTCACGGCTGGCCGGGAAGCCATAAGCTTTTCGAGTATCAGTTTGATGTTCTTCCTAAAATGGGATTCCGCTGTATCGGGATTGATACAAGAGGTTTTGGGGAATCAGACAAGCCGTTTTGCGGGTATGATTATGACCGGCTGGCTGATGACGTAAGAGAAGTTATCAATGTACTGGGACTTGAGGATATTACCCTGGCGGGACATTCCACCGGAGGGGCCATTGCCATAAGATATATGGCAAGGCATAAAGGATATGGAGTTTCAAGGCTTGCATTATTTGCGGCGGCGGCTCCCAGCCTCATCAAGCGTCCCGATTTTCCTTATGGGGTTGATAAGGAGACCGTGCTTCAGATCATTGAAGGGACGTATGCCGACCGCCCCAATATGTTAAGGAATTTTGGCGACATTTTCTTCTTCCAGCACATTACCCAGCCATTTTCCGAATGGTTCTTCCAGATCGGCCTGCAGGCCGCCGGCTGGGCGACCGCGGCAATTGCCAATACCTGGATCAATGAGGTATTATTTTCAGATCTGAATGCAATCATGGTTCCGACCCTGATCATTCACGGGATCCATGATGCGGTCGTGCCGCTCCAGCTGGGTGAGATTCTGCATCAGTGCATAAGGAATTCCACTTTGCTGCCCTTTGAATTCAGCGGTCATGCTTCTTTTTATGATCAGAAAGATGAATTTAATAAAGCCCTGGCTGAATTTGCCAGCGGGAAATGTGTAAGAGCGGGGAGTTGATCCCCGCTCTTACACCATATTATGATCTGAATTTAAAATCAGTATTTTTCCGAATGTGATTCCGGTATGATTTCTTCCGTATCGCAGGGGGGGATGGCTGTGACGGAATCAGCACCGGCAGCGAAAATCTCTTTTGGTTCTTCATTCAGTCTGAATTTTCCCACCTCATCCCGCAACGTGTTGGCCTGAGCGCTCATTTCCTCGCTTGCCGCCGAGTTTTCTTCTGCTGTGGCGGCGTTGGTCTGGATCACGGCGGATACCTGTTCCAGTCCAATGCGGATCTGCTCTATGGAAGTAGCCTGCTCCGAGGAAGCTGCATTGATTTTATTGACGATAACGTTGATCAGACCGGTGGTTTCATCGATATCCGCCAGGATCTGAGCGGTTTTCCTGGTGATCTGTGTGCCTTCCTCCACAGCACTTACGGAATGCTGGATCAGCTCCGCGGTCTGCTTGGCGGCTTCCGCGGATTTCGCAGCCAGGTTGCGGACTTCATCGGCTACCACTGAGAAGCCTTTTCCCGCAGTACCTGCCCGTGCAGCCTCAATGGCCGCGTTAAGGGACAGAATATTGGTCTGGAATGCAATATCTTCGATTACCTTTGTTATGTTTGTGATCTGATCGGAAGCTGAGCCGATGTTGTCCATTGCTTCCGTAAGCTGCTTCATATGGGCGCCGCCGTTTTTCACGTTCTGGCTGGTCTGTTCCACATACTGGGCCGCTTTTTTTACGTTTTCCGAATTCTCTTCGGCCTGTGCCGTAATGCTGGTGATGGATGCGGATAATTCTTCCACGGACGATGCCTGTTCCGTGGAGCCTGCGGCCAGTTCCTGGGCCCCTGCCGACACCTGCTCGGTTCCCGTATTCACCTGGCCTGCGGCAGTATCGATCAGTATCAGGGTCCTGTTTAAAGAAGATACGGTCTTTAAAATCGCCTGCTTGATGGCTTTAAAATCACCGATATAATCCAGATCCACGGAGAAACGCATGTCTCCCTGAGCCAGAAGATTGAGCTTTTCGGTAATATCATGGATATAAGCGGTTATGACGGCGTTTGAGTTTCTTATATTCCCGGCCATGCTGCCAAGTTCATCCCGGCCCTCATAGGTGATCTGCGCATTTAAGTTACCCTTTGATATTTCCCTGTAAACAAGATCAATTTCTTTCACCGGAACAAGAATGGATTTTCTGATACCATATGTGATAATGACAGCCAGAAGCAGGGAAATTCCAAGAGACAGGGCGAGCATCAGCCATGCGGAACTCATGAGATCTTGTGCTTCCTGTTTCTGGGCGGCGGCAAACTGCTGCTGGATAGAAGAAAAGCTGAAAAGGATGGTCTGGGCCTGCTCATAGACCGGCAAATAACTGGTTTGATACAATTCATAGGCCTTGTCATCATTTGCTTTTGAAGGATTTTTTAACAGCTCTGAGATCTCTTCCCTGGCTGTGCCTGCCTGTGAAAGCAGATCCCGCAGCTGGGCGATATCGTTTTCTCTGGCGCTGGAGGACTGGTTGCCGGCGAAAGCATTTAAAGCATTGGAAACGCTGCCCGAAGTTTCCTTCGCCTGTTCCAGGTTATTCTGAGCAGATTGGGCATCCTCGTCAAGAATAGCCTGCAGCAGATATTTCTGCGTGGACACTAAATCAGCTCTCATGGTCCATGTGCTGTTGGTATTGGGGACGGTATAGCGATAATAGCGTTCTGCCTGGAATCCGATATTTTTAATGCTTAAGGCGGACAGAATGTTGGAAGCTATGATAAGCAGCAGCATGAAACCAAAACCCAGAATCAGTTTCTGGCTGATTGTCAGGTTTTTCATGAATGAGCCCTTTTCCTTTCTGGTATCTTCAGCGTTGCTGTTCTGTTTGTTCATTTTTTTATTCCCTTTCCGGTTGTTTTTTCGACTCTCCGCATGTGTGGAGGGGAGAATATAATAATTCATATATGATATATCGGAAATATTCGGTTAATCATAAGAATATTCAGAATGTTTTTGATCTGTAATCATTCACAAACACCTGAGAATGGGTTATAATAAAGCCACCATGCCGGAATCCGGCAGGTGAAGATTTAATATGGAAACAGGAGGAACAGATCATGAAGATAAAGAGAATCCTGTCACTGGTGCTGGCGGCAGCATTGGTGTCAGGCCTTAACTGCACCGCCGCACTGGCGGCATCGAGAAAGAAGATCACAACCCTGAATATGACCGTGACCGCGGATATTGCGCCGGGCGGCTCCATCTCCGATCAGAATGCGGAGATCACGGTGAAGAACAGCAAGGTTGAAGTGGGGAATATTGAGTTCATAAATGACGGCTTTCAGTGGTATGAGCAGGATGTGCCCAGGCTGGAGGTGGAGCTGTATGCGGAAGAAGGATATTATTTTGCCGTATCCGATTCCTCCTTTACGATAAAGGGAGGAACTTATGTAAAGCAGAAGAGGGAAGATTTAGGGCAGACGCTTAAAGTAACCATAGAACTTCCCGGAGTCAGTGAATTTACCCGGGCCATAGCTGAAGCGGACTGGAGGTCCCCGGCCGCAGCCGGCTGGAGTCCGGCTGCCGGAGCGGGGACTTACGAGGTGAAGCTGTACCGTGACGGGAAGAGCGTGGGAACGGTGAAGACGACTGCGGAAACCTGGTGGGATTTTACCGGATCCATGACAAAGGCCGGAACCTATTCTTTCCGGGTGCGCCCTGTAAACAAGCAGAATACGGAGAGCAGGGGGGAATGGGTGGAATCCCCCTCCAAATACGTGGATGCTTCCGCTGCGGAACAAAACCGGGCTGGGGCAGGCGGTAAAAACGGCTGGAAACAGGACAGCACCGGCTGGTGGTATGAGAACGGTGACGGCAGTTATACGGTTAATAACTGGCAGAATATAGATGATCAGTGGTATTACTTTAATGAAAAGGGCTACATGGCAACAGGCTGGATCGACTGGAATGGGAAGCAGTATTACTGCGATCCGGAGAGCGGGCAGCTTCGGGAAAATCATTAAACCTCATCTAAAAAAACAAAATGTGGTATTTGTTTTCCCTGATATGCGGTGTAAAGTGTCTGGGCACGGACTGAAAAATATTTTTCCATATGATCTTCCGTCATTATTTCCCGTACCGCCCCCACCCTGTAATCCTGATCCCCCATTAAAAAACATTTATCCGCTATCCTTAATGCGTGATCCGGATAATGGGTGTTGATCATGCAGGATATATTCCGCTCTGCAGCAAAGCTCTTGAGAAGCTTTAACAGCCTTATCTGATTGCGGAAATCCAAATGGGCTTCCGGCTCATCCAATATTAAAAGCTGCGGGGAGTTTATCAGCGCTCTGGCAATAAATACAAGCTGAAGCTGCCCGCCGCTTAACTCATTGCAGCATTTGTCATGCAAATGCCCGATCCCGATCCGTTCTAAAACTTCATCCGCCTGCCGATAGTCTTCCTTTCGGGGCGCCGCAAAATAAGAATTGTGGCCTGTCCTGCCAAAAACCACCATATCCCGTACGGTATAAGAAAATGAAGATTTATGCGCCTGGGGTACGTATCCTATTTTGCCCGTACCATGGTTACGTCCTTTGGGTCGGTCAGGCCGGGTGAGAAGAAATCGACAATGGGCAGTCCGATATTTTCAAGTCCTTTTTTCTGCACTTCACCATAATAAAGAATAATATCGGGGTCGAGCTGCAGCAGCGCTTCGGTATTGATGGAAAAATCATCTCCCACAAAGGTTGTTTCCACCTGGGTGTAATTGGGAAACAGCTTTGCCATGACATCCGCATTGGAAAAGGCGAACGCTTTCGGACTGAGTCCGACGATCCTGTCATTGTCAGGAATGACATCAAGCAAGACGGAGGTGACCGGCGGCGTGATGACGACAACACGCTCAATTTCCGATACTGGAGGGAGTTCAGCCAGATTACTGCCTGAGTCTTTGATTGTTCTGGGCTGCGCCTCACCCCGGCAGCCGGTCAGGGAATATGAAACCGCAATGATGGACAATAAGAAAATAAGTGATTTTTTCATTTTGTTCTCCTGATATTTATGCGTGATTTTTTATTAGGCTGCTTGCACGTTCCAGAAAACCTTTGATCGCTTCCAGTTGGCTGTCCGGCAATTCTGCCACATAATCAAACAGTATCCTGTCATATTTATTATGATATTCTTCGTGGTAACCATAGGCCAGCCGGCCTTTTTCCGTCAGAAACAGCTTGTGCTTTTTTTTATCTTCCTCACAGGGTTCCCTGGTGACAAGGCCCCTGTCTTCCAGTTTGAGCAGGGTTTTATGGACGACGGCCCGGGTGATGCCAAACCGGCGGGCAATTTCTGAGCTGAATATCCCCGGATAATCCCCTATCATTTTAATCATGTGGATTTCGCCCCGGTAAAATGTCATGTCCTCACTGCCAAAATCCAAAACATTCGTTCTGCTGTTGTTGATGTTCTCCGTGAGAGTAATAAATGCATTGATGACTTCTGTTTTCAATCGTTCCATTTTACACCGCCTTTTTATAGAAACAGCCTGAAAACCGCCCGGATTGAGAAAGGCGGACAGCCTGCAGCCTGGATTGCTCCAAAGCCGCTTCCACCTGCTTTTTTGAGGGAGGCGGCTTTATCCCGTTCATATATCCGGAAAGCCAGCTCACCATATTTTCCGTTGGGCGGCCTTCTGCTTCGGGAAATTTTCCGATCAGCAGAAAGCAGCCGCCGTCTGTTAATGCAGACGCTATTTTCCCCATAAAGCGGTTCAAATCCCCGGTTGCAAAGTCAAGTATTCCGGAAGCGACGATGAAATCGTATGGACCGCCCATATCATCCGTATTAAAATCCCCGGTCAGAACCGAAACGCGGTTTTCCATATGATGTTTGGATAGGATCCTTTTTGTTGTGTCTGCCACATCCGGAGTCTCAAATACAAAGGCCTTGCTGCCTGGATAATTCTTTGAAAATTCCATGGCCAACACACCGGAACCACCGCCCAGATCAAGCATTTTTAATTGTGATGAGGCATCTGGAAAAATGGTTTTTATTTCTGCAGCAAAGCTCTTTACCCGCCCGGTTGCATACATCTCGGGTACAGTTACCTCCGCCAGCGCGGAAAAATCATACCAGGGGCCGGAAAAGTCTTTGGAACCATGCCTGACTTGATCGGCAATATTGCAGAGCGAGGTCATTGTTTCACGGAATAGAATGGTTTTTCCGAGATAATAAGGGCTTGCCTCAGATAAATATGCGGCTCCCTCCTTTGTATTGCAGTAATGTTGATCCCGCTTTTCAATATACCCGCTTGAAAAAAGTGCAAGCAGGAGTAATTCAACATTTTTTTCGTGACAGCCCATTCCGGCTGCTATTTCTGCTGCCGTTGCCGGCTTGTCCAGAAATGAAAATATATTCAGCTTAATTGCTTCAAACAGCAGCTGTGCTGCCTGATATTGGTTCAGTGCCTGATAATAAAGATCAGGGGTAGGATCTGTCTGCAATCATTCACCCTCCTTTTGGTTAGTAAAAGCTAACTCGGTTATATGCCTAGCATACAATAAAGTTAGTTGTATGTCAAGCATACATTTCTTTAAAGATGGCAACTTGCTTTTCCGCTTTTAAAGTAAATTCAGATAAGGCAGTGCTTAACCCGTATATCAGGTTTTATGTGCCGTTATCCGGTGGATGTTGCAAAGGGGGATTGGAAGGCCAGTCGCTTCCCCTTAAAAATACTTGTAGGATTGATGATTCTGTCATATAATAACACGAAGGAGCGGACAGGAATGACAGAGAAAATAACAGGAAAATTTTATAAGCGTCTGCTGGCGGCAGCGGCTGTACTATTGGTACTTTGCATGACCGGGTGCGGCGGGTTGATTACGGACCGGCCTGTCGTAAATCAGACAGAGGGGGCCTCGGATTTAAAGGTCCATTTTATTGATGTGGGCCAGGGAGACAGCACTCTCGCAGAAAAGGATGGCCGTTTCATGCTGATAGATGCCGGGGAACAGGATCAGGCGGAGACTGTGGTCTCCTACTTAAAAGCACAGGGGGTCAGAAAGCTGGACTATGTGATCGGGACCCACCCTCATTCGGACCATATCGGAGGCCTGGAAGCGGTTATCAGGGAGTTCGATGTGGATAAGGTCATTTTGCCGGAAAAGGAGCACACCACAAAGACCTTTGAGCGCCTGCTCGATGCCGTGGCGGATAAGAATTTAAAAATCACCCTTCCCAGGGTGGGGGACAGCTATAAACTGGGAGATGCCTCTTTCCGTATCATCGCTCCGAACCGGGATTATGGTGATAACTTAAACAACTGGTCCGTAGGCATCCGGCTGGCTTACGGAACAACCGGTTTTGTCCTCTGCGGGGATGCGGAAAAAGAAGCGGAAGAAGATATGGCGGCCAATGGCCTTGATTTAAATGCCGATGTGCTGAAGCTGTCCCATCATGGCAGCTCCACCTCATCTTCAGAGCAATTCATGGATCTGGTGGACCCGGAATATGCGGTGATTTCCTGCGGCAGGAATAATGATTACGGGCATCCTCATAAAGAGGTCATGGAAATGTTAAAAAAACGCGGCATCAAGGTTCTGAGGACGGACCAGATGGGGACCGTGGTTGCGGTGAGTGACGGATCCGGTGTAACTTTTCCCGGAACCGGGGACATGGACCGGTCCCAGGCGGAAAGTGAGGCCGTCAGCCGGGAGTATGTGGTGAATACCAATACGAAAAAGTTCCATCTTCCGGACTGCAAGTCAGCCGCCTCCATAAAAACGGAGAACCGGGAAACATATTCAGGAACCAGAGAAGAACTGATACGGAGGGGATATGAGCCGTGCCAGAGCTGCCGCCCTTAAAGCCGGGCATAGAAAGGGGAAAGGTTTATGCGGTATACCATAGAAAGGATCGGAGAAGGGATCGTTATCTGTGAAGATGAAAAAGGCGGCATGGTAAAGCTTGAAGCCGCCGGGCTGCCAAAAGGTGTAAAGGAAGGAGATATCCTTTCCAGGGAATCAGGAAAATGGAGTCTGGACCGGGATGAAACACTGCTGCGCAGGCAGAATATGCGTGAGAAACTGAAGAGGCTGATAGAATAAAGGATTTTAATTATGAAAAATTATATTGTACTGGATCTGGAATGGAACCAGAGCGCCGGAGGGAAGGAGGAGACGGTAGAGCATTTTCCCTTTGAAATCATAGAGATCGGGGCGGTCAGGCTCAACGAAACCATGGATGAAGTGGATTCCTTCCGGCGTCTGATCAGACCCCGGGTTTATCCGGAGCTGCATGAAAAGATCCTGGAAGTGACCCATATGGACGAAAAGACCTTAATGGAAGAGGGGAAAGACTTTTTGGAAGCCGCGAAGGAATTCCTGCTGTGGTGTGGAGATGAAGCGGTATTCTGCACCTGGGGCTCCATGGACTTAACGGAGCTGCAGCGGAATATGGCCTTTTATGGAATGCCCAATCCGTTTCCAAAGCCTTTTCTGTACTATGATGTGCAGAAGCTTTACAGTCTGCTTTACGGGGATGGCAAGGAACGGTTGTCTCTTGACATTGCAGTTATGGAACTGCAGCTGATGGAACAAAGGCCCTTTCACCGGGCTCTTGATGACGCTCATTATACCGGGTGCATCATGAATCACCTGGATTTTGAGAAGGTAAAGGAATACTGGTCAACGGACTATTACCGCCTGCCGGAAAATAAGGAGGAAGAGATATATCTGGTATTTCCCGGTTACTCCAAATATATTTCAAGGCTCTTTGAGACAAAGCAGGAGGCCATCGCGGACAAAACGGTCACCGATCTGATCTGCTGCAAATGCAACCGGATGCTGCGAAAAAAGATCCGGTGGTTCTCCGTAAACCAGAAATTTTATACGGCCCTCGGCTGCTGTCCGGTCCATGGAAATGTAAAGGGAAAGATCCGCATGAGGCGGAGCGATGACGGCCGGATCTATGTGGTTAAGACCATGAAGCTGGTGAAAGAGGAAGACATTGATGAAATATATGAGAAAAAGGAAGAGTCCAAAAAGAAGCGGGTGGAGAAGACCAAAGTCCGGAAACTGAATAAAAAGAAGGGGGTTCACCCCCTTTCTTAGATTTCGCTTTCCCTCATTCGGTACCCCACTCCGATTTCTGTAAAAATATATTTGGGCTCCGCGGGATTTGATTCTATTTTTCTCCTGATGTGGGCCATGTTGACCCTTAGGATCTGGTTGTTGTTGTCCGCGTAAGGCCCCCAGATGTGGCTGATGATGTAATCATAGGTCAGAACCTTGCCTGAATTTTCCGCGAGAAGGGATACCAGCTTGTATTCGATCTGGGTCAGATGGATCTTGTGCTCGTTGAGCGTGACCAGACGCTTGGCAAAGTCTATGAATAAGTCTTCACTCCGGTATGGTGACTGTACCACGGAGCCGTCAATCGTGCTGACCGTCGGCTTTCCATGGCGCAGAGCCGTACGGATCCTTGCCAGAAGCTCGCTGGTTCCAAAAGGCTTGGTTATGTAGTCGTCGGCGCCGAAATCGAGAGCAGCAACCTTTTCATGCTCCTGTGTTCTGGCGGAAATGACGATGATCGGAATGGTGGTCCAGCTTCTCACATTTTTTATGATATCAATTCCGTCCAGATCCGGAAGCCCCAGATCCAGAAGGATTACATCCGGGCAGAGGGAATTGATCAGTGCCAGCCCATCCCGCCCGTTGCAGGCGGTGTTCACTTTATAATCATGTCTTTCCAATGCGCTTTCAATAAAGTTGCAGATATTTTTTTCATCCTCAATCATGACGATAGTAAATTTACTCATAAGCATTCTCCCCTAATGGTAATGTAAACGTAAAAACTGCCCCATGCTCTTCATTGGCAGCTGTAATCCTCCCGTTATGGGCAGCAACTATGGTTTTGCAGATGGACAGGCCGATCCCCATTCCCTTGTGGGAATCACAGCTGTTGCCCGGTGACGGAGTGTATCCGTCAAATAACGTATCCAGCCGTTCCGGCGGGATTCCGACTCCACGGTCCCGCACCTCAAACCAGGCATACCCGTCCCGTATAAAAACAGAAAGACGGATAGGCTCCGTAGAATTGGAATGATAAACGGCATTTTCCAAAAGGTTGATGATAACCTGTATGATCAGTGTGGCGTCCATGGGGACCATGACCAGCTCCTCCGGTACGGTCGCGTGGACGACCGAATCGGGAAGTCTTTTGTGAAATCTCTCTATGGCTTCCGCGGCCACTTCTTCCAGGGGCTCCGGCTGCTTGGTCACCTGAGGCCCGGTATCCCGGATTCTGGTGACGCTCAATAAATTTTCCACCATATTTAAGAGCCAGTTGGCATCCTCCCGGATGTTGATGACCAGACTGGTTTTCTCTCTTTCCGACAGGCTGGCCGAATCTTCCAGGTAAGTGCTGCTGGCACCGATAATTCCGGTCAAGGGAGTCCGGAGGTCATGAGATATGGCTCTTAAAAGGTTCGCACGCATGGTTTCCTTCTCTGCCTCCATTAAAAGCTTTTCCCGCTCGCTGATGATACGGTTCTGCCTTTTCAAATGAGTGGTCGTGGCACTTGTGATGATGGATATAACCAGCATTGCGATAAAGGTCACAGGATATCCGTCTATGGAAAAATCAAACTCCATATACGGATACGTGAATACATAGTTTACACAGGTCACGCTGATAAAGGAGGCGATTAAGCCCGTCAGATAACCGTCAGAATTACGGGAAATCAGAACGATGGCCATCATATAGACGATCCCGACGTTATTGGCATGTCCTCCCAGAAACACCAGCATATAGGAGATAACAGTCGCAGCCAAAAGACAGAGGATGGTTATAAAAACGTTCCTCAAAATTTCTTTTTTTGATAAACTCCCGTATTTATTCATGCAATCCCCTTTTTCATTTAACGAAACTTAAAGCGGCCGGAACGCCGCCCTTTCCGCCTGGAAGTATAGGCGCTGCGTCGCTGTTCCAGGATAGAATTGAATTCATCTGCCGAAACGCCGGAATCCTGAAGGCGTTTCATGCGCTGTTCCCTGCGGATCAGGAAATCCTGCTCCTCTTTGTGCTTCCGGTATACCAGAAAGGTCACCAGGCTGCCGATCACCGCGATGGCTCCCACGCTTCCCAGGATGAGCCATGCAGCCAGGGGGATCTCAAAGGGTCTTAAAGCTTTTTCCCTGTAATCTTCCGCTTCTGCAGCGGCGGCAGCTTCATTGCCGTCCGGATGTTTTTGTGAACTCCCGGCAGCGACGCCGTTTACGGATGCATCCAGAGCCTCCGGGGATTCGGAAGGAACCTCTGCATCCGAATCCGTAGCGGATCGGGCTTTTTCATCGATTTTTTGAAATAAGGCGTCATTCACTTCTAAAAAGGTGGAACCTACCACACGGTCATTGTAGCGGTAATTGATCTTGGCAACGGCGCCCGGAGGGTCGCCGGAGGAAATATCATAACTGAGTTCCGCCGCCGCATCGGAAAAATCAGCTGTTTTAGGCAGGATGATCCGGCTGTTGGGGTCAAGAACCAGAGCTTCGGGCCTGGTGATGGACAGTCCGCTGAAGCTTAAATCACTGGTGATGGAGCTGTAGGTTTTTTCATAATCCGCAGCTTTTAAGGAAACAAAATTTTCAAAGCCGAAGTCCAGAAGGTTTTTGGTGTCCGACCAGTACTGCGGGGTGGAGCCTTTTAAAATGACGGTGATCAGCTTCAGCCCGTTTTTTTCCGCACAGGTGACCAGGGTATTGCCGGCCAGGGTGGTGTAGCCTGTCTTGCCGCCCACAATGCCCGGATAATAGTAAGGAGAACTCTCACGCATCATCCGGTGACCCGGATAAATGGAGAGTCCTTCCTGGTTGATGGAGTTGGGAGGAAGCTTATAGTAGGTTGTGGAATCGATCTCCTCAAAGACAGGATTGTTGAATGCGGCTCTTGCAATGAGGGCCATATCATAGGGGGAAGTATAATGTTCCGGGTTGTTTAAGCCGCTGGGATTGGCAAAATGGGTATTCGTGCATCCCAGTTCCTTTGCCCTGGCATTCATCATGTCCGCAAAGGCTTCGGTGCTTCCGGCCACATGCTCTGCCAGGGCATTGGCAGATTCATTGGCGGATTTAAGCAGAAGGGCATAGAGGCAGTCCTTGACAGACAGCTTGTCCCCCTCATTGATCCCGGCATTGCTGCTTCCGGATTCCACATTAAAAACAGCGTTATGGGAAAAAGTTACGGTATCCTCCAGGCTGCAGTTCTCGATCACCAGAAGTGCTGTCATGACCTTTGTGATGCTGGCCGGAAAATATTCCGTGTGTATATTCTGTCCCCAAAGAACGGTTCCGGTATCTGCGTCCATCAGGATGGCTCCCTGCGCCTGGACGGATGTACCGGACGGCCAGTCAACCGCCGCCAGAGAGATCCCTGCAGGGGAGGTGACAAACAGAAGCAGACAAAGGAAAATTCTAATAATCTTTTTCGTAAATTGAGTCATATTGAATGTTCTCTCCATAAAATCAGATACAGTTTCAAATAATTATCCAAATTACAGTATAGGTTATTTGCTGTAACAAGTAAAGTTTATTTGCGATTTTTCCCGTATTTACGCATAATAAAGAAGCATACGGCGAAGATGAAAAAGACGCTCACGAAGTAGATGGATCCGATGAGAAAAACCGTATCCCGGAAAAAGCCTTCCGGTACAATATTGATCAGCATGTCGGTGGCCGGATCTAAAATCCATAAGTCATTTTGGAAGAATATATGATGAAACAATATGAAATATCTGGTAAAATCGGTGGAGATGACGGCCGCTGCAGCGGCTGACAGAGCAAAGAACAGTCCTGTCCCTGCGCATATGGCCCGGGGAAAGGTCCGTTTAAAATCGGTTTTTAACAGGCGCAGAGCCATAAGGCACAGGATCATGACCAGGATGCAGCCCCTGCGTATGGATATGGCGCCCAGAAACAGTCCCCGGACATCCTCCATGTGGGCGATTTCACGGGCGTTGAAGAATTCACGGTTTACGCCTCCCATGGTGGTCTCCACATGAAGATCAGCCCTGTTTCCCCGAAGATACGCCATCATCTGGCCGGTGACGTCAAGTAAGTCCGCCATGGTCATGGAGACGGTTTCTGTCACATTGTATTTGGCATATTCTCTTTCAAAAAAGCCGGGGACCCAGTAAACGGCGGCCTCCACGGAGGTGAATAAAAGTACGGTCATAAGGCAGAGCGCAAAAATAATTCCAACGGTATATTGAAGTTTCCGGTTCATGAATTTTCTCCTTGATCTGAATGTTTTTTTGTGGCAGCAGGCAGATTCCAGCAGTAACGGGTGGCCAGAAGCCGGATGAGGACCACGGAGCAGGCCCCGGTCAGCATGGCGATGTCCCCGTTTATGCGGCCCAGCAGCCCGGTATAGAGTACGGCGCCTGCAATGGAAGCGCAGGCGTAAATATGTTTCCTGAGTACATAAGGAGTCTGTCCGGCCATGATGTCCCGGAGGATGCCGCCGCCCACACCGGTGATGACGCCCAGGAAGATAATGAGGAAATGATAGTCCCCATAGCCGGACAGCACAGCCGTATCGATTCCTACCACGGTAAAGGCCCCAAGCCCTACGGCATCAAAGATGTTCATGACCTTTTCATAGGTCTCCATGGAGCGCCCGGCCAGGATCCCCTGATTCATCCTCACAATGATAAATAAAAGCATAACCGTTATAAAAGCTAACAATACATAGACCGGGTCTTTAAACAGAGCAGGAGGTACGTTCCCGATGATGATATCCCTCAGCATTCCGCCGCCTACAGCAGTGGTAACACCCAATACGATGACTCCAAGCAGATCAAGCCGCTTCTTAATGGCCACCATGGCTCCGGAAGAAGCAAAGGCGATGGTGCCGACGGCTTCAACAAAGAAAAACAAGGAAAATTCTATTTTCATGTGCAACCTCCGAATCATTCCACTTGAGGAAATTAAGGAAAGTATAAGATTTGACGGAGCGTTTGTCAATATGCATAAGGAGTATAAAAATGCTGTAAAACGCCATAATGCGAAAAAATTACTTGCAATTTTCCACAAAATTATATATTATATTGAAAAAGTTCAAAAGTGAACCATTGGAAAAAATTTCAATGGAATTGAGAGGAGATGGCGCATGCTTGGAAGCCTGATGAGGCCGGCAGCGAGTTTTCCCGGCCGGAAGACTTCGGGAGAGCAGTGGAACCTGACAATTGGATTTCAGAAAGAGGTGTTTGCATGATTAATCAAAAGGAATTTATAAAAAATGTAGAAGAGTGGTCCGAGATCTGTTTAAGCGATGAAAGAATCAACCTGGAAGCCTACGAAAAATTTGAAGTGAAACGGGGGCTCCGGGATAAAAACGGCAGCGGCGTTGTGGCAGGCCTGACCAAGGTATCAAAGATCTTATCGAACAAAACCGTGAATGGGGAAAAGGTTCCCTGCGAAGGCCAGCTGTTTTACCGGGGCTATAACATCTATGATCTGGTAAAAGGGGTGGTCGGTGAGAAACGCTTTGGATTTGAGGAAATAGCCTACCTCCTTTTGTTCGGAGACCTGCCGGATGAGCACCAGCTGGACCGTTTTACCCAGACTCTGGGCTACAGCCGGACTCTGCCTACAAATTTTGTCCGAGATGTGGTCATGAAGGCGCCCAGCCAGGATATGATGTCCTGTCTTGCCAGAAGCATTCTGACCCTGGCTTCCTATGATGATAAGGCCAGTGACATTTCTGTTCCCAATGTACTTCGCCAGAGCCTGATGCTGATCAGCGTCATGCCCATGCTGGCGGTATACGGGTACCACGCCTATAATCATTATGAGCGGGGCGGAAGCATGTACATCCACAGGCCCGATGAAAAGCTGTCTACGGCAGAAAATATTTTAAGGCTTTTGAGACCGGATATGGAGTATTCCCAGGTGGAGGCCCAGGTTCTGGACCTGGCGCTGATCCTTCATATGGAACATGGAGGCGGTAACAACTCTACCTTTACGACTCACGTGGTCACATCCTCAGGCACAGATACCTACAGCGTGATCGCAGCTGCGCTTGCCTCCTTAAAGGGCCCCAAGCACGGCGGCGCCAACATTAAGGTCGTGGAAATGATGGAGGATTTAAGAAATGAAGTCCATGACCGGACGGATGAAGAAGAGGTGGAGGGTTATTTGAGGAAGCTTCTCCATAAGGAAGCGTTTGACCGGAAAGGCCTTATTTACGGTATGGGACATGCCGTGTATTCCAAGTCCGATCCCCGTGCGGAAATCTTTAAGGGCTTTGTAAAGCAGCTTTCAGAGGAAAAGGGACGGATGGAAGACTTCAACCTCTATTCCATGATCGAGCGCCTGGCACCCAAAGTGATTGCGGATGAGAGAAAGATCTACAAGGGCGTAAGCGCCAATGTGGACTTTTACAGCGGCTTTGTTTACAGCATGCTGGATATTCCCAATGAGCTGTTTACACCCATGTTCGCCATTGCCAGGATCGTGGGCTGGAGCGCTCACCGCATTGAGGAGCTGATCAACATGGATAAGATCATCCGTCCGGCGTATATCAGCGTGATGCAGGAAGATGAGTATAAAGCATTGAAGGACAGATAATCCCTCAGTGGAAAAACATACAGGAGTTTATGAAGGGGCAGTCTGGAGACAGGCTGCTCCGTTTTTTTCGGCTGTTTCCGTTTATGTAAAGTTCAGATATAGTTTGTAAAGCTTTGGAAAAGTCACTTGAATAATGAAACCCAGAGTTTTATTCTTGTAAAGTGAGAAGTGCTTCCAGCATTTATAACAAGGAAATCACGCAGGAAACGGGCGTGGCAACAAGGAGGAATGATGTATGAACGGCAGAAAGAAGTATGGGGCCGCGGTTATTTCGGCTGCCCTGACATTAGCGCTGGCTGGGGGATATGCATATGCGGCAACCCAGCATTTCGCGGATTCTACAACGGATGAGGCCTGGGACAGCTGGGTGCAGAAGTGGGAAGGCCAGATGAGCACGGATTATGAAAAAATCTCCCTGACACCGGGAGCTGATGAGACACAAATGAATTTCGCATGGTATTCAAAAGCGGACGGGACGGCAACACCCAGGATTGAGCTCTCCACCAACAGCAATATGAGCGGAGCGTCCGTATTTGAGGGCGGTGCCAGCCAGGCCATTGACGGATATATGAGCAACAAGGTGACGGCTGAGGCTCTCAAAGAGAACACGACCTATTATTACCGTTACTATAATAACGGATCGCCCAGTCAGACCGCATCCTTTAAGACCCACAGCTTCAGCAGTTACTCCATGCTTTATGTAGGGGATCCCCAGATCGGCGCTTCCAAGGGGCAGACCACTTCCAGGGGGGACAAGCTGGAAAATGCCTCCGCACTGAATACGGCGGCACGAAATGACGCTTTCAGCTGGAACAAGACGCTGAACACAGCCATGGCCGCCAATCCTGACATCAGCTTTGTACTTTCCGCCGGAGACCAGATCAACAAGAATGTGGAAGGCAGGGATCCCGGCAATGAAGTGGAATATGCCGGATTTTTAGGCGCAGACTGGATGCCGTCGCTGCCGGCGGTGATTACTTTTATAAATACGGCCCGGCCCTGTACGTGATCCTTAATACCAACAACTACAACTGTGCGGAGCATGAGCAGGCCATGAAGCAGGCGGTTGCAGCCCATCCCAATACCTCCTGGAGAATCGTCATGATCCATCAGGATATCTACGGCAGCGGTCTGGACCACTCCGATTCCGACGGGATCGTGCTGAGAACCCAGCTGACCCCTCTGATGGACAAATACGACGTGGATGTGGTGCTTCAGGGACATGACCATACCTATTCCAGAAGTTACCTTCTGAAAGCCGATTCAAAGACTCATGCAAAATATGATTTTTATGACTGGGACAACGTAAAGGATGAGGCAGGAAATGTGTTCCCTTACAACGATGCGACCTATCAGGCTGAAAATAACTGCTATACCATAGCGAACACCATGTCCGGCAGCGTGACCAACCCCGACGGCACCCTGTATATGGAAGCCAATTCCTCCACAGGCAGCAAGTATTACGAATTAATACCGAGCCAGCAGGATTACATTGCGGCCAGAAACCAGAACTGGAACCCCACCTATTCCGTGATCCGGGTGAACCCAAGCACATTTACCATTGACACCTATGAGATCGCAGGCGGACAGCTGCAGAAAATCGATCAGACCTTCAGCCTTAAGAAAACCGACGTTGCCAGAAGATAGTTTCATAATGATTATAGGTCTCAGGGGCGTCTGATTCACTCAGGACGTCCCTTTGTCTGTTCTGTGACAATGAATTGTGCGGGAAACCGCTTGTCGGGACAGCTTGAATGATGAGAAAAGAGAGGAATTATAAAACATGGAGCAAAAACCACCATTTGTGATCTTTAGGAGCGGCCATGGCCGGAAACACATACAATGGGTACTGTTTGCTGTTCTGATGGCCGCCTTTGCCCTTTTTTTGATCCAATTTAACCAGGTAGACATTGCCAGCCTGGTATCAACGGAAGGAAGAACCTTTGAACGGGCGAAGGTCATAGAGATTCTTAAGGACAATGTGCAGGAGGACGGAAACAGGGTCGGGCAGCAGAACGTTCTGATTGAAATACAGTCAGGTCCGAGAAAGGGGCAGACAGCGGAGGCCACCAGCAACAACGGATTTCTATTCGGGGCCGCCTGCCAGCCGGGGATGCGGGTGGTTGTGATACAGAGCCTGGCCGGAGACATTTCCATTCATACGGTTTACAGCGTGGACCGGGAATGGGCCGTGCTGGGATTTGTGCTTATATTTCTGGCCGTAGTCTGCGTGATCGGCGGAAAAAAAGGTGTGCTGACCTGCGTCGGTCTGGTATTTACGTTCATCTGCATAATCTGGCTCTACATCCCCATGATTTATAAGGGATATTCCCCGTTTCTGGCGGCTGTGCTGGTGGCGGCCGTCACCACCTTTGTAATCATGTATCTTCTTGGGGGCTGGTCAGGAAAGACGGCCTGTGCCGTAATCGGTACGGTGGGAGGCGTGGTGATCGCCGGGATATCCGCATTTCTGTTTGGTAAGGCAACCATGATCAATACCCTGATTCTCGCCTTCGTGGGAAGTGCGGCCAGCACGCTGCTGCTGAATTATGCTTATGAACTGCCTTATCTTCAGATCATCAATTCCAATAACATGGTGATCGAGGTGATGCAGGGGATTTCAGGAAGTCTGGGAGTTGTGATGACGGTGCCCATTGTTTCCCTGATCGCATCCTTTGCAGCAGCGGGTAGGAAACAGGGGATATCCGGTACTTCCCCGGATTGACACCATATTTCCGGTTAGCCGACGGCTGGATTTTATGGTTTTTTCCATAGGACATTGTCCGGATATTTGGGGGAGGCGCCACTTTCAGAATGCATCTGCGCCCGCTTACAAAAGAAATTTTACAGGCGGCTCCGCTTCATAACGTATTTTTTCGTATTCACCGGTCCTGAAATCAAATTTCAGGATAAAGGGTTCTCCGTTTTCATAGGTCCACATTTGTGCAAACTGAGGCTTTAAGGAAAATAACCGTTCATTTTCCAAAAAGGTATACCGTTCATAAGAGCCTGGAAAATGTTCTTTGTAGAGAGCGCAGAATTCCGGGTGTTTCAGCGGATGGCCCAGTTCCTCGCAGATCCCCTCAACCTGCACGTTATCTTTGCACAGCGCCGCATGAGGATTCTCTGCAAGCTGGCCATATTTTCGGAAAGTTCTGTCCATCTGAAAATAGAATATTTCATTCAGAATGATAATGCTCATCATTCTGGAGGAGACTCTGTCATTGGAAGCGGTTGAAAGCACCATTTTTTCATGGCCCTTCAGGGGTCCGAACAATATCCGGCATTGCTCTGAAAAGTTTCTTTTCATATTGATCCTCCGATGTATGGGGTGATGATTGATTCTTTTATATTGTACCATAAAGGCTGGGTTTGTATAACACCAAAAGGGAGTGAGAAGTTTGACTTATAAAAAATAGAAAAAGAGGTATCATCCCATAGCCTGGTCTAATGCCCCTTTTTTGTTATTCTGCTTATTCTTATTCGAAAGTGCTATTGATAATATCCATAATCAAAATATTCTGAAACAGATTCCAGGAGAGTGTTTTTACTATATGCAGAACTCGTTATTTTCAGGCGATAACTGTAATTCTTATATATAGCATAATTTTTGCTGAATAAAGCAGCATTACTATTATCTGTTTCTGCCCAAGTTTTGATTGTTTTCCATGTACCGTCCAATTGCTGTAATTCACATTTCAAGTTCACCTTATCAACTGTAAGTGCATCTGCCCTGCATTCAGCCGTAATAGTGGCCAATCCAAAACTATTTACTGACATTCTTCCCGACATGGCAATCATATAAGACCAGAACGGCTTTGGGGATTCTGAGGCGTATGCTGGAAGAGTTAGGATAAAAGTTGATAATACAATGAATACCAGGCACCTTAAATATGTTTTTCTCATTTTCATTTTAATACCTCCATATAAATGTTTTTCATTACTTATACGAAATATAAAATGAAAATATAACAAGAATTAATGAATGCTTTGCAAAATATTTAAGATAGTATCAAAATCAATATTACCCACTACCTCATATTGACTGGTATTCATATACATAATAATTCTCTTATCATTTCCCTTCGTTATCTTTGTAAACTGCCTTTTATTTAATTCAAAGTATTCCACCACACTATCTTCTGTATCCATGGCAACAGATGCAGCATCTAAACTAAACGTCAGCAGATACCACTGATCCAATTTTTCATTGACATATTGGATCATATATGTATCGTCTGATTCTTTAACAAACTCAACACTAAAACCTTGAGGTACGTAAGTTGGCTCATAATCTGTAAACTTTTTTGTTAATTTAATATTATTCCCGTTTGATACACCAAAAATTGATGATTTTTCTTTTATTTCTGAAAATATATTCATGAATGGTATACGAAACGCTTCAACATTTGCAATAGTTAAAGAAGTCAAGAATAAAATTATAGCTATGCTGGCGACTGTTTTCATATAAAGTTTCTTTCTTTGATACATTTTATCTTTCTTTTCTGCGAGTTTAAATATTTCTTTCATCTTTGCTTCATGATCTATAGAAAAAATATACTCATGATTTATATTTTCATCTTTATATAATTTCATCTCTTCATCTTCATCTAACTGAGCTTCCAATGCCAGCTCCAGCAAATAATCGTTTTTTTCGGAACGTGACTGCTTAGACATCTTTACACTCCTTTATTTTTTGAGATAATATGTGTTTTGCACGCATAAACCTAGTATTAACATTCATTTCATTCGTATTTAATATCTTAGCTGTCTCCTTTGATGTTAGATGGTGTAATATTCTTAATCGAAGTACATCTCTATAAATATCTTCTAATTGATCAATACAATGAATTAAATTCATATAATCAGAGGAATCAAAGTAGTAATCTTCAGCACTCTTAACTGCAGCTGGTTCCGGCTCAATTATTTTCTTTTATCGCCCTAACTAAAAACTCCCTACAAAAGTATACTGTAAGGAGTTTTAACAATTATAAGTTTATCTTAATTATTTCATGCTTAAGTTCGTATACAATATGATAGTAAAGCAGGCTACTTGCCCTGCTTGCTATAAAAAACAAAATATATCCTTTTTAAAAAATATAATACGAGAAAAGTTGCATAAAATAGGGGGTATGAATAATTAAGTACTATTTTGTACAGCATATTGATGTTAGCCGTATAAAAAGAATTATCAAAATAATTTAATACTTTATCAAAATATGTTATCCCTAAATATTGGATTAAAATAAATGTTCCTGACAATGCAAGATATTTCTCACAAGTAAATTTATCTCTAAATAAAGCAATTCCGGCAACGCAGATGGTTCCATATATCACTATTGGATGAAGAATATCTATATAGGTGTTTATCAACATTAATTGATCCATAATCCCTTCAGCTTTATCAGCCTTCTCGGAATAATGCATATCTTCCGTGAAAATAATGCGTGTTATTATGGATACTCTATTACTCTGCACACCTTCAATAACATATCTAAAAATAAAAAGAATTATACTTCGTAAAAATGGGAGCAATAATAGTAGGAATAAAACCATGATATCAATCTTTGTCAAACCGTTTTTTGTTTTGTCATTCTTACTTTTTATTAAATAATACAATAAGAAAATTACATACAGAATGGAAAATGCATGACCGGTCATAACATCATGAAATACTACATTATTTAAAACTATATTATAATATTTCAATAATAATTCAAATTGATATACGCCTGCAAATTGTAACAATATAAATATTCCGGAAAACAGCCATACTTTTTCCAGTGTATAATCTTTTTTTATCAATTTATAAAATACGCAATGAGCATAATACAAAAAAACCATTCAAGTCCTATGACAGCCCTATTTAATGAGTCTGATCTTTTCGGATACCATTGTCAATTATATACTCAATTAATCATCAATTACACCTGAAGCATCTCCACGTATAGTAGCCGTTATTGCCCCCATGTTTTCATTCCAAACAATACCACCATTGTGATTTAGCGTATATACTGCAAATTAATGGGAACCTGTACGCTTAGAACCCCTTATAAATCCTTAAAACCGTAGAAAGCCCATGAAATGGGGCTTTTTTTACGTTACGGCTTCTTAAATTGGCGTAATTTATTCATGCGAATATAATGGGAACCTGCAAAATGAAAACCGGGGAAAATAGAGATTTTAGCACAAAAATGTGCTACTCAAAAAAGAAAAAAAATAGGCCTTTTAAATACCTTTTAAATCGTTTAACAGGAATTACATAAAATGGTAAAAAGTGTATATTTTATGGGGGATTGAAGCATTTAAAACGTTTGCCTTTTACCTTTTAAATTAAATTAAAAAAGAAGTGGAAAAATGAAGCGAAACTTAATTTTAATGGGAACCTAATGCGAACCCTAAAAAGTCTAATGCGAACTGCGAGAAAACCTAGGTAAAATCAAGGTTTAAACGATTTGTTGCATTTTAAAAGGTTCGCATTAGATTCCCATTAAATTTCACTGAGAAAAATTAATAAAAAGCACATTATTCAGTGCTTTTATTACCCTATAATTTTGTCTTTTAAAAGGTCGGATGAAGCAACAGAATTCTTCCCATCCATCCGGTCCATTTCTTCATAAATGACAGTATGTATTTTATGTTTCCCCCGCTGATCCAACCTAACATAATTCTTAAGCAGCTCTATCTGATCTTCTGTCATATTTTCAGCGCTAACTGGTATTGAAAACTCTTTTCCCGTAAATAAGTAGTCAAGGCTCACCCCAAAAAAATCGCTAATGCGATATGCCAAGTTTGCTGAAGGGCTTTTACCTTTATTGATCCAATCGCTGACTGTATTCTGGCTAACCCCAATAAAATCAGCTAATTCAGTTTGTTTTTTATTCTTTTCTTTAAGTAAAACCTTGATTCTTTCATTAATGGTCAAAGTAAATACCCCCATGAGAAAAATAAATCATGCTATAGCGATTTTTATATTGACTTTACCGCTATAGCGATATATAATTGTAATAGTGATACAGTTAGTAGTATAACACGTTAGTTTCTAACTGTATACGTTATTTTGTAACAATAATACAAAAAACTTTAAAGAATCTGCTACCATTGAAAAACGAAAAAGAAACATCAAAAATATAAGGAGGTGCCTGGAATGGGTGAGAAAGTAAGTACCGTCAACGAATTCCGGCAATGGGTAAAAATCCAGCTGGTTTATAAGGATATTTCACAGAATGAACTTGCAAGAAGAATGGGGATTCCAAACGCCAGGATCAGCGAAGCCACACATGGGAAGCCATCGGGAGCTAGACATATTATCCCAATTATAAAGGAGCTTGGTGGAAATGAAGAGGATTTCAAAGAGTTTTTAAACGCCATGTAAAGGAGGACCGTATGAACAGATCAAACACAAAAAAGCAGTTAGTAGCGGAATTATTCAAGGTTGTAAAAATGACCAGGGCTGGAGCTGATATTAAGGACATGCAGCTGGATCAGGAAGCGGATTATGTAATTATCCAGTATGAGGGTGGCCATAAGGTGGTCAACGTAGCTGCTGACAGCGGTATTTCCCTGATGAGGGATGTTTTAAGAAACATTTAAGCCGAAACGGCCTCTGGGCCGTCCACAGGAACCGCCCCACCTGTGCTGAAGATGGCAGGGCAGAAAGGAAAACAGATGGAAATAAACAAAGATAACACGGTTTTAAGCTTCGGTTCCTCTACGGAAGATATTAAGGAAGCAATGGAAGCGATTCGAAATTTCAATCATGTAATTATTGGATACGGTATTTCCAAGGAAGACACAGCAAAACTAATTGAAACCGAAAACGAGAAGCTCCTCCTCAAAGAAGCTGATAAAAAGACAGTCACTTTAATTGTGGAGAAGAACCTTGATGAGGAGGAAATCAGTCGAATAGCCAGAGAAATACTGGTGAAGCATATGATTCTGCTTCACCAGTATACCAAAGGAACTTTTGAAGCAGGATGCGCAGAATACTCAGCAGATTTAAACAAGGTATTGCTGGATTTTATCCATATTTCACTCAACCTTTAAAGGCCAAGATCGCTTCTATCCATAGTCTTGAAACCTTTAGACTGGCTTTTATGATCTTTAAGAGTTTCTTCATATAGAGCGGCCAGTTCTTTTGGCGATTTGTTAGTCAAATCCTGTTTTGCAACATAAAGCAACGCTGAAACAGCCGAAACGGCCTTCAGGCCGTCACCAGGAACCGCCCTACCTGGTCTGAAGATGGCAGGGCAGAAAGGAGTTTTATGGAAGAGAAAACTGTTCAGCAGAAAGTTTCACGATATGGAATCACCATCAACGGAAAACACTATTGGAATGAAGATTTAATCATGAAATACCATGGAAAAATGGTAAAAGTGGCAATCTTAGAATCTTCGATTAATGTATTTGAACTTGAAGGGAATCTGATTGCCACATTTAATCGGTAGCTTATGGAATTGATTCAATATCTGCTTCGCGCTGTTTTGCTTCAGAGATTAAGGTATTGGTATTACGAGCGATGATCTGGTCATAATTTGCCAATAACTCACGGCGGATTTCAGGATGCCCTTTTGCAAGAAAAGATAAAATGGCTTCAGCAAGTGGTTCTTGGGTATATAGTTTTTCGGCAATGGACTCGTTTAAGGCTTCAATATCAGTCATGAAATATACCTCCTTTCTTTTTCAACCTGGCAGGGCTGATAGGAAAATTGTAACATATATTTCCGGAAAATAACAGATTTATATGTCGAAACGGAGCACCCGCTCCGTCATACAGGGATCGCCTCCTGTATCTGATGATGACAGGCGTAAAGGTGGTGAAGGGATACATGGAAATGCTGACCGCAAAGCAGGTGGCTGAGGTAAAAGGCTGTAGCTATCGGTACATAAAACGCATTATCAAGGATGGAAAGCTTCGGGCGGTAGAAAGCCTGAACGATAAAAATAAAATGACTTATCTGATTCCGCTAAACGAGCTGGATGAAACACTTCAGCTCCGCTGGTATCAAAAGAACATGGAACCTGAAGCGGCGGTGCCAGATAACGAAGAGCCTGTGGAGGAGATCGACCAGTTTACCCAGGCGGAACGGGAAGAAATTGACTTCTGGATAGGGCTGCTGGAACAATGGGATGATTACCGGAAAAGGCCCGGCGTCACATCGAAGGCATCGGTGGATGAAGCCTTTGTGAGCTGGTGCAAGCTGGAATACCCTGATAAAAGCATATCCATCGACACGCTCTATAGGAAAAGAAAGGCCTTGAAACAAAAGGACTTCGGTGGCCTTGTAGACAAGCGCGGGAAGTGGAAAAAAGGAAAAAGCACAATTCCTGAACCGGTCTGGCAGGCGTTCCTTTACTATTACTTAGACCAGAGCCAGCCCTCCATTGAGCAGTGCATCGGGTATGCAAAGGACTGGACCAGGGAGAAGCAGCCAGAGCTTTACACGGAGATCCCCGGATACCACTCCTTTTACCGGAAGGTGCAGAGGGATATCTTATATGGCGTCAAGGTTCTTGGAAGGGAAGGCGAAAAAGCCTTTGATGATAAATGCGGACCATATATCCGACGAGTCTATGACGATCTCCGGAGCAATGAATGGTGGATCGCAGACAACCATACCTTTGACGTATTTATCAGGGATCCTGATGGGACGCTTTACCGGCCCCACTTAACCGCTTTCCTCGATGCCCGTTCCGGAATCTTTACCGGTTGGTATATTACCCGGAACCCCTGTTCCGATGCGACGCTGATCGCCCTGCGGGCGGGGATCTTAAGTAAAGGACTTCCGGAAAATATCTATGTGGATAACGGACGCGAGTTTTTGAACCATGACATCGGAGGCCTGGGACACAGGCAGAGAAAGAAAAAGGAAGGTGTGGAGCTTCATGAGCCTCCGGGCGTGTTCAAGCGCCTGGGAATTTCCATGACAAACGCCATAGTAAGGAATGCCAAGGCGAAGATCATTGAGCGGAGATTCCGGGATGTCAAGGACCATTTGTCCAAGCTGTTTGAAACCTATACCGGCGGAACGGTGCTTGAAAAGCCAGAACGTTTGAAATACGTCCTGAAAAAAGATGCCGTTTACACAGAGGCCGAATTCAAGGAAATCGTGGAGCAGCTGATCGAGTGGCATTTCAACTTAGAGCCATACAACGGAGCTGTAACGGCAGATAGAGGCAAAGCCAAGCTGGATGTATTCCATGAACACTTGACCAGGCAGCGGAAAGCCGCGCCGGAGGAATTAAGCCTCATGCTGATGAGAAGCTCCAGAATCCAGACCGTGGGACGCCGTGGTGTCCATCTGGATATTGCCGGAGGCCGCATTGATTACTGGAATGATGACTTTGTCCAGCTGATGCAGAAGGAAAAGGTCTATTACCGTTACGATCCTGAGGATCTTTCCGAGATCCGGGTTTATGATCTGGAGGACAAGTTCATTATGACGGTTCCGGCTGCAGACAATACGGTTCTTTCCTACAACGCCAGCAAAGAGGATGTTAAGGAGGCCATGCAGACCACCAGACGGCTTAAGAAGATTCAAAAGGAATACATGGAAAATATCATGATCGCGGATTGCGACCGGATCACCGCCATGGATCTGGCGCTGGCAAGAGCCAAACGGAACAAAGAAGCCTACCAGGGAAAAGCGGATCCGGATGTGGTGGAGCTGCAGAGGGCTGTGGAAACGCCATTGTTTAAAAAGGTTGTCGGAGAAGCGGACTTAGATATCATGAATAAAAATGCGGCAAGAAAACAGGAGGGACAGGACTATGAATAAAAAATACAATGAAGCTCTGCAGGAGAAGCTGGAGCAGTATCTCAAACGGGAAGAAATCAGCCAGGCAAAGGCGGCGCCGATGATCGGGATCAGCTCCAGCGCACTCAGCCAGTACCGCCGGAGCAGCTACGAAAAGGGAAACATAGAGGAGCTGGAAAAAAAGCTGGAGGAATTCTTTAAGATCAAGGATGAGCAGGAGGAAAACTCAAAGAAGGCCGAGCCATACCGGACCACACAGACCTACATACCAACCTCTATATCTGAAGGGGCCTATAAGCTGATTCGCTACTGCCAGCTGGAAAAAGGCATTGTGGTGATTGACGGGGATGCCGGGATCGGAAAGACAAAGGCAGCGGCCAAGTTCCTGCAGGACAATCCAAGTACTACCGTTTACCTAAAGGCTTCTCCCTCTACAGGAACCTTAAGAAGCCTGCTAAAGAACATAGCCAGAGCCTTGAAGCTTTCCGACAGCCAGAGGACGGATGATTTAAGCTTTTCCATTCAGGATACGCTACGAAACACCGATAAGATCATCATTATCGATGAGGCGCAGAACTTAAAGTTTGCAGCTTTAGAGGAAATCAGCCGGTGGACGGACGAAGATTTAATGACTGGAAAGCCGGGCGTTGGGATCGTTCTGATCGGAAATGTGGAGGTCTACAACCGGATGCTTGGAAAGCAGGAAGCTATGTTCGCCCAGCAGTTCAACCGTTCCAGGCTGCACGGCAGATATCGGACAACGGATGTCAGGCGAGAGGACGTGACAAGACTATTCCCAGCGCTGAAGGAACGGGACATGGCGGATGAAATCTCCTATCTCTACCGGATCAGCCACAGCAAATGGGGCATCCGGGGAGCTGTAAATGTATTTAACAACGCGGTCAATAACGAGGATATATCCCTGGAGGGCTTAGAAAAGATGGCCAATACCATGGGGATCCGGTTTATTTAAGGAGGTGACAGAATGCAGGCAGTTTATATAACAGGAATGATATGCCTAACATTAATTGTATTGTCTCTTATTGGGAAGTCAAAGAGAAAATAGGGGAGGAATGGCATGGAACGATTAAAAACGGCAGTGAGCTGTATGCTTCTCATTGGGCTGGCATGGAGTGACAGAAAGGGCCAGGAAAGAAATCGCAGAAAAAGGGCCAACAGGAAAAGGTGTTTTGAGGAAGTGGATGATTTTGAGGATGACAGCCGCTCTCCGGCCATGGACTGGATGGAGACGCTGCTGGAAGGAATATTTATCTCCGCCGGAGTTGTGATGATGGGCTACGTGCTCTGGCTGGTAATTGAGCTTCTTTTAAACTGAATCAGGCACAGGGGCCAAGGCCCCGCCTTAATGCAGCCTCCCGTAAGGGAGCCGGTCACAAGCCCGGATAAAGGCAGAGTGAGGCAAACAAAAAGGAGGGAACCCATGAAGAATGGAAAATTACCCGATGGATTCTATTACATAGGCATTGATGCCGGTACTCCAGGAGGAGACCGCACGGGGATATCCATTGTATGTACCACATGCGGGAAGCTCGTCTGTAGCAGAACCTTTTCCCCTGGTGCAGAAATGAGCATTAAAATCCCGAAGTTATGCCCGGTATGCAAAAAAGGAGGTATTTATGAAGAACGGAAAACGTCCGACCCTGGCACAGAAAAAACTGCTAAAGTCCAAGGGACTGGTTCCGGAGAACTGGCTGATCGTCAAGGATACGCCGGAGGTTTTAGAGATCGTGAGCCGGCTGGAACTGAAAAAGATTCTGACCAGGAAGCGGAAAACAAAGCTGATCTACAAGGAGGCACTATGAAGATTGTATTTGAAAGTGAAATGGAAGGAATCGGAGGAATTGCAAAATGAACAAAACGGCCTTGAAAGGATGGCTGGATGAGGGGGAAGTCCTCTTTGGGGCGGACAGAAGCAAATGGCGTTTTATCTGCCCGGCATGCGGACATATCCAGACCGTCAAGGAAATGGAGGATGCAGGCAGGGATCCGCAGAACGCTTACCAGGAGTGCATCGGAAGATATACCGGAAAGGGAAGCCCCAGGGAAGGGGACACAAGCGGATGCAACTGGACAGCCTACGGTCTGCTTGGAACCCTGGGAAGGGGAAGGATTGTGATCAGTGAAACGGGGCGGGAAGTGGAGGTGTTTGCCTTTGCTCCGTACCAGAAGGATCCGAAGGAGGAAATGGCAGATGGGAGCAAAAAAACTTTATAACGTTTATGACCAGGGCTGCTTCATTGGGAAATACACTTCCAGGGAAGCTTCTCAGTTGCTTGGCATCTCTAAGGACAGCCTTTACCAGAGCGTGGAGCTTGGCAGCATTGTTGCCGGACGTTACACCTTTGAGGATGCCGGGCGTTTTAAGGAAGCGGGGGCCTGGGCGAAACAATGGGACGAGGCCCGGATGAAAATTAAAAAGAGCGGAAATAGCAGCATCGAGGTTACCATTAAAGCGGAGGTCAGCTCTGACCGTATGAGTGAAGCGGAATTAAGAGACTGCCTGCTTAAGACTGTATGCGAGTGCCTGGCGGAGCCTGTGGACATCGGAATAAGCTTCCGGGTAAAAGAAGTCTGTCCGAAGCCGGAGCAGGTGGAGAAAGAAGGCAGCCTATGATCACAAGAGAGGAATTTTACTTCGAACCCCGGTGCATTGATGAACATCTAAGCATCCGGTGGTACGGGGAAAGGTATAATGCCCCGGAGTTTGAACGTCATTATGAGCAAACCGTATACATACGCGATAACGGAAAACACCTATATGTCTATGAGCTGCAGACCGATGATCTGAAAAATGAAAAGCAGGTAAAGGCAACCTTTACCCTGATCTGCAGAATCAGGAAATACGGTGATCAGTCCGTATATGGGAGGAGAATCAAATAGCATGAAGCTCACCGTTGAAATGGATATTGATTTAGAGGAATCCGGATTATTTGAATCCAATGTAAAAGACAGGTTAAGTGATTTTGCCATAGAATTACTTGCTGTAGGAGCTGAAGAGCTGGGCATTGCTTTGACCCTGAAAAAAGTCATCTATGAAGCATAATGGGGCGTTATGCCCCGCCTTAATGCAGCCGCCCGTCAGGGCGCCGGTCACAAGCCCGGATAAAGGCAGAGTGAGGAAAAAACATAAAGGAGGCTGGCCATGAAGAACTATAAAAAGCTGAGTAAAAGCGGCGGCATAACGATCCCTCGCTTGATGCGCCAGGAGCTGGGATTTTTTCCTGGCACAGCGGTTGATATCAGCACGACAGAGGACGGAGGCTTTTTGATCCGGAAGCACATTCCCTGCTGTCATATCTGCGGCAGCACGGAGCAGACGGCAACGCTTGCGGGCTTCACACTCTGCAAAAGCTGTTGTGACCACATGGGAAAGGAGCTGGAAGCGGATGAATGAAGAAAGGGAGGTTCTGCTTAAGGTAAAAACCCCGGAAGAGCTGGAAGCGGAGAAGTTAAAGCGTATGGTGGATGAATACGCCGGGCTGATGGAAACGGCTGCTAAAACCAAGGAGCGGCTGGAATACTTAAAGGGTTACTTTGAAAAACGGGCGGTAAATGATTTAAAGGACACCAAATTAAAAAGCGCTACCTATTGGGGCAGCAAAAACAGCCGTGTCCTGGTAACGGTCAGTGAAACCGTGAAGCCCGTCTCCACCACCATGATCCGCGAGGTACTCGGAAAGGTGGCCCCGGACTTTTTAAAGGAGGAAACCACAACTAAACTGACGGATTCCTGCAAGCGGCTGCTGGGAATGGTATTCCAAGGCGATTATACTGAGGGTGACTTAGAGGAAACCATAAAGGCGATTACTGCTGATGAGAAGATCCAGAAAATCTTAAAGAAAAAGCTGAAGGGGCGCTTTGAAAAGGATAAGGATATCTTAATGAGGGTAGCCGGGCTTTCCGATCAGGAGGCCAGTGACTGGGCCTATCTCGCTGCCGAGGTGATCAACTGGGGATTTTTAGCACAGGTGCTGGAGGCCGGAGGCTGGAAAGGCACCACGGAGGAAGCGATACGGATCATCCGGTCATCTGTCATCGTGGATGAGGGCTTAAAGGTTGGACTGGAGGCAGAAAAGGAAGCGCCGGAAGCCGGGGACGCTTCCCTCATAAAGTAAGAGGAAAGGAAGGAAGGACATGAACGCTATCACTGGACAGCAGATCCGAAAAATCTATGCCATCGGCCAGACCCTTGGTATTGTAAGACCAGACCATGAGGATGACTTGCATGCGCTCATTGACGCCATGACCGGGAAAGGCTCCGTTAAGGAGTTATCTTTTAAAGAGGGCAATGCAGTGATTTTAGAGCTTCAGTTGCGGCAGGGCACTCCCCCGCCCAGTCGGAAAGTGAAAAAGCACCAGGCAGTGGCCGGAGGCATGACGGAAGGGATGCAGAAAAAAGTGTGGGCGCTCATGTATGACCTCCAGAAATATTCCCCCAGCAGCGCTTCATTAGGGGACCGGCTCTGCGGGATCATAAAAAAGGATCTAAAGATTGACAGCACCCCAAAGAACCCCTTTGTATGGCTGGATTACCGGGCCGGAAACAAACTGGTGGAGATCTTGAAGCGTTACGTAAGCAATGCTAGGAAAAAGGCAGGTGACAGCCGATGAGCGAACTAACCATAAGGCTGGCGGATTTAAATGATGATCAGCTGCAGCTGGCGGAGCTGGTTGGTCTGGATACTTATAAAAAGCTTGTGCTTACCTATGGTGGTTTAAATATCTATATTCCAAAAACGGACTGTTTTAACCGGAAGACCCGGAATGAACAGATCCGGAGTGAGTTTACCGGAAGCAACTTTAAGGAGCTGGCTGCCCGGTATGGATTGACAGACGTCCAGATCCGAAGTATAGTAAGTGATATCGTAGAGAAAGTCAGGAACCGTCCCATAGACGGACAGCTGAATCTCTTTACTGACTATTAAGAAAAAATTATAAAACGCTTTATTTGTGCCTTTGCCTGTTTGGGGGGTATAGTTGGTCCATGAACCAGCTATACCCTCTATTTTTTTGACCAAAGGAGAACCAAGAAATGAGCACAAGCCCAGCAATGGCATTTGACACCGGAACCTGGTGGCTAATCGGTATCCTTGTAACAGCTCTGATTGGAGCAATAACCTTTCTGATTAAACGTACCCTCTTCTCTCGTGTAGACGATATCGCCAGAACGGTAAAAGAGGTACAGGAGACTGCTGTAAGGAAAGAGGACTATACAAAATCATTGGATAAGGTCGAAACGGATATCAGACAGATCCGGAAAGATTATACTCCAAGAGACACCCATGTAAAAGATTTTGATGAGGTACGGTCAGATATTAAAAAAATAGCGGAGAACTATCTGACGAAAGAAGATTTTTTCCGGGAGCAGGCTAAGACAGACCGCAAACTGGATCAGATCATTAACATTCTTTTGAAGAAGGGAGAGAGCTAACCATGAGCTACATAGACAAGTCTGAATTGCGGGCCGGAAATTTTATCCATAACAATGGCCGGGTGCTGCGTACCATTAACATTCTGCGTACCAAGTACAATAAACTGATCGGCGTGGAACGTGTCCTTCGGGAAGATGGCATATCGGAAGATGAATTTCTGGACTCCGTAAACTTCCTGGTTGATGAAGAGTACATCAAGCTGCGCTTAATCAGCAGTAAAGATGAGGCGGCTGATATTGCCGATCATGATTATCGTACCCTGGAAGCAAAGCTGACGGCCAAGGGAATCCGGCTTTTAGCAGGCGGCATTGAAGATAACATGATTGAGGTATAGGGATGGAAAAAAGGAAACGGAGTACGGGAAAGGTCGACAGGCTCCCTGCAGACTTAAAATGCACCGTGGAGCAGATGCTTCTTACCGGCTGCACCTACCGGGAGATCGTTGCCTTTTTAAAGGCTAACGGAGAAGAAATGTCTCAGATGGCCATCTGCACCTATGCGAGGAAATTTCTGGCCACTGTGGAAATGATCAACGTGGCTCAAAGTAATTTCTCCATACTCATGGATGAGATGAACCGTTATCCGGATCTTGACACCTCAGAAGCATTAATCCGGCTTGCAAGCCATCATGTAATCAATGCTTTGACTGCCGTTGACGAGGAACAGATGAAGGAAATGCCGGTTGAAAAGCTCATTAAGGAGACCAACGGCTTAATCCGGGCAGCTGCTTACAAGAAACGCATTGAAGTGCAGAATCAGGATAATTACGAGGCTGGAATGGAAGCAGTCAAGAGCCTGGTGTTTGAGACCATGGCAAAGGAAAAGCCGGAGCTTTACAAAGAAGTCAGCAATTACTTAAACCAGAAGAAACGGGAAGGAATGGAGGGATAGCAAATGTGGTATGTTCTGTCAGTGAAATCAGGACAGGAAATGAATGTAGCCTCCGCACTGTCCGCAAAGCAGTTTCCGGCATGTGTGCCAAGGGAAAACCGGCTGGTCCGGGTAAACGGCAGTTGGGATCAAAAGGAATACACTCTCTTTCCCGGCTACGTGTTTGTGAATCTGACCTATACAGCGGATAACTACTACCTGGTGAAGGACATTCCGGGAGTCCTTCGGTTTTTAGGCCCGGATGGGCTGCATCCATCTGCGTTAAGCTGCTTAGAGGCCGAGTGGATCCGGATCCTGTCCGGGGGCGGGACTCCCTTAGAGCCTACACTGGCCACAGAGGATGAGGATGGAGAGATCCATTTAGATGATGGGGTCCTTCAGTGGTTTTCCACCCGCATCATAAAAATAGACAAGCATGCCAGGCGGGTAAAGCTGGAGCTTACGGTATGCGGAGAGAAAAAGACGCTTCCGCTCTCCTTCCGGCTTTTAAACGATCAGGAGCAAACACAGGAATCAGAACAGAATGAAACACAGAATCAGGAAACTGAACAGGATCCCGTAACGGTAACGGAAGGTTGATTCGTCCCTTCCCGGAGGAAACGGAGGACATATTGCAGAAGAACCGGCCAGAATCAGGGGCGCCGGGTGGCGGAGCCAGCCCATTTTCCCCTAAACTGTCCCAGGTTCTTTTCCTTTGCCCCCAAACCCCTTTTAAAAAACGTTTCATCCCGTTTAAATCCGTACAAACGTCCGCTTAGGTAAATTTCCCCGTCTGCGGCTTTTTGGCCGTTTACGGGTATTTTATGCGTTTGGGATGCAGGCTGTCAGAAAGGAGGAGCCGGTGAAAAAGAAAAAACAGACGGCTGCCGCAGCCCTTTTGGGTGCAATGGCGGAAGCAGAAAACAAAATAAGCGCCTATGACGGCTCCGATTTAAAAGCTTTAAAAGGCCTTTTAAACGTTTACTTACACAGGGAGGCCTCCCCCGAGCGGGCTGTTCTTTTGCGTGAGTATGAGCTGGGACTCCCTTTAACCGGCCCTACAGGAATCCGTAAGAAGCTGGGGGCCATTGACATGGAGTTTTTCGGACGGGCCTACTTCCCCCACTACTTCAGCAAGCCCTCTCCAAAGTTCCACCAGGATTTAGACGCTATCTGGCAGAAGGGTGTCTTAAAAGGAACCTGTCCATTGACTCCTGCAAAGGCAAAGGAGATCAACCGGCTGCACGGCGTCCGGCGCGCGGTGGCGGCGCCCCGTGGCCATGCAAAAAGCACGAACTTAACCTTTAAGGGCACCATGCACAGCGTCCTGTATGAATATAAGCACTATCCCATTATCCTCTCCGATTCCAGCGAACAGGCAGAGGGTTTTTTAGAAAACATCCGGGTGGAGTTTGAAGAGAACCCGGCCATTTTAGAAGATTTTGGGAGCCTTTCCGGAAGTGTCTGGCGCTCCAACGTTCTGGTGACGAAAAGCGGGATCAAGATTGAAGCCATCGGTTCCGGCAAAAAGATCCGCGGGAGAAAGCACCGGAACTGGAGGCCGGACCTTCTGATCTTAGATGATGTGGAGAATGACGAAAACGTCCGGACGCCAGACCAGCGGAAAAAACTGGAGAACTGGTTTAATAAGGCTGTTTCCCCGTCTGGAGATGATTACACGGACATCATTTACATCGGCACCCTTCTCCATTATGACAGCCTGTTAGCCAAGACACTGCGCAATCCGGCATACCGGTCCATCAAATACAAGGCAGTGATCAGCTTCTCTCCGGCTGAGGATTTATGGCAGAAATGGGAGGGGCTCTATACCGATCTGGACAATGATAACCATGAAGCAGATGCCCTGGCCTACTTTTTAGACCACAAGGAGGAAATGCTTGCCGGGACAGAGGTGCTGTGGGAGGAAAAGCTCTCCTACTACGATTTAATGGCCATGCGGGTTTCCATTGGGGAGGCATCCTTTAATTCAGAGGAGCAGAACGAGCCCATCAATCCGGAGGACTGCATTTTCGTGGAGGAATGGCTGGAGTATTACAATGAGGCGGAAATGAACTTTAAAGATAACGCATTCCAGTTCTTCGGCTTTGTGGATCCGTCCCTGGGCAAAAGCAAGAAAAGCGATTTTTCTGCGATCATTACCCTGGCCAAGCATAAAGCCACCGGATACTTGTATGTGCTGGATGCAGATATCGAACGGCGGCATCCGGATAAGATCATCACGGATGTCTTAGAGAAGGAGAAACGGCTGCGCCGGGATTATGGACGAGGCTATAAAAAACTCGGTGTGGAAACCGTCCAGTTCCAGTGGTTCATGAAGGAAGAGCTTGTCAAAGCATCGGCAAGGGCCGGGCTTTATCTCCCTGTGGAGGAGGTCCCGCAGACCAGCGACAAAACACTGCGGATCCAAACCCTGCAGCCGGACATCAAGAACCATTACATCAAATTCAATGCCCGCCACAAGATGCTTTTGGAGCAGCTCTTACATTTTCCCATGGCCAGCCATGACGACGGCCCGGATGCATTGGAGGGAGCCAGAACGATTGCAAAGAAAACCAAGCGGTTTAAGATCATGGACCGGGCGGACTTTGGTTTATAGAAACAGAAAAACAAATCAGAAGGGAGGCAGCCTATGGTTTTATACATGGAAAAAAGCGCCGTGGAGCAGCTGACAGAGGCAGACATTAAAAAAATCATCGAAGAAAACGAACTGGATCAGAAGTATGGGGAAATGGAGAAGTACTACCGGGGAGACCACTCGATCCTCCATCAGACGAAAAAGGATAAGACAGCTCCTAATAACCAGATCGTGAATAACATGCCCCGTTACATTACAGATACCGCTGTGGGTTATTTCCTGGGAAAACCGGTGGTCTACTCCAGCCGGAATGATGCTTACATGGAGATCCTGCAGGATATCTTTGATTATAATGATGAGCAGGATGAAAACGTGGAATTAGCCAAGAAATGCAGTATTTATGGGGACTGCTTTGAAATGCTCTACATGGATGAGGATGCAAGGATCCGGTTTGCCAAGGTGCCGCCCGGCTCCGCCGTCATGATATGCGAAACCGGCTTTGATACGCCTCTGCGGGTGATCCGGATCATCCGGTCCAAGGATAAGGACGGGCGGCCTATTAAAAAAGCAGAGCTTTGGGATCCAAGTGACGTCTGGTTCTTTCGGTCCATTGACGGCGGCCCCATGGAGCTTATCGACATACAGCCTCATTACTGGAATGACGTGCCTTTTGTCTATTTTATCAATAACGAGGAACGCCTGGGAGACTTTGAAGGCGTGGTGAGCATTGTAGATGCCTATAACCGGGTGCAGAGCAACACGGCCAACTACTTCCAGTATAATGACGAGGCGCTGCTTAAGGTTTTAAAGATGGGGGATGTCAGCAGCCAGGACATTGCAGACATGAAGGAAAAGGGCGCGATTATCTTGGAAGACGGCGGGGATATCCAATGGCTCATTAAGGAGGTATCTGATACTCCTCTGGAGAATTATAAAAATCGGTTGCGGGAGGACATGCATATCTTTTCCAGCGTCCCCAACTTAACGGATGACAGCTTCGGCGGCAACTTATCCGGCGTGGCCGTCTCCTATAAGCTGTGGGGTCTTGAACAGGTCTGCTCCATTAAGGAGCGGAAATTCAAAAAAGCCCTGCAGCGCCGGATCGAGCTGATCACCAACATGCTCAACCTTATGGGTGGCAGCTATGATTACCGGGACATTGACATGGAATTTCGGCGCAATAAGCCTCAAAACGTGCTGGAAACGGCACAGATCGTCCAGATGCTCTCCGATCTTCTAAGCAAGGAAAGCCGCTTAAAGATGCTGCCCAATGTAGAGGATCCCAAGGCGGAAATGGAAAAGTACGCCGAGGAACTGAAGGAGGAGAACCAGAACTTTGGCAATGAAAGCGGCTATGAGGCACTGGCCGCCGCACTCCAGTCCGCAGCCGTGGATCAGGCAGAGGAAGCTAAGGAGGCATCGGATGACAGAGCGGGATAAAAGCTACTGGATCGAACAAGCTAAGGAGCGGCTTCTGGCCCAGGAAAAAGCAGCTGATTCCGGAGTGGCTGATTTATTTTTTCTATACGAGGAAGCAGCGGCAGAAATCGAAACCGAGATCGCCGCCCTATATGGGAAGTATGCCAAGGACAACCAGCTAACTCCTGCAGAGGCCGGAAAGCTCCTTTCCGGAAAGGAATACCGTGTCTGGAAAAAGTCCATAGAGGAGTATATCGAAGAGGTGAAAGCCACAAAGCGAGCGGCAAAAAGCAGCCGGACTCTGTTGGAATTAAATACCCTGACCATGAAAAGCCGGATCAGCCGGAAGGAACAGCTTCTCTCTTCTATTTACCAGGCCATGATCCGCCTGGCGGGGGATGAAGAAATGTCCTTAGAGAAGCTTTTCGGAGAAACACTGAAGATTAACTACTATGAAGGCTGCTTCCGGATCCAGAAGGGCTTTGGCATCGGCTTTGACGTGGCGAGGTTTGATGAAAAGCTGGTGCGCCGGGTGCTTGATTATCCCTGGAGTACAAAAACCTTTTCCACTGCGGTATGGGACAATGTGGACCGGCTCGCTGCTGTGACCCGCAGCCAGATCAGCTTAGGGTTTGCCAAGGGCTCCGGTGTGCAGGAAATATCCCGAAACATCCGCCAGCTTATGGACAGCGGGAAATATGCTGCGGAGCGCCTGGTGCGGACGGAATTCAAGTATTTTGCAAACCAGGGCGAGCTTTATGCCTACAAGGAAAACGGGGTGAAAAAATACCGTTTTGTCGGAGGCAGCGAGGGAAGCACGGCAAGCTGTCACTGCGAGGATTGGAACGGGGAAATTATCCCGGTAGAGGAAGCTAAGGCAGGGGAAAATTTCCCTCCGCTGCATCCTAACTGCAAGTGTACCGTGGTGGCATGGTTTGATAAGAGCGTCTTTGACGCAAAGCCCGGGGTCCAGCCGCTGAAGGAAAATATCAAGTTTGCTGAGTGGAAAAAGAAATATGTTGCGTAAAAGGAGGATGTTTCATGGAGTGGATTTTGAAGCGGATCGATGCCATCAAGTGGGATGTTGATTCCATAAATACGGATTACTGGTCCGGAGCTATGGACATGGCGAACCGGATCAAGACAGAAATCAGAAACCGTTTAGGGGAAACCGCCCCGCCTAAGGAAGCAGAGGAACCGGAGGATGACCGGCTTGGCTATACGGAATAACCGGTCTGTAAAAAGAAAAAACGCCATTTACAAGCGTTAAAAAAAATTTGAGGAGGAAACGAACATGGCTGAAACAACGAGTACTACAACTACAACTACCACAGAACCCACCGGATCGGGCGCAGCGGCTGCAGGAACCATTGCAGTGGCTACAGATCCTGCCGCTTCGGGAACAGGAACCCAGGAGGCGGAACAGCTGAATGCCTTTCAGAAGTTTTTATCTTCCATCGGTTTGGGAGGAAGCAAGGAGACAGAAGACAGTAAGGATTCCTTGGAAACGAAACCGGAGGAAACCACGGAAACCGGAAAGACCTACAGCCAGGCGGATTTGGATGCTGCCATCGCAAAGGCTCAGGCAGACTTTGAAACCAGGGCAAAGGAAAAGGAACGGCTTTCAAAGCTCTCTCCGGAGGAACGGAGCAAGGCAGAAACGGAGGCCAAGGACAAAGAGGTCAGCGATTTAAAAGCCCAGCTGCTTGCCAGAGAGCTAAAGGAAACAGCACTCGGCGCCTTAAGTAAGGACGGCTTCCCGGTGGAGCTTGCAGGTATTTTGGACTATACCAGTAAGGAAAACATGGAAAAGAGTTTATCCACAGTCCAGGATGTATTTAAACAGGCGCTGGCCGCTGCCTTGACGGAGAAGCTGCGCGGAAAGACTCCTGCAGGGCTTGGAGACGCATCAGTCTCAGAAAACAGCTTAAGAGACCAGATTGCACGAAACATCAGAAAGGGGATATCCTAAATGGCAAACACAATCGAATACGCATCGATCATTCAGACAGAACTGGACAAGGCAGCGAAAGAGACTGCCACCTCCGGGTGGATGGAGTTAAATGATGACTTAGTCAAATATAACAGCGGCTCCGAGGTAAAGATTCCCAAGCTTGACATGGACGGTCTTGGAAACTATGACCGGCAGGACGGGTTTGTGGATGGAGATGTAGATTTAACCTGGCAGACCAAAAGCCTCACTCAGGACCGTGGCCGCCGCTTTACCTTTGATGAAAATGAGGTGAACGATACCAACTTTGTTTTAACGGCTTCTACAGTCATGGGTGAATTCCAGAATAAAAAGGTAGTCCCGGAAATTGACGCGTACCGCTACAGCTCCATTGCGGCTGGGGCCATCACCAGAGACCACGCCGCAGGGGGATATATCCCTGCAGAGGCAACGATCTTAAGCCAACTTTACTATGACATCGCTGCTGTTCAGGATGTGGTCGGTGATGATACACCGCTCGTCATTACTATGAGCATCCCCGTAGCTGCTATGTTTGATTTAAATGATAAATTGTCCCGCAGTGTCAGTGTCACGGAATTCGAGCAGGGAGAGTTAAAGCTGAAAGTAAAAGCTTTAAATGGCCAGCACCCGATCATCCGTGTAGGGAGCGGACGTATGAAGACCAGCTATTTATTCCGGGATGGTGCCACAGCGGGTCAGACGATGGGAGGTTTTGCGCCCGCAGAGGATGCCAAGGACGTCAACTGGATCATCTGCCCGCGCCGTGCGCCTATTGCTGTTTCCAGAACTGACAAGATGAGGATCTTTGATCCGGAAACCTACCAGGGAAAACGGGCCTGGGCCATGGATTACCGGAAGTTCCATGATCTCTGGATGTTAGATCAGAGCTGGGATTCGGTCAAGGTCAATATCAAACAGGAACTTAACGGTTAATGAGGAGGAACCAGTATGATACAGTTAAAGAGATTGAATGTGGTTCGTGAGGTAGCCAGCGAGGAAGCTGCCTCAAAGCTGGAGAGAGAAGGTTTTACAAGGATCGGGGGAAGCGCTGAGAGCAAAAATGGAAACGCCTTCATTGATGAATTGTACAACCGTGTGATGGAGCGGATGACGGCAAAAGGAAATCAGGAAGAATCTCCTGCAGGTCCTTTCGCAACCCCGGAGCCCCCAACTGCAGACAACAAAGAAGCTGCGCCTGCAGAAACAGCTTCCACAAAGGGAAAGGCAAAAAAAACGGCGTCAGACAAAGGACTGGATAAGGAGGAAACGGCAGATGGATCAGGAACAGCTGAACCGGATCGTCCAGACAGTCCGGAGTGATTTAAGCCTTTCAGAGGAACATCAGGCCACAGTCCTCCGGTACACCAGGCGTGCGGTAAATCGTGCATTGGTATTCTGTAACCGCGCGGATCTGCCGGAACAGGCGGAGGATGTGGCCGCTCAGATCGTGGAGGATATGCTGCGCTATGATCAGATCAGCCCTGCGGAAAATGACGTTTCCAGCGTCAGCAGGGGAGACACCACCATCAGCTACCGGGATAAAAGCAGCGCCTACAAGGAGACGGTCAGCTTTGTGAAGAACTACGAAAGCCAGCTGATCCCGTTTAAAAAGATGAAGCTGCCGGAGGATAAGTCATGACGGAAGCAGATATTTTAGCAATGACCTATGGTGACACCTGCACCGTTTACCGCCCGTACAAAGAGGATTTACCGGGCGGTGAAACGGTTTTTAAAAAGGGGCTGGAGGGAAAAGTCATGTATCCTGGTATTCCCTGCGCCCTCTCCAGTCCTTCCGGTGGAAAGCTGTACCGGAAAAAACCGGTGTTTGAAGCGGACATGGATTACCTCCTGTTTGTCCGCCCGGAGGTTGACATTCAAAAGACTGATACCGTGGAAGTGCTGCAGGAAGGACACCGGATTCTGGTGGAAGCTGGCAGGGGCGGTTACTACTCTTCCCATAACCAGTACCCGGTGAAGCTGGCAAAGGGGCAGACATAAATGAGCGTTACATCCGATTATCACTTTAAGGACTTGGACAAATGGGAAAAGGCCCTGGCAAAGACCATTGAGCAGGAATACCCGAAGGAATTTGAACAGATGGTGATCCAGCTTGCCTGGGAACTGCAGGGAAAAGTAAAAGAAAAGACGCCGGTGGATACCGGGCGCCTGCAGGATAGCTGGAAAGTTGGAAAAATCAACAAACAGGGTTCCGAGTATACCATTGAGGTTTACACCAACGCGGATTATGCTGATCCGGTGGAATATGGCCACCGCCTCAAGGGAGGAAAGGGCTTTGTCAAAGGAAAGCACATGATGGAGCTGTCCTTAACGGAGCTCGGGGAATACTTGACCCCATACCTGCAGATGTGGCTGAATGACTTTTTAAACACCCATGACCTGTAAGGAGGCGCTAATGAATACATTTATGGAAATAAAGCAGGCTTTGATCAGCCTGTTTAAAAGCGGTTTTCCAGCCTTTGATGTGCTCTTTGAGGAAATCGTAAAGACGGATGATGAGGATCCCCTGGCAGCAAAGGAGGACTGGATTTATCTGGATATGATTCCAGCCGTAAATAACACCGTAAATAACAGCCATACGGACCGCAGCATTCTTATTGACGCAGCGATCCATACAAAAGAAGAAAGCAATGCCGCATATTTGGGAATATCCCAACAGGTGGATGGCATGCTTCGGCCCGTGTTCCGCTTTGGGACGCGGGCCATTACCGTGCAGAGCCTGGACTTTCAAACAACGGACCGGGTGCTGCACGCCATTTTTACTCTGGCTTTTCGGGATAGCGCTGAGGAGGCAGAGCCTCTTCCATTGATGGAAACACTGGAGGACGGCATAACAATCAATTGATAGAAAGGATGTGAAAGTATGGGTTTACCCGAAATCATTATTTCGTTTCAGACCATGGGAGTGACAGCCATTGCCCGCAGCTCACGGGGCATTGTTGCAGTGATCTTATCCGATGATACGGCAGATGGCCAGGAATTAAACATTTACAACAGTATTACGGATGTAAATTTCACGCACTGGACGCAGCGGAACTATGAATATTTAAAGCTGATTTATGCAGGAGGGCCTTCCCGTGTGATTGCCCTGCGAAAAACCACTGCCGCTGCAGATTTCACTGCCCAGCTGGAAGTATTAAAGGATTTAAGATGGAATTATTTAACCATTCCGGGAATTACGGCAGAACATGTGCCGGTGATCTCTGCCTGGATCAAAGGCTGCAGAGAGGATAATCATAAAACCTTTAAGGCCGTGCTGCCAAACAGTGCTTCTGATCACGAAGGGATCATCAATTACACCACCGATGGGGTAAAAAGTACGCTGTCGGAAACGATATTTACCGTCTCCGAGTACTGTGCCCGCATGGCCGGAATTTTAGCAGGGCTCTCCCTGCAGCGGTCTGCCACCTATTATGTTTTAACTGACGTGACAGAGGCTGCCGTTCCCACCGATCCGGATGACCGTATTGACGCAGGGCAGCTGATCCTGGTATTTGATGGAGAAAAGTATAAGATTGGACGCGGGGTTAACAGCCTGGTGACATTCACGGCTGATAAAGGGGAGGATTTCTCCTCTATCAAAATCATGGAAGGCATTGATTTATACCAGGATGATTTAAAGTCCGCATTCGAAGAAAGCTACGTTGGAAAGGTGATCAATGACTATGACAATAAGCAGGCATTCATTGCCGCAATCCGGGCCTATCAGAAAACCTTGGCCGGAAACGTATTAGACGCAAGTTATGACAACACGGCGGCCATCGATGTAGAGGCCCAGCGCTCTTATTTGGAGGGCCAGGGAATCGATACCTCGGCCATGGATGACACGGCGGTGGCAATGTATAATACCAGAACGAAGGTCTTTGTATCCTCGGATGTAAAGTTTGTGGATGCCATGGAGGATCTCCACCTGGTAGTAACTATGTAAAGGAGGCATACCATGGCAAAAGTAAGAGGATACCAGACATTAAGCGGCACCTGGGGCGAGGTATGGGTGGACGGCGAGAAGATCTTTGAATTGTCCAAGATCGAACAGAAGGTGACCATCAACCGGGAGGATGTGCAGATAGGCATCGATGTGGACAGCAAGGCCACCGGCTTAAAGGGGGAATTTACCCTGGCTGTAAAAAAAGTCTATACCCGTTTTTTCCGGATCCTGGACCAGCTGAGAAATGGAAAGGATGTGCGCGTGCAGATCATCGCGAAGCTGGGGGACCCGGATGCAGTGGGGGGCCAACAGGAGCGCTATTCCACGGATAACTGCTGGTTCAATGACTTACCCTTAGTGGGCTGGGAAATGGGAAAAATCATTGAACAGGAGTTTACCGGAGGCTTTACACCCTCTGATATGGTGAACTTAGACCAGATCAAAAATTAACAGATAAAAGGAGCTGCTTATGGGAATGAAAAGAGAAACAAAACGCACGCTGCAGGACTTTGTCCGCGCAGCGGAGCAGAGAATGAGGGATAAGAAAATCCCGAAATATCAGACCTTATATATACCAAGCCTTGACGATGAAATCACAATCCGGAATTTAACCACGGATGAAGTTATCGAATGCCAGACCATTGAGGAAGCGCCAGAATCCAACCGGGCGGATAAGTATTGTATTTATCTGGCGGTCACAGATCCGAATTTAAGGGATGCAGCCAGTCAGATGATGGAGAATGAAAAAGCGTTGCCTGCAGAGGAACGCCAGCTCCATGAACCGCTTGATATCGTGAACATTTTTGACTTAAGCGAGATCACCGACATCGCAATGGCTGTCATGAGGCTGTCCGGCGTGATCGGTAAAAAAGTAACGGTGGTGGAAAGCTTAAAAAACTAATCAAGCGGGATGGGGAAATGTATTTACTGCATTACTATGTCCAGCGCGGATGGAAAATCAAAGATTTTTTAGAGGAAGAGCCGCTTGAAAGGCTCTTTTATTACGCCTCCATGGAAATCGCCATGGAGGAAAAGCAGCGGATGTGCCCGTTTGGAGGTGAATGACCATGGGCATTGTGAAAGGCACGATTGCCCTGGCTGATAATGCCACTGCAGTCCTCCAGGGAATCCGAAAGGAGCAGACCGCATTTCGCCGGGATGTGGAAAAGACGAAAAAAGAGTTAAAGGAAACTTATGACAAAAAACACCAGGCAAAGATCGAGACGGCAGCTGCAACCAGTAAGATGAAACAGTTAAAAACAGCCATGGACCCACTCCGGAAAAAGGTAGTCCAGGCGGTGGCCATTAAGGATATGGCGACCTCCAAGCTCGGGCAAATCGGAAGCCGTGTGAAAACGGTTGGGAAAATGGCTGCAGCTCCGATTGTCAAAATAAAGGATGCCACGGCAAATGGGTTGTCGGCTATCGGCGGAAAGCTAAAAAGCCTGACTAAGAACGTGGTCATCCCGGTAGCCGTTGCAGCCACAGCTGCGACCACTGCTTTGGTTGGCGGCTCTATTAGTCAAGGCGCAAAACTGGAGCAGAGTATAGGCGGCGTAGAAACCCTGTTTAAGGGAGATGCCAGCGTTGTAAAGGCAAATGCGGATAAGGCATTTAAAACTGCTGGCTTATCTGCAAATGAGTACATGGAATCAGTAACCAGTTTTTCTGCTTCTTTGTTAAACAGCCTGGGTGGAGATACAGCAAAATCCGCTGAAGTAGCAGATATGGCTATGATTGATATGGCCGATAATGCGAATAAGTTTGGCACGGATATGGATTCGATTCAGAACGCCTATCAAGGTTTTGCCAAGCAGAATTATACCATGCTGGATAACTTAAAGCTGGGTTATGGCGGCACGAAAGAGGAAATGGGCAGGCTCTTAAATGATGCTTCGAAACTCACGGGTGTAAAGTATGATATCAGCAACCTATCGGATGTATATAACGCGGTTCATGCAATCCAGGAGAATTTAGGGGTAACGGGCACTACCGCTAAGGAGGCTGGTGAAACCTTTAGCGGATCGTTCGCCTCCATGAAAGCCGCTGCCTCTAACGTGTTAGGGAATCTGGCTATAAGCGGAGATGTAACAGGCTCCATGGAGCAATTGGTGGAGAGTGCATCGACTTTCCTATTTCAAAATGCAGTTCCCATGATAGGGCGAGTTCTCACAGCGTTACCCAGTGCGATCAGCACCGGCATTTCGAAAGCCTCTCCTAAAATTAAAGAGGCTGGAGGATCCATCATAAAAAGCCTTAAGGAGGGAATGGTCAACATCTTACCATCCTCTATGGGCGGGCTGGTAGATCCTCTTTTTGACAGCATAGGAAGTTTGGGAAGTTCATTTGAAGCAGTTATGCCGCAGCTGGCTGCTTTTGGCAGTGCAGTCATGGCCTCCGTTCAACGGGTGGCCACGGCAGCCATGCCGGTAATCCAAACAGTAATCACTACCATCCAGCAGGTACTGCCCGCTATTTTACCCGTTTTGTCCACAGTGATTAGCACCATCGCCAGCGTGATCTCTGCAGGAGCCCCAATCATCGGGGGACTGGTTTCCGGTATTGGAACGGTGGTCTCCGCTCTGGCTCCTGTCTTTTCCACGATTTTTTCAGGGATCGGCGCTAAGGTCAGCTCCGTTCTTGATTTTGTCGGCAGTAAGATGGGCGGATTCCAGGAGATCATTGCCACAGCCATGCCGGTAGTAGCTTCTATTTTGACGACAGCCTGGTCTGTGATTTCTCCGGTTATGGATCTTGCCATCAGCGTCTTTAAACTGCTGTTTAACGTCACAGAAACGGTATTTAAAGGCATCGTAAAAGTAGTTTCTTCTGTATGGGATAAAGTAAAGCCCATTGTAGAGGGTGTGGCCAAGGGCTTAAGCATCATCAAAGAAAAGATCGGTGGGCTGCTTGGCGGCGGATCCAGTGGATCCGGAGGTGGAGGCGTTGGAGAAAATGCAGATGGAACCAACCACTGGAAGGGCGGCGTCACCTGGGTCGGGGAAAAAGGACCGGAGCTTGTGGATCTGCCAAGAGGGAGCCGGGTGCTCCCCAATAAGGAAAGTGTCAGGTTCTCCAGTCAGGGCCAGAGCACTGTGTATAACGCCTACCAGCAGCCTGTGGTTAACCAGAACCTATCCGTTTCCGGAGAGGCGGCGGTTCCCCTCCTTCAGTCCATCAATGAGCATTTGCGTGTGATCACCGGAAAGCTTTCCGTAAATGAACCGTTTCCGGTTTCCGCTGCTTTTCCCGTGGTCAATCCCGCACAGAGGGAGGAAGTGCTTCCGGCTCCTATGCAGCAGAGACAGATGCAGGTAAGAAGCCGGACGGAAGGAAGTTCTGCAGGAGGGGGAAGCTTGGTGGTGAGTATTGCCAAGCTGGCTGATCAGATCATTGTCCGTGAGGAAGGAGACATTGACCGAATTGGTGAGGCTGTGGCAAGAAAGGTTATTCAGGCAATCAAAAACATGCCAAGACCGGCATAAGCAAAATGTTGGAAGGAGGAACCAGAAAACCAATGAAACGAAGAATCATTGAACTGAGTGCGGATAACCGGAATGAACAGATCGTGCTTCCGGTCAATCCGGAAGCTTTTACGTTTGCCGAGTCCGCTTTAAACACAAAGATTACTTTGTTAAATGTGGGCGAGGTCAACCTGCTGGGAAACCGGGGGCTCATTACAGGATCCCTCTCCAGCTTTTTTCCATCTGAAAAATCCCCGTTTTTTCACTATGCGGATCTGACGCCTGGTGAATATTTGGAGCTGCTGACCAAGTGGAAAAACAGCGGCTCTCCGATCCGGGTAATTGTGAGTGACAGTGATTTTAACATCATGATGAGCATTGACAAGCTTACCCAGGGCTATAAGGAAGGCAGTAAGGATTTGGATTACACGCTGGAGCTTACTGAGTACCGTAAGCTAAATGTACCGGCAGTCAAGGTCTCCACGGTGGTCAACCGTCCATCAGGCTTAGAAAGCCGCCCAGATACCACTACAAACGGAAAAACCCATACCGTAGTGAAAGGAGAAAGCCTGTGGGCCATTGCCAAGAAGTATTATGGCAATGGAGCCCAGTTTAAGAAGATCCTGGAGGCGAACCGGGATAAAATCAAAAACCAGGATCTGATTTATCCAGGGCAGGTGTTTGTGATCCCATGAAACGATTATTATCAGGAAGTAAGGATTTAAGCGAGCTGGTGGAGAAAATCACCTGGTCAGGGGATACCAGGCAGGTGGCCAGAAAGCTTACCTTCACCATTGCACAGAAAGCTTCAGATATCTATCTGCCGAAAGTGGATTTAGAAACCGGCGCAGATGTGCTGTTCTTAGAGGGAGAAACGGTCCTCTTCGGAGGGATTATCTTTGATAAGGAAAAGTCCTCTTCCGGTGAAACGGTAAGCTATTCAGCCTTTGATCTGTTATTTTTCCTAAACAACAGCCAGGTAAGCCGGATCTATGACGATACTGCTGAGAATATCGCCGCTTCCGTGTGCAGTGACTTATTCGTCACCCTGGGATCGGCGGCAGCCACAGGGGTGCGGGTCTATATGCCCTGCTTTGGGAAAACCGGATATGAAGCCATTATGATGGCCTATACCGAGGCCAGCCACACCACTGAAAAGCCCTATCTTCCAGTGATAAAAAATGTCAATGAGGTTCATGTCATTGAAAAGGGCGAATGGTGCGGAGTTGTTTTAGAGGGCACCTATAACTTAGAGGATACCAAGTATCAGGAATCTCTGGAGAAGATGGTAAACAGGGTTATCATCACAGATAAAAATGGAAATGCAGTCAGTGCGGTGGAGGATCCGGATACATTAAAATTTGGAATCGTCCAGAAAGTATATAAGCAGGAGGAGGGAAAGGAGGCAGCTGTGGAGGCCAAGGCCATGCTGCAGGGTATGGAACGGAGTGGCAGCGTCACTGCCCTTTCCGATGACCGGGCTGTTTCCGGCTATTCCATTGCCATTCAGGATGAAATCAGCGGCTTATACGGCCTTTTTTTTATTGAAAGCGATACCCATACCTATGCGAACGGAAAAGAAGAAATGCAGCTGACACTGGCCTTTTCCAACATAATGGATGAAAAAGAGATTGAACGGACGGAAGAGACAAAAACTAAAACTTAAGGAGGAATGCTTATGTCTTCAGAGACTTGGGCCACAGCGCTGGCCGCGGAAATTTTAAACCGCTCCGGAAACGGGAACGGAGCCATTATGATGGCCACAGTAGTCTCCCCTTCCCCACTCACGATCAAACTGTATGATCAGATAGCAGCAAGGAACCTATACATCAATCCAGCCTATTTACTTACGGATGCGGAAAACCGTCTTGCGGATCTTCCGGACGGGAGCGCCGGCGAGTTTTTAAGAGCCTTTCATAAGGCTTTTACCTTATCTGCCGGTGATCAGCTGGTAGTACTCGTGGAAGGGAATTCCTTTTATGTTTTGGAGAAGGTGGTAAGAGCATGAGCAGCATTTTTCCTTTTATCAATACAACTCCTGTTACAGACCAGACGCTGGTACAGAAATTACCCGTATTTCACGAATACGCCTATGACCCGGAACATAACCGCCTCGCTCTTGGTGAGGATGGCCTGCCATACATGGTTGAAGAAAATGAAGCCTTACGGATCTGGATTTATAAGGCCTTGTCCACAGAGCGCTTTCACTACGTAGCCTATGACACCGATTATGGAAGCGAAACAGATACTCTGATCGGAAAAAACTATAATACCGATATTACCAATTCAGAATTGAAACGCATGATCGTGGAAGCGCTGATGTGTAATCCATACATTGAAGAATTAAGCAATTGGGAATTTGAAGCTGAACGAAACCGGATCAGGGTTTCCTTTGATGTGACAACCATCTACGGGACGGATCGGTTTGAGAAGGGAGTGGACATCTGATGCAATTTGACTCAGAAAGCTGTATGCTGCGAATGAGGGAGGATTTACAAAAGCCCGGCAACAAGCTGGAAGGCGGCTTCTGCATGGATAATATACGGGCCGTGTCGGAGGAAATCGGAAGGCTTGCACAAATGGAGCTTACCCAGGTAAAAGAGGCGGTGGCCACAAGCTTGGAGGAGCTGATTACATCAGGAAACGAAAACCATTATGTGTACTGGGCTAAGAAAATTGAGGGCGTGGGAAATGCCCGCGCCCATGGAGCAAGGGACGGAAGCGGCGTGGTCAATGTCGCCGTGATTTCCGGTAACGCTTCAGAAGCTTCCCCAGCGCTTATACAGGCTGTAGCTGATTATATTGAAACACAACGGCCCGTAGGAGCTTCCCCGGTAGTCTTTACGGCCAGCGGAATTGATGTTACCTTATCCGCTATTGTCACTCTCCGTCCCAACTATACCATTACAGAGATCCGGGAAAATGCGATCCAGAAGCTGACGGACTGGCTGGTCAATATATCCTTCAGTAAGAATGAGCCAAGCTTAAGCTATTCCAAGGTGGGGAGCATTCTTTTTTCAGTTCCAGGAGTGGAGGATATCCCGGCCTATACCATCAATGGCGGGCGGGAATCTATTCCTGGGAATTTTGACAACTATTTTTCTCTGAAGGAGGTGGTGATCAGTGGCTCTTCTTGATGAAAATATGCTGCCCCGGCTGGTACGCTCCATGGAGCCAATGGATGATCTCCTGCAGGCGGAGGATGCAGAGCTTTCGCGGGTGGAAGCGTTTATCTTTGAGCTTTTAGATGCTGCCAAGCTGGTGACTGACGTAACGGTCACTCCGGAATATCTAAAAAACGCTGTTTCTAAAATCTGGAACCTGGAATGTCAGGTTTTTGAATATCCGGATGAACTGACGATTAAGTTAAAGCTATCCCTTCTTGGATCGGATCCGGCAGAACCTCTGCCGCTGATTAAACGCTGCAATGTCTATATACCGGCTCATTTGAAGGTTATTTATGAATATGATAAAAAGCTTCAGTCAGCCGGTAAAATGTTTACGGCATCGCCAAGAATGGATGTGATCCGGATTTCCTATCCGTCAAATCCAGTAAACGGCATCGCGATGAAGGAGATAAAGCTGCAGGCGGCAGCCCCATCTTTTAAATATGTTTCTATCAATGTACCGACAAAAGGAGAAAGCGATGAGTAGTGGAACGGTTATTACAAACAAGGGAGTCCAGCTATTGGCAAAGCTTGCCGCTTCAGGGAATTCTCTAAGCTTTACCAGAGCGGCGGTCGGGTCCGGCACTGTCCCTGATGGAACGGAACCGCAGGAATTGGAAAATTTAACTGAATGGATGAAAGATGGACAGATCGTCTCCTGCAGTGCGTTGGAGGATACAGCCTCCTTCGTAATCCAGGTAAGCTCAGAAGGAGTGCTCACCGGTTTTCTGGTGACAGAAATGGGGCTATACGCCACGGATCCCGACGCTGGAGAGATTTTATACGCCTATCTGGATATGGCAGAGGACCCACAGTATATTTACGCATACGGCAGCGCCGTGGTGAAATTTCTGGAAATAACTATTCATGTGGTTATTGACAGGGCAACTGCAGTGACCGCTTATTTCGCTCCCTCCGGTCTGGTGCGCCAGGAGGATTTAATTGCGGCCACTGATGTGAAAATCGATGCTTCAGGCGGCGATATCTCCGAAACAGTAATAGAAGCGCTGGAAACAACTGAAACAAAGTTTCCTATTCCGGCGGCAGGCGAAAAGGTTAAGACCTTTTTTGGAAAAATCCTTACATTTCTGAAAAATATAAAACCGTTGGAAGCAAGCGTCACCTATTACGTTGCGACAACCGGTTCAAACATTACCGGTACAGGCACATCTGCCAATCCGTTTAGAACAATAGAAAAAGCACTTAATATGATTCCAAAAAATTTGAATGGTTATGGTGCCATAATAAATATTAGGGAAGGCACTTTTGCAGAGGCACTTAAGGTTACAGGATTTCATGGTGGAGCAATTAATATTGTAGGTGCGGGAGATACTACTATTATTGAAAGTTCAACTACTTTAAATGAAATTAATTTTTGTGCTTGTCGGTTAAGTTTGAGAAATATGAAAATACAGCGTTCAACCGTAGCTACTGCTGGGACAGTTCTGCTTGTAGAAGACGTTTATAATATTTCTTGTAGAAATGTTACTGTTGAAGGTACAAATACCAGTACCGGGGGAAAGAATACAGGAATTACACTATATGGATCTGTTGGTGAAATTGAAAATTGTATATTTAATAATTGTGGAATTTGTATTTATTTGCCAGATGGAGTTAATGGTGATGTTCCTCCAAGTATAGTATCTGTGACAAAATGTACTGGCACCGGAAATGATCGTGTATACGTCAATCGTGGAAACCAAATTATTTTTCAAGATAATATTCGTCCATCTGTAACTGGTGGGAATGTACTGGCAAATGGTGGCATTGTTGTTAAGAGTAGTGGTGCCATAATCGGGACTTTGATGGCAGACACTGCCCTGCACGTGTCTTTGAGTGGATCGGATTCTACCGGAGACGGTTCTTCAGCTACTCCATTTCAAACTATTGCAAGAGCTTTGGCAGAAATACCTAAAGATTTAAATGGACGTACAGCTACGATTAATATTGCAGCAGGAACATATTCCGAAGCTGTAGCGGTTCAAGGATACTATGCGGGTACCTTAAACATTATAGGCGCAGGTTCAACTACTACTATTTCTGAAACTGGGGCTCAAAATCGAATTTACGAAACTACCGCCCGAGTTAATGTGCAAAATATAAAATTCCGTCGTCCAACCTCTACAACTACCGGACAACCCGTTGTAGATATTCGTTCAAGTACATCTGTTATGATTTTGAACTGTATCATTGATGGTACAAATTCATTAGCAACAAACAATAATGGATTACACTTTGCAAGTGCTATTGTTGAAGTAGATAGTTGTACATTTACTAATTGTAATGTATGTAATCATGCTATTGTGGGCGCAAACTCAAACAGTTGTGCAAGTACTGTAACATTTTCAAATCTTTCAGGTGCTGGAAACGAAATGGTATATGCCAATCGTTGCAGCACATTCATATTTAAAGATAACAAACGTCCAACCTCAACTGTAGCAGACTTAACTGATCAAGGTGGAGTTACGGTATCTTCTCATGGTGCCATAATCGGAACGTTAATGGCAAACACTACGTACTATGTAGATGCTTCTGCAGGAAGTGACACTACAGGTACAGGAACCAGTGGAAATCCCTTTAAAACTGTTCAACGTGCGGTAGAAGTGATACCAAAAGACCTTGGAGGATTCAATGCATATATATATCTTGCAAATGGTACTTATACAGAAGACGTATATATTCAGGGATTTTATGCAGGAAATATTCAAATATATGGAAATTCAACTAATGTTACTGCATGTAAAATTGATGGAAGAATTGAAGCAACTCATAATAAATTCGTTTTATTTCATTACATTGAATTAACTGGCTTAAATGGTACTGCCTTGGTTTTACAGCAATGTAATAGAGCGGAATTTGAATATATAACCGTTACAACCTCAGCAGAACACCCAGGAATTACTGTTAATCGTGTTGATACATTTGTAGGAGATCAACTCGTAATATCAAATAGAAATTTTGGTTTAAACATAACTCAATCAAGAGGAGCCCTTGCAGCAGTATCAGGTTCTAACAATGCTGTGGCAATTCGTGCTCAATGGGGAGCAATAGTTTCATTTGTTGGCACAGAAAATACTGTAACTGGTACAGAAGCACGTTTTCGTTCTGAAAATGGTGGAACGTTTATACAGTCTAATGGAACTCCGATATCAGAAATTATTTCATCCGGATTATCTTGTACTTGGGGTACTCTCGAAGGGGGCTATTTCCGAAATGGTCAGCCCAGAGGTGGAAAAGCAATGATTACTTTAAATATTGCAATAACTACGACCTCCGCTCTTACTGCGGGTACACAATATTCTCTTTATGGAGTTCCAACGGGACCAACAGTCTCGGTAGCTGTTTCGTGTAGCCACCCTACTAGATTTTCAGATATTTTCGTAAATGGTGCCAGTACTCAGGTGGTTTTTGTACCCGCAGCAAATGTTCCAACGGGTACTCGATTTGTAATAAGTGCAACATATCCGACAAATTCTTAAGGAGGTAGATTATGCAAAATGAAAAAATTAAAGTAGGAGATGTAACTTTTGACATAGCAAATGGAAGTTGCGGTTTGGGTCTGTTCGACGGAGATCCTGCCACGGTCGCTATTATCATCGGATCCAACACCATTGACGATATCCACAAAAATCTGATGGAGAACAGTACGATCACAAAATACACCTATGATGGTGTAGAGGAATGGAAAAGAGATAATCTGGTGTATACCGGGAAAATGACATTGAATTCTGAATTCCCTGTTGGCATTGAACAGACACAGATTGGGACTGACGAAGAAGGTAACCCTACATATTCTTATGAGGAAGTTAAAGCTGCGGTTGTAATTGTTGAGTACCGGACACCGACCATACAGGATGAGGTAAGGTCACAGAATGCAAGGGTTATTAACTTAAATGCACAGATATCACACCTTTCTACGGTTTCGGGAATTGGAGTTGAAACAAGTGCTCCAGGCCAGCCAACGCTTGAAGAGTTAAAACAGGCAAAGAAAGCAGAGATCAACGCCGCCTGCGGCCAGACGGTTTGCAATGGAATTACCGTGGAGCTGTCAACTGGTCCAGAACATTTCAGCCTGTCCCAGAGCGATCAGCTCAATCTTTTCGGTTTACAGGCCCAGCTGGCTTCCGGATCCGCTGAAGTGGTTTACCATGCTGATGGGCAGCCCTGCCGTTTCTATGCGGCGGCTGACATTGCCCTGCTGATCGAAAAAGCTATGTTTCACGTTTCCTATCATGTTACCTACGGAAACAGCTTAAAAACTTGGATAGACAGTGTTGAGACGGAGGAAGAACTGCAGGAGATCTTTTATGGCGCCGACGTTCCAGAAGAACACCAGTCCGATGTCCTGAAGACATATTTGGCACAGATTGCGGCCATGGCTGAGGGAGGAGATAATGAAACAGATAACTAAATATTTGTTCCTGTGGCTGGTAGGAGGCTGTATCTACATAGGCATGGAACTGCTTTTCCGTGGCCGTTCCCATTGGACCATGCTCGTATTGGGCGGTGTCTGCTTCGTGTCCCTGGGACTGATTAATCAGGTAATTCCCTGGGAGATGCCGTTGTATCAGCAGATACTGCTTGGAGATGCAATTGTGACGATCCTCGAATTTATGACCGGCTGCGTGGTAAATATATGGCTGGGGTGGGGAATATGGGATTACAGTCATCTTCCGGGAAATATCCTGGGCCAGATATGCCCCCTATTTAGTTTGCTCTGGCTGCCGGTATGCCTGGCCGGGATCATACTTGATGACTGGTTGCGGCACTGGCTGTTTTCAGAGGAACGGCCATACTATAAATTTACATAGGAAGGCTTATATCAACAGAAGTGCTAAATTAACTACATACCGGCTAGAGTATCTGAAAAAGAAATTGAGAAAGGAAAGAATTAATCATGAATAAAGAATATTTAACTAAATGGGTGAAAGCCGCAGGAGTGAGAGCAGTAAAGACGATGGCACAGACAGCTATTGCGACCATTGGAACAACGGCAGTGATGTCTGGAGTAGATTGGATTATGGTGGGATCGGCAACGGCACTCGCCGGGATACTTTCCGTACTTACATCGGTGGCTGGCCTGCCAGAATTAAAGGAATAAACCGTTGCTACAAGTTGTAATGTCACAAAAGGTGATTTTAATGAACGTAATAGAGAAATCACTACGGAGGTAATATTTGATGAAATACAATGTTTTGGAAAAAGTATCTAAAGAATTTGAAAAATGGATTGGATACTGTGAAAAGGCGAAAGCTTCCACCATTGGATCCGGATATGAAAATCCGGAATCCTATACGACTGGAGCCGGTGATAATAACTATACCATTTTTGCAAAAATATATAAGGAAAAAACAGGGATTGATGTGCAAGGCCAGCCATGGTGTGATTGCTTTATTGATACTATATTCATTCACTTGTTCGGAGTTGAAATGGCCCGCAAGTTATTAGGCGGGTTTTCTGCGTATACGCCTACATCAGCTTCTTATTTCAAGGGAATTAATCGGTGGAGCTCTGGCCTTCCGGAGGAAGGTTTTATAGGTTTCTTTAAAAATGATCAACGGATCTACCATACTTTTTATGTCAGGAGCTTCACAGGAAATCAGTTAACCACCATAGAAGGCAATACAGGGGGAATGACTGGAATCGTGGAAAACGGTGGCTGTGTAGCCAGAAAAAGCTATACATATAGTAGTTACAAAAGCCGTATACCAGGTTTTGGAATGCCTGATTACAGTCTTGTGGAAGAATATGTCCAGGGCTGGCTAAAGGCTGCTGACAATGTACGCTGGTGGTATCAGAAAAAGGATGGCAGCTATCCGGCTAATAAGTGGTGTATTATCAAAAAGCATTACTATCTCTTTGATAGAAATGGTTATTTGTGTACCGGCTGGCATCGCTGGGACGGAAAAACATGCGATCCGGAAGATGGCTCCGGGGATTGGTATTTCTTGGACAATACCATCGGTGGAGATTTTGAAGGGGCTTGCTGGCGAACCCCGGATCCGGACATCGGAGCGCAGGAGCTATGGCAGATAGATAAACCGGATGATATTTAAACAAAGATGAAGCAACCTATTCGGCTGCTTCATCTCTGCATAATTCATCAAGCGTGATATTCAAGGCATTGGCTAGGATAAGCGCTGTAGATACCCGGCAATCATTACGGTTTTCAATCTCCTGTATGGTCCTGCGAGGGACTCCGGATAATTCCACAAGCTTTGGTACGGACAGACCTCTTTCAGTGCGTATTTCTTTTAGACGCATGATAATACCTCCATAATTTGGGGATTACATCGGCCAGCATTAGAACCGATGCACTGATCACCATAACGCAGGACCAGATAGACCAGCTGGATCCAAATGCCATAATTAGGGTACAAAGTAAAAACAGGGTTTCAAAACTAATTTTTTTCATTTTACATTTATAGCACGATGTGATAAGATATTTTTAGGAGGGGAGATTTCTCTCCCCTATGTAGCTATTTGAGAGCTTGTATCAACTGTGCTATGGAAGCGATTAAAGCGGCTGTTGCTGCAACTGCTTTAATAATTAGTTGAACAAGTTCTCTTTTTTTCTTATTCATCGGCTATCCTCCTTTCCTTTTGATAATACTATTATAGCACATATTATAGTGCCGGTCAAGCGGAAAGTGTTATTTTTTGTATCATCGTAATTTATCTGATCGCCTACTTTTAAAGAAAAGGATAGATTACAATGAATAGTTTTATCGGTTGGATCGGCGGCAAAAGATTGCTGCGTAAGGTGATCCTGGAGCGTTTTCCGGAAAATGGAATCAGGCGCTATATTGAAGTATTTGGAGGAGCTGGTTGGCTGTTGTTTTCTAAAGATAAACATGCTCCGTTGGAAGTTTTTAATGACTTAGATGGCGATCTGGTCAATTTGTACCGCTGTATTAAGTATCATCGGACCGCTCTGCAGGAAGAACTGGAATGGCTTCTCACCTCCCGTGAGCAGTTCTACGCTTACCGTGAACAGCTTAAAGTGAGCCACGGAATGACGGACATACAAAGAGCGGCGAGATTTTTCTATTTGGTAAAAATCAGCTTTGGAAATGACCGGCGCACTTTTGCAACCTCTTCGAAAAATATAGAACATGCTTTGGAATATATGAAAAAGGTACAGGACCGTCTTCGCGGAGTTGTGATTGAGCAAAAGGATTATGCGGGACTGATCCATGTATATGACCGCAAGGATGCGTTGTTTTATCTTGATCCTCCTTATGTTGGCACAGAATCCTACTATCAGGTGCCTTTTACGACAGAGGATCACCAGAAGCTTGCCGGTATCCTGAAAGGGATTCAGGGCCGGTTTATTCTTTCTTATAATGATGATCCATTGATCCGCTGCTTGTATAAGGATTTCATGATAGAGGAAATTGCCAGAAAGCAGACACTATCCGGGAATGGCAAGAATAAGGATGACTATGCAGAAGTTATTATAAGGAACTTCTAAAAAAGCATAACAAAATACGTTACGTTCTAACAAAAAGCAGTTTTTTTCTGGCTCTGGTTTTACAATTTTTACCAGGGGCGATCAGATGATAAAACTTCATCTTTCACGTGTCCTCGGTGAAAAACGCTGGAGCCAGGCAAAACTGTCAAGGTTAACGGGCATACGGCCATCTACAATCAGTGAGATATATAATGAGTTCACTGAACGGATCAGCTTGGAACATCTGGATAGGATCTGCGAAGCATTAGAATGCGATCTGATGGATATCGTGGAATATATTCCGAATGGTCAGCGTAAAACAGGGGAACACCTGATTGTCGAAGCTCACGGCAACAGGAAAAAGAAAGCAGATGAAAACGAGTAAAGAAAAAGGCATTTAAAAGGGATTTATTCCACTTTTAAATGCCCTTTTCTGTATTCACTTTTAAAAATTTAAGATGGCCTTTTAAGCGCTTATTTTTTGCAGTTTATGCGCAAATTTTTTGCAATTTGTGCGCAAAGCTACAACCATATTCATATCTACCAATAATAGTCATTGTTGCTGAAAATACTGCATAAAATTTATTCGAGGAAATAGAAGCCCTTGTAGATATATTTTTATATGACATTTGCCAATTTACAAAGTCTTCAAATTCAACTTTTTTAACAACAGGGTTATATGCACTAACAATCTCTCCAGAATATGGATCAAAGACATAATTTCCCCCAACAGTTATTTTCACATAACCGCTTGCATGGGCTGATCCGTTTGCATAATTAATGTATGGGGCTTCATAGTATTCAATATATCTTGTTTGATTAAGCCCAAAAGTAGAGTTAGATATTTCTTTATGCGACCTGAAAAGTCCAACTTTCTCATATGAATACTCCTTGATTGATTCAAAATCACCTGCCAGATAAAATGCCGTATTCCTTGTAAAAAACTCTTGGGTTATGTTATTTCCAGCATGATCAAATACTTGTGTATTGTCAGATTCAAAATAGGGTATGATAAATTCTTCAAATGTTACTTGGCTGGTTTCAACAACCTCATTGGCAAACGCGTACGAGGAGAATAAAAGCGCCATAATTAAGCTGCAAAATAATATTTTAACTTTCTTCATAAGTTTTTCCTCCTAGTGAGCATATGCATATAATGTATCCGTTACTGGAATGGATATTGTCTTGTTCGTTGCAATTGCTCCGCCTTCCAGATGTGGCTTTAAGTGTAAAGCTAACAGTGTATTTTGCCCTTCCGCCCTTATCTATCACACTTTGTGTCAACCTTATGTCCAAAATGTCAGAATCCCAGAAATCCGGATTAGGTGCCTCGTTACTTGCCGGCGGGGGATTAAAAGTAAAATCATCTAACTGTGCCCCATAAGCACTTAGAATTTCTCCGGAACTAAGGTGATAGGTGTAATTTCCACTAAATTTATAATCAACAGATGCGATACCATATGAAGTTGATTTTGATTTACTGGCATTTTTATACACGTGATTTGATGCCGCAGCATATGGTTCTGCTCCCCTTTGCATACTTGTATTAGCCAGCACACTGCTGTCGGTTTCTGCTCTTGAAGTGATACTGCTAAATAGTGTGATAGAAGTAATCACTCCAAGAGTCACAATATAACTTATTAATCTCTTCATAACTGTCCCCTTTCATAAGTCATTAATTAATCATTTACGATTCTGATATTAATTGTTCCAAGTATTTAATTCATACAATCTTTTATATGTATGCCCCTGAATAACAGGTATACATACTGCCGGCTTTATTCACACCAAGGGTATCACCTTCTTTCATTAGTTATACGGAACAGGTCAAGGAAATATAACAAATGAATTTAACTTTTTAATGTAAACATACCTGGAATCCAATTAATATCTTGTAATGTAAATCTATCTATGGGTTAAAAACATTAAAATCTCAACTTATAAAGATAACACAGTAGCTAATATAATATCAGCATTACTGGGGATATGCGGATATTCACTAAAAAAGAGCACTCACTACTCAATTGTTAAGTTCTATTTAAATATATTTCTTTTTTATTTTTCATGCATGGTATTCAAACAGAGAAATCTCCGTTATAAATACATATTACTTATGATTTATGATCATGTTTTTTCAAGGGAATGTTGTAAAAAAGAAAGCGGTTTGCTTCTCACTGGTAACGATTCGGTCCTTTACTGATTGCTGTATACAATAGTAAAATTGGTCAGATTGTAATGAGGCAAATATACACGAAAGTGAGTTTGATTGTTAGAAGCGAGATTTTGCTCCGTTTATAAGCTGAAAATGATTTTTTGCTTTTCAAAGCAATAAAGTTGTACATAGAAGTATTTTTTCTGCCATAAAGAAGTATTCCAATTGTACCATAAATCTGTCCTGCAAGGACTTTTACATACATACAGACAGGCAGGAAACTGACGTGGTCCATGTCAGTTTCCTGCCTGTTTAAAGTTCGGTTTTTACCGAAAAATACTTATGACTGCTCTCCGGATGAGTCCCCATCACCAGATTCCCAGGACCTGGTCAGCCTTGCAACGACGCCGCCGAGAATGACAAGTGCCAGGAGATTGGGAATAACCATCAGGCCGTTAAAAAGATCCGCCAGACTCCATACAAGGTCGACCTTGAGGGCACAGCCTATTCCTACGAAGACAGAGACCAGTACGGCATAGACCGGAATCGCTTTTTTTCCGAAAAGGTACTTGACGTTTGCCAGGCCGAAGAAGTACCAGCCCATGATGGTCGCGAAGGCAAAGAAGAACACGCAGATCGCAATGATCACATAACCGAACTGGCCGAATACCTGGGCATAGGCGGACTGGGTCAGTTCGATTCCGGTAACAAAGCTTCCTTCTGCACCGGTGGTGCCCAGGACGCCTGTGGTAAGGATGGCGAGAACCGTCAGGGGCAGCAGTACGATGGTATCGATGAAAACGCCCATCATGGCCACAAGGCCCTGCTCGCAGGGGTTTTTCACACGGGCCAGAGCGTGGGCATGAGGCGTTGATCCCATACCCGCCTCATGGGTGAACAGGCCGCGGGCAATGCCAAACCGGATGGCCTTCTGCACACTTACGCCCAGAACGCCGCCCAGAACTGCCTGAGGATTAAATGCTCCAACAAAAATATCACGGAATGCAGGGATGATGTTCTGGAAGTTTACAGCGATTACCACCAGGGAAGAAACGGTAAAGAAAACGGCCATAAAAGGAACCACCTTCTCCGCAACAGCCACGATACGCTTAACGCCTCCGAGAAAAACAAGCAGGGAGATAAGCGCCAGGATTCCTCCGATTATCTCTGACGGAATCGCGAAGGCGGCTTCCATAGCCCCTCCTACGGAGTTCGCCTGTACCATGTTTCCCATAAAACCGAGGGCCACGATAATCAGGACGGAGAATACTGCGGCAACCACCTTGCCGGCAGGGCCCTTGATGGCCGCCTGGATGTAATAGACGGGACCGCCGACCACTTCTCCGTTTTCCTGGGTTTTGTAGCGCTGGGCAAGTGTCGCCTCCGCATATATGGTCGCCATGCCTAATATAGCGCTGACCCACATCCAGAAAACGGAACCCGGTCCTCCGGAGACCATGGCCGTTGCAACACCGGCCAGATTGCCTGTTCCGATCTGAGCCGATACGGAGGTGATCAGCGACTGGAATGAGGTCATTCCTTCTTTATCGCTGGCGTGTTTTCCCCTTAATGTAACGGATCCGAATGTTAAACGAAAGCTCTGTTTGAACCTTCGGAACTGGATTCCCCTTGTGAGCACGGTAAAATAAATTCCTGCGCCGCAGAGAACGATAATTAAAAATACATTCCATAATACCTTGTTGATGTTTAGGACGAGACCAGAAAGCCATTCCATAATTAAAATACCCCTTTTATTTATTTTCGGATGCACAACCAGCCTGGGGAGGCAGCATCCCTTTCTTCAACAAATAAAAAAGTCAAACCGTGAACACACGGTTTGACTCTGGATATACACAAAAAAACCCAAAAATTCTTATATTACAGGTTCTCTGTCCTTTTGCCTGAGAGATTAGTGCAGGAAATCCGCACCTTACACCTTCGGCACCCGAAAATCGGGATTCTCCAGAGTTACATCCATTTATAGTCCTTACCCGTGAAATACCTGGCACCTGAGAGTGTTACTCCTTCGGTAGGCCGAAGCCGCTTTCCTACAAACTTCATATGTCAATATTATTTGTTTATTTAATAATACCATGATGCTGAAATAATGTCAAATTTAAGCATGAAACTTTTAAATCGCAAGTTACTGCCAGGGAATCAGCCGATGCATCCCATTTTTAGGGCATTGGCTGATTGAATGTGGAAAACGCTGAAATGAGGAAGACGGAGCACCGGATATTTCCGTTGACAAAAGAAAAAGTTAGAAATATAATTATGTTAAATCTAACTGTTATATTTCTAATTATATAAAAGGTGGTAATATGATGACATTTCACTATCTGTTAATGGCGAACCATGCTGTTTACCAGAGAAGGTTAATGGAGATTCTGAAGGATACGGAGCTTACCCTGGGGCAGCCTAAGGTTCTGGATTATTTAAAAGACCACAACGGAGCCCTTCAAAAGGATATTGCAGCGGCCTGTTATATTGAAGCGGCCACTATAACAAGCGTGCTGAATGGGATGGAGGCAAAGGGGATCATTGAAAGAAAGCGGCTGAATGGAAACAGACGCTCTTTTTATGTGTTCATGACCGCAAAGGGACTGGCTCTTCAGAAAAAAGTGGAGGAAATATTTCTCCAGCTGGAGCAGGAAACATTCCAGGGGATACCGGAAGAAAAGAGAAAAGAATTTTTAGAAATATTTTCTAAGATCTACAAGAACACCGCACTATCATTATGACTGGACAAAGGAGACAAAAGAGATGCCGGAAGGAGTTATTATCAACTGTATCGCTGTTTTTCTGGGAGGAATCCTGGGAGCTTTTTTAAAGGATCATTTTCCGCCAAAGTTAACCGAGGCCCTTCCCAATATATTCGGACTGTCGGCCATAACCATGGGAGTTTATCTGATCATCCGGCTTGAGAGCCTGGCGGCAGTAGTGCTTGCCGTCATTGTGGGAACGGTGCTCGGCGAGCTGCTTAATTTGGAAGAGAACCTTATGGGAGGACTTCATAAGCTGGAGGCAAAGCTTCCAGTCAACTTAAATGAGGATCAGCTGGATGTCATAATCAGCATGATCATCCTGTTCTGCTTCAGCGGGACGGGTATATTTGGTGCCATGAATTCCGCTATGACAGGGGATCATTCCATTCTGTACGCAAAGGCGGTTATGGATTTCTTTACGGCCATTATATTCGGAACAACGGCCGGCTACCTGGTGGGATTCATTGCCATTCCCCAGTTCATTGTGGGAGCTTTGCTGTTCTGCGGAGCATCCTATATCCTGCCCCTGGTAACGGATATCATGCTTTCTAATTTTAAGGCATGCGGAGGGATCATCACTCTGGCTGTGGGACTTAAAATTGCCAACATCAAAAAAACAAGGGTACTGAATATTCTGCCGGCGCTTATACTCGTGTTTCCGTTTTCCTTGCTGTTATAAGCGGCGGGAATGTGGATTGAGCCGGGGACGAGACTGCTTATGCGCCACAGGCGGATTTTCCTCCCCGGCTCACCCCGGATATTTATGTATTTCTGTTTCTGTAATTCCGTTTATGTCTGCAGATCAGTTTCACGAATTCGGATATTAAAATAACACTGAACGCAAGTATGAATATTTTTAGCCACATTTCCGGCCCAAGGGGCACGGTTCCAAAGAACGCTCCTGCAAACTGAATGATCAAAACCTGCAGCAGGAATGTAATGGATATCACCACGAGCATGATCCTATTGCTGAACAAATGCTTGAAAATGCTGGTGGAATGAAGTTCGCGGCAGTTAAACGCGTGAAACAGCTGGAACAATGCAAACAGGGTAAATAAAACGGTGGTCATTTCTCCGTCCGATGCACCCAGGAAGTTGAATACATACTGGCATAAAAACACTGCCGAGATATACAGGCCGGTGAGGCCGATCCTCAGGAACATGGAGCGGGAGATGATGCTGTCACCCCGCCCGGTTGGCGGCCGGTTCATCAGATCATCATATATGGGTTCTAATCCCAGGGTCAGGGCAGGAGGCCCATCCATGATGATATTGATCCATAGCAGCTGCAGCGCGGTAAAGGGTGCTTTAAGTCCTAAAAGTATGGAGGTGAGAACCACGATGACGGAGGAAACATTCACCGTCAGCTGGAACTGGATAAAGCGTTTGAAGTTCTCATAAATTCCCCGCCCCCAGGCGATCGCCTTCACAATCGTGGAGAAGGAGTCATCAAGGAGAACAATGTCGCTGGCCTCTTTTGAAACTTCTGTTCCGGATATTCCCATGGCAATGCCCACATCGGCGTTTTTCAGGGCGGGCGCGTCATTGATGCCGTCCCCGGTAACGGCAACTACATTGTTTTGGGATTTTAACAGCTTGACTACCCGCATTTTGATGGCCGGCGTGCTGCGCGCCGGTCTTATCAGAGCAGATGACATTGATGCAGCCTACGGTTTCGGAGGCGATCATCTTTTTTACCAGCGCGTTTTGCTGGGAAAGCTTGATGATATTAATGGACAGGGAAACTGCAACAATGGTCGGGAGACCTTCCGGTACGGCGGCTACGATGAGGACAATGCTGGTGACAAAGGCCTCCAGGACCTCATCCAGCAGAAGGCCGCCGGATAAAGCAAAGGAAATTAATTCCGAGATAAAAACGATGGCGGCGGCAATGATTCCCAGAATGGTGATTGTTTTGCCGAGCCGCCCCAGTTTTTCCTGAAGCGGCGTAGAGGACCGGGCCGTATTGGTGAGTTCTTTTGCAATTCTGCCGAATTCGGTGCTGTCACCGACCGCGGTCACCACCATTTTTCCGTATCCGCTTGTGATATAATTGCCGGAGTATACCATGTTGGCCCGCTCGGCAAGCGGTGTTTTCCCGTCGGTGAGGATGATTCCGGCATCCTTTTTTGCCGGAACACTTTCCCCTGTCAGGGCGGATTCATCCGCTGCCAGACCGGAGCTTTGCAGCAGTCTGCCGTCTGCCGGAATCTTATCACCGGTGGAAAGGAGGACCACATCTCCCACCACAATCTCTTTTTGGCTCAACAGGATCGTATCCCCATCCCGAAGAACCTTAATCATGGCATCATCGCCGATCTTTGAAAGGGCTTCAAAGGCCCTGGCACTTTTTCCTTCCATGATGACTGTGATCATAACGGACAGGGAAATGGCGGCAAAGATGCCCACGCATTCTAAAAAGTCTGCTTCTGATCCGGTTGAAGCGCGGATGATATTGACGGCCAGCGCAATGATTCCTGCCATGATGAGCATCAGGATCATGGGCTCACCGGCGGCCCCGGCAATCCGCTTGAAAAGTGATTCCGGTTTTTCCCTGGTCAGCGTGTTGCTTCCGCATAGCCTCCGCTGTACTTCAACCTGTTCCATTCTGAGTCCGGCCCCCTCATCTGTCTGCAGCCGGTTCAATAAATCGCGTGTGTTTTCCTGAAATTCCTTCAATGCCATTCACTCCTTAATAATTTTGTATAAAAAAACTCATGCATAGAAACAGCTATGCATGAGTCAAAAAAAGACCCTGTACAGCTGTTATGCTATACATGAGTCTTGTTTATTAAGACAAGCCAGACCAAAATGGTCAGTGTGTTGACTTGGCGCGCAGTGACCTGCGCAAACTACTCCCTCACAAGTGTTTTAACATCATAACGTATATAGAGAATTTTTGTCAACTGCTTCTGTGAACTATTTCTCCCCTTTTTCTCTTGTTTGTTTTTTCATCAGATTGTTTTCAAAAAAGTCCGTCACATTTTTATCTTTCCTTTCTTCTGTTTCCGTGTTAAATTATAAAGAAGCAAAAAAACTCATAATAACAACAAAGGCAAGGCGCAAGGTTGAAAGAAAAGCGTCTTTCAACCTTGAATTTGCGAATCAACCGGATATGCAGGCATATCCGCTCGATTTATCAGGAGGCAAAATATGAAATGGAAAGATAGCTTTCATCCGTATGCGGTGGCCTCCCTGACTCTGGCGGCAGTGGCCGTGATAACGAAGATGAAGCTTCCGCGGAAACAGGATATTCTGTGGTTCATGGCTTCCGGAATGACCGGCTTCTTTCTGTACATGATAGCATTTAACAGAGGACAGGGGCTGGTAACCGCTTCTACGGCGAGTGTGGTACTCGCCACGGTGCCGGTGATAACAGCGGTTCTGGCTCTGTTTGTGTATGGGGAAAAGCTGCTGGGATATCAGTGGGCAGCCATTGGGATCCAGTTTGCCGGCGTAATGGTCCTGACCCTGATGAACGGTGTGTTTTCCATTAATCCGGGCTTGTTCTGGCTGTTCCTCGCGGCAGTGCTGGTCAGCATTTACAATCTGCTGCAAAGAAAGCTTACAAAAACATATCCGGCCCTGCAGTCCTGTGCGTTCAGTATATTCCTTGGAACCCTGTTCCTTTCCATGTTTTTGCCTGCCTCCGTAAGTGAGATGCCCCATGCACCCGGAATTCAGATATTTTATGTGATTTCTCTTGGGATCGGTTCCAGCGCCATTGCTTATGTGTCCTGGTCAAAGGCTTTTGCAAAAGCAAAACAGACCTCCCAGGTCAGTAATTATATGTTTTTGACTCCGTTTATAACAGGTAAATTCGATTTTCTTATTGCAAATGAGGTCCCTGACAGGCCGACTCTGGCTGGTGGGACGATCATATTGACGGGAGTCCTTATTTTTAATTTTGGAGGGAAATTTTATGAATCAGTGTTCAGAAAGAAGTGGGCAGGACATTCCTGGATTGATAAAAAAACTTCAGCAGAATAATATGACGGGATTTTATGTAAACAATAGGGAGGAGCTCACAGAATTATTAAGAAGCCTTATTGTGGATGGAACCACCGTGGGCTGCGGAGATTCGGTAACTCTCGAGCAGATGGGAGTGTTTGAGGAGCTGAGGGAAAGGAAGGTTGATTTTCTGGATAAGTTTGATCCTTCCCTCACACGGGACGAAAAGAGGGAAATCTACTTAAAAAATTTTTCTGCGGATACCTTCATTACCGGGACCAGCGCGGTCACCATGGATGGAAAGCTTTTTAACATTGACGGAAACGGAAGCCGGGTGGCCCCCATGCTTTATGGGCCCGGACAGGTCATTGTTGTGGTCGGGACGAACAAGATCGTGGAAGATGTCCGGGCGGCTGTAAAGAGGACCAGGCAGACTGCTGCGCCCCTGGATGCGAAACGGCTGAAAAAGGAGACTCCCTGTGTGAAGCTTGGACGCTGCATCGACTGCCGCCATAAGGAGAGGATCTGCAATGATTTTGTATTGATCACAGGACATTTTGTGAAGGACAGAATTAAGGTAATAATCGTCAATGAGGAATTAGGATATTAATAAGTTCAGGTTATGAATGGAATTGATGCAGGAACCCCGGGCAAAGAAATACTCCGCCCGGGGCTCCTGCATTTTTGTATTTGATGTTTTACCTGAAAAAAGTAACTTTAATGAATCAGCAATATTATTCCGAACGGACATCCCGGCATCTTTTTTGCCTTACGCTGCTGGCAGGCCGGGATTTGGTATAGGGTTCATCCTTAACGGCCTGATCATGTTTTAGGGTATTAAGCTCCGCTTTTATTTCTCTTGATCACCTTAAGACGTGTAAATTCTTCCCGGTCCTTTTCCTCCAGGGAATTGGTGATATTCTTTGTGAGGGTTTCATAGCGGGGAATGGTGATGTTCTTTAAGGCGTTGGCCCGTTTCTGCGTCCTCTTGATGCTGTTCGCCAGACGGTAGGCCGAATTTTCCACCATGGAAAGCTTTACGGTGAGCTTCTTTACCTTTTCAAACTGATAACGGGCCTCATCCAGAGATTCTCTGGTGCTGTAATAGGCGTAAGTCAGATTCAACGGCATTTCTTCATGTTCTACCAGAGGGATCTCCGTGCCCATGATGCTGCGGGTTTTTATGCGGACCGAATCGTCCGCAGGAACAGCCATGGCAATATCCTGTACATAGTTAATGCCCAGTTCGATATTGGCTTTTTGCAGAGCCCTGTAAGCGGAGGTGAAGGTGACGTCAATTTCAGACTGTATGCCTTTTGCTTCATCAATAAGGCTCATCAGCTCCTTAATGAGGATATTCCGTTTTTTATCCATCAGCTCATAACCCTGTCTGGCTAACGTCAGAGAGTTTTTCGCAAGGATTAAATTCCCCTTGGTGGGAAATGTATTGGGATTCATGGTATCCCTCCTATTCTTCCGAAGCGTCAAGGGTGGTTGGCTTGTAATACTGGTCTAAGACCTTGGTATCCACACGATCCAGCTCAGACCGGGGCAGAAGGCCCAGAAGCTCCCAGCCGATGGTCAGGGTTTCCAGGATGTTCCGGTTGGCGTGGTTCCCCTGGCCAACGAAACGGTTTTCAAATTCTTTGCCGAATACCAGATATTTTTTATCAATGGGAGACAGCTCATCCTCACCGATAACCGAAGCCAGGGCTCTTGCGTCCCCCACCTTGGCGTAGCAGGAGAAAAGCTGGTTCGCCACACCCTGGTGGTCCGCCCTCGTAAAACCTTCCCCGATGCCATCTTTCATAAGACGGCTTAAGGAGGGAAGCACATTGATGGGCGGATAGACCGACTGGCCGTACAGGCTGCGGTCAAGAACGATCTGTCCTTCCGTGATGTAACCCGTAAGGTCCGGAATGGGGTGGGTGATATCGTCGTTGGGCATGGTCAGAATGGGGATCTGGGTCACAGAGCCGTGTCTGCCCTTTACAATGCCTGCCCGTTCATAGATGGAAGCCAGTTCGCTGTATAAATAGCCGGGATAGCCTTTTCTGGAAGGAATCTCCCCCTTGGAAGAAGATACCTCACGAAGGGCCTCCGCATAGGCTGTCATATCGGTCAAAATGACCAGAATGTGCATTCCTTTTTCAAATGCCAGGTATTCTGCCAGGGTCAGGGCCACCTTGGGCGTGATCAGACGTTCCACCACCGGGTCATTGGCCAGATTGATGAACATGGCAACGTGGTCGGAAACACCGCTTTCCTCAAAGGTGCGGCGGAAGAAATCGGCCACATCATATTTGACTCCCATGGCTGCGAACACAACGGCAAATTTCTCGCTGGATTCGGCGTCATCGCCTAAAGAAGCCTGCTGTACGATCTGAGCGGCCAGCTCATCGTGGGGAAGGCCGTTTCCGGAGAAGATCGGAAGCTTCTGCCCCCGGATCAGGGTCAGCAGCCCGTCGATGGCTGAGATGCCGGTCCGGATATAATCTCTGGGATATTCCCGGGTTACGGGATTTAAGGGTTTGCCGTTGATATCCAGGAAGATTTCGGAGTTGATGTCTCCCAGACCGTCAATGGGCTCCCCGATCCCGTTAAAGGTACGGCCCAGCATGTCTTCGGATACGGCCAGCTCCATCGGGTGTCCGGTGAGCCGGGTGTGGACATTTCTAAGTGCCAGCCCGTCCGTTCCTTCAAATACCTGAATTATGGCCTTATCCTCATAAACCTCAATGATGCGTCCAAGTTTTTTTGACTTACCTTCTACGGTCATTTCCACAATTTCATCGAAAGCAGCATTCTGGACGCCTTCCAAAACGACCATAGGGCCGTTGATCGCGCTTAATCCTAAATATTCGATTGCCATCGTCTGCCTCCTTCTTATGCGTTGCGCTCAATGACCGAATCATAGAAGGCATCGATCTGCTTCTTATAGTCATCGAACATATCAAGTCTGTCGTTAGGTACGTCGTATTTGATGGAAATGATCTTATCAAAGACCGGATCCTCTTTCAATACAGACATTGGCATTCCCATGGAAACCAGGGAACGGGATTTTTTGTACAGATAAAGGATCAAATCCATCATTTTAAACTGCTTTTCCATGGGGACACAGGTATCCTCTTTATGGAAGGCATTCTGCTGCAAAAATCCGATGCGGATGACCTTTGAAATCTCCAGTATGAGTTTCTGGTCATCAGGCAGCATATCGCCGCCGATCAGTTTCACGATCTCCATCAGGCTGCTTTCCTGGGTCAGAAGAAAGACCAGGCGGTTTCTGTAATCCACAAACTTTTTATCCACGTTTTCCACGTACCAGGGGGCTAAGTCGGTCAGATATTCGGAGTAGCTGCTGAGCCAGTGGATGGCAGGGAAATGGCGTTCGTTTGCCAGGTTCCGGTCCAGACCCCAGAAGCACCGGACAAAACGCTTGGTGTTCTGGGTCACGGGCTCGGAGAAATCACCGCCCTGGGGAGAAACGGCTCCTATGATGGTGACGGAACCTTCCGTGCCGTTCATGTTCTGCATCATTCCGGCCCGTTCATAGAAGGCGGATAAACGGGAAGCCAGGTAAGCCGGAAACCCTTCCTCTGCCGGCATCTCTTCCAGACGTCCCGATAATTCCCTCAGGGCCTCAGCCCAGCGGGAGGTGGAGTCTGCCATGATCGCCACATGATATCCCATATCCCGGTAGTATTCCGCCAGGGTCAGGCCGGAATAAAGGCTGGCTTCACGTGCGGCCACGGGCATGTTGGAGGTATTGGCGATCAGCGTGGTGCGGTCCATCAGAGGATTTCCCGACCTGGGGTCAACGAGCTGGGAAAATTCCTCAAGGACCTGGGTCATCTCATTGCCCCGCTCGCCGCATCCGATATAAATGATGATATCCGCATCGGACCACTTGGCGATCTGATGCTGTGTCATGGTCTTGCCCGTACCGAAGCCGCCGGGAATACAGGCAGTGCCGCCCTTTGCCAGCGGGAAGAGGGTGTCGATGATCCTCTGTCCGGTGACGAGGGGCTTGGAGGCCGGGTATCTCTTTAGTATGGGTCTGGGTACGCGGATGGGCCACTTCTGAGTCATGGTGATTTTTTTCTCGGAACCGTCCAGAAGCTGAAGGGTCAGCAGAGGATCGGAAATGGTATATGACCCATCCTCCACCACATTCAGAACATATCCCTCCATATCTGGCGGAATCATGACCTTGTGGACAATGGCAGGAGTTTCGGGAACTTCCGCTATGATGGCCCCGGGGAACAGATGATCCCCCTTTTTTACTTTAATATGAGTTTTCCATAGCCTTGACGTATCAAGTGAATCCACATGGATTCCCCGGTCAATGTAGGCTCCGCCGGTCTTTGCAATTTCACTTAAGGGCCGCTCGATGCCGTCAAAGATGTTGTTTAAAATGCCTGGAGCCAGGGTGACGGATACGGGGAAACCGGTGGAGGAAACCGTTTCTCCGGGCTTTAAGCCGCTGGTCTCCTCATATACCTGAACGGTGGTGCGGCGGTCTGTCAGGCCGATGACCTCGCCTACCAGGTTATCCCTGCCGACGTAGACCATTTCGTTCATTCTGAATCCGGAATCGCCCTTTAAATAAATGACAGGGCCGTTGATGCCGGAAATAGTGCCTGTGTTAGTCATTGGCCGTACCTCCCATCAAATCCTTTACATCAAAGCGGAAATCACGTTTTGCTTCCGCCAGCTTGGTCTGAAATGAATTATCAATCAATATATGCCTGGAAGGGATGACGGCCCGGGTTCCTCCCAGAAACGAATATTCGCTCACCCGGATATCGGCGCTGTTGTGAAAAGCCAGTTTATTGACCTTTTCCTCATCCACAGGATCAATATAGATGGTGATGAATTCTCTGCCGGCCAGTTCCTTGGCCTCACGCACCTGCTTTTCCAGAAGTTTTGTGTATTCCGGGGATTCCATGAATGACGCCAGCTTATTGCGAAGCTCCGAAAACAGCTTATCTTTCAGCTCATCCTGCTTTTTCCCGAATTCCCGTTTCATGCCGATCTGTTCCAGGGAGAGCCGTTTGTTGATCTCCCGTTCGATATGCTCGCTTTCCAGAACCACCTGCTGTTCGGCCCGGCGCCTTGCGTCTGCCTGATGCTCCGAAAAGGTCTGTTCCAGAGCGGCAGTATATTCATCAAGCATCTTCGCACTGCGGGTTCTGGCATCTTCCATGCAGAAATCCAGGAAATGCTGTAATTTTTCCTCAGTTGTCAAGATGACCACCTCTTTCTTATAGTTTTAATCCGATCGCTTCATTCACGTAATCTGTGATAAAATTTGGCTTGCGGCCGGTTCCGTGGCGGTCTGGGATTTCCACAATCAACGGGAGCTTCCGGTTCAGCTTCACATCATTGATGATGTCCGGAAATTCTCTTCCGAATTTTTCCGTTAAAAGAATGATCCCGATCTCCTTGTCGGCCAGGACTTTATCCAGTTCGTTTTTGAGCTCTGCTTTTTCATGAACGACGGCGCCTTCCACTCCGGCCAGCCTCATGCCGGTCCAGGTATCCACGTTGTCGCTGATCAAATACATTTTCATCGGTTACAGCTTACCTAAGATCATGAAAGAGATGATCAGACCATACAGACATACACCTTCGGCAAGACCTACGAAGATCAGTGATTTACCAAGTATGGAGCCATCCTCGCTGATGGCGCCGAGAGCGGCGCTGGCAGCTGCGGAAACAGCGATACCGCCGCCGATGCATGCAAGGCCAGTGGAGAGAGCAGCAGCCAGATACCCCATGCCTGCTACACCGCCTGCGCCGGCAGCAGCGGCTTCGGCAGCGGAGGCCTGGCCGTTAAACATGAATACACTGGATACGATCAGGGTACCGAAGAATAAAAATGCGTTGATTCCAAGGGCTGTTTTATAACGGCCCTTTGTTTTCTCCCCTCTGGCAAACGCTCCGAAGGGAACGACGATGCTTAAAATTAATGCGGCTGCTAATGTGATTTTAACTAAAACTGACATAATGATTACCTCCTGAAATGGTTTTTAATTTTTCTTTCCGTATGGTTTAAAAGCCCGGCCGGTTCCGCGATAGAAGCGGCTGAATAATTCATAATATTCCAGACGAAGGACCTGGATTCCCACAATGAGTCCTTCCATTCCGCAGACAAATAAGTTACCCAGGACCACCACGATCCAGTTGGGGCTGCCTGCTTCGACGCCGGATAACATGAGCACCACCTCCATCATGGCCGCATGGCTGACTGCGAAGGCACCCACACGGACAAAGGAGAGGGTGTTGGAAAAGTAGCTTAAAAGCACTTCGAAAAGTTCAAAAAAGCCCTGAACCACAAACATGCCCTTGCCTTCCGGCATGATCCGGGCTTTCTTTTCCACCAGGTTAGTGAGCGGTTCTTTAAAGAACATGATCAGCAGAGGGATGCCAAACATGATGACAAGGAGCAGGGCCGCCGGAATGGGGTTTTCAGTCATGTAAAGAACTATGGTGAGCACAAGGCCGGCGTAAAACACAAGCCCCGCTGCGCCGTTGGTATCGAAAAACGTCCTTTCCGGGTCATGGGAGCGGATGCTGTTGACAATGTTTAAAACCATGGTCAGCAGGATAATGCCCATGCCGATGGAAATCGCCACAATAAACACGGTGTTCAGCCTTCCGATGAAGGGCAGGTTGGTCATGTGCTCCAGAGGGCGGAGCCAGACAGCCCTGATCACGTCTTCAAATCCAAAAATACTGCCGAACATAAATCCGAATACGGTTGAGAAGAAGCCGCAGCAGGAAATGATCGCCGCCAGATTCATCTTCTTGAGCCGGTAAAGAAGAAAACCGCCAAGCAGAAGGCATAAGCCCTGTCCCACGTCGCCGAACATGAATCCGAACAGGAAGGAATAGGTAATGCCGATCAGGATCGTGGGATCGATCTCATTGTAGGCGGGAAGCCCGTACATCTGTATGAACATTTCAAATGGCCGGAACAATCCGGGATTATAAAGCTTGGTGGGCGGATTGCTCATGATGTTGTTGTGGTCATCCTCCACGATGCAGAAGGTCTTCTTGTCGCTGGCAATTTCCTTCTGAAAAGTATCGGCATCCCGGTTGCTCATCCATCCGCAGATAATGTAGAATGTATTGATATTCTGTTTGGTTAAGGCGGCCAGCTTCCGGACATTGAAATTGGTGGAGAAGGTCTCCAGCCGGTTTAAGGCTGCCCATAAGTCTTCCTGCCTGGATTCCAGTATCCGGGACATCTCATTATGGACGTCATTTAACTTTGACTGCACGGTTTTTATCTTATCCTCCAGGGAATGGGTGGCATCCGAAGGAGTTCCTTCATATTCATCCGGCAGGAAAAAGCGTTCAAAGTGCATGGAGGAGTATATGGCATCGATCTGGTTTGAAATGGTCTCAGGTACGAAGTAAACCAGCCAGACGTATTCTTCATCCTCCCTGCATTTATAAAGGACGGTATCGATGGTATCATAGACATAACTCTCAAATTTTTTATAATATTCATGAGAGATCCGTCCAAACCGGAACTTGATGTACCGGAAGTGCAGGATAGAGCTTAAATCATAGTTAAGTCCGGTAAACGGAACGATACGGTCCAGAGATTCCTGAAGGGAAGCCCGTTCCGCCAGAATGGCCTTTTCCCTTTCCGTAAGCTCCTGCACCTGCTTTCCGATCTCGGTGACGATACCGGCAGCCTGCTCAATGGAAATCTTTTTCGGGGAGCCATCCGGGCTTCCCGAGGGGAGCAGCTCCACAAGCTCCACGGCCCGCTGGTACGTATCCTTGTACGGATTGTTTTCAATATAAGGCCTTAAGTCCTTCACCGTTTTTAATTCCGACAGCGCATTTTCCAAATGAATTTCGTATTTGGAAAGATAAGTGTCGATGACCCGGTCAATGTCCTCTTTGGGTCCGGTGATGCTTAAGAATTTCATCTTTTCTATCACGGGAAAGCAACCCCCTTTACTGTTTTACCACATAGGAGATGATTTCATCCGGGCTTACGCGGTAGCGGATGCTCTCTATGAGGGTGATAATCTTTTGAATTTCCTCCTCCTTAAAATAAAGATAGGAGTTTAAGGTGGCAATGGAGTAAGGATTCTGCTGGCTGGTGGAGCGGTAGATTTTATTCAGCACGTCCTGAGTCAGCTCTTCTAAATCCACCCTGTCAGTGGATTCCAGGTTTTCCTTCCGTCCGTAGTAGGTGCCTTTTAAAACGGCATAGAATTCATCCAAAGTGCCGGCTTCCGCCAGTTTTGTAATCTGTTCCTTATTCATATGGTAATTAATGGGAATAAGGAGAGCATAAATATCCGCCGGCTGCAGATTATAATATTTTTTGGATCGGTAGATCCACTGGATGTTCAGCAGATCCAGACGGCTGCCAAAGCACCGGGATAGCAGTTCCTGCTCCTTCCGGTTAAGATATTTGCCCATGACCTTCCAAATGCTTTTAAAGTACAGCAGGTCCAGATGAACCTCATAATCGAACAGAGTAGGCTGGTCCAAATCATTCAGGTGTGCCAGAAGGCCGTAATAGACCGAGCCCTCAAGGTCTGCGATGAACTCATGCAGGTCCGTGGCTGAAGACAGTTTCAGCAGGTCCAGCCGGGAATGCTTTTCAAAAAATTCCTGGAATACGGAAAGATCAATATCCATCCGGTTGCGTCCCATTGCGTTGCGGAAGCATTTTTTCAGGATATTGATTTCAAAGTGCATAAAATACAGGTCAAGGAACTTGCGCTGGGTCAGGTTTGCAAACCGGTAGAGCTTTGCAAAATCCTGATACAGGGAAAGGATCAGACGCTGCTCAATGGCTCCCCGGTGAAGCTCCACGCCTTCCAGGTTTGAGAACAGCCCTTCGTAAGCCGGCAGGCGCCGCAGGTATTCCACTGCATCGGAGACGTTTTCAAGCCCCGCCATTTCCCGAAACTGGCTGTCGGTGATCAGGTGGCTCTCCATGGCCCTTACCTTGGTTGTAATTCCGCTGTAGGACAGTAAGTCTCCCATAGGATCACTCCTTTATCATAGTATTAAATAAATCCTCTACGTATTGGGTATGATGATCTTCATAACGCTTTTCCATGGCTTTGAGGATCTTTATTGAGTCACTCCGCTGTTTCTCCAGCCGGTTGTTCATATTTATTTCCATGCCGGCCCGAAGCTCCTCAATTTTTTTATTGGTTTCCGCTTCCAACTGTGCATCGAATGCGGCGGTTCGTTCTTCCATTTCTTTGGCAAATGCCTTTTTGCGTTCGTTGGCATTATCCATGATGGAAGTTGCAGCCGATTCAATTTCGGATATTTTCTCTATTACAGTATCCATATGGTGCCCTCCTTCTTATAGTGGTTGAGTGAATAACCTGTTTCATAAAACCAATGATACTACAATTAAAAAAAAATGCCAGAGTATTTTGGGAAATTTGCATAATATTAATGGAATTTTATCATGAATATAAGTTACACCGTTGGGACCACGGTTATACATGGACAACGGAAAAAGCGAAGAACAGGGGGATTTCCTCCCGATTCTTCGCTTTATTGCTCATTATAATGAAAGTTTTCTTGAAAAAGACTATGTACTATTGGGCGGCGGCTGTGCTCTCCGTGCCTGCAGCACCTTCTCCGGTTTCCCCGGTTCCGGAACTTGTCTCTCCTTCTGATATGGTCAGGAATTCGGTGGCAACATATGCCTGCGTTCCTTCAAACATGATGACCGTCCATTTGCTGTCATAGGTTTCCACAAATTCCACTACCGTACCGGCAGCAAGGCTTCCCAGCTTGGTGCTGTTGGTAGAGGGTTCTGAACGGACATTGAGCTTGCTCCTGGTGGTGTAAATCTTGGGAGCTTCGGTCTCAGGCTCCGGTTCCTCGGTGGGAGCCTCGGTGGTCGTTATGGCCTCAGTGGTCATCTCGGTGGACGGCTCGGATGCAGTGGTCTCTTTTTTATCATTCTTTCCGGGGATCAGTTTAACGATCACCAGAACAAGAACGAGGAGAATCAGAAAAATGAATGCCGGTTTTATTAAGTCGTATGCATCAAAGCCCTTCTTTTTGGAGCGCCTTCTGCTTCTGCTGTGGGTTGCGGGCCTTTGTCTGTTTCCATTTCCGTTTCCGTTTCTCTGGGGTGGTCTCTGGCCGGTCCTTGTTCCGTCAGGCCTTCCGCTGCTTCTTGCAGCCCCGGAACGTTCCCCGGTTCTTACGGGCGCAGTTCTTGAGCTGCCATTTCTCTGAGCGCCTGTTCCGTGTGCCTGGTTCCCGGGTGCGCCGTTTCTTGCGGAGGTATTTCTTGATGTGATGGGTACGGCCCTGACGTCGGAAGGACGCTGTCTTGCAGAAGCGGAACTCTGTCTTCCGCCGTTAAAAGAATTTGCAAAAGCCTGGACTTCCTGAGACAGAAGCTGACAGGCTTCGTTCGCATCATATGGACTGTCGTCCCCTTCATGAACTGCCTTGTTGCCCAACACGCGGATTCTATGGTAATGATCTTTGGCAGCCTGGGAAATAAAGCGTCCTTCAAATAACTGGTCGATGCTGTCGGCCAGATCGCCTTCTACAATCAGTGCCTTTTCACCCAGATAGTTTACCATATATTCAAGGGTCTGCCGGGCTTTGATCATGGCCATGTTGTACTGTTTCTGGCTCATGAGCGTTTCGGATTCCCTTAAGCCCTGCTGGATTCTGATCCAGAAACTGTTATCTGTAGTTCCCATATATTTCCTCCTTTGCAAAAGCGGTTATATTCCAATATACAGTTATTATACTAGATTATTGTAAATTGCGCACCTGTTATTTTGTAGAATTTTGTTTTGTAAGGGAAAAGTAAAAAATATTCATAAATTAAATTAGCCCAAACCGGGGAAATTCAAGGTTTGGGCCTAATGTTGCGACGCAAGTATACATTATGATGCAAAGTTAAATAAATGTCAAGCAAAAAATTCAGCGGAGAATCCGGAAAAAGCAGGAATAATAAAGAAACGGCGCCGAACTTGCGCATCCCATGTCATGTATGGTACAATCTACCTGCAATAAAGCAAGCATTTATCTGAATAAAGTTGAAATTATCTGGAGGAATAAAAATATGAGGTTACGTCACATACCAGGCTCAGAGGAGGAGATCGCAGGCAGCCCTTATGTGATCCAGAACCCTTTTGAAAAAAAGGGCTTATGGAAGGAAGTGTTCGGCAATGAACATCCTATAGAAATAGAAGTCGGCATGGGAAAGGGCCGTTTTATCATGGAGTTGGCAGCGCTTCACCCGGAGGTTAATTATGTCGGCATCGAACGGTATCCCAGCGTGCTGCTGCGGGGGCTGCAAAAGAGGGCCCGGCTGGAGCTGGACAATATATTTTTTATGTGCGTGGATGCGAAGAATCTGGCCGACATATTTGAGCCGGGTGAAGTAAGCTGTATATACTTGAACTTTTCCGATCCGTGGCCAAAGGACCGCCATGCCAGGCGCAGGCTCACATCCGAAGAGTTTATGGCGGTTTATGACCGGATTTTAGAACCAAGCGGCACTGTGGAATTTAAAACCGACAACAGGGGACTCTTTGAGTATTCCCTGGAAGCCATACCCAGGGCAGGCTGGGAAATAAAGGAGTATACCTATGATCTTCACCACAGCGATATGGGACAGGGGAATGTGATGACAGAATACGAAGAGAAATTTTCCTCCAAAGGGAATCCGATCTGCAAGCTGACAGCAGGAAGGAAGTAATTCATTTCAGCCGGCTTTAAGGTTCTGATAACCCTGAAGCCGGCTGTGCATATAATAGAACAAAAGCAGATGCGGGAGCAATGTTTATGGGCATGAAAGACAAGGTCACCAGTAAGCTTCTTCAGGCAACCAGTGATAAGACGGAGCTGAATAAGAAGCTTCTGACCTGGAACAAATCTTTTGTAGATGTGAACAAAACGCTGGGCGGAAATATACAGAAAAATAAGAATAATAAATAAATTCGAAAATGTTGTAAAAAATTTGTAAAAAAGGTGTTGACTTTTGTTGCATACGGTTATATAATTACACACGTGCTTACGACAGCACACCTTAAAATTACGAAAGACAAGCGCCTTTAGCTCAGTTGGTAGAGCAGTAGACTCTTAATCTATTTGTCCAGGGTTCGAGTCCCTGAAGGCGCAGTAAAAAAGTACTGTTTTTGGCGACTGAGAGCGTTGGGGACGGTGCTTTTCCTTTGTGTAAAAACGTCATGTCAGGAATCTATTTGTCCTTTCCTTCTATTATTATGTATCTCAACCAGGTTCCCGGCCGGAGCTGATCCGGCCGATCGGAAAGACTGATTGAGATACATTTTTTTATTTTACCTGCCGGAAGAAAATGTCATCCAGTTTATAAACATCCGCTTCCATCATCCGGTACTGGTTCGCCATTTTTACATAATCCCGGGTAGTTGTGTAATCACTATGACCGAGCATGTCACGGAGAAATTCCAGGTTTCCGCCTCCGACAAGATAGGAGACAGCAAAAGTATGCCGCAGCAGGTGCGGATGCAGCCTTTCAATACCCGTCCATTTCCTGATCCGGGCAAAGAGCTGCTTTAATACATTGTAATTGATTGCATCCGTTCCTTTTGTCTTCAAGATCAGAGCATCCATGGGAGAAGCTTCCCGGTAATCCAGATAGCTGCGCAAATATATACGCAAATTCCAGGCAAGAGGAACAATACGGGATTTATGGTTTTTTGAATCCTCTATTAATATGTATCCTTTGTCAAAACAAATGTCTTTTACCTTTAAGGCAATGACTTCCTCGCTTCTCAAACCTCCATCGAGCATAAGGTGAACAATACATAAGTTTCTAAGTCCCATTTCAGTTGAATTTAAAAATGTCTGGTCAAGCTCCTGAACCTCATGACCATATAAAGGGAGCTGTATGCGGGAATCATTTGTTGGAAGCCTGGGCTTTTTAAACGTAATATCACAGTCCAGATCATCACGAATATAATTAATAAATACCTTAACAGCCCTTGTATAAATGCGGATCGTAGAATTCTTCAAGTTCCCTTTTTTCGAGTCTCCAATACAATGTCAGGAGCCAGGATATCCAGAGGAATACTGTCAATTGAACTTTCAAACTGTGATTCTAAAAAATCAAAGAAAAAGCTTAAGTTCTGCTCGTAGTATTTACAGGTACTCTTATCACAATAAGATTCCTTTAACCCCATAAATTTATCAAATGCAGATTTAACCGTAATATCATTCATTTGTAATATCTCCTTGAAATCCATTTGAACCCATGCTATTATGACTGTAGACTTCACCAGTCGATTTATCTATGATCGTGAGTTCAGACCTTACAGAATATGTAAGACTGCCCGGCAGTTCATCCGTGTTGAGCTGCTGGGCCTTTTTCGTTTTATACCGTAAGGCCTTCTCAACGTCATTATCATTCAGCGTACAAAGTGCATCCACGACATCCTGCATGAGATCATCTTCATTCATTCCCTTATTATAAAATCCCAGGGTAACAATACTGTTTATTGCCCTTCTCTTTACCAGATCGGCATTTAAATGGCGGTTGTATTCCCTGACCAGTTTCAGCTGTTTGGGCGGGATATGTACATCCACCAGCTTGCAGCTGCGCAGGGACTTCCAGAAGCCGCACATGTCACGCCGGGATTTATTCCCATCCCCTTCCGGCTCCGCCAGACGAAAGACGGATTCCGTCAGGTAGTCCATGATCAGCTTCCGGTTGTCCAGGTAATCATAAATCCGTTTGGCCGTATTCTTTGATGTGTTATCCCGAAGCGGAAGCAGCACATAAGACTTTGAATGACGGCGGCGTGTCTGGTACTCCACATTCATTACTAAGTTGACCTTTGGAGTGAGACTGTCAACAAACTTTTGTAAGGTATCTTCCTCCATGGTCTGCTCCCCGGACAGGAGCCTGCGACAGACAGACCGGGAATATTCATCGGACCCGTGTTCCAGATAGAAGGATGCACGGGCCATGTTCAAGTACTGCCAGCTCCGCCGCTTATAACATTCCTCATATACATGCAGATCATAGCGGTTGATCAGGCCATTGAACAGCCAGAAGTAGAAAAACCAGCCTTTATACCCCAGCTCAACAACTTCCTTGCTTTTCATGTAGATTCTGACAAAGACTTTATCCGTTCTCTTTCCCAGGGCCACATAATCAATTTCATAATCCTGGCTTCCTTTCTTCTCCGTATGGGTGATCGCGTCATGAAAGCGGTCCACACGCATTTTATAAAAATTATCCAGGGAAAAGAAGCGTTCCGGATTACTTAAGTAGTTGCTGTGCCAGCAATAGTCAATCCGGTTTTCCTGGGCGTAGGCAATTTGCAGGCCGAAATGATCGGCCAATGCCTGAACATACTCGTATGACCGTTCGAAAGCTTCATGCACGCCGTACATCCACAACATGTAGCTGCGGATTTGAACCACCAATTCACAGGTGACGGATATTGCCGAGTCGGATGACTTTGGGACCGCAGGAGCTATAAAGATCCCAAACCATTCCGGGTACTCCAGAAAAATGCTATACATCTTTGCAAAACTGCACGGCCTTAAATTCAATGCAAGGCCGGGACTAAATTCCAGGCGGAGAAAATCCAGACTGACATTGCTGGCAAGCCTTTTGTTCGCCTTGTCAAAGTATTTCCGGAAGTCCATGACCTTCATGTCCAGGGAATCGGCGGTGAAGTCATTCATGAATTTAACGGAATAGTAAAAAGTGTCAATGTTATGTAGAAACTTTTTCTGTTTAAAATCAAACCAGTATTTCCGGTCCTCATCGTTCATTTCCCTAAAAATACATGTTGTAGATAATTCTCTTGTTTGTACCATTTTATACCTCACTTTAATTAGTTAAAGTTTTTCGGGAAACCCCTATTCTCCCGAAAAAATAAAAATGCCATATACCCCATGTATTCACTGGCTTTATACCAGATTTTTCCTGTATTTTCAGACCACGATTTACAAGCACGTGGCGGGGGCTTTTTGGGAGGCTTTTGTATCTCATTTTGGAGCCGACGCCGCTCTGATCCGTCCG
>JBCLPO010000012.1:0-182766 GCA_041223105.1 Lachnospiraceae bacterium 54-53
AACCGCTTAGACACAACTTGCTTTTCATAGCGTTTTGTGCCTTGAGCGAAGCGAAAGGAATGGATATAAAAATGAAACATATTGTAATGACTCAGCCCCTCTGCAGAGAGGGCTATGAAATAATGGAAAAGGAAGGCAGCATTTTTGTGGCCGATAATCCCACGCCCAGCGAGTACATGGAGGAAGTGGAAAAAGCGGACTGCATCATCGTACGGATCGCCCGCTTAAACCGGGAAGAAATAGAGGGCGCGCCCAGGCTTTCCGTGATCGGACGCACCGGGGTGGGGTATGACAGTGTGGATGTGGCCGCGGCAACCGAACGTGGAATACCGGTGGTCATCACGCCGGGCGCCAATGGGGATGCAGTGGCGGAACACACCATCGCCATGCTTTTTGCCCTGTCCAACAATCTGGTCGAAGCTCATAATGAAACCCTGAAAGGGAATTTTGCAATCCGCGGTTCGGGCAAGGCCTTTGAACTCCACGGCAAGACCCTGGGAATTTTAGGAACAGGCGATATCGGCAAAAGGGTGGCAAAACTGGCTCAGGCATTGTCCATGAACGTATGCGGCTATGATCCTGCCTATTCAAAAGAGGATATGGAAGCCCTGGGAATCCGTCACTGCGGCACATTGGAGGAATTACTGTCCATTTCCGATGCGGTCTCCATCCACACGCCTCTCACTCCTTCCACTTCAAACATGATCCGCCTGGAGCAGCTACGGCAGATGAAGCCGTCTTCCTTTCTCATCAACTGCGCCCGGGGCGGGATCGTCAACGAGGAAGACCTGGTTCACGCCCTGGATCATCAGATCATCGCAGGGGCCGGGACCGATGTATTCTTAAAAGAACCGCCGAACGAGGACCATATTTTTTTCCGCGCCAGAAACCTCATCGTTTCTCCCCACAGCGCGGCACAGACAAAGGAAGCCGTCATCAACATGGCTGTTATGTGCGCCCAGGGCTGCTGTGCCGTTCTCGCGGGAAAGAAATGGCCTCATGTAGCCAATCCGGGGGCTTATGACCATCCCCGCTGGAAGAGTTGACTCAAAAAGCCGGAAACCCGGGAAATATATATTCCAGGGGTTTCCGGCTTCTTTTCCTGCCGTCTTTCGTTTATTTAACGGTAATTCTGCCCTGTCCTGCCGGGTTTGCATAATCAGCTCCAACATTGCCGCCTAAATTGCTGCGGATGTAGGCTGATAATAAGTCAACATCGGTCATCACATCATCCCGGAGCACGTTGCTTCCCTTAAACATGGTCATTCCGTCACCTGCGGACTTCAGCATGTAATTATGGGATGCTACGGTATAAGTCTTATTTACATCAAGAGGCGCATCTCCCACCATGATATCGGATACCCTGTACGAGCCCGCCACCTTTACGAAATTGCCCTTTTCATCGAGCTGAACGCTGGAAGCAGCGGAAGTGTTGATGGTATAGGTGAGTCCGGACACCTGCAGGAAACCGCCGTTTTCATCGGGGCAATTCCTGGAAGCCATCTCCAGGGCATCCTTGATCTGCTGCCCGGTGGCCTCTACAACACAGCCCATATTTCCGAAGGGGAATACGGTGAGCGTATCGTTATAGGTAATATTACCGGCTTTAATGCTGGCTCTGACACCGCCGCCGTTGGCAAGGCCGATATCCGCTCCCAGCACGTAGCGGTATGCATCTGCGCACAAATCGCCCAGGTTGGTTTCCGCACTCCTGACCGCACGGTTTCCGGTTGTTGGATCATTGACCGTCAGCTCCACATCCGTGTGCCCGATCACCGTCTTCAGCGTCTCATTATACTGTGCCTGAATGGCCTTAATAAACTGATCCGTATCATAGTCAACGGCTTTTCCGTCTGCGTTTACCGCACTCTTTCCGGGGATCACCAGCTGGGTGCCCACAGTAAGGACATTGGGATCCCTGATCTTGTCTCTGTTGGCGTCATAAATCTCTTGCCAGCGGTTATAAGAGCCTAATTCTCTTTTGGCAATTCTGCTTAAGGAGTCCCCGTTCTTTACCGTATAAGCGCCTGTTCCTGCTCCTGCCGGAACTTCTGAGACGAGCTCATTGACAATGTTTCCATCGGTGCGTATGGTCAGCTTGCCGATATTTTCCAGCTTTGTGCCTGTCTGGGCAAGAAGGACATCCCCGCCATCCTTATTTTTCACGTACTTGCTGTATTCTTCATGGGAATGGCCGTCTATAAATACATCAATGCCCGTGGTATTCTTGATCACGCTGTCCGAAGTCCACCGGTCCGTGGATCCGTTCTCCCCTAAGTGACCCACCAGCACCACATAATCGGCGCCTTCCACCCTTGCGCCGTTTACTGAAGACTGTATCTGAGCGTAAAGCTTCTGTCCGCTCTCATCCTCGCAGAAGCCGTAAATATAGTTCCCGTTTTCATCCTGGAAATATGCCGGTGTGGACTTGGTAAAGCTTTCCGGCGTGGTCGCGCCCACAAAGGCAACTTTTGTGTCGCCGTATGTAAACATCTTATACGGGGCGAATACGGGAGAACCTGTCCTTAAATCCATAAAATTGCTGGAATAGTAACCGCAGTTCAGCTTGCCTGCCAGCTCCAGAAAACGGGGCATCCCATAGTCATACTCATGATTGCCCGGCACAGCGAAGTCATAACCGACCTGATTCATGATGTCGATCAAATATCCGCCATCCGAAAGCGTTCCGATGGGTGCTCCCTGAATGGCATCCCCATTGTCGATCAGGGTGACATAAGGTGTCTGGGCCTGCATCTCCTTTTTGTAAAGAGCCAGTCCCGCATATCCTATGTTGTCGTCAATGCCGCAGTGAACATCGTTGGTGTAGAGAACCACGATATCCTGGTCTGCTGCCAGAGTGGAAAAGGACATGCCTGTGGTAAGGGAAAGGACCATGAGCAGGGCCAGCCACAGTGACAGAAACCTTCTTTTCTTGCTTCCTTTCATTGCTTGAATCCTCCTTTTTGCAAAGTGCATTTTTCTCTATTATAACAGATTCATGTAAAGAAAGTGTATTACTTTTTTAAAATTTTCGAATTATCTGATTCTTTTTTTACGTTTTTTCTTAATAAAGAAAAGCGGCAGGACATCCGAAGGAAAAGGCAGACAAAAAAAGGCCCCTCTGCCAAAAATCAATGCTCCGGCAGAAGGATCTCTTTCATAAATTTTTATTGTTCTTCACTGATTTCAATTCCAAGCTCCTCAAGCTGCTTTGGATCCACCGGAGCAGGAGCCTCGGACATGAGGCAGGAAGCATCCTTTACCTTAGGGAATGCGATGACATCCCGGATGCTGTCCGCGCCCACCATGAGCATGACCACACGGTCCAGACCGTAGGCAAGTCCTGCGTGAGGAGGAACTCCAAACCGGAAGGCATCCAGAAGAAAGCCGAACTGGGCCTGGGCCTGTTCTTTGGTAAAGCCCAGCACCTCAAACATCTTTGACTGGATGTCGCTCTGATGGATACGCACGGAACCGCCTCCAAGCTCGGTGCCGTTTAACACGATATCATAGGCCTTTGCCCGGATTGCGCCCGGATCGCTGTCAATCAGCGCCCAGTCTTCATCCATGGGCATGGTGAAGGGATGGTGCATGGCGGTAAAACGGCCCTGCTCCTCGGAATATTCCAGCAGTGGGAATTCTGTCACCCACAGGAATTTAAAATCAGCTTTTTTAAGAAGATCAAGCTGTCTTGCCAGCTCCAGCCTTAAGTTGCCCAGCACGTCAAAGACCACCTTGTCTCTGTCCGCAGCGAACAGAAGTAAATCTCCAGGCTTTCCTTCCATGGCTTCCACCAGGATGTCAAGCTCGTCCCCGGTCATGAATTTTGCAAAGGAACACTTATAGGTCCCGTCTTCATTGATCGCAAGATAGGCCAGTCCCCTGGCTCCGAAGCCCTTTGCATACTCCACGAGCGCATCGATTTTCTTCCGCGGCATGGCGCCCTGCCCCACGGCATTGATTCCCCGGACAGAACCGCCGTTATCCAATGCTCCCCTGAAAACAGCAAACTCCGTGTCCTTTACCGCATCGGAGACATTTTTAAGCTCCATTCCAAAACGCATGTCAGGCTTATCGGAACCAAAGCGGTCCATGGCCTCCCTCCAGGTCATCCGCGGAAAGGGAAGCTTGATCTCATAGCCGCAGATTTCCTTAAACAACTTCTTTAACAGCCTTTCATTGACTTCCAGAACATCGTCCACATCCACAAAGGACAGCTCCATGTCGATCTGGGTGAATTCGGGCTGCCTGTCGGCACGCAGATCCTCATCACGGTAGCATCTGGCCAGCTGGAAATAGCGGTCATACCCGGAACACATGAGAAGCTGCTTGAAAAGCTGGGGAGACTGGGGAAGGGCGTAGAAGGATCCGGGATGGACCCGGCTCGGCACCAGATAATCCCTGGCCCCTTCCGGTGTGCTCTTGATGAGGGTCGGGGTCTCAATCTCCAGAAAGCCCTCATCCGCAAGAAATGCCCTGGTCAGGGTGGCAACCTGGCTTCTCACCCGGATGTTCTTCTGGATGTCCGGCCTTCTTAAATCCAGGTACCGGTATTTTAACCTCAGTTCTTCCTTTGTCTTGCTGTTTTCTTCAATGGGGAAGGGGGGAGTCTCAGATTCGGAAAGGATCCTTAAGCTCTTTGCCCGGACCTCGATGGCTCCGGTGGCCAGGTTTTCATTGACGCCGCCTGCCCGTTTTTCCACCTCACCTGTCACAGCGATAACAAACTCACTTCTCAATTTTTCTGCTTTTGCAAAGCTTTCCGCCCCGCAGTCGCTTTCCTCAAAAATAATCTGCAGAATTCCCGAGCGGTCTCTTAAATCGACAAAAATGATTCCGCCCTTGTTTCTGCTCTTCTGAACCCAGCCCATAACAGTGACTTCACTGCCAGCCCCGGCTGCGGATACTTCCGTACATCTATGGGATCTTTTTAAGCCCAACATTGACTCTGCCATAATTTCCTCTTTCCTGCCCATGTTTTTTGGGCATAAAGGTATGCCCTCCGGGCGTTCCTCTTTCCTGCCCATGTTTTTTGGGCATAAAGGTATGCCCTCCGGGCGTTCCTCTTTCCTGCCCATGCTTTTTGGGCATAAAGGTATGCCCTCCGGGCGTTCCTCCTGAATATCCTTACTTCAATGCTTCTTTATAAAATTCCTTAAACTGCGTATAGCCCTCCTTCTGAAGGCTCTCTTTCTGGAATTTTTTATTCTTGTTCATCTGGGAAACCAAAACCGTGGCGCCCTTTGCCCGTTCTTCCATGGCTTCCTTTAAGGCCTGGTTCATTATCCCATCGCTCACGCCCTTCTCAATCAGGAATGCCAGCTTGTCTTCCCTGCCGGGAACCGAAAAGCCTTCATCCATCAGGATGGTGATGATGCGTTCAAAACCGATGGAAAAACCGCAGGCCGGTGTGTCCATGCCGGTAAATTTACCGATCATCTTATCGTAACGGCCTCCGCCGCCTACGGAACCCGGAAAACCTTCTACCTGAATCTCAAAAATCGTACCGGTATAATAGGACATGCCCCTCACCAGAGTGGGGTCAAATACAATGTGAAACTGACCGGTGGAAATTTCATTCACGCTGTCAATAACAGCCGCCAGATTTTCTATCTGCTCCGGATCCATAACGTCCTTTAATCTGCCGGCCAGGCTGCGCACCCCCAAAGCATCCGGAGTCACGTTTTCAAACAGCTCCAGATACTTCCTGATGTTCTCTTTTTCATAACCGGCTTCCTCCAGCTCCTTTGCCACGCCATCCATTCCGATCTTGTCCATCTTATCCAGAATGATGAACACCTGGTCGTAAGCCTCTTCCGGAAATCCGCAGAAAGCGGCCATTCCCTTTAAAATGTTCCTGTCATTGATCCTGACGGAATATCCCTTAAATCCAACCTTGGAAAGCAGGGTGGTGGTGGCCAGGATGAGCTCGACTTCCGCAAGCCTGGTGGGATCGCCCAGAATGTCGATATCGCACTGTACGAACTGCCTGAAACGCCCTTTCTGGGGGCGGTCGGCCCTCCATACACTTCCCATCTGAAGAGACTTAAAGGGCGCAGGAAGAACCGCTGCGTTATTGGAATAATATCTGGCCAGGGGAACGGTCAGATCATACCGGAGGCCGCTGTCAACCAGATCATTCTCCGCCTGGGCCGTCTCCAGGTTAAGCTTCTCTCCCCGCTTCATGATCTTGAAAATCAGCTTTTCATTGTCGCCGCCCTGCTTGCTCGTCAGGTTCTCAATGTGCTCCACACAGGGAGTCTCGATGGAATGAAAGCCGAAGCCTTCGTAGGTTTCACGGATCTGGTTCATCACATATTCGCGCACCTGCATTTCAGCGGGAAGAATGTCCTTCATGCCGGTAACCGGTTTCTTTTTTAATGCCATTTCGTTCACTCCGTTATTTTCTTATTTTTAAGGTTTTGTCTTCTCTCTATTTTAAATTACATTTCTGATTTTGCAAGCATTTTTTCTTTTCTTTCCAGCATTTCGTCAATCCTTGCGATGTATTGCTCCACGTCCTTGACATTTTCCACCCTCTCCAGACGGTTTTCGGCCGGAAACACCACCTTTGTGGTGGTGCCTGCCCCGCAGGCCACAATGGTCTGTTTCTCTTCCATGATCAGAATATTATAGATACAGGCTTTGCCCGGAAGGGAGTAGCCCACATTTTCGAAATTTCCGGCCATATTCTTCTGCCGGTAAAGGTAATAAGGCTCCAGCCCCATGTCCCTGATGCAGGAGGCAGTCAGATCGATCATCTCCTGGGTGTTGGTGATTTTCAGATTTTCATATTTTTCCTTAAACATACGAAGGCGGGCGGCCCGTTTGATGGCAAGGGAATGAACGGTGACCCCGTCCGGTCCCAGAGCCCGGATTTCCTCCAGGGTATGGGCCACATCTTCCATGTCCTCCTGGGGAAGGCCAATGATTAAATCCATGTTGATATTGTCAAAACCCATGGCTCTTGCCATGGCAAACCGGTCCTTCACCATATCCACGGTATGCCGGCGGCCGATGATATCCAGGGTCTTCTGATTCATGGTCTGGGGATTGATGGATATGCGGGTCACCCCATGCTTTTTTAAAACCTCCAGCTTCTCCCCGGTAATGCTGTCCGGACGCCCGGCTTCCACCGTAAATTCCCTGACCGGAGCGAAATCAAAGGTGCTCTTCAATCTGCCGATCAGCGCCTCTAAATGAGGGGCCGAAAGGGAGGTGGGAGTGCCGCCTCCGATATATACGGTATCCAGGGTCTTCCCCTCCATCTTTTCTGCAGCATAGTCCAGCTCCTTAAACAAGGCCGCCAGATATTCTTCCATGCGCTTTTCCCACTGTCCGATGGGAAAAGAGGTGAAGGAACAGTACAGGCAGGTGGTGGGGCAGAAGGGTATGCCTACATACAGGCTGCAGCCGTGCTCATAATCTATGGCGGAAAGCAGGTCCATCTCCCGCCCGGCAATTTCCAGGCTCAGATCGATCTTTCCGTCGCCGGTTAAATAGGTGTCCTTCATGTACCGGCGGACGTCCGCGGATGGAAAGCCTTCCGCCAGCTTTGTCATGGCGATCTTGGTGGGCCGTATGCCGGTCAGGGTCCCCCACGGAAGTTCCCTTCCGGTCAGCTCCCGGATCAGGCCGTAGAGCATTCGCTTGATCCGGTTCTTTGTCTCAAACCGGTCGGAAAAATCCGCCTCCGTCACGGAAGACCTTGTGATATCCTTCTCCATATCCCGGATCACCAGCTCAAAGAAATCCTCTCCTGCCCTTCCATGAACCAAAAGGTGATACGTCTTTTCCGGATCTTCCTCATGGACAAAGCTTTCTCCCGGATAAAATGCCATCAGAAGCTCTCTGATGTCCTGCTCAAAAGCCTGGTCGTCTAATATTATTCCTATCATGCGCTCTTCCCTATCCTCTGTAGAATGCCACCGGATTGTGGGTCTTCTCATGGCTGATGGTGGTCATATTCCCATGGCCCGGATAAACAAGGGTATCTCCGGGCAGCGTAAAAAGCCGCTCCTTAATGGATCTTATGATCATCGGCTGGCTTCCCGTTGGAAAATCCGTTCTTCCCAGAGATTCCAGAAAAAGTGTGTCCCCGCTTATGAGCACCCCTTCCTCTTCGATCAGGTAGCAGACGGAACCGGAGGTATGGCCGGGCGTAAACAGCACCTGAAAGGATATGCCGGCAATGGAAAGAACATCTCCGTCCTTCACATATTCATCCGCCCGGACCGTATGGGACCGTCCGAAGCCGGATGTGAGATTGACCGCGGGGTCCGCCAGGTTTTCCTTTTCATGCTCCCCTGCATAAACCTTTGCGCCGGGAAATGCTTCCGTTATGTTATCCACCGCCATAATGTGGTCAAAGTGCCCATGGGTCAGCAAAACCGCTTCCGGTATCACCGAAAGCTCCCGGCACATATCCAGGATATAATCTCCGTTTGCCCCCGGATCCACAATTACCCCTTTTTTCTGCCCTTCCCGGTACATCACATAGCAGTTGGTTCCGATATCTCCCACCGGATAGGTCTTTATTCTGAAATCACTCATGCTTTCATCTCCTGCCTGTCATTGTCTTTATGTAACACATTCTTTTTTCATAAGAAAAACACCGGTATATCCGTACCATATAACAGTTTCACATCATAGTGGTCCGCGTATTCCGTCCACAGTATATTATTTTCATTTCTTGTGGCAATGAAATAATCGGCCGCCGCAAACAGCCCCCGCAGGTCATCCGACTCTTTCCCTTCCAGGAGAAGGGCTTCTTCCTCCCAGCCCTTAAAATCCTTTAGCCGGTCCGTAAGCACCTTTAAAAATCCTTTTGCCGCGGCAGAAGGAGGAATGTACATGACCAGCCTTGAAGGGAGCCGTTCTCGCTCCGCCCGGAAATATTCCTTAAGGATCTTTTCCCAGAGAGGGAAGGGTTCTTCCGGATCCATGAGAAACAGGATACTTTTCCTTTCGTCCTTTTCCATGGCCGGAACCGCCTGATTCCATTTCTCCTTCGCTTCCGCGCCGTATGCTTCAATAAAATCCTCCACCGGCCGCGCAAAAAACTCCTGGCGCTGAAGCAGCGTCTCCATGGGCCAGTTCCACCAGCCGATCTCCTGAAGGGCTCTTCTCTGTTCTTCCCCAAACCGGTGGCCGATCACCCTTGCCGGGTTTCCCGCCGCTATGGCATAGGGAGGAACATCCTTTGTTACCACGCTTTCCGCGCCTATCACCGCACCGTTATGGATCGTGACGCCTCCTAGGACTGTCACACCGTTTCCGATCCATACGTCATTCTGAATCAGCAGGGAGCCCTTTCTTCTGGTCCTGCCCGGAGAGCCGGCCGTTAAAAAGCCGGGGCTTCCCTGATAAACGGATTTATAATCATGATTTAAATTCACCAGAAATGTGATCTTATCCGCAAGCGCACAATATTTTCCGATCTGAATGCAGTGAACCCCTTCCGAATAATTGAAATTGAGTCCCGACTGTATTTCCGCTCCCACAATATAGCTGTCTGTGTCGATCTGCATAAATGGGAACCGTTCCCCGGCACCGGGAACCGGCATTGTCAGCAGTGTTTTGTTCTTGATCGTCTGTGGATTATACTTTACATGATATACCATAAATATCCGGCCATCCTTTCCAAATCCAGCGGGGAAAAAGAGAAAACTGCGTTATCCCGCAGTCCTCTCAATGTCTATAACCCCTTCAATCTGTCTCAGCTTGTCGACCAGCTTTCCCAGCTCCTCCACTCCGTGGATATCAAAGGTCATGGTGATGGTGGCTTTGCCCTGCTTGTTGGTCCTGGAATTCATGGAGGTGATATCGATCTGTCTCTCCGTAAACACCTTGGAAATATCAACAAACATGCCGATCCGGTTGTTGGCAAATATTTTGATCTCCGAGGAATAGCGCTCCTTGGTGTCATCGCCCTCCGCTTCCTGCCATTCCGCGTCGATCAGGCGGTTCCGCTCATCCTCCGGCAGATTGAAGACATTGACACAATCCGTCCTGTGGATGGAAATCCCACGCCCCCGGGTCACAAAGCCCACGATCTCATCTCCGGGCACCGGGCTGCAGCACTTGGAAAAGCGGACGGCGAGATCATGGATGCCCTTTACCACGATCCCGCTGCCGGAACGCTTTTTCAAAGGCAGCTTGTTGCTCATATCCTCGATATCGTTTAAGATGGTGCTGTCAGTCACATCCTTCTTGAGTTTCTTGTTCCGCTCATCAACCATCTTGTTGATGACCTGGCCTTCCTTTAAGCCGCCGTGGCCGATGGAGGCGAGTACGGATTCCCAGTCACGGAACGCGTAGCGCTTCATGACCTTTTCCTGGTATACCGGCTTATTGATCTCGGAGTAATTGATCCCCTTGGCCTTGCAGTAACGGTCCACCATTTCCTTGCCCCGGAGGATGTTATCTTCCTTTAACTCCGTTTTGAACCACTGGTTGATCTTGTTCTTGGCCTGGGTGCTCTTCACCATGTTCAGCCAGTCCCGGCTGGGGCCCTTGCTGTTCTGGGAAGTGATGATCTCCACCTGGTCGCCGTTCTCGATCACATATTCGATGTTCACCAGCTTTCCGTTGACCCTGGCTCCCACCATTTTGTTGCCCACCGCGCTGTGAATGGAGTATGCAAAATCAATGGGCGTAGAACCGCTGGGAAGGTTTTTCACATCTCCGGAAGGAGTAAAGCAGTACACGCTGTCGGAAAACAAATCCAGATCGCCCTTGACCATGTTTAAGAATTCCATGTTGTCGGACATATCCTTCTGCCATTCCAGGATCTGGCGCAGCCAGCTTAACTTCTCCTCTTCTTTTCCAGCCGCCACCTGTCCGCTTCCGCTCTCCTTATATTTCCAGTGAGCGGCAATTCCGTATTCCGCTGTGCGGTGCATCTCATAGGTCCGGATCTGTATCTCAAAGGGCTGGCCGTTGTTGCCGATCAGGGTCGTGTGAAGAGACTGGTACATGTTGGGCTTGGGCATGGCGATATAGTCCTTGAATCTTCCGGGAATGGGCTTATACATCTCATGGATCACCCCAAGAGCCGCATAGCAGTCCTTCACGCTGTCCACGATGATACGAACGGCAAACAGATCATAAATCTGATCCAGGGTCTTATTCTGGTTCACCATCTTTTTATAGATACTGAAGAAATGCTTCACCCGGCCATCCACCCTGGCTTCGATCCCGGCCGACTGAAGATGATCCTGTACCTCATCGACAATGCTCTTTACAAAATATTCCCTGGCCTCCTTTTTTAATGATATCTTTTCGGCCAATTCATAATAAATTTCCGGCTCCAGGTATTTTAAGGATAAATCATCCAGTTCGATCTTGATTTTGGAAATACCCAGGCGGTGGGCAATGGGAGCATAGATCTCCATGGTCTCCTTTGCCTTTTCCTTCTGCTTTTCCGGTCTCATGTACTGGAGGGTCCGCATGTTGTGCAGCCGGTCCGCAAGCTTGATGATGATGACGCGGATATCCTTTGCCATGGCTAAGAACATCTTCCTTAAGTTCTCAGCCTGGATTTCCATCTTATCCATGGACCAGGATATCTGGGTCAGCTTGGTGACGCCGTCCACCAGAAGGGCCACCTCTCCCCCGAATTCCGCCTTCAGTTCATCTAAGGACATGATGGTATCTTCCACCACGTCGTGAAGGATACCGGCGGCAATGGTTTCCTTATCCATCTCTAAATCAGCCAGAATAATGGCAACACAAAGAGGGTGAATGATATAAGGTTCACCCGATTTGCGCTTTTGGTCCTTATGAGCCTCTTCCGCAATATGATATGCCTTTTCGATCATGGTGATATCATCCGAGGGATGATACCTCCTTATGCTGTCAACCAATTCCTGATAGAGCATCTGCGGACTGGTAAAATCAGCCGGAGCCTCCAATTCTGCATCCAGCTTCTTCTCCGGATTTTCTTTTCCCAAAACTGCCGTATTATTCTTTCCCATTCCTGGATTATCTGCCATATGCCGTCACCTTTATTTGCTGCATTCCCGGTATCCACCGATTTTTAAACGTAGTTATGTTACATTATAATTATTTTTGTCGAAAAATGCAATTATTTTTTCTTTCTCCGGTTCCTCAAGAAAGGCCGCTTCCAGAGCGTACCGGTTCATCCGGGAGAGCTCCGCCTCCGTAAATCCCAGGTATTTCCTGATGAGATCCCCTTCCTTTTCCAGGGAAGTGTCCGAAACCGTCATGTTATCCGTATTGTAGGTCACACGGATCCCTCTGTCATAAAATGCCTTCAGAGGGTGCTCCTTTATGGAAGGAACCGCTTTCGTCTGCAGGTTGCTGATCACACACATCTCTAACGTAATCCTTTCCCGTTTTAAAAGGTCCATACACGCCTCCGACTGGATTGCCGCGCAGCCATGCCCGATCCTCTTCGCCCCATAGGCGGCCGCTTTGTTGATATTTTCACAGTCTCCGCACTCTCCCGCATGTATGGTATAGGGAATTCCTTTTTTGTAGGCCTTTTGAAAAAGCGGCTCAAAATGAGCCATGGGGACCATTCCTTCCGGGCCGGCAATGTCCACGCCCACTACGCCTTTTCCCCTGTAAGAGGCCGCCAGTTCAAAGGTTTCCTCATTTTCCCGGTCCGATCCGTTTACCATGGCGCAGAGCAGGATCCCGGCCTTCATGCCGGATCCGCCGATCCCCCTGGCCGTTCCCCTGACCACCGCTTCCACGGCCCGTTCCTTGGTCAGCCCTTTTTTCATATGAAGCTGGGGCGCAAAGCGGATCTCTCCGTAGATGAGCCCCTGTAAGGCCAGCCTTTCGGCTAAGTCCGCGGCCGCCAGCTCCAGGGCCTCTTCCGTCTGAAGCAGCCGTCCCGGCAGATCAAAGCATTTTAAGTAATCCACCAGGCTTTCACAGTCATCTCCCGCAACAACCATCTCTTTTACGGGCTTCCCCTCAAAATCATATCCGATCTGCTCCGCAAGCTGCCTTATCACCTCCAGGGATAAGGAGCCGTCCAGATGCAGATGGAGGTCTGTTTCCAGTCGTTTCATAACGATTCCTCCTTTCAATGGAAACATTCTATCATATTATGGAAAAAGCAACAATTGTTTTATTTTTGGAACAAAAATAGCAGACGGAATAAAACCGCCTGCTATTTTACAGGAACAAGCACCACAACGGAATGGTCACTAAAGATAAGAGAGTGGTCATGACCACGCATTTGGTTGCAAAAATATAATCCCCGTCATATTTAGCCGCTAAAATGGCTGTGGTGCTTCCAGCCGGCATTCCGGTCAGAAGGACCGACACGCCGGAAAGGAGCGGAGCCACATGAAGCAGGCGGCAGCAGGCATAAACCAGGAACGGGATCAGGATCAGACGGATGAAGGTGTACTTTACAATGCTTTTATCCAGAATGCTCCCCGGCTCCACTTCGGCCAGTATGGTGCCGATCAGCACCATGGACACGGTGGTCGTACAGCTTCCGATGTTCCGTATGGTGCTGTCCAGGAAGGCGGGCAGGGAAATCTGGGTGACCATCAGGACCAGGCCGATATAAACCGCCACAATGCAGGGATGGGTCAGAACCTTTTTCACCACGGTTTTCCGGTCCGGACTTTCCGTAAAATAGGAAACGCCGGCGGACCACATGACGATCCTCTGGGGTACCAGGAAAATGGAGGCATACATGAGCCCTTCCGCCCCGTAAACCCCCTCGGCAATGGGATTTCCCATAAATCCCGCATTGGAGCAGACCGTGCCGTACTGAAGCACTTTTTTACGCCGCTCCGGTTCCCTGTTGTAAAAAAGCTTTGCAAACAGCAGGCACCCCAACTGGATCAGGGCTGCGATGGTGAGGATGACCGCAAATCCTTTCAGGATATCCAGATTAAATTCTATCAGAAACGAGCTGATGATGTTGCAGGGGAGGATCAAGTAAATCACCAGATCAGTCAGAACGGACTTTGCCTCCTCCGTCAGGATCCCCTTTTTTCTTAAAACAACCCCTGCCGCCACCAGGAGAAACAGCGTCCCCTGGAGATTTATCAGACTGTTATCATTCATTTTCTTTTCTTCCGGCAATGAGCGCCGGCCTTTCTCAAGTTAACTGTTCCGTATCTTTCGCCCTCATATATTCGTCCATGGCCTGAGCCACCCTTTTGGAATAGGCAACCGCTTCCACCACGGTCCTGGCTCCCAGTACCACGTCTCCGGAGGCGAAAATGCCCGGAATGGTGGTCTGTCCTTTGTCATCCGTCATCAGAAGCCCGTTCTGGCTGGCTTTTAAACCTTCCGTTGTATTCACCAGCTTGCTTTTGGGTCCCTGGCTGATGGAAATGATGGTGGAATCCGCAAAAACCTGCTCCCGCTCTTCGCCCACGCCGGTCTGGCTGCCCTCTTCATCATAAAGGATGGTCTCAAACACCGGGCCGTCATCCGTGATCTCAACGATCTGTCTGCCGAACTGGAAGCGTGCGCCGTCAAGCTTTGCATAGGCTGTCTCATGGTCGCTGGCATTGCTGGTTATTCCCCTGGCGTAAAGAGTCACCTTTCTGGCTCCATGGCGGATCACGGTCCTCGCCACATCCATGGCGGAATTTCCCATGCCGATGATGGCGACCGTTTCCCCCAGATCATAGGCATCGGGATTTGCCAGATAATCTATGGCATAATGGACATTTCCCAGGGATTCTCCCTTCACCCCCAGTGTTTTGGGCCTCCAGACCCCGGTCCCGATGAATATGCTCTGATAGCCATCCCGGATTAAGTCCTTGATCTCAAGGGCCGTTCCGATGGCCGTGTTGGGGCGGATCTTTACGCCTATTTCCAGAAGCTTCTTCTTGTAACGGTCCAGAATGGTTTTGGGCAGACGGAAGTCAGGTATCCCGTACTGGAGAACGCCGCCCACCTTGTCCCTGGCGTCGAAAATGGTCACGCCGTACCCTTCCTTGGTCAGGAAAATGGCAATGGTGATGCCTGCCGGGCCCGCTCCGATCACCGCGACCTTCTTTCCGTTTTTCGGCTTGCACTCAATTTTTATTTTGTCAAATACCGTGTCGGAAATATAATTTTCTATGCTGCTGATATGGACCGGCTGACCCTTTTTCCCCAGAATGCAGTGGCCTTCGCATTGCTTTTCATGATTGCAGACAAGGGAACAGACCAGGGACAGCGGATTGTTTTCAAATATCATGTCTCCTGCCATGTTTAAATCTCCCGCCTTGAATACCTCGATCATTTGGGGTATGGGGGTATTGATCGGACATCCCTGCCGGCACAGGGGCTTTTTGCAATTTAAACATCTGTTTGCTTCATCGATAACATGAACGGCCATAATTTTTCTTCCTTTCTTTCCTGCTGCCAATCTCTGCTCATTACCAAATCTTCATCTCATTGCATAATGTATACAGTTTTTTGCATTTTTCACATCATATCACATACAAAATGCTAAAATCAATAGGCAGCAGCATTGTATAGAAAAAAATAAATTATGACAAAATTATATCGATTCCGTTTATTTTTAGACAAATGTTCCTGACGCCGGAACAGACAGGTTTTCCGCTTTTTCCGGCGGCTAGTTTCCTTCGTAAGTGATCATGGCTTCCACATCGTATCCCGCAAGCTTTTCCCTGCCCTTTAATCCGGCCAGCTCCATGATGAAGCAGATCTTTACGACCTCGCCGCCCAGCTCTTCGATCAGCCTGATGATCGCTTCAATGGTTCCTCCCGTTGCAATGAGATCATCTATAATGACGATCTTTTGTCCCGGTTTAATGGAATCCTTATGGATCTCAACGGTCGCCGTACCGTACTCCAGGGAGTAATCCGCGGACAGAACTTCTCTCGGAAGCTTTCCCTTCTTCCGTACCGGAATAAAACCCTTGTGCTCGGCATAGGCTACCGGAACGCCAAAAATGAAGCCTCTTGACTCCGGCCCAACGACGGAATCGTATTCAATTCCATCCAACATCCGGCGAACGCCGTCCACAGCCATGGAAAGGCCGTCCGGATCCTCAAGTATGGTAGTCACATCACGGAAAATGATCCCGGTCTCCGGAAAATCCGGAATGCTTGTGACATAATCTTCTAATTTTTTCATCACTTATACCTCTTATTATTTAATTTTCTGATGCGGCTCCAAAAGCTGCCTCACCTATTATAACGCAAAGATTCCATGCAGGCAAATACTGTTTTCAGTATCTGCGGCTTGTTTGACGGAGCAATCGGAATTATAATGGAAAAAACCGGATTCATAAGGAGGCCACCCATGAAAACCATTCAAAGCGTCAGCTACAAAAATGAAACAAAAGAAGAACTGCTTCCGGGCTTTGATCCGGATTTTCCTTATATCGCTTCCTATACGGAGCTGGATAAATTCCCTGGCCGCAGCGCTCCGTGGCACTGGCACAGGGAGGTGGAAATCTTTTACCTGGAAAAAGGAGGCCTGGAATACCACACGCCCAACGGAATAACGGTCTTTCACGAAGGTTCCGGCGGTTTTGTCAATTCCAATGTCCTCCACATGACAAGGCTGGAGGAGGGCACGAAAAACTCGGCCCAGATGCTGCACATTTTTGACCCCTCCTTCATCGGGGGCCTTCCCGGGAGCCTTCTGGAGCAGAAATATGTGACTCCCTTAACCTCCGCCCAGCTGGAGATCGTGGGACTCCATTCCCATACACCGGGGCATGCTCCTCTTCTGGCGATTCTTCGGGAATCCTTCCGCCTCTCTCCGGACGGGAAAGACTATGAAATGAAGCTGCGCTCCCTCCTTTCCGAATTATGGTGCGGCATTTTGCATCTGGCCGAATCCCGGTGGAGTGAAAAAAGGCATTCCATCCCCTCCAATCATAAGATCATGCAGATGATGGGCTATATCCAGGACCATTATGACGAAAAGCTTTCCATGGCCCGGATTGCGGCCGCAGCCTATGTCAGTGAACGGGAATGCTTCCGGACCTTCCGTCAAAAGCTCAACATGACTCCCGCAGAATATATAAAAAGCTGCCGTCTGCAGAAAGCCTGTGCCATGCTGGCGGATACGGAGGAATCCCTGGCAGCCATAAGCCAGGCCTGCGGTCTGGGAAGCAGCAGCTACTTCGGCAAGGTGTTCCTCGCCTCCATGGGCTGTACCCCCAGGGAGTACCGGCGAAAATGGCAGGATTTTGATATAAACAGGCGCAAATAAGATATTCTTTCATCTATTACTGCACTATAATCATATTTGTAACCGGAAGGAACAAACATGGACCGGAGGAGGCAGTATGATCAGATTGGACATTTTTAAAATGAATGATTTCTTAAATGTGGTAGACCATTGCGGGGGCCCCGTCGTCCTTCACTCACAGGACGGCACCGTCACTGACATCCGTCAAAACCCCGCAGCCCAGAATAACTTAAAGCAGCAGCACCAGGCAGAAGGAGGCCGCAGCCGCCTGAGACTGGATATTCCTGAGAAAACGGATTATATGGATATTGTATTGTTTTCCCTGGGAGATTGTTAAACAAAAACCCCTTTTTCATAATGAATGCCCTCCGGAGTTTCCTCCGGAAGGCATTTTTTACGGAAAGAACCGTCAGCTCCTTGGATGAGCGCCCGTATAAGAACGGCGCACGGATTCTCCCCGGGTATAGTTCATATACATCTGGGTGGTAGCCATATCGGAATGGCCCAGCATGGCTTGTACCGCATGGATGTCCGCTCCGTTGCGGAGTAAATGGGCCGCAAAGGAATGGCGAAGGGTATGGGGGGTGATGTCGGCTTTGATCCCGGCCTTGTCCCCATAAAATTTAATGATCTTCCAAAAGCCCTGACGGCTCATGGGCCTGCCGTTGCAGTTGGTAAAAAGCCACTCGGAAGCCTGGTCCCGCAGCAGATGTTCCCGCCCCCGCTCCAGATAAGCAGAAAGCGCCAGCTTGGCCACCTTCCCGAAGGGGATCATCCGCTCCTTATGCTCATCCCGGCAGGTAATATAGCCCACGGTCAAGTTCACGTCGGCTTTTTTTAAATGGATGATCTCTGACACCCGTATCCCCGTGGCATAAAGAAGCTCCAGCATGGCCCGGTCCCTGAGCTCCTTGGGAGAATCCCCATCCGGCTGGCTGAGCAGACAGTTCACTTCATCCACGGTCAGGATGGTCGGTGCCTTTTTTTCCACCTTCGGAGCCTTTAAGAGTTCCGCCGGATCCTTCTGGATCCTCCCCTCGCTGCACTCATAGTGGAAAAAGGCTTTCATGGATGCCAGGGTCCTTGAAATGGTAGTGGTCGCCCTGCCCTCTTTTTCCAGATGCAGGACATAGGAATTAAGACTGGTCTTTGTCACCTTGTCCACTTCCATAATTCCCTGCTGCCCTAAAAAGGAGGCCAGCTGCATCAAATCCCTTTGGTAAGAAACCTCCGTATTCTTTGATGTTTTTTTAACCTCTCTCAAATAAATTATAAAATGATTAATCTCTGCTACCATTTCCATATCCCCTGACCTTCCGGTTTCAAAAAATGCCCTAAAAACGGCTTCTTCCTAACATTATATAGACTATTTTCGATAAAATCAAACACATTTTTCCCACTTTGAAGGCATTTTCGGGCTACTTTACATAAAATATACAAGATATTGGTAATGCATGGATTTCCTGCGCAAGATATGGTAAAAATAAAAATATTTATTTATAGATTATTTTTTTCGATTGGCCCGTTTTACAGAACAAATCTCAAAAAAACCGGATTGAGCCACGCTTCACAGGCGCTTCCGGCCACGGTCAGGGCAAGGAGCAGCAAAAAACCGGGGAGCTTAAACCGCCTTCCCTTCTGCAGCGCCCAAAGGAGCAGAATGCTCCAGAGGGGTAAGTAGCACAGCGTCTGAGGCATGACTGTCATAAAAAAAACAGGGAGCCCCATAAGGCCCTTCTGGACCGTTATGACGGAGAGAACAAATCCCATGGAAAATCCGATTCCAGCCGTGAGAAAACAGAATAAGGGTACCGCATAAGCCGTCAGCCCTATGAGCCAGGCGATCCACACTTCCACCATCCTCTGGCTTAAGACCTGTCCGAAAAGCTGAACCCGCTCCCCCTGACCCAGATTTAAATTGCTGTCCAGAAGTCCCAGATAATATGCCGCTTCCCCGGCAAATGCCGAATAAGAAAAATTAGCCAGGATGGTGCCCGCCACGAGCCCGGCAAAGAAACAGATGAGATAACGGTCCTCCGGCCCCATGCCCCTGGCCGCAGAAATGCTGACTCCCCCTGGTCTTCTTCTCAACCGAAATTTTATATCATTCAAAAAACCGGCCATAAAAAAATCCCCCTACAGGTCTTGTCATAATTTATGCCTGCAGAGGGGTTTTTATTCTGTTATCACCGCAGCCCGGTGTTTTTCTCTCACTTCACACCGTATTTGCGGGCATAACCCAGGATGGCGGCAATGGTCTTCCCATCGGTGATCTCTCCCCGGTAGATCTTCTGTTCCAGATCCCCAACGGTCCATTCCTCCACCTCAATGAATTCGTCTTCATCCAGATCCTGCCGGGAGGGTTCAAGTTCCCTGGCCACAAAAATATCGATGGCCTCGTCGCAGAATGCCACGGTGGTGTTGACGCTTAATAAGTATTCCATCTTTTCCTTATCCGTTTTATATCCGGTCTCCTCTTCCAGTTCCCTGTGGGCGCAGTCCAGCTTTGGTTCCTCCGGATGATCCAGCGCTCCGGCCGGGATCTCCAGGGTATAACGGTCCAGGGCATTGCGGTACTGGCGCACCATGAGAAGCTTCCCCTCAGCCGTCACCGGAACCACTGCTGCGGCCCCGTTGTGGTGGATGAAGTCCCAGTGTGCCAGGTGCCCGTTGGCATCGATCGTATCCTCATATACTTTTAAAATGTTTCCTTCGTATTTTAATTCCCTGTTTAAGCGTTTTACCGGCCGCTGATCCATGTTTTTTCCTCCCTGTCCGTCATCATAATTCTTCGCACTTTTTAAAGCAGGCATCCCCGGCCTTTATGACGGCATTCCGGAATCCGAATTCCTCCAGGGCCGAAACTGCCGCAATGGTCGTTCCTCCCGGGGAGCAGACCTTATCCTTTAAGGCGCCCGGATGCTCCCCTGTTTCCAGGACCATCTTCGCGCTGCCTAAAACAGCCTGGGCCGCCATCTCATAGGCCGCATCCCTGGGCAGTCCGTACTTCACTCCGCTGTCCGCCAGGGCTTCGATGAACATATATACATAGGCCGGAGAGCTTCCGCTGACACATACCACCGCATTCATGAGACGTTCTTCCACAAGGCGCATCTTTCCCATAGAACGGAAGATATCACCTATGGCATTTTTTTCTTCCGCGGAAAAGGCGCCTTCCTCGTAGCAGACTCCTGTCATCCCTTCCCCTAAAAGAGCCGGAGTGTTTGGCATGGCGCGGACCACCCGCTTTTCGTCACCCAGCTTTTCCTTCAGCTGGGCCGTTGTGATACCCGGCGCAATGGAAATAATGACATTTTTTTCCGTCACCACATTCCGGATATCAAGCAATACGGGATTAAAATACTGAGGCTTGACAGCCAGGACGATGTACTTGGCATGGCCCGCGCATTGGGCATTGGTGTCCGCATGGGCTGCTCCCAGTTCTTCCGTGATCTGCGCACACCGTTCCTTATTCACATCGGTAAAGATCACGTCATCCTTATCGTATTCCTTAAGCAATCCTTTTAAAATTGCGGAACCCATATTTCCAATTCCGATGATTCCTACTTTCGCCATATTCCGCTCCTCCTGCTTCCGTTTTTGCAATCTGCACTCAATTAGCACCATTCTATCACCATTTCCGTAAATGTCAATGATGAGAAATCCCCTCTTTTAAAAATTTTCTATTGACATTTCATTTGTCATCTCATATACTGTAGCAAAACAAAGCGATAAACTGTTGAGCAGGAGTAAGTAAGATCACTTCATCATGCACAGAGAGCTTCCGGACGGTGAGAGGAAGCGTTGGTGTCTGGTCTGAATGGACCTGCGAGGGCGGCTTGAAACCGGATTTTTCCGGAAGTAGATGCCGACGGGTTTCCTATCCGTTATCAAGGGGAGGCACATGTTGGTGTGCTGCTAAGCGGGAGAAGTTTATCTTCTCCAATCAGGGTGGTACCACGGAACCGTAATCCAAAAGCTTCCGTCCCTCTTTATCCATAGCCATATGGAGGAGGGACGGGGGCTTTTTTTATTATATAAAACCAGAAAACGCCTGACAGGCATAACCAGATGTTTCAAAAAACACGGCAATACAGAGAGAAAGGAGAGTTACAGCCATGAACATCACACCGGACTGCAGGGAAATTGAAGCGCTCGCCGCTTCCTATCCCATCATCCCGGTCTGCAGGGAAATCGTTGCAGACATCATCACACCCATCACCCTGCTGCGTAAAATCGCAGCCTTAAGCAGCCGCTATTATCTGCTGGAAAGCATAGAGGGAGGCGAGACCTGGGGCCGCTACTCCTTTCTGGGCTGCGATCCGGTCATGCAGATCACCTGCAGGGACCGGACCGTGACCGTCCGCCATTACAGAGACGGGGACTCCTTAAAAAACCACCGGGTGATACGGACCGGAAAGCCCTATGACGTGCTCAGGGAATTATTAAAGGATTACCGTTCCCCCAGGCTTCCCGGCCTTCCTCCCTTTACCGGAGGCCTGGTCGGGTACTTTGCCTACAGCATGATCGGCTATGCGGAGCCTGTCCTGTCCATCAAAAAAGGGGACTGCAATGATTTTGACTTAATGCTTTTTGATACGGTGATCGCCTATGACCATTTAAAGCAGAAAATCAGCCTGGTGGTAAATATGAAAACCGACCGGGTCATGGAAAATTACGGCAAGGCCTGCACAAAGCTGGAAAATCTCGCCCGCATGATCGGAGAAAAAACGCCTTTAAAGAAATCCGCCGTAACCGGCCATCCCGACTTTTGCTGCAATGTTTCAAAGGAAGAATACTGCCGCATGGTGGAGCGGGCAAAGGCTTATATCGTGGACGGGGATATTTTTCAGGCAGTTCTTTCCAGAAGGTTTACCAGCGACTACGACAGCAGCCTCTTAAACGCCTACCGGGTCTTAAGAACCACCAATCCTTCCCCTTACATGGTCTACCTCCGCATGGATGAATTAGAGATCATGAGCACATCGCCGGAAACCCTGGTCCGCTTGAAAAACGGGCGTCTCACCACCTTTCCCGTGGCCGGTTCCAGACCCAGGGGCAGCAGTGAGGAGGAAGACCGGAAACTTTCCGAAGAGCTCCTTTCCGATGAAAAGGAACTGGCGGAGCACAACATGCTGGTGGATCTGGGAAGAAATGACCTGGGAAAGACCGCCGCCTATTCCACCGTAGAGGTGACCGGATACAAAATGATCCACCGCTATTCCCGGATCATGCACATCTGTTCCCAGGTGGAAGCGGACATCCGGCCGGACTGCGACGCCTTTTCCGCCATTGAGGCCGTTCTCCCTGCAGGCACCCTTTCCGGGGCCCCAAAGATCCGGGCCTGTCAGATCATCGAGGAGCTGGAAACAGAGCCCCGGGGAATTTACGGAGGAGCCCTGGGCTATATAGACTTCACCGGCAACATGGACACCTGCATCGCCATCCGCATGGCGGTAAAGAGCGGGGGAAAGGTCCATGTCCAGGCAGGAGGCGGCATTGTGGCGGACAGTGTTCCGGAACGGGAATATGAGGAATCGGCCAATAAGGCAAAGGCCGTGATCCATGCCATTGAAACGGCAGGGGAGGTGAATGACTGATGATTCTCCTGATCGACAATTACGACAGCTTTTCCTATAATCTGGTGCAGCTGTTCGGGACCCTGGAGCCTGACATCCGGGTCATTAGGAATGATGAGCTGACCGTAAACGAAATCCGGGACTTATCCCCGGACCACATCGTCCTCTCTCCCGGCCCCGGCTATCCGCAGGATGCGGGCGTATGCGGGGAGGTGGTCCGAAAGCTCGGGGAAACAGTCCCCATACTGGGAGTGTGTCTGGGACACCAGGCGATCTGCCAGGTGTTCGGTGCAAAAATCACTCATGCACGGAAGCTGATGCACGGAAAGCAGAGCGTGATCACCATAAAGGCCGGCGATCCCATATTCAAAGGGCTCCCGGAACGGATCCCGGCGGCCAGATACCATTCCCTCATCGCCGGGCGGGATTCCCTTCCGGACTGCCTGGACTTGATCGGCGAGGATGACATGGGGGAAATCATGGCGGTGAAGCATAAGGACTTTCCCGTCTACGGCCTTCAGTTTCATCCGGAATCCATTCTGACGCCGGATGGGATGACCATACTGAAAAATTTCTTATCCATTTAAATCAAAGGAGGTAAATGAAATGATACAGAAAGCGATTCACGAAGTGATCGAAGGGCAGGATCTGAGCTTTGAGGCGGCAAGAGAGGTCATGAATGAAATCATGAGCGGAGAAACCACTCCGGCCCAGATGGCCGCATTTTTGACGGGACTGCGTATGAAAGGCGAGACCATTGATGAGATCACCGCCTGCGCCACGGTCATGCGGGAAAAGGCGCTGAAGCTGGAGCCGGATTTCCCGGTCATCGATATCGTGGGAACCGGAGGCGACGAGGCCGGGACCTTCAACATATCCACCACCAGCGCCTTTGTGGTGGCTGCAGGAGGCGTTCCCGTGGCAAAGCACGGAAACCGCAGCGTGTCCAGCAAAAGCGGGGCTGCCGATGTGCTGGAGCACCTCGGCGTCAATTTAAACTTAACCGCCGGACAGTCGGAAAAGATCTTAAAGGAAACGGGAATGTGCTTCCTCTTTGCCCAGGCCTACCATTCCTCCATGAAATATGCCGGACCGGTCCGCAAGGAGCTGGGCGTGCGCACCATTTTTAATATTCTGGGGCCTCTTTCCAATCCTGCGGGAGCCACCATGCAGCTGCTGGGGGTTTATGACCGGAAGCTGGTGGAACCCCTGGCAAAAGTACTCAGCAACTTAGGCGTCCGGCGGGGGCTGGTGGTGTGCGGAGACGACGGGCTGGATGAGGCCACGGTCACCGGCCCCACCCATGTGTGTGAAATCCGTTTCGGAGAGCTGACCCCCTATGAAATCACACCGGAGCAGTTCGGTTTCAAACGATGCGGTCTGCCGGAGCTGGTCGGCGGCACCCCGTCCGAAAACGCAGAAATCACCCGGAACATCCTCTCGGGAAAGCTCCGCGGACCAAAGCGGGATATCGTCCTCTTAAACTCCGCCCTAAGCCTGTACCTGGGCATTGATGACTGCACCATTGACGATTGCGTGGAAACAGCTGCCGGACTGATCGATTCGGGGAAAGCAGCCGCCAAACTGGAGGAATTTGTAAAAGCCACCGGGGAGGTGTCCCCATGATACTGGATACCCTGGCCGCTTCCGCCAGAAAACGGGTGGAAGCGGCAAAGGAAAGGATACCCATGGAAGAAATGGAACAGCTGGCCTTTTCGGCCCGGGAGGAAACCGGCAAAGGAAGGGACTTCTCCTTTGAACGCGCCCTCTCCTCCCCCGGCATTTCCTTTATCTGCGAAGTAAAGCGTGCCTCTCCCTCCAAAGGGATCATTGCCCCGGATTTCCCCTATGTACAGATCGCAGAGGACTATGAAGCCGCAGGAGCGGATGCCGTTTCCGTCCTGACGGAACCGGACTATTTTCTGGGGAGCAGCCGTTTCCTGACGGAAATCAGCCGCAGCGTCTCCCTCCCCCTTCTCAGAAAGGATTTTACCGTGGATCCCTACCAGATCTATGAGGCAAAGGTCATGGGCGCCTCGGCGGTCCTTCTCATCTGCAGCCTGTTGGACACAAAAGCATTGAGGGAAGGGATCCGGCTCTGCCGGGATCTGGGCTTAAGCGCGCTGACGGAAGCCCACGATGAAAAGGAAATCGATTCCGCCCTCTCGGCAGGCGCCGGGATCATCGGGGTGAATAACCGGAACTTAAAGACCTTTGAAGTGGATTTCAACAATTCCATACGCCTGCGGAAAATGGTTCCGGATGAGGTTCTCTTTGTTGCGGAAAGCGGGATTAAAACGGAACATGATATCCGCCGCCTGGCATCCGCAGGAGTGAATGCCGTTCTGATCGGAGAAAGTCTGATGCGTTCTCCGGACAAAAAAAAGATCCTGGATGGGTTTAAGGAGGCCGCATCATGACTTCCCATGAAAAACGGATCAAAATATGCGGGCTGACCCGCAGGGAAGATGTTCTGGCAGTCAACCGGTGGAAACCGGATTACGCCGGCTTCGTATTTGCTCCCGGCAAAAGGCGGATCACAGGCGCAAAGGCCGGGGAACTGCGAAAGCTTCTGCTGCCGGAGATCCCGGCCGCAGGCGTCTTTGTAAACAGTCCCATGAACGACATTGTGTCCCTGGCGGAAAACAGGACCATTGACCTCATCCAGCTTCACGGGGATGAGGACCGGGATTACATCCTGGAATTGAAAAAGTGCCTGGGGCCGCTTTATCCCGTCATAAAAGCCATACGGGTCAGGACCGGGGAAGACATGACGAGGGCCTGTGAACTCCCTGCGGACTTCCTGCTTTTTGACACCTATACCAGGGACGCTTACGGAGGAAGCGGAAAAGTCTTTGACTGGTCCATGATACCGCCTGTGAACAAGCCATGGTTCCTGGCAGGCGGCATTTGTGCCTCCAACTTAGAAGAAGCCATGAGAACAGAGGCCTTCTGTCTTGACCTCAGCAGTTCGGTTGAAACAGAGGGAAAAAAAGATCCGGAAAAAATAAAAACAATCATACAAACAGTAAGGAGAGGAAATCAATGTCAAAAGGAAGATTTGGACAGCACGGCGGACAATTTGTCCCCGAAACACTGATGAATGCAGTGGGCGAGCTGGAAGCGGCCTATGAGAAATACAGCCATGACGAGGCCTTTCAGACCGAGCTTCAGACACTGCACGAAACATACACCGGAAGGCCCTCCCTGCTCTATTATGCGGAGCAGATGACAAAGGACTTAGGCGGAGCAAAAATCTATCTCAAGCGGGAAGATTTAAACCACACCGGTTCCCACAAGATCAACAATGCCTTGGGTCAGGTTCTTCTGGCAAAAAAAATGGGCAAAACCCGGGTCATTGCCGAAACAGGAGCCGGACAGCACGGAGTGGCCACCGCCACTGCCGCAGCCCTCATGGGAATGGAATGTGAGATCTTCATGGGCAGGGAGGACACGGAGCGCCAGGCCTTAAACGTATTCCGCATGGAGCTTCTGGGGGCCAGGGTCCACCCGGTCACCAGCGGGACCCAGACCTTAAAGGATGCGGTCAATGAAACTCTCCGGGAATGGACCAGCCGGGTGGAGGATACCCACTATGTATTGGGCTCTGTCATGGGACCTCACCCTTTCCCCACCATTGTACGTGACTTCCAGAGCATCATCGGAAAGGAGGTCCGCACCCAGCTCATGGAGGCGGAAGGCAGGCTTCCCGACATGCTCATCGCCTGTGTGGGCGGCGGCAGCAATGCCATGGGACTGTTCTACGAATTTCTGGGGGACCCTTCCGTAAAGCTGGTGGGCTGCGAAGCAGCGGGCCACGGCATCCATACGGACAAAAACGCGGCCACCATTGCCACAGGGACCCCCGGGATCTTTCACGGGATGAAATCCTACTTCTGTCAGGATGAATACGGCCAGATCGCTCCGGTCTATTCCATTTCCGCAGGTCTGGATTACCCGGGCATCGGACCGGAGCACGCGGCGCTCCATGATTCCGGCAGAGCCAGCTACGTTCCCGTGACGGACCGGGAAGCGGTGGAGGCCTTTGAATACTTATCCCGTATGGAGGGGATCATTCCGGCCATTGAAAGCGCCCACGGGGTGGCTTATGCCAGAAAGACCGCTCCGGCCATGGGAAAGGACCAGATCATCGTCATTAATTTATCCGGGCGGGGCGACAAGGATGTGGCAGCCATTGCCCGTTATAAGGGGGTAGAAATCTATGAGTAGAATAAGCGACGTTTTTTCCGGGGGAAAAGCCTTTATCCCCTTCATTACAGCCGGAGATCCGGACCTTGCCCTCACCGAGCGGCTGGTTCCCGCCATGGCAAAAGCCGGGGCGGACTTGATCGAGCTGGGAATCCCGTTTTCCGATCCGGTGGCGGAAGGACCCGTCATCCAGGAAGCGGATATGCGGGCTCTCTCAGCCGGCACCACAGCCGATAAAATTTTCGATTCCGTAAAGAGGATACGCAAGGAGACCGATGTTCCCCTGGCTTTCATGACCTACTTAAATCCCATTTTCGTATATGGAAGCGAACGGTTCATCAAAAACGCCGCCCGGTGCGGCATCGACGCGATCATCGTACCGGATATGCCCTTTGAGGAAAAAAATGAGCTTCTGCCCATATGCCGGCAGTTCGGGATCGATTTGATCTCCCTCATCGCTCCTACCTCCAAAGAGCGGATACGCACCATTGCCTCGGAAGCGGAAGGCTTTGTTTACTGCGTTTCCTCCATGGGGGTGACCGGCGTGAGAAAGGAAATAACTACGGATATCAGGGAAATGGTGTCCCTTGTAAAAGAAGCAAAGAACATCCCATGCGCCGTGGGCTTTGGCATCTCCACACCGGAGCAGGCAAAGGAAATGAGCCGGGAGGCAGACGGAGTCATCGTGGGAAGCGCCATCGTAAAAATTGCCGCGGAATACGGAAAGGACTGCATAGGGCCTGTCTGCAGCTATGTGAAGGAAATGAAAGCAGCCATAACCGGCTGACCGGAAATTCTTCTTGACAAGCCTCCGGCAGGGTGCTACACTAATGACCACAAGAGGGAGCTCGTAAGCGGGCTGAGAGGAAGTAATCAAACTTCGACCTTTATAACCTGATTTGGGTAATGCCAACGTAGGGATTCATACGAGACGATTGATTCTTTCTGAGCCTGTGCCTGTTGGTATGGGCTCTTTTTATTTTTCAATAAAGGCTCGTTATCCCTCCGGCAAGGAAAAGGAGGATCACAGATGAATTACACCACGCAGATGGATGCCGCAAGAAAGGGCATTCTGACAAAGGAACTGAAGGCGGTAGCCGAAAAAGAGCAGTGGGAACCGGAAAAGCTCCGGGAGCTGGTGGCGGAGGGCAAAGTCGCCATCCCCGCAAACAGGAACCACACCTGTCTCAGTCCAAACGGGATCGGCTCCATGCTGAAAACCAAGATCAACGTCAATCTGGGCACATCCAGGGATTTAAATGACTTAAACATGGAACTGCAGAAGGTAAATGATGCGGTTTCCATGGGAGCGGAGTCCATCATGGATCTAAGCTCCTACGGAGATACGGGAAAATTCCGCAGGAAGCTGACCGGGGAATGCCCTGCCATCATCGGAACAGTCCCCATTTACGATGCCGTTGTTTATTATCACAAACCCCTTCGGGAAATCACCGCCGAGGAATGGATCCGGATCGTTGAAATGCATGCGGAAGACGGTGTGGATTTCATGACCATACACGCAGGCATCAACAAACAGACTGCCCGCAGGTTCAAGGAAGCCAAACGCCTGACCAATATCGTTTCCAGAGGCGGCTCCATCATTTTTGCATGGATGGAAATGACCGGCCGGGAAAATCCCTTCTATGAGCATTATGACCGCATTCTGGAGATCTGTCAGAAGCACGATGTGACCTTAAGCCTGGGAGATGCCTGCCGCCCCGGCTGCATTGAGGATGCCACCGACATTTCCCAGATCGAGGAGCTGGTGACTCTGGGAGAGCTGACCATGCGGGCCTGGAAGAAAAATGTCCAGGTGATCATCGAAGGCCCGGGCCATATGCCCCTGGACCAGATAGCAGCCAACATGAAGATCCAGCAGACCATCTGCAAAGGCGCCCCCTTCTATGTCCTGGGACCGCTGGTCACAGACATCGCTCCGGGGTATGACCACATCACCTCTGCCATCGGAGGAGCGGTCGCCGCAGCCGCAGGAGCTTCCTTCCTCTGCTACGTGACTCCGGCGGAGCATTTGAAGCTGCCGGATGCCAGCGACGTAAAGGAAGGCATCATTTCCGCCCGGATCGCCGCCCACGCGGCTGATATTGCCAAGGGCATCAAGGGAGCCATGGATTGGGATCATAAGATGAGCGATGCCAGAAAACGGCTGGATTGGGAAGCCATGTTCGATCTGGCCATTGATCCGGAAAAGGCCAGACGCTACCGCGCCATGTCGAAACCGGAAAAGGAAGACACCTGTTCCATGTGCGGCAATTTCTGTGCCATGAAAAACATGAACCGGATCTTGGATGGTGAAATTGTTGATATTTTTGACGAATAATATCCTATTGAAACAAAATAAACAGGAGGAACTATCATGAATAATCAAACACAATCAACCGTACATAGGATCTCCCCGTCAGCTGCAAGGGTGCGGCTGAAAAAGCTGGTGATCAGCGGAATGCTGACCGCCCTGACGGTGGCCCTTTCCGGCTTCTCCATACCCATAGGAGCCTCCAGATGCTTCCCCATGCAGCATCTGGCCAATGTTCTTGCAGGCGTGTTCTTAGGGCCGGTCTATGGCGTTTCCATGGCTTTCGGCACCTCTCTCATCCGGAACCTCCTGGGAACCGGCAGCCTGCTGGCTTTCCCCGGAAGCATGGCGGGGGCCTTCCTCGGGGCTGTCCTTTACCGAAAGACCGGAAGGCTTCTTCCGGCTTATCTGGGGGAGGTCATGGGAACCGGCCTGATCGGAGGAACCCTCTGCTATCCGGTGGCTGTCCTTCTCATGGGAAAAGAAGTGGCTGTCTTTTTCTTTGTGGTTCCGTTCCTCTTGAGCACGGCCGCCGGAACCATACTGGCTGCCCTGCTGCTGGAAATGCTCCGCCGCCTGGGCTTATTTACCTATTTGAGCCGGCTCATCAATGAATAGGCAGCTCCTTTCCCTGACCGGGCTGGTCAGGGAAAAACAACCTCTCATCCACTGTATCACCAATTACGTGACCGCGGGGGATGTGGCAAATATCATTCTGGCCTGCGGCGGCTCCCCCATTATGGCCGACCATCCGGAAGAGGCCGCGGAAGTGACCGCCATGGCCGACTGCCTCCTTTTAAACAAGGGAACTCCAAAGGAATCTTCCCCGGCCGCCATGTTAAAAGCAGGATCAGAAGCCAACCGCTTAAACCACCCGGTCATTCTGGACCCGGTGGGAATCGGCGTCTCCCGTTACCGGACCATGGCCGTCCTCTCTCTGTTAAAAGAGGTAAAGGTGACCGTTATCCGGGGAAACGCTTCGGAGCTGCGGTTTCTGCTGAATGCCCTGACCGGCCCCGGCAATGAGGAGGACCTTTCTTCTGCCCCTGCCGGGAACACGGAACGCGCTTTAAGCCGGGGAGTGGACGCTTCCTTCTCCGATCAGATGACGGAGAAAACCCTGGCAGCCCTTACGGAGACCGCAAGGGCATTAAGCGCCATGACCGGCGCCGTGACCGTCATGACCGGGACCACTGATATTGTATCCACCTGGAAGGAAACCTGGCTCATTAAAAACGGCAGCCCCTGGCTGACCCGTATTACGGGAAGCGGCTGCATGCTGGACGGCATCATCGCCTCCTATACGGCAGCAGCCGCCGGCGCTGCCGGTTCCGCTGCCCCCCGGCGCGTTCTTTTTGAAGCAGCCGCCCTTGCCACGGCTGCCGCCGGCCTCTGCGGGGAACGGGCGGCAAAAAAGACAGAGGAAATTCACGGGGGAACGGGCAGCTTTCTCTGCTGTTTCCTGAACGAGGTAAGCTGTTTAGAAGAACACATTTTAAAAGGAGGCATAAACATTGAAATTCCATAAAGACATGCTTTTCCTCTACGGGGTAACCGATCAGACGTTTCCAGGTACTAAGCCCTTCCTGGAACAGATCGGAGAAGCCCTCTCCTCCGGAGTGACCCTTTTGCAGCTCCGGGAAAAGCATCTGGATAAACATAAGTTTCTGGAAGAGGCCCTCTTGGTCCGTGAGCTTACGAAGCGCTATAAGGTGCCTCTCATCATAAACGATGATGTGGAAATCGCCCTCCGGTGCGGTGCGGATGGAGTACACGTAGGACAGGAGGATCTGTCTCCTGCTGAAGTCCGCCGCCTCATCGGTCCGGACCGGATTTTAGGCGTCACCGCCAAAACCGTGGAACAGGCGGTAAAAGCCTTTGAAGCCGGAGCCGACTACCTGGGGTCAGGAGCCGTATTTCCTAGCCCCACAAAAAAGGACGCCATCCCCATGACCCTGGAACGGCTGTCAGCCATCTGCCGTTCCGTTTCCATTCCGGTAACAGCCATCGGGGGAATCACTGCAGAAAATGTCTCCTCCCTGAAAGGAACCGGCATAGCAGGAGCCGCTGTGGTTTCCGGTATTTTCGGTCAAAGGGATATCCCTTCGGCTGTCCGTGTCCTAAAAGAAGAACTCCGGAAGGTGGTGAGCTCATGAGCCTGATTCTCCCTTCTGTCTTAACCATTGCAGGCTCCGATTCCAGCGGCGGAGCCGGGATCCAGGCGGATCTAAAAACCATTGCGGCTCTGGGCCTCTACGGCTCAAGCGTCATCACTGCCCTGACCGCCCAGAACACCACAGGCGTTTTTTTAGCGGAAACCGTGGGTCCGGAAATGCTCGCCGCCCAGCTGGATGCCGTATTTACCGACATTCCGCCAAATGCCGTTAAGGTGGGCATGGCAGGAACCCCTTCTTCCATAGAGATCATTGCAGAAAAGCTGTTAAAATACCCGGGCCCTCCTGTCATCGTGGACCCGGTCATGCTATCCACCAGCGGACACATCCTTTCGGAAGGCTCTGCGGTGGCGTCTCTGGCAAAAAACCTCTTCCCTACCGCCAGTCTGGTCACCCCCAACCTTCCGGAGGCGGAAGTGCTTTTATCGGACAAAAACTTGAAGATCCGGACAAGGGAAGATATGGAAGAAGCCGTAAAAAGACTGTCCCAAAAGTTCCATACCTCTTTTCTCTTAAAAGGAGGCCACAGCGCCCGGAATGCCGATGATGTATTATGCCATAGGGGCTCCGTCATCTGGTTCCCCGGCACAAGAATCAGCAACTCCAATAACCATGGGACCGGATGCACCCTCTCTTCCGCCATTGCCTGCAAAATGGCGGAAGGAATGGAACTGGAAGAAAGCATTTTTAAGGCCAAGGAATACATCACCGGCGCGCTGAAGGCGGATTTAAATCTGGGAATTGGGAATGGGCCTCTGTGGCATGGGTGGAAGAATGATAACAGAACGGTGATTTAACTGTATATGTAAAGAAGGTGTATGAAGTCCATTGAGAAACCAGCCAGGAATAAACTTTTCAACAGCAAGAGGCTGCGCACGAATCATTTCGTGCGTAGCCCCAATTGCCCATATTATGTCTGCATTTCTTCCACCGTCCCGTTCTCATGCCCTGACTTTTCCCTCAGACGATTACCATAAGTCCATGCTCCCATTCCCCGGTACCAGCTTCACCTCAAAGGTAAACTCCTCTTCATCAAACCGGTATTCCTTCATAAGGTCCGGCCCGCAGCTGGCTGAACCGATCCCGTTTTGACGGTAATCCAGGCAAAGGACCGTACAGCCGGATGGCTCCAGCTCGTAGTTATGGGCCTTTTGTGTCAGCTCCTCCTGTGTATAAACCGATGCATTGAATGAGAATGACCGCTCTGATACCGCAGATAAAGACGCATTCCTGCCCGTCACGGTCACAAAGTCACAGTCACTGCGGCTTCCGTTCTCCTGAGGCTTTAAATAATCTTCATGCAGTTCTCTCACATTGGCTGAGAACAGTCCGTGATAGGCTGCCCTGCGTTTATCCATATAATTTTCCGCCGGTCCCAGGCCGTAATAGGTAACTTCATCCATGCCAGCCGGCAGGAAAAGGCGGAGGCCGAATCTGGGAAGTGAGGGGAATTCCGGATCTTTTTTCACTTCCAGCCTTCCGGTCACGGCTCCATCCTGCCCAATGGTCCACAAAGCCGTGATGTTTAAAATCCTTTGGACAACGACGGAGGTGACGGACAGTACGGTCTTTATTTCCACCCGGTCCTCTTTTTTCTCAAAGGACGTTTCATAAGCTCTGGATATGGCCCGGTCATAATGGGCGGACATCCATATCTCCTTTATGCGTCTGTCATTGTCCGTAGGCGCTCTCCAGATGTTGTATTCCATAGGACGCTCAAGTATCCCGGCATGTTCAAAGACCATATCCTGAAAACAGCCGGTGAGCCGGTTATAGGTATAAGCGAAATTTCTTCCTCTTACGTAAAGGTAACGGTCGTCTTCCCTGATTTCAAAGCCGCCTTTTTCCCTTTCTTCCGCCTCCCGGACCTTAAGCAGGGAAACCGCTGCCCGGTTCCTCGTATCTTCATTTTCAAGGGGAACCTCATCAAATCCCAAAAGGCTTCCTGCCTTCAGCAAAGCCGTATCCCGCTTTAATAAAAGGCTGAGCTTCAAATAGCATTTTCCCGCCTCAGGGACGCTGAAATCCAGGGTGATCCTGCCTTCCTCATGGGGACGGATATCCGGTACGGATCCGTCGTCAAGGACACCTTCAGCGATCACTCTGCCGTCGTTTGTCACCTCAAAGGCAAGGACCGCATAATCCTTAAGGTTTACAAAGTCCATGTAATTGTGAAGCACCAGTTCCTTCTTTTCCCGGTCATAGGAGACCACTCTCGCAGGTCGGTTCACGTTTTTAAATTCCTTCAGCCCGGTATGAGGCCTCCGGTCGGGATACACCAGCCCATCCATGCAGAAATTGCCGTCATGGGGAAATTCCCCATGATCCCCGCCGTAAAAATACACAGGCTTTCCCTCCGAATTCCTTCCCTGGTAAATGGCGTGATCGCACCACTCCCAGACAAATCCTCCGCAGACCCCGTCATACTGCTCAAACACCTTGAAATAGTCCTCCAAGTCCCCCGGTCCGTTACCCATGGCGTGGCTGTACTCGCACAGTATGAACGGCTTTCCCGCGTTTCTGCCCATATATTCATGGATCTCCTCCAGACCGGGATACATGCGGCTGTACAGGTCCAGATTGTCAAAATCATAGGTCTTATTCAGGGCCCGGTAACGGGCTCCCTCGTAATGGGTGAGCCTGGTGGGATCAAATTTCCTGGTCCAGGCAAGAGCCTCCTCAAAGGTACAGCCATAGGCGCACTCATTTCCCATGGACCAGATAACAACGGAGGGGCGGTTCTTATCCCGTTCCACCAGAAGCTTCACCCGGTCCACCGTGGCCTGGATGAATTCCGGATTGTCCGATATGGCCCGGTTCCAGCGGTCCCGCCATACTTCGGTGGAACGGTCCTCCATGTAGATATCCGCGGTGCCATGGCTTTCATTGTCCGCCTCGTCAATGACATAGAAGCCGTATTCATCACACAGCTGGTAGAACTGGGGCGCATTGGGGTAATGGCTGGTGCGGATGGCATTGACATTGTGCTCCTTCATCAGCTTTAAATCCCTTTTCATCTGTTCCGGACGGATGACGAAGCCGGTGACCGGATCGCTGTCATGACGGTTGACGCCATGAAATTTTATCTTTTCCCCGTTGAAATAAACCACGCCATCCCGGACAGAGATCTCCCGGATCCCCAGACGGTCAGCGATCACTTCCTCCGGGCTTTCCAGGACCACGGAATAAAGGTAAGGCTGCTCCGCATTCCAGAGCACAGGATTTTCCACGGTCAAAAGAAACTTTCCCGCCTCTCCGGTTCCTTCCGTAGCGGCTGCCGGCTTTCCCTTTTCATCATAAATATGTACCTTTATTGGGACCTCCTTCCCCATAAAAGTGACGGATATCCGGATATGGGCCTTATTTTCCTCACGGGTGGTGGTGAGAAAATAGTCAAATACCCCCTCTTCCGGCCTTTTCAGCAGATACACATCACGGAAAATGCCGGTCATGCGGAATTTGTCCTGATCCTCCAGATAGCTTCCGTCACACCATTTCAGGACCAGAACAGCCAGGGTGTTCTCCCCTTCCCGGATCAGACCCGTCACATCAAATTCGCTGGTGGAATGAGACACCTGGCTGTACCCCACATAGCTTCCGTTGAGCCACACATAAAAGCAGGAATCCACGCCTTCAAAGTTTAAATAAGCTTTGGGCGCATTATGATCCCTTTCATAGATAAATCGATGGACATAGGCCCCGCATGGATTTTCTGATGGAACATAGGGCGGGTCCATGGGGAAGGGATAGCGGGTATTGGTGTACTGATGCTTGTCAAAGCCGTAATTCTGAAAGCAGCCGGGAACCGGAATCTCGCCAAAGCTTCGGGTGTCATAGCCTTCCGAGTAAAATTCTTCCTTTACATCGTAAATGCTGTCATAATAACGGAATTTCCAGTTCCCGTTTAACAGCTGGAACCGGTCGGAATACTCTCTGTGATCCGTAAGGTCAAAGCGCGCCTCGGATGCAGGAATATAATAAGCTCTGTTTGGCATGGTGTTTTCATGAAGCAGATGCAGATTTTCATAATGTCTGGGTACGATCATGGTTTTCTCCTCCTTCTTTTCCTATCCTTATTATAAAATGACAGGGTAGAAAATCCATATCTCAGATTAGACAAAATATGTACAAAATGATACTGCTGTTTCTGGTGCTCTTGTAAAATCGCAGTTTTTGATTTAAAACCGAGGTTTTAGAGACACGCCTGGTTCCCTTTGGTGTATTCCGGATGATCTTCTCCAGCTTGTCCTTGGATAGTCCCAGGTTAAGCGAACCTATGAGATAATCCGACCTCATGGCCGATTCCCGTACAAATTCACTATCAGCTGCGTTGATCTCATGGCGGAGATAAAACGATCTATGTTTTGGGATACGGCGGTAAAAAGATGTGGCAGAAAGCCTTGAGCGGACAGTACGGCTGCCGTTAATGCCATCAGACTCACTATTTTCGTCGTTTTGAGCATAAAAAAAGAGGCGGGGTTGGCCGCCTCTGCAGAACTTTATTTTCTTGTTACTGCTACAATAACAGCCACTATTGCTATAACGACAACAAGCAATATGGCACACGCCACAATAGACATTATTTATCTCCCTTTCATTTTCCTTTATCATATCACCGATAACTATAAAAGAAAACACCCATCGGATAGAATCGACAGGCATTTTCAAAAAGGAGAAAATCAGGAATCAATCGGCCGTCTGGCCAGCCGTTCTCTATGCTCTTTTGATGTTTTTCTGAATCTGACATCCCTTTCTGTTAATTTTGATTGACTTCTTTGTTGTGCTGTGTTATAATTAACTAGTATTTTAAATAAAGTTTTGATTTCGCATATATTTGTAAGTCATTATTTATTGATGATTTACAAATATATGCGATTTTTGGTTTTAAACAAAATACAAAATAATTATAAGGAGGTATCTTTCATGAATAAAGGTACTGTAAAATGGTTTAATGCACAAAAGGGATTTGGTTTTATCTGCGATGAAGAAGGAAACGATATATTTGTCCATTTCTCCGGACTTGCTATGGAGGGCTTTAAATCCTTAGATGACGGCCAGTCTGTCACTTTCGAAATAACCAATGGTAATCGCGGTTTGCAGGCTGTTAATGTTCACGTCGCATAATCTTATTGCATTAATTAACACATCTAACCCATTCAGTTTTTAAATACCAAATTGATAAAGTAGATATAAGCCCACACTTTGTATATTAAAAAGTCAGAGCAATGTTTAATTATTACAGCTAAGTCAGCAAGGTCTATCCTATATTCCTTGCTGGCTCAACCTAAAATTCTAATTTATCATAGATTAGTCCTTGATACAGCCGTAATTTTTGGAGAAACTTACCGTATACATTTTATCTGCAAATGTGCTATAATAGAGACGTTAAATGTGTAGTTTGCTTTGCAGGGACGTAAGTCCAGTTTTAGTGAACCACACTTTTTTATTTTATTAGAAAGAGGTGAGATATTATGAACATAGGTGATGTCATCATATACGGCAGTCATGGTATTTGTAAGGTTACCGGGTTACAGGATATGTGCATGGATGAAAAAATCCGCCCATATTATGTTCTCAAACCTGTTTTTCATACTGCTTCGACAGTATACATTTCAGTTATTCGCGACAGAAGAAAAACAGAAATTCGCCGCATCCTCTCTGCCGATGAAATTTTCTCTCTGGTTAAGAAAATGTCGGGTAAAGATTTCATTTGGATTACGGATAACCGTAAACGCAAAGAATTATACGGCCAGATTCTTGCAGATGGTGACCGTTACGAACTTGTAAAAATGATAAAAACTTTACGTTGGCATAAACAAGAGCTAAAAAACTCAAATAAAGATAGGAAATTACAGATTTCTGATGAAGACTTTCTCAAGAATGCTGAAAAAACGCTTTGCGAGGAGTTTGCTTACGTATTGAACATCAAACGTGAAGAGGTTATTCCGTTTATTTATGAGCAGAGTTTCTAACTCATTTTTCATTAATCGCTCAATTTAATTTTTATCAAATGCTTTTTCATTATCATTCCTTATTAGCATGTCAGGACCCCTTCAACTCCTATATAAATCAGCCACTATTTTAGTTACTCCCACACACAAATAAGATCTGTCAGTGATCTACGTAAACCCCCCGTCACAATTCTCCGATATGGGCTATTTTCGTTACCTGAAACCAACAGTTCGTTACATTATCCAAGTTTTTCTTATAAAATATATGGTATTATCAGTTTGAAGAAAAAGCAGGTACTTCATTTGGTTTCCTCTACTTGCTTTTTCTCTAGTAATAACTTTTATGCTCAGCCGGCAGGATCCCCCCGATCTTGTCGGCCCCTAATATTTATGGGGGTATTTTTATTCTCCTTCCCTTATACTTTCGGAGGTTCTAACGGTTCTCCTGTTGCTTCATCAGTTCCTCTTTCACAATCTTTTTCAATGTGAGGTTATGCAGTCTGATCTGTTTACTTTCCCACCAGCCTGTAGGTCTGCCGGTATTCCTTCGGCGTTATCCCCATATATCTCCGGAACATTCTCCGGAAATAATCCACATCCTGATACCCGCACTGATAGGCGATCTCATTTCCGGTGAGATTGGTCTCAATGAGCATGCCGCACGCCTTGTTGAGCCTTGCCTCGTGGATCCCCTCCGTCAGGGTTTTCCCGTAAACCGCCTTGTATACCCGGCCCAGATAATCCGGGCTGCAATCCAGCTTTTCTGACAGTATGGAAGAGGACAGGGGCTCCTTTAGATGATTCCGGATATACCGGCCCGCCTGATTGGCTAAAAGCACCTTCTGTCCGTTTACTTCCATGGGAGAAAGGGAATCACCCAGTTCGCAGAGCAGCTCCAGCAAAACCAGGTTTAAGATCGTCCGGTCCTCACGGCAGACGTTCTGCCGTTTGATAAAGCGGCGGAACAGCTCCTCAAACTGTTCGGGCTTCCTGACGCGTATGAGCTGGGGAAGGGACATGATATCCCGCCCTGTCCGCACCGCCTCTTCTTCCAGATGAAAATGAAGCCAGTAAAAATTCAAATCTTCCTCAAACTCCCTGGTTCCCCAGTGATGCCTTCCGGGAAACAGAATCAGTGCCTCCCCTTCCTCCACGTTGTAGGCCACATCCTCTTCCGCTATTCCCAGAATCCCGGAGCTCACATAGATGATCTCAAAGGAATCCATGACCCGGTCCGCATGCCTCCCCTGCCCCCCGGTCACTAAATATCCCGCATTCAGCGCGCACACCGGCAGCACTGCCTTTAGATGTAATAGATGTTCCATAATTTCCCCCTGTTATCTCCTGGTCGGAATCCTCCAGTTTTTATCTTCTTTTTCCTCTTGTATCCTTTCCATGAAACTGGCAATATAGAAACAGTAAAAACGGCGCACCGGCCGTCCGATGCTTTTCTTCTAAACAAAGAATAGCAGATATTCAACAATATGAAAAGGGGATTGTGACAGATTTGTCACTGATGTGGAATGATGGAAACAGTATTGCTTTTAAAAGAAAAGGTGTGCCGCGCCTACTTCGGCGAAGCACCCATGACAGATGGGGATTTTTCCAAAGGCAGAAAGCTCTTTATTGCAGAAGGCTGCTGCGCCAACGGAATTGTGACACTGACCACCGGAGCGTTTCTTTCCGGCTATGCAAGCTCACTGGGAGCGGATGATTCCATAAACGGGATCATCGGTTCCATTCCGCTCCTTCTGTGCACCCTCCAGATGTTTTCTTCCCTGATCCTGGAAAGCCTCCGCCGTAAGAAATGCCTGATCTCCGGATTTTCCTTTCTCCACAGGCTTTTGCTCGCCTCCGTCTTTTTTGTGCCCCTGTTTATTCAGAATCCGGGCTTCCGCCTTGCTGCGGTCATCGGTCTCTATGGGACCGCACACTTTTTCGGGGCATTTATCGGAACAGGGACCGGAAACTGGATCCTGCAGCTGGTCCCCCGGCATATGCGGGGCAATTATTTAGGGAAAAAGGATTCCTTTGCCTTCGCCTTTTCCACTGTCATAAGCCTGATCATGGGCGGGGTCATGGACTTGTTCCGCAGGGCAGACATGGAACAGACCGGTTTTCTTACCGTGGGGGCGGTGGTCTTTTTCATCGCCTGCGCGGATTTCTGGTGCCTTTCCTCCATCAGGGAACCGGAAAGCGCCGTTCACCGTCAGAAGCTAAAAAGCGCGGTCTGGGAACCCCTGGCTGACAGGGAATACCGCAAGGTCATGTATGTCTACATGTTCTGGAATCTGGCGCTTCAGATCGCAGGTCCCTTTTTCAGCGTATACATGGTTACGGGACTGAAGCTGGATTACACCTATATCACCTTTCTGGGGCTCATTTCCTCAACGGTCCGGGTAATATCCGCCTGGCTCTGGGGAAGGCTGGCAGATGCCACCTCCTGGCTTCTGGCCGGCCGGTTATCCATGGGGCTTTTAGGCCTGGTACACGCCAGCTGGCTGTTTATGACTCCGGAATCCTGCTATGCCCTCCAGCCGGTCTTACAGGCGCTCTCCGGCGCGGCCTGGGGAGGCATCGCCATCTCGGTCTTTAACCTGCAGTACCACTACGCCCCCACGGAAAAAAGGCTGCTTTATGTCAGCGCCAATTCTTCTTATGCCGGGCTCTGCGGCTTCCTCTCCACCATGCTGGGAGCCTCCCTGCTGAAGATTTTTCCTTCCCTGGAGATCGGAGGCTTCCAGGCAGGAGGGATGCAGCTTCTCTTCCTGCTTTCCGGGATTCTGATCCTGGGCTGCGTTCTGTATATGGGAAAGCTGCACGCCAACTAGGCACTTCCCTTACGGTCCCTGCAGGATTCCCGGACCACCAGCTTTGGCTTTAAGATCCGTTCCACTTTACTTTCCTCATCGGGAATGCCACCCAGCTTTTCCAGAAGAAGCTCCGCCGCCATGGCCCCCAGGCGCTCCTGGGGGTGGGCGATGGTGGTCAGCTTCACCACTGCGTTTTCCGCTATAAAGGAATTGTCATAGCCGGTGACCGATATATCTCCCGGCACCGACCGTCCACTCTTTTCAATGGTTTTAATGACCTCAAACGCGGTCTGGTCATTGTAACAGACAATCCCGTCTATGGGAATCCCTTCCTCAAGCATATACTTTAAAACGCCTGATGGCTTGGCCAGGCGGTCTTCCGTATGGAACCAGATCACCATGTCCGGGTCATAAAGAAATCCCGCTTCCTGCAGCGCTTTCACGTAGCCCTTGTGCCGGTCCTTTCCCTGGCTGTCATCGGCTTTGAATATTCCCAGGATATGCTTATGCCCCAGATCCAGCAGATATCTGGTGACCAGATAACCTCCCATACGGTCATCCATCAGGATATGGGGCTTATTCTTCATCTGGGTGTAATATCCCTGTATGAACACATAAGGGATCCGGTAAAAATCCAGCTTGTCATAAAGCCCCTTGTGCCCGCACATGATTTCGCTCTTGCTGGGCTCTATGATGAGGCCGTCCACATCCTTTTCAAGGATCTCCTCCAGGCACTTGCATTCCCTGCGCCTGCTGTTTCCCGTATTCTTCAGTATGATGCTGTAGCCTCCCGCGGTAAGCACGCTGTCGATTCCCTGGATCAGCCGGGGGAAAATGTAATCGGATAAATAGGTGGTGATCACCGCAATGTTGCCCGACCCCTTTTTCCCGGCCGTTTTTCTGGAAACAAAGGTTCCCCGGCCATGCTCCGCCTCGATGAATCCCTCCTGTTCCAGAATGGACAACGCTTTTCTCACCGTATGGCGGCTGACATGGCAGGAGGCCGACAGCTCGTTCTCCGAGGGCAGACGGTCCCCCGGTTTCCTTTTGCCTGAAACAATGTCCCTTTTCAGTTCTTCCATCAATACGTAATACTTGGTTTTTCCGCTGTCCTCCGCCATATGGGGCTCCTTACGATTTATTCTGACCGTAATATGCGTTCGGCCCATGCTTGCGCATGAAATGCTTATCCTGCATGCACTGGGGCGCCGGCGCCACCTGGGGATTTAGCAGCTCGGTCATAAGGTTCATCCTGGCGATCTCCTCCAGAACAACGGCATTATGAACCGCATTGGCCGCATCGGTCCCCCAGGTAAAGGGGCCATGATTTTTGCACAATACCGCGGGAACGTGTATGGGATCCACACCTTTAAAGGTCTCTATGATCACCAGTCCCGTGTTCTTTTCATACCCTTCTTCGATTTCTTCTTCGGTGAGATTTCTGGCACAGGGGATCTCACCGTAGAAATAATCCGCGTGAGTGGTGCCGTAGCAGGGCAGGGCTCTTCCTGCCTGAGCCCAGGCGGTTGCCATGGGTGAATGGGTGTGGACGATCCCCCCGATCCCTTCAAAGGCTTTGTATAGCTCCAGATGAGTGGCCGTATCCGAGGAGGGATTTAATTCCCCCTCCACCTTATTGCCGTCCAGATCCATGACCACCATATCCCCCGGCGTAAGCTTTTCGTAATCCACACCGCTGGGCTTGATGACAAAAAGTCCCTTTTTCCGGTCAATTCCGCTGACATTTCCCCAGGTGTAAGTGATGAGCCCCCGTCTGGGCAGTTCCATGTTTGCCTCAAATACTTGTCGTTTCAGTTCTTTCAGCATGCCATTTCCTTCCTTTCTTCTTTCGGAATTATTTTAAACTGTCCACCGCGGCCCGTTCGATGGACAGGCCTTTTCTATACCGTTCCATAAAGACTGCAAAGCCCGCTTCGTCCTCCGGATCCGGTTCCAGCCTGATTCCCGCTTCTCCATGAAATACTTTTTCCGCCAGATAATGGTCCAAAGATTCTCCCTCTTCCTTCCGGATCATATAAGAGGCCAAAAGCGCGGCCCCCCAGGCGCCGCCTTCCCCTGCGGTCTCCATGACGGAGACCGGGACCCCCATGGCCGCAGCCATGATCCGCTGTCCGACTCCCTTTGTCTTAAAGAGCCCTCCATGACCCAAGAGAACATCCAGACCCACACCCTCATCATACAGGATATCCATTCCCATTTTCAAGGCCCCCAGGGCTGTATACAAATGGACCCTCATGAAGTTTGCCAGATTGAAGCGGCTCTCCGGCGTGCGTACGAACAGGGGCCTGCCCTCTTCAAAATGGGTGATATGCTCTCCGGAGAGATATCCGTAGGAAAGCAGGCCGCCGCCGTCTTTGTCTCCCTCCAGGGCTTTCCGGTAAAGGTTGGAGAACAGCGTGTTTTTATCGGTTTCCATGCCCATGGTCCGTGCAAATTCCTCAAATAAGGATACCCAGGCATTTAAATCCGAGGTGCAGTTGTTGCAGTGGACCATAGCCACCGAATCCCCTGCCGGTGTGGTGACCAGATCAATTTCCGGATGGACCCGGGAGAGTTCATGCTCCAGCACCACCATGGCGAACACGCTGGTGCCGGCGGATACGTTTCCTGTTCTCCTTGCCACGCTGTTGGTTGCGGCCATCCCGGTCCCCGCATCCCCCTCCGGCGGGCACAGAGGGATCCCTGGCCTTAAATTTCCGGTCCCATCCAGAAGCTTTGCGCCTTCCTCCGTCAGAGTCCCTGCCGCCTCTCCTGCCGTCAGCACCGCGGGCAGTATATCCCGAAGCTTCCACGGCAGCTTTTCAGGGGCAACCAGCTCATCAAACTGCCTGATCATCCGTTCATAAAAATCCTTCGTGCTGCTGTCCACCGGAAACATCCCCGCGCAGTCACCGATCCCAAGCACCCGCTTTCCCGTCAGCTTCCAGTGCACATACCCTTCCAGGGTAACGAGATAATCGATCTCCGGCACATGAGCTTCTCCGTTTAATATGGCCTGGTATAAATGGGCAATGCTCCATCTCTGGGGAATGTGATAGGAAAACAGCCCGGTCAGCTTTTCCGAGGCCTCCCCTGTCATGGTATTTCTCCAGGTACGGAAGGGAACCAGAATGTCCCCTTTCCGGTCAAATGCCATATATCCATGCATCATGGCGGAAAAGCAGATGGCTCCCATGGTGGTCAGCGTTTCTCCGTACCGCGCCTTTACATCTTCCGCCATCTTCCGGTAGCTGTCCCGGACTCCTTCCCATATATCGGTGATGGAATAGGTCCAGATGCCCTCCTCAAACCGGTTTTCCCAGTCATGGCTGCCGGAAGCGATGGGTTCGTGGTTTTCATCCACTAATATAGCTTTGATCCTGGTGGACCCCAGCTCGATTCCAAGAGCGGTCTTACCTTCCCGGACAGCCGCAGCTATTGCATTTTTATTCATTGAAAACCCCTCCTATGGAAAACGGGCCGCCCCTTCCGGAAAAAGAGGCGAACCTCGTTATAATTTTAACGAAATGCAATGGAATTCCACTTCAGTTCATTCTTTAAGTCCCTGATTGTGGTCTTTTCATCGATATAAACCGCCTCAATGCCCATGGCCTCCGCCCAGTCTCCCATCTGTTCCGCCGTCAGATCATAGGAAAAGGCCGTATGATGGGCGCCGCCTGCCAGGATCCAGCTTTCCGCCCCGGTAGTCAGATCCGGCTCCGGTGTCCAGAAGGCGGTGGCAACGGGAAGCATGGGCATTGGCTTCTCCGTCTTTTTGCAGTTCACGGTATTGATAATCAGCCGGAAACGGCTGCCCAGATCGATGAGAGAGGTTGCGATCCCTTTCCCTTCCTTTGCCGTGAAGACAAGGCGGGCCGGATCCTCCCGGTCTCCCATGGACAGAGGCTTCACCTTGATGCCGATTCTCCCGTCCGAAACAGAGGGACACACTTCCAGCATGTGGGACTGCAGGATCCCCTCTTTTCCGGGAACCAGGTTGTATGTGTAGTCCTCCATAAAGGAAGTGCCTTTCGCCTCTTTCATATCTTCGGTCATGATCTTCATCAGGCGGACCATGGCGGCTGTCTTCCAGTCTCCCTCGCCTCCGAAGCCGTATCCCTTTTCCATCAGACGCTGGATGGCAAGGCCGGGAAGCTGTTTCAAGGAGCCGAGATCACCGAAATGGGTGACAATGGCCTGATAATCCTTCTCCTTTAAGAACCGTTCAAACCCCAGCTCGATCTGCGCCTGAACGGCCACATGATCTTTAAACTCTTTCGGGTCCCTTCCCTCCAGAAGAATATCATATCTGTCGTAGTACTCTTCCACCAGGGCGGATACCTCTCCCGGGGCAACATCCTTTACATAATCTGCGATCTCATTGACCGGATAGGCATCGATTTCCCAGCCGAATTTCATCTGGGCTTCCACCTTGTCTCCCTCGGTGACTGCCACGTTTCTCATGTTGTCCGCGACCCGTACCACGCGGATATGGCTGCTTTCCATGATGCCCACCGCAGTGCGCATCCAGGAGCCGATCCGTTTCTGCACCTTCCCGTCATCCCAGAAGCCTGCGATGACCTTTCTCTCCAGTCCCATTCTGGTCACCATATGTCCGAATTCCCGGTCTCCGTGGGCGGACTGGTTCTCATTCATGAAATCCATATCAATGGTATCATAGGGAATCTCCCGGTTGAACTGGGTATGTAAATGGAGCAGCGGCTTTCTGTATTCCTGAAGCCCCAGGATCCAGGACTTGGCAGGTGAAAAAGTGTGCATCCAGGTGATCACTCCCGCGCAGGTCCCGTCTGCATTGGCCTGGTTGAACAGCTCCCGTATGGAGGCATTGTCGATCAGCACGGGCTTTAACACCACCTCGTAGGGAAGAAGCCCGCAGGAATTGAGCCTTTCCGTGATGATCCGGGAATGCTCCGCCACATTTCTTAAGCACTCCTCACCGTAAAGGTCCTGTGAACCGGTTGCAAACCAGAATTTATACGTTTTTTTAACCATATCAATTGCCCCCTTCTTATACATGATTTTTAACAGCATTATTTTCCCAGGCGGATCACGTTCCATGACGCCTTGTGCAGAACACTGGTCACCATACCGCCATCCAGCACGGACTGGCTGGCCTGCCTGGGAGCCACCTTTTCCGCAAAAGGACCGTTCACCGCCAGTAAATCATCGCTTTCCAGAACAATGTGCTCCAGCACACGGTAACCTTCAAAGCTCCTCGCATCCACAGTCATTTCCGCATCATCCCTGATGCTCCTGTTCACCGCGAAAATGGTCACCTCATCCAGCTCCTCATTGAAAACGGAAACCGCATCCACCGCCGTCACATCCTCATGGGCGGACGTATCAAACTTCGGCGTGCTGATCACAGGAAGGAGCGCCGTTCCCCGTCCGTATCTGGAAGCGTGCATGAACGGATAGAAAATGGTCTGCTTCCATGCCGCCCCGCCTCCGGCTTCGGTCATGATGGGAGCGATTACATTCACAAGCTGGGCCAGACACGCCATCTTCACCCGGTCCGCATGCTTCATCAGGGTGATCAGCATCAGGCCGACCAAAAGAGCGTCCTCAAAATTGTAAATGTCCTCCAGCATGGGCGGCGCCACCTGCCATGGGTGATTCTTTGTGATATCATCATCCGCCGCATTGGAGTGATACCATACGTTCCACTCGTCAAAGCTGATCTTTATGTCCTTTTTGCCCCTCTTTCTGGCCTTCACATAATCACAGGTGGCGATTACAGTCCGGATGAACCGGTCCATATCGTCAGAACAGGCAAGGAAATCCTGGCTGTCCCCCTTCTGGTTTCCATAGTACTGATGCATGGAAATATAATCCACATAATCATAGGTGTGCCAGAGAGTTGCCGCCTCCCAGTCAGGGAATGTTGGCATGGTCAGGGAAGAGCTGCCGCAGGAAACCAGTTCAATGGCAGGATCGATGATCTTCATGGCCCTGGCGGTCTCTTCCGCCAGGCGTCCGTACTCTTCCATGGTCTTATGGCCCAGCTGCCACGGTCCATCCATCTCATTGCCCAGGCACCAGGTCTTAATGCTGTGCGGTTCCTTATAGCCGTGGCTGATCCTCATGTCGCTGTATTTGGTGTTGCCGGGATGATTGCAGTATTCCAGCAGATTGCATGCGTCGGCAATCCCCCTGGTCCCTAAATTCACCGCCATCATCACATCGGAGCCTGCGCTTCTGGCCCATTTGGTGAACTCATTTAGCCCCACCTTATTTTCCTCCAGACTGCGCCAGGCCAGTTCCAGACGTCTGGGACGCTCCTCCAGGGGGCCTACGCTGTCTTCCCAGTTGAAGCCTGAAACAAAGTTTCCGCCCGGATACCGGATAATAGGAACATTCAGCTCCCGGATCAGTTCCTTCACATCCCCCCGGAAGCCGTTCTCATCCGCGTCCGCGTGTCCGGGACAGTAAATGCCATCGTATACGGCCCGGCCCAGATGCTCAATAAAAGAACCGTAAATTCTTTCGTCGATCTCCGCAATGCGGAATTCCCTGTCAATTACCATTTTCACTTTGTTAAATGCCATATGTACTGCCCAACCTTTCTGCCATCAATTAAATTTTATTCTCCGAACACCTTTCGGTAATCCTCCTGGAATTTTGCAATTCCCTGATCAGTCAGCGGGTGCCTGGTCATCTGCTCCAGCACCTTATAAGGTACAGTCGCAATGTCCGCCCCTGCCCTGGCACAGTCAATGACATGGATGGGATTGCGGATGCTCGCCGCAATGATCTCCGTTCCGATATCATGAATGGAGAAGATCTCCGTGATATCCTCAATCAAATCGATCCCAGGCATGGAAATGTCATCAAGTCTGCCCAGGAACGGGGAAACATAGGCCGCGCCCGCTCTTGCTGCCAGAAGAGCCTGGGCGGACGAAAATACCAGCGTGACATTGGTCTTAATGCCTTCCTCTGCCAATACCTTTACCGCCTTTAATCCTTCGGCTGTCATGGGGATCTTGACCACCATGTTGGGGTGTATGGAGGCGATCTGGCGCCCCTCTCCGATCATCCCTTCCGCATCCACGGTCGTGGCCTTTACCTCTCCGCTGATCGGTCCATCCACAATGGAGGTGATCTCTTCAATTACCTGCTTAAAGTCTCTTCCCTCTTTTGCGATCAGGGAAGGATTGGTGGTGACGCCGCAGATAATCCCCATTTCATTGGCTTTCCTGATCTCCTCAATATTGGCTGTGTCTACAAAAAATCTCATACGCTATTACCTCCTGCTTTTTCCGTGAGAGTGATCCAGTCATCCTCTTAATACCAATTTATAACTTGTACGCACCATTGCACAAGTTGTTTTTAATTATTTTACCATAAAAAAAGGGATTTTACTTAAAAAAGGCCCTCAGGCGGCCGGAGAGATTAAGCACAAGGAAAAAACAGTTCCGCCGCTGTTTCTATAATTTTTCCACAACTATCTCTCCCAGAGAAGAGAATATGCACAATTTTACTTTTGAAATTTATAAATGTTTGTTGACACTTTTTGATCAACATAGGGTATATTATTAAATGTAACCCCCCCCAATACATTATATAGTTTTTGCTACACCCCATAAGAAACGAAATACCTTCTCCGAAAAAAGACCAGCTACCCCGGCTGGTCTTTTTCATGTTCATTGATCTTTATTTTTTTCCTTTTGATTTACGGCGCTCCTTCATCATCCTCTGAAAAGCCTCTTCATCCCCTTCCGCCTTTAAGCGCCTTCTTCTTTCTTCCCTCCGGAGAGCAATTTCTCTGGCCTCCTTCTTTTTCCTGTATACGGCGAATCCGGTTCCTGCAGCTAAAAGACCGAGGAAAACAGCGATTCCTGCAGCTGCCGGCAGTCCAATGCCCTTTTTTTCGGGAGCCTCCGTCTTATTGACATCCTCAGCCTCTTTTGTCTCTCCGGACTCCGTTCCGGCAGTTCCGTCTTCCGATTCCTGACTTGCCGGCACCGCATCGCCTTTTGCCGTCAGATAGACTTCTCCCACCTTCCGGTCATTATAAGTATACTGGATCAGGGCCACAGCCCCTTCGGGACTTCCTGCCGGAAGGTCGGTTACCAGAGTCCTGACCGCCTGGGAAAACTCAGCTCCCTTGGGGAGGGTTATGACCCGGTCCGGCTCCAGCTCCAGCTCCAGATCAGAAGACGGATAGCTGGTTCCATCGATTTCCACCGTCTCCTCTCCCGTCCCATAACCGGTTTCATTTCCCGTCACGGGAAGGTTCTCAAAACGGTCGAAACCGAATTCCAGAAGGGCTTTTCCATCCAGAAAGTACTGCTTCGGGCTTCCCTTTAAAATAACGGATATGAGCCGCCGCCCATCCTGTTCTGCATAAGTCACAAGCGTATTGCCGGCCTTTATGAGATATCCTGTCTTTCCGGCAATCGCCGCCGGAAAATAAAACTCACTTCCGGTATCCTTTGTCTTCACCAGCCGGTGTTCGTTGTAGATGGTGAGGCCCTCCGGGTTGTTGGCAGTGGGCGGGATATCATGGCTTAACGCCGAACTGATTTCCACCAGCTTCTCATTGTCATAGGCCTCCCTGGCAATCAGGGCCATGTCATAGGCGGTTACATACTGGGTATCCCCATTCAGTCCCGAGGGATTGTCAAAATGACTCTCTTTACAGCCCAGCTCTTCAAGCTTATCATTCATCATCCGGACAAATTCTTCCCTGCTTCCCGCCACATGCTCCGCAAGAGCATTGGCCGCCTGATTGCAGGAATGGAGGATCAGGGAATACAGACAGTCCTCCACGGAAAGCCTGTCACCGTCCGTGACATTTAATTTATTGCCGCTGCCTTCCTCCACGTTGTATACGGAATCCTTTGAGAACGTCACCATATCGTCAAGCCTGCTGTTCTCCAGAACAATCAGGGCAGTCAATATCTTCGTTATACTGGCCGGCGGATACGCGGCATGTATGTTCTGTCCGAATAAGACGGCTCCCGAATCCGCGTCTATCACAATACCGGCTTCCGCCTGGATACCCGTGTCAGCGGGCCAGTCCGGCATTGCATATACAGTCATAAGAAACAGCCGGCTGATTATCAGACAGCTGACCAGTACTTTTATCCGACCTTTCACTTATCAATCCTCCTGACATGAAACATGCCCTAAAGCCGCATCAGGTTAATTATACGGTTTTAGGGCAATATTTGCATTCTAACTTACTTCGCGTAATCAGTTACTCTGGATTCCCGGATCACGTTGACCTTGATCTGTCCCGGATACTCTAAGGATTCTTCGATCTTCTTAGAGACGTCGCGGGCAAGAAGTATCATATCGTCATCGGTGATCTGTTCCGGAACTACCATGATCCGAACTTCGCGTCCTGCCTGAATGGCAAAGGACTTGTCCACTCCCTTAAAGGAGTTGGTAATATCTTCTAACTGTTTTAATCTGTTTGTATATGTCTCCAGAGTCTCTCTTCTGGCGCCAGGCCTTGCCGCAGAAACAGTATCCGCCGCCTGAACGATACAGGCAATAAGGCTCTGTGGCTCAACGTCACCATGATGGGATTCCACGGTGTTCAGCACAATGGGTGATTCCTTATACTTTTTACACAACTCCACGCCCAGCTGAATATGAGAACCTTCCATCTCATGGTCAACGGCTTTCCCGATGTCATGTAACAAACCGGCACGTTTAGCCATACGGATATCAAGGCCGATCTCTCCGGCCAACAGCCCGGATAACTGGGCGACCTCAATGGAATGCTTCAACGCATTCTGCCCGTAGCTTGTTCTGTATTTCAACTTGCCAAGCAGTCTGATGAGTTCCGGATGAAGCCCGTGAATGCCCACTTCAAGGGCGGCGGCTTCTCCTTCTTCACGCATATTGGTCTCTACTTCTTTCTGCGCCTTTTCCACCATCTCCTCAATTCTGGCCGGATGGATACGTCCATCCACAATGAGACGTTCCAACGCGATTCTGGCTACTTCTCTACGAACCGGATCGAATCCGGATAATACAACAGCCTCCGGGGTATCATCAATGATGAGTTCCACCCCCGTAAGGGTCTCTAAAGTACGGATGTTACGGCCTTCCCTGCCGATGATTCTGCCTTTCATCTCATCGTTGGGAAGCTGTACGACAGAAACCGTAGTTTCCGCCACGTGATCTGCAGCACATCTCTGGATGGCTGTTACCACATATTCTTTGGCTTTTTTTTCTGCTTCTTCTTTTGCTTTGTTTTCAAGTTCCTTAATTAATTTCGCAGTGTCATGTTTTACATCATCTTCAACAGATTTTAAAAGATATTCTTTTGCCTGTTCGGAGGTAAGTCCGGAAATTTTTTCCAGTTCCTGTATTCCTTTTTCATAGAGAGATTCCACTTCGGCATTTCTCTTATTCAGGGCTTCCTCGCGAGCGGCCAGACCTGCTTCTCTTTTTTCCATAGTCTCAGACTTCTTGTCCAAGTTTTCTTCCTTGCTTAATACTCGTCTTTCATAACGTTGAAGCTCAGCTCTTCTTTCCCTGGTTTCCTTCTCCAGTTCATTCTTAGTCTTTAAAGACTCTTCTTTTGCCTCAAGGAGAGCTTCACGCTTCTTTGTCTCAGCGGTCTTTAATGCTTCATCTATTATTTCCCGGGATTTTTCTTCTGCCGTGCCGATCTTGCTCTCGTAGGTATTCTTACGATAGACGATAGCGGCAGACCAGGCAATAAGAGCAACTACTACTGACGCGACAATTGCAATCAATGCAGCCGTGAATACTGATACTGACACAGGAGCACCTCCTTATTTTATTTTCATTGTACAACAATACAACACTACAATTTTAAACTGTTTTATACATTATGTCAAGTATTTCCCCCCTGTTTCCGGTATACTTATACACATTTTCCTTATTGTCAGTCATCACTATAAATATCGCCCAGTACACGGCTCACCGCATCATAGGAAAAGCCCTTTCTTCCCAGGGCAGCCATCACTTTACAGCGTTCCCTGGCGTCCATTTTCTCCGGATCAATCCTCTTTTTTCTCACATAGGCCCGTATCTGGCAATCCTCATCCACCGGCTGTTCTTCCAGCAGGGATTTTATCATCTCTTTGTCCAGCCCTTTTTTCTGCAGATCATATTGGATCTGCCTTACGCTCTTCCGTTCTGAATGGTATTCCACATACCTTCGTCCATATTCCCGGTCGTCGATCCACCGGTGCTCCTTAAAAAAATCAATGGCGTGATCAATGGCTTCCGGCGGATATCCGCCCTCCTTTAACCTGCGCCTCAGCTCCTGCTCCGTCTTATCGGAGGATTTTAAAAGAAAAAGGACTCTTTCCCTGGCCCTCTTTAATAAAACATCATCAAGAATCTCCCGGTAAGTATCTCCGGACAGCTCCTTTCCTTCTTCAATTCCAAATCTGCTGATCTCCCCTCTATAAAGGACAAGAGTAAAGTCCTCATCGAGAATGACTTTACTCCTGCGTTTATCGAAGGGCACAATCTCCATAACTGTCATGTATGCCCCTTATTCTGTCTATGGTTTTGGCTGTTCACCGGCTGATGGACGCAGCTTATGCTTTCCCGCTCTCAGCCTTGCTTTCTTCCGCCTTAATTCTCTTGCTTTCCTTGGCTCCTGCCCCTTCGTTGCCTTCCGGTGCCGGGTCTCCCTCCGCATGCAGTCCATACAGCACACGGACCTTATTCTCAACTTCCTGGCAGACCGCCGGATTATCCTGAAGGTAAATCTTGGCATTCTCACGGCCCTGACCGATCTTGGCATTATTATATGCAAACCATGCTCCGCTCTTCTCAACGATGTTCTCTTTCACCGCAAGATCCAGAACATCCCCTTCCCTGGAAATCCCTCTTCCGAACATGATGTCAAATTCAGCTTCCTTAAAGGGCGGCGCGATCTTATTCTTCACAACTTTCACACGGACCCGGTTGCCCACAATATCTCCGCCCTGCTTCAGGGTCTCGATCTTACGGATATCCAGACGGACAGACGCATAGAACTTAAGGGCACGCCCTCCGGTGGTGGTCTCCGGGCTGCCGAACATCACGCCCACCTTCTCACGAAGCTGGTTGATAAAGAGAACAATGCAGTTGGACTTGCTGATCACAGCCGTCAGCTTCCTGAGGGCCTGAGACATCAGGCGGGCCTGGAGGCCTACGTGGGAATCTCCCATGTCACCTTCAATCTCAGCCTTGGGCACAAGGGCCGCAACCGAGTCCACGATCACGATATCCACCGCTCCGGAACGGACCATGGTCTCTGTGATCTCCAGCGCCTGTTCCCCGTTATCCGGCTGGGATATGTAGAGATTATCGATATCCACTCCGATACTCTTGGCATAAACAGGATCCAGGGCATGCTCCGCATCAATGAAGCCTGCGATGCCGCCTCTCTTTTGAACCTCTGCAATCATGTGAAGAGCAACGGTGGTCTTACCGCTGGACTCCGGTCCGTATATCTCCACGACCCTTCCCTTGGGGATCCCGCCAAGTCCAAGAGCGATATCAAGGCTTAAAGCCCCTGTGGGCACGGTTTCCACGTTCATACTTGTACTGTTGTCGCCCAGCTTCATGACCGAGCCCTTTCCATAGGCCTTTTCTATCTGGGTAAGGGCGGCATCAAGCGCCTTCAGCTTATCATCTTTATTCATATTATCCTCCGATGCGAACAAACGTTCTTTTTCTGTTTATAATAATAGTATATTTCACAGCAAATGTCAACCAGATTTTTATGCTTCCGAGTCCAATACGCATCACGCTCCCGGCCTGTCCGGCAAAAAATTAATCCTTATCATATACGGAAATCCTGGCGAAACGCCTGAAAATGAATGGAAAGGAGGGCGGGCCTCCTTCTGACTGCAGATTTACTATAACATAAGCGGAAAGCCGGCGCAAGCCTTTCCCATGAAAACCTCCATTTGTTTTTAAGGAACAGGACCGCCCCGGGATGAACCCGGCGGCGGTCCGAAACATGCTTTCCTGATCCTTTTACATGAGGAGCTTCTCCACATCCAGCATCCCCCAGCCCTGCTGGTTGATGGGAAGTCCCATATCCACAGCCCGCTCCTTAAGCATCAGCTTTACGTCCCGGTTGCTTAAATAGGGATATTTCTGCAGCAGAAGTGCAATCGCCCCTGATACCAGGGGCGTTGACATGGATGTTCCGCTTTTTGTCAGATATTGTCCGGCTTCGTTGGAACAGCTCATGATCCCCGCGCCGGGAGCGACGATTTCCGGCTTGCAGATACAGGCCCCGGTAGGACCTCTGCCCGAATAGTCGATCATCCGGTTTCCCATAACATTTACTTCTTTATAATCATCCGAACAACCAACCGTAATGACTTTCCGGCTGATTCCCGGTGTTGTAATCGTATTCATCCCCGGCCCCATGTTGCCTGCGGCCACGCATACCACCAGGCCGTCATCCCATGCGGCATTTACCCCCCGTACCAAAACGGAATTTTCCGTCATCCCTTTTCTTGAAAAGGAACCAACGGAAATGTTTACTATCCGTATTCCATACCTTTCTCTGTTGTCACGAATCCATTTCAGCCCGGCCAGCACATCTGAGGCATAGCCGTTTCCCTTCTTATCCAGGACCTTGAGCATGATGATATGACACTCCGGCGCGACTCCCGTATACATTCCCCCGGAAGCGCCTCCGCTTCCTCCGATGATCCCCGAAATGTGGGTACCATGGCCGTTGTCGTCGTAAAACTCCCGCCGGCGGTGCACGATATCTACAAAAGCCGCTACTCTATGTTCAAAGTCCTCATGAAGAAAAATCCCCGTATCAAGCACCGCTACTCCAACGCCGCGCCCTGTAATGCCCATACGGTGAGCAGCATCACAGTGTATTGCTTCTCTTACATGATTCACAGTCCATTACCTGATTCCTTTTTTATTAAGATATTCCGATTCGGCTCCCATGGTTTCTCTTCCCTGTCAAAATGCAAAAGAAGATTTTTCGGCGGAATTGCCATTTACTTTCTGAAACTCTGTTTTATAATGAAATATAAAAGCGAAAGGAGTTTTCTATCATGCAAAACCATAGATCCGACGCGGTTTCGCTGACCAGGTCCCTGATCCGCATCGACAGTACGGACCCGGGTGCATGCGAAACAAATATCGGTGAATACATATTTGACCGGCTCTCCTCCTTCCATGTCCCTGTTGTCAAAAAGGAGGTCCTTCCCGGCCGTTTTAACATCATGGCTAAAATAAAAGGAGCGGTTGACGATCCGGCCCTTGTCTACATCTGCCACATGGACACAGTCACCATCGGAGAAGGCTGGACCACCGATCCTCTGGGGGCTGAGGTCAGGGAGGGGCGCATCTACGGCCGGGGAGCCTGTGACATGAAATCAGGGCTGGCCTGCGCACTTTCCGCTTTTGCCGCCATGGCCGGGGAAGTCCGGTCCGGCAGAATGCCGAAGCATTCCTTTGTCTTCATTGGAACGGTGGATGAGGAGGATTTCATGAGAGGGGTGGAGGATGTGATAAAAGAAGGCTGGGTCACGTCAAAAAGCCTTGTCCTGGATACGGAACCCACCAACGGACAGATCCAGGTGGCCCATAAGGGGCGCACCTGGTTTGAAATCACGGTGACCGGAGTGACTGCCCACGCCAGCACCCCCTGGAAAGGAGCGGATGCCATCGCCGCAATGGCGGAGATCATTTCCTTCATCCGCCGGCGGATCGGAGAATGCCCCTCCCATGAGGACCTGGGCATTTCCACCGTCACCTTCGGTCAGATCGAGGGAGGCTACCGCCCTTACGTGGTCCCTGACCGCTGCCGGGTCTGGATCGACATGCGCCTGGTGCCTCCCACGGACACGGAGGCTGCCGTAAAAATCGTCACGGAGGCCATCCGGGAAGCCTCAGTCCAGATCCCGGGGATCACCGCCTCCTTAAAGGTCACCGGAGACCGGCCCTGTATTGAAAAGGATGACAGCTCCCGGCTTTTAAAAGCCTTAAAAGCGGCTGCGGAAGAATCCACAGGCGAACAGGCCAAGGTGACCTTTTTCCCCGGCTACACCGATACCGCCGTCATCGCCGGGAAGCTGCACAATCCCAACTGTATGTCCTACGGCCCCGGGAACTTAGAACGGGCTCACAAGCCTGACGAATTTGTTCCATGTGAGGATATTTTAAGATGCGAAGAGGTGCTGACAAGACTGGCACGGTCCATCCTCTTCGGACACGGCCACACTTCTGTCTGACTGATTATTGAAAAGGACAGTACCGATAATGTAAAAGAAAAACGGGCTTCCCGCTGATGGAAATATTTTTTTCCAGCAATTCCAGCCAAATCTTCAGATACATGCATTGACAGCCGTGATTATGGCTTTTATAAAAAGAGGATATTTCAATAAAAAAAGAATAGACTATAATGTACGCATTGAAAAAGCGGTAATACGCTGATATACTTAAGACACAATTAGGAAATGACTGCTGTGCGGTCAGAATAAAGGTCTTAAGGCAATTGCTTTAAGGCCTTTATCATATATATGGAGATAATATACAATGGCAAATTCTCAAGCATTTACTACAATAGACAAACAAATTGAAATATTAGTAAAACGCAATTTAAAATTTGAATCTGTTCAAAATGCAAAATTGAAGTTAGATACCTATGGCTATTATAATATTATAAACGGATACAAAGATCCTTATGTTTACATAAAAAATGAAGATGAACTTTACAAAGAAGACGTTACTTTTGAGCGCATTTATTCACTGTTTAATTTAGACCGCTCTGTCAGAAATCAGATAATGCGAACAGAAAAGTATCTGCTAGATTTTCAGATAAAAATCCAATCAAATATCACAGGGAAACTTATGGAAACGTCCCTCCATGGGTTTTATTAAAGGGCATATACATGGGGACTCTGGTCAATTTTATACGGCTTCAAAAACCCGAACAAAAAGAAGCTATTATCAGTAAATTTTATAAACTTTCAAAGGAAGCTGTAAACAAGCATTTAAAAGACTTATTTACTGATACGCTATTCATGTGTTATGAGTATAGAAATTTAGCAGCTCACGGCGGACGCATATATAACCATATTCCCGATTCAAATATAAGAATTACCAAAGAATCCGAAGATTATTTATGTACAGTAATCACCAATTTTTCCGTTTTAAAAAAGACGCATTCACTTGGTACTTTAGCTTGTGTATTTGATCTTTTTGATAAAAAAACTTATCGAAACGATCTACGCCATGTAATTCAAATCCAAGTGACGGAACACTGCAAAATTCACCCGGAAGACATGGATTATTTAATGAAAAGTATTGGAATTAATAATATCGCTCATCCTGCACTTAAATAAAGCCTCCATATACCGCCGGCACAGAACGTATTTATATCGATTTTCCCACCGGTTGGACCGGCACCTCTCACAGCCATAATCACAGGGTATTCGGGCTGTCTTATCAATGAATTTCTTAATTGATTCCCATAAACTATACATTTATAAGTCGGTCGAGGGCCCTCGGGTGGCTGTTTGTACAATTCCATAGTTTCACTGATTGTAAGAAATACGTTGTTTTTCTAAAATTTCTTTTACGGAAGTATGTCCATTCCTGCATGGCTCCAATTCCATCTAATTTTCCCCGAAAAATTTCAAATTAAGAAAATCTTCATAATCTATTCAAATAATATACAAACTTTTCAGGAGTCGGTGTGCTATACTAATGACATAAGAAATGCACAATGTAACAATTATCCTTTCACCCTTTTTGAAATCCGAAAATCCTAAGAAAAATCCCCCCTGTGCCGTATGGCACAGGGATTTTTCTATAAAAAAGAGTCTGACTTGTCAGACTCCAGCGCTGATGCGCTGTCACTTTAGTGACATCTTCCTCTTAAGCGGCATGCGCCTCCTGCCCGGAGGGCTTTTTATCTCATAGGACGTAATTTCCTATGAGATAAAAAAACAGGAGAGCCGCCTTCCCTGTCACCGGAAGGCGGCTCTCCCCATCTTAAGCTTTTCCTATGAAAAAATTAATATTTTATATCCTTCAGCACATCACAGAAATCAAATGTGGCAAAATAATCCCTGGGAGTCTCCGCCCTGCGGATCATTAAAACCGATCCGTCCTCTTTCAGCAAAAGCTCCGCGGACTTTAATTTTCCGTTATAATTATATCCCATGGCATAGCCGTGGGCGCCGGTATCGTGAATGAAGAGTAAGTCTCCCATGGATATTTCCGGAAGCATCCGGTCTATGGCGAATTTGTCGTTATTTTCGCAGAGGGATCCGACCACATCATATTTGCGGCAGCACACTCCATGTTCCCTGCCCATGACGGTTATGTGATGATAGGCCCCGTACATGGCCGGGCGCATTAAATTCACCGCGCAGGCATCCACCCCGATATACTCCTTATGGATATGCTTTTCATGGATGGCCTTTGTCACCAGCCCTCCGTAAGGCCCCAGCATGAACCGTCCCAGCTCCGTGTAAATCGCCACATCTCCCATGCCCGCAGGCACCATGATCTCCTCATAGACCTTTCTCACGCCTTCGCCGATGGCCCTGATATCGTTTGGCTCCTGATCCGGACGGTAAGGGATGCCAATGCCTCCCGAAAGATTGATAAATGCAATGTCGGCTCCGGTCTCCTTCTCAAGCTTCACCGCGAGCTCAAAAAGCACCTTGGCAAGAAGCGGGTAATACTCATTGGTCACGGTGTTGCTTGCCAGAAATGCGTGGATGCCGAATTTTTTTGCACCCTTGTCCTTTAAAATCCTGTATGCCTCAAACAGCTGGTCCGTTGTCATTCCATATTTGGAATCCCCCGGATTGTCCATGATGTCATTGCTGATCTTAAACACTCCGCCCGGATTGTAGCGGCAGCTGATGGTCTCCGGGATGTGGCCGATGGCCTTTTCCAGGAAATCAATATGGGTGATGTCATCCAGATTGATGATGGCGCCGACCTCATCCGCGAACCGGAATTCCTCCGCAGGCGTATCGTTGGAGGAAAACATGATATCAGAGCCGGAAAAGCCCATGGCATCGGACATCATAAGCTCCGTCATGGATGAACAGTCCGCCCCGCAGCCGTAATCCTTTAAAATATCCAGAATGAACGGATTGGGCGTGGCTTTTACCGCAAAATACTCCCGGTAGCCTTTATTCCAGGAAAACGCTTCCTTTAACTTCTGCGCATTCTCCCTGATCCCCTTCTCATCGTATAAATGAAAGGGAGTTGGATATTCTTTCACTATTTCTTCTAATTTCTCCTTGGTTACAAATGGTATCTTTTCCAAAGCCTTCCTCTCCTCTCGTGACGTTCCAAATGCAGAAAGAGCCCGTCTCCGGCACATCTGCTGGTAAGCTACATTGTACCGGGGATAGACTCCTTTGTCTACACTTTTTTGTATAAATATTCAGTTAAACCGAAAAACCGATTAATCCACGGTCACCACCCGCATGATATTGGTATGGACCGCCGCCTCATGCTTTCTCACCGGGCTGACCACACCTGCGGTCACCACCACCGTGTCGTTTTCCTTTATGATTCCCTTTGCCTTTAACAGCTCAATGGAAGAATAAATCAAAACGTCCGTGGATTCCGCACGCTTGGCGTGGTAAGGCTTCACACCCCAGTAGATCTGCATCTGGCGAAGGGCGGAAGAACTTGGGGATAAGCCGATGATCAGGCTTTCCGGCCTCCATTTGGATAACAGCCTTGTGGTGAAGCCGGTGATGCTGGGGGCCACGATTATCCTGGCTTCCAGATCATGGGCCGTGGATACGGAGGAATAGCAGACGGCGTTGGATACGTTGTGCTCATTGACGGCGGAAACCTTGCGCTGACGGTAAGCGCTGTAATCCAGATGCTTCTCCGTCTCCTCCACGATGGAGGCCATCATGGAAAGGGCTTCCACCGGATATTTGCCCATCGCCGTTTCGCCGGAAAGCATGACGGCATCGGTTCCGTCGTAAACGGCATTGGCCACGTCCGTTACCTCCGCTCTGGTCGGGCGGGGATTGCGGATCATGGAATCCAGCATCTGGGTTGCCGTAATAACGGGCTTGCAGGCCTCATTGCATTTTTGAATGATCATTTTCTGGATATAGGGAACCTCCTGGGCCGGGATCTCAACACCCATGTCGCCGCGGGCCACCATGATCCCGTCGCTGGCTTCAATGATATCATCCAGATTCTCAATGCCTTCGGCATTTTCAATCTTGGCGATGACGCTCATGGTGGAACCGTTGGCGGCCAGGATCTCCTTGATCTCATAAATAGCCGCTGCCGTACGGACAAAAGACGCCGCAATGAAATCGAAGCCCTGGTCAACGCCGAACTGAATATCCATTTTATCCTTGTCGGTGAGGGCCGGCAGCTTAACCTTCACATTGGGTACGTTAACGCCCTTTCTCTCGCCCAGCTCGCCGCCGTTTACGATGGTGCAGACGATTTCCTTTCCCTTCACCGCGGTGACTTCCAGCTCGATCAGGCCGTCGTCAATGAGGATGCGGTTTCCGGCGCTTACGTCCTGAGCCAGACCGTCATAAGTAATGTGCCCTCTCTTGTCATCTCCGACAATATCTTCGGTGGTCAGGACATAGGTTTCCCCCTCCTTAAGATTCACCTTTTTCCCATCCTGCAGAACACCGGTACGGATTTCGGGTCCCTTGGTATCAAGAAGGGCTGCAATCGGAAGGTCCAGCTCTTCCCTGACGCTCTTTAAGAGTTCCAGGCGCATTCTCTGTTCTTCGTAGTCACCGTGTGAGAAGTTGAATCTGGCAATATCCATGCCGTTTTCAGCCAGTGCCTTCATGAGTTCGCGGTTATTGATATTAGGTCCCATCGTGCAAATAATCTTGGTTCTTTTCATTGTCATCCTCCGTAGCTAATTGGCCGTATCACCGGGTGTGGGGTTATCCGATGTTACGTGTTTATGTGTATACAAATGCTCGGAACAGTATTCATAGCTGCCTTCACATTTTGAACAATAACGGAATTCCAGGTTCGGGGAGTCCTTTTCGGTCCGTCCGCATACCGCACACCGGTGGTGGGTTCCCCCCTGGGGCATCATCTTCATCTGTTTATGAAAATTCTGCTTTCTCTTGATCTCCTTCGGATTGAACCTGCTTAAATTGCGGGTCAGAAGGAAGAAGAGAATAAAATTGAATAAGGACATAAATATGGTGACTCTGGTGGCCATGCTGCCGGTGATAAACTCGTACAGGAAGTAAATCCCGTTAAAGGTGGCAAGCCATTTGGCCTTGATCGGAATTACGAAAAACAGCAAAAATTCCAGATCCGGAAAGGTGGCCGCAAAGGCAAAAAACAGGGAATAATTCAAAAATTCCGTCGTCATGTATACCGTCTTCCCCATGAAGAGGTAGACAACCAGCGCGGCCGCCACATGGCCTATGACTCCCATAAAGAAGTATACATTAAAACGGAAGGCTCCCCAGATTCTCTCTAAATTCGTTCCCAGCATATAGTATAAATACATGCTGATCAGGCTCATGAAAAGGCTGCCGCCCGGCGGGTAAATCATGAAGGTGGCGATCCGCCATACCTGCCCGCGCAGGACCTTTCCCGCGTCAAGAGCCAGATACTGCAGGTAAAATCCCGGTGCGAACAGCTCCATCAGGAGGCCGGCACCGTACATTCCAATGATATAGTACATAAGATTCGGAATCGCATATTTTCTGAATCTGCGTTCCAGATTGTAAAAAAATTTCATGCTCTCATCCTTTTCCTTTAAAACAGATCTTTTTTGGAAAAAATCCACGCCACAATCAGGGTCAGGGCAAGGGTAAGCCCCAGAACGATGGCAAAACCGTAGGGACTGTCTGCAAAAGGCATCCCCCTGGAATTCACGTTCATCCCATAGAAACTGGCCACCATGGTCGGTATGGACATAACGATGGTAATGGTCGCCAGAAACTTCATTACGATATTTAAGTTGTTGGAAATGACAGATGCAAACGCATCCATGGTCCCGCTTAAAATGCCGCTGTAAATATTGGCCATCTCAATGGCCTGCTTGTTCTCAACGATGACATCCTCAAGCAGCTCCGTGTCTTCCGGATACTTCTTGATCTTTTCATTTCTCATGAGCTTTTCAAGCACCACCTCATTGGAACGAAGGGAAGTGGTAAAATACACAAGGCTCTTTTCCAGCTCAAGAAGCTCAATCAGCTCCCGGTTTTTGGTGGATTTGTGAAGACTTTCCTCCACCTCTCCGCTCTTTTTGTCAATGACCCTTAAATACTGCAGGTAAAGGGAGGCATTCTTATACAAAATCTGCAGGATAAAACGGGTTTTCATGTAAGTATGGAAATCCCTGACCCTGCCATCCATAAATGCGTTCAAAACCGTAGTATTCTCCAGGCAGACCGTAATGATGGCGTCTTCCGTGGTTATGATGCCCATGGGAATGGTCACATACCAGTCTTTTCCGCCCCGTTCCTCCACGGTGGGAACGTCTACCAGTATTAAGGTATACTGATCCTCTGTCTGAATACGGGAACGCTCTTCCTCATCAAGGGGAGCTCTTAAGTCATCCGGATCGATCTGATAAGTATTGGCGATTTCCAGGATCTCAGTAGCCGTAGGGTTTGTAAGCGCTACCCAGGAACCCGGAGAAAGCTCATCCTTTTGGTGAATCAGGCCGTCTTCTGTTTTATAAATCTGGATCATAGCGTTTCCCCCTTCCTCTGATAAATGATTATGCATACTTTGGCGGACTTTGACTTATACATTATAGATTCCCGGACCATTTTTGTCAAACAAAATGCGACCGCATTTTGTGAACTTAAACAAATTTTTCTAGTTTTAACAGTAATTTAGCATGTTATGGCAATTGTATTATTTCTTATTTTATGTTAAACTGATGTCCGGTGAGCCAGCAACTTACTTTTACACAAAAGGAGGCAGGGGATACCCCCGCACATATGACTACATATAACACATTAGGAATCGATATCGGTTCAACTACGGTCAAAATCGCTGTTTTAAACGGCAGTAATGAGCTGTTGTTCGCTGATTACGAACGGCATTTTGCGAATATACAGGAAACACTGGGCGGCTTGTTAAAGAAGGCCTTTGATAAACTGGGTCCCATGGATTTTTATCCGGCCATCACAGGCTCCGGAGGACTCACGCTGTCCAAACATTTAAAGGTTCCCTTTGTTCAGGAGGTCGTATCCGTTGCCACCTCTCTTAAGGATTATGCCCCACATACCGACGTGGCAATCGAGCTTGGCGGAGAAGATGCAAAAATTATTTACTTCACCGGCGGCATTGACCAGCGCATGAACGGGATCTGTGCGGGAGGGACCGGCTCTTTTATCGACCAGATGGCGGCTCTCCTGCAGACGGATGCTTCGGGTTTAAATGAATATGCGGCCAATTACAAGGCCATTTATCCAATTGCCGCCCGATGCGGAGTTTTTGCGAAAACAGACATTCAGCCATTAATCAATGAAGGGGCAACCAGAGAAGATCTTGCGGCTTCCATTTTCCAGGCAGTGGTGAACCAGACCATCAGCGGCCTGGCCTGCGGAAAGCCGATAAGAGGCCATGTGGCATTCTTAGGCGGCCCCCTTCACTTCCTTCCGGAGCTTCAGAAGGCCTTCGTCCGCACCCTGCATTTAACCGGGGATGCGATCATCGCTCCGGAGCATTCCCATCTGTTCGCCGCCATCGGCGCGGCCATGAACGCGGATGAGAAGCAGGGAGGCAAGACTTCCCTGGAAGATATGATAAACCGCTTATCATCCGGCATCCGCATGGAATTCGAGGTAAAGCGCATGGAACCGCTGTTCGCGGGCCAGGCGGACTTTGATGAATTCCTGGAACGCCATAACACCCACTGCGTAAAAACAGGGGATTTGTCCTCCTACCACGGAAAATGCTTTCTGGGCATTGACGCCGGATCCACCACCACAAAGGTGGCGCTTGTAGGGGAAGACGGCACCCTGCTCTATAAGTTTTACAGCAGCAACAACGGAAGCCCTCTGGCAACGGCCATCCGTGCCATGAAAGAAATCCATGAACAGCTGCCGCAGGACAGCCAGATTGTGTGGTCCTGCTCCACAGGATACGGGGAAGCCCTGTTAAAAGCGGCATTTCTCCTCGATGAGGGAGAGGTGGAAACCATCTCTCATTACTACGCGGCCGCCTTTTTCGAGCCGGAAGTGGACTGCATCCTGGACATCGGAGGGCAGGACATGAAATGCATCCGCATCAAGAACGGAACCGTGGACAGCGTCCAGCTCAACGAAGCGTGTTCCTCGGGCTGCGGATCCTTTATCGAGACATTCGCCAATTCCTTAAACTACAAGGTGGAGGATTTTGCAACGGAAGCTCTTTTTGCCAAAAATCCCACCGACTTAGGCACCAGATGCACCGTATTCATGAATTCCAATGTGAAGCAGGCACAGAAGGAAGGGGCGGAGGTTTCCGACATTTCCGCGGGCCTGGCCTACTCAGTCATTAAAAATGCCTTATACAAGGTCATAAAGATCACCAATCCCTCGGATCTGGGCCGTCATGTGGTGGTCCAGGGCGGAACGTTCTACAACAATGCCGTTCTCCGCAGCTTTGAAAAGATCTCAGGCTGCCAGGCGGTACGTCCGGATATCGCAGGCATCATGGGAGCCTTCGGCGCCGCCCTCATCGCCAGGGAACGCTATAAGGAGTCTGAGACCACGTCCATGCTGAGTCTGGATGAAATACTGAACCTCCGCTACGAGACCTCCATGGCCCGCTGCAGAAAGTGCACCAACAACTGCGTGCTGACCGTCAACCGTTTTGACGGAGGCCGCCAGTTCATCACAGGCAACCGCTGCGAGCGGGGTCTCGGCAAGGAAAAAGCAAAGAGGGAAGTTCCCAACCTTTTTGATTATAAATTCCACCGCATGTTCGATTACGAGCCTCTCAGCCCGGAACAGGCGGACCGGGGAACCATCGGCATTCCAAGAGTTTTAAACCTGTATGAAAATTACCCGTTCTGGGCCGTTTTCTTCAAAGAGCTGAAATTCCGCACCGTGCTGTCCCCCCAGTCCACAAGGAAGATCTATGAGCTGGGCATTGAATCCATTCCCAGTGAATCGGAATGCTATCCGGCAAAGATCGCCCACGGCCATGTGGAATGGCTGATCCGGCAGGGAATCAAAACCATTTTTTATCCCTGCATCCCCTATGAGCGGAACGAGTCTCCGGATGCGGGAAACCATTTCAACTGCCCCATTGTCACCTCATATGCGGAAAACATAAAGAACAACGTGGAGGGACTGAAAACAGAAAATATCCGCTTCTTAAATCCGTTCATGGCGTTTACCAATGAAGAAATCCTGACCAGACGCCTGACAGAAATATTTGCGGAAGAATTCCATATCCAGGCGGCCGAGGTTGCCCAAGCCGCACGCAAGGGCTGGGAAGAGCTGATGTCTTCCCGGGCCGACATGGAGAAAAAGGGCGAAGAAACCCTGCAGTGGCTCAAGGATAACGACCGCCGGGGCATTGTACTGGCAGGCCGCCCCTACCACGTGGACCCGGAAATCAACCACGGGATCCCGGAGCTCATCACCTCTTACGGATTCGCGGTGCTTACGGAGGATTCCATATCCCATCTGGCGGAGATAGAACGCCCCATGATGGTTACGGACCAGTGGATGTACCACACCAGGCTTTACCGCGCAGCCACCCTTGTAAAAAAAGAGAACAATCTGGACTTAATCCAGCTCAATTCCTTTGGCTGCGGTCTGGATGCCGTTACCACGGACCAGGTGAATGACATCCTGACCGGCTCCGGCAAGATCTATACGGTTTTAAAGATCGATGAGGTCAATAACCTGGGAGCCGCCAGAATCCGGATCCGCTCCCTGATCGCGGCCCTTAAGGTCCGTGACAACCGCCATTATGAGCAGAAAGTGGTTTCCAGCGAATACCACCGGGTGATGTTTACCAGGGAGATGAAAAAGGATTACACCATTCTCTGCCCCCAGATGTCGCCCATCCATTTTGATTTGATCGAACCCGCCATCCGTTCCTTCGGCTACCGGGTGGAGGTCCTTCAGAACGACAACCGCTCCGCCGTTGACACCGGATTAAAATACGTGAACAACGATGCCTGCTACCCCTCTCTCATCGTAGTTGGCCAGATCATGGACGCTCTGCTGTCCGGCAAATATGACTTAGACCGCACAGCGGTCTTCATGAGCCAGACCGGCGGGGGCTGCCGGGCCTCCAACTACATCGGATTTATAAGGCGCGCACTGGAGCGGGCCGGCATGAGCCAGGTCCCCGTCATCTCTGTCAACGCCAATAATATGGAGACAAATCCCGGCTTTACCATCACACTGCCCCTGCTGACAAAAGCCATGCAGGCAGTGGTATACGGAGATGTCTTCATGAGAGTTTTATACGCCACACGCCCCTACGAAAAGATTCCGGGCTCCGCCAGCTCTCTACATGAGAAATGGAAAGCCCGGTGCATCCAGTCCCTGTCCAGGAAATCGCCGGACATGATGACATTTTCCCGCAACATCAGGGGCATCATAAAGGATTTTGACGAGCTGCCGAGAAACCCAGGCAAAAAGCCCAAGGTAGGCGTTGTAGGAGAGATCCTGGTGAAGTTTTCCCCTCTCGCCAACAACCACATCGTAGAGCTGCTGGAATCGGAAGGCGCGGAAGCTGTCATGCCGGACTTAATGGATTTCCTGCTGTACTGTTTCTACAACAGCAATTTTAAGGCGGAGAATTTAGGCGGCAGGAAAACTACGGCCGCCCTGGCCAATATGGGGATCTCACTGCTGGAATATTTCCGCAGAACAGCCAAACGGGAGCTTTCAAAGAGCCGTCACTTCACGGCTCCGTCCCATATCGGAAATCTGGCGGATATGGCAAAGGACTTTGTATCCATCGGAAATCAGACCGGAGAAGGCTGGTTCTTAACAGGCGAAATGCTGGAACTGATCCACAGCGGCACCAATAATATCGTCTGCACCCAGCCCTTTGGTTGCCTTCCCAACCACATTGTGGGCAAAGGCGTCATTAAGGAGCTGCGCAAGGCCTATCCGGATTCCAATATCATTGCCGTGGACTATGATCCCGGCGCCAGTGAGGTAAACCAGTTAAACCGCATTAAGCTGATGCTATCCACGGCTCAGAAAAATCTGTTAAAAGAAGAAGAGGCCGCTCTGTAGAGGATATTGCTTGGATCCGGGTCCGGTCCATAAAATAAAATGGATATTTATACTTATAAATGGTATAAATATCCATTTTATTTTTTTTGCAAAAAGGGATTGAAGTATAAAAAACACCTGCTACAATGGAACTAACGGTACCGGAATACAAAAATAAAAGGAGTAATTATCATGAAAGATTTATCATTAAGACCCATCGGCAAAATAGAAACCCGTGACGGTTTAAAGACAATCCTGCTCGAAAAAAAATATATTCCGGCACTGCAGGCTTTGGAAGGCTTCAGTCATCTTGACATCCTCTGGTGGTTTGACGGCTGTGACAATGAAACCTCCCGCAGCAGGCTGACGGAACAGTCCCCCTATAAGCACGCCCCTGCCGTTATGGGAACCTTTGCCACCCGTTCTCCGGAAAGGCCCAATCCCGTCGCCCTGTCGGCTGCGGAAGTCATGAGGATCGACCGGAAAGAGGGCACCATAACCCTTGCCTATATGGATGCGGACGATAACAGCCCTGTCATCGATATAAAACCTTATACTCCCAGCCTTGACCGGATCGAAGCCCCTCATGTGCCCGCCTGGTGCGGCCACTGGCCAAAAAGTCTGGAAGAATCCGCTGATTTTAAATGGGAAGATGAATTCAATTTCTGATATTTAAAATTCTTCCGAAACGGGGAGGGAAACTGCTCCCTCCCCGTTTTCAGTTACAGGGCCAGAACAGAATCCATGCACCGGTTTGCAGCGGCATGCTTCAGCTCAAAGCTGAAATCATGGGCATCTGCCTTTAAATAATCCCCCAATTCTCCGTTTCCGCCATAACCGAAGTCCGTCACTTCACCGATCAGTTCCTTAAGACTCTGCTCCAGTGATTCTGCGGTATTCCCGTTCACAAAGTCCTTCAGCCGCTGCACCTCCTGACGCGTATAACTCCTGGTATCAGCCGGCCGGCCGGCGATCCGGCAGCCCAGCAGATTCCGCAGCACAATGGCCGGAAGATTTATGAAGAGCTCTTCATAATCCGTGGAATAGGCTCTGAGCACATGACGGACATATGCATCCGGCAATTTCACAAGGAAAAGCTGTTCCAGGGCGGCGTACCTGATATAGGCGTTTACGGCGTCAATTCCGCACAAGGCATTCACCGGCATCAGCACCGGATAATCCAGGGTAAGAATGTGATTCTGAGGGGCAAAGCGCGGATCATACCGGACAAAGAAGGAGGGGATCCCCCTGGCAAACGTATCATAGCAGCACCGGTTATCATAAAACCGGAAATCCGGGATGATCCGGTTATAGAGATCCCTTGCTTCCTTCACCTTTTTTAACACCAGCTCATAGCCCAGGCCATATGCCGTTTTCCCATCCGGCCCCGCCTCCGTGGAAAGCTGCTCCTGCCCGTCTGCCAGATGAGCCTCATATTCACGGATGCAGTACAGAACGGCTTCCATCAGCTGCCCGGCCTTCTCATAGGTTATGGAAGAGCTATCTCTGCCTGTATATTTATCCGCTAATTCCGCAACGACCTGCACCAGCTCCTCCGCCTTAATATTCATCCTCTTCCTCATATAAGCCGTATCCGAAACGGGCACGCCTTGCAAGCGCTTCCAGTCCCGTATCCTCCAGATGATCAGGAGATCCCTGACACGGCCCGTCAAATCCGGCCTTCATGAATTCAATGAGTTCATCATCCGTGATCTCGTCCATGGATTCATTCTTATAAAAATAAAAGATATCCTGAAGCCTCCCCAATGTCTCCACATAATTATCCTGATAAATATACGGGGAATCACAAAACGCAAAAATGAGCTTCGGAAGGATCCCTTCTCCGAACTCCACCCGTTCCTGATTTTTCAGGACTTCCTTTCTCTCCCTTAAAAGCAGAGCCGTATCCTCATCCGTTAACAACAGTCCGAACTTTTCCGTATACCTGTTTGCAGCTTTTACACCTGCTATCTGCCGGCTGTCGTTTACCGCTTCCAGCCATTTCATATCATCCATAAAACCGCTCCTTCCTTTGGTAAATACCAAGTTTACGCCTGAAATCACAATATTACAAGACTTGAAAAAAAGCTGATTTTGTGGTATTATATTTGCATAAGAGATGGGGATTTCACTGCTCCCTGTCTCTTTTTTGATTTCATTCTATCCGCCGATCTGTTAAGATATGATTATACAGACTGAATCAGGAGGAACATATGAACTGTAAAATAAATCTCATTCTCGCCTTTATCCTTCCATTGCTCGCCGGCTGCTCCAGAGCGGCTGTTTCCCCGGCCCCGGCCTATCCGTCGGAAACGGTATCCAAGGCTTCTCCTTCCGGAGCCGGTATATCTGCGGATGACATATCCCCGGCTGACAAAAATACTCTTCTCACGGACAAGCTTCCATCCGGCATAAGCGAAGATTTCCTGGCCTGGATCCATTCCCGGTATGGCAGCGGAGTATCAGACAGCCTGCGCGCCGCCTTGGGATCCGGCACCTGCGAAGATACCCTATGGTATGACTTGACAGGAAACACACTTCCGGTTTTAAAAGACCGTTTTTCCGGCTTTCCGGATTCTCCTGAAACCGCAAAAGCCCATAACATTTACTTAAAAGAATCCGCAGTTCCCCATCAGGTCACCCTTTCCTTTGCAGGGGACATAAGCTTTGCTGACGGGTACGCCAATATGGCGGCCTATGCTTCCCGGGGAGGGACTTTCCTGGATACTCTGGACGCCCTGTCCCAGGCCGGCATTCCCTATGTGGGGGCAGGCCGGAACTTAGAGGAGGCAAAGGAATACGTCTCCTTCCTTTCCGGCGGTATGAAAATATCCTATGTTTCCGCCACCCAGATCGAGCGTTCCACCATTTATACCAAAGGCGCCACGGAAACAAGTCCGGGGGTTTTAAGGACAGACGATTCGTCCGCCTGCCTGGACGCCATTGACGCAGCAAAGGCAGACAGCGATTTTGTGGTGGTTTTCGTCCATTGGGGAACCGAAGGCACCAATTACTTTGAGGAAGACCAGAGGCAGCTGGCACGCCTGTTTATAGATCACGGAGCCGGGCTGGTCATCGGCTGTCATCCCCATGTGCTGCAGGGGATCGAATATTACCATGGCGTTCCCGTCATTTACAGCCTGGGAAACTTCTGGTTCAACAGCAGGACCCTGGCTACAGGCCTGATCGAAGCCACCATATCCGTTAAGGGCCTGGAAAAACTGCAGTTCATCCCGGCCCTGCAGAAAGACTGCCAAACCAGTCTGGTCACCTCCCCCGGAGAAAAGGAAAAGGCCCTCCGCTTCATGGAAGACTTGTCAAATGGAGTTGCCATAGACGGGGAAGGTTTCATCACCCAGCTTACAAATTAAACAGTTTTTATTACGATCTTATTAATATTTCATGAATTTCTTACGCATTCTTACGCATTTTTTACTTCCCTTGACCCTGGACCAACTCCATGGTTTAAAGTCATGCCATCAGCAGATAAGGCTGACAGATCAAAAGTTTTTCTTGCGAAAGGAGTAAGAACATGAGAAAGCAGAAACTGAAATGGCTGGTCCCCTGCGTTGCTGCGCTTTTTACCATAGGTGCATCTATGACATCATTTGCAGCACAGGGCTGGTCTCAGGAAAACGGGTCCTGGGTATACTACGATTCCAGCGGAGACATAACAACGGAAGCCTGGCGTAAGTCCGGAGACCACTGGTTTTACCTGGATTCCGACGGCCAGATGGCAACCAGCAGTCTGGTTGAAACCGACGGCAATTATTACTATGTGAACTCGGTCGGCGCCATGGTTGCCAATGAATGGCGTGAGATCCCTTCGGATCATGAGGAAGATGACGAGCCGGATACCTACTGGTATTATCTCGGCAGCAACGGCAAGGCGTACAAGGCACCTACCTCCGGCAGGACATCTTTTAAATCCATAAAAATTGCCAATGGAGAACTGCATAATTATGCCTTTGATACCGAAGGAAGATTGCTGACCGGCTGGGTGGATGAAGAATCCACACGTATAACCGGAGAAGACGCCTGGAAAGAAGGGATCTATTACTGCGGAAATTCCAACGACGGTGCACGGGCTGATCTGGGCTGGAGATACATTGAAGTGGAGGACGAGGATAATACCAAAGACAACTTTGACGGAGCGTACTGGTTTTACTTCGGCTCCAAAGGTAAGAAACTGAAGGATACCACAAAAACCATCAATGGCTTAAAATACCGCTTCAACGAAAACGGAGCCGCTGAATCCGAATGGTATGAATTAGCTTCTCCCGCAACCGCAAGCTCTCCGAACCAGTACTATAACCTTCCGGAACAGTGCTGGCTTGCAAAAGGCTGGTTCAAGACCGTTCCGTCAGAAGATATTGACCAGGAAGCTTATGAAGAAGACAAGGAATACTGGTTCTATGCCACCAACAGCGGACAGCTGACTACGAGCCAGATCAAGTCCATCAACGGCTTAAGATACGCGTTCAATGAAAAAGGCGAAATGCTTCACGGACTTTACAAGCTGACTTTTGATTCCGGCAAAAAACTGGATTCCTACGAAGAGATCGAAACAGAAGACGATTTCCCGGCAGCTGATGATACCAGCCAGGTTTATTATTTCGGCAACTCTCCAAAAGAGGGCGCCATGATAACCGGTAAAACAACCATTGAAATCGATGGGGAAAAATATACCTACAATTTCCGTAAATCCGGCAGCAGCAGGGGAGCTGGTTATAACGGCATCCACGATGACAGCATCTACGTACAGGGCAGAATGTTAAAGGCCGACAAAGATGAGAAATACAAAGTAGTGGAATACGACGGAAAAGAATATCTGGTGGGAACATCCGGTAAGCTCGCAAAGAGCAAGACAAATATCAAAGATGGAGATGATAAATACTACAAGACCAACAGCGACGGAACCATCAAGGAATCCGGATATGAAAAACTGTAATAATAATTATAGAAACCAAAACCATATAAAATAAAACCGTATAATAAAAAACCACAAAATAAAACCATATGAAAACGGCGGCAGCACCGGAAAACCGGTACTGCCGCCGTTTTTTACCATGGAGATTGTGTTATTCCTCAGGAACCCGCGTACACTTTTGCCCCCTCATAGATTTCTTCGGAATCCACATGGTCAATGACCTTCTGCCCTTCTTCCAGACCTTCCTTCACAACCGTCTGGGAAGCGGTCTTGTACTCAACCTCCACAGGCAGCTTTGTCACTTTGCCGTTTTTAATCACATAGACATAATTCTGATCATCCATCTCAAAAACAGCACTCGAAGGGATGGTCAGTTTATTTTCCCCGCGATATAAGTTAAACCGGATATTGGCCCCATACCCTTCTTTGCCTTCCAGATCCGGACTGTCATCCATATCGACCTTCACATGCACCCTGTATTCATCCATGCCCAGGGCCGAGGTCCCTTTGGCCGCATAATCATAGACCTGACTTATGGTTCCTCCGTACATTTTATCCTGATTTCTGAGCTGAAGGACCACCGTCACTTTATCTCCCGGCGACAGATAAGGGGCAATGCTGGTGAGCACGTCGGACTCGGCCTGAATCTTTCCCCTCCCGCTTATGGCAGCGGCAGTCTCTCCCGCCTGTATATAGGACATATCCTTAATGGGCAGGGAAGTGACGATCCCATCCCGGTCCGCGGCCACAGAACACTTTTTCAGCTTTTCCTCCAGCTGGACCATGGTCGTTTCCTGGGATTTGATCTGGGCTTTCAGCTGTTCCTCCACACTTTGGTAGAACCTTCCGTTAATGGTGGTCTCATCGATGCCTCCCGCTTTCAGGCTCTCCAGAAAACGGCTGCTCTCCTCATACCGGCGCTTTGCCTGCTCCCATGCCAGGGCGGCATTCTCATAAGAAGCATGATTCTTCTCCCACTCGATTTTGGAAATGCTTCCGGCCGTATACAGGGACTGGGAGCCGTCAAAAAGGGTCTTGGCTGCCTGGTAGTCCGCCTCCTTTGCCGCCACCTCCGTTCTTACGGAGTCCAGATACTCCTGTGGTGACGAGGTCATCACCTGCCCGATCCGGCTCTCCTCCAGCTTTGCCTGATATCCTGTGAGAGTGCTTTCACAAAGAGCCTTTTCATGCAAGAGATCCGTATCGTCAACGATAAACAGGAGATCCCCCTCCTTTACCGCATCATTCTCCCTGACCAGCACTTCCTTTACCGGTCCCGATACTTCCGACACCAGACGGTATTCCCCTCCCGAGGTTATGGTACCTTCCTCCGTATAGCGGTCTTCTATGGTCTGAAGGGAAGCCTCCACTGTCTCCACCCCGGTTCCCTTAAAGCTTTTGGCTGCCGACGCTGCCACAAACAGCACAAGGACACCTCCCGCAGCCAGAAAACAAATTCTTTTTTTTCTGCTATCCATTCGGATTTTCATAAGCCTATTCCCTTTCCTTCAAAATATCCGTGAGCTTTATCTTTTTCACAAACCTTGTCTGGGCCAGCAGGGAAACCCCCGCCATTGCAAGACAGGTCAGAAACGCCGCCACATAACAGGAAGGCCGTATGGCCAGATCAATGGTATAAGAATCGGATACAATCAGATGCTCCAGTAGATATTTCACTCCGATGCTTCCAAATATCCCCAAAAGGATCCCAAGCATGAAGTAGACCAGCTGCTCAAACAGAAGAATCCTTCCGATTTCCCGCTCCGTTCCTCCCATTATGACCAGAGTTCCCAGTTCGGAGATCCTTTCCCTGATATTGATCATGGAAATATTATAAATAAGGATCCCGCCCGCTGCCACAGACATGAAGGAAAACATCTGGATCATTGCCATCATGCTGCCCATCATTTCCTTGTAGCTTTCAATGATCCGGCCGGTGTCCACCATCCAGGCCACCCGGCTGGTTTTTAAAAGCTGTTCCCGGACCTCTTCCATCTTCTCTTTTTCCACCTTCAGAAGAACGGTTCCCGCAATGGGTCCGGAATCAAAGAAACGGTAAAAGCCCCGGGCCGATATATAGCATCCGCTCCCCAGGCTCTCCTCTATGACCGCTTTCACCGGAACCTTCACCGCTTCCGCAGTCAGACCGGGGACGGATACTTCCATAAAATCGCCCGAAGCCAGATGAAGCTTTTTTGCAATCCGGCCGTTTATGATGATCCCGTCATCCGGCGGCTCATAAAACTGGCCGTACAGATCCATGATCCTCCACATGTGGGATCCCTGGTTCAGACCGTAAACCATGGCGAATTCCGACAGGTTTTCATGCTTTAACTCCGCCGCCATCTGAACCACAGCTTCACTCTCACTCACTCCTTTTAACTCTTCTCCCGCGGATCCTCCCTGACCGGAAGACACATAGCGGTCCAGAGATATCTGTATATCATAGGTCTGCACCTTGTCAAACTGATCGAAAAACATCTGATCAGCCACTCCTTCAAAGGAAAAAAGCACGGAGGACATGGAAAAGGGAAACGCAATGGACAGAATGATCAAAAAGCCCCGGAAGGGATTTCTCACCACTGAACGGAAACCCATTTTTCCCATGGCGTCCAGCCGGGCAGCCAAAAAGCCGGGCAGAGTTAAATGAGCCCCGGAAGCAGGCGCCTTCGCCCTCATGGCCTGTGCCGGAGCGATCTTTAAAATTCCCCGGACGCCCAGGTAAACCGCCAGGATCCCGGTTCCTACCGCGATAGCCATACCGCTGATCCTTGTATTCATATAACCGTGGTAAACCGTATCGGGAAGATTGAAGAAATCCACATACATTTGAAACATAAACCGGCCAAAGGGAACCGCCAGGACGCTTCCCAGCAGGGCTCCTAAAATTCCCACCGCCGCTCCCTGATAAATATATGCCAGAATCAGCTCTCCGTCTTTCATTCCAAAGGCTTTCATAGTGCCTATAAGACTCTGGTCTCTGTCAATCATCTTTCTTAACACCACGTAAAGCATGAACACGGAAATGGATATGAACAGAAAAGGAAGCACCGTTCCCATAGAGTACAGTTCATCCATCTCGCCCTTTACCATATCATAGCTTGCCTGGTCTTCCCTGGCGCTTAAGGAAGTCAGACCATATCCGGAAAGGCGGTCCATAAGCTGATAACGCACCTCCTCATAGGTATATCCCTCGGCCAGCTGAAATCCCAGCTCATTCATGGAATCCTTTTTGCCCGTCAGCTCTTCCATTCTGCTCTTTTCCATACAGGCAATATCATAGATCTCCCCGTCCGGCATCCTGGCTCCGCCAAGGGGAATGGTATATATGTACTCCGGCCCATAGCAATTCCCCGCCAATTCACATCTCACGCTTTTCCCGTTTATCATAAGAGTGAGGGCGGTTCCGTTTTCGTATTCATATATCCCCGCCATCCGGTTTCCCAGATAAATACTGTCCCTGCCCGCATCCACTCCCTCTAAACGCAGCTTGTTCAAAGGATCCGAGGGATCATAAGACAGCAGATGCACCGTTACAATTTCCGTCTGGAAAGGGGCGAACAGCCTGACATCGGCCCCCATCTTTCCGGAAACTTCTTCGATCCCGGGAATCTCCTTTAACCGCTCAAGCTCTACCCCGGATATTCCCGAAACCTCTGCAAATACATCCGCCATGGCGCTGGTGTCATAGTAATGCTGCACCTGATCCTTTAAGTTTCTCAGCGTATCCATCATGGCGACATAGACAAATATCCCGATGGCGATGATGAAAACCGCGCCCAGAAAGGATCCCGGGTTCTGTCTGGCGCACCGGACCACGTTCTTTCGGAAGTTTTTCACTACCAGGCCACCTCCTCCGGCTTCAGGGGAGTCTCATTTACCTGGACCTTCTCCAGACACCCGTCTTTAAAGTAAAAGACCCGGTCCGCGATCCCCGCGATGTTCTCATTATGCGTTATCAGAACAATCGTCTTCCTGTACTGCCTGTTAAAATCCGACAACAGCTTTAAAATCTGGCTGCCCGTACCGCTGTCCAGAGCCCCTGTGGGCTCATCGCAGAGAAGGATATCCGGATTCTTGCACAGGGCCCTGGCTATGGCCACCCTCTGCTGCTGCCCTCCGGACAGCCTGCTGGGAAAATGACCGGCCCTGTCCAAAAGCCCTACCTGTTCCAGGAGGGTCTCCGGGTCCAGAGGCTCTTTGGAAAGCTCCGCCGCCAGCTGCACATTCTCCAGGGCGGTTAACCCCGGCATCAGATTATAGAACTGAAAGATGAAACCCGCATGGGCCCGGCGGTAGGCCGTAAGGCTCTTTAGATCCCCCCAGGATAAGGCCTCGCCGTCATAATAAACAGTGCCGCCTGTAACCGTTTCAATTCCTCCCAGTATATTTAAAAGAGTGCTTTTTCCGGATCCGCTGGGCCCCAGGATGACGATGAATTCTCCCCGGAGGATCTCAAAAGACACATGCTTCAAAGCTTCCACCTTAACTTCGCCTGTTACATAGTCCTTGCAGATGTTGTCCGCCTTTATCAATACTCCCATAAATCCCCCCTCTTCCTTATTTATAAAATCATATAACAATGTTATTATCAAAACAAGGATCCGTCAATACAAACCAGTGATTGTTTTTATCAACAGTTATGATTTTATCAGGAAAAAGTTCCGGGAACCGGCTTACGGTCAGCCTTTTTGCTCCTTCAGCCCCTGATAGACCTTTTCCGCCGTAACAGGCAGCTCTCTGATCCTCACCCCTACCGCATTGGCCACCGCATCGGCAATTGCAGGGGAAGGTGTGTTGATCACAATTTCACCGATGGATTTTGCGCCGAAAGGCCCGGTCGGCTCATAGCTGCTTTCAAATTCCACCCGGATATTCCCCACATCCAGCCTGGTGGGGATCTTGTACTGCATAAACGAGTTCTGCAGCATCTGCCCTTTCGGGGAATAAGTGACATCCTCATACATTGCCATGCCGATGCCCTGGGCAATTCCTCCTTCCGTCTGGATCCTGGCCAGATTGGGATTGATGGTGGTCCCGCAGTCCACCACCGCCACATAGTCCAGAAGCTTCACCTCACCGGTTTCCTTATCCACTTCCACCTCTGCCATGCCCACCATAAAGGGAGGAGGTGACACGGGGGAGGTATGGGAAGCGCCGGCGGAAGGCATTTCTTCGTTGGCGCACATGGCCCGGTTTCCCATATCCTTTAAGGATATTTCCAGCTCTCCCTGCCTTTGAAATACCCTCTTTCCGTCAAATTCCAGGGAATCCGCCGGGCAGGAGAGATATCCGGCTCCCATGTCCAGGATCTTTTCCCGCATCTTTTTGCAGGCCTTCACCACAGCCATGCCTGTGAGATACATGGTGCTGGAGGCGTAGGAACCGGAATCATAGGGGGAAACATCCGTATCCGTACCGTGAACCACAATCTCATCCGGATGGCATTCCAGACAGTCGGCCGCCACCTGGGCCAGGGTGGTGTCGCAGCCCGTTCCCATGTCCGAGGCGCCGATCAGAAGGGTATAAAAGCCGTCGTCATTTAAGCGCAGCTCCACAGAGGCCACATCCACGCCGGAAATGGCCGAGCCCTGCATGGCCATGGCCGCGCCTACGCCCCGTACTTTTCCGTTTCCCATATCCACTGCGGGGTACTTCTCATCCCAGCGGATCATCTCCTTTGCCCGCGCCATGCACCGGTCCAGGGCGCAGCTTTTTAAAGCTTCCCCATAATAGGCAGGCATGATATCGCCTTCCTTCACCATGTTCCGCTCCCGTAATTTCACGGGATCCATCCCCATTTTTCCCGCCAGCTCACTGACTGCGGACTCCACCGCAAAGATTCCCTGGGTGGCGCCGTATCCCCGGTATGCACCGGAGGACATGCAGTTCGTGTAAACCACATCATAGGAAAAACGGTATGCCCTGAGTGTCCGGTAAAGGGGGATTGACTTGTGTCCGGACAAGCCTGCCGTGGTGGGACCGTGTTCCCCATAGGCTCCTGTATTGGACAGCGTATGCACATCAATGGCCTGAAGGATGCCGTTTTTGTCCGCTCCCACCCGCACCCGGATCTCCATCTCATGGCGGGGAGAGGAAGCGATCTGGGACTCGTACCGGCTGTAAATCATCTTGGCCGGCCTTCCGGTCTTCATTGTCACGATAGCCGGATACACTTCCGCCACCACCGTCTGTTTGGCGCCGAAACCGCCGCCGATCCTGGGTTTGATGACGCGGATCCTGAATTTGGGCACATCCAGGGCATGGGCCAGGATTCTTCTCACATGAAAGGTCACCTGTGTGGAAGCCACCATATTCAGCCGCCCGTAGGTATCCAGACAGCAATAGGCACGGAAGGTTTCCATCATGGCCTGCTGGTTTGCCTTCGTATGGTAAACCTGTTCGGTCACATAATCGCACTGGCTGAACACTTCGTCCACATCCCCCTGTGCTTCTTTGCCGGACGCGCACAGATTCCGTTTATTATCCGCACCTACCGGACAGAGGCTTTTCCAGTTTTCCTCCGGATGGATCAGTATGGGGTTATCTCTGGCCTGCCTAAAATCCAGAAGGGGTTCAAGGACCTCATATTCCACTTTCATAAGACGCATGGCATGATCCACCGCCTCTTCTGTTTCTCCGGCAATGATGGCCGCCGCATCTCCCACAAACCGCATCCTTTGGTCCAGGATCAGCCGGTCATAGGGACTTGGCTCCGGATAGGACTGTCCTGCCATGGTAAAACGTTTCTGAGGCACATCCTTATAGGTCAGGACGCAGACGATTCCGGTCGCCTTCTCCGCTTTTTCCGTATGTATTTCCTTTATCAGAGCATGGGCGTGGGGGCTTCTTAAGACTTTTACGATCAGACAGTCCTCCGGAGCCAGATCATCGGTGTATACCGGTTTTCCGGTGACCAGGGCTTGGGCATCCTTTTTTTTCACAGATGTGTTGACGGTGCGCATTTTATAATCCATTCCTTTTCCCTCCCCGGTTTAAGTATTTCTTCACGGCACGAAGCTGCCCCATATAACCGCTGCACCGGCACAGATTTCCGGCCAGATATTCCTTTATCTCCTCATCGCCGGGGATCTTTTCTTCCTGTTCCATGGCCAGTACGTTCATGATGAGGCCGGGGCTGCAAAATCCGCACTGTTCCGCACCTTCCTCCGCCAGATAAGCTCCGAACGCCTCCGCCTCCTTTGCTGCGCCTTCCAGAGTGATCACCTCGCATTCATTTGCTCTGACCGCCAAAAACGAGCAGGAGAGTCTGGCCGTTCCATTGACTAAAACCGTGCACAGCCCGCAGTTTTCCGTTTCACAGCCGCATTTCACACTGTAGCAGCCCTTATTGCGGAGAAGCCGGAATAAGGTGGTATCATCTTCGATCCTTGCATAAACCCGTTTTCCATTCAGCGTAAATTCTATCTCCATGATCCTTCCTCCCTTTCCAGAGCTTCCAAAAGCCTTCTGATGTAAATTTCAGCCAGATGCTTCCGGTAATCTCCGCTCCCCCGCATGTTGGTACCGTAACGGAAACACTCCGAAGCGGCTCCGGCCAGCCCGTTCCAATCATCGCCGGTCCCTTCAAACACGGCCACCTCCGCTTTTGCAGGCCTTGCTCCCACGGAAACATACAGCTTTCCCTCTTTCCGGGCCGCACAGCAGGCGATCAGGGGAAAATCCGTGCTGGAGAGCCGCTGGGAGGCATAGGCCGCTTTCCTTCCATCCTTTCTGATCCGGATCCGCACCAGAATGTCCCTGTCGGATTTCATACGGCAGAATTCCTCCAGAGATACCAGACCTCCCCGGTACAGCTCCACATAGGTATCAAGAGCCAGCAGGCAGGTAATGATATCAGAAAATCCAAACCGGCCGAACACGCTTCCTCCTACGGTGGCTCCGTTCCGGAACTGGACGCCCACGATGGACCGGGTGCATTCCTTAAAAACTCCCTGAAAGCACTTATTCAGCCCTTCATGGGTTTCCAGCATCCGCAGGGTACACATGGCGCCTATGATAAACTCCTCCCCTGTTTCCTCAATTCGGTCAAGCCCCAGACCGGATAAATCCACCAGTGTCATCCTGGTCCGGTTCTGTACCTTCAGCCACATCATGCCTCCGCCTATGACGCTGCTCTTCTTCTGATTCAGTCCATATGCCTCCTCCAGATTTTCCGCTTTTACATAATTTTTAAATCGAACCACCGGATCTGTCCTCCTGACTTCCATGCTTTTTTATCCGGCCGCGAAAGGGCTTGCGCCTTATTTATCAGCAAAACACAGAATATTTAATTAGTACATCTTATAAATGGTGTTCAATATATTAGAAAACCGGAAAGAGTATATCATACTCCTACCGGCTTTGACAATGATCCTATGCGGTTTTTCTTATTTTCGTCAAAATTCGACAATTGGTCCGCCTATGAAAGCGTTCAGATATTCTGTACTGGAATGGAAGCATCTTCCAAATCCTTCCGCTGTCTCGGGGAAATCCAATCCATGGGCCCTGATTTTTCCAATATCCATGGTCAAATTTCTGGGACAATCTGCGAATCTGGTCTCATCCGGGACCACAAGATCCCCTCTGTCCCCGTTTTTATCAAGCATCTTAAGGACCCGGCGGCCGGTCTCATAAGTGGAAAGCGCGCTTTCGCTGCCGAAATTGTAGATCCCTCCGGGCAGGCGCATGGCGGGCTCCAGGTTTTTTACCACCTCCCATACCCAGGTAATACCCCGGTAATCGTAAACCGGGAGCTCTATGGGACGGTTCTGTATCATGGCCCTCCATATACCGGACAAAAGGCTGGCATTGCTCTTTAACCCTCTCACCGGGAAATCGTACAGCCAGGGGAGGCGCAGGCAGATCCCATGGGGCAGGATCTCCATGATTTCCTCCTCCGCCTGCCTTTTGTGCTTCCCGTAAACACTGACCGGAGGGGCTTCATCGGTTTCTCTGTTGGGCCCTTTCCGCCTGCTGCCTCCATAGACCTGATCCGAGCTCATAAAAAGCAGCCTGCTGCCGCTCTCCCTGCATGCCCTGGCCAGATTCACGGCCCCCTTCCGGTTTACGTCCTCCGAAAGCCCGGGATCCTTTTCACACATCCCCGTATCGGACAGAGCCGCGCAATGGATCACGGTTCCGGGACTTTTATCCCTTACATAAGCCGCTGCCGCTTCCTCGTCCCTGATGTCCAGGCTGCCCCGGCCTGCACGGATCACCTCATAATCACGTTCATAATATGCGGCAATTCTCCCTCCCAGAAATCCTTCCGGTCCGGTGATCATTATTTTCTGCTTCATCCTTCTTCCTCCCATTTCCTGCAGTATACCGCATTCTGCTGCCTGCTCCAACTGCCTGCCCGATCGGTTCATAAATGCTGTTATTTTTAAAAAATGAAAAGTACAAACTGATAAAAAGTAATCATTATGAAGAAAAAATTGGCATAATAATTCGTTAGATTCCGTTTACAATAATAGATGAAACTATTAAACAAGGAGGGTTTATCTATGTTAGTAGACGGAAAAAACGAATGTATCGAATGTTCCATTGACAACTGCGCTTACCATGCGAAGAGCGAAGATTACTGCACTCTGGAGAGGATCAAAGTAGGAACTCATGAAAAGAACCCTACCATGAAAGAGTGCACTGACTGCGAGTCCTTTAAAAACGAAGCGTAAACAGCCAGTTCACAGTTCCTCCTGAAATACTGCGCGGCCCCATACCGCGCAGTATTCTCATGCAAAAAAAACCGTTCCCGATCACCCCGGAAACGGCTTCTTTTTTCATTCTTACTGGTAAAGGGGATACTTTTCACAAATTTTTGTTACTTCTTCCCTGATATAGCCGGCCTTATTCTCAAAATCCACGGCAGCCAGCCAGATGCACTCCGCGATTTTTTCCATATCCTCTTCCTTTAATCCCCTTGAGGTGACAGCCGGGGTTCCGATGCGGACGCCGGAGGTGACGAAGGGGCTTCTGGGATCGTTGGGCACTGCGTTTTTGTTCAGGGTGATATAGACCTCGTCACAGCGGTTTTGAAGCTCCTTGCCGGTCACATCCATGCCTTTTAAATCGACCAGCATGAGATGGTTATCCGTGCCGCCTGTCAGGATATGAAATCCCTGTTTTACAAGAGCAGCGGCCAGGGCTTTTGCGTTTTTCACCACCTGCTCCTGATAAGTCTTAAACTCAGGTTTTAAAGCCTCGCCAAAGCATACTGCCTTACCTGCGATCACGTGCTCCAGAGGGCCTCCCTGTGTGCCGGGGAAAATGGCCTTATTAAAGTTGAATTTGTCCGCGGCCTCCTGATTGGCCAGGATCATTCCTCCTCTCGGCCCGCGCAGGGTCTTATGGGTGGTGGTGGTCACCACATCCGCATAAGGGATGGGGCTGGGATGAAGGCCCGCCGCAACAAGACCGGCAATGTGAGCCATATCCACCATGAGATAAGCACCGGCCTTATCCGCTGCCTCCCGGAATCTTTTAAAGTCAATGGTCCTACCGTAAGCACTGGCTCCGGCCACGATCAGTTTAGGCTTATTTTCAACCGCCAGCCGTTCCATCTCGTCATAATCCAGGTATCCCTCATCATTGACGCCGTAAGGAACGATATGAAAGTAAAGTCCGGAAAAGTTTACAGGGCTTCCATGAGTTAAATGACCGCCGTGGTTTAAGTTCATGCCCATTACCGTATCTCCCGGCTTTAACATGGCCATGAAAACAGCCATATTGGCCTGAGCGCCGGAATGGGGCTGGACATTGGCATAATCGCAGCCAAATATCTTCTTCGCGCGTTCGATGGCAATGGTCTCAACAATGTCCACATCCTCACAGCCGCCGTAATAACGCTTTCCCGGATACCCTTCCGCATATTTATTGGTAAGCACGGTTCCCATCGCCATCATGACCGGTTCTGAAACAATGTTTTCCGACGCGATCAGCTCTAAATTCCTTCTCTGACGCCCGCATTCCTTTTCTATGGCCTCTCCCACTTCCCTGTCATAGCCGGTGATAAAACTCATAACTTCATTTACCATGTCCATTTCCTCACTTTTCCTTTTGAATATTAGATGATAAGACAAAGCACTGGCATAGGGAGTTTTCCCCGCACCAGCGCACTTTTCCGTTGTGGTAGATTATAAAACATTCCGCCTCAGAATGTCAAGGTTTTCTCCGCATCCAATACAAGGTCAGCCTTTTTCCGGTATTTTATAATTCTTTATTACGATCTGCAGAGTCTTGTTTCCGTTGTATTCATTGACCGCCGGATAGTAGATGACATCCAGCAGACGGCTGCCTCCCAGCTCTTCAAGAAACGAATCCCCGTCGGCAAACAAAAGCCCGTCCATGGGCGTTCCCTGATCCGTGGCCAGGGAAAACTTCACGGCGTTCCGGTTCTTCCCCAGAACCCTCACACTCCGGATATGGAGGCCCTTCTGGGCGAAGAGAGGCTTTTCATTGCCCTGTCCGAAAGGCTCCAGAAGATCCAGTTCCCGGATCAGGGGCTCATCTATGTATTCCAGGGGCATGGGCACGTCGATCCATATCTTCCGTATGAAATCAGCCTCCGTTAGCCTGGCCTGCTCATTTAACCGCCTCCGGAACTCATCCACGTGTTCCTTTTGCAGGGAGAAGCCAGCTGCCATGGGATGCCCTCCGAATTTAAGCAGAAGATCCTTTACCCCGACCAGCGCGTCAAACATGTGGTAGCTTTCAATGGAACGGCCGGAGCCCTTTACACACGCTTCTCCGTCTGTCAGAACAAAGGCGGGCTTCTGAAAATTTTCCCTGAGCCGGCCGGCGATGATCCCTGCCAGGGATTCATGACACTCCGGCAGGTATACCACCAGAACCTTGTCATTGCCGTAACACGCTTCCACCTGTTCCACCGCCTTAAGGGTCCCCTGCTTTGTCAGATCCTTCCGCTGGTCGTTAAGCTCCTTCAGTTCCAGAGCCATCCGGTCCGCTTCCTCCTCATCCCCGCTGAGCAGCAGGGACAGTGCCAGCTTTGCCGTCTGCAGGCGGCCTCCGGCATTTAAGCAGGGACCGATTACGAACCCGATCTGATAGGCCGTGATCCGGTCCTTGTCAAGATCGTTCTTTTCAATGAGCTTTAACAGGCCAAGACTTTTGGTCCGTCCCATCCGTTTCAGGCCTTCCTTTACGATGATCCGGTTCTCATCCTGCAGCTTCATTACATCGCCTACCGTGGCAATGGCGGCAAATTCCAGCATATCCAGCCAGTTCTCCATGGGAACCTGAAACGCTTCATAAAGGGACTGGACCAGCTTGTAGGCCACCAGACCGCCGCAGATCTCCGGATAGGGATAGGAGCAGGCGCTCTGCTTCGGATTCACCACCGCATCTGCCGGAGGAAGGACATCCGCTCCATCCTCCTTCATGATATCGTGGTGATCCGTGACCAGAACGGTAAGCCCCAGTTCCTTGGCAAGCCGTATCTGCTCTACCGCAGCGATCCCGTTGTCACAGGTGAGTATGGTATCGATCCCGTCTCCGGCAGCCGACCGGATTATGGATTCATTGATCCCATACCCATCCTTTATCCGGTCAGGGATCTCATAGTCCGCCACAGCCCCCACCCGGGTCAGGGCCCGGTATAAAAGATAGGTGGAACAGACTCCGTCAATGTCATAATCTCCCACGATCCTTATGGGCTTTGACTGTTCCGTCTTTTCCTTCAGGATGGCCACGGTCCGGTCCAGATCCTTTAACAGGTGGGGACTGTACAGATCCTTTAAACCGCCCCGGAGGTATTTTTCCACCGATTCCCGGCCGATCACATCCCGGTTCCTTATGATCCTGGCGGTCACCGGTGAAATGTGGTGGCTCCTGGCCATCTCATTAAAATCCGCCTTTTTTGTCTGAAGCATCCATTTCTCTGCTGCCATGTATCCTTATCTCCCTGTATCCGGCTTTCCCCGCCGGCTTTTCCTGTATTTAATATTTTTGATAGATTTCGTTTTCCCAGCCCTTCAGTTTCCTCCGTCTCAGGCGGTAATCCGGCAATTCCTTTTCCACCCTTTCCCAAAATGCCCTGGAATGGTCCATATGAAACCGGTGGGACAGCTCATGGACCACCACGTAATCAGCCAGTTCTTCAGGCAGAAGCACAAGCTTCCAGTTAAAATTCAAATTTCCCTTTCCGCTGCAGCTTCCCCATCTGGTGACCTGGCCCCGGATGGCAATGCGTCCGTAGCTCACATTCATCTTTGCCGCCCACCGGGCGGTCTTCTCCTCCAGGTACTGCCTGGCCGCCTGCCGGTACCACCGCTCCATGACCTCCTTTATCATTTCCTCGGTCCCTTTTCCCCCGTTCTTATCCGCAGGGCCGGTAATGATCAGCTCCTCAGCCGTGTCACGGACCAGAAATCCCTTTCTGCCGAAATCAGGTTCCACACGGAGAATGCGCTGTTTTCCAAAAAGAAGCAGGAAAGCTCCCTCTTTCCAGTGAAAGTCTTCCCTCCCCTCAAATGACTCCCGGATCTTTTTCACCTGAACCGAAAGCCAGACTTTATTCTTTTGGACCAGCTCGTGCCCGGCACGGGCCGGAAGCCGCCGGGGAAGCCTTACCAGGACCTCCCCGTTTTTCTTAACCTGCAGGGCCATGGTGCGCCTGTCCGATCTCACGATCCGGTAAGAACACCTGCTCCCGTCGTCAAAGGAGACACTGCCCCAGTCCCTGCTGCCATCCTTATAATCCGCTTCCATGCTTTCCACAACCTTTTCACGTTTTTCGCCTGTACTCCCAATTATAGCGAAAAAATGCAAAAGAAACAATACATATCTTCCGTCTGACTGTCATAGAGCACTGTTTTCTGCTGCTTTAAAGTCCGGCGCTTTCGTCCGTCATGGCCAGCTCCCGGACCATCCGCATGAGCTCCAATGCGCTCCTAAAGCCTACAAATTCCCCACGGGTGAGCTTTCCCTGGACTCTTCCCTGAAAGCTGGAATACTGGCGGAACTCAATTTTGACCAGCAGGGTCTGCCGTGCCTTCACCGCACGTGAAATCAAAAGGCTGCTGTCCAGCAGCCGTATTTTCGCCTTGACCGGCACATTGCTTTTCCCTTCCATCCGGCTCCTGTACTGCTTCTCCATCTCATGGTTCAGAAATCTGGGTTCCGTGGAAGGATGAGGCGTTCCGATCCAATCGCATATTTCATCCAGCTTCAGGACCAGATCGCCCACATTGTAAAAAGCAACAGGCCCCTCCATGTAGCAATTGAGAATCTCCCCGCAGGGCTCCTCTCCCCTCTTTCCATGTATGCATATGAGCATTGTGCTGACTCTGTCCGTAGCGATCATTTTCTCGCAGCAGATCTGTATATCCTCCATTTTTACCATCGTTTTCATCCTTCCTTTCCATCACTTTACCGTTCTCCTCAGGATCGCTTCCAGCGCCTCCAGACATTCCTTTGAATACGCCTCCCTTTGCTCCCAAAGCGCCGAAAAGGCCGCCTCCGGATCTTTGCAGCCCACGCCTGTGGTAAGCCCTGCAAAGGAATCGGCAACCATTACGATCTTCGCATACCTGCTGATCCGCTCCCTGTGCAGCTGCTGCGGATACCCGCTTCCATCCAGCCGTTCATGATGCTGAAGGATGATGTCCCTGCAGACGGAGGAGAGGGAACAGTCTGAAACATACCGCCAGCCCAGCTCGCAGTGCTGGCGCAGGATGGTTTCCTCCTCACGGCTTAGCTCTCCGTTTTTCAGCAAAATCCCCTTGGGAATGAGAAGCTTCCCGATATCATGCAGCACCGCTCCCAGACCGATCTTCATGAGAATGGAATCCGGATGCCCCAGTTCAACGGCTATCATCAGTGAAATCAGTGCCACGTCAACCGAATGGGTATAAAGCCAGTCAATGTAGCCGTTGAGGGCACTGATATGCTCCCTCCAGGGATTCCTCCTGGCCTCGAACATGACCCGGACCAGCAGGTCGCCTGCCGTATTTAACGTCTGCACGTTTCCGTGTACGTCACTTCTTTTAAGCTTCCTGAACTGGTTTCCTGCGCTTTTCTCATTCCGGAGAGACAGGATCCTGTTTTTTGTTTCATATTCCCTTTCCAGCTGTCTAAGCTTTTGTGGTGAAATCTCAACACCCCTGGCAATGATCAGAATTCCGTTCTTATCATAGTAATCCCTGCCGCAGATAACTCCTCTCATATTTCCTCGCCCGCTCTCTTTCGTATAAAAATGTCAACAGCTAATGTAACAATATAAGGATATTGTTGCGTTAAAGAAAAAGGAAAAACGTACGATGAGTTATAGACAGCTTTTTTATGGAAGCTGATCAGAAAATGAACCATGTGGAGGAAAAAATTATGACAGTTGAACCAATCCGGGATAAATCCAAAATAGGACAGATGTATCATTACCTCAGCGGCCAGAATCCCAAATACGCCATGATTTTCAAGTTCGGGATAAATACCGGACTGCGCATCAGCGACATCATCCCCATTCGCATCTGCGACATTTACAGCGGGAAATTCGAATTTAAGGAATATTTCACCCTGATTGAAAAGAAGACAGGAAAGCAGAAAAAAATAAAGCTGAACCGGACCTTAAGAGACGCGCTGTCCGCTTACATTGACGACCGTTCCTTCACCATTAACGATTATCTCTTTCCCAGCCAGAAAGGAGGATATGTAGGAAGAGTCCAGACATACCGGGTGCTTAAGGATTCCGCAAACTGCTTATGCATAGAAAACTTCGGCACACACAGCCTGAGAAAAACCTGGGGCTATTGGACCTACCAAATGTCCCATTACAACATCGGCCTCATCATGGACACCTTTAATCACAGCTCGCCAAATGTTACGCTCCGTTATATCGGGATCAATCAGGATCAAAAGGACGAACTCTACGCGCTGGTCCAGCTTTAAACAGAACCGGCACAGGACAGGTGTTTAATCATTGACAGGAGAGGGTTGTTCCCCTATAATGAATATCATAAAATGCAACAATATCCTTAAATTGTTACATTTTTATTTTTTCCTTTCCGCAGAATTTCATGCATGAATGCATTCATATTGACATAATAATTAAAAACAAAAAAGACGGTCAGCTGCTGCCTCCCGCCTCAAGCCCCATATTTTATGCCTGATGTTTTGATTTAGATGATACTGTTCGATATCTCTTCTAATTTTTTTAAATCCATGATCAAATATCCCTTATCCTTCTGAAGCACTCCATCATCACAAAATTTTTTCATAACGAAAAGCACATGGCGGTAACTGATGTTCATATATTCTGAGACATCCGTATGAGGTATGCTGTACATTCCATCCTGCTGATACTTTAAAATAAAGGAGGCAAGTCTCTTTTCCAGGGAGTAATTTAAATATTCACTCAGCCGGCGGCTTCTCACCATTAATTTATTGGAGATATAGGAAGCGAAATAAAAAGAAGCTTCCCCGCTGTTTTTACATAACTGCCTTAATTCCTTCCGGTCAAACTCCAGGCAGGCTGCGTCAGCGATCACTTTATTTTCCTTGATATAGTCTTCCTCGCAAAACAAAGACAGCTCTCCCAGCCAGTCATCCTTTCCTTCAAAGTCAAGGATGGACCGGCGTCCGTTTTCATGGTCAATATAAATTTTCACCGTTCCGGAAAGGATCAAATAGCTGCGGCTGATCCTTTCACCGGCCTTAAATATATTGCTTCCCTTGGGAAAGAGCTTTTTTGACCCGAGCGCCAGTATGCTGTCCGGTATTTCACTTATATTATATTTTTTCATTTCTGCCTCCTGATGAATCTTCACCTCAATGTGATATTTCTCATAGTCTGCAATCCAGCTTTATGGTAACATATTACCGAGGTGAAAACAATGATTCATATGAATAAGAAATATATGGTTTATTCCGCCGCTTCCTTTGTTTTTTTCGGCTTCGGAATCGCACTGCAGCTTAAGGCCTCCATCGGGCAAAGCGTCCTCAATGCCATGGCGGTGACACTATCCGACACCCTTCACTGGAAGGTGGGCACCATACTCAATTCCGTCAATTCCCTGTTTTTTGCCGCTTATGTGTTTTTACGGCGTTCAAGGCTTAACCGGCGGGATGGCGTTCAGATCATTGCCGTCATTGCAAACGGATACATCATAAACCTTTTTCTCTATGGCGTACTCTCCGCCCTGACCGTGGAAAGCTATGGATACAGGCTTCTGCTGTATCTCACAGGTCTGGTCATCGCTTCCATCAGTTTAGGGGCGGTCCTGGCCATGGGGATCATAAAATTTCCTCTGGAAAGCCTGTGCCTTACGGTGAGCGAAAGGTACAAAAAGAAATTTACCGCCATACGGCTCGGTTTTGACGCGGCATTTTTAATCGCTGCCCTATGCATTGCCTTAACGGCGCATACCCCCGTACAGATCAGGGAAGGAACCCTTATCAGCTTTTTTCTCCTTTCCCCGCTGCTCGGGATCTGTTACGAATTTTTCAAAAAACATCTGATCATGGAGGAATCATAATATGTACCGGATTTTTTTACTGGATATCGACAATACCCTGCTGGACTTTGATGCCGCCGAGAGACGGGGCTTTGTAAAGGTCATCGAGTCTTATGGGCTGGAATATGACGGTGAGATGCTGAACCAATACCAGAAAATAAACAGAAACCTATGGGATTTATTAGAACAGGGGAAAATAAGCAGGGACACGGTGCTGAATACCCGCTTCAGCGAATTTTTCCGTCTTTATCAGACGGAAGCCAGCGGAACAGAGGCGGAGAACCGTTTCCGCAGGCTCCTCGGGGAAAGCTCCGATCTGGTTCCCCATGCGAAAGAAACGCTGTTAAAGCTGAAAGAAATGGGAAAAAAGATATATTCGGCCTCCAACGGGGTTTACAACACCCAGATACAAAGGCTTAAAAACGCCGGAATCCATGATCTTTTCGACGGCATGTTCATCTCGGAAAAAGTCGGATACGAAAAGCCTTCTCCCCACTTTTTCGAATACTGCTTCCGCCATATTCCGGATTTTGAAAGAAACGAAACCATTATGGTGGGGGACAGTCTGACCTCCGATATTCAGGGGGCCGTCAATGCGGGCATTGACTCCTGTCTCATCCGGAGATCCGAAACTCCCGTACCTTCCATGGCGACCCATACCATAAACGACATGTCCGGTCTGGCCGGTCTCTGCCCCCGGAAAGCGTCTGCCGGGGATCCCGCTGACTTACATTAAAAACCTGCCTTCCAGCGCCAGAAACTGATCCAGGATCATCCGGCTGACTCTGGCCCCGAAAACAGTGGCCGGATGGGAAGGATAATACATGGCGTCAGAAAATTCTTTATGGAACATAACGACGACATAGGGCCCGTAAGGGGTGTAGACGATCCCGCCGTCATTCCTGCAGGCGTCCATGCTTCCGCTCTTGGAAGCCACTGAAATCAGGATCTCATCTGTGTTGTCGCTGTCCAGATAAACCGGCGGAAAATCCCTTGTGATCATGCTGTTATAATGCTGCTTTTTTAAGATTTCCAGCATCTGGCCGTCTGCCTTCGGGTTTATAAGCGCCCCCTTTGCAAGACGGGTGAAAATTCCGGCGTAATCCACGGGAGTGCTGGTCCCCAGCCTGTCATACTTCTCAAAATGAATGGGATTGTGCAGCACCGTATCCCTGCATCCAAGCGCTTTGATACACCGGTTGATGGTATCCAGCCCCAGATAATCGATGATCATGTTGGTAGCGATGTTATCGCTCACAATGATCATAAAGGCGGCCGCATCCTTTACCCTGAGCATTGCCCCCGGCTCCAGGGCCGCAAGCACGCCGCTTCCATCCACCGCGTGCTCCGCCTTATACTCCACCATATCCTCTAAGCTTTTGTTTCCTTTTTCCGCTTCATCGAACAGGCATGCCAGGATAAAGGTCTTTATGGCGCTTGCGGTTTCAAAGGTTTCCTCCCCAAGAAGACTGATCACGTTTCCGTGAAAGTCATCCAGATAAATCCCCATTTTTCCGTCATAGCTCATGATTTCCGCTTCAATTCTCTTTTCCAAAGTAAGTCTGGGATCCATTTTATCCTCCGTCTCCATATAAGAAATTTAAAAAATACTTCCTGACGCATACCAGCTCTCCGCCAGATCCGCCCGATAGTCCTCTGCTGCGGGATTTAAGCTGTTTATGACCACACCGCCGCTGCCGGTTTTTCCTGTGGAATGAATGTAGGCCCCATCTCCCATATACATGGCGATGTGACCGGGAAAATACATGAGATCCCCGGGCAGCATCTCATCTTTTGTGATTTCTCGCACCGGGAATCCCGGCTCTATTTTGGCATCCCGATAGGTCAGTATGCCGTTTAAAAGATAGCTTTCTGAAGTCAGCCCGGAACAGTCCATCCCCGCCGTGGATCTTCCTCCCCAGCGGTACTGGGTCCCTAAGTATTCCTCAGCCGTCTCCACTACAGCCTTCCGGAATGCTCCTTCATCCACAATTTCCTTCTGAGGGAGCTCTCCCGTCCACAATCCGGACTGTGAAAATTCCTTTTCCCTTAAAAACTGGTTTCTCATGTATCCCTCACGGCCGTCTAAAAGTTCTACCCTGGCCCATCCCTCCATGTCTGAATCAAAGGCCGCCACCTCTACCAGAGAGCCTTTAAAGAGGCTTAAAAGCCGCACTCCCTGGACCGCAGGGATGGATACTATATCCGTATATCTGCCATCCGTGACCATGAGCCCGCCTTCTTCCCGGTCCTTTAGCCGGGAGAGATCCACAAGCTCCATATCCTCTTCCCTCACAAAGCCCGGGTAACCGTAAAAGGTTTTTACCGGATAAAAGCCCTGCACCGGTTCCCCGGTGACGGCAAGCCCCATTCCATAAAGCCCTTCATCCGCAATGGCGGATACCGTCTTCCCTGACTGGTTCTCTTTAGTCTCTGCAGGTCTGTCCCATATGGTGACCACCGGTTTCTTTACAATTCCATACCGCTCCATCTCTACCTCCTGTCGCTTCCTGTTCTCCGCCGCCAAAAACGGCCCTCTCTGCTCTCCGGCGCATCAAAGGCAGCGTTTCAAACCGCTGCCCTTTTTATCACTATATTCCGCCTCTGTATATTTTTCCATATTCTGCCGCTTCCTTCCGATTTGCCAGAACAAAATGATCCGGACGGATCTCCTGCCAGAAAGGCTTATCCGATGAATAATCATGAGCCGACGGGTCGTAAACCTGAAGCTTTTTCTCCTTCTCATACCTTGGATCCGGCATGGGAATGGCGGAAAGCAGAGCCCTGGTATAAGGGTGGAGCGCATGGGTGATCAGTTTTTCCGTTTCTGCCATTTCCACGATCTCGCCCTTGCGTATGACCGCGATCCGGTCCGTGATAAACCGCATCACCGAAAGGTCATGGGCAATGAACAGATAGGTGATCTGCCGCTTTTTCTGCATATCCGCAAGAAGATTCAGCACCTGGGCCCGCACGGATACATCCAGAGCGGAAATGGGCTCATCGGCAATGATAAATTCCGGATTCATAATGAGAGACCTGGCGATCCCGATGCGCTGTCTCTGCCCGCCGGAAAATTCATGGGGAAAGCGGCTCGCGAATTCCGGCAGAAGCCCCACGTCAAGGAGCGCCTGATCCACCCGTTTTTTCCTCTCCCCTTCGCTTAATCCCTTTTCTATGTTCAGCAGCCCTTCGCTGATGATGTAATCCACCTTGGCTCTTTCATTTAAAGAGGCCTGGGGATCCTGAAAGATCATCTGTATTTCCTTCATGACCTTCCGGTCCAGTTCCAGCCGTATGGTCCCGTTGATCTTCTCTCCCTTGTAGAGAATTTCTCCCCCGGAACTGGGTACGATCCGCATGACGGCTCTGCCGATGGTGGTTTTTCCGGACCCGGATTCCCCAACCAGTCCAAAGGTCTCCCCTTTGTATATTTTAAAATTAACTTTTTTTACCGCGTCATATCTCTTTCTGTGCTCTCCGAACGTCACATCTAAATCCTTTACATCCAATAATACTTCACGTTCCATCAGAACAGACCTCCATTTCTGATTTTACGGACCACAGGCGGCGGATCCGCCTTGGGGGCCCTGGGATCCAGCAGCCAGGTCTTCGCCTTATGGGTAGGCGAAACCTCAAAATAGGGAGGCCTTTTCACAAAATCGATTTTAAGGGCCTGAGGATTGCGGGGCGCAAACGCATCTCCCTTAACCTCAGTATAGAGGTTGGGCGGCGTTCCCGGGATGGAAAACAGATCCGTCCCCTTCACTCCCACCTGAGGCAGAGAGGAAAGGAGGGCCCAGGTATAGGGATGCCTGGCATCGTAAAAAATATCCTCACAGGTCCCTATCTCCACAATATCTCCGGCATACATGACCGCCACCCGGTCCGCGATGTTTGCCACAACGCCCAGATCATGGGTGATCAGGACGACGGAAAGCCTGTATTTATGGCGCAGATCCTTAAGCAGATCCAGGATCTGAGCCTGGATGGTCACATCAAGAGCCGTAGTTGGCTCATCACAAATGAGGATCTGGGGATTGCAGGCAATGGCAATGGCGATCACCACCCGCTGGCGCATTCCCCCGGAAAACTCATGAGGGTATTGTCCGAACCGTTTTTCCGGGTCCTGGATCCCCACATCCGTCAAGTATTTAAGGGTCCGTTTTTTCGCCTCCGCCCGGCTCACCTTCTGATGGATCCCCACGGCCTCCATGATCTGTACGCCAATGGTCTTTAAAGGATTTAAGCTGGTCATGGGATCCTGCATGATCATGGCGATTTCGTGGCCCCTTATTTTCAGCCAGTCCCTTTCCCGGCTTACAGCCGTCAGATCAATTTCCCTTCCGTCGTCGGCCCCATAATAAACTGCCGTTCCGCTGTCCACCCGGCCGTTTTTCTCCAGGAGCCCCATAAAGGATTTGGTGAATACGGACTTGCCGCTTCCCGACTCTCCCACGATCGCCAGAATTTCCCCTTTGTATAAATCCAGTGAAATTCCCCTTATGGCATGAAGGCTTTTCCCTCTCAGTTCGAATTTAATGTCCAGATCGTTTACCGATAAAATCTTCTCATGATTCATGCGGGCCCTCCTTAAACGTGGTTTTTCGGATCAGCGGCATCCGAAAAGGCATTGCCGATGATATAAAACGAAATGGTGACAAAGGAAAGAATGATCGTTGGGTAAACCAGCTGGTAACGCAAAGCCGGACTGGTGATCAGCGCCCTTCCTTCATTGATCAGGTTGCCCAGGCTGGGGATATTGACCGGAAGTCCCAGACCGATATAGGTGATAAACACCTCGTTTCCGATGGCAGCCGGAATGGTAAGGGCCATGCGCAGCATAATGACCGACACCAGGTACGGAAGCAGGTTTTTCACAATGATCCGGCTGACAGGTGTTCCCAGACAGCGGCTGGCCACATTGTAATCTCTGTCCCGGATGATCAGGATCTGATTTCTTATAAACCGGGCCATCTGGATCCATCCGGTCAGACACATGGCAAATACCAGGGTCTGCACACTGGGTTTTAAAATATAAGAGATCAGGATCAGGATGATGGTATTGGGGATGTTATCAATGATGTTGTAAATTTCCGTCAGAATGAAATCCGCTTTTCTTACATATCCCCAGATCACGCCCACAGTGATGCCGATGACCGCCTCCGCAAGTGCCACGGATAAGCCGATCAGGAGAGAAGTTCTCGTGCCCGCCCAGATCCTGGCCCATAAGTCCTGGCCGATGGAATTGGTGCCGAGAATGAATTTATCTCCCGGCGGTACGTTGCGGAACTGCATCCCTGACGCATCGTTAATGATCATATTTGGATCATACTGGCCCGGCAGATAGGGCTGAATGAGCGTAAAAGCCAGAAGCAGGATCAGAAGGACCAGAAGCACAAACGCTCCCCGGTTCTTTAAAAATGCGTGAAAAGTGCTGTTCCAGTAGGAATAATTGCTGTAGCCGGTTTTTTCCACCTCTGACTCATTAAATCCGGCAAAGGAAAACAGATCCGCTTCCTCCATATTCTCCATGAATTCCGCTTCCCTGGAATGGCGGTAAGAAAACTGCTTCATCATCTGTCACCTTCTTTCTTTCCCAGGCTGATTCTGGGATCCAGCAGCACCATAAGCAAATCCCCCAGCAGCAGGCCCAGGACACCCACACAGGCGTAGAGCAGCACAATTCCCTGGACCATGGTATTATCATGCTTTTTAATGACCGTGACGAGCAGTCCTCCCATTCCCGGGATGCTGTATAAGGACTCAATGTAAATGGAGCCGATCACCGTATTTAAAAACGCGGTGGGTATGTACTGGGCCAAAGGCACAAACGCATTGCGGAAAATGTGCCTAAACATGACTCCGCCCTCAGACATCCCCTTGGCCCTGGCCAGTTTCACATAATCCTTGTTGCTTTCATCCACCATGTAGCGTCTCAGCCACATGCCGTAGAAAGCAATGTTTCCAAGGGACATGGAGATGACCGGCAGAATCCAGTATTTGGGATCATCGATCTGGAACAGCAGCCCCACCCCCAGCATCCGGGTGGCGTAAAGCTGAATGTACAGAAAATAAACGGCGGCCGGTACCGCCTGTATGCACACAATAAACAAAGTGCCCAGCTTATCGAACCATCTGTATTTGTACCGCGCCATCAAGGCTCCCATGGGAAGCCCCACCAGCAGGGACACGGCCATGGACCAGAGACCAAGCCTGATGGAAACCGGAACCTTGTCCGCCAGAATGTCAGTCACGGGAACATTAGAGCGGTATATCCTGGACACTCCCAAATCACCATGGAGAAGGTCACCGAAAAAGCGAAGGATCTGAACCGGCAGAGGATCGGACAAGCCCATTTCCTTTAAGCCCACAGAAATCTGCTGAGGCGTCATCTTATCAAAATTTTGAAAATATCCCTCGATCGGCATGAGACGAAGCAGGCAGAATACCACGGTCAGAATAATGATCAGCGTAAGAAATGAGCGCGCAATTCTTTTACCTAAATATTTTAACATCAGTTTCATGGCTCCTTTGTGTTTTCTTTTTAAAAATACTCTCGGAAAAAGACAGGCATTCCGGCACATCCTTTTCCGACGGTACTTTTGGGGGCGCTGCAAAATGGAAAAATTCATTTTGCAGCACCCTCTTACAGCTGCCGGTTAGTTTGCATTCGCCTCATGGTTGGCTTTAAACTCATCCATGGATACATAATGATCCAGAAGATGCTGGCCCTTGTACCGGAGGTTGGATACGCCGAAGGGCGCATACTGGCCTTCAAACACATCCAGTTTATCCGAGACATATTTGCTGACTGAAATGCTGAAGGGAAGAACAAAAGCATGGTTTATCAGGCTGGCTTCCGCTTTGGCGAATGCCTCATAGCGGGCGTTGATATCCACCTTAATATCCTTCGCCGCCTCTACCAGAGTGAGGTATTCCAGAGCGGCATCCGCAGAAGGAGTTCCCTCTTCGATGGCCTTTGCAATATTTCCGTACTTGTATCCCAGGTCATACCCTTCCTCACCTTTGGACTGGTAAAACGGGTCTGTCCAGGTTTCCGGGTCCGCGTAATCCGCGCCCCAGTTGCATTTCATCAACGCGAACTTGCCATTGCGGCGCACTTCCGTCAGGAATCCGTCCGCAGGACCTGCCTCCACGATAATATCTATAAAATCAGTTCCCAGCAGGCTTTCCATCTGCTGCTCCACCACCTGGCACTCTTTATCCCAGTTGACTTCGGATGGGTTATAAGGCATCAGCACCTTCACGGGGAATGTAACGCCCTCCGCAGCCAGCTCTTCCCTGGCTGTATCCCGGTATTCCTTTGCCTTTGCCTCGTCAAAGGTATCCGCAAGAGCCGCCATATCGCCAATGTCCGTGTAATCCTCACCGTCTGCGTTGAAAGCAAAATCAGCCGGTGTGATGCTGTTGATTATGTAATCATCCGGAGTTTCCGGTTCAAGTACGGCCACCTGCTTTGTCTTATTCAATCCCGTGAATAAGGCTTTCCGGAAGTTTTCGTTATTTACCGCTTTCTTCCAGTTATCCGGTTCATACTGTGCATCAAACTGGGGATTAAAATTAAAAGAATAGAAGTAGGAATAGCTGGTCTTCGGCCTCTCACGGCTGATCAGGTTTTTTGTGTCCTCTCCATTCTTCCAGTCATCCAGGATGTCGGAGGAAATTTCCGCATAATCCACTTCTCCGCGCTTTATCATCTCAGGTCCGATGGTATTGTACTCCGCGTTGTAAATCCTCCGGATCTCATCAATATATACCATGTCCGCGTCATAATTCAACAGATTTTTCTTATAAACCTGCTTTTCCTGGGGAGAGAATTCTGCCAGGTAAAATGCGCCGTTATAATACATCTTGTCCGCCCCTGTTGCAAAATCCTTGCCCAGTTCTTCCAGCTGGGGTCCATAAGCCGGCATATATACTACGTATGCCAGGGAAGAAAGAAAATAAGGCACCTCTTTTTCCAGTGTATAGGCAAGGGTATGGTCATCCACGGCCTTTACTCCCACCTCAGAAAAATCAACCGGCTCCCATACCTTTCCATCCTCATCCGCACCGCCGTTGTAGACCAGTCCATTGTAATAGCTTTCCGCATTGGCGATCATCCCAAACAGGTTCTGGACATTGGCGCTCTCGTACTCCGGAGTCAGTTCATATTTCATGGCATCAACGAAATCCTGAGCCGTCACATCCGCAACCTCTGTCCCCGTCTGATCCACCCATTTGGCCTCGCGAAGCTTTAAGGTCCATGTCAGGGAAGCCTCATCATAACTCCATTCCGTAGCCAGCCCGGGTTTTATCTGCCCTTTATTGTCATATTCGATCAAAGTGTCAACGCAGTTCGCTGCCGGCCTGTGATCCTCCGTTGTCGGCGTAACCAGATAATTCAGGGTCGTGACCTCGGCCCCATACAGCCTGGTGTATACCACCGGATTTCCGCTCTCCGCCGCTCCCGATTCATTTCCCGGGGCCTGTGACTCCCCATCCGCTGTCTTTTTTCCGCCGCATCCGCTGAGAGCGGCGGAAGCCGCAAGAACTGCACATAATACTGCAGCGATCAATCTTCTTTTTTTCATAAATGTCCTCCATCTTCCTAATATTCTAACCCGTTGGGGATTAGTAGCTGTTTCACTTTCCTTCAATAAACCCCGGAACCCCGCTGATTCCCAGTCCATAAGATTCATTCATCCGGATCCTGGGACCGTCAAATACAGGGCCCCCGGCATAAGGATCCAATTTGCAGAGAGAGGGACCGTCAAGATCTGCCCGGGTAATGATTCCCTTCCCTGCCGCCAGATGAGCCGCAGCGCTGACCGCGATTTTGCTCTCCAGCATGCAGCCGATCATGCATTCCACTCCAAAGCTTTCCGCGATGGCGCAGATTTTCAAGGCTTCATAAATGCCTCCGGTCTTCATGAGCTTGATATTGATAAGGTCTGCCGCCCGTTCCCGGATAATGCGTATGGCATCCCCGGGAGAGAATACGCTCTCATCCGCCAGCACCGGCGTATGTACCTGGCCGGTCACAAACTTCATGCCCTCAAAGTCATGGGCGCTCACCGGCTGCTCCACTAAATCCATCTCAATTCCCATATCTTCCATGGAGCGTATAATGCGGACCGCTTCCTTGGCCGACCATCCCTGATTGGCGTCAATGCGGAGTTTTATATCCCCTCCCACCGCCTGACGGATGGCTTTAATCCTTTCCACATCCTTTATGCCCTCTTTTCCCACCTTGATTTTCAGGATACGGAAACCCTGTTCCACAGCCTTTATGCTGTCGCCGACCATTTCTCCGATGCTGTTGACGCTGATGGTAAGATCCGTCTCGACCTCCGCCCGTCCGCCGCCCAGGATCTTATACAGCGGTTTTTTGCAGGATTTTGCATAAAGATCGTAAACAGCCATATCCACGGCCGCCTTGGCAGAGGTATTCTTCATGATGCAGCCGTGAAGCTTTTTCATGATCCCATCCAGATCCTCAATTTCCATCCCCATCAGATTGGGAGCAATAAATTCCTCAATGGCACAGAGAATGGAACCCTTTGTATCTCCCGTGATCACCGCGGTGGGAGGCGCCTCTCCGAACCCGGTCTGCCCGTCATCCGCTGTAACCCTCACCACAATATCATTGACGCTGTTTACGGTCCTTAAAGCTGTTTTAAACGGTGTCACCAGCGGAATATTGACTTCCCCGGTCTCTATTTTTACAATTTTCATTCTGATCTTCTCTTCCTTCCCTGACCGCCTCATCGGTTCTGCGGTATAATTCCAGCGAGATTTCCGCCATAAACCTTTCAAAGGCCGGCGTATCCGTCTCATTCCCGCAGAAACAGACCAAAAACGGCTCTCTCCCATAAACGATCCCCACATCATGGGTGATTCCGGCATCCTCCCCGGTCTTATGGGCTATTGCCGGTACCTCCGGAAGGGCCTGAAGATAAAACGGAATTTTGCTGCTTAACTGCTGGTCTTTAAGAATGTCAATCATTTTTTCACTCACCTGCCTGCTGATGAGCACACCCTGATGCATCATTTTCAAAAGCCTGCCCGTTTCGTCGGCAGTTATGTAATTCTGGATACCCTGTCCGGACTTTTCCAGATCAAACATCTTTCTTTGAAGAACCGTCTGATCAAATCCGAGGGTTCTGATGGTCTCATTGATTTGGTCCATTCCAAGTACATCAATCAGCATATTGGCAGCCGTATTATCACTGAAAATAATCATTAATGTGACTAAGTCCATGGCCGTCACCAAGATCCCGTCATGTAAGTAGGTAAGCGCACCGCAGGAGGGAACACAGTCTTTTCTATTAACCGCAAACATTTCTTCCGGATCTAAAAGCCCCTCTTCCATTCTTTGAAACGCTGCAGCCATAACAAAAAGCTTGATGACGCTGGCAGCCATCAGAGGCACCTGCTCATGGTAAGCGATAACTTCTCCTGTTCTTAAATTTTCATACAAAAAACTGATTTTGCCGGGAAGCACTTCCAATCTCTTTATAAAATCATCTCTCATAAATATACTCAAAACTCCCAACCGGCCCAATGAAACAGCCTGATATAAAAAAAGAGGCACTGCACCTATTGTCTACAGCTACCTCGTCGCACCTGGTTTTAAACTTTACCGAATCTCTTAAGTATTAGTATAATAAATTTTACGGAAAAATCAAGCTGTAATTTAGGCAAATAGAATCTTTCAACGAAAAAAAAGCGGAACAGGATTAATAAAATTACATTATTTACCAATTGTGTGACGCCAATGAGCATTGTCTGCAAAATTTTCTTAAGTCTTCAGGCAGAAAAGGGCAAAAAAAGAACAGTTTTCACAAAATCAGAAAAACTGTTCTTCCCGTGCGTCGGACAAGATTCGAACTCGCGGCCTTCTGGTCCGTAGCCAGACGCTCTATCCAGCTGAGCTACCGACGCATAAAACTATGTCCATCAGTTAATATACACCTATTTATTCTATTTGTAAAGCACTGGACCCCACTTAATCCCAATTATTTTTACTGCGAAAAAGCCATCTGGTAAACACCAATACAAGAAGAGTAACGCATGTGACCGCTAACCCGCCTTCCGGTCCAAAAGCTCTGCCACCCGCTAAAACAGCGCCGCTTTTCAGCGGCGTAGTTTGTAGCATTTAACCGGAAGTTCCTTCGACCACGGAAGAAGATACTCCAGTTTTGCTGGTTCCATATTTCCTTCTGCCTCCAGCATGGGGATCTGACTCAGCAGGTGCGCTTCGGCCATTATTGATATCGATTAGCCAGGAGGCTTTAGCAGGTACCAGCACCGGACGAATCCATAAATTCACTGATTATTTTGTTGAATGCTTTATAATTTGTGATATTGGGAACATGCCCCGCATCCTCTATTTCTATAAGCTTTGCATTGGAAATACTCCGATACAATTTTTGTGAGCAGGCGGGATCGACCACTATGTCTTGTTTTCCACAGATCACCAGTGTGGGAGTAGAAATTTTACCCGGTATGTCATTCATACAGAAGTATCCGGGGTACTTTGTAACGACAGGGTTTAAGTATTCGCTTTTGATAATCAGGTGGTACAAGTGAGCGGCATTTAAGTTTTCAAAATCCCGCCTGACAGCATCGCGCATCTGTACTTTGTTGATATCAAATTCACTAAAGCAGCCTGCCAGTGTGAGTGAGGCAATTCTGTCTTTATAATCCACTGCCATCGTCATGCCTACCAAACCGCCCCAAGAGGATGCAACCAAGTGTACCGGTCCTTTGACTTCAAGGGCTTCCAAAACTTCCATAAACGAATTTCCAATATCAGAAAACGATATACCTTCTCCGCCTTCGCTCAGACCGCTGCCAGGCGTATGTATGACAATCAGCCTATACTTATGCGCCAATTCTTTAAATTGGTAATACCACTGAATTGCCGTCAGGCCAAAACCACACAAAAGAAGTACCGGTTCGCCATTTCCTGCGACAATTACCTCCATCTGTTTAGCAGAAGGCGTATTCACGTATAAATGAGATAAATAGTTTTCATGCTGCCCGGCAAGCTTTAAGTAGGCCCTTTCAAGGTCAAACTTCATTATATTATTACGTCTGGCACCTTTCATATTTTTCCAAAAATTCATAAAATCTTCGTCATCGATATGTTGGCTTACACCGATAAATGTGATGGGGTCTGTTTTGACCACTTTGGGCTTGTCCACGGCAAGGTTATTTTTATTGCTTTCATCAGAGGCATTAGGGGTGAGGCTGCTCAACGAATTTGGAAAAACCATTAGTTTTTCCGTATTGAGATTATAAATTTCGCTTATCACATTGCTCTGGTTCTGCACAATCATTCCGTTACTTTGACAGATTAAAATACATTGATCTTTTTCATGATCGGACAGATTCGCGTCTCCTAATACGCGGATATCAGTAAAGCCACATAAGTATAGCTGCTCTTTCCAGCCGGCGGCAGTTAAAAGAGGAGACCCTTTCATCCTGCTTTCGTCATCCGTGTAATTCCACCAGCTTTCTGCCAACCCTAAGGTTAATGCTGTAAAATCTTGTTTTCCCGTTATTTCATTCAGCAACAGAATGGATTTATTTTTCATAAGAACTTTGAGATTTCTGAGTGAATGCCCGATATCTTTCGTTGTATGCAGGATGCTGCCGGCAAGGATAATATCCATACTGTTTTTTGAAAACCCTTGGCTAAGCATATCAAATTGTATATCGCACGGTATAAATTTCAAAAAAGGATAACTGTGAGCAGGCTGCCCTTCACTGGAGCCGGTTTGGTCAGGGGCAGCACCGCTATAATAATAGGTTATATTGGAAGCGAATGGTTTTAGTTTTTCCAGAATGTACCGGCTTGATTCCCATACCGCGCCGAAATCAAGAATTTGGATGACCGTGCCGGCATCCTGAATCGTCCTTTGTTTCACGTACTCTTCGACAAGCCCGGCGATAGCGGCATTTATAAAGTCTCTCCTTTCATCCCCCGGATATAAATTTTGTGCAAGAGAAGCCACGTCATCCCAGCCTGCATCAGATGTATAATTACGCTTTCCCGTAAGCGTTTCCGAATAGGATCCAACACAGTCAGCGGTTAGTTCTGCCATTACCTCAAATTCCGGAAAGTTACTACCGGAAAATCCCAAATTCTCCGCTTTCATATCCGGTAATTGTATTGTAACTGCCTCTGATATATTTTGAGAATCAAACAGGACTTCTTCCCCATCCATTCTTATTAATCCGGCATTTTCAAGTGTTGCCAGAAGGGCCGGAAACATTTTGTGATACTTTGAAATTATATGCATTTTCTCTCGCAGCTCATTGATTTGATACCTTTCTGTATCAGAGATAAATACGTTTTGCTTCCTGAAAAAATCAAGAAGCAGACAAACGCAAAACTGCTCAAACGAAGCGATTGCCCCTATCCTTTCCTGGCTTATTGCAGGCCAGGAATCCACAATATGACCACTCTGCTCCATCATGTTTTCCCATAGAGAAGGGATTTCGTCCGGGTAAATATGGAGCCGTTCCTGTGAATCAAGCCCGGACATCTCCAGCACGTTTTTGTCAAGTTTTAAAGCAATTACCTGATCCACTGTGTTGCTCAAAACCCTGCACAAAGCTTCCATCCCCTCTTCCGGCTGAATTGATACAGCCCCTTCACCAGTCAGAAATTTGTTATGAAAACTGTCCGATGCGACCCCCACACTGCCCCAATATCCCCAGTTAATAATTTTAACGGGCCATGAAACGCGCTGTCTTATGGCATCGGCATAGGCGTCTTTAAATGTGCAGGCCGAGGCATAATTTGACTGTCCTATGTTTGAGAGGAAAGACTGTGATGAAGAAAAAAAGCACATAAAATCTAGTTCTTCGTTTTCAAAAACTTTGTATAGAACAGCAGTTCCTTGAACCTTAGGCTCCAAAACTTCTAACAAGTCGGACTCTTCCATTTTTTCAACCAGTCTGTCCCGAAGGACAACGGCAGAATGAATGACCCCGTTAATTTTACCAAAATGTTGTTTGGCCGTGTCCACCGCATGTTTCACTTCATTAAAATCAGAGGCGTTCGCACGCAAGTAGAGGACTTTGCCGCCTGCAGATTCGATACTTTCTATCTTCTTGCTTTTCTCTATATTTAAATCACTTCTGCCAATCAGCACAAGATTTGCATTGTATTCCTTTGCAAGATAATGAGAAAATTCCAAACCTATGCCGCCTCCGCCGCCCAATATGAAATAGGTGCCCCCAGCTCTCAGCGGTATCTTTTTAGCGGCAGGTATGCTGACCGGATAAAATTTTCTAATATACCGGTTTTTGCCTCTGACCGCGATTTCTTCTCCATTGATATGCCCGTACTCTCTATGGATCATTTGTGATACACCCGCCATATTGCTGTAACTTTCCTCCCCACCGGAACCTTTGGAGCTTATATCGATGCAGCTTATGGCAATTTTAGGGTATTCTTTTTGCAGAACTTTGACAAAGCCACTGATACTGTTTACAAATGGATTTACAATGTCGTCAGCCAGTACCATTTGGGAATCGGCTGTAATGACTTTTAAAGTTTTCAGGTTTTTCAGCAGTTTGTTTCTGCTTAGGGATTTGACCAGCCGGAAAAGGGAGATAACACCGGATTCCTGGCTGACAGCAAGAGCCTCCAGATCGGTGATATCTTTATTTTCAGGCTGAATTCCGCCAAGAAAATAAATTGTATCCACACCATTTATTACCCGAATTACACTGTCAATGGCTGATTTGTCAAAAATGTTGACCATATGGACGGTATCGGATTCTTTCCGGTTTTCCGCTGCCAGTATCATTTGTATCACATTATCATGACAGTGGAACCCGCTCAGAAACTGTTGTAAACCAAAACAATTATCAGGTCTTACGATCAGGATCGTATTGTTATTTTTATGTTCCTGGCGTTCATTATCATTGAGCGATTGTTGTATTACCGGATTCCCCTTCATCCATACTGGTATATAGAAAAAATCCAAACCATCATCGCCTGGCGGGTGGATCTCCCGGGCAGCAGGGTGCTGGGTCTTAAGGTCATGGTCAATGTACTGTGCCAGACTTTTTATATCTGTATATTCAAACAACAGCGTCGGATATAATTTTTCTCCCAACAGATTTTCTAAATCTTTTACAATGTCCAGCAGGTTCTTGGAATCTAAACCCATGTCGTAAAAATCTTTGCTTTCATCTATGGAGTTTATATCTGTTTCCAGAATTTGTGCTGTTATTTGCAATAAATGTTGTTTGATGTCCGGAAGTTCGTTCTCAACAGCTTTAGGCAAATCCTGCCGGATAACATCCTGGTTACCGGCGATCGGATATTCTTTGCCATACTCACTCTCCAAATACCCTGTAAGGCTTCTAATGCTCGTGTACTCAAACAACAGGGTCGGATATAATTTCTTCCCGATCTTGTTTTCTATGTCCAGGACGATCTGTAAAAGCTGTTTGGAATCAAGGCCCAGGTCATAGAAATCTTCCTCAGGAGCCAGTTCCGCTGCCGGCCTGCCCAGGATATTGGCGGCCATACTGGTTATGTCCTGCTCGATGGACTCTGCCAGCGATATGGGAGTATCATGTGCGGCCGGGTCGTTCCCTTGGTTCTCAAGGTTCAAAATCAATTCCCTTGTCCGTACCCGTTTGGCACCAAGTTTTTTATAAACTGCTGCCAGGTCGCCGTTTGCGTCATAGATTTCGACATCATGGTATGTGATATCCAGAGACTTCGGTACTGTGATAGCAGCATTTGGAATCAGCACATAGCACTCTTTCCCCAGACGGTTGTTGGCACGAAAAGATTCGATATAAATTGGAATGTACGGCTTTCTATCGGCTGTGTCGATTTCCGGGTTGTTAAGGCCCAATGTCCCGGGGATCGTCAGCGCACCGTCAAGGTAAGCCGGATGCATATAAAATTTATCAAGATACTTGTTGGCCAATTGACTGAGACGGACTTCGCCCAGGAAAAAATCATCAGACATATATATATTCCCTTGAAGCTTCATAAATTCATAGTGATACAGGCCTGCTTTTCTCGCAAATGCGTAGCTTGTATCAATATCGCGCACCTGCTTGGCCTGGGACTTTAAGCTGTGTATGTCGATCGATTTATGGATAAAATCTCTGTTTAAATGAAGCTCGGCCTGGAAATTATGTGTCCAGGTATCGCTCACAACTAAACCGTTTTTATATTTACAGCTCTTTGCGTTTATTAACCAAAATCCGTTTTCATATGCCAAGTCAATCACAACTTTTTTATCAAAATCTGCACTCGTAATTATAGGTTCTTTAAACAGTATGTTTCGCAGTTCCACCTCCTTTAAGTTATATTTTTTCATTATCAGGTACCTGTAGATTATATCCAGAAAAGCGACACCCGGCACTGCTCTGACCTGATGCAGTTGATGATCCCTTACTATATAATCTTCATTGGTAATTATCAGACTAAATTTCATATTGGTATCGTTCATCTCGGCACACCTCTCAGAAATTTTTTGTTATCTTATAGCTCATCAAATAATGTTAAAATGGAAAGTCCGTCCTCTTTTTGTGCTGTGGAATTGTTTTCGCTATCATCATCTGCCTGGCCGGACACAGATTCCGCCTCAAGCCAAAACCGGCGTTTATTGTATTCATACGTCTCTATCGGTGTTCTCCGGCAGTGATAGTCTGAGGACAACATATCATTAAACTCACGTAAAATCATATGCACATTGGTTCCTCCGAAGCCAAAGGAGCTTATTCCAGCGCGCCTGACATCTTCTAACGCCTGCCAATCGGTTACGGAAGTAACAGGATAGAACGGAGACTCATTGAAATTAAATCTTGGGTTAGGAATTATGCAATTCAGCGTTGGCGGAATTTTCGCGTGTACCAGAGATAAAACTACTTTTATAAAACTTGCCATCCCAGCAGCGCTCAGCAGATGGCCAACGTTTGATTTCACACTGCCAACGCCGCAAAAACTGTTTTGATCCGTATATTCTCTGAACACCCGCGTAAGCGCTTTTAACTCGATTGGGTCTCCAATCATCGTGCCCGTCCCGTGGGCTTCCAGATAACTTACCGACTTAGCATTGATTTTCCCCCTTTTTAAAGCGTCCCGGATTACATCGCTTTGAGCTTCAGGGTTTGGTGTCGTCGCTCCCATGGTATGTCCGTCATTGTTAACAGCGGAAGATTCAATAACGGCATATATCTGATCCCCGTCTGCTATGGCTTTGTCCAGAGGCTTCAGCATAACCGCACCGCATCCTTCACCGGGCACAAAACCGTTGGCATCTTTATCAAAGGTATGGCATTTCCCATCGGGGGATAATGCCTGCCCTTCACTGAGCACAAGATAAGACTGTTCATCAAGCAAAATGTCAACTCCGCCGGCAATAGCCATGTCAGTCTCTCCCATTATAAGGTTCTGCATGGCCAAATGGATGCTGACAAGTGAGGATGAGCATGCTGTATCGACCATAATACTGGGGCCCTTTAAGTTATATACATGAGATGTATATGCTGAGATGAAGTTTTGCGCCGAACCAATAATACCTGTCTTTGTAGAATTTTTTATTCGGTTGGAGTAATTACCCATTCTTGAGCCTGCATATACGCCTACTTTTTTACCCCAGAGTTCCTTTTTGCTGTACCCGGAATGCCTGATGACTTGTTCAGTCATCTCCAGGAAAAGTCTGATCGCCGGATCAACAAACAAGGCATCTTCCTTGCTTATACCGAAAAATTCGGGATCAAAGTATTCTATGTCTTCAACAAATCCTCCCCACTTGCTTATACTTTTCCCTTTTTGTATTTGGGAAGAATAATATCTGTTTATATCCCATCTGGACTTTGGTACCTCCCGTATACTGGAGACTCCATTTGACAGGTTATACCAAAAGGCGCCGATATCTCTTGCCCCGGGAAAGTTGCAGGCCATCCCTATGACTGCGATTTCGGTTTTGGCATCCACCGGCTGATATCCGTCAGCAGCGGGAGCTTGTACATGGCTGTATGTTTCGGCCGGCTCTTCACCGGTATGTACCACATGGTGATGATCCATATAAATACTAAGAGTATTAATCGTAGGATTTTCAATAATTGCCGAAGGTTCAAATTTGTCATTCAGATTATCTTCGATTCTTTTTACCAATTCAGCTACAAGAATCGAGTCAACGCCATAGTCCCCGAAGGCAGTGTCATCATCTATTTTTTCCAATGGGATCATTAATGTATCTGAAAAAAGATTTTTAAGCCACTGCTTTGTGTGCTGATTTACAGCAGCTGCAGATTCTTTAACAGGCACCGTTTCCGGGGCAGCCGTATTTCTGTGTTCAGGGCTTTGTTTGGGTGATAAAACCGTATCAGCATTAAATTTTGCCTGATCGATAACCAGAGGTATGGCCACAGGCTGATCATGCCTGACCATGACATCATCAAGTATCTGAATTCCTTGCTCCGTAGAAATAGATCTTAGTCCTATTCCGTCATAAACCGGATTTTTTACTTCCCCCATGCCGCCTTGCTTCCAGTTGGGCCAGCTTACTGCCAGATAATACTTGTAGCCTTTGTTATGCATATATGCAGCGAAATAGTCCATAAAGGAGTTGGCAGCTGCATAATCACATAAGCCTGCGCCAAGCTGCGGAATTAGGCCGGATACGGAAGAGAATAGGATAAAAAAGGTAAGCCTATCGTGTTGAAACACATGATGCAGCGTCATCAAACCCTGTACCTTTGGCTCAAGTACTTTTTCAATATCCTCAGCTTCTTTATGAATAAACGCAGGGTTATTGCCCAGGGAAAGCCCGGCGCAATGGAATATTCCATGAATTTTGCCGTAGCGGGCTCTTACCATATCAAAAAATGCTGAAAGCTTCTCCTGTTCAGTCAGCCTGCCCGTATAGATGAGAACTTCTGTTCCCTGTGCCTCAAGAGACCTGATAAACCGGATTAGGCCGGCTTGCCTTTTGTCCGGGTCATGCTGATTCAGAATTTCGTCCCAGGCTTCGATCGGTGGGAGTTGGGTTATGCCCATAAGCACAAGGGTCTTTACCCCTTTTTTCACAATATACTTTGCTATTTCAGCGCCTATGCCGCGCATACCCCCGGTAATGATATAAACACCAGATTGATGATATGTGATTGGCCGCACAGCCGGAGGGGTGACCTCCACCAGGGCGGGCAGCAGCCTGGCGCCGTGCATGTAGCATACTTCCGCCGTATCATCCTCAACCTGTGATTCTGTTTCGATTATGTGTCTTATTTCATTGATATCTTCCGGAATGATGCCGACATCAATGGTTTTGGCCGTGACCTTTTTGTACTCTGCTCCAAGAACTTTGATAAAGCCGGCGAAAACTGCCCCATTTAAAGTGCTGTTTCCGTCTTCATTATCAACAAGCCCTGCTGTCAAATGCAGAATACAGAGGCGATGAGCAGTTGTTTTCTTAATGATCTCCTGAACCAGGGCAATTTTGCCGCCAGCTTCAAGGTTATCAGCACGGCTGTCAGCTAAATCAGAGAGATCGATCAGCACGGAAATATCAGGCTCAGTTTTTAAAGCCGCCTGGGCAGCGTTTCTCCCATCAGACGGTTTTCTCAAATCCATATACAGCACCCCTTGTGCACTCTGGTGACCTTGGGTGCCTTCCGTTATAATAACAGGCTGAATGCTGCTGAAAATCGTTTGTGCAATTTCGAACGTAACGTGATTTGACAAGATCAATATGCTGCCGGACATTTTCCCCGGGCTGTTTGTACCGACGGATTTTTTCCACACTTTGTTAAACGTTTTATAACCTGCGGCCGGGGCTTTTGGACCAGGCAAAGGGTTTTGTGCCGGCTTAAACCAGTGACGCTGCTTCGCAAAGGGATACCCCGGGAGAGAAATACGCTTAGGTTTTTCGGATGTATAAAGAATCTGCCAATTGATGTCCATGCCGGAAACCCATAGCATAGCCAGCTTAGATAATTTCCCCTTCTCCGACAGTTGGCGGATAAGCGCATTGCCCTCTTCTCCCTCAAGTACATTCAGGACATTTTCACCTGTCTTTTTCGAGTTTTCTGTATAAATGTTACTGTCGTACGTACCTTTGCAGAATTTACCAAGCATCTCGCTTACATCCTTGAGACTGTACGCGATAAAGGCCACGCGCTCTTCCATCGCTTCCCTTCCAACCTGAAGCGTATATGCCAAATCAGTCAGATCAATTGCCGGCGCATATTTTTTTTCATCAGCATCGGACACCTCCTGCCTTAACACCCCGGACAGCTCTGTTGCGTGCTGGCGCAGTAAATGGCGGGACAAAGCTTGAATGGAGCCAATGTCGGAAAGCTGACCAGGTTCAATGGAAATGGAAATTTCTTTCTCCACCAAGTCTGACAGTCTGGCATAAAATGTAATGTCCGAACTATAGCTTTCAAAAGGCTCTTTTTTGCTGACCGCGTTGAGCGAGACATTCAATATCGATGATACACACGCCGTCAGGCAATTGGAAAGAATTTCTGATAAATCAGCCGGCTTATTTGTAAAATGATTCGATATATGATTCCTGTCAATAAATTTTAACAGTCTTTTTGCAGATGCGACAAGTCTTTCCCTGTCTTTTGCGGAAAGTATGATGATTTTGGCCATACTGTCATATGCGCTGCCGCTTGTTTGTTCATTTGGAAATTCTTCTAAAATAATATGAGCATTTGAGCCTCCCGCACCAAAGGAGCTGACGCCTGCCCGCCTGGGGTATTGTTTGAGTTGTCCTTTTTCCATTATTTTAAGTTGTTTCCATTCGGAAAGCTGCTGCTGGACATAAAATGGTGTTCCGTCAAAATCAATCAATGGGTTTAGCGTTTCAGAATGAATAGACGGCACCAGTGTTTGGTGCTTCATCTGTAGTAATACTTTTGCGATTCCGGCAATTCCGGCCGCTGATTCCAGGTGCCCTATGTTGGATTTGACCGAACCGATGGGACAATACTGCTTATCACCGGATGCCGATTCAAAGGCCCGGTTCAGTCCGGAAATCTCAATTGGATCTCCCAGTGAGGTTCCGGTTCCGTGGGCTTCAAGATATCCGATTGTACAGGGATTAATGTTTGCCTTATTCAGCGCGTCTTTAATCAGATCGCCCTGTGCTGCAGGGTTTGGTACTGTGTACCCGTTTGTTTTGCCTCCATGGTTTATGCCGCTGCTTTTAACTATGGCGTATATCTGGTCTCCGTCTTCAACAGCCTTTTTCAGCGGTTTCAGCAACACCGCACCCACGCCCTCGCCTGGTACATATCCGTCCCCGCCAGCGCCAAAACTTCTGCAGCGTCCGTCGCTTGAGGCAAAATTCCCCTGACCCAGCATGATATATTTTGCAGGATGGATCGTAAGATTCACACCGCCTGCGACCGCCATTTCGCATTCACCTTTGCGTATACTGCCGCATGCAAGATGGATTGTAGTCAGTGAAGATGAGCACATGGAATCCACGGCCATGCTTGGACCAGTAAAATCAAAAAAGTATGATACTCTGTTGGGGATAGAAGCGTAGGTGGAGCCCAAAGCTATCATATTACCCTTTAACATCTCTTCAGCGCCATAAAGCTGATATTGCCCATACATCACTCCCACAAATACACCAACTTTATGTCCGGACAGATTACTGGGGGCATAACCTGCATCCTCAAACAAATGCCAGGTATTTTCTAAAAATATCCGTTCCTGAGGGTCAATGATCTGTGTTTCCAGTGGCGAGATGTTGAAAAATAGTGGGTCAAATTTGTCTGCATCATTGATGAAGCCCCCCCATTTTGTATAGGTTTTGCCTTTGGTGCCTCGTTCGGGACTATAAAAGGCATTATGGTCCCATCTGTCATTTGGAATTTCTGTGATACAGTCTTTTCCTTGTTTTAGATTGTCCCAATATTCAAAGATGTCGTCTGACATCGGAAAACGTCCGCTCAGTCCGATAATAGCAATTTCATCTTCGTTATCGACAGCCTCCATCCGGATGGGTATCGGCAGGTCATTGGTCCGTTTTACAGAGGCCGGCAGGCGGGACACAATCGTTTGCTTTATATTATTTTTTTGATGTTTCATAAGTGACTGGCCAAAAAGACTTACCAGCCTCTCTTTATAGTTTTTGACAAAATATTGTGCTAAATCATTTAAATTTTTATATTCCAGGAATAAGGTCTTTGAAAGCACACCAAAGTCTCTTTCCATTATTGCTGTAAGATCCATTACCATTAAAGAGTCAATCCCGTATTTTTCAAACGCGTCAGAAGGTTTGATTTTATGAACGGGTAATTTAATTACTTGGGAAATGACGCCTTTAAGGTAGTCCTTTGTCTTGGCGGTAAAGAAGTCTTCATCAAAATCAAAATCTTCGCCCATGGGTAAAGCTTCCCCATACGGCGCCCGGATATCTGCCTCCATGAAAGACCTTACGCGGTCAGTGTCTCCTGCCACTACTGCAATATGGTTTTTACCGGAAGCCAGGATGTTTTCAAAAGCACGAATTCCTTCCAGGTCATCCATGGAACAAAGACCCGTTAACGCTTCCATTTGCCGGACTATACGTTCCTCTATTTTCATTCCTCCATTTTTCCACAACGGCCAATTGATGGAAATGATGTTTCCGTGATTCATTTTCACAGTATCAGCAAAACAATCCAGATAAGCATTTGCATAGGCATAGTCACTCTGTCCTGCATTTCCTTTTATGGAAGAGTTAGAAGAAAACAATGCAAAAAAATCCGGATTCTGGTCTTTCAGCGCATGATAGAGCACATTTGTTCCAGTCACTTTGGGGGATAAAACAGTTTCAAATTCTTGCTTGGTTTTATTTAAAATAAATGCGTCTTTTATTATTCCAGCGCTGTGTATCACACCGTTGAGGGGGCCAAATTTTGAAACCGCTTCAGTAATTAATCTGTCTGCCTCCTCCTTAACTGTTATATCCGCTTTTATATATATGAAATCTCCGCCCGCCTGTTTCATCGTTTCAAATAATTGCTCCTTTTCGGAAGAAAGCTTGGATCTTCCCGCTAAAACGACCTTCCCATTATAATTTTTCATAATATAATCAGCGAGCATAACTCCGATACCACCAGCGCCTCCGGTAATCAGATAAATACCGTTTTGTCTCAGCACACTTTTATGGACTGCTTCTGCTCCCAGCGGGACAGGCTCTGCTGCTTTTACATAACGCTTGTCATTTTCATCATAAAAGACTTCATCGTCCTGTACGGAAGAAAACTCTGCAAAAAGAAGTTCCGTTTTTTCCTCCCTGACTGCAGCAGGTGCATGATCCGGCAGTAGGATGGTCTTATACTGAAATAACGGATTCTCCAGCTTTACTGTTTTGGCAAAGCCGGCCATGGCCGACCACCTGGGCTCAGCAGCTTTATTTTGTAAACAATGCAAAAGCAACAGCTTAACCGGTACGTTAACAGACAGCTCCATGAGTGACTTTGTCAGATAAAACATTGAGGTAATCCCGCTGTCCGGGTCATGGGCATCAGGTGCCGGGCTATCCTGATTTTCCATCGCCCGCAAATAAATTATTTTGATCGGCAGAGCAGCCTCCTTTAATAGCTGCGCCAACATTAGATATTGTTCGTATTGTTCATAATTAAGCTGATATAAGCCAATTGTTTTTTCCTCAAATGTTGTGCCGGATTTTACCCTTAAAAGCCTGCCGCCATATTTTGATACAATGTTTTCGTCAATCATGCTGTTTTCAGTAAAATCTTCAAATACAACCACCAGACAATTTTCTTTTTCAGAAGCAGCGTTTACAGGTTTTTCATGCCAGACAAACTCATAATAATGAATATTGTTTTTAGGTCTGTTCTTTTCTTTTAACAGTGATGTAAGTAACCGGGCACCTTCTTTTGCTGATATTTCGTTGTCGCGAATCATTCTTAGAATATCTTTTCTGTCCTGATTTTGTATATTTATCATGATAGACCCTCCAATAGCTCGTCAGCCTCGTCCAGGCTCAGCTCCTGTTCTAAAAACTGTTTTATGAGAGTTTCCACACTGCATTCATAAATATTCTCATTAACCGAAACATGATTGTTTTGACTTTGACCGGCAGTGATCAGGGAGTCTTTTAATTCCCTGATGCCAAGGTCATATATTTTGGCCAATATATCGCCATGGTCATTTAGAAGAACGATGTCAAACTTTTTCAGGCCCTGTATCTGCGTTGTTTTCTCACGGCAATATGTTATGTAGGCATAACATCCGGAATCCACGCTTGCTTTAATTTCAATACGGCCAAGTGAAAAAGGAAGCCCTGCCCACTTTTCACCTGTACCCATACCAGCCACAAGTGCGGCAACACTCTGCAGCGCGCCATCCATAATTCCCGGGTGCAGTACATATGACTGGTTTGAATCTTCCTGATTTAAATCCAGGTATGCCAGCGCTTCCTCTTTGCCAATCCAGATGTTTTTAACCGTTCTCATACCTTTACCATATAAGTAATCCATTTTACTATAATGGTTGTAAAGCAATTCCGGATCAAATGTGCCGGGCATTCGTGCTTTCAAATCAATCAGATCAAGCGTTTCCTCTGACAGTCTGTCATCCTGCCCGCCGAAAGAAAGTCCGCCCTTGCTGTGGATGGTGCGCCGCCCATCACTGCCGGAAGTAAAAACTTCATATACTATGCTGCCATTGTGTACGGCGACACTTATTATTACTTCCAAAGGTTCACCCGCAGAAATAACCGGCTTTGCCCAAATGACATTGTTGATTGAAGAAACTTTTCTTTCTGTCGAAAATTCTCCGGCTGCCCTGGCCATTTCAATATACGAAACGGCAGGTAGAAGTTTCTGATTCATCAGGACATGATCCTTAAGAAAGAATTCTTCTCCCGAGAAAACAGATGAAAATCTTTGTTCCTCAAGTACTGATATATTGGTTTGCACCAGCGGGTGCCAAATACCTGGCCGGCTTTTGCCCGTATCAGCTGTGCCGGTTCCCTCGAGCCAGTAACTTTCCTCATCAAAGGGATAAGTCGGCATCGGTATCCTGACACCACAAGTGTCATCAAACAACTGTTTCCAGTCAAAGTTATTGCCTTGGGCGTAGGCGGAGGCAATTTGCATCAGATTTTTAAAACCCGGCTCATTGTCTTCTGCTGATGTGACGCCCGGCAAAAAAGAACAGGTGCAATTGGATGCCGGGTTGTTTTCCAGCAGCCTCATAATGCTTTTTATCAGATCCTGTTTATCTGTAATAACAAAGGCGGCTCTTATGTCAAAGTGACTTCTTCCTACCGCAAGCGTATACTGTATATCCAAAAGATTCTTATCCTGGCCCTGTTTTGTCAACCAGGAACTAAGCTCCACCAGCTTCGTCTGCATCGACAGTTCGGATTTTGCAGATACCAAAATCAAGTACTGTGAAGGACTGAATTTTATTTTGTCCCGTTGAACAGCAGGCGCTTCTTCGAGCACGATGTGGCAGTTGGTGCCGCCATGGCCAAAGGCGCTGACGGCTGCCATCCGTTTGCCGGTTCCAACCGGATGCCATTGTGTTGGTTGTGTGACGACATAAAACGGGCTGTCCTTTAAATTGATCTTATCATTAGGCTTTTCAAAATGAAGAGATGGCGGTAATGTTTTATATTTTAATGCCAGTAATACCTTGATAACACCAGCAATTCCGGCCGCTGCCCCCAGATGTCCGATATTCGTCTTAACGGAACCAAGACCGCAATAATTTTTCTTCTGGGTAGACCTTCTAAAAGTCGTCGTTAACGCTTCAAATTCAATCGGATCTCCAAGCTTTGTTCCGGTACCATGAGCCTCTATATATCCAATGGCACCAGGGTCAATACCAAACTTTTCATAAACCTGGGTTTCAAGCCTGACCTGAGACGCCGCGCTGGGAGCGGTAATTCCATTGGTTTTGCCGTCTTGATTGATCCCCGATCCTTTGATCACTCCATAGATATGGTCATTGTCCCTTATGGCAGCTTTGAGGGGCTTGAGCAAAACAGCCCCCATCCCCTCCCCAGGTATAAAACCATCCGCACTGTCGTCAAAGGCCTTGCATTTACCTGTCGGTGAAAGCGCCCCCATACTGCTCATTAATATATAGCCGGTGTACTGGGTATTGATGGCCACACCACCGGCAATCGCCATGTCGCTGTCACCGCTTTTTATACTTTCACAAGCAAGGTGGATTGCCACCAGCGATGACGAACATGCTGTATCGATTGTAACAGTGGGTCCGTTCATATCTATATGGTATGAAATCCGGGATGCCAGCACTGAGTTTGAATTACCCAGAAAATAATGTACATTGATGTCTGTTTTTTCATTATTGATTTGATCGAAATAATCGGTACTGCCTTCACAGCCGACAAACACCCCGCATTTTTTGCCCTCCAGCTCCGTAGCAGAATAACCGGCGTCTTCTATAAGCTTCCATGCGCCCTGTAAAAAAATCCGTTGACGTGGTTCCATAAGCTCTGCCTGTTTTGGCGACAGATTAAAAAACAATGGATCAAACAAATCAATCTGATCAAGTAAGCCGCCCCATTTGCAGTAACTCTTATTCGGTGTCCGGGGAATCGGATCATAAAATGCATTGGCGTCCCATCTTTTTATTTCCCTGACACTGTCGCGGCCCTCCAAAAGATTCGTCCAAAATTGTTCCACATCCTCAGCTTCCGGGAAGACGCCTGTCATCCCGATTATGGCGATCCCGTCATCCGCTTCGGTACTTTGCCGTGCAGTAAGCCTTTCGCTGCTGTCTGCCTGCCTGTTTTGATAAAGCTTTAATCCTTCTTCTGCAGAAAGTTGGTTTCGGTAGATCATTTCGAGAATTTTTTGCTTATTATCCTCCGTCATATTCATACCTCTCTCAATATTTTGTTTACATCTTCGATGTTGATTTCGTTACGTTCCAACTGCCTGAAAACATGAAGCAGCTCATCATCCGGCAATTCTCCCGGCATATGATTGTCAAAACAGCTGTTTAGCGGACCGGGCATACTGTGCAGCCGCTCGGCAATGTGATTCGTCAGGCTGCTTAGCGTTACGTAGTTAAACAGGTCTGTCGTCTTCAAATCTATCGAAAAAGCCTGATTCAGTCTGTCTACGACCCTGGCAGCGATGATAGAGTCTACACCATAATCCATAAACGGTGTCTGAAAGTCAACTGAGTCCGCATCCAATTGCAGAATGCCGGAAAAGATATTCACCACCTGCTTTTTTAAATCCTCACCCGTTATTGAGCCTGTCCGGGCCTGCTTAAGCTGCTCCTGATGATTTCCGGAGGGTAAAAAGGTATGACTTTCCGAGTAATTGTTTTCCATATGAGCAGCTAATTTATCGACAGTAACATAGTCAAAAAAATCCGTTGCCGAAATATTACTTCCGAACCTCTCATTCATTAGATTGACAATTTTGACTGCTAAAATAGAGTCAACCCCCATATCTATAAACGGTACATCTGTCAAGACAGCCGCTTCATCAATTTTTAATACCTCCCAAAGAATGTGTAAGATTTCCTGCCGGGCGGTTCTGGCTGACAGCATCTTCACGTCAGTACTTTCTGTGTTGAGACTGTTTTTCGGGCCCGGATCAGACAGGAGTGGTTCCGCTGTTACAGGCTTTCCCGATATATAAACTCCGTCGCTTTCAGCAAGTATGACACTTTGGAACAGTTTGCTGCCATAGATATTAGATTTTCCTAAAAAACGGATGTTTCTGAACCCTTCGAGCCCAAGGACAGTCTGCCATGTATGACCGCTTAGCAAAGGCGACCCTTTTAACCGTATTTCTTCATCGGAAAACCTCCACCAGCCCTCCAAAAGTCCAAATGTCATGGTAGAAAAGTCAAGTATGCCGGTTGCCTCATTCATAATCAGCCAGCCATTTGTTTTCAGCAGGCTCTTTATATGTGACATCGTATCAAAAATACGCGCCGTGGCATGAAGAACATTTGCGGCGATGACGATATCATATACGCCTAAATCTTCCTGGCAGATATCATTTTCGATATTTAAGACCTTAAACTCCGTAAAAGGATATTGACTTTCAAAGTTGTCCTTACCATGCAGAATAAATGCCTTTGAAATATCTGTGTAAACATACCGGACCCTGCCGCCGAAACCAGCATTCATGAGGGCGTCAAGTACCAGTGCGCTTGTACCTCCGGTTCCCGCCCCGATCTCAATGACGTTAATCTTATCTGCCTGCAGCTGACCGGGTATTTTTGCCTTTATGTAAGCCAATACGCTCTTGGACACCAGCTCGTTAAAGTACTGTGTGGTACTGTTTCCTTTATATATACCCTCGACAAGTTCCATGGAAGACTCTGGGAACATAATATTGGTGGCGGAAACATTTGCCCGTAAAATATCGGGATAATTCGAAACACATGTCCAGATCAGGGTAATATAGTCTTTGAGTTCAGGATACACCAAAACAAGATGTTGTTTTGTATCCGGTATATGTTCTAATTCTGTCATTAACTCCCGGCGGGTAATGTCAGGGGACATTTTGATACTGGTGTCGTCAGTTTCTATAAAACCCGCATTTTTCAGAATATCCAGCAAAGCCACAAATAACCTGTCATAGCATGAATGGATGTGCAGCTGTTGTCTGAGCTCATCTACTGTATAGAATTCACCCTCTGTGCGGAAAACTCCCATGCGCCTAAAGGCATCCAGCAGGATAACCTGACCGAATCTGACAAAAGCCTCATCTGACTCTTGGCTGCTTTTCTGATCGAGCTCAGGCTCCTCAATTGCATTCAGCGCATATGCCAGGGATTCGTTTTTATCGCTACTATACTGTGTCAGACTCTTCCTGTCGATTTCCATAAGCTCGAGGACAAAATTTTCGACACCCCAAAACAGTATCTGTCTGGCAGGAGCAGCCAGCACTTTGTTAATGGCTTGTATCCCCTGATCTGGATAAATGGCTATCACGCCCTGATCAAGGAGAAACTGATTGTAGGAATTCTCTTCGGAGCTGCTGCCCTGGGCTCCCCAAAAACCCCAATTGATTACTTTTACCGTATATGTCATGCTGTGATCAAGAAATTCCGCAAAGGCATCCTGGAAGTTGCAGCCGGCTGCATAATGTCCCCTTTGAGCATTGGCCGTAAAGGATTGCCCTGATGAGAAAAAGAACATGAAATCCAGCGAATCTGATCCGAATACTCTGTTAAGATTAAGGCTTCCCACTGTTTTGGAGGCAAGCGCATTACGCAGGCCGGCTTCGGTTAAATGCTCGATGCGGTTTGGCTCAAAAACCATTGCCGAATGAAAAACCCCGTTTACAGTTCCAAAGACCGACTTAATTTCTTGGGATGCCGATTTTAAGCTTTCATAATCAGATAAATCTGCACAGATATACAATGCCCTGCCGCCTTTCGACGCCACCACATCAAGCTTTTTACGCTTGTCATTGTCAAGTGGTCCGCGGCCCAGGATCACCACTTTGGCTTTTATTGTTTCAGAAAGATACAGCGCCAGATTATATCCAATTGTCCCCATTCCGCCGGCAATGACATAAACGCCGCCGGTCTTATATAAAGGCGCATGCGGGGCGGGAACGGATGCCGGCACCAATACCCTTTGATATCTAAGCCCTGCTCTTATGGAAATTTCTTCTCCCTTTTTCTGAGCAGGCTCAGCCTTTATATGAAAAGCCGCTGATTCCCAAGGTTCAGGATCCATTTGGTCCGTGACGCTTTTTAAACTGATATCAATGGAGGCTAAATCCCAATGAATGTATTCCTTAACCATCGCCCTTACAAACCCGGATAGTCCCGCAGAATATGGTATGTTCACTTCATCGGGCAGGACCTTATGAATATCGTTTGTTACAACTCTGATATGCAGCTTTCTCTCCGTGAAAGCCTCTGCCGAAAGGGCCTTCACGAGCTGAAACAATGTGATGATGCCGGTTTGCTCATGTGCCAATAAAGAAGATACATCATAAGGATCAAACGTGTCATCCGTAATGCCATTCAGGCAGTATACGTATCCAATGTTCTCCGCCTTGTTTAAATGATCGTTTAAGTGCGTAAGCCGGTCGGCGGCGATTTCCACGGTTGTTTCTGATAATGTTTGGTTCTTAACGCCAATGACGATTTCAAATACCGGATTGTTTTGATGCAGCTTTCTTATTGCTGCCGCCAGTGGCGCGGAGGCATTGTTGCTGATGATCAGCACACCTTTTCCGGTTTCTTCTGTGTTCTGCGCTGCCAAAGAACTGTGAGGAAGCGTTTTCAATTTCCATTTTGGTACACAGAAAAAATAATTTGTCTTATTTTCATCCGTCGTCTTGTCCGGAATTACTGCCGTCTGAGGCTGCATTGATTTTGATATTGTAGTATTTAATGCTTCCTGGTCAGACATGGATACCCATATTCTTTGTTTTGCAAATGGATATGTCGGCAGGGAGATTCTTCTGACATCACGGTCTTCATGTAACAGCATCCAGTCAAAAGATGCACCGGAAGTCCATAGGCTGGCTATTTTATCAAATTCATATCTTGAAGCAAGAATTTTTATAAAGTCGTTGCACGAGTCACCTTCGAGAATGTGTTTCATTTTACTCGTTTTTATATTGTTTAAATAAACAGCTTCCATTGCTTCTTCACCGCTTATATATGCATTTAATTTTACCAGCAGGTCTTCACAGTCAGAGGTAACGATGGCAAGACGTTCATCCATCGCTTCCCGGCCTGTCTGGAGTGTATAGGCCATATCGTCTAAGGGCACATGAATGATCGTTTCCTCCGGAAGAGAATCTGCCGGCGCATACTCACCTATGATGATGCATTGGCGTGACTGCTCGACAGTCATATCCGGCAGGCCCAGAGCCGAAACATGACGAAACCGGCTTTTTTCAAAACAGTGCTTCCATTTCCCGACAGGGAGCAGAGGCGAGTTCTCGATCCTCATTTCTTCGTCCTGATACAGCCACCAGCCCTTTGTTAAACCAAAGGTAAGTGTGGAGGTATCCAATTTATAAATTATTTCGTTTACAATAAGCAGGCCATTTTCTTTTAGCAGGCTTGCCACATTATTTAATGTACCGCAGATGTCCTTAGTAGCGTGGATTACGTTGGTTGCCAGCACCAGATCAATGAAATTATGATCAAACCCCTGCTTTTGAGGTGATTGTTCTACATCAAGCGCTCTGAATTCTGCAAAAGGATATTTGTCTCCGTATGTCCTTTTTCCAAACTGTGCAAATCCCAGAGATATATCCGTATAATAGTAACGGATGTTCTCTTGATAAGGCGCCAGCTGCTCTAATACAAAGGTACTGGTTCCACCTGTCCCAGCTCCCACTTCAAGAATATTGATCCGGTCATCCGGGTTGGTCTTTCGTCTTTTTTCCACAAAAAGACGTACTGTATGTGCGGTAAGATGATTGTAGTAATCAATAATCCTGTTTCCCTTATACAGATTCTCAACCAAATCCATGGAGCCATCCGAAAAGAGGACATCTGTGCTGACTTTCTTGCCGGTCAGCATATCCTGATAAGAATCAAGACATACTCCGAGCAGCTTGAGTTGGGACGTCATTTCCGGATAATCCTGTACCAGTCTGTCTTTTGTCGTTTCTAAAGATGCCAGCTCTTGTTTTATCTTTGCATCCTCCACTTTATCGAGAACGCTGACCCTGTTTTCCGCTGTGTGGACAAACCCAGCCTGGGATAACATTTCAAGAATAGAGGAAAGCAGCCTGCTAAACTCAGGGATTATGCCGAGCTTTTCCGACAGTTCGGTGATATCATAGCTTTCCCCAGGAGTATGAAATACGCCCATCCTGCGGAACAGGCCAAGCATTGCCAGCCGGGCATAATCCTGGAGTACGGAAAACAGCTGATGGTAGTGCATCACATCCTGTTTGTCTATTAATTGACCATATTGTATGAAATGCTGCGCCTTATCCAAAATATCGTTTATGACGGAAGAACATTTAACCGGGGATATGCTTGGGGATATCCTGTTTGATTCGAGAAAACCCGCAACTTTTTCAGCATATTCTTTAAGCCTTTCCTGGTTTTTGGCAGAGAGCACAACAATTTGGCTGTTATGGGCTGACCGGGCCTGTTTTTGTGCTTCTTGAGTACCGGTATATTCCTCAAGGATTATATGGGCATTTGCTCCCCCTGCCCCAAAAGCACTTACAGCGGCGCGTCTTGGATATTTTATAACTGCTCCGTTTTTAATCACTTCCGTTTGATTCCACTTTGTAAGCTCCCGCTGGACATAAAATGGTGACTGCTCAAAATCGATATTGGCGTTTAATTTATCTGCATGAATAGAGGGAACCAACATTTTATTTTTCATCTGTAAGATAATTTTAGTGATTCCGGCAAACCCTGCCGCAGCTTCCAAATGGCCGATATTGGTTTTGACCGATCCGACAGCACAATACTGTGTGTCGCCGGTATAATCTCTGAAGGCCTTAGTAAGGCCCGTTATTTCAACCGGGTCACCAAGTATGGTACCGGTTCCGTGTGCCTCAACATAACTTATGGTCCGAGGATCAATTTTCGAGCGCTTAAGTGCTTCAAGGATCAAATTTGCCTGAGCATTTGGATTTGGAACGGAATATCCGCTTGTTTTTCCTCCATGGTTTACCGCACTTCCTTTTATGACAGCATATATATGGTCATGATCTGTCACTGCCTGGGTCAGTGGTTTAAGCAATACCGCGCCTACGCCTTCGCCAGGAACCATACCATTCGCCTGGTCGCTGAATGTGCAGCACCTGCCGGTAGGTGAAAGCATATGAACCTGACTCATGGCAACATATTTTGAAGGATGAAGGTATAGGTTTACGCCGCCAGCTATGGCCATCTTGCATTCCTTGCGTTTGAGGCTTTCGCAGGCCAAGTGTATGCCGGTGAGGCCTGAGGAACATGCTGTATCTACCGGCATACTGGGCCCCTGAAAATTAAACACGTAAGAAATCCGGTTGGCCATTGACCATATGGCTGGGTTTACCATCGCTGACCCGCCCTGCTGCCACCGCTCATAGCTGAGAAGCTGATATGTATGCGTTGTCACCGCCGCAAAGACTCCTACGTTTGCAACACGTTCATGGCCAATCAATTCCTCCAGCTGCTTTCTTGTATAACCCCCATCCTCCAGAACTTCCCACGCGGCTTGCAGCAGCAGTCTTTCCTGTGGATCCATAATTTCTGCTTCCCATGGAGATATGTGAAAGAAAAGCGGATCGAACTTATCTGCATCTTTTATAAACCCGCCCCACTTACAATACATTTTTCCTTCTTTTATATTTTCATGGTCTGGGTCAAAATAATCTTTGTAATCCCATCTTTCTTCGGGTATTTCTGTTATACAGTCTTTTCCTGATTTTAACAGCTCCCAGAATTCCTGAAGATTATCAGAAGCCGGATAACGTCCGCTGACACCTATAATTGCTATATCTTCATTTGCAATCTGGTTTTCCCAAGCTGTGGGCGTATCCCCGGCAAATCCTGCAGACTCCGGCTGCGTGCTTTTCCGGTCCGTAAGATTCTCCTGCTTTTGAGGCGGCATATCTGCACGCCTGGCGTTTTGCGCTCCGAATAGTTTATTTAGCGCTGCCGTGTAATTTCTGACAAAATAATCTGCCAGATCATATACGTTATGGTATTCAAAGAGCAAAGTTTTGGATATCGGGCCAAGCCTCTTTTCTATTTCGGAGTTAAAATGGTTAATAACTATTGAATCAATACCGTACTCGTCAAAATTAGTATGTGAGTTGATTCTATGTTCAGAAAGTCCTATCTCAGCCGAGAGCAGACTTTTGAGCAATTTTTCCGCATTCTCTGTCAGCATAGAAAGATCATCCTCATAGCTGTCCGATTCCGCTTGATCTGCGGTATCCCGCTGATTAACAGCCGCACGGAATGACTGGTTTTTCTGTTTATTTACCATATACATCTCAAGCCTTTCTTTCAATCCAAACATGACCATACACTGGTGCGTCTTCAACATAAGTCCGGACTCAAATACCGCGATGCCCTTTTCCGTAGGCAATCGTTCCATACCGACCGTGTGGCTTAACATCAACTGCTCCTCATCAGAAAGGGTCATACCGCCTTCTTCCCAGAGCGGCCAGTTAATAGACAGGGTTTTTCCGCTTCTTTCCCCTTTGTGGCACAGCATATCGCGATATGCCGCGAATCGATCCAGAAAGCAATTCGCAAACGAGTAGTCTGCCTGTCCAATTTTACCTGCAACAGCCGCCAACGATGAAAACAAAACAAAAAAATCCAGTTTTTCATTTTTTAAAGCCTCGTCAAGATAAACCGATCCATATACCTTCGGCGCCAGCACGCGCTCAAATTCCTCTTGCTGTTTTTTGATAATAAAACCGTTGCTGAATACGCCGGCGCTATGGATAAGTCCATGAATGCAGCCGAACTTGTTTTTAATGGTTTTAATGAGGTCCAGGACTTGATCCTGTTTTGACAAATCCGACCGGATATATACCGCCTCGGCACCGTTACGTATTAAATTCGCCAGTTGGTTTTTGATGTTCTCATTCAGATCGGATCTTCCTGTCAGCACTAGCTTTGCCTGATAGCGTTTTGCAAGATAGTCTGCAAATTGTGTTCCGATTCCTCCTGCGCCTCCTGTAATGAGGTATACGCCGCCTTCGCGTATGGGGAGACTGCTGCTGGATGTCCGTTCAGCTTCCATTTCCCTGGACTGTTTTATATACCGGCCCTTTTTCTCATATCGTATCTGAGTTTCACCTTCATTAAAATGCTGCAGCTCACTGTTTAGCATGTTGTACAGATCCGAAGAATGATTTTGTCCGTTTAAAACATCGGAAGTTATGCCGATGGATTTACAGGCAATCCGGGGATTTTCCAAGCGGACTGTTTCTAAAAATCCGCTTACCGCTTCAAAACATGGGTTGGCAATTTTTTCATATAGGGGATATAAGTAGAGTAATATCAAGTCCGACTCAAACTGCTGCCTCATGTAACTTCCACATAAATGGAAAACCGGGTAAATTCCGGTATCAATCCCTTCTTTAAGTAAAGCACCGCCAGCAGAATATTCACACTTTGATAAATTAAAAATGATTTTGTTTGGTATCAGTCTTAAAGTTAACAGACATTCAAATAGTTTTTCATAGTCTTGCGGATTGTTGGGGTCTAATTTAAATGTGTTGTTTCCGGTTTTGACAAATTCTTTTCCGGTTTTGACAAGAATCGGTCTAAGTGTTTCGCTGCCCATCTGCTGGTATGACTGAAATGCATGAAATACAAATTCTTCCGTATCAAAAATCAGTATAACGCCTTCCCCGCCAGTATCTCCTGACAAGGGCAAAAGAGGGGACGGACCCCATATATTTTCATACAGTACCAGTGATGAAAGACCATCTTGTCCCTGACTGCTTAAATTCGATATTGGTAAGCCAGCCGGATAATCCGGTGCCGGTATTTGCTTAATCCAATACCGCTCTCCGGCAAATGGATATGTGGGAAGCGAAACTTTCTTAACTTTCCTGTCGCCATAGAGCAGCTTCCAGTTGACTCGGACACCTTGGCTCCATTGCCTGGCTGCAGTCCAAAGCTCTTTTAAAGTCATTCCAGGGTGTATTTTTTCAGACAAGCTTCCAGGAATGGCATCTTCATCCTTGTTTTGATTTCTTCTGTCAACAGTGCCGGAAAATAACCCCTCCGTGACAGTACCATTCAAAAAATCAGCCAGCTTCATCCGCAACTGACGTATATCCATAGCAACGACAGCAAGTCTGTGCTTCATAGGTTCTCTTCCGGTCTGAGTCGTATACGCAATTTCATCAAGAGTGACATCCTGAACTTGTTGGGGGAGCGGACCGGCGCTTTCGCTTTCAATGATATTATTTTTATAATTTTCAAAAAGCAAGACTGCAATTGATTCAATGGATTGTCCGTCTGAGATAAAATTGCTGTCTGCGTCAATGCCGTATTTCGCAGCAATATCCGACATTAGGGTCTCAATCTCAAGCGCTCCTATGCCGAATTCCGACAGGTTCTCTGCTGGACTGATATTCTTTGCATCGATCCCCAATACCTGAGACATCATCGCGGTAAGTGTTAAAACCAGGTTTTGTTTTATATATTTTTCTTTGGTATTATCACTCTCCTGATAACCGTCATATTTTCCCAGATATGTATAAAGAGATTCGGCATATTGCTTAAGACTCTCCGGTGTCTTAGCTGACAGTACAATGATCCGGGCGCCGGCGTTCTCCCTCCTTTCAGGTACAGGCTCAATATACTCTTCAAGCACAACATGTACGTTGGTCCCGCCAGCTCCAAAAGAGCTTACGCCAGCCCGCCTCGGGTAAACCACTTCTGTTCCATCTTTCATGATAGCAGGCTGCTTCCATTCACTTACTGTGCGCTGCACAAAAAAGGGCGAGTTCTTGAAGTCGATATTAGGATTTAAACGCTCGGCATTGATAGAAGATACAAATTTCTTATGTTTCATCTGAAGAAGTACTTTAATGATGCTTGCGATACCTGCGGCAGACTCCAGATGCCCTATATTGGACTTAACAGAACCAATGGCGCAAAACTGTTTATCGGAAGTAAATTTGCTAAAAGCGCTGTTTAATCCCGAAATTTCTATCGGATCACCAAGAATCGTACCTGTGCCGTGAGCTTCAATATAACTGATTGTCCTTGCGTCTACCTGTGCGTTTTCCAGTGCGTCACAGATGAGACTGGCCTGTGCAATCGGATTCGGCACCATATAGCCATTCGTGTTCCCGCCATGATTTATAGCGCTTCCTTTAATTACTCCATAAATATGGTCGTTGTCCTCAACCGCCTTTTGGAATGGCTTTAAAATCAGAATACCCACACCTTCACCCGGTATGAATCCATCCGCCTCTCTGCCAAATGCGGAAAGTCTGCCTGACTTTGAAAGCATGGTCATCTGGCACATGGACACGTACTTCATCGGATGTAAATACAGGTTGACTCCACCTGCAATAGCAATGCCGCATTCCCCTCGTTTCAAACTTTCACATGCCAGATGTATGGCTGCCAGACCAGATGAGCAGGCCGTATCAACAGGAATACTCGGACCATGCAGATCCATAACATAAGAAACCCTGTTGGCAATCGACCACGGCAGGGATGCCGGAATTACCATATTTCCTTTGGCCCACTCCTCCGGTCCAAAAAGCTGGTAATTATTGGAGGTTACCGCTGCAAAAACGCCGGCACTTGTTTGGCCCGCCTGGCCTTTCAATCCACTCAATTCTTTTGCCGTATACCCCGCATCCTCTACTGCCCGCCATGAATGCTCAAGAAACAGCCGCTCCTGTGGATCCATGACTTCCGCATCCTTGGGCATAATCCCAAAAAACAGCGGATCAAACTTGTCTACATCATCTAAGAATCCCCCGACCCGGCAGTAAGCCTTTCCTTCTCTGGCTTTTTCCGGATCCGGATGATAATAATCCCGGTAATCCCACCTGTCACGGGGGATTTGCCGTATACTGCTTTTTCCGCTTTGCAGATTTTTCCAAAAACTTTTCGGATTGTCTGATTCGGGGAACTGAAAGCTCATGCCTATAATGGCAATATCCCCGGCTTGCGATGCATGGGCTGCTTTCCCGGATATTCCACCTTCAATACTTTTCTTATTTTTAAATGAAACCAGGCTCTTCCAGCTTCTATGAGTCAAATCCGCGGGCGCCGCCGGTGCTTCCATTTGCTTCTTAGGCATTACATGCTGTTTTATAAGCGAACCGTGATGACTGACCAGGTACTCGGCTAAATTATGAATTGTTTTATGCTCAAAAAGCAGTGTCTTGGGCATTGGGCCGACAAGTTCTTCCATTCTCAAGTTAAAATATTCTACAATGATAGAATCAACTCCATATTCCCGGAAGCTTTGATTCGGGTCCACCTGATCCGGATGGATTTTAAAAACTTCGGCAAAGACCTTGATCAAAAAACCGACCGTTTTTTCCAGTATGCCCGCGGATGGATCTTCCATATCCGAATACGGATTGCCGTGGTTATTTACTGTCAGATCTTCTTCAAAATATTTCGCAATGAGATCAGCATCACCATAAGTTACGCAGCATTGAATATGCCCCATCATAAGGCATTGTTCCAGCGCTTTCATGGCATTGATATCATCCAGTACTTCCAAACCGGTATTTTTTGACAAAAATGCTATGGAATTGTCGCTGAGCTTCATACCGCCGCTTTTCCAAAATGGCCAGTTAACTGATACGGTATGCCCTATTTCATGCAAATGATCAAGCGGAGCAAAATTATCCAGAAATGAATTGGCATATGCATAATCGCTTTGTCCCACATTTCCAATTACAGACGCAAGAGAAGAAAACAATACAATAAAATCCGTTTTTGTATGTTTCAGCGCTTCATACAAATTTATCGTACCATAAACTTTTGGTGCAAGTACATCCTTTACCTGCTCCTGGGTTTTGTTAATCAGAAAGCTATCCTGTGTTATGCCGGCGCAATGAAATACACCATTTATACCACCAAATCGCTTTTTAATAGCTAAGATCAACGCGACAGCCTCATTTTCATCTGTTATATCCGCCTGCATATACACATACCGCTGCCTGGCTTTGGCGGGTTTATCGGAGTTCGGTGCCGACCGCCCGCAAAGCACTACATCCGCGTTATAGTTTTTGGTGAGGTACTCTGCCAATACAGCACCAATACCGCCGGCACCTCCTGTAATCAGATATGTCCCACCATTTTTGATTTTGCTTTCATAGTTTTCTGCCGCCTGCGGCAACAGCTTTAATTTTTTTATAAACCTTAAGCGGCCGGATAAACGAATATTTGTCTCATTGTCAAGGCTGTATATAATTTCTTTCAATACTTGCTGTGCCAAAACTTCCGCTTTTTCCTGGCCGGTAATACTCTCATCCTGTATTTCAATTATTTTATAGCGGTATAAGGGGTTTTCCTTTTGGACAGATTTAAAAAATCCACTCATTGCCCGAAACAGGGGATTCGCTGCATTGCTGTTTGTGCCATATAAATAATATAGCGTCTGCTTTTTAGGGTAATCCAATTCAAAAAGAGTTTTAGTCAAATACAGCATGGAATAAATTCCGTTGTTAAGCTGCATGGAAATCTCCGCCGTATTACTTGAAAAATGCCCGGCGGAAAAATGATGAATAATATCACTGGGAATCGCTTTTTCCATCATCAATTCCTGAAGCAGATTCTTGTAGTCGGCTATCCTTGTTATATCAATTTCATATATACCATCGGCAGACTTTTTAAACCCTTCACCTGGTAATACCAGAGTGAAATGGGTATCTGTTTTTTGTTGGGCTGCACGCCTTTTTAACGCTTGATACAGATCATGGGTGACATCAAAAATCAGAATATTATCGTGAATTTCTCCGTTATTTTGCTGACACAAAAGATCTATGTTTTCCCATTCGTACCCAAAATAAGATAGACTGAAAGAATTACTCATATTTATCTCTCCCTAAAATATTTGTTTTCAATGTCACAAGTCACTGTTATACAAGCATAATGGAAAATCCCATTATGTCCGCTATGCTGAGCCCCTGATCATCCAGAATGCTTATATCAAATGTATGCTCCCGTCCGTCCCGGTCGGCTGATAAGTCTTTTTTCCTGATATAGGCAAAGCAGGATCCGGTTACCGGCTGATCTATCATGAGCGTCTTTATACAATAGGGCAGATATATCTCGTGGTCATGACCTTTTGATAAACGCATCATGTAAGATATTGTCTGGAATATACCCTCTAACAGCGCAGGATGCAGCAGAGTCAAACCATGTACAACAAAAGGCGAATCCGGCATATCGATCTGCGCCAATACAGCGTCATCCAAGCGGTACACCCCTGCGACAGCACGCCAGTCAGAACCGTATGTTAAACTTCTGTGTTCCAAATACTCGTATACATCGCTGCCTTCGCTAAAATGAATCAGTAAACTTTTCAGTTCGTTTAAATCCCGGGAGGAATTCCCTTTTTTCTGAGAGCTTTCTGCTTCATAATACACTTCGCCCTGTATGTGGATTTCTTTCGATATCCCATCCTGAACAGATGCGATTTCAAAATCCACTTGCCTCTCGTTGGGATAAAGATATGTAAGCAGCCGGGTGCTTACACCTGTTTCCAGCAATGGCTTTCCCCACTGAATATTTTTAAGGGCGGATACCTTTTGCTTTGTATTGGCTAGTTTTGCACAAACACAAGCCATTTCGAGAAGAACCGACGGGGGGAATATGCCTTTTTTCCGGATCATAATCTGCGTCAGCAGCTTGTCGTCTGGTTTTAGATTTTTGCTGAAAAGAAGACCGTCAAGCGATGATATATTCTCATCTACCAGTGGATGCAGTTTTATAGCTTGTTCATATTCATCGTCAAGAACCCTGATAACTTTTTTTGATTTCCGGATCATATATTTTTCTTTTGCAAACGGGTATGCAGGCAAAGAGATACGCTCCGGCGGATTATCCCCCCACAAGGTCTTCCAGTTCACATCAACGCCCATGATCCAGAGCTTTGCCAGGCTCTTATAATCCTTATCCTGCTGGATAAGGCTGAGAAATTCTTTTCCCGCTCTGCCGTGATGCAGCAGTTCACCAATTTCCGAACCGTTTTTCGTATTACTGACATAAACGTTGCTAATATTCTTTTTGCCTTGTGCAAACAGATAGAGTTTCTCCACCAGCTCTTCTGCTGATGATACAACCAGCGCAAGCCTTTCTTTCATCGGTTCCCTGTGATTTTGCAAGGTGTAGGCAATGCTGCCAATGGACAGATCAATCGTTCCGTTTATGCCGTTTTCAGCAGACGGCTCTTTGTTTTCACAAATGATTAGATTTTGATACATCGATTTGTTTTTTTCTCCCGGCAGAGATAATGTATCGATCTTATCAAATCCTTTGTTTTTAAGAACTTCCTTCCACTTTTCAGCATTTAAAAGAGGCGAGCAGCGTATCCTGCATTCATCATCACTAAAGAGCCACCAGCCGGTGGTAAGACCAAAGGTCAGAGAGGAATAATCGAGCCGTTGGATGCTTTCGTTAAGGATAAACATGCCATTGTCTTTCATAAGGCTTTTTACATTTGTCAGCGTTGTATCGATTTTTTTTGTAGCATGAATTACATTGCTCGCAAAAACGATATCCATGGATTTTGGCACGAAGCCCTGCCTGGCAGGTGATTTCTCAACATCAAGAACCTTAAACTCAGCAAAGGGATACTTCGCACCAAAAACCTTTTTTCCGCTTTGGGTAAAACCCAATGATATATCAGTATAAAAGTATTGTATATTTTCTTGATAAGATGCAAGCGCCTCAAGAACAAAGGCGCTTGTACCGCCAGTGCCTGCTCCGATCTCAAGGATTTGTATTTTTTCCGCAGGGTTTATTTCCAGGCGAAGCATAATATAGCGGCTGATAGCCAATGCCAGCATTTTGTTAAAATAATCAACGATCCTGTTTCCTTTATATATATTCTCAACAAGTTTCATTGAGCCTCCCGGAAACATTACGTCCGTATGGTTAAGATGTCCCGTCAGCACATCAGGATATGATTGCACACACGCATGAACCAGACTTAAAAATGGCTCCATCTCCGGATATTGATTTTTTATCAGCATCTTCTGAGCGGATAGCTGCTGTTTTGAGTCGTTTATGTCAAGTGTATCCATGCCTTTGGTGGTTACTATGGTATCGCCTTTCCTTTCAATAAACCCTCCCTTTTCAAAAATATCCATTAACACATCAAACAGGCGCTCATATTCTTTGATCAGACCAACAGCAGCCTTTAGCTGTGTCACACTGTAACACTCATCCTGACCCTTGAATACACCCATTTCTCTGAATGCATTGATTAACAGCAGGTTGCTATATACGTTAAGCTGAACAAATGCCTGCTGATATCTCTCTATTTCAGAAACCTGGATAAGAGATTGTTGTTTTGCGGGGTCTGTCAGCGGATGCAGGGTTGCTTCTAACAGTGAGGGAAGCTTTTTAAGTGACAAACGCTTATGATCCAGGTAGTCGGCGATACGGTATGCATATTCCGAAAGCCTGACCGTATTCATCGCAGACAGTACACATAGCTGCGGACCTTCGTCATCCGTGCGGTAAGACGTATCAGGCTTTTCATATTCTTCAATGATAATATGGGCATTGGCGCCTCCGGCGCCAAAGGAACTTATGCCGGCCCGTCTGGGATACTCTTTTTCCAAACCGCCCTCCTTCAGTACCGGCCTCTTCCAGTCTGACAGCGCTGTTTGTACCACTACCGGAGAAGCCTTAAAATCAATATTAGGATTAAGATTCTCACAGTGCAACGAAGGAACAAGCTGCTTATGTTTCAGCTGCAGAATTATTTTGGTAAGTCCCGCTATTCCGGCGCAGGATTCCAAATGTCCGATGTTTGTTTTTACTGTTCCGATCGCGCAGAACTGCTTATCATTTGTCCATCTGCCGTATGCCTTGGTAAGGCCTGTTATTTCGATCGGATCACCTAATGCCGTTCCCGTCCCGTGGCATTCAATATAGCTGATTGTCCGGGGATTTATATTGGAAGCTGTAAGAGCGTCCACAATTAAATCAGACTGGGCATTGGGATTTGGCACGGTAAACCCATGAGTTCGTCCCCCATGGTTAACGGCACTTGCTTTTATTACAGCATATATGTTATCTTTGTCCTTTTCAGCCTGACTCAGCGGCTTCAAAAGAAAAGCGCCTACGCCTTCGCCGGGAACAAACCCATCTGCCTTGTCAGCAAAGGAGAAACATCTTCCTTTCGAAGAAAGCATTTTCATCTGGCACATCCCGATGTATTTGCTCGGATGTAAGTAAAGGTTAACGCCTCCTGCAAGCGCTGTCATGCACTCTCCTTTTCTAAGGCTTTCACAGGCAAGGTGAATGGCGATAAGTCCCGAAGAGCACGCTGTATCCACAGGTAAACTCGGACCGCTGAAGTTAAATACATAGGAAATTTTATTTGCAATTGACCACGGGGCGGATACGGGCATGGTCATATTTCCTTTGAGCCATTCTTCCGGCCCCAACAGATTATAGGTAAACGATGTGGCTCCTATAAATACACCTACGTTCCCGCCATGTTTTTTGAGGATATGCTCCCTAAGATTCTGAGGCGTATAACCGGAATCTTCCATGGCTTCCCAGACCGCCTGCAATAAGATACGTTCCTGAGGATCCATGGTTTCCGCTTCAATTGGTGATATGTTAAAAAACAATGGATCAAAAGCATAAATATCTTCTAAAAAACCTCCCCATTTACAGTACATTTTACCATGTTTGGCCATGTCTGGATTTTCATCAAAATATTCATCTGCGTTCCAACGGTCTTTTGGAATCTCTGTTATGCAGTCTTTCCCATCCTTTAATACCTCCCAGAACTCATCAATATCTGAAGCTCCCGGATAACGTCCGCTCATCCCTATGATCGCAATATCTTCGTTATCTTCGTTAACCTGAAGCTCTGCCGCCCCGGTTATTTGTTCAGCGGTTCCATGCCCGGCAGGCTCTTGCATGGACTTGTCCGGGTGTTTTTTGTTTGATCCGGCGATTCTGGAAGAGTTGATTTTAAAATAGAGCATCAATTGTTTTTGGTAATTAGAAACGATAAACGCAGTCAGGTCATTGACCGTTTGATATTCAAAAAGCAGGGTTTTTGGCAATGAGCCAAGCTTTTTTTCTATTTCCGCGTTAAAATGATTAATAACAATTGAATCAATACCATAATCTTCAAACCGTACGCCGGCATTAATCTGATCCGGCAAAAGCCCGACTTCATCTGCAATAATTTCTTTTAACAGGTTCTCTGTTTTATCGTAAAGTATTGATTCATCTATCCGGATATATTCCGTATCCTCCGATTGATCAGAAATCATTGTCTTGTCCATATATGCTTCAATTTTTTCTTTGTCTCCATAAAAAACGGTATAATTATGGTTTTCCGAATGTATGCCGAATTCGATCGCCTTTAAACCATCCGCAGTGGGAAGCGGCTCAATTCCCGCTGTCAAAGAGAAATGCTCCTTTTCCTCCTCTAATATCTGCATGGCGCCTTCCTGCCAGTACGGCCAGTTTAGCGAAACCGTCTTGCCGTTTCGTTTTCCGTTCGCCACTGATCCTGATCTCATTTGCGCAAAATAATCTTCAAAGCAGTTGGCAAAGGCATAATCACTTTGCCCAATTTTTCCGATAACACCAGCCAGCGAAGAAAACAATACGAAAAAGTCCAGGGCCTCATCACCCAAAGCCTCATCCAAATAGATTGTTCCATATACCTTCGGTGCAATAACTGCTTCGACATCTGATAATGATTTCTTCAAGGCAAAACCATTTTTATAAAGGCCTGCACCGTGAAACACACCATCGATTTTTTTGTATTCGGCCTTTATCTGCCGGATCAAACGTTTGACCTCGTCTTCGTTTGTAATGTCTGACCGGATATATACGGCGTCAGCCCCAAGCGAATTGAGATTTTCCAATTCCCGAACCTTTTCCACATTTAGTTCAGACCGCCCGGTCAATATAAGCCTGGCCTTGTAATTTGCTGCCAGATGTCTGGCGGTCAGGAGGCCAAGTCCGCCTAACCCGCCAGTTATAAGATACACAGCGCCCGGTTTGTAGGGCGGGATGTCAGAAAACTGCGCTTCCCCTTTATCTTTTACCAGACTTTTTACATACCTGTTCCCCTGGTCATAATATATCTCGAATTCAAGACCGTCTGCCAATTCTGCTTGTATAATTTCCGCTAACTCTATGAAACGGCTTTCATCAGTAAGGAGTGCATTCTCCTTTAGTTCAATATTGCCCAGGTATACGTTTGGATTCTCAAGCTGTATTGTCCTGGCAAACCCACTGATCGCTTTTTCGGCAATACAACGGGCATTCACACCGGCGGAAAAAATATTGAGTACTCTTATCTTTGTGCCTCGGCTGTGCGCAAGGATCTGCTGCATCACCAAAAACAAAGGATAGAATGTTTTTTTTACGCTTGTTTTAATGCTATCCGCACTTATGTCTGATTGGGTATCCGGTATATAAACCAGCGCAGTCGGAGATTGACCTCTCTCAGCCAGTTCCTCGAACATCCTTTTATAATGCTCCGGATTATTAAGATCTAATTGGTAAGCACCTTTTTGCGTTCTGCCAAAATCATCGGCCGGTATTGCCAGCGTCAGATTACAGTTATCCAGAAAATGCCGGTTCAGAAATCTCAATAATAAGCCTTCCGAACATATGATCAATAAATTCTGACCTGAAATTTCTTTCTCTGACCTGTTCATTTTCTTTATCCAGCCGCTGGTATAATAAACTGAACCAAACCGATTATCCGGAAGGGCATCCTCATCAATCACATCCGAATTAACGTCCGGGCTTACAGCCGGAATCCAATAGCTCTCGCCATCAAACGGATATACGGGCATTGATATTCTATTTACATCCAAATTTTCATATAAATGAATCCAATCCCCATTGAAGCCATTTACATATGCCTTTTTAAGATCTTCCAAAAGTATAAGATATTCTCCTGTTCCTATCCTTTGACTGCTTTTCGCTTTCTGAAGCAATATTTCTGCCGTTTTTATTTTTTCATCTGTTAAATACCCGTTAAATTCATTTAAATTATTTTTAATGAAACCTTCGGTTGCGCCTGTCTTTTTGACTTCTTCCAGTTTGCGGGCCAGCTCTTCCATATCATTTACAATCCATGCAGACCGTATCGAAAAATGTCCCCTGCCGGCAAGCAGGGTAAAAGAGACATCTCCAACGGCATGCTCTTTTCCCTCCTGCTGAATCCAGGCGCATAATTGTGTTATCTTTTTTGTAAAATCTTTTTCAGTTTTTGCAGAGATAAAAATTAAATAGGGCATATGATTTCCGGTTAATGTGTTCATTATTTTTAAAACCTCACGATCTGCAAATGTAGATTCAGCGATTGCTGTATTGACGGTTATAGTTATTTTTTATACTCCTCAATTACCATATGGCAATTGGTACCGCTAAAACCAAAGGCGCTCACTGCTGCCATCCTTGGACTTTCATCCTTAACGGTCCAGTCTGTCAATTGATTATTTACATAAAACGCCGTTTCGTTAAATCTGATATGTTCGTTTTCTGTTTCAAAATGAATCAGCGGAGTAAGTTTTTTATATTTCATGGACAACAGGACTTTCATCACGCCGGCAACTCCGGCCGCCATTGTGGTATGTCCAATGTTGTTCTTTACCGAGCCTATGGCACAAAACTGTTTTTTTGATGTAAATTTCGCAAAGGTTTCGTTCAAGGCTTTGATCTCAATCGGATCTCCCAGCTTAGTTCCGGTTCCATGTGCTTCAATATAGCTGATTTTTTCCGGGTTAATTCCAAACTTTTTATATACCTCATACTCCAATGATGCCTGAGAAGCCGCACTGGGAGCAGTTAACCCATTCGTTTTACCGTCCTGATTCACCCCGGAGCCCTTAATAACACCATAAATATGATCCTTGTCCCGTATGGCTTTATCCAGGGCTTTCAATACCACAACCCCGACCCCTTCACCGATAACGATTCCATCGGCATTCTGATCAAAAGCTCTGCAATTACCCTGGGCAGTAAGCATGCCAACCTTACTGCATTTGATAAATAAATCCGGCGTAAGCATGAGTACGACCCCTCCGGCAAGTGCAATATCACACTCTCCGCTTATGATACTTTGACATGCCTGATGGATTGCCACAAGTGAACTGGAGCAGGCTGTATCCATTGCAATACTAGGTCCGGTCAGATTTAAAATGTATGAAATTCTGGCTGCCAGGATAGAAGAAGACAGTCCCGTAAATGAATGAACGCCACCGTCATAATTCGCATCACTCATGAGTTTTCCATATTCACCGGAGGAAGCACCGACAAAAACGCCGCATTTTGCCCGGGAAAGGCAGCGGTCCGAATATCCTGCGTCCTCAATTGCTTTCCAGCACTCCTCTAAAAACAGTCTTTGCTGTGGATCCATGGCAATCGCCTCTTTGGGTGATATATTAAAAAACAAAGGATCAAATTTATCAATATCCTGCAAAAAACCGCCGTGTCTGCAATACGTTTTATTTGGTGCAAATGGGTCTGAATCATAAAAACGATCGATATCCCATCGTTTTTTGGGCACTTCGGTTATGCTGCTGACGCCATTCGCAAGATTTGTCCAATATTGCTTTAAGTCATTTGCTCCGGGGTACCGGCCAGACATGCCGACTATGGCTATGTCAAGGGAGTTGGTCCGGACACTTTCTTCCGCCGGTATGCAGTTAATTTTAGTTTTCGAAAGAGGCTCTATTTGTATTTTCGGTGCAGGTTGATTTGGTTCGTCCGATTTTTCCTCATCCTGTATTCCGTCATGAAGCTTTATCTTCCTCCCGCTGCTGCGATACGGAATGACTGTGTCCTTACCTGATTCACCGGCTTTTGGATTTCGGCTGGTGTAAGCAGGTTGTGAACCGGACTCTGCCTCTGATCCGCTGTTCTGATTCAAAATATAATGTGTAAGATCATTAACGGTAGAATGGTCAAATATGGCAGTAACGTCCAAATCCAAGCCATAAAGCTTATTGACATCTCTTATAATCTCAACACCGCTGATAGAATCTACCCCCAGGTCATTGAAGCTGATGTCATACTCTGCTTCTCCAGGCTGTAATCGAAGAATATTTGCTACGATTTCCGCGACCTGTTTTTTTACGCTGTCCCCATAGAATGGGATTTTTCTGTCCGAGGCTGGGCTGCTGTTGTCTTCCGGCATGCCGTTTACTGGTTTCAGAGCCTGCGGCATGGCCGCAGGGACTGTTTCATGGGTAACATTTCTGTGCTCATGTGTTTCATTCCCGGGGTATGTATAAAATTCATTGATTTTTTCTTTTACTTCGGGATGTACAAAAGAAATTGCATGCATCTCATCTTCTCTCTCAATATAATCCATAAGCACGGAAAGATAACGCTGGGAAAACTCCTGTTTTAACAGCTTTAGCGAACCAGCCGGTTTTTCAGCCAGCTTTTTCGCTATGGATAAGGCTTCACTCAGTACGTCGGCCCGATCTTTAAATATGACGGATGCCCCTCTGCTTTTTAGGTCTGCACCAGAAAACGGACTTGCGGTATACATCATTTCCACAGCCAGGTTGTTCCCCAGTTTTTCCCCGAGGATAAAGGTAGCGCCCATCCCCGGTGTGAAACCATATTTCATAAATGAGGCTGTATACACACTTTCATGCGACATGATCACAATGTCCGCATATAATCCAAACATCATACCGCCTCCGGAAGCATGCCCCTGCATTGCAGCTATAACCGGCACGTTGCACTCAAGCAGACCTCTATAGATAAATGGCGTATCCATAAAGCTGTTCTGCCTGTTGGAAATTCTTAAAAGTTGATCTTTTGTTCCGCCCATACAAAATACATTGTCATATCCTGTGACCACGACAGCCTTAATTCTGCTGTCATTGTTTATACTGGTAAAAGCTGCCATGAGTCCGGCAATTACATCCTCTGTCAGCTGATTCTTATTTTCCCTGTCCGCAATTGTTACCAGTGCAATGCTCCCCTCAATGATTTCAAGTGAAACTTCATTTCCATTATATTCTCTGATTTTTTTTACCAAATCCAATGGCATCCTCTGATAAATGTCTTCCTGGGAGTTATTTGCCGGTTTGTCTGCATGGAGCGTTTTCGTTCCGGCATCAGGCGGCATCACATCCCCAGAGTCAATAGCGCTGATCCAGCATGTTTTTTTAGTGAATGGGTATGTCGGTAAATGTATGCGCCGCGGCGTATATCCTTCATGAAGCTGCCCCCATTGTATTTCTGCCCCCGAGGACCATAACCTTGCAATTGCTTCATAACCATTGTCACTTTCCGCCGTATTTAAAAATTCTTTGCCTGCTATTCCCCCGGCAGGCATGTATGACACGGCTTTTTTTATTTTGACGCTTCCTCTGTAAATATCATCAAACCCGTTTTTTGCAACAAGAGACCGTTCTAACTTATCTTTTAAATCCTCCAAATCACAGGCGACAAACGCAAGGCGTTCCTCCATTGCTTCTCTGCCGGTCTGGAGGGTGTACGCAATGTCCTCAAGGCGGATCCCGGACTCACCAATAGAGTCCTTTTTTCCATGTACTGCCTGATTATATAAATGATCCGCAATTGACTCAACCGCAGGGTTATCATAAAGCAGCGTCCTCTCCATATCCAGACCATACTTTTCATTGATCGCATTTGCCAATGCAACAAGCTTCACTGCATCATCGGTATAGGAAGACAGATTTTCTGTCTGGTGAATTTCAGTTTCATGTATGGATAGGATTTCCGATATCATTTGGATTACGTCTTTTATCACTTGTCCAGGTATGGCGCTGATGCCATTTCCGGTTTCCGCCTTATCACCACAGGACTTTTCAAGATACGTCAGCAGCCTGTGTGTATAAGCAATAAGCCTTTCTTTACTTCTGGCTGAAAGAACAATGATCTGTGGGTTTTTATCCATTAGAGTCATTTTTTCGTGTACCTCATACTCTTCTACAATCATATGTGCGTTTGACCCACCGGCTCCGAAGGCACTGATTCCTGCCCTTCTTGGATATGCTCTTTCTGACTTCCCCTCAGAAATTACGGGCTTTTCCCAATATCTGGCTTCCCTTTGCAGATACACCGGGGACTTGGCAAAGTTAATGTTCGGATTAATCGTCCCGGCATGAATCGACGGTACGATTGTCTTGTGCCGTATTTGCAGCAGTACTTTTGTCAGCCCGGCGATGCCGGCAGCCGACTCCAAGTGACCAATATTGGACTTCACGGATCCTATGGCACAAAACTGTTTTTCTTCTATGCCCTTGCCAATTGATTGAATCAAGCCGGTTATTTCAATCGAATCTCCCAGAGAAGTTCCGGTTCCGTGGGCTTCAATATACTGTATTGTCCTGGGATCAATATTAGATTTTTCTATTGCCTTTGAAATCACCTCAGCCTGAGCCGATGGGTTTGGTACGGTAAATCCATTTGTTTTGCCGCCATGATTCAAAGCAGTCGCCTTGATAACACCGTAAATATTATCCTGATCTTCCACAGCCTTCATGAAAGGTTTCAATATGACTGCTCCTACACCTTCCCCCGGCACATATCCGTCTCCGCCTTCGCCGAAGCTGCTGCACCTGCCATCGCTTGACAAAAAGTTCCCCTGACTCAGCAATATATATTTATTGGGATGGAGCGACAGGTTCACGCCACCGGCCACTGCCATTTCAACTTCACCCGCAAGCATCGCCTGACAGGCCATATGAATTGCCGTCAGAGACGACGAGCACATTGTGTCAACGGCAATACTTGGACCTCTGAAGTCGAAATAATAGGAAACTCTGTTTGCAATTGAAGAAAAATTTGAATTGGCAGCACATACATTTCCTTTCATGGATTCTTCAACACCATAAAAGGAATAATGTCCATACATAACACCGGTATATACACCGATACTTTTCCCGCCGAGCTGGGCCTTTGTATAACCGGCATCTTCGACCGCCTCCCAGACCGTTTCCAGAAACAGCCGCTCTTGAGGATCCATAATCTGCGCATCCCTCGGTGAAATATGAAAGAAAAGCGGGTCAAACTTATCATAGTCATGGATAAATCCTCCCCATTTGCTGCAGCATTTGCCTTTCACTCCTTTTTCAGGATTGAAATAGGTACTGTGGTTCCAGCGCTCAGGAGGTATTTCTGTTATGCAATCTACCCCGTATAAAAGGTTTTCCCAAAACATGTCGATATTATCTGCCTGAGGATATCGCCCTGCAACTCCTATGATGGCAATATCATGATTCAGGTTTTTATCACTGGCCTCAACCGTAAGCTCAGGTTTTTTGTCAGTAAATAATCCTGTGGGAACAGACTGCTGAGGGAATGGCTGCGCAGAGTTTATCTTAAATTTATCGATAAGCCTTTGCTTATGATTTTCCACAAAGTACTCTGTAAGTTCCCTGAGGTTTTTATACTCAAACAGAAGGGTCTTGGAAAGGTCTTGAAAATGTTCCGCCAATTCCCGATTCATTGTCACGATCATTACAGAGTCGAGACCATAGGTTTCAAAAGGCTCATTATCTTCGATCATCTCCGGCGGCAGCTTAATTACCTTACTGAATATATTCCTTAAGTATTGTCCGGTTTTTTCAAAAAACAAATCATCCGTCCCGTTCTCCATATCCATACCATAGGTTCGGGTTTCCTGCTGCTTATAAGTACCGGCGTTTCCTATGGCAGGCCTGATTTTGTTTTCCTGGCCCTCGATGACGGCAATCTGATTCAGTCCGCTTTGTAAGGCCGATTCAAATGCGGCAAGGCCATGTTTTGTCCGCAGTGGAAGCATACCCATTTTACGTTCCAGCAGCTCCAACGTATTCGTATCAACCCGCATACCACCTTCTTCCCAATAGGGCCAGTTGATCGAGACAGTCCTGCCCCTGCGGTCTCCCCGGCTTACTAATTCATTTCGCCAGAATGCAAATTGATCTAAGAACCCATTTGCATAAGCATAATCACTTTGCCCGTAATTTCCGGTAACGCTGGCGACGGCTGAAAACAATACGAAAAAGTCAAGCGCTTCATTTTGAGTAGCTCTGTCCAGTAAAATAGCTCCATTTACCTTCGGTGCCAGAACTTCTAAAAAATCTTTTTCGCTTTTTTTAAGGAAATAGCTGTCTCTTATAACACCAGCGCTATGTATCACGCCATTTAACCTGCCAAAGCGTTCCTTAATCCCTATCAAAAGCTTTTCCACCTCGTCATGTTTAGAGATATCCGCCTGCATATAGTGGAGTGCTGCTGTTTTTGATTGGAGTTTGGCAAGTGTTTCGCTCATGGAAGGACTCAGGGCGGACCGTCCGCACAAAATAACATGTACACCCGGCCTCTGAACAAGATATTGGGCAATGATTATGCCTAAGCCGCCAAGCCCTCCGGTGATCAGGTATACGCCTGCATCGCTTAAATGCGCCTGCATGCTGTCCTGGGTACCGGGCTTAAATTCCTCCATTTGCCTTATATATTTTTTATAATCAGTATATTTCACTTCATAATTTCCGCAGCCGTCTGCAAGCTGTTTCAGTACAATATCAGCCAATCTCCTATAGACGCCATTTCTATCCGTTAAATATCCTACCGTTTGATAAAAAAAGCCGGGCTTCTCCCATACCAGTGATTTTGCAAACGCGCTGACCGCCTCATCCTGAGGTCTGGGGCCACATTCCCCGATTTCATGCATATATAGAAGCCGCACCTCATCATTCCACTTACGCTGTATCAAACCCTTAGTCAGATGAAATAATGGAAGGATCGTTTGAAAAACAGGATGTTGCGGGTCATCTCCTGTAAAGTATGCTTTGTCCCCGGTCCAGCAATAAACAATATTAAGCAAAATGTGTTTGATCGTAAGTATGGCGTCAAATAACTTATTGTAATCCATTATAGATGCCGGATTTACATGATACACACAATCCGATTCCTGTTCAAACGTCTCACCTGCTAAGACAAGGATCGGAGCTGATTCATAATTCCCGTTTGCTGTTAATTCGTTATACAGGTAACGGTCATAAGCAAAAACTATGATGCTGCCTTGTATGGGTTTTGTCGGTTCAGGCTCAGCCTCTGATTCCACCCACTGATTCTTAAAGTATAAAACCTTTCTGGCACTGGCGTCATTTGTATTGGATCGGTTAACCGCCAGGGAGTTTACCGGCATGATGGTGTACTGCGAAATACTCACCTGAACTTTACCCGATCCATCCAAAATCCGGATATCATATGCCTTGTCCCCCTCTGTGCTGCATTGAATATATACATAGCAGGTCTGGCCAGGATTATCTTCAAGCGAAAGCTTACCGATTCTATACGGTAAGTATGTGACGCCTGCATCCTTCTTCGCCATGAGCCCGATCACAGCCTGTAATGCACCGTCCATTAACGCAGGATGAAGTACGTAACCATCTTTTTCCTGTTCAAGACTTTCAGGTATTTCCACCTTTGCAAGCACTTCCGTACGGTCAGCCCATATCTCCCGCATGCTTCGCATACCTGTGCCGTGTGTGACTCCGGTGCCCGCATAAAATTCATAACAGGCGTCTATATCCGAAATCTTTTCAAGCCGGCTTTGTATCTTTTCTATATCAAGAAATACATTTTTTTTCTGAATATCTTTTTCTTCAAATATAATATTTCCTCTGCAATGCACCACCTTCTTATCGTTATCAGAAGCAGAGTAAATTTCAAACAGGGAACCATTCTCATTCGGAAGCAAACTGATTCCAATTTCTTTGTCACCCTCATCCAGACAAAATGGCTTGATCCATGTCACATCTTCCAAACTTCGGATGCTTCTTTCTGCGGCTATTTCTGCGGCAGCCCTGGCCATCTCAAGATAAACGACGCCCGGAAGTGTTTTTTTTCCAAAAACTTTGTGATTTTCCATATAAAATTCTTGGCCGGAAACTATATTACTAAATTTTCCCTCTCTGAAAGTCGACTCGTTTTGCCCAATCAACGGATAAAGCTTCTGCCTTTTTGCCGGTAAGCTTACCGGTTCCTTTTCCCTTTCCCGCTTGGCTGGAACCCAGTATCTGTTTCTTTCAAATGGGTAGGCGGGCATTGAAATCCGTGTCAAACAGCATTCAGTGCCGTATAGACTGTTCCAATCAAATGCATACCGTGCCGCATAAAGACGTCCGAGCTTTAACAGGGCCTGCTTATACGCTTCCTGATGATAGCCGGCGTCATCTGCTGCTAATTCCAATAAATTACTAAATTCATTTTTTGTGATATCTAAATTATTTTTTGATTCCTCTGAAGAAAAACAATCCCCCGCAAAACCATGCTCTAACACCGACAAAAGTTTTTGCCTGAAGTCTTCCAGGCTTTCTACAACAAAAGCCATACGGCTGGGAAAGTGGCTGCGCCCTTTCGCCAGCATATAACTTATCGCAAACAGATTTTCGGCTTCTTCGGCCTCTGATATCCATGTAAGTGTCTGCCTTAATTTTTCTTTTAGTACATTAATTTTTTTTGCTGAAAACAGCATCAAATAGTACGGCGGATTGTGATCCCTGCGGTTTTCTTCGGCCAGGGTATATTCTTCAACAACCATATGGCAGTTTGTACCGCTTAGTCCAAAAGAACTTACGGCAGCTGTCCTCAGCCAGCCCCCGGGGATTTCCCAATCTTTCAATCTGGTGTTCACATAAAATGGACTGTCACTGAAATCAATGTGCTCGTTTGGCGTATTAAAATGAAGAGAAGGGACAAGCTTTTTATATTTCATACATAGCAAAGTCTTAATTAAACTTGCAATACCAGAAGCTGTTATTGAATGCCCTATATTTGTTTTGACAGACCCGATGGCGCAGTATTGAATCTGATCCGTAAAGTCCCGAAACGCTTTCTTCAACGCGGAAAATTCAATTGGATCTCCAAGCTTTGTGCCGGTACCGTGAGTTTCAATATAAGTAATATGACTGGGGTCTATTCCAAAATCAGAGTATACCCCTGTCTCAAGCAGATATTGGGAGTTGGCACTGGGAGCCGTAATACCATTGGTTTTTCCATCTTGATTTATGCCGGAACCGGTTATTACTCCATAGATATGATCTCTGTCCAAAATTGCTCTCTCCAAGGGTTTAAGAATTACAACACCCGCCCCCTCGCTTGGCACAAAACCATCTCCGTCATTATCAAATGCCTTGCACCTTCCGTCTTTGGCAAGCATTTCTCCCTTGCTTGCCATTATGAAGATTTCCGGTGTGGTAAAGATACAGACACCACCTGCAATTGCGACCTCACTTTCGCCATTTAAGATACTCGAGCACGCCTGGTGAACCGCCACGAGAGAAGATGAACAGGCAGTATCGATTGCCATACTTGGACCCGTCAGGTTTAAAAAATAAGATATTCTTGCAGCCAATATTGAAGCCTGGTTTCCCGTCAGAAACTGGGCATCTGTTTCCACCCCCGACAGCTTTAATAACGATGCATAATCGCCGGAGGCAACCCCGGCAAAAACGCCGCATTTTCTGTTTGACAGGCTCTCCGGCGGATAACCGGCATCTTCAAGTGCTTTCCACGCTTCCTCCAGGAACACCCGCTGCTGAGGGTCCATCAGTTCTGCCTCTCTTGGAGAAATATGAAAGAATTGGGGGTCGAATTGATCCACATCAGGGATCAAGCCGCTCCATTTACTATAGGTCTTATTTGGTGTCTTGGGGTCTTCGTCAAAATATTCCTCTGTATCCCATCTGGATTTTGGGACTTCAGTAACCGAATCAATACCGTACTTTAAATTTTCCCAAAATTCTGCTGTGTTATTTGCCCCCGGAAATCTGCCGGATATCCCTACTACTGCGATCTTTCTGCTAACATCTGATGTTTTTTTCGGGTTTTCTTTTGGAAATCCCACAGGAGGTGTGAAAGCAGCTTTATTTTCCTTATGATCAGCCAAAGGTATGTCTTTTTGGAATTTATTTAAGGCTATCTTTTCGGAAGACGCGGTAAGGTCCGTTGCATATTCATTTTGTACATTATTTTCCAATTGATATATAAGCGCTAATCCTTCTTCAGGAGTTATCTTATCTCGCTCTACCCGTTCCAATATTTCCTTTCTTTTTATATCCAAATAATTTAACATACCCCATATTCCTTTCATTATGACACATATTCATAGTTTGTCCGGTAAACCCGGAATACCGGGACCGTCAGATGAGGAGAACCAGAAAACAATCGTGGCCGCTCCTGAACAAAAACCAGCTGTCTTAAACAATCCTATTTCAAATCTCTGAAGAAACTTTCAGCTTCATGGATATCGACTTGCTTTAACTGCAGCTTTTTAAGCATTTTTAAAGCATTTTCCTTTTTACCCCCGGTGTTTTTGCTGGGGAGATCCAAAACTTCCTGCTTAGGTATTTTATTTTTGAATTCCTGATAAACATATCCGGCCAGGCTGGTAACTGTTGGGTAATCATACAGTGCGATGGCCTCAAGGCCGGTCCCAAAAGCTTTATTGATATCTCTGATCAGTTCAACTCCGGCAATGGAATCTACTCCTAAATCTCTGAAACTCACTTCGGAGTCTATCTCTTCATTTAGGTGAAGGGAGCTTTTAATGATTCCGATCACTTCGCTCAATACATGCGATTCCTCTTTAACCGTTTCAAATGCAAGACTGCAGGGCTGTTCCTGGGAATAAACTACTTCTGCCGGTTTCGTCACCTTCGTTTGCAGCTTAATTCTGACCTGTCCATGTTCATCCTTCTTTTGTTTTTTCGATTCGCTGGTAACGAAATAGCGGTCGATCAAGCTGCTGGTATCAAGATTTGAAAACGTTTCTTCATGCATTGCCAATTCGCTGTCGATCACTTCCACCAGTTCTTTTAAGATCCTGCCGGACAGCTCATGTTTTAAAACCCTTAATGTCTGCATCGGTTTTTTAGACAACATCCTTGCTACAGACAAGGCTTCGCTTTCTACCAAATCCGGCTCACAGAATATCAACGAAGCGTTCCTGTTTTTTAAATCTTCACCGGAAAAAGATTTTGCTGTATACATCATTTCATTGGCAATGGCGCTTCCCAGCTTTTCTTTTAGTATATAGGTTGATCCAACGCCAGGTGTAAAACCGTACTGCGTAAAGTTGGCACTGTAAACTCCCTGGACATTCATTACGATAATGTCTGCGAACATTCCAAAGATAAGCCCGCCTCCTGCCGCATGCCCCTGAATAGCGGAAATTACCGGCACCTTACATTCTAATAACCCCCGATAGATAAAGTCAGCGTCGGAACATCTCATATTTTGCTGTGAAATCTCCATAAGTACATCCTGTGTGCCGCCCATGCTGAAAACATTATCATATCCGGTTACAATGACAGCTTTTATATCATCATCTGCATGTATTTCTTGAAATCTGGCTATCAGACCTGCATATAACTCGTCTGTAAACATGTTTGCATTTTGTATATCTTCCATTTTAACTACTGCAATGCAGCCATCAACGATTTCCATTGATACAACGTTACTGCCGGTCTTGCCAAATCCCCTTTCTGCAGCCCAGGATAGAGCTTTCCAGTTTTTTTCAGTTGCTTTAAGCCGATTTTCAGACGGGAGCTCCGTCAACGAGGCAGTTGCCTGTTCGTCTTCCCGGCGCTCGTTTTCTTCGCTTATCCAATAGCGATTCCGTTCAAACGGATAGGTAGGCAATGGCATTCTATAGAGTTCCTCTTCTTGATAATACTTCTCCCACATGACAGAAAGACCACGAACCCATTCCTGAGCCAGCTCCTCCGGCTTCAAACTGTCAAAAGGCTGCGGGATTGTTTTTTTTATGTTATCCACAATGACCTTATAATGGGGGCTGTAATATGTATTTTTTTCTTCCTTTCCCTCCAGAAAAGCCCTCAGCCGGTTACATAGCTGCGGCAAATTTAAAGCAACAACTGCCAAACGGTGTGTCATTGCTTCTCTGCCCACCGCAAGCGTGTAGGCAAAATTCTTCATATCGGCGGATACAGTATTTTGCTCAATATAGGCAAGAATATTAGCCACATATGTTTTTAACACCTGTTCATTTTTGGCGGAAAAAATAAATATCTCCGATTCGTCTGGGCCGTCCGCCGCTTCTCTCATCAGGGTTCTATGCTCTTGCAAAACGATATGGGCGTTTGCTCCGCCAAAACCAAATGAGCTTATTCCGGCGGTGTAGGGTAAACTTTCCCCATCTGCACCGTTCTGTCTAATCCAGTTTTTGGTCTGATTCAGAATATAAAATGGCGAACCTTCTAATTGTATGTACGGGTTAAGCTTATTGAAATTTGCATTTCCAGGCATTTTTTTATGCTTCATGGATAACAGTATCTTGAAGACACCGGCAATTCCTGCAGCAGGTTCCAGGTGACCGATATTTGTTTTGACAGACCCAACACCGCAATAATGTTTTTTATTGGTATATTGCTTTGTTTTATTACTGTATTGCTCAAAGGCCATACGCAAACCATTGATTTCAATGGGATCTCCCAGCTCAGTTCCGGTGCCATGCGCTTCAATAAACGAAATATTGGAAATATCAACCTCTGCCTCCGTAAACGCACTCACAATCAATTCGGCCTGGGCATCCGGATTAGGAGATGTCAGAGTATTTGCCCGGCCTCCATGATTCTCAGCGGTGCCTTTTATAACTGCGTAAATATGATCCCGGTCTGCAATCGCTTGATCCAAAGGTTTCAGAATCATTGTTCCAACTCCTTCGCCCCGGACATATCCATTTGCTGCCTCGTCAAAAGTTCTGCACTTTCCATCGGGCGATAAAACATTTAAATGCGCAACTGTTTTATACGTTTCAGGGGAAAGCATTAAGCTGACACCACCAGCTACAGCCAACTCGCTTTCACCTCTTTGTATGCTCTGCACAGCCCTATGAATTGCCACAAGACTGCTTGAGCAAGCCGTGTCAATCGTCTCGCTGGCCCCCCTGAAGTTAAAATAATACGATACCCTGTTGCTGATCATAGAATGAGCAGTACCAGCCGCGATCTGGGCGTGTTTTTGTCCTGACCTTATCAACAGATCCTGGTAGTCGTTAAATTGCACACCGGTAAAAACGCCTACCTTTCTGCCCTCAAGTAAAGATGCCTGATACCCTGCATCTTCAATAGCCCCCCATACACTCTCAAGAACAAGCCGCTGCTGAGGATCCATTAATTCTGCCTCTCTTGGTGAAATATGAAAGAACCTGGCATCAAATTTATCCACATCATTGATGAACCCGCCCCATTTAAAAGCTGTTCTGCTGCCGTCAGGCTGATCAATGATATTATGTTTTTCCCAATCCCAACGGTCTTTCGGTATCTCGGAAATCAAATCTGACTGTGTTTCAAGGTGCTTCCAAAACTGTTCCATATTTTCCGAACCCGGGAACCTGCCATTAATACCGACAATAGCGATGGGCTGTTTGTCTTTAGGCCCCTCTTTAGAATCCACCGGACCTAATTGCGGCGGCTTTACTTCATCGTTATTTCCACGATCGTCAAGCTTATTCTGTGTATCTGCATTTCTGAGCTGGTCACCGAACTGCTCTATCATATACGTACTCAGCCTGCTAAAAGTGCCATGGCTGTAAAACACAGCCGGCGTGAGATAAATATTGAAACTATTGCTTAAAGCGCTTGCATATTCTTTCAAGGTTATGGAATCAAATCCGTATTCTCCGAAATTACACTCCGGCGAAAGTTTATCCATATCTGTTGCTAATATATTTGCCGCGATGGCCTTAAGCTCATGCTCGATCGCTTGCTCAAGTGATGTATCTGTGGAGGATTGACGGAAAAATAACGCGGTATCTGAAGTTTGCTTTCTCACACTTTGCTCCATGTCAGTGCCCAAAAACGCGTTTATCTTGTCCTTATCGCCCGAAAATATAATAACCTGGTGACAGTCAGATTTCAAAATCTGCTCAAAAGCAGAGATTCCCTCCTGTATCTCAAGATACTTCTGACCAGATGTTTTTAAATATGCGGCTTCCTGAGATTCATTTAAGTGCATGTCCCCGTCTCTCCATAAGGGCCAGTTGATTGAAACTGATTTTCCGCTTCTTTGCCCTTTTACTCTTTGGTCTTCACGGATGTCGATAAATGCATCCAAAAACCGGTTAGCTGCGGAATAATCACATTGTCCCATGTCTCCTAAAATAGCTGATACCGAGGAAAATACAGCAAAGAAGTCGAGGTTTTCCGTAGCTGAAACCTTATCGAGCACAAGCGTCCCTGCTACCTTAGGCTGTAAAAGCGACCGTACGTCTTCCATGCTTTGATCAAGAAGGATTCTGTTGTCAAATACACCGGCAGCATGAATGATCCCGTTAATTTCCCCGAACCTCTCCTTTGCCTGTACAAACGCCTGCAGCATTTCTTCTGTGTCTGACGCGTCAGCTTTCATATAAACCGCTTCACCGGCACCCTGATTCAGTTCATCCAGCCGCTTCTGCCTGCGGGCATCAAGAACGGATCTTCCGCTAAGCACAATCTTTGCATCATATTTTTGGGTCAGGTATTTTGCAAAGATATAACCCAGACTGCCCAGACCGCCTGTAATGAAATACACTCCGCCGTTGCGTATGATACCGGATAATGTACGGTCAAAAATTACCGGCTCATACCTCTTTACATACCTAATGTCCCCTCTGTAGCATACTTCTTCATTGGATAATAAAGAGAGCCGGTTTAATTCACCCGCCAAAATCGTAGCCAAACTACCGTTTTGTGTTATGCCAACCGCCTTGAATTCCATCTGGGGAAAAATAAACGACGTGGATTTTTCAAATCCATGGATCGATTCCACCACAGGATTTCCGGAAGTATACCCGCCTTTGTAAAATGAGATAAAGTGAGCCGGTACTTTCATTCCTGTTTTTGATATTGCCCGCAGCACATTAAATATTGGAAAGAATGTCTTTGAAAGATAAAAACCACAGTTTTCTGCTGTGAGATGGTCCTCTGAGTTAATGATTTCATAAATCCTCAAATCAACAATCGTCTGTATCTCCTGATCTTTGTCCATCAAATCTTGAAAAACATTTATATAATGGTCCGCATCAGAAGGATGGATCGTATAGCTGCCGTCATTATGCGGTCTGTATACATCCCCTGACTTAACAAAAACAACATTGGCATTGAGGCCTGAACAAATCCCCGGCAGTGTATTATCCGTCCCAAATACCAATACATTACCCGAATAATGCCGGTCTGGGGAATTCTCTGCACAGCTATCCCTTTTAAAAGCAGGTATAAAATAATGCAGTTCATCACCTTTGACATCTTGCACCCTGTCTTTATTCCGCTCCTCTACCCAAAAGCGCTCCCTGGCAAACGGATAATGGGAAAGCGAAACCATATTTGGTCGTTCATCCCCTGTTTGAAGCAGGTTCCAGTCGATCTTCTTTCCCTGTACCCAGTCCCGGGCAGCTTTCTCAAGTTCATTATAATTATCCGGATATGACTGTGACTTAAGTATATCCTCCGGCCCGGCGCTGCTGCATACAAGCACGCTGTCAAATAACTCTCCATCGGCATATCTTTGCAGTGCATTTATAAACTCATCCATACTTTCTGTTACCACTGCAAATCGTTCTTCCATTTCTTCCCGGCCCATCTGCAGCGTATAAGCGATATCTCTCAAACTATAAGGCAGCAGACTGTCATTTGCCCGGACGTTGTGCCGCGCATTTACCTCATTCGAGATAAACTTTATTAAATCTCCGATTGTATCAAAATTAAGCAACCTGTCCTCTGAAAAACCGATATCCCACTTTCTGCTTATACTTGAAGTCAGTATTTTGATTCCGGAAACTCCCAGTCCAAATTCTTCGATCAGGTCGCTGGATGTGATATTTTTCACACAAATGGATGTGATCCCTGAGATCATCTCTATTATTGTTTTTTCGACATCGGCATTTTTACTTTCGCTTTCCCGCGTTTTATGAGAAAATCCTCCTAAGTAAGAGGCCAGCTGCAAAGCATATGACTTAAGAGCCTCCGGCGTTTTTGCAGAAAGGGGCAGAATATGGGGCTTTTCAAGTCCCTGGTATGATTTGGCCTGGCTCCGGAATTCTTCCAGGACAACATGTGCGTATGTTCCGCCAAATCCAAAAGAATTTATGCCCGCTCTCCGGGGAACACCTTCATCGCTTTCCCACGGTATTAATTCCTTATTGATATAAAGAGGCGTGTCTTTCAGCGATAAATAAGGGTTCATCTCCTCCAGTCCGTTTAAGGGCGGGATCACCTTATCGTTCATAGCCAAAATGGTTTTAATAAGGCCTGCTATACCCGCCGCTGCTTCGGTGTGGCCTATATTGGCTTTTGCTGAACCCACCGCACATTTTCCGTTAACCGCTCCAAAGCTTTCAAACGCATTAGCAATTGCCTTTATTTCAATCGGATCGCCGAGGACCGTCCCGGTTCCATGGGCTTCAATGTAGCTGATTGTATCCGGATTGATTCCCGCATCCTTCCAGGCATCCACTATCACTTGCATCTCCTGGCTTGTGCTGGGAGCTGTCACTGAAGGCGTATATCCTCCGTGATTTACCGCACTGCCCTTAATAACTGCATAAATCCGGTCTCCATCCCTAACCGCATGCGCCAAAGGCTTTAAAAGAACCGCCGCCACACCTTCACCCGGCAGGTACCCGTCTGCTTTGCTGTCAAATGTATGGCACCTGCCTGTGGGCGATAAAGCCCCGATGCTGCACGTGTACCTGTAATGCCACGAGTCCAGTATCAGATTGGTCCCGGTGGCAAACGCCATATCAATCTGACCGTTTTGCAAGGCATTGCAGGCTGTATGCAAAGCCACCAAAGAGGATGAGCAGGCGGTGTCTATGGACATACTCGGGCCTTTTAAATCGAAATAATACGACGTGCGGTTAGACAGCATCGTTGACATATTTCCCGTGCCTGAATGCGGGTCTGCTGATGACATCAGCCTTTGCTGGTAGTCATGGAAGCAAACGCCCGTATATACGCCGGTTTTACTTCCTCTGATTTTCTTTGCGTAACCGCCATCCTCGGCGGCCTCATACACCACCTGAAGCAGCAGCCTCAGCTGTGGATCCATCATCTTTGCTTCACGCGGGGAAATATTAAAAAAAGCAGCGTCAAATTTATCCACATCATCAATAAATGTTCCCCACTTACAATACATTTTGTTAAAGGCATTGGTATCTTTCGTAAACCATGGTTTATAATCAAAATGATCCTCTGGTATTTCTTTTATAACTGACGTCTGATTTTTTATATTTTCCCAGAATACACCCAACTCACGGGCGCCGCCAAAGTACCCTGCCATGCCGACCACTGCTACATCATGTAAACTTTGCCGTTCTGTGTCCCCACCTCTGCCAGACGATATATTCCGGGAGGGATTAAGACAACCCCGGTCAATGAATTCAGCCAATTCGCTGATTCCCGGGTAAGCAAAAATATCAGCTACCGAAATTTTATGACCAAACTCAGTTTCCAATCTTTCTACTATACGTTCAAGATCCAGGGAGCTGGCTCCTATATCAAAAAACCGGTCACGGACCGTAACAAAAGGATAGTTAAGGATATCCCTGCACACAGCGGCGATCTCCAACGCAGTCTCAGTCATGCGCGGGGAGGCAACCAAAGAGTTATTGTCCTGCCTCTTTTGGGTTAAATCTTTTAACTTCGCAGAAATTTCTTTAAACTCTCCGTTTTCATACATTGCGCCCATTTTTTTACGCTGCATTTTTCCGCTTGATGTTTTATGTATTTTTTTAACGGGTATGATATCAGATATATTCCAGCCTCCAATTTCATTTAAATGACGTTTTATCTCCAAAGCCAACGGGACAAAATCCTCGATCTTATGCTCAAATAAAACAAAGACTATTATTTTATCACTCCCGGTCTCGCTGTTTTGAATACCAGACACCAAAACCTGTCCCGCTTGAACGTCTTTCACATCTTCCGCAACCCGTTCCAAATCATGGGGATAAAAATTCTGCCCGTTAATAATTATTATTTCTTTTTCTCTTCCTGTAATTACAAGCCTTCCATTTCTTAGAAAACCCAAATCCCCCGTGTCAAGCCCTCCATCTTTATCCAACACCTGGTCGGTAGCCTGTTGGTTATTATAGTAACCTTTGGTCACATTTTTTCCTTTTACGAAAACTCTGCCAACAATATCGTCACCAACAATTCTGCCGTCTTTATCCCGGATCGTAATTTCAGTAAAATCAAGGGCCGGTCCTACGTCCATGAATTTTAAGCAGTTCTTATCATCTTTATCAACATACCGGACTTTACCTTCCATTACTAAATGATTTCTGTCCACGCAGACTGCAACCGGATCCTCGTTCATAGGGGTTATTGTTACACCCACTGTCGCCTCGGAAAGCCCGTAAGCCGCATGCATAACACTTTTTTTCATACCATATACCGTCAGTTCTTCAAGAAATGTTTCGTAAAGATCAAACGAAATCGGTTCAGCCCCATTAAGGATAGCTCTTACATGAGATAAATCCCACATCTTGTTTTTTTCGCGCTTATAATTTGACAGAAAATATTTATACCCAAAGTTTGGAGAAGCCAAGAGCGTAGCCCGGTGCTCTGACGCTTTTGACAGCCATAAATCGGGTGTCCTTGTAAATAACTGCAAATCCATAAGCATCAGTCTGCATCCAGCCCCCACAGCCATCAAATGAAGCATTATCATCCCCATTGCATGAGTCAGAGGCAGCCAGCTTAGGACAATGTCTTCTTTGACCGAACCCAGCCTATTTATGATAGCAGTTACATTTGCGATGATATTTGCATGTGTCAGCATGACTCCTTTGGGTTCCCCGGTAGACCCGGAGGAAAACTGAATTAAAGCAATATCTTCTTCCCTTACATCACAAAACCCGTCACTTTTTGCACCGTCTTCCAGTTCCTCAAGTACGAATGTTTTTTGTTCTAAGCGCTGCCATTTTTCCTCGTCATAATTCTCCAGAACATACTTGTGCAAAATATCCCGGCGTTTCAAATTACAAATAAGGCTGGGGTTGTTCAGAAAATCCCAAATCTGCAAAAGCTTAAGCTTATACTCGTTTGTATTGCCGGCTGTGACCGGTACAGGTACAATTCCTCCCAAGATACAAGCCCAAAAGATAACAATAAAGCTTTTGTTATCTTCCATTTGAAAAACAAGCTCATCGCCCTTTTTTAATCCTTTTTTTTGTAAATTGCCAAGCATGCCCAGGGAAATACGGTACACTTCTCTGTATGATATAAACTCTTCATCTTTTTCCCCTGAAATGAAAACAAAACCATTATCACTATTTTGTGCGCTTCCCTTTAACAAATCAACAAGAGTTCTTTCCATAAATCCAATCACCTCTGTTTATCCTTTTATATTCAGTCAATCTCTCTATCCAGGTTACAGTAAGGGTTTATCTTCCCACGGAAACTTTTTATATTTGATATAGTTTTCTATATTTGACCTTACTTGCGGGCTAGAGACCCGCTGTGCTGTCTCATCAACCGCTCTTCTTTCCATCTCATCATTGATAATCCACATATCCCGGTAATACTTTTTGATATTGAAAATTGTATCCTCTTCTATTTTTAATATCCGTTGCAGCAGACGGCGTATTTCAATATCAGGGTTATCACTGACCGCATCAACCAGTCCGCATCCAAATGCCTCCTGTGCATTCATGGGCAGAGTCGAAAGCGTAAGTGTATATGCTTTCTGGAACCCAACCCGCCGGATCAAAAATGGTGTCACCATTGCCGGCAAAAGCCCCCATAACCCTTCCGACAAACTAAACTGGGACCGGCCTGTGGCAATAACAAAATCACTTGCGCACGCAATACCAACACCTCCGGCTATTACCTGCCCGTCAATATTAGAAATGAAGACTTTTGGAACAAGTGAAATTCGCTTTAATGTTTTCATATAGGTTTCTGATAATGTACGGTCCTGTTCCTGGTCTTTGGTATGGTTTTGGGTCACTTCTGCAAAATCCATACCCGTGCAGAATATACCGTTTTTTCCCTCTAAAATAACCACCTTACAAACGCTGTCCTCACACGCAATATCAAGAGCCTGGTTTAATTCCCAAAGAAGAGCACAATTGATGCTGTTACGGTTTGGCAGCCTGTCAAGAGTGATGTTTAGCACACCTTCACGCTTGTGTACAGAAATTGTCTCAAAACCCATATTTCACCCGCTCCTAACTCCACTCATACTCTCTATGGTAATTGTTTACTCTCTTTAAGACCAACAGGTGCCTTCCATCAATAAAATGATCATAAATTCTCCTAAACGGATTTAAATCCATTTCCTTATCTTTAATGCCAAATGGCCAAGCCATATTCATTTCAAGCAAATCCTCATACTCTTCCGGAGAAAGATTGTACCTGCCTTCAAGATTGCGCTGCAGATTCATTGGTTTTAAGGCTTCTTTTGATTTGGGCGTAACAACACCGCTGTAAAATTCCGAGGAACATCCTGATCCATAAGAAAATATACCGATGCGCTTCATGGAATCAATCCGGGCGCTTTCAATTAAGCCGCAGAGTGCCAGATATACTGTGGCAGAGTATACGTTTCCAACCTGGGTGCAAAATAGCATGGAAGGCCTGATTCTCCGTTCAAAATCTGCGTCAATCTCCTTAGGACTTATTTTTACCAGTTCCCTCATCATCTTTCTGTGGCCGCCCTTTACAATTCCGGCAAATGGTGTATGATATGCCATATAATCAAATGTATTAACAAAGTCAACATCTTCAACTTTTTCACAATAAGCTTTGTAACTGTTTTCAAGGCAGTCAAGATATGAAAGCAGCGACAAGTCCGCATCGCCTGTTTCAATATCAGGCTTTGGCCGGCAGGTATCCATAACCTCATAACTGTACTGTCCCGTTGCCCCAAAATCCAATTCAAACACATCCGGTTTATCGCTTACAAGCATTGCTATTGCTCCCAGCCCCTGTGATGTTTCGGCATAGGTGAGCCTTGCGGCTGCCCTGGCAACATCAGATGCGATGACAAGCGCTTTTGCCCCTGGTGATACATTTGAAGCTACAAATGTGCTTGCCATATGAAAAGCAGCCGTTCCCCCATAACATGCTTGTTTGATCTCAAATAGCCTGCAGTTACGGCTTAGACCAAGATAATCGTGGATATATGTACTTAAAGACTTACCGAAATCAAGTCCTGACTCGCTTGAGGTGATTACCAGTTCAATCCGGTTCTTTTCCTCGGGCGTTAACGCATTTATGATCGGAATGGCAGCATTAACACCATGTGTTACTGCGTCTTCGCATGGAAGTCCAACAGATTTTTTTGACATCATCAAATTATCAAACCGACTCAAATCCAGCTGTCTCATTTGAAAAATAGATGCAACGTCAATGCTGGCAGCTCCGCCATAGAAATTTATAGCTTCAATTCCTACTCTCATATCACATTCCCCTTTTTATAATAATACTGGTGTTGATCCCTCCAAAAGCGAAAGAATTACTCATAGCTATATTTATCTCTGCGTGTTCCAAAGAACGGCCGCAAAACCTGCACGAAGAGTCAATCGGTTCATAGAGGTTTTTATTGCCATGTAAAAACCCTTTATTCATTTGTATAACAGTCGCGATGGCCTCAATAACACCTGCCGAATACAGGCAATGGCCTGTGAAGCCTTTTGTAGCGTTAATCCAGATTTTATCAGGAGTTTGACCAAATACTCTTTTAATTGCGCTTGCTTCTGCCATATCTCCCATCGGTGTAGATGTGGCATGCGCATTAATATATTGAATTTCAGAACGATGGATATTGGCATTCTCAATCGCATTTGTCATTGCTTTTACCTCTGCGTCCTCACTTGGATCAGACAAGTGGTTCCCGGCACAAACAATAGAACCTCCCAGCAGCTGAGCATAAACCCTGGCGTTTCTTTTTGACGCGCTTTGATCCGATTCAAGTACAACGCATCCGGCAGCTTGCCCGTATATAAACCCCTCATGGCTTTTATCAAAGGGCCTGCAAGCCTTACTGGGGTTATTATGAAAATTTTTGCCGCCCAAAGCCCCAAGGTTATAAAAACCTTGTAATTCCAAAGGTGATAGATCCGTTAGAGGTCCGACGACAATACAAACATCACATATTCCAAATTTTATCGCCTGAAACCCTTTAATAAGGGCTACATTTCCACCTGCAGACGCCCCGCCTACACTCAGGCCTTCCCCATGGATATTTAATAATTCAGTTATGGTTCCAACTTGATCTGTGTCCATAAAATGCAGTGTATAGCTTGGCGTAACATATTGTAAAGAACCGGCATATTTTTTATAAATAGAATACTGATATTGCTGCGAAATATTGCTTCCCGCCACGACAAGAGAAATCTTATCCGGTTCTACAGCTGCCGCATCAAGATCGGCATCATGCCATGCCTCAATAACCGGAAGTAATGTTGCTTGTAAGGAATAAGGAGCTCTGGCACTCACTTTCTTCACCCTGGCAGCTATTTTCCCCGGAGCATTTTGCAGCTCATCCATTAAGGTTCTGGTAGAAAGTCCCTTTAATTGAGCGCCTATCCTTACCGGAAAATCTTCTCCATAATCCAAATCCATCCAATCAATTCCGCTATTGCCATTGGCTAATGAGCTGGTAAACTCATTTATGTTTTTACCAATGGAACTTAATATGCCCATCCCGGTTATATATACCCTGTGTTCCATAATCACTCATCCATCAATGTATCTTTCATTTTTTTATCATACAAAAGACTAACAATACCCTTAATATTTTTTAATTCACCAAATTCAACAAGCGGAATTTTGAGTTCCACCCCTTCCATTGAATTGATTATAATGTCCATCCGGTCAATCGAATTAGCGCCAAGATTTGAGAGACTATCTTCAATATTTATTTCCTCGCGCTGTATATCGGGTAGAACATCCATAATACTATCCTGGACAATTTTAAAAATCTGATCAAATTTCATATGTTAATCCGCCTTTTTTTAATATAAATACTTATTTGTTTACAATTAACGGTGAAGACAAAACTTAATTCACTTTAAAACCAGGATATCTCCAATGACAAGTGCATCAAGACCGCAAGTGAAAAATACGGCTACCGCATCCTCCAATGAGTGAACAATCGGTTTGCCCATAACATTAAAACTTGTGTTTAATACCAACGGAACGCCTGTGATCTGGTAAAACTCCCAAATAAGATTATAGTATCTTTCATTCCAGTTTTTTTTAACCGACTGAAGCCTGCCGGTACCATCTTCATGAACAACGCCGGGAACCTTTCTGATCATCTCCTTTTTATAATATAATGTACGTTCCATATAGGGCGAATCTTGATAATTTTCGAAGTAATCCGTTCCGAATTCACTTAAAATAGAGGGCGCCAACGGCCTGAACTCCTCCCGGAATTTGACTCGGGAATTAATTTCATCTTTTATCTTTGGGTTACGGGCATCTGCTAAAATCGAACGGTTGCCAAGCGCTCTTGGTCCAAATTCCGCCCTGCCCTGTATCCAGCCAATGATCTTACCGTCTGCAATAAGCTGCGCAGCCTTTTGACATATATTATCCGGATGTGTTTCGATGGACTTTAACCCGCTGAACTTCATAAAATTAGCCAGGGAATGTTCGGATATACTTGAGCCCAAATACGGATGCTGCAGGATACCCTGAGGTTTTTTGTCCGGATGGTCTTCATAATAAGCCACCAGCGCTGCTCCTACGGCATTGCCGTCGTCTCCTGGTGCACAATAAATATGTACCGACTTAAAAGGCGTATTTTCAATAATTTTGCCATTTGCTGATGAATTGAGCCCGCACCCCCCGCTTAATACGAGATTATCGGAAATACCCAGTTTATAAACATTATTCAGATATTCAAACAGCAGCTCATTGTACAGATACTGCCCCGTATAAGCAATGTCCGCATAATCGATGAGCGGGTCTCCTTTTTTCCTTCTGCGGGAATATACTTTCTGCATAATTTGCAGCAGTTTACTGGGTCCGCACATCTCAATGTGCAATCCGTTTATGGTAATGATTTTTTTAAATATTCCATATATCTCCTCGTCAAATTTCCCATAGGCAGCGAGGCCCATTACTTTCCACTCTTCACCTGTCAGGCTCTCAAATCCACATATGTCGCATACAAAGTTATAATAAACACCCAAACTCCCTATTCCTTTGTTTTTCATCCCTTCAACTTCTTTGATCGTGCCGTCTTTGTATGAGTAGCAGCTGTATGCACCTGTTTCTCCGAATCCATCCAGCACAACGCAAGCCGCCTCTTTAAATGAACTTGTATAACAGGCCGCCGCTGCATGCGTCAGATGATGTTCATACCGTTTCACCGTATATCCCCTTTTACTCCATCTTTCTGAAATAGCAAGCTCATACTCCAACGTTTTGGCGGCCTGTTGAATAGAATTTATCTGAGAATACAAAATAAACTTGTTACTGGCAAAATACCTTTTCATAGAAAAAGGTACCTCGCCAAAGAGCTCTTGTATCTGCTTTTCAGCCTCAATCGTATCATCAAGGCCGGCCTTCGAGTGCTTCATTACATGTTCTGTGTTTTCACTCCATGTATGGGCAACAACAAAATCTGCCTCCGGATCGCAATACTGATTGACGATTTGGGAAATCCTTAAAAACACATCCGGTGAAATATTCATGGCTCTTTTATTTTGCATGTACCTTTCAGTGGCTTCAGCAAATACCAGTTCCCCATCGTCATTTACAATGGCCAAGGCACTGTCATGTAAAGTTGTGGCCAGTCCAATATAGTTTTTTTTCATCGTTATCCACCTGCTTTTCTATGATATATAACTGTATGATAAAACAATAAAATATTCTTTTTTAAACAAAACGAATTCCTTGGATTCTAAAAACCATTCCTATGTAAAATCCCTTCCGCTCCTCTGAGTATCTCAATGCCAATTTCATTTACATACCTGTTTCTCCAGTTTTCCAGGTGAGTCCCCTTCACCCAGTTATTAAACGCGCCCATTCCGGGGCTGCAATAAATTTGAAAATCAATGCTATTCTCTTTATCTCCTTTCTTTGCCATATCAAAAGCGTTATACAGATACCATTTAAATAACAATGCCATTTTTTTCTTAGAATCGTTATTTGCTTTTTCAATTTCGTCATAAGGAAATATTTTCTTGCACTTTTCAAAAACCTGTTTAGAACTTTCCTTAAAATATTTTTCTTCAATTGTTCGTTTTACATCAGCGTCAATTTCATCGAAGGAATTATGATTTTTGTAAATTTCATAAAGCCTGTTTGCCCGAACAGGGAAAAAAACTCCCTTCTTCATTACCTGCACCTTTGCCCCCATTTCAAACATGGATAGAGCAGAAGCATAACATGTATCCTGTATATCCAACTGTGCAAGCATATCCTTAGCATCGTTGCTTATGTCGGCTTCCACGGTACATTGGTTCACGGAACCGGTCAGTATAAAATCTGCTCCCATCATAAATGCTGCCGCTGCTGCCTCCGGCGTTGCAATTGCTCCTGCCGCACCAACTCTAATTTTTTTCCTAAAATCAAATGCCCTGGCCAATTTATCCCGCAGTGCGATTATAACCGGCAAGGATGCAAATAATGAGCCGTGATTTGTATAACCTGCCGGATCCCCCTCAACACACAAATCATTGGCCATAGGTATCCCGCTCGCAAGCCCTGCTTCTTCGGCAGTTATGAATTTCTTTTTAACAAGGCTGTCCACCAAGCGGGCAGGTGGAGGGCTCATAAAGGCCTCCGCAGTTTCAGGCCGTGTTACCTTGAAGATAATCCTGTGGGGGGCAATGATTTCTCCGCTTTCATTTTTGTGTATTCCGGTTATTCTAAACCGTACGAGAGCCTCTGTTATTCCCATATAAAAAGATGCTTCCACATTGCTGACTCCATTTTTTAAATATAGATCAACAAGCCCGTTCTCGCTCTGAGGATCTGCTACATCATATATGAGATTTACCCCAAAACAGTTTCGGTTTTTTAGCTTCTCCCGAATATATTTTATGGCGTCCTCAATCTCCCGATGAGACAAGCCTCCTGTGCCAAGAATCGCCAACATACCCGATGAGCCGGCTTTTACAACCATTTCTTTGGAGGATATATTTTTATACATTGGTCCTATGACATAGGGATACTTTAAGTCATAGTCTCTAATAAACTCCTGATCCCCCAAAGAAAATCCTTCGATCTCATTATGTAAAACTCCGTCGTTTGCAGACATAGCCGGCTCGTCATCTATCATCAACGGTGAGGCGTCTCTTTTGATTGTATTTACTAATCCTGCAATGATATTTCCAGGACCAACCTGCAGAATATCCCAACAGCCTTTCCCCAATAAATATCTTACCGACTCCGTCCATTTAACCGAGCCGTTAATTTGATCTAACATATTAACTTTTATATTTGCCGAGTTGTATGGTCTGGCATGGACATTGGATACAACTTTAATCTGAGGCGGTGAAAACACAAATGATTCTAAAAATGTTTCAAATTCGTTTCTCGCCTTCTCCATATATCTGGAATGGAATGCACCGCTTACTTTGAGCATCGTATACATGCTCGCTCCTTCCGATTCAAATATCGGTTTGGCCCGTTCGATATCATCTTTTAAACCGGATATTACAATTTGCGTTGGCGCATTGTAATTCGCTATGTCAATTGTCTGCAAACCATGATCCCTTAGGATTTTATTGATCTTGTCCTCTTTCAGCCCTATGACAGCCGCCATTGCCCCACCGGCTGATTGGCTCATCAACTCAGCTCTTTTTTTCACCAGCTTAAGGCCCGTCTCAAAATCAAAAACTTCGGCTGCAAACAAAGCATTATACTCGCCCAGACTATGGCCCGCAACGTAATCAGGCTTCTTTCCATCCATCTGTTGTATCTTTTTCAAATACATAAAAGCATTTACGACAAACAATGCAGGTTGGGTATACAAAGTATTGGCTAATTTGTTATCTGGGTCATGGATACATAATTCCCTGATTGAATAACCCAATATAGCATCTGTTTTTTCTGTAAGTAATTTGAACTCATCAAAAAGCCCTTCTCCCATACCCTTTTTTTGAGACCCCTGTCCCGGAAATACATAAGCAATCAATTCAACATCCACCTTTCTCAAATATTTAGCCGCCTTCATGTTTCAAATATTCAAACTTACGTTTTGATTTGATCAAATTTTTTAACATCTGCATCATTAAACGCCTTGGAAATTGAATATTTCAGCAAAAATATAACTGAATTCAAATTTAGTCGCAGACAAACTCCAAAGAAAGAAAAAGTCAACGGATAAATCCAACAAATTGTGTTTAAATAATTTATTGGCAACACCTTTTTCCGACATTATAAATTAAGATAATACATGCTGTAAATATTTAAGCGTTTGAAATCCGGTTTTTCGTTTGAAATCATCTTAACAGATCTGCAGGGAGAGCTTTTAAAGCTTTCCAAAATCCAGACGCTTATTTCAACAGCATAATTCATAGTTATAACAATAATGGATACCAGAGCATTGTACTCCTTCTGGTGCGTACTGCATTTTTTATAGGGTAAATGATTTTCCTCTTGACAAGTGATCGTATGTTCACTATAATAATAAGTGATCACTTGATCACCATATTGGTTCATGGAGGTTATAATGCCCAAAAGCGAAACCCGGGATACAAAGAAAGTCATTTTAACAGTTGCATTAAAATTGTTTTCCGAACGGGGCTATGACGGAGTTGGTATTCGCGACATTGCAAAAGAAATCGGAATACGGGAGAGCGCCCTATATAAACATTACAGTGGTAAACAAGACATTTTTGACTCAATTCTCAAAGACGTTGAACACCGCTATCAAGAAGTAACTTCCAATTTTATTGCCCCAGAAAGGATAGCCAGTACTCTCTCTGAAGAACACGATGCAAGAGAAGAACTGTTCCATATTAGCCTTACAATGTTCAAATTTTATCTCAAAACAGAATACGGTTCTCAACTGCGCAGGATGCTGACAATAGAACAATATAATAATTCGGAAGCCGGGGAGTTTTTCCGGAAATTGATTATCAACAATGGATTGAATTATATAACTAATATTTTTGTTAATCTGATAAAAGAGGGAATTTATATTGATACTGACCCTATGATAATGGCCCTGCAATTCTATTCCCCATTATATCTTCTGCTATGCAAATACGACAGTCAAGCTGATAAATTCGAGAAAGCCGTATCTTTTTTGGAAAAACATATTTCGCAATTCAACACAATTCATTTAAGGAGAGATAAGCAATGAAAGAAATTGGAATATTAGCAGCAGAATGGCTAATAACTGGTTTGATTGTCGGTGCAGGATTATCCGGTAAACAAATCCTGTTTATTCGTGGTCCGAGATTGGCTGCTATCACATTGGGTGCAATCGGGTTTGCAATCTGTATGGCTATGCCGACAATCGGTAAATTCATCAGCAATGCTCCAGCCCACCCACTTACCATTTTGGGATACATTTTTGGTGTAAGTGCATTGTTTGCCACAGTAGCACAAATATTTAACTGGAATATTCCTGTAATAAATAACCCCAAAACCGCATTATTTATTATAGCCGGTTGTATTGCAATCAAATCTATTATTGGCAGGTTTGCATCTCTGATTGTAAAATGATTAAAAATAAATGGAAAGAAGGATTATTTATGAATATTGAAGTGCGTTATTATTCAAAATCCGGCAATACGAAGTTGATTGCTGATGCTATCGCCAAAGAAGCGGAGGTATTTGCGAAGTCAATCCGTGAGCCAGTACAAGGAGAAGTCGATCTATTATTTTTAGGAACAGGCTTATATGCTTTTGACATTGATCCGGAACTGAAAGAATATATTACAACCCTGGATCCAAGGAATGTCAAAATGGTTGTAGTATTCAGCACAACGGCTATTGTCAAGTCGGCTTATGAAAAATCCAAGAAGTATCTTCAAGACCAGGGACTTACCGTTTCAAGTGAAGAATACCATTGTCCCGGCCAGTATATGTTTTTGCGTAAAGGCCGCCCCGACGCTGATGATGTAAAAAAAGCCAAACAGTTTGTGAAATCAATACTTGATAAAAAGTAATTTTCTTGCTTATATGATTCATAATATCCAAGAAAGCAGGGCTGTTGTTTTTTGCAACCCAAGTTACTCATTCGCATTGCCCGATTTATACTGTATTAGAATTATCAACATAATTATCCTGAATCATAAGCCCGTAATATAATGGTTGTTTTAAAAAAACCATCGTTATATTTATTCTCTATAATTCCTTCATACTTTGATACAACCTGCTTCAAACTAATCATACCAATGCCATGCCTTGATTGATTCTTTTTTCTCGTAACTAAAAATATATTGCTGTCAATACAGCTATTTTCGGTATACAGTATTAGAAAATGACCATCTCTTTTAATATCTATCCTGATGATACGTGGTGCATTTTTATCAACTTTTATGGCGGCTTCAATGGCGTTATCCAAAATATTTCCAAGCAGTGCACATAAATCTATGGTTGTTAAAATAAGTTCGTTGTGAAACACACCTCTGAAGTCAAATTGTATATCATTTTCTCTTGCATAAAAATGTTTTTGGTTAACTATTGCATCAGCAATTTTATTTCCTGTATGAATTAATTTATTGGCTTCATAAATTTGTTCATACTCAATTATATTTTTTTGTGCTTCCATGTATCCCTTTTCCGAAGCAAGTTCCTTCCATAGAATTAAATTATGTTTTAAATCATGGCTCATGATTCTAAGTATTTTGTCTGAATCATTTTTCTGTAAAATATAGTTAGCATTTATTCTATCCTGGTATTCCAGTGCACTTATATCATTAAATTTCTTAAAATATTTGCATAAATAATAAAAAAAATAATACATAAATAAATCATGTATAATAAAAAGCAGCATTACGATTGCCAGAATCCTGCTTGCTCTTTCATTTCCGGCAACAAAGAAACCTGCATTAATCAGCGCTATAACAATACATTGGATTACAGAATAGCAGGATAAGAATCCTATCCAAAATTGGGGCAAGAGATTATTTTTGCCTTTATCTTTAAAACTAATAATAAGTACAATTAACAAAATAAAAATAATTTTAGCCATACTAAATACGGCCAATCTATCGATACTGCCCACAAGTATAATATCCCATGTTGCAGTAGCTTTTACGAAAGACATAACCGCTTTGCTCAGTAAATCTGATATTATCAGAATTGTATAAGACAAAATTGCATATACAGTTTTCTTCTTCATACTTCCTGCGAAAAATATCATTACTGTAGCATATAAAATAAAAAAGTCAAAAAATATTTTATATGAAGAATAATCAGTAACCATAGTCAAGATATACATCATAAATGCAGCGAGACTTGTGCCTAAAACAAACAAATATATCGGTATCAAATTATTTAATTTTAACATATTTGAGCAAAAAAAAATAAAAAGCCAGATCTCAATAGAACACATTAATAACTCTACTGCCTTCCAAAATAATTCCATAACTATGTTTCCCCATCAAATACTTTGAATTTAATCTATAAAGCATCTCACTTTCATCAAAAAATGCATATACTTCTTTCTGGATGCAAATACAGTCTCGTTTGTATTGCCCATTAAGAATTTTTCACCATTTTTCAAAATAAAATATTTGCCTTTTATATCTTCTATGTGATTCATATTTAATAAATAGCTGCGAAGGTAAATATCAAAAAAATTGCAATTCATCTTATTCTGATAATATGTCAGCGTTCTGACTAATAAGTTATATGTACCTGTCATAGTTTTAAGGCTTACTCTTCTTGTTTTGTCAATGAAAAAATAAATAATATCATCCTTCCTTACCTTTACCGTATCATACATATCATAATTTAAATATTTTAATTCTATGATTTCATTTTCATGGACTACATTGCGCAGCCTGTAAACAATTTTCTTAACCGCTTCCCGAATGTCACTGTCAATTCTACTTTTTAGGATATATCGGAATGCGTTATATTTATATCCCTCTGTTGCTTCATTATCCATACAAGTAACAAATATCAATAGGGAATTATTTTTAATTTCCCGCAACCTTTTCGCAACTTTAAACCCATTTATTTCAGGCATATCTATATCTAAAAAGATAATGTCGTAAAGCATTTCCCGCTTCTCAACACTTTCCAGTAATATTTTCCCCCGCATGAAACACTCAATCTTTACTTCTGTCTTATAAAGATTAAACTCAAATAACAATAATTTTTTAAACTGTTTAATAAATAGTAAATCGTTGTCACATACTGCTATTTTTAACATAATTAAGACCGCTCCTTTCTGTGAAAGGCACCCTTCATCGAAAGCGTGATAATTACCTTTCCTTTATCGTGAAAGCATTTATTAACCTTTCTAAATATTCATTTTCTTTATGGTATCTGTTTATAACAGAATAAATTTTATTCGACGTACCTATGCGCCTGATAAAATTAGACAATGTTCCACCTGGACTTAAATCAAAATAGATTGGTTTTATATTTTTCTCAATCCTCTGAATTATCTCTTGAAATAGGATTGGCCGTCTCAATATGTCCCAAATATAAGAACGTGGCAATATTTCTATAATATCTCCATATGCACAGGAACCGATTGGCACGTTTAATTTCCAAGGACGAAAGCAACTTTCAACCTCTTCATGCACTTCCGCTATCATATCAGAGTGAAAAGCATACTGTACTGGAAGACGTTGAAATATAATTCTATTTTCCTTCAAATAACCTGCAGCTTTCATTAAGGAATAATTACTGCCTGTAACCACAAAATTATCATCACAATTTATCCCTGCAATCTCGCAGTCTCCAAAAACTTCTCTTTGTTTATAAAAAACATTACTATTATGTAAAACTGCAAGCATTCCTCCCTTTTGACAGCTTATCTCAATCCTTCTAACAGATTGAGACAATAATTTTATCACTCTTTCTAAATGGCTGTCATTCGAAAGAGCCAATGCCACAAGCTCTCCCATACTGGAACCTACAATATAATCTGGAACAATTCCCTGATCGATTAACAATTTACCTAGTGAATACTGACATAGAAACAATGCTAAACTGCTTAATTGCAGATCATCGCATGGTTCAGAAAGACTTTTTGATTTATCGAATATATAATCCAACACTCTGCAACCCGCTATTTGATAAACCAAATCATCCACTTCGCATAGATAATCATGGTAAGCCTTGTTTTTTCTATACAACTCATAGGTCATATTAAAATATTGGGAGCCTTGCCCCAGACAGAGAAATACAATTGAATTACTCACTTTTTACTCCTCTCAGCAGGTTCATGTAAACTCAAATAAATTATTCTGTCCTTTTCTATTCCTGAACTCCACAAATTTTTTTATATCATTTATTTGAAAATATATATTATATTCTGATATTTCCATTAATGTCTCCCCTTGATTTTTTCCATAAGAATGACCTGCATACACTCGTACATGAGGTTTTACCATATTTTTAATTTTTTGGATGCTTTGGTACATTTCATAGGCGTCTCCACCCAGTGATGTACACATGCCGCATCCCTCTGCGAAAATCGTATCTCCTGTAAATATGCTCTCCTGTAATAAATAACACATGGAACCTTTTGTATGACCAGGAGTTAATATGCAGGTCACTTCCGTGTCACCAAGCCTTATTATATCCCCATCGTAAAGTCTCATAAGATTGTTCGTGGTGTATTTATAATACTGACATTCGATGTCTGACATATAAACTTTAACATCTTTATATTTTTCGATTAAGCTGTCAACCATGTATACATGATCAATATGAGAATGTGTTAAAAGCAAAGCATCGACTTTAACGTTTAATTTATTTATCAGATTGAGTATTGCAGCGTAATTCCACGATGGATCAACGATAGCTGTTTGCTTTGAAATTTTATCAACAATTAAATATATGTAATTTATAAATCCAGCTTGTTGTACCTTTAACTGATGAACTCCATATGTTAACATTTAAATATCCTTCTATCCCATTCGTTCCTTTAGCTGCTATTTTACTGCATGTTGCTTAAATACTCATCTTTGACCAGTTTAACAGATCGGAATAACTACAATACTCACAAGATATCTGTTCCATATTCCATGAACAGATCATTCCTACCACCTCTTTATTCCTTATAAACTGCCTGAAATATGCGTTTTTTACGGAAGCTCTTTCTAATACATTGAAAGAATTAAGGGGAATGGATAAACCCTTCCCAATCAATTTGACATAACTTTCTTTCATGGTCCATAGCTGGCAAAAATATTCTGACTGAGTTTCTTGCAGCTGGTTTACAAGGTATCTATATTCACCTTCGGTGTAAAACCGTTTCGCTAATTCGAGATTCGAATTTTTTACCACTTCTATATCAATACCGATTGGACCATTATCATTGAGAACACAAACGACAAACTGCCCTGCATGGGAAATATTGTACTCAACATATGGAAAGCTAAGAAGATATGGTTTCCCATATTGATTGACCGTAAAAGACAGTTCGAAATTCGACAAGTTAAATTCCTTGCATATTGCATACCTTGTTAGAACATCCCCTAATAATGCTCTTTGAGCATCAATGTAAAAGCAGTATTTTTTGATTCGGCAGCGTTTTTCTTCAGCTACGGAGAGCATTAACTGATCATACTCACTTTTGTATAAATCCCGAATGATTTTAATTATAAATAATTTAAGCATGATACCGTCCGTTCTGCAATGTTTCGATATAGCATGTTTATATGATCGGATATACCGTACCACAAAAAGCCTCAAAATCGGTTACTATCTCCGATACAAAGTTTTTATCATACATCCCCCTTGCAAATCTTTCATCTTTCATAATAAACCGAAGAAAATCGATATTTGTATCAATTCCTGCAATCCGTATCTCATCCAGACAAAGCTGCATTTTTTTAATCGTTGACTTCTTATCAGGAGCATAGCAACATAGTTTTAAAAGTAAGGAATCATAGTATGGTGATAACACATCTCCGCATCGGTAACCACAGTCAATTCGTACTCCATTGCCACCGGGAAGATGCATTTGTGTGATTTTTCCAAAAGATGGTGCAAATGAACGGCTGGGGTTCTCAGCCAAGATTCTGCATTCCAAAGCATAGTTTTGGAAACAGACTTCCTCCTGAGTGATTGATAATTTTTCACCATGAGCAACTCTGATTTGTTCTTTTACCAGATCGATCCCGGTAGCCAGTTCGGTAATCGTATGTTCTACTTGCAGCCTTGTATTCATCTCCATAAAATAATATGTTTCGTCAGGCAGAACCAGAAATTCAACAGTACCCACGCCGACATAACCAATTATTTCGGCAAGCCTAATTGAGTCTTTGTACAGTTTTATCCTTAGTCCATCAGATATATTCAAGCACCTGGCTTCTTCAATAATTTTCTGATTATTTCTTTGTATACTGCATTCGCGATCTCCCACATGGATAACATTCCCATAGGAATCCGCAAGAATCTGAACTTCCACATGCCGGGCATCCCTCAAATACCGTTCAACAATCAAATCACTGCTTTTAAATGCCGATTCGGCCTCCTGCCGACAGAGTTCATAATTCACTTCGATCTGATCTTTGTGGGTAATGTAACGGATGCCCCTTCCACCGCCCCCTGCCGTAGCTTTCAATACTATAGGCAATCCGATCTTTTCTATTACTTCTGCACATTCCTCTGCCGACGAAACCACCGCATCACTTCCCGGGATAATTGGTAAACCGCTCTCGTGAGCCAATTTTTTGGCATTATTTTTATTTCCCATCAGACCAATAATCCGGCTTTTCGGGCCAATGAATCCGATACCACATTTCTCACATAGCTCTGAAAATTCTTCATTTTCCGCCAAAAATCCAACACCGGGGTGAATATAACCCACATTTTTCATACATGCCAGAGACAATAACCGATATGAGTTTAAATAAGATTCAGCCACGCTGGCAGGTCCGATGCAGACAGACTGATCGGCAATTTCAGTATGCAACGCATGCCGGTCTGCCGTTGAATAAACCGCCAATGTCTCAATATTTAATTCCTTTAAAGCGCGGATGATTCGAACTGCAATTTCCCCACGGTTCGCGATTAATGTTTTCATACTTCTGCTCACAGTGATTCCTCAATTTTTAATAACGGCTGCCCGTATTCCACTTCCTGACCATCTTTAACCATAATTTCCGCCACTCTTCCGTTGACCGGACATACCACGTTATTGTAGAGTTTCATGGCCTCTATTGTACAAAGGGAATCTCCTTGCCGTACCATAATATTACTGTCTTCCAAATCATCATTCAAGAATTCTTTCAGATGTATGATTCCGACATGGGGGGAATTAATGACTACCAAATCAGCCGATTGGGAAATTTCTTCTGTTGGCTCTTTACGGTCCACGATGATATCATAATCATTTTTAAATCCGCACACGGCTTCCGCACTATGAGTTTTATGAAAGCTTACTTCTTCCTCATTTGATTTAAACCAGAAAGAATCCAAATCCGATTTCTCACACACTTCAATAATGCTTAACAATTGTTTAATTAACAATTTCATCTCTCCTATGCCTTTTATATTTTTATACTTTTCCGATGTCCCGGAATTTTTTTAATCGATTATCACGAATCTCCTCACCAGTCATTAATTCCAATTCAACCAACGCTTTTAAAATTACTGTCTTTATCCTTGCAGCCAGCTGTGCCATATCATTTGTCTCTTCGATAATATGGTCTATGACCTGAAGATCATATAAATCCTTAGCCGTTATTTTCAGACTTTCCGCTGCCTGGGAAGCGTATCGTTTGTCTTTCCATAAAATACTTGCACAACCCTCTGGAGAAACAACGGAAAAAATTGCGTTTTCCAACATGATTATCTTGTTGGCCACAGCGATTGCCAAGGCGCCGCCGCTGCCGCCCTCTCCGATTATCACGGCAATCACAGGTACTTTAAGCAGGGACATTTCAAACAGATTCCTGGCTATAGCTTCAGACTGACCTCTTTCCTCCGCTTCCATGCCTGGATATGCCCCGGGAGTATCAACTAGCGTAATTACAGGCCGTGAATACTTTTCCGCCTGTTTCATCAGGCGCAACGCCTTTCGGTAGCCTTCTGGAAGGGGCATTCCATAATTGCACTCTTCCTGATTTTTATAACTGCCGCCTTTACACTGCATAATCACAGTAACTGGTTGTCCGTCAAGATACGCCAGTCCGCCGCGCATTGCTCTGTCATCTCCGTAGCAACGGTCTCCATGTAATTCATAAAAAGAGTCGAATAACAGACCGGCAATATCTATACATCTGAATCTTGCCTCACTTCTCACCGTCATTACCTTTTCCCATACAGAATTATTCCTGTCTTTAGTTACTGACATTACAAGCCCCCCTGTTAAATTTCTGATGAAAACAAAGCAGTTGATGAAGGGTCTTTTTAAGATCACGACGTTCAACAATTGTATCGATAAAACCATGCTTTAGCAAATACTCGGATGTCTGAAAGTTGTCCGGAAGCTTTTCCCTGATCGTTTGTTCTATTACCCTCTTTCCGGCAAAACCGATTAAGGCTCCTGGCTCCGCAATAATAATATCTCCTAAAAAAGCAAAACTGGCACTTACTCCTCCTGTCGTCGGATTTGTAAGGACACTAATATACAGTCCACCATGCTCCGAATATTTTGCCACAGCCGCAGCAGTTTTTGCCATCTGCATCAGCGAGACTACTCCCTCCTGCATACGCGCACCGCCGGAAGCAGTAAATATGATAACCGGCAATTTTTTAACCGCAGCCGATTCAAATAATCTGGTTATTTTTTCTCCCACTGCGGTTCCCATACTGCTCATCATAAACCTTGAATCCATCACACCGATCATGGCATTCATTCCCATGATGGAACCTCTTCCTGTAACAACAGCTTCCTCCAAACCTGTTGTCTCAACCGCTTTTCTGTATTTTTCATAGTATTCAGGAAACAGAATCGGATCTTGGAAGCCGATACCGGACTCGGTCTCCTGAAAAGTTCCTTCATCAACAATCATTGCCAGACGCTGTCCAGCGCTAAGATTCCCATACCAGCCGCAGCGGCTACATACGTTATGATTCATATAATATCTCTTTTTCTCATGTACCAAATCGCACTTATGACATTTAATAAATATAGAAGACGCTCCTTTCTCGGAAATAGAAAAGGAGTTGTGCAACCCCTATGCCTTCCGTCATACGGCGGCTGAAGGACAATTGTTCACAACAGCCTTTTTGAGTAATACCATATTTTCAACAATTATCGTTGATGCTTCAACGACTCCAGCCCTGTTAATCAAAGGATGGGCTGAAGCTCTCTTTTTTCCAATTTCTGAAATTGATCATCCGCCTTCAGAAGTTTGAATACGGCAGAATGTCAATTCATTCTGAGAATGGTATGAATCCTCTCAATATTGCCCATAGAAAAAAAATATAGTCCAGAAACATGTTTTATATGCCACCTTAAGGACACCTGGATAATATTTCACCAGCTTTCTTTTTGGCATGAGCAGATGATAATCAATATCATCATAATTTAATAACAAACCATTCACATATCTACAAGCTATATCTTCCTGTCCCGTATGTACAAAAAAACACAGCATCTTGTTTTTCTTCACATGGCTTCGCCATTATCCTGTAAAGCCAGACCGTATCCCCCTTTCTATTACAACCACAAAACATCAGCCAGCCGAAACATAAACTGAGTTTCCGGAGCATCATTCTGATATATACTGATATCAGATACTCTTGAATATATCTCCATCTAATGTACTGCATATTATAAACTCAAGCAATATGGAGGGATATTTGAAAGTTTACCGGGATATTATGTCGAATTTTATAAAACAAACGTAAACGACTCCAAAAATCGTTGTCAGAATCACTCCGAAAATACTACAAGCGGGACCATAAGCTAATCCTGACTCGCTACAAAAAGTTAACGGATGAGAAGATCAATCTCAAAACGGTCTTTATAAGATAAAAACTTAGCCATAGTGTCCTTTTCCCCACCGGCTAAGTTCAAAATATCACGAAAAGCAGGGACTGGCCCTATCTTTTGTAATACGAATTTATCTATTTTATTTTGAAATAATTGTACCTAACTTTCCCTTTCAGACGGAAATGTTAGGTACAATTGAGGAATTAGTATTTTAACACAGAAGTACTTCTCCATTTCATAAATATCAATATACCCCTGATATTTATTAATAATATCATTGATCTGTCGGAAACCATACCCATGATCCCGTTTTTTACTCTTTGTTGTATTAAGACTGGAATTCTTACCCAATATAGAGGTTTCAATCGTGTTTTTTATAAAATAGGTCTGATATCCGGCATGATTAAATATTTCAATATGGATCTGTTTTTTCTTCTGTTTTTCCACGGCTTCAATCGCATTATCCAGAATATTGCAGAGTAATATGCACAGATCGAATTCCTCTATGTATGGCTTCTTCAAATCTTCGATTTGGGCAAATACTTTAATATCTTTTTTTCGGGCCTGATTTAGTTTATTATTAATTATAAAATTCAAAGAATTATCAGTAAGCTTTACAGAATTACTATTTAAATCAGCGTTCTCAATCAATTCCACAATATAACTTTTGGCCTTATCATAATTTTTGTTTTCAATATTAAATGCGATATATGTTAGATGATTTTTAATATCATGATTAATTCTTGCAATTCTTTCAATATGCCGCTTACTTTCTTCAAAATGCTGTTTATCATGACGATTCATCTTCTTTAGCAAATAGTATTCATTTTCAATCATACTTTTTTCATTCAGTTTCACATACATATAGTAGTTAATGATCTGGCTGATTCCTATTCCTATAATAACCAATGCAGTTCCATACCTCTTATCTAAAATATCATTTGTGAATGTAAGAAAGATAACTACAAATAAAACAATATTATAAACTGAGATGATTAACATCGGTCGAATATTTTCAGTGTTATTTTTTTTGGGTTTTTCTTTTAAAAAGATATAAACGCTGACTATTGCCCATAGACTACATTTAGAAATAATACACATCACTACAAAAAGTTTATTATATATAGTCAACACATCTATATCTTTATTCAAAAACATTTGAAACAGGCTAAAGACCACGGAATTAGTCAACATTAGTGTTCCAAAATAAAGAATGCAAGACCAGAAAAGCACAATTCTCGTTTTATGTTCAAATTTCAAGATCACCATTGCAACGTAAGAAGCTACGATGCTTCCTATCACAGCCAGAATATCAAAATTCTCATTAAAAACCTGAGTAATCAGAACCAAAACTGGAAATAATATCAAGAATCCAGGTTTCTCATTCCATTTACATTTGTTAAAACGTAGCAAAAAGCAAACTGCCAGCAACGAGTCAAATATAGTAATGCTGAATTGAAATATTTTCATAGTTATTTTTATCTTAAGCTCCTTTTGTATTCGGAAATTAAATTACTTCGACGGCTTCTGCTTAATGGAACCGGAACTATATTTTCACCACAGGTTACCTCGACAATAGTTCCTCTGATAAGATAAACATATTTCAAGTTAATCAAAAAACCACTATGTACACGGACAAATCTTTTGCTCTCCAGTTGCTTTTCTATTGTTTTTAAAGTAGATCTGAATATGTAAAAAACGCCATCTAAGACTACCTTTACATTATTATGCAGAGATTCAAAATAAATTATATCATTAACTTTTACTTCCTTATTCGTCACTGGATTTATGGGTATAGTAAAGGTTTCCATATTATTTTTTATTACGGATACAGCGCTGATTAGTGCCTCGTTCAATTCATTCAAATGAGATTTTCTGATAAATCTAAACGGCTGAAATTTTAAAGATTCATACACATACATATCCATATTCGTAATAAAAAGTACTAATAGCTGGTGATTATGCAATTTTATTTCTTTTACTACATCAAATCCTTTTATTTCAGGCATCTCAATATCAATTAGGAGTAAATCTATATGAGTATTCTTTGCCAGTTCAATGACTTCGTTAGGATCGGTATACTCATAACAAACAAATTGTATCAGTGGACTAAGTATCATATATAATTTTTCACAAATTAATTTTACAGCATTTGCCTCATCATCACAAACAACTATATGTATTTTCATATTCTTTCCCCTTTATTATAAGTATATTTATTAAGTATAATAGAATAAATCTTCTAGATCATAACTAATAATAACTATATTATAATACACTGGTCATATAAGCTGGAGGATATAGATATCGAAAAAAAGACCTAAGCCTAATTGTATATGCAGTAGTATATCAAAAAGCAGCAAATCTATATAAACAAAGATAAATGAGCACTTAAACCTCGCAGTCTGAAGCGACGTAAGTAAGAAAGCACAGACTATTATGAAACGTGTCGATATTACTCCTCACAATTTGCTTGTAATATGATGTTTCATCGCTTTTCAAATAAAAGCACTTTTTCTTGAAAGCACATAATGGATTATGGCATTCCCGTTTACGCTCTCATTCCAGTCAAGAATAACAGCATCGCCAACTGCTGAAAAATCAGACAGCTTTTGGGCTTCCACGTGAAATTTTACAGACACATCAGCCATCATTCCACCATTTTAACACATTACCCAATATAAATCTTCAGATCAAAAAAATCTGCAAGCATGAAACCATCATATAAAGTAGATTTAGCAGCCAACCTATCATCGAACTAAATTTTTCAAATCTATTTTATTCAATTTTTATGCTCGTGATAGAAGGCATAAGTAAATCCATTCCATGTTTTGCTTTCTGCAAGCACCTTACACTTGTTTTATTTCGCCCACTTAAAATAAGTCTCGACCTTGGTTTCACATTGAATCTCCGAAGCTGCAACCGTTCTTGTGCTGAGAGATCCTTCAATTGGAATACCTGAAGGACATGAACTCTCAACAACTAATTTATTCTTATAATTTTCACCTCTTAAATATTTTGTATCAAAATTATTATTTTTATTTTTCTGGATTCATACCATTTCCCTAAAATAGTTTAAATATTAGAGTTATTTGCATTTTTATCTATGTTATCATAATTATATATTAAGATATATCTATTTTCAACTAATAATTTCATTCTGATTTCAATTTTCAATTGTACTCACCAGACAGTTTTGCCAAGAAGTCACTCAACTGTAGCTGGGTATTGATTCGAATGTTTATGGCGTCTTCTCCTTTCTTTGCAGGCTAATTTGATGATTTGATATATCACATTCAGCTATCCTATTCTCAATGCTTATATATGTTAAAGGCTTGCACCTACAAGCATCTTCCCATGGCTATGAATTCAAAAGAAAGATATTGCCAAAGGGAAAAAGCTTTGATGAACGGATGCAAGAGGATATCAATCTAATGGTGTATCATCAATTCCTATAGAAGAAAAAGCTGAGTCCATTGTATCGTTTCCGGCCGTGGACTTTCCAGGGAATTAAAACTGGAATAATCCTATAACTGCTTCTTTATTCCGGCAAAAGAACTGGCAATAAGTTTCTGGGGAAGCTGCTTGCATGTATGAACGAGCACGATCTTCATGGCAGACTGAGTTTTTCTTCCTGTGAAATACTGCGTATTTCCTATGCCTGGAAGGAACTTAGGATTCCCTCAACACAAAAAAGTGGTATCCGGATTCTAGAGAGACCTTTAACGGATTTGGCAATGCCATTGAATATCTTGGAAGGTATACACACCGCATCGTCATCACCAATGCCCGCATCAAATCTGTCACAGAGGAATGTGTCACATTTTCAGCGAAAGACTATAAAAATGGCCCTGTTTTAAAAGACGTCACTCTTTCCTGTAAGGAATTCCTCCGCCGTCTGATGATGCATGTACTTCCAGCCGGTTTTCAGAAAATACGCTACTATGGATTCTTATATAACCGCAGCAAACAGAAAAATTTAAAGATCATCTTCCTGATTCAGGGTCACAGAAAATTTAAAGCAATGCTGTCTGGTCTATGGCGGAAGTGTTAAATCAGGTCTGGGGACATGATATGCGCCTCTGCCTGGAGTGTGGCTGCTGCAGTATGAGGCATGCGGGAAGAACTTATGCGTTCTGGAATTAAAAAGCATAACTGCCTTAAACCTCTCTCTGCCGGGAAAAAAAAATCATTCAATCCCCATAGATATCGGCTGAAGTTCCGCGAATTGGTACAATCCTGAAGAATTATACCATGAAAGGCAAGAGAAAAACGGGAAAGTCATAACAATTGTGGGATTTCAAGTTCGAAAATGAAAGGTTGATTTCAAAATGTGGAACTCGATTACATAATGGGAAGCCCGGTTTGGCCTTGACCCTAAAACTAATTCCTGTTTTATAATATATGGGATATCCCATTATTTTGCAAATCATCCCAAATCATTGATCAAACAGAAATTTTATATTAAACTATAAGTAATATTGGAAATCTGTAGTTAAAGAGGTGGATTTTTGATCAGGGAATTTGCAAGTATGGTTGGGAAAAGATGGATAAAAAATGGCCTGATTTCAAGCGAGTATTATGAATGCTATGTCTATGGAATAGAATTAATTGTTTCACAGATATTAGGGATATCAATTATTTTGCTTTTAGGTGCTATTACTGGCACACATTTAAATGCTGTTGTATTTCTAGTTGTCTTTATTTTAGTCCGACAATATACCGGTGGTTATCATGCTGGTAATTATTTAAGCTGTAATATTATTTTTTCGCTTTCCTATATTGTTAATATGCTGATTGTTGCGCGCAATGAGATCAATTTGTTTATCTTGGTGGCATTTACTTTCACGATCGGTATAGGTACCATTTCTATTATAGGACCATGTACGCATAAAAATAAGAGGATTGAGGAGACTCTCCTCAAAGCAAATAAAACTAAATCCTTAGTTCTGTATGTTGTATGCTGTTTGATCAGTGTTTGTATTGCTTCTTCACATCAGTCATTGGCATTAACAATTGTGGTCACATTATTGCAAATTATAATTTTAATGATAATTGGAAAAATAAAAGAAGGGAGCTGAAACAATGAAAAGATTAGAGGAAAAATTAAGAGAACTGGTAATTAAAGTTGCGATCTATGCAGATGGAACATCATCATTATGGGGAATGTATCAACCGGAAGAACCACATATGCTACTAGCTGAACTTAAGCAGAAAAGAAAAAATAATACAAAAGAATTATAATAATGTATAATTGTCATGGTGCTAGTATATAACTGCAGACATGAAAAGTTGAACAACTTATAATTTTCTCATGAGAAGGTTCTCATAAGCGCAAGTCCATCGATGGACTTGCGCGTTCATTAAGGAACAGTTCTCCATGGATATCGATCATGCACTTTTTTTGTTCTGTGGACGCAGATGTGACCGGATCAAAGCGATCTTAAAGGAGCCAGACGGCATCGTCCTAATCTACAAGCGCCTGACGGCGCAGGGACGTTACCGCTGGCCAAGAGACAAATCTGAGGTCAGAAATCTCAGCTGCAAGGAGTTTGACTGACTGATGTCCGGCATCGATATCGACCAGCCAAAGGCAATCCGGACATCATAAAAAGCTGTTTCCCTCTCCGAAAAACTACATATCCAAATGTCTGAAATCGGTGTTTTTTCAACACTTTTCGATATCTGCAATGCTGTTAAAGAACTTCGTTTTGTGCTATACTGAAAGCATCATAAGCGAGGGTAAAGCGATTGCATACAGCGTACGGGACCTCCCGCTAAGGGCGCTGAAGGATACCATGCCTGCTGATAAACGGTCACATCTCACAGTATTGGCACCATTGCAGATTTTGTACCTGTGGTATCCTCTGACATTTCTCTGGTACCAGCTTTTCCATACTCCGATCGCCCGGTACTGGTCCCCGGATACCGTGTCATAGCCTTTCTTTTTTAAGAACGTAATAATGTTAATCCTCTCTACCTTCTTTCTGGTCCGCTCTTGGCAGGATATACTTTATCTTTGTCCACAAACCCATCACATAATATCTCGTAGCATCACACAGCCATGCTCATTTTCTTTATTGGTTCTTCCTTGCCCCTTTCTATGGATTTTATCGTACTCATACAAGCCCAGCTCTCATTCAAGTTCCGGCTGCATGGGAGATATGGTAAGAATCCCATAAGATAAACATTTCTATATGCGTTTGATTCCTTCCTTCACATCATTTTCAGCTTTTTTTATCGTGATCTGACAATCATAGTTCTTGGCCTGCCTCGGGAAGCCATGAAACAGCCTCGTAATCTGAACACTCTATACAACATTCTTCTAAAAAAAAGAAAAGACGGCCGGGAAGGCGGTTAGTTTCCCAAGGCAATTCGTCATATTCATAATACCACCAGTGCAATATTCACTATAGCTATCCGGTGGAATGTGGCCCTGGACAATCCCTGTGGCCGCGTAGAGCCTCCAAAGGCCGTTCAGGGCATAACACCAAGCACTTTACTTCAGAACAAGCAGAAGCCTTTCTGGGGACTTTAAACAGCGGTGTCACAATACAGGAGAAAGCCCATGACCGGATAGATGATACAGGAAAATTATATCATGTTGATGCTTATTCGGAGCACAAAGATATCCAAACGCATTTTAAAGCATTCTTTAATCTGGCACTCTTCTGCGACCTGCGCCGGGGTGAATTAATAGCTCTGGAATGGAGTGACTTTGACTTTGAGCAGAATACCGTATCCATTTCTAAAAGTACAGGCATAATAGATGGGCAGCTAGAATACCGTATGAGCATTGGAACAGCCTGGGAAGGCAAAATTACTTATTTACGCAATTGAATGGCCGGCAGATGTACCCAAGCACTCCATATGGGATGTTTAAGAAAATTATCCGCTGGCATAATGAAGCCGTCACCAAAGAAGAAGATAAACTCCCGGAAATTCCTCTGCACGGATTGCGGCATACTTCAGCTACCTTACTTATTTCCCAAAACGTAGATATCCGTACCGTATCTGGAAGACTGGGTCATGCACAGGCAAGCACAACTACAGACATATATAGCCACTTCTTACAAAAGGCAGATGAAGCAGCCTCTGATCCGCCGGAAAATCTCTTTCATTTCAAGGCAAAATAAAACGTTAATCAAATGTTAGTCAAGTACGAAAAAAGCACCCCTTACAGGATGCCTTAAATTTTGAAAACCCTTATTTTATAAGGGTTTTCTATACGTGCGTGAGAAGATTCGAACTCCCGACACCTTGGTCCGTAGTTGATTATGCTGGAAAATGTTGAAACATGTCACATAGGTAAATGGACGGTATCTTTGCAATCCCTTTTTATAGTAATGTCTTTTGTATCTCAATTTTGGTTCCGGATCCCGGCAGCTGCGGGAATTATGAGATACAATTGTTCAGCAGTTGACATCTTCATTTTTTTGGTGTAATATAAAGATAGCCAAGAAATTTAAGAGTGGTCCATATCACAAAGCGAAACCCCAGAGAGTGCGATTCTCTGGGGTTTCTTTTAGGTTAGCTGTTTTTATTTTTTCGGTCTAACCATTTGCATATGTAGTAGCCGACTACTTTTGCCATAACCGAAAACAAGAAATTTAATAGCGATTTTGTGTCCATATCACACCTCCTTCCTGCTGTCGCAGATTGGAGTTAAAAACAGCACTTTATATTATATTTCTTTTTTCGTGTTTCGTCTACAATTTTCGAAAAAGAGAGGGACTCCGCTTTTTGGAGTCCCTCTCTTCTGTATCTCAATTTGTTTCACCGTCTGCCCGGAGCTGTTCCGATCAGGAATGCAAGTGAGATACACTTCACCTCTTTTTTAACCAATCTTTGATTCTGATGATTTCCCCGTGTTAGGTTTGGGATAACATTCTTCTATAATTGTTTCTAATCTGGTCAATTCTTTAATTTTATCTCGTTCTGTTAGACAACGAAAATATTCTAATAATTTAGCTTCATCTTCTGATTGTAGTACTTTAGAATTTTTTATTTCAAAGATCTCATCTGCTGATAATTGCAAATATCGTAATATTTCTACGGCCTTGTCAATCGAGGGCTTACTTCCTTTTTTCCAAGATGAAAAAGTAGTGTTACTTATATTCAGATTTTTGCATATTTCGTATGCTGTTATACCTCTTTTATCCATAATCTGTAATATTTTTTCGGTAAATTCCATTTTTGCTCCTCGCATCTTTTTGCAAATATCGTAATAATTTCATTGACTAATAGCAAATATCGTATTATAATTAAAGAGTAAGGAAACGACACTTTTGCAACGGTAAAATCGCAAAAGCGTCCGCCCTACAGAAACACCGTTAAGGTGCCATTCTACACCCGGTGTTAATGGCAGGAACCGGGAAGCCTGCTTAAAAAAATATGTATCTCAACAATCCATATTTTAGCATGTTTTCCGGCTCCTGTAAACACAGTAACTTATTAATGATGTGTTTGCGGCAGGCTCTTATACCAGCAGCGGATAGGAGGTCAAATGAGTTATAAGCTTAATCTAAACAAAACCAAGATGTACAGCCTCATGTGTGAGGTCTCGAAGGAATCCGGACTTCCGCCAGTAAGGAAATGTGAATTTCACTCTTCCTTAGGAGTCTATGACATGCGTTATCTGCATCCGGCAACCCATGATCGCATCCGGGTAACGGTTATGGCCGTCCTGGGGGATACCATGATCCGTTTCCGCAATGAATCAGAAAACCTGGATTTTCTGTGTGAGCATTTCAGCTTCCAGTATCTGATGAATCATGGCATGGTCCGGGAGGTGTCTTAATGAGCATAGCGAAAAGTGTCAGGATCCCGGAAGATATTTATGAGTTCATTGACAATTATCCCGGGGAAGGCTTTAACCAGAAGTTTGTCAACATCATTAAGGATGCCAGGGATTCCGAGCCGGAAAGAAACGCAAGGCTCGCACAGCTGAATAAGCAGATTTCCGAACGTGAGAAATATATCCAGGAAACAGGAAAGCAGTTTGACAAGATGGCTTCCGAACTCAGGTCGCTGTCCTTTGATATGACTTATGCGCGCAGCCGTCATGTGGTTTAATCCTGTATCTCAAATTGGCCGCTTCGCCGGCGGTCAGGCGGCCAATTTGAGATACTTCACCGGAAGGGAGTACATATGGACAGATACACGGATGAAATGAAGCTCTGGCTGTTTGATCTGGCTCATGGGAACTTAAGTGATGAAGACATCTTAAAAGGATTCATCCGGCACTATGTTCTTCATGACTTTGGTGTCGGCCAGATTGTGGATGATATTGTTTTCCATACCATGTACGGCGCAGAATGCGTTGTATATGCAAAAGAAAACCTTCTTAGGGTTTTGAACCAGATGGCTTCAGGAAGACCTGGGATTTCGGGAAGCTCCGGCTTTCGGGAAGACCTGGGGTTTTAGGAAGACCTGGGATTTCAGGAAGCTCTGGGATTTCAGGAAGACCTGGGATTTCAGGAAGACCTGGGATTTCGGTAAGCTCTTGCTTTCGGAAAGTTCTGATTTTCGGGAAGACCGGGGATTTCAGGAAGACCTGGGGTTTTAGGAAGACCGGGGATTTCAGGAAGCTCTGGGATTTCAGGAAGACCGGGGATTTCAGGAAGATCTGGATTTTCGGGAAGCTCTGGCTTTCGGGAAGACTTGGGATTTCAGGAAGACCTGGATTTTCGGGAAGCTCTGGCTTTCGGGAAGATCGGGGATTTCAGGAAGCTCTGGCTTTCAGGAAGACCTGGGATTTCAGGAAGATATAAGCCTTTTCAGGTGATACCCGGTTCTTTGTTTCTCCTCTGGTCCTTCTTACTGGTTAAGGGGAAACGTCCCGGTTTATCATATATGTCCGCTTATCGGACGAAATAAAATACTGCAATCAGCATGAATGAGCCAGATGCACGAAGTGTCATTCCAATTTCGATGAAAAAACAGCTTTTATGGGTAAACATAACAGTTTTTCTCTCATGTTGGATTCCTCCTTTCCCGGAGACAGGTTTCAGCTGAAAGCAGTAACGCTGCCTGCCATGATATTTATTTGGTAATCATACCGCTTTTCTCCCTTCATGTTAAATTTTTTCTTGCAAAGTTATTATAACAGATTTCAGGGTATGGGGCAATGAATGCCCGCTAAGCGCGTATGATCCCAGCCAGTGTCATGGCGGCCGCTAAAACAAGTGTATCTCATTTTTTGATCCGGATCCATCCGGATGCGGAGGCAATGGGATACAATTTCAAATAAATACGGGCCGGGTTTTGGTTTAATCCCGGCCCCAGGCCGAAGGCCGAAGGGCCGGACACTCTCCCCCGCC
>JBCLPO010000013.1:0-169825 GCA_041223105.1 Lachnospiraceae bacterium 54-53
AAGGTGTAATTGTTCTCAAGTGCGGTTTCCTTATCGGTCTCCGGGTTCATGGCCGCAATGCGCTCCATATCCACGGCTGGTATCGTCTATCACGACGAATCCCATGCCGGGATATTCCTGTTTTAAATTCTCAATGGTCCGGCTGACTCCCTTCGAAACATCCACCGCACTGTCCTTCTGCTGTTTATTGATGGATAGTGTAATGGTATCCTCCCCGTTGTACCTTCCGATGGCATCCTGCTTCTTCAATGCTTCCGAAATAACGGCAACATCCTCTAAGTAAATGGTTTTTCCGTTTCCCGCCACCAGGGGGACCTTTTTTAAGCTTTCCACGGTTTCGATCTCCACCGCCGTACTGACGGACAGATCCCTTTTTCCCACCCCGGTGCTGCCTGCCGGATAAGTGAAGTCAGCAGCCTTAACGGCCTGGCTGATGGAATTCATGGTCAGATGGTATTGGTTCATTTTTTCCGGAATCAGCCGGACTCTGACATAATTTTCCTGTCCTCCGCTCACATCCACGCTGGCAACGGAGGAGATCTTTTCAAACTCCGGAACGATCTTATCGTTAACAAAGTTATGCAGGTTCTTCTGGGACGAATCATTGACGGCCAGCGTCACTGCCGGCGCATCATTCATATTGAATTCCATAATGCCGGGAGTATCCACATCATCCGGCAGATCAACGCTGTCCATTTTCTTCTTTAAATCGGAATAGGCCTTATCCATGTCCGTGCCGTATTCATATTCCAGGATAAGAATGGAAACATTTTCCTGGGAAACGGACTGGATATTCTTAATTCCGGACAAGGTCCCCACAGCCTCTTCCACAGGCTTGGTCACCAGATCATTGACATCCTCCGGGCTGGCTCCGGCATAGATGCTGCTGATTATCATCATGGGGAAATTCATCTCCGGAGTCAGCTCCATTTTGGAGGAAAATACGGAAGACAAGCCAAATACGATCAGACAGAGAATAGCCAGAACCATTGTGACAGGGCGTTTTAAAACAGCTTTTACAATTCCCATTTTACCGCCCCCTTACTGTACGGAACCGGATGCTTCGGCTGCCGCGTCCGCAAGGGTCACTCTGGAACCGTCAAACATCTCTCTGGTCCAGGTGGTCACCACCTGGTCATCGGCGGTTATTCCCTCCTGCACTTCCGCATACGCGTCATCGGCCAGCCCTATGGTCACCTCATTCTGTTTTAGGATTCCATCGATATATGTATAAATGAAGGGCTTTCCTCCTTCATAATAGACGCTGTCCACCGGAACCGTGAGGACATTGTCCGCTCTCTGGGATATGACGTAAAGCTTTGCCGAAGTGCCTGTCGCTAAGTTCTCTCCGGCGGGAACGGAAGCCTTTACCTTGAATAAACCGCTTTCCTCGTCGATCATTGTGCTGACTTCCGTAATGGCCGCCCCGTACTGGGTTCCGTTCTTTTCCACCTGAATGGTATCACCGGCCTTCAGTCCGGAAACAACCCGCTCCGTCACATAAAAGGTCACAGCCTTTCCCCCATCGCCGGAAATGACGCAGAGGGTGGTCTGGGGAGAAACCATGTCGTGGAGCTTCACGCTCAGGCTTTCCACCCGTCCGGCAATAGGAGCCGTGATCTGGCTGCTTTCCAGCTGGATGTCATAGGCGATCTTTGCATTTTCATATTGAAGCTTCGCCATCTCCGCCTTATCCGCAAGGGACCGGTAATCCGCTTCCGCCACATCGCCTGTTGCGTACAGGACCGAATAGCGGTCCAGGTTCTTTCTGGCGTCTTCATAGGTGATTCTGGCCGTCTCAGCGGAGATTCTGGAACTCTCCACCTGCTTCGTATCAATGACACAAAGAAGCTGGCCGGCGGAAACCCCATCTCCGGTCTGAACGCTTATGTTCGTGATCTCTCCTGAGCCAAGAGGTGTTACATACACAATGCTGTCAGGTTCAATGGTTCCGATCAGCTCATTGCTCAGTTCAATGCTTCGGACTTCAGGCTTTTCGACCGTCACGGCAGGGGGAACGTCAGCCACAATCTCTTCCTTTTTCCCCAGCACTCCCGGCAGGATGAGTCCTGCCGCGGCAGCTGCAATAACAATTGCACCTGCAATGATTAATACTTTTTTCTTCTTCATGTTGAACTCCTTATTCAGCCCCATTTTGATTGCTGTTATTGTTTACGGATCCCGTTTTCCATGGATCCGCTGTATGTTTCCGGGTGTGAATTTATCATAGCTGTGGAATGTTTCCGGATTATTTATGGAATGTGTGAGAATTATTAAAAGATGGAAGGAAATGTCATTTCAGGCCCCCGGCAAAAATTTCATACCAAAAGAAACGCTGATTCCGCGAACGATCGTTTCGCAGAATCAGCGTTTCTTTTATAATTTCAAACAATGAAACAGTCGGAAAAGGAAGCCCGGCCGAAGGCCGGCTGCCTGACGCTTCTTATGATAATACTCCCCTCGTCATTTCAGCATATCAGGAAACCAGTGCCGCTTTCAGCTCGGCCAGATAGGTTTTCAGGGCTTCCATGCCGCCCAGCTGGTAGCGTTTTATAAACTCGGTGCCTATTATGGCGCCGTCGGCGCCGTTATCCAGGACCTCCCTTACGTCTGCGGCGGACTTAATTCCGAAGCCTACGAAAGCAGGTATTCCGGAAACAGCCTTTACCCTGCCCACGGTATCTATATATCCGGTGGGGAGCCTGTCAAAGGAGCCTGTCTTTCCATCCCCTGAGACAACATAGGCAAACAGATGATTATATTCAAGCGCTTTTGAAATGTCCTCCTCTTTCAGGGAACCTCCCAGCACGGAAATCTGATCGTGCAGGATCTCCGGCGGAAATTCCCCGTCAACACACAGGAAGCCGTCATACAGATTTTCAGATACCTCGGAAAGCCGGAAACGCTTTACTCCTTCTTTATAGGTCATCAGCACCACCCGAAAGGAAAAGCGCTTTCTGATCTCTTCCAGAGTATGTATGATGTCATCTGCGGTTATCTTTTGTTCCAGCACTTGCTTATGGGTCTGCCGGATCACGATTCCATCCATATGGGGATCCGAAACAGGTATGCCTATCTCAACATAACCGGCCCCTTCCTGATCCAGGAGCTCCAGTATTTCAAAAAAGGTTTCCCTGTCCGGATAATGGATGGTTATATAAAATACAAGGTTTTTCATTACAGGCCTCCGAACAGCTTAAGCAGCCAGCCTAAAATGGGGCCGTAGAAGGAATAATCCGTCTCGCTTAAAATACGCATGATTGGCGCATAGGTACCGATCATGGGAAGAAGCAGCGCCTGTCCGAAAATCAGGATCAGTCCGTTTACAAAGGAGCCGATGATAGCGCCCCTGCGTCCGCCATGGGCATTTCCAAAGATCGCGGTTACTGCTCCGGTGAAAAAGGTGGGGATCAGGGCCGGGAATACCACAACAGGATAATTGACAAGTCCCAGGATCATCATGCCCAGCAAACCGGCAACAAGGCTGGTGAGAAAGCCAAGGATCACGGAATTGGGGTAATTGGGGAAAAGCAGCGGGATGTCAAGTCCGGGTACGGAATTGGGTATGATCTTATTGGCAATCCCGTGGAACGCGGAAATGATTTCAGAAAGCATCATTCTCACGCCTGTTATGATCACCGTGATCCACATGCCGAATGACAGACCCTTAAGAAAGCTGAATACTACGATGTCCTGTCCTCCCGTCACATTTTCACGAACCCAGGATGGGCCGGAAATAAGACTTATGATGAGAAAGAGAAGGGTCATGACAATGGTCAGGGAAATCGTCATCTCTCTTAAAAAATTGAGCCGCTTCGGAATATTCAAGTTTTCAAGGTCCTTTTCCTTGTTGCCGAAGGCTTTGGCAAGCAATGAGGAAATCAGGATTCCGATGGAACTGGAATGGGCAAGGGTAAATCCCTCTCCTCCTTTCACTTCTTTCATAAATACCGCCACATACGCGCAGGAAAACGTCATATATGAGCCTAATAATACGGACCCTGTAATGACTAAGGGCACAAAGGTCAGGCCCGTGCCGAATTTCAGCAGGGCTGCGATCAGCCCGGCATAAAAGAAGGATACATGCGCCGATAAGTGCACGTATTTAAAGCGTGTGAATCTTGCGAGCAAAAGATTTACGAGAAAGCCAAAGGCAAATATCAGGGCCATTTCCGTGCCGATTCCCGACAGACTTTCGCTTTGGGCCGCTCCGATGTCTACTGACACTGCCGGCATGTTGAATATCCGGGAAATCATTCCCTGCAAAGGCAGCAAAGCAGTTCCCAGCGTCTGGCCGCCTACGTTAATCATGGTAAAGCCGATCATCGTCTTGATCACGCTGGGGAGAATCTGATCCCAGGTTTTCTTCTGGGCCAGCATACCCGCTATGACAACAATTCCTATAATGAAAACTGCCTGGCTTAAAACATTGTTGATTAGATACATTACTACTCCCATATTTTTCTCCCTTCTAAGTCCGCAGCCCGTTATTTTTTATTTATTGCTTCAAGAAGCTGCTCCTTTAAATACTGTTTGTCCATCATATTGTCGATTCTGATGATGTGGGCCTTTGAATCTCTTAAAACATCTGCGAAATCGGAAGTCGTGATCAGAATATCATAAAAATCCGGGCTGACTGACCCGATATCCGACGCATCCACGGTTGCTTCAATTTTTTCAGCCTCAAGAATCTGCTGGGTGAACAGCCGAAGCATCATGGAGCTTCCTACTCCCGCACCGCATACTGTAACAATTTTCAACATAATGATTCCCCCTTTATGATCTGTAATATTTCCTCTGCGGTATCTGCCTTTGTGATTTCTCCTACCTTTTTTTCATCCATTAAGATATCCGCAAGCTCCGTAAGCGCCTTTAAATGGGATTGATGGTCAATGGCGCAGAGACCTACAACGATTTTAACCGGATCGTTTTTCGGATGGCCGAATACAACCGGCTCTTTTAATGTGACAATGCTGAGTCCAATATCCAGGGCCCCCTCTTCCGGCCTGGCGTGAGGCATGGCAATTCCGGGAGAAATTACAATATAGGTCCCGTTGACTTCCACATTTTTAAGCATGGCCTGAATATAGGACGCATCCGCCAGCCCTTTTTCCACAAGAAGCCTGCCGCTTTCCACTACGGCATCATCCCGGCTGGACGCTTCAAATTTGGCTTTAATTAAATCGGTCGTCAGTATTTCCTTTAACATGGGTTGATAAATTCCTTTCTTTGGTTCCGAATTTTCTGTAATTCCCAGATACAGGCTTAACTCATTTCTGAGAGGCGCAAGCTGATCTTCTTTTACATCCGCATATTTGCGGATAATGTTCAGCACATCAGCCAGATGGATCCGGGCGGTAAGAAATGACAGCTGGTTCTGAATTTCCTTGATGTCATAATCCGATAAATAAGGGCTTACCTTCAGCACCTGGGTGTCCTTCCATTGAAAGGATACGGTGGAGATGATAAAATCCGGAATATGGTCCATCAGCCACAGGGACGCATTCCTCACACTGAAGGTGCCCAGAATGTTCACATGAAATATGGCCTGAAGTCTGCTTTTCAATATTTCAGAAGTACTGATGCCCGCATTGCATACGATGATGACATTGGGCGTTCTGCGGACCTGCTTTTCATTCCTTTCGATTACAGATGCGAAGAATAAGGTAAAATAGGATATTTCATGCTCATTAAAATGCACTTTCAGCTTATCCTCCAACACCTTTACGCCCTTTTCCACCGCCCGGTTAAGTTCTGAGAAATTTTCCAGTACATAGTCCAGAAGAGGATTTTCAGCCCATTCCGCAACCATGGCCCGCTGATAGGCGGGGCGCAGGTGATTGAGCAGTCCCTCATAGAGCTTGGAGTCCGTCCGGAAAGCTTCAAAGGGATATTCCTTCGCAACGGCGTCAATGAACTGATTGGTTACAAGATTAAAGGGCAGCCACTTCTCGGAAAGCAGTTCCTCATATTTGACAACAGATGCTTCCGCAAGCTTGTTGGCCAGATAGAAGCAGTCAGCCAGGGAGACCTCCATGCCAAAGATCGTTTCGATCTCTCCCCTCCGCTCCACAAAAGTAATCTCTTCTTTTGTCAGCGGTTCCGTTGGTCCCTCAGGAAATGCTTTTCCGATGGAAATCCTGGCATAGGTGACCCAAAAGGCGACCAGCATGCGGTTAAACGATACATCGCTCAATTCAACGTTTAGCCGTCGGGCCGCATCATCGAGAAAGGTTTCGCAGGCATTTATGATCTGAGGATTTCTTTTTCCCGCCCTGTCTTCAAAAAACAACGGATCTTCACTGACTGACAGAATGAGAAGATTTCTGATGTTTCGTTCGCTCCCGGATATCCGGTACCCTTTAAATGGCGTGGCTTCTATTACGATGGAATGAAAGCTGAGCATTTCCTTTATTTCCTTTAAATCACCGATGAGGGTGTTTCTGGAGATATCAAGCTCTTTAAGCACTTCATCCACGGTGAACTGGTCACCGGAGAGGAGAATCGTTTCCACGATCCGCAGCCTTCTTATTCTCTGGTTTGATAAAACAAAGGAGGATGTTGAATTGATAAGATTCTCAAATTCAATCATCAGCGGCTCATCATAAAACATCTTCCCCCTGTCCGCATTGATCTCAGGATAGCCGGAGGCCTCCAGCAATTCATTTAGCTTTTTGATATCACTGTAAACAGTCCTGGTACTTACGGAAAATTGCTGCGCCAGTTCCTTAACGGTAAATTCACGTTTGCTTTGGCAAACAAGCAGAAATATTTTTGGAAGTCGATTTTCCATGATTTCCTCCTTTATGTGGTCAGTATAACATCTGGTTTTGAATACCGGCAAATCCAATTTGCTTCACTCATTTTGAATTGATCGGTATATGAATGATTATATTAAATAAAACGGTACATTTAAATTATGATGTACCGGATTATTTTTATCCAATCATACAGGAAATAGCAATTAAATAATAGATTCAGCAGAATGCAGGCTTTAAAAAAAGAAAAGAGACACCGGCAGGTGCCTCTGAAATCATCAATTATTGGTTTCTTTTGGGATTTTTGGGAAACCACCCCTTTTCCACCCTGACTTTCTGTTCAAAGAGCTCTTTTATGCTCCATAAAAGGGAAAAACCAAGCACCGCAAAAAGAGCTGATCCCATCCCGCCGGAAGAAAAAACAGAAATGCCGATGCAAATGGCACCTGTGAACAGAAACAGGGGCCACACCTTTGTGCCGAAATAATATTCTCCCTTTATGACAACAGGGTGTAAAAGGCCTATTATTAAAAACGTGCCGATTCCAATGAAAATACCGTCATAATTCATATCTGTCACCTTCCTCATCCTCAATCACTTTTCCGGATTCACCGGTTTTCCGTGTCCTGATTACAAAAATAAAAACATAATTGTGAAGAAGCAGAGCCCCCAGAAGCAGGAGACGCAAAACCAGATTGTCTGTCAGCAGGAAGGAGATCAGCATCATCAGTCCTGCAGTGATCTGGATGGTAAGCTTCTGCTTTCTTGTGAGCGACCGGTCATGTTCATACTGTTTCCCGTATTTTTCAAAAAGGGCTGTGCCTCTGAACCACCGGTCAAGTTTCCGGGACCCTTTCGCAAAGCAGAATAATGCCAGTAACAAAAAGGGAGTGGTCGGCAGGCCCGGCACCACCACTCCCGCAGAGCCAAGGGACATGGCAGCGATCCCCCCGCAGACAAAGAGAACTTTTCTCAAACAAAAAACCTCCTGATCTTATACGATCTCCGTTCATTCTCCCCGGAATTTTACGGAAATGAGCTTAGATTTATTCTATTATCATTGTATTGGGATAAAGGAATGAATATACAAAAAAAGAACGGGCCGCTGGGCGGCCTGCTCCTTTTTTAAGCATGATCTATTGTTTCATGGCAATTCCTCCCCCACCTCCGCTTACTGCAGTCTCCAGCTTTGTCTGCGGTTCAGCTTATGATAGAGCTCTCCGTATCTGCCCTCATTCTCCAGCAGCTGGCTGTGGGTCCCTCTCTCTGCGATCCGCCCGTTTTCAAGAAACAGGATCTGATCCGCGCCTTTAATGGTATGGAGCCGGTGGGCGATCACAAGAAGTGTCTTTCCCTTGACCAGCTCACTGATGGCCTCCTGGATATAGCTTTCGTTGTCGCTGTCAATACTGGCCGTGGCCTCATCGAGTATTACAATGGGGGCATCCTTTAAAATGGACCGGGCAATGGAAATCCTCTGTTTTTCTCCTCCGGATAAGGTGGCTCCCCCTTCTCCCACCATGGTCTGGAAGCCTTCCGGCAATTCCATGATGAAGTCATAGCAGCGGGCCTTTTTCGCGGCTTCATGCACCTCAGCCTCCGAAGCGTCGGTCATGCCAATCAGAATATTGTTGTAAATGGTATCCTCAAAAAGATAAACTCTTTGAAACACCATGCTGATCTGGCTCATCAGCGCTTCCAGAGAAAGATCACGGATATCGGTCCCCCTCATATAGATATGTCCCTTCCCGATGTCCCAAAACCTGGCCATTAAGTTTGCCACCGTGGTTTTTCCCGATCCGCTGGGACCCACCAGAGCAGTCATGGTATTTTTTTTCAGGGAAAAGCTGATATCATGCAGGATCTCCCTCTCTCCATAGGAAAATCCCACGTGCTCAAAGCGGATCTCGTCGCCGGCATCGGCCCTTTCCTTCAGCCTCTCCCGCCCTTTATCCGCAAGCTCCGGTTCTGAGAGCACCTCATCCATCCGGTCCAGGCAGCTGTTCATGATGCTTAATGTGGCTGTTTCCTGAAACAGGGCCTTGATGGGATTGAAAATTTCAAAGACAAAAAGCAGTACTCCCAGCAAATACGGAAGACTGAAGCCTCCCCTCATGTAAATCAGCACAGAAACCAGGAAGATCCCTGCTATCCCCACGGCGTAAATGGAGCTGAGCCCCATCATCCATGGCGTCAGCCTTTCTTCAAATACGATGCTCTTGTCCCTGGATTTTTTAAAATTCCCGCTTAATTCACCGGATTTTTCTCCCAGCAGGTTATAGCTTTTAATTACGGCGATCCCTTCGATAAAGGAAATCACCGCGTCTGTCAGCTCCTCGCTCTGCTCCTGCCGGATTTCCGCTTCAGACATGGAAATGCGGTTCATCCTTGCTGCCGTCAGAAAGGCGGTCCCGCTTGTGATGAGGGCAATGATGCCTAAGGGAACGCTCAAAAAGAACAGAAATATGATCAGAACGGCTGCCGAAAATATGTAGCTCATGATATTTGCGATCTTCGTCATGACATTTTCTTCCACAAACAGCATATCTGTTGCCAGCACAGAACTGATTTTTCCGATATTGCCTTCCGTAAAATACCCCATGGGCAGCTTTCTCAAATGTTCTCCCAGCTCCATCCGTTTGTCCGCAAACAGCAGGTATCCGGCGCCGCTCTGCAGTCTGTCGCTCATGTGATGGCAGAATATCTGAAGAACCAGCGTGATCACCATTCCTATCCCTGTCAGAAGGCAGACCCCGGCTTCCATGCTCCCGTCATAAAACTTACCCAGAATCAGGAAGGCATAGACAATGGGCATCTTGGAAAGGATCGCCTCCAGTACGGAAAAAACAAATGCCGCCTTTACGCGTCCTTTATATACTCCTGATAAATCCAGTATACGACGAATCATTGATCCAATCATTTACGCTTCCTCCTTTGACAGCCGCCAGTCCGCACTCTTTTGATTTGCATCCCACAGCTTTTTATAAATGCCGCTTTTATCCAGCAGCTCTTCATGGGTTCCCCAGGCAGATATGGTCCCTTTGTCCATGACACAGATCCGGTCCGCGTTTACGATGGAGGATAATCTGTGAGCGATCACAAGCAGGGTTTTGTTTTCAACCAGGGATGAAATCACGGCTTCCAGTTTTTCCGCATTCTCGGAATCGGAAAACGCGGTGGCCTCATCCAGGATAATGATGGGAGCATCCTTTAAAATCGCCCTCGCCAGCGTGATCCTCTGTTTTTCACCTCCTGAGAGCTGGTTTCCGCAGTCTCCCGCCAGTGTATGAATGCCTTCCGGAAGCTTGTTTATAAATTCCATGCACTGCGCTTTTTTCGCTGCTGCCATCACTTCCCCGATGTCTGCCCCGGGCCTTCCGATTCTGATATTCTCCAGCAGGCTGGTATTGAAGAGAAAATGATCCTGGGACACATAGGAGACCAGGTCATTTAAGCTCTTTAAGCTCATGCTGCAGATATTCTGCCCTCCGACACTGATTTCTCCGCTCTCTATATCGTAATAATGTATGAGAAGTTTTGCCAGCGTGCTTTTTCCGGAACCGGACTCTCCCACAAGAGCTGTCATGGTCCTGGGCCTCATCTGCAGGCTGACCCCGTGTATTACCTCTTCCTCCCCATATCCGAAGGACACGTTTTTGAATTCAATTCCGTAATCCCTGCCTGCAAACTCCCGGTCTCCTTCTTTTAAGTCCTCATTGTCCAGAAGGTTTTCCAACGCTGTGATCTTATATCCCAGCTGGGGTATCAGGGCGATGAACGACATGGTCCGTAAAAGAGGGATGCCCATGCTGAGCGCAAGGCACAGCACCAGAATGAAATCGGACAGGCTCACATATCCCAAATACACAAAATAAGAGCCAAGGGGCAGGGTGAAGAGCAGGGTGCAGGGAATGAGCACTCCGTAGCCGGCCATCCAGGGCCAGCAGGCCTTAAACCATTTCAGGGTGAAATCCCTGTAATTCATGATGGCTGTTTTATATTTTTCATAGGATTCCCCCTCCTTGTTGAATACCTTAACCACCTCCATGCCGTTGATATATTCAATGATGGTATGGTTCATGATCTGAGCCGATTTATAATAGTCTTCCATTCTCTGCTTTCCGATCACATACATGATCACCATGGATACGGCTCCCAGGGGAACGGAAGCCAGGGTCATAAGGGCCAGCTTCCAGTCGGCCGCAAACAATACCAGGTAAATAATGATTACGCCCATCACATTGGACAATCCCTCCGGTATTCCGTGGGCCAGCAAAAGCTCAAGGCTGTCCATATCATCGACAAACATCTTTTTCAGCACGCCCGGGCCCTTGGCCTGAATGACTCCCAGGGGCTGTTTTTCCAGCTTTTCCTGAAGGGAAATCCTCAGATTCATTAAAGTGCCATAGGCTGCTTCATGGGAAAAGGACAATCCTTTTCCGTAAAATACTCCCTGTAAAACAAGACTGATCAAAACACCTGCCGCCCGCAAGGCCAGATATCCCGGCGCGGCTTCTTCCCCGCCGATGAGGGGAACAATCACCTGGTAAGCCATGATAAAGGGAAGAACTCCCATAAATATTGCCGCCAGCAGAAATACGACGGAAATCTTCATTTTGGGATTGTTTTCCTTTCCATAGTACAAAAGTCTGCTTAACATTTCTTCTTAACCTCCTAATAAAATGGGATCAGTTAGCAAAAGCTAACTGATCCCATTTTATAGAACCTCCTGATTCTTTTCTACCTGAGTTAGACATAAATACTCACTTTAGACATTTTCCTTTCGGAATTCCTTGGGCAGAACCCCATAGATTTCTTTAAAGGTCCTTGTGAAATTGCTGGGATTTTCATATCCTAAAAGCCTGCCGATCTCAAGAATGCTCCTTTGAGAGCCCTTCAGATAATCGGCCGCCTGATTCATCCTGGCAATTCTTAAAAATTCGTAGGGCGGATACTGGAACATCTGCTTAAAGCATTCTTTAAAAATAGTGGTTGATATGCCGTAATTCTCACACAGCTCCTTTATGGTATAATGCCTTGCCAGATCCATTTCGATCAGTTCCTTTATGGTCCTGGTCTTTTCGATCTGCTCCCTGGAAAAGACCCTGTGTATGTTCTCGATTTTAAAATCCTCTTTAATGATCAGATAAAAGAATTCCAGGATCTTCAGACGCACCATCCCGGTCTCATTGTTATAGAGGGATTCATACAGCTCTTCCGCCACATGAAGCATTCCTGCTCCGCAGGGAAAAACATCCGCCATTTTTATTTTACGGAAGAAATCCCGCAGGGAGGGGATCTGTAAATCAAACTGGTTTTTCCAGTGCTCAGTGAAAACGGCATCCAGAAGCTCCGGGAAAATCAGGATACTGAACCCCTGCAGGGCGTCAGTTATCATCCTGGATCCCAGGCTCTGCTTGCAATTGTTTAAAACGATCACATTTCCGGGCAGAGAGTAACTGAACCTGTTTTTGCTCAGCTCCGCCTGGTACACGCCTCTGTGGGAATAGGAAATCTGATACACCTCTGATTCCGTCTTCCACTGCCCTGCCCACGTATACCGGTCCTTAAAATCATACAATGTGACCTCTATCCCCGGATATAAGCGGTATATGATCATTCTGGTGCCGGAATGTTCCTTATCCAGGGTGTAGATCGTCTGAAAGTTATCCTCGTATATGACTTTTAAACCAAAATCGTGTCCGATCGAATGCATCCGGCTTCTCCTTTTTTCCTTATATTAGTCTCTTCTAACCGAATGATATCACCCTGTCAGATTTTTGTCAAATTCACAGGCTTTTTTTCAAAAAACAAAAATAGGATTTATTATTTTCGGTGAAGCGTTTGATATTTACTTGAAAGGTATTGCTGATGCATTGCCCGAGCTCCGGATCATTGACCGGTTTTTGGGCGGCGATCCGCCCATTTTCCATCAACACGATATGATCTGAATAATTCAGGGCCAGATTCATGTCATGAAGAACGAGAACAATGGTTTTGCCCAGTTTTTTGTTTAAACCGCTGATCAGATCCATAATTTCGTAGGACACATTGATGTCCAGATAGGTGGTGGGCTCATCAAGAAAAATGACCGGCGTATCCTGGGCCAGCACCATGGCCAGGAAAGCCCGCTGGCGCTCTCCCCCGGACAGCCTGCACATGTTTTTATTCCGCAGGGATTCACAGCAGGCCACTTTCATGGCATATTCCGTCAGTCTTTTATCTTCTGCGGAAGGATTGCCTATGGGCGACTGGTAGGGATACCGGCCGGACATCACCGCCTGTTCCACCGTCATATCCGGTATATGGTTACTTTGAAGCAGGACGGAAACCTCTCTGGCAAAGGCCCTTCTCCTTATGCCTCCTATCTCCCTGTTCTCAAAAAACACCCCGCCCTTAACAGGACGGAGAAGCCGGACGGCAAGCTTTAATACCGTACTCTTTCCGCACCCATTGGGGCCGATGATGGTTGTAATTTTTCCCTTTTCAAAGCTTAAATCCATATCTTTGATGAAGGGCTGCCTGTTGTAGGAATAAGCCACCTTTTCAAGTCTGATCATCCCTGATCCTCCAGTCTCACAAAATCACTGCCTCCCTGTCGGCAACCCGTCCGGCCCTGGTCGGGAGGAATTTCAGCCCTTCTTCCTGTTTCTTAATATCAGGCAGAGAAAAAACGGGCTTCCGATCAAAGACATCAGGATTCCGACAGGAAGCTCATAAGGGAGAAACAGGGTCCTTGCCAGTAAATCGCACATCACTACAAATGCACCTCCCGTAAAGGCGCTGGCCGGAATGACAAACCGGTTATCCTGTCCGATGAGTAATTTGACTCCGTGGGGGATGAGAAGACCGGCAAAGCCGATGAGTCCGGCAAAACTGACTGCCGCACCTGCCAGGACCGATGCAACGGTCAGATACAGGCATCTGCAGACGGTCACGTTCATGCCCAGGGACTTGGCGCTGTCAGCGCCAAGATTTAAAAGATTTAATCCCTTTGAACATAAAAAGGCCAGAAACAGGCCTCCCATAATAAAAAAGGACGGGTAAAAAAGGGTGTCTGACGTGACCCCGGAAAGTCCGCCCGCAAGAAAATTACCTGCTCCCACATATGCATCCGGGTACAGGATCATGATCGTGTTCATTCCGGCGCTGAACAGGCTGTTGACCACAAAGCCGGTCAGCACCAGCAAAAGCCTTGACATCCTGCTGCCCATGGCAATTGCCAGGACCAGCAGTGAAGCGAGCAGGGCCCCGAAAAATGCCGACATGGGAAGGAGCCAGGGAGCCGGCGGAAGGAATGCGGATGACAGCAGCACCAGGAATCCGGCCCCTGCATTCACTCCCATAATATTGGGGCTCGCCAGAGGATTGTTCAGCACGGACTGAATGATCGCGCCGGATACCGCAAGGGCGCTGCCCGCAAGCAGGGCGCCGGATACTCTGGGCACACGTACGGCAACGATTATGCGGTACAGGGAGTCCCCGGACTCACCCGCGCAAAGGGCGGCAATCAGCGCGGACAGACGGATGTTGTCCGCCCCCATGCACAGCCCCAGGGCGGCCGAGACCGCCATGGCCGCGGCAGACATCAGGATAAACAGCCGTTCCTTATTATTTTTTGCCATAAAGAATCTCAGAAAGGTACGCATAGCTTTCTCCCCATCTCTCATTGGGCTTATACAGGAATTTTTCCTTGGGCAAAAGGATGTAGCGCTGATTCCTGACTGCGGCCAGACCGTTCCAGGCCGGATTGTTTTCAACGCTTTCTTTTAAATTTTTCATTGCCAGTTCATCGTCATTGCCCATGGGCACCACAAAAATATAATCCGGATCTTCTTTTATGATGCTTTCCATGCTGAACTCCTTCAACAGGCTTTTGTTGCGGTCGGCAATATTATCACACCCCAGATCATGGAGCATTTTCCCCGTCATGCACTGGGAATTCTTCACCACGGCGCCCCCTGAATAGGTGATGAGAAACAGGACCCTGGGCGGTTTATGATCCTCTGCCTCCGAAACAATGCGTTCGATCTCTTCTTTCACCTTCAGGCCGTTTTTCTCATACATCTCTTTTCTGCCGGTTATTTCCGTACAGACCTTCAGCATGGATAAATAATCTTCAAAATAAGTCACATTAAAATAGGCCGCTGTTATGCCCGCCTGGTCCAGGGCATTTTTAAGCGCCACGTGCTCCTTAGTCTCGGATGACAACAGGACCAGGTCCGGATCCAGCCCTATGATCTTCTCCAGATTGGGGCTGTTGTATTTTCCCACGGAAACAGTTTCCGCAGTGAGCTCCAGCCCTCTTTCATCAAAGGCGTCATCCGTGACGCCGGCCAGCTCACCTCCGGCTGACAGCCAGGTTTCCGCGAAGCTGCCCATTAAGGCGACCACCCGCCCGGGGTTTTGAACCCATATCTCATCTCCGAGGGCATCGGTGAAATGATACCCTTCCTCTTCCTCCGCCTTCTTTTCCGCCGCCCTGCCTCCGCAGCCGGCCAGCATTACGGACAGCATCAGGAAAAACGCTGCACACACCATGGATTTTATTTTCAATTTAACACTCCGCCCCCTTTGCCCAGTTCTTTTCCATAGGCACAATAACTGTCCTCCGCCATGAAATCCCCTTCATGGTAATACCCTGCCCGGGCCCGGCACCCTCCGCACGCTTCCCCGTAAACACAGTCACGGCATGTCCCTTTATAACGCTTTGAGCGCAGGGTTTTAAACAGAGGGCTGTTCTTCCATATCTCATCAAAAGGTTCCCTGCGGACATCTCCCGCCTCCTCGACCATGTAGGCACAGGGACGGACAATTCCAACCGGACTCACCACGCAGTAGGAAAGCCCGGCAAGGCATCCCCTGGTAAAACGGGTTTTTACTCCCATCTGCCCGGCCACTCTCGTAAACTGGGGGGCGCAGGTAGGCTTGATATCAATGGGAACCTCGTTCTGTTTTGCCATAATGAACTGTAAAAGCTTTTCATATTCCATGACCTCCAGCGAGGTTTCCTCCAGAAACTTTCCTCTGCCCACCGGGATCAGAAAAAACAAGTAAACGGCGGCTGCCCCTGCCTCCACGGCGAAATCTATGATATCGCAGACCTCTTCCTGATTCCATTCCATGACGGTCATATGTATCTGGAAAGGCAGGCCGGCCCTTCTGCAGTTATGGATGCCTTCCATGGTCAGGCGGAACGCTTCCCCGTTTCCCCTGAACAGGTTATGGTCGTCTTCATTTAAGCTGTCCAGACTGATCCCCATGGCAGCGGCTTTGCAGGCCTTCAGTTTTTCTGCTGTCTCTTTTGTGATCAGCATGCCATTGGTGCCGAAAACGGGCCGCAGACCCGCACCGGCTGCATAGGATACCAGGCTGTAGATATCCGGACGCATCAGAGGCTCGCCTCCGCTGAATATCATGATCTTAAAGCCTGCCCGGGAAATTTCATCTATCAGCTTTCTTGCTTCCTCCGTCGTCAATTCATTTTCCTTTTTACTTCCCGCATCCTGATAACAGTGCCTGCATTTTAAATTGCACTGGTTTGTCGTCATCCATGAAACGATCATACGGCTTCTCCTCACATTCTATTTCAAACCGCTTTATTCCATCATAATTGCAGCGATCTCTTTTCATTCCGGATTTTTTTAATTTTTATGATCTTTTGTTCCGGCGGAAGGAACCGGCAGACGCTTCCCACCCCCGCTGTCAATGCCTGCTGCGCTCATATTGGGAACTTTCCCGCATAAAATATATCATATTCTCCATCTGTCATGAATAGGAGGTCCGTTTTGAGCAAAATACTGGATAATAATTACTATGACTTAATCATCAGTAACATTACAGCTCCATCCTATGATACCGGAGATAACATAACCATGCTGACCGAACGCAATTCGCTGCTGCACGTCCCCAGGACCGGCAATAACCCCTGTGACTTAGGCACCCAGCCATACCATTACTTTCCCTCGCTTTTCACTCTGGAATCCACCATAAGCATTGAGAAATCCGGCATCGGGACCGTCCAGCGCAATCCTTTCCTGGGCCTGTTCGGCCAGGGGATCCTGATAGGAATCATAGATACGGGCATTGATTACCAGCACATGGTGTTCCGCAACGATGACGGGACCTCCCGCCTCCTTTCCATATGGGATCAGACCGTGCAGGACGGACCCATTCCCGAGGGCTTTACCTTTGGCAGTGAATATCCCCGGGAAGTCATCAATCAGGCGCTGGCATCGGAGAATCCCTTATCCATCGTCCCCACCACGGACACCAACGGACACGGAACGGCAATGGCCAGCGTCATCGCCGGCAGACCCATTGCGGAACAGTCCTTTACCGGAGTGGTTCCGGAAGCGGAGTTAGTGATCGTGAAAATGAAAGAAGCAAAGCAGAATTTAAAAGACATCTTTTTTGTTCCGGAGAATGCGCTGTGCTATCAGGAATCCGATATCCTGCTGGGCGTGCGCTACCTGCTTTCCGTGTCCGCCAGGCTGAACCGGCCTCTGGTCATCTGCCTCGCCCTGGGAACCAGCCAGGAAGGACATGACGGACACGGAGTGCTGAGCAGTTACTTGACTTACATTGTACAGCTTCCCGGAATCGGTGTTTCGGTCTCGGCAGGGAATGAAGGGAACAAAAACAGGCATTATTTTAACAACACTCCCGCCGCTCCCTTTTACAATGACTTTGAGCTCAGAATCGGAGAAAATGAAAGTGAATTTTCCATGGAAATATGGCCTTACGCACCTCAGAGGCTGTCCATTGACATTTCTTCCCCCAACCGGGAATCCACCCAGCCCATATACCCCGCCATCGGCGACTGCAGAAGATTTAATTTCATTTTCACCCAGACCGTTGTCTGGGTGAACAACTATCTTTTTGAAGAGGAATCCGGAGACCAGATGATACTCATACGGTTTGAAAACGCCACTCCGGGCATCTGGTACTTCCGGGCCCAGGCCCTTGACAACGAGCCCTTTTCCTTTCATGTCTGGCTGCCCTCGGGAGATTTGATCTCAAATGATACCTTTTTCTTAAATCCCAATCCGGACACCACCATAACCGGTCCGGGCAACGGGTCCCACCAGCTCACCGTAACCGCCTACAATCAGTTTAACGACAGCATACTGGGAGAATCCAGCAGAGGCTACACAAGAAGCGGCCTGGTAAAACCGGATATCGCAGCTCCCGGGTATCAGCTCGCCTGCGCGGTCCCCGGAAACCAGTACGGAACAGTCACCGGAACCGGAGCAGCCGCAGCCCATGCGGCAGGGGTGGTCGCCATGGTCATGGAATGGGGCATTTCCAGGGGAAATTATGTAACCTTGACCGGATTTGATATCAACCGGCAGCTCATGAGAGCCGCAAGACGCAGCAGCTCCCTCGTTTATCCAAACAACGTATGGGGATACGGGCAGCTGGATGTGAACAGTCTGTTTGAGCTGCTCACGTTCATCTGATATGCTGTCTCCATGGGAAATGCAAGAAATAATATCAATAATCTTTTCCATATATGTTGTTTTTACAACAAACAAAACGGAAATATTATGGTATGATATGGTTATCATATAAACCAACCCCATTTTAACGTTAAGAAAGGAAGAAATATGCCAAACTATATAAAAGCTGCCGATACCATTTTTGATATTACGGAAAAATATCCGGAGACCATTGGATTTTTCGTTGCAAACGGTTTTGAGAATCTGAGCAACCCGGTCATGCGCCGCTCCCTGGGCAGGACCATTACCCTGGAAACGGCTTTGTCCATGAGAAAGCTCAATCAGGAACTTTTTATACGGAAGCTTGAGGAGGTCATTGAGCAAAATCTCCCCGACACTTCTTCCGGCCTCACCCCCATGAAAAAGGAAAACGGAGGAGACATCCGGATCGAAGGGGTGCTGCCCTGTCCCATCCGCCTTCCTCTCCTGGAAAAATTCGAAGCCTGGATGGAATCCCAAAAGGATACCATGGATTTTACAGTGGATTATAACTTAAAATCCGCCAATTTAGGCCTTGACGATGTGAAGGAACGGGTAATCGCTGCAGACGGCAATGCGGACGCCATATCCGATCTTTACTTATCCGCGGGCTTTGATCTGTTCTTTGACAAAAAGCTGATGGGACGCTACCGGGATGCCGGCGTTTTTGAAGACATTTCAGGGGTGGAGCAGATGAACCCTGATTTTGACAATGACCGCATATCCTTAAAGGATCCCAAAAAGCAGTACGCCATCATCGGCGTGGTTTCCGCCATTTTCATGGTAAATACCGCAGCTTTGGGAGACCGCCCCTTTCCAGAAAGCTGGGCGGACTTAATGAAGCCTGAATTTGAAAACAGCATCAGCCTTCCCATGAAGGACTTAGACATGTTCAATGCGTTTTTGCTTCATATCCACCGGTATTACGGGGAGGAAGGCGTTAAGAAAATGGGGAAGGCCCTTCTGCGGAACATGCACCCGGCCCAGATGGTGAAATCCCATATCCAAAAGGAAGGCAAAACCGTGCCTACCGTCACCGTCACACCTTACTTCTTTGCCAGCATGGTCGATGGAAAAAGTCCTCTGCGCCCGGTCTGGCCAAAGGACGGCGCAATCATCAGCCCTATTTTCCTTCTGGCAAAAAAAAGGAACAGGGACAAGGTCAAGCCCTTTGTGGACTTCCTCTATTCCAAAGAAATCGGAGAAATATTCTCCTCCAACGGAAAATTCCCCTCCACCAATCCCCTGGTGGACAACCACTTGAGCCCGGATAAAAAGTTCATGTGGCTTGGGTGGGATTACATCCACAGCCATGACATCGGCGAACTGATTTCGGCCACCGAAAGCCTGTTTTACCAGGCATCAGAAAAGGAGTCCTCATGAACCTGATCATATTTTCCGGTCCTCCTTCCTCAGGGAAGACCTCCGTTATCTTAAAAACCATCGCCTCCTTTCATAACAGAAACATTAAGGTCGGCGTGATCAAATTCGACTGCCTGTATACCGATGATGATGCGGCCTATGAAAAAGCCGGCATACCGGTCAAAAAGGGTCTGTCCGGCGCCCTGTGCCCCGACCATTTCTTCGCCTCCAACATCGAAGAGGTGGTGAACTGGGGAAATGAAGAAAAGCTGGACTTACTCATCACGGAATCCGCCGGCCTCTGCAACCGCTGTTCGCCCTATTTAAAAGAAATCAAGGGGGTCTGCGTGATCGACAACCTTTCGGGCATCAACACTCCGAAAAAAATCGGACCCATGCTGAGATCCGCGGATTTTGTGGTCATAACCAAAGGAGATATCGTTTCCCAGGCCGAGCGGGAAGTGTTCGCTTCCTGTGTGAGCTCAGTCAATCCCCGTGCGGTCACCATGCATGTAAACGGCCTGACCGGTCAGGGAGCCTATGAGCTGGGCAGCCTCCTGTATGACGAGGAGCAGAATATCCAATCCGTCCAGGGCATGCAGCTTCGCTTCCCCATGCCTTCCGCCCTGTGTTCCTACTGTCTTGGAGAGACAAGGATCGGGGAAGCATTTCAGATGGGCAACATAAAAAAAATAGACTTGGGGGCGGATAAAAAATGATGGAATGGACGCTGGACCGGCTGCTTACGGAATACCCTTTTGCAGGCGCATACTTTGAACAGAACAAACTGGATATTGACGGATATGGGGACAAGACCTTCCAGGAATTTCTGGATCATTTCACGGAAGAGGAACTGGAGGACCAGGCCATTGACAGGGAGAAGCTTTTGTCAAATCTCCCTGTCTACATTGAACAGATGCGCGCCTTTCTGGGACTTCAGAAGGATCACCAGGTCCTTTCCCTGACCATCCTGGCCGGCCATGACAAATCCGGCAATCCGGAGGGCTTTTCAGAGCTCACGGTGGAGACCTCCCAGATCATTTCCATCGTTGGTCCCACAGGCTCCGGCAAAAGCCGCCTTCTTGCAGATATTGAGTGGGCGGCACAGAAGGATACCCCTACGGGCCGCGGCATTCTGATCAACGGGGAAAAACCGGATAATAAATGGCGCTTTTCCTCCAACAACAAGCTGGTGGCACAGCTCTCCCAGAATATGAACTTCGTCATGGATCTTACCGTGCAGGACTTTTTACGGATGCATGCCGTAAGCCGGCTTGTGGAAGACCCCCAGACCGTGATCGACCGGATCATCCTGGCTGCCAATAATCTGGCCGGGGAGAAATTCGACTTAAACACCCCCGTAACAAGCTTAAGCGGAGGGCAGTCCAGAGCACTGATGATCGCAGATACCGCGATCTTAAGCTCCTCTCCCATCGTGCTCATCGATGAAATTGAAAATGCCGGAATTGACCGGAAAAAGGCTCTGGAGCTTTTGGTCTCTTCCGACAAGATCGTCCTGATGGCCACCCACGATCCCCTGCTGGCTCTCATGGCCCACAAGCGGATCATCATTAAAAACGGCGGGATCAGCAAGGTGATCCATACAAGCGAGGAAGAAAAGCTGCTTTTGGAGGAACTGGAGAAAATGGATTCCATGATCCAGGCCGCCCGCCAGGAGCTTCGTAAGGGGAGCACCTTATCCACCGGAACTTTAGACATTAAAATGTAATTTCCGGCAGGTGCCGGAGGCAGAAAGAAAAGGGCTCATACAGAGGCCTTTTCTTTTCGGTATGCCGGTGGGAATGACCGCTTAAATTCCGGGGGAAATATAAAAATATTGAATTTGGGCTTGTAATTCATACTAAAAAGGTATAGTATTATGTGCAAGAGAAGGTTAGCAATTTCTAACTCAAGAAATGCCTGTCGCAGGGTATAAAGGAGGCTGATATATATGAAAAATCCACTGCTAGAAATACAGGATTTAAGCGTTGCAGTAGAAGATAAAGTAATTCTTGACGGCGTAAATTTAACCATCCGTCCCGGTGAGCTGCACGTGCTGATGGGGCCCAACGGAACCGGAAAATCCACTCTGGTTTCCGCCATAATGGGTGATCCGAAATACACCGTTGAGCGGGGGCGGATTTTATTGGAAGGCAGGGATATCACGGAAGAAAACGCCGATGCCAGGGCCAGGGCCGGGGTCTTTTTGTCTTTCCAGACGCCGGAGGAAATTCCCGGCATCACAATGGAAAACTTCCTGCGCACCGCCAGAGGCGCGTTGGAGGGCCGGCCCCCGAAGATCCTTCATTTTCGCAAGGAGCTGCGGGAACAGATGGAAGCGCTGGACATGGATCCGTCCTATGCGGAGCGGTATTTAAATGTGGGCTTTTCCGGCGGTGAAAAGAAAAAGGCGGAGATTCTGCAGATGCTCATGCTCCACCCCAGGCTTGCGCTGCTGGACGAGACCGACTCCGGTCTGGATGTGGATGCCGTGCGCACCGTCACCAAGGGCATCCGGGCATTCTGCACCGCACGCAACGGCCTTTTGATCATTACCCATAACGCCAAAATTTTAGAGGGGCTGGATGTGGACATGGTCCATGTGCTGGAAGGCGGACGCATCGCCCGCTCCGGCGGAGGCGAGCTGATCTCACGGATCACAAAGGAAGGCTTCGGCGTCCTGGAAAAGGAGGCGCAGGCCCATGAAAGACTTTGATCAGGAAAAGACCTATGTGGACGAGGTGGACCGCAGCATCTACGACATCCGTGACAGGACCGATCCCTCCTATGAGGTGGAGTCCGGCCTGACCTCCGGGATCGTGGAGAAAATATCCGAGGAAAAGCATGACCCGGAATGGATGCGGATCTTCCGCTTAAAGTCTCTGGAAACCTATCATAAGATACCGGTCCCCTCCTGGGGCCCGCCCCTGGATGAGCTGGATATAGAAAACATCGTTACCTATATACGGCCCAAAACCGGCATGCAGACCCGGTGGTCCGATGTGCCTGACGACATAAAAAACACCTTTGAGCGCCTGGGCATTCCGGAGGCGGAGCGCAGATCCCTGGCAGGCGTGGGCGCACAGTACGATTCCGAGGTAGTCTACCACAATGTCCGGGCAGAGGTCGCCGCCCAGGGCGTGGTGTATACGGATATGGAAAGCGCACTTACAGGGCCTTATGCCGAAATGGTGCGCAAGCATTTCATGCGTCTGGTCACCCCGTCGGATCATAAATTTACCGCCCTTCACGGTGCGGTCTGGTCCGGAGGTTCTTTTGTCTATGTTCCTCCGGGAGCGTCCGTGGAGATTCCCCTGCAGTCCTATTTCCGGCTCAACGCGCCGGGAGCCGGCCAGTTTGAGCACACTCTCATCATCGTGGGGGAGGGAGCCTACTTACACTTCATCGAAGGCTGCTCCGCTCCCAAGTACAACGTGGCCAACCTCCATGCCGGGTGCGTGGAGCTTTACGTGGGGAAGAACGCCAGAATGCGCTATTCCACCATTGAAAACTGGTCCAAAAACATGTATAACTTAAACACCAAACGGGCGCTTGTGGAGGAGGGAGGCACCGTGGAATGGGTATCCGGTTCCTTTGGCTCCCATACCTCCTACTTATATCCCATGAGCATTTTAAAAGGCGAAAACTCCCGCATGGAATTTACCGGAATCACCTTTGCCGGCGCGGGACAGAATTTAGATACCGGAGCCAAAGTGGTCCACTCGGCTCCCAACACCACCTCCCACATCACCACCAAGTCCATATCCAGGGACGGCGGCTTATCCACCTTCCGCAGCGCCATCACCATGACGCCCCAGGCGGCGGGCAGCAAATCCGCCGTTTCCTGCGAGTCGCTGATGCTGGACAGCAAGTCCCGGTCAGACACCATCCCGGTGATGGACATCCAGTGCGATCAGGTGGATGTGGGCCACGAAGCCAAGATCGGAAGAATCAGCGAATCGGCCATCTTCTATCTGATGAGCCGGGGCTTATCCGAGGAAGACGCCAGGGCCATGATCGTGGGCGGCTTTGCGGAACCCATCGCCAAGGAACTGCCCCTGGAGTACGCCGTGGAAATGAACAATCTCATACATCTGGAAATGAAAGGCAGCATCGGCTGAAAGGAGGAACCGCATTATGAACATGAAAATCAACAGCCTGCCGGTTCCCACCTGGAACCACACAGGAGTGAATCAGGCGGAATCAGGCGCCGCTCTTCCACAGGCAGCCCTTCCCGGCGGCAGGCCCGCTTCCTATGACGGCGCGCTGCCCGCGGGAGTCCGCCTGCTCAAGGATCTTCCGGCCGGCGTATCCGGCATCCCCAGCGGTATGGGGGATGAAGTGGACCGTTTTGTAAAAGAAGGCGCCGACAAGGTATGCTTTCTGCAGGCGGAAAAAGATGCCGAGGAGCCGGTGACACTGACCCATGTCCTGGATCCGGCCCGGCCCCTTATGCGGATACACTGCGGCATTGTGGCCAAAGCAGGCAGCAGACTCACCGTCGTTTCCGTAAACCGGGGCGATGCCGAAAACGGCGCCCTGGCAACTCTCACCCAGATCCATGCGGAAGAGGGTTCCCTGGTCCGTCTGGTGCAGGTCCAGCTGCTGGGAGGCAACAGCCGAAGCTGGGACGCTGTGGGAGCCCGTATCGGCAAAGGCGCCCGGGTGGAGCTGGTCCGGGCCGTAATGGGGGGCAGTGTGGCCGCCTGCGGTTCCCTGGCCTGCCTGGAAAGCCGGGGGGCCTCTTATGACCTGACTGCCGCTTACTACGGCGACGGGGAGCGGTACCTGGATTTCAACGACGTAGCCGAGCACACCGGCCGTGAAACGCTGTGCGAGATGTACACGGCCGGGGTTCTGGCTGACAAAAGCAGCAAGATCCTCCGGGGAACCATTGATTTCCGCAGCGGAGCCGTCCGGTCCGTGGGCCATGAAAATGAGACCGTCCTGCTCCTCAGTCCTGCCGCCCGCAACCGCACCGCGCCGCTCATACTCTGCGGTGAGGAGCAGGTGGAGGGCCAGCATGCCGCAACCTTGGGACGTTTTGATGAAAAGCAGCTTTACTATCTCTGCTCCCGGGGGCTCACTCCCACCCAGGCCAAGCGCCTGATGGTGGAGGCGCGTTTTTCTCCGGTACTGGATAAACTTCCGGATGAGGCCCTGCGCAGGGAGATTCTGGAAAACATTGAAAGGAGGCTGGACAGCCATGAAAACAATCCGGGATGATTTTCCCATTCTCTCCGTTCCCGAAAACGGGAAGCGGCTGATTTATCTGGACAACGCAGCCACCACTTCAAAGCCCCTGTCCGTATTATTGGCAGTGGAGGAATATTACCGTCATGACAACGCCAACCCTCACAGAGGCGTCTATGAACTGGGCGTCCGGGCCACTGAGGCTCACGAAGGCGCCAGGAAGACGGTGGCGGATTTCTTAAATGCATCTCCCGATGAGATCATTTTCACCCAGAACACAACCGAAGCCCTGAATTTAACGGCATACAGCTACGGTCTGGAATTTCTAAAGGAAGGGGATGAGATCGCGCTTTCCGTTGCGGAACATCACAGCAATCTGGTCCCCTGGCAGAGGGTGGCCAAGGCCACCGGCGCCAGACTGGTTTACTTTTATCCCGGCCCTGACGGCCGTCTGACGGAGGAAGAGCTGGATCGGAAGATCACGTCCCGGACCCGGCTGGTAGCCATCGCCCATGTGTCTAATGTTCTTGGCATAGAGGTTCCGGCCGCATCCATCGTCCGCCGGGCTCACGAGGCGGGCGCTGTGGTGGTTTTAGACTGTGCGCAGAGCGTGCCCCATCTTCCGGTGGACGTAAAAGCGCTGGATGTGGATTTTGCAGCCTTCTCCGGCCACAAGCTCTATGCTCCCATGGGCGTGGGCGCCCTCTACGGGAAAAAGGAGCTGCTGGAAAAGATGCCGCCCTTCTTAAGCGGCGGAGACATGATCGCCAATGTCCATGAACAGAGCGTCTCTTACGCAAAGTCTCCCCGACGGTTTGAGGCAGGAACCCGGAATGTGGGAGGGGAAGTGGGTCTGGCAGCGGCCATAGGCTATATACAGTCTCTGGGCTGGGAGGAAATCCGGTCCCATGAGCAGAAACTGATGGCCCGTACCCTGGAGGGCCTTTCCAGGATCCCCCATGTGACCGTATTTGGCGGCACCTCACCAGAAGAACGGCACGGCGTCATCTCTTTCAACGTGGAGGGAGTTCATCCCCACGATGCGGCCACTCTGCTGGATGCCGACGGCATCACCATACGTGCCGGCCACCACTGCGCCCAGCCTCTGATGGAGTTTTTGGGAATCAACGCCTGTGCACGGGCCAGCTTCGCGGTATACAACACGGAGGAGGATGTGGACGCATTTTTAAACAGCGTGGAGAACGTTAGGAGGTGGATGGGCCTTGGATCTTAAAGCTCTGTATAACGAAATCATTGTGGAAAACAGCCGGGCCGGACAAAACCGCCATAAGGTGGAGGATGCCACCGTGGTTCTGGAGGGTGTGAACCCCAGCTGCGGTGACGACATCACCCTGGAACTGCGTGTAAAAGACGGCATCATAGAGGACGCAGGCTTTGCGGGAGACGGCTGTGCCATTTCCCAGGCCTCCACCTCCCTGATGATCGATTTAATTCTGGGAAAAACCGTGGATGAGGCAAAGGAACTCCTCCTCACCTTCTTCGGCATGATTAAGGGAGAAATAACCGACGAGGATCAGCTGGAACCTCTGGAGGATGCGGTGGCGCTTCAGGGGATCTCCCGTATGCCCGCCCGTGTGAAATGCGCGGTGCTTGCCTGGCATACCCTGGAGGAAGCCCTGGACGGAAGAAAAACAGAAACGCTCTGACTTTAATTTCGTTGCAATTTATTCCGCATGCTGTTATAATACCATCTGGGAATGAAGTTCTCCCATGGGATAACCTGAAACGCTTTTATGCTGATGACTTCTACATGTATATGTGGATGTCATCATTTTTTTTCAGACATGCCCTAATAATATATCAATATATCCGGAGGAAACCAATGAAGCGAAGATTATATGAAGATTACAAGGATCTGTTTCTTTATTCGTTTATTGCGGTTTTTGTTGGGATTTTAACAGGTGCGGTCGACGTGGTCTTTGTAGAAGTTCTGATCCGCCTTACGGAAATCAGGGACAGGGATCCCCTGAAATGGATCCCGTTTTTACCCCTTGCAGGTATGCTCATCCTGTTTCTGTACAAAAAACTGAGCGGAGACAGTTTAAAAGGGATGACCATGATTTTTCAGACCGGACACGGCGACAACGGAAAAATTCCCGGGATGCTGGTACCCCTGGTCATTTTCAGCACATGGCTCACCCATTTATTCGGGGGCAGCGCCGGCAGGGAAGGGGTGGCCGTCCAGATAGGCGCGGCCATCGCCCACACCATGGGAAGAAAGCTTAAATTTCTTGCCGAACCCAGAATACTTGTTGTCATCGGAATGGCCGCCGGCTTTTCCGGTCTGTTTCAGACCCCACTGGCCGCCACCTTTTTCTCCCTGGAGGTGCTGGTTTCCGGTGTCCTGCTGCAGGAAGCCCTGCTGCCCGCCCTGATCGCATCTTACGCGGCATGCACCACTTCAAGCCTGCTGGGTCTTGAAAAGTTCTCCGTGCACATGGATAGCGCCCTGGAACTCTCCCCTTCCGTTTTTGCAAAAATGATTCTGCTGGGAATTGTTTTCGGAATTGCCGGAGGCTTCTTTGCCCATTCCTTAGGCTTCTGCAAAAAGTACTTTGCCGGAAAAATAAAACAGCCCTTAAAAAGAATATTTTTCATGGGCTGTGCGCTATCCGTCATTTTGCTGGTCCTGCATACGGGAAGATACAGCGGGCTGGGCACAAACCTCATCCAGTCAGGCTTTCAGAACGGACAGATTTACATCTATGACTGGATGTTTAAATTCCTCCTGACCATACTCACTTTATCCGCAGGATTTCAGGGAGGGGAAGTGACCCCTCTGTTTTCCATCGGCGCAAGCCTTGGTATGGTTCTCGGAACGGTTCTGGGTCTTCCGGCCCCGTTCATTGCAGCCCTGGGCTACGCTGCCCTGTTCGGGAGCGCCACAAATACCTTGATCGCTCCCATATTCATCGGCGCAGAAGTATTCGGCCCACAGAATACCGTTTATTTTGTCATCGTCTGTGCAACGGCTTATGCATTCAACGGCGGCAAAACCATATACTCCGCCCAGAAAAACTTCAGTTACTTTAAAGGCGAAGGGGCATGATACCTTCCTTTTGGCACGATAAACGGCGTCCCGGAAACAGGATCTTCTATGACCATACAGTCCAGGCCGAAAACCTGCTTTATTAATTTCTCGGAAATGACCTCCGAAGGCTCTCCCTGGGCTATGAGATTACCTTTTTGTACGGCAAAAATGTGATCCGCATAACGGGCGGACAGATTGATGTCATGAAGCACCATAACAATGGTCGTCCCCTTTTTTCGGTTTAAGTCCGTCAATAAATCCAGAATTTCTATCTGATAGGTAATGTCCAGAAAAGTGGTGGGCTCATCGAGGAGCAGGATGTCCGTCTGCTGCGCCAGCGCCATGGCGATCCATACTCTCTGGCGCTGGCCGCCTGACAATTCATCCACACTGCGGTCTGCCAGCTCTGTGATGCCCATGATCTCCAGGGCCTCTTCCACCGCCTCATAATCCTTTTTCCCCATGCCCTTTAAAAAATTCTGGTGAGGATACCTTCCTCTGGACACCAGATCGGAGACAGCGATCCCCTCCGGCACTATGGGCGATTGAGGCAGCAGGCCAAGGGTTCTTGCCAGCTGCCCGGAGGGAATGGAGCCGATTTGTTTTCCGTCCAGGCAGATCTGGCCGGAAGACGGTTTTATGAGCCTGGCAAGGGTCTTTAACAGGGTCGATTTTCCGCAGGCGTTGGCGCCGATGATCACACTTATTTTATGGTTGGGAATAACCACATCAATATTATTTATAATAATTTTTTTATCATATCCGGCAATGAGACTGCCGGCTGACAATACGGGCGATTGCTTCATAGGGCTCCTCCGGTCCGGTTCATTCGTATCAATAAGTAAATTAAATAGGGCGCACCCAGGATTCCCGTAATGACCCCTACAGGGAAACGGGTATCAAAGGCATATTGTCCGATGATATCTGACAAAAGCACCAACACCGCCCCGGTCAGACCGGACGGTACGGTATTTGGCATACCGGCTCCCGCCAGCCTGCCGGCTATGGGACCGGCCAGAAAGGCGACAAAGGCTATGGGGCCGGTCACCGCCGTCGCATATGCGGTCAGAAAAACCGCACTCAGAACCAGCACAAGTCTCACCCTGTCCGTGTTTAACCCCAGGGTCACCGCGGAATGTTCTCCCAGTTCAAGGATCTTTAACTGTCTGCCAAAGAAAACCAGCATGCTTCCAAAAATCAGTACAACTGAAAAAAGTCCGGGAATGCTTTTCATCTGGATCCCATTTAAGCTGCCGTTCAGCCATCTGAGGGCCGCCGGCACATCATACTGGCTGGCTTTTAGAAGCAGGAAGGATATGACCGCATGTAACATGGCCTGCATTCCGATTCCGATAAGGATCAGCCTTCCGCCGGAAAAGCTGCCTCCCCTGGATAAAAAATATATGAGAAAAGCCACTGCAATTCCTGATGCAACTGCGGCAGCGGAAACCACGTTACCGCTGGCATTCAGAATAAGGAGGCAGAAAACAGCCGCTGCGCTGGAGCCTGCGGTGACTCCGATGATATCCGGGCTTGCCAGGGAATTTCTCAGCATGGTCTGAAATGTATTTCCCGCCATTCCGAAGGCGGTTCCGGCCAGCAGACCGGCCAGCATCCGGGGCAGCCTTATGGTTCCCACGGCAAAGGCCGTGCCCTTTATTTCCTCTCCCCCCAGGACTCTTACTATCACTGCGGGCGAATACCTGGTATTCCCCAGACAGAGCATGGCTCCGCAGAGAATGGCGGCAAAGACGGCCAGCAGGGCGGACACAGACACAGCCCGGGCCCTTCTTTTATAAAAACCTGCTCTTACCTCACTGAAATTACGGTTCCTCATAATGCACGCACCTTCCCTCTCATGGCAATCAATATCAGAACAGGCGCTCCGAAAAATGCCGTAATGATACCCGCTTCCAGTTCACCGGGCTGTCCCAGGAGTCTTCCGATGATATCCGAGACTGTCAGAAGAATGGCTCCGCCTAATGCCGACATGGGAATGATAAACCTCATGTCCGGTCCGCAGACCATCCTCACGGCATGAGGGACCATGAGCCCCACAAATCCGATGGGCCCTGACAGGGCGGTGGTCGCACCGCACAGAAGCACTCCCGCCAGGGCCCCTGTAATTCTTACCAGTCCCGTATTCACACCAAGCCCTGTGGCCGCGTCATCTCCCAGGGAAAGGGCATTGAGGGAACCGGACGATAAAATCCCCATGCACAGGCCGGCCGCCAGAAAGGGGGATACCCACAGGATTCCCTCCCAGGTGGCGCCGCTGACGCTTCCCACCTGCCAGAACCGGAACGCATCCATCACCTCCGTTCTGGGAAGGATCACGGCACTGACCAGGGAGGATAAAGCCGCGCTGGCCGCCGCACCTGCAAGCGCCAGTTTTATGGGCGTGGCTCCTCCGTATCCCATGGAACCGATCCGGTAGACAAAGACAGCCGTTACCGCCGCGCCTGCAAGAGCAAACCATATATATTCCCCTGGGGTATTGATGTGAAAAAAGGCAATTCCGCTGACCACAAACAGGGAAGCGCCCGTATTCACTCCCAGAATGCTGGGATCTGCCACAGGATTGCGGGTGATTGCCTGCATCAGAGCTCCCGACACTCCCAGGGAGGCTCCGGCAATCAGGCTGAAAATGGTTCTGGGTATCCGCTCCCGGACTACCAGCGAATCAAAGGATCCGCTGCCGGAATGGAAAGTGCGCTGGGCGTACTGGAGGCGGCCAAAGGCGTGCCATCCTGGATCATTGCCACGGAGCCTCTCTTTACGGCCGGAATGGTTCCTAACAGCGGATCCGCCTTCAGCGCTTCCAGAAGGGCCCCGTCTCCATAGGCAACGATAATATCAATATCGTCAAGAACATCCGCGTTTTCGGCGCTGATCTCCACAGCAAAGCTTTCCGAGCTCTCCGCCAGCTTTGTCACGCTGTCCGGAACTTCCAGACCCAGATCCTCCAAATAGGCGGCGCGGGGATCTGAGGACAGATACACATAAAATTTTCCAAGGTCTGACGGAATAAAATAGAAAAATGCGGCGTTTTTCCCTGTGAGCTGGGGATAACCGGCTGTTTTTTCCGCAATCAGGGCCTCCAGACCGGAAACCAGCTCCTCGCCCTCCGCTTTCATGCCCATGCCCCAGGCATCCATGATGATCTGGTCGCGCCAGTATGTCTGCCATGGGAGTGTGGGATATGCCACCACCGGGGCGATCTCGCTTAACAACTGATATTCTTCCTCCGTGATGCCGGAATAGGCTGCAAGTATCACATCCGGCTCCGCGTCACTGATCGCTTCATAATCCAGTCCATCCGTATCATTGAAAAGGACCGGGTTCTCTGCGCCAAGCTTTTCAAACGCCTCTGCTGTCCAGGGCAGCAAGCCGCTGCCGTCGGTCACTCCGTAATTAGCCTCTGATATACCCGCCGGGATGACTCCCAGGGCCAGCGGAACATCCTGGTTCCCCCAGGAAATGGTTGCAATTCTTTCCGGCCTGCTCCGGATCACGGTCTCTCCGAAAGCATGGCTGATGGTTATGGGATATTTCACCAAAGCTTCATTCCCGGAATCTGCCTGTCCACCGTTCTCTGCCGTCACTTTATCCCCGGTTTCCTTTTCCGCAGATTTACCGGCACAGGCTGTCAAAGAAAAAACCAGCGCCGCAGCTAAAATGAAATTTACTTTTTTTAATCTCATGGTCAAACTCCTCTTCTTAAGTTGGCTTCGATGCGTTAGTTGTGTCTAACTCTAATAAGGTTATCAAAACAGGACATCTTTGTCAAGAGACCAAAGAAAGGGAAACGCGGCTGTCATACCCCGTTTCCCTTTCTCTATAAGTCCTGCCTGTCTTTATATCCGTGTACTTCACACAAGCCATTCCACCGCCGCCCGCTCGATGGCAAGGCCATTGGTATACCGTTCCATAAATGTCCGGAAGCCCGCTGCATCCTCAGGATCCGGGTCCACCCGGTTCCCGCTTTCCCCGGCAAATACCCGTTTTTCCAGATAGTGCTCCAGTGTTTCCCCTTTCTCCCTGCGGATCCTGTAGGCAGCCAGCAGGGCAATTCCCCAGGCTCCCCCTTCCCCGGCAGTTTTCATTACGGAAACCGGAACATTCACCGCGGCCGCCATCATCCGCTGTCCCACGTCCCTGGTTTTAAACAGGCCGCCGTGGCCTGACAGCAGATCCAGCTTTACCCCTTCCTTCGTAAAAAGGATATCCATTCCGGTCCTCAGCGCCCCCAGGGACGCAAATAAGTGGACACGCATGAAATTGGCCAGATCAAACCGGCTGTCAGGCATTCGGACAAATAAGGGCCTTCCCTCATCGAACCCGGTGATATGCTCTCCCCCATAGTAGCCGTAGGATAAAAGCCCTCCGCAGTCCCTGTCTCCTTCCAGCGCCTTGCTGTATAAGGCGCCATAGATCCGGCCGGCATCCGCCTGTTCTCCCATGGCCTCCAGAAACTCTTTAAACAGGGACACCCAGGCATTTAAATCCGACGTGCAGTTGTTGCAGTGGACCATGGCGACCGAATCCCCTGCCGGAGTGGTGACCAGATCGATTTCCTTATAGACATGGGTCAGCTCCTTTTCCAGCACGATCATGGCAAATACGCTGGTGCCGGCGGACACGTTGCCGGTCCTTTTTCCCACGCTGTTGGTCGCTGCCATGCCGGTGCCCGCATCCCCTTCCGGCGGGCAAAGGGGGATCCCGGGTTTCAGCAGGCCGGCAGGATCCAGAAGCCGTGCACCTTCCTCTGTCAAAAATCCTGCATCTTCACCGGCGGTCAGGGCTTCCGGCAGAATATCCCGGAGCTTCCAGGCATATCCTTCCGCTGCGGCCAGTCCGTCGAACAGCTCCAGCATTCGGCTGTTATAATCCCCTGTCCGGGGATCAACCGGGAACATTCCCGACACATCCCCTACGCCCAGCACCTTTTTTCCCGTAAGGATCCAGTGGACATAACCGGACAGGGTCGTTAAAAATCCGATGTCCTTCACATGCGCCTCATGATCCAGCATGGATTGATACAGATGGGCAATGCTCCATCTCTGGGGGATATTATGGGCAAAGAGCTTCGTCAGTATGCCGGAAGCCTCTCCGGTAATGGTATTGCGCCAGGTCCTAAAGGGGGCCAGCTGGTTCCCGTTTTTATCAAATGCCAGATAACCGTGCATCATTCCGCTGATCCCCAGGGCACCTGTGACAGTCAGTAAAACCCCGTATTTCGCCTCTACCTCCTCCGCCAGGTTCCGGTAGCAGCAGGAAAGCCCCTTCCGGACTTCTTCCAGGCTATAGGTCCATATCCGGTCCTCATACCGGTTCTCCCATTCATGGCTCCCCGAAGCCAGGGGGACATGGTCTTCCCCGATGAGCACCGCCTTGATCCTGGTGGAGCCAAGCTCTATCCCCAGAGAGGTCCTACCACTCACAATTGCCTTCCCGGCGGCTTCAATATCCAGTTCCATAAGCAAACCTCCCCTTATACGGTGAACAGCGGCCAGGCCGTATCAAGGGCATCCCTGACCAGCCTGTACTTTTTATACTTTTCCATGTAGATCCTGTGCTTTTCCATATCCGGCATCACCTTTTTATCCACATGGACCATATTCCGGGCCGCTTCCTCATAGTCCGCAAACCGGCCTGCCGCCACTGTCGCGGCCATGGCGCAGCCCAGAGCTCCCAGCTCTCCGGCCCGAATGGTCTCAATGGGAAACCCAAGGATATCCGCAAACATCTGGACCCATACGGGAGAATTTACGACTCCTCCTGCCATGCGGACGGCCTCAGGGGCATCCCTTACCTGCAGCAGCTTGTCGATATGGGTTTTATGGGAATAGGCCACTCCCTCATAAACAGCCCTTATGATATGGGCATTCTTGTGGTATGTGGTTAGCCCGATCAGGCTCCCCTTTCCCAGAGGATGGGCGTTGGAGCTGTATAAAAAGGGGAGGAAGTATACATCGCATTCTTCCGGCAGAACAGACTCAGCCTGACGGCTCAAAAAATCATACCTGCTCTCCCCTTCCTCCATACCGTCAAAATGGAACAGGTTCTCCATACACCATTCCAGATTTCCCGCGGAGGTGGCGCTGCATTCTTCAATCAGATAATACCCGGGAATGGCAAACAGGGAATTCATGGCGACCGGACCGTAGAGCACCGGCTTTTCCGAGATAAATTCATTGATGCTCCAGGTACCCGCAATGGTGCACAGCCGGTCCGGCCTGGTGATATCCATGGCAATGGCGCAGGCATCGATGTCGAACATGCCTCCGGCAACGGGCGTTCCTTCCGGCAGACCGGTCTTTTCCGCCGCTTCCCGGGTCAATGTTCCGCAAAGTTCGTGGGAGTATTTTAAAGGCGCCAGCATTTCATACACTTCCCCGATTCCGAAGCACTCCAGCAGATCCTTTTCAAACACTCCGTCCCTTACGTTTAAAAGACCTGAACCGGAAATATCGGTAGCTTCGCAATACGCTTCTCCGGTTAAGCGGAAACGGATGTAGTCCTTCACGGAAAATACCCACCGGATATTATCGTAAGCCGCTCTGTCATGGTCTTTCAGCCAGGCGAGCAGAGCCGCCTGCTGGCATGGCATCAGCTGCTGGCAGATCCGTTCATATACCCGTTCAAACACTCCGTTTTTATACCACTTTTCCGTGTATTCCCACGCTCTGGTATCCGTGGAAATGATTCCTCTGTAAGCCGGGCGGTCATCCCGGCCCCAGGCATATAAGCCTTTCCCATGGCCGCATACCGACACACCGATAATATCCGCCGGATGAACGGCTGCCTTTTCAGCCGCCATTTTCATGCAGAGCAGGTTATTTTCCCATAAAAGGTCCATGTCCCGCTCCGTGTAACCGGATCTGGGAGTCTCTGCCGGCGTATTGGCCGAAAAAGCGGCAAGCTGATTTCCCTGAAGATCAAATACCGCCGCTTTTGTCGCAGTTCCTCCGTTGTCCAGTCCCATTACATACTGTCCCATCTCATCCCTCCAATCCATATGCCCCATCCAGATACTTTCTCAAAAACCGGTTATTTTTCCGGAGAGTTTCCCTGTAATCCGATTCCCCCGTATACCAGAATTCCGCCACATACCGGTGAACGGCCAGCTGCCTGGTCTTTTGGACCGCCTTTTCAAAATCCACCTGTCCTTCCCCATAAGGGATCTCCCGGAACCGGCCGGGCAGGGTCTCCTTTAAATGAACGGAACAGATATGGCTGCGGCCGCATTCCAAGTCCCTGTATATATCATCGGTGCCGTTCCAGATATTTCCGATGTCCGGATACACCTGCAGACAGGGCATTTCCGTCTGTTCCACGAAATACATAGCCTTTTCAACCGTATTCATGAAGTCATTTTCCATGGTTTCAAATCCCACGGTCACTCCGTGAGCGGATGCATACTCCATACAAAGCTTCAGATTCTTAATAAAGTTATTCCTGGTCCCGGAGGAGGAGGTTTCCCCGTAATAGCAGTCATACCCCTGGGCCTGGATGATCCTTATTCCCATCTTCACCGCAAAATCCACACATTTCTTAAATAAATCCACGGACCTCTCCGCCGCCCCCTCAAGAAGGCTGCCCAGCGGATATTTTCGCTGGGCGCTGAAACAGATGGATTCGAACCGGATCCCGGTTTCCAGTGAGAGGGACTGAAGCATTAAGATCCTGGCATCGCTGAAATCAAGCCGGCTGATCTTTTCTTCCGTTTCATCGATGCTCATTTCAATAAAGTCATAGCCGGATTCCCTGGCCGCCTTCAGCTTTTCTTCAAAGGTCAGCTCTCCGGGCATACTTTTTTCATACAACCCCAAACGATAAACCCTTTGACTCATCATGATCCGATCCTTTTTCGTTTAAAATTTGATTGCGACCTTAAAATCCCCATACTTCCCGGTGGCGTATTCAAAAGCCTTTTCCCATTCTTCAATGGGGAAGGTATTCTTTATGACGCCGTCTGTCTTTAAATTTCCCTTCTTAATATTTTCAATGACAAAGGGATAGCAGTAAGGGCTTAAATGGGCGCCGGCGATATCCAGTTCCTTCCGGTCCCCGATGATGGACCAGTCCACGATGACCGGTTCCGCAAATACGCTGAACTCAACGAACCTCCCCAGCTTTCTGATCATGGAAAGACCCTGGATCACGCTGGATGGATGCCCGGTGGCTTCGATGTAAATATCACAGCCATACCCGTCCGTCAGCTCCGTGATCTCCTTCACCACATCCGTCTTCCCCGGATTGAGCACCAGATCGGCACCGAATTCCTTCGCTTTTTTCAACCTGTCATCCACCATATCCAGCACGATCAGCTTTGCCGGGTTCTTCATCCGGGCGTAGGTGACCATTCCCAGCCCCAGGGTTCCGGCTCCGGAAATGACCACAACATCCTCGCAGCCGATTTCTCCCCGGTCCACACAGTGCTTGGAACAGGCATATGGCTCGATTAACAGCGCGTCCTCAAAGGACATTTCCCTGGGAACCTGATGGATCACAGACCCTTTGGGATATCTGACATACTCCGCCATACCGCCGTTGTTGGTATGCTGGAATCCAAAGATATCATGAGGCTGACACATCCAGTAACGTCCGGACTTACAGAACTTACACTCCCCGCAGGGCTTGATCTGGTCAGCGGTCACCCGGTCGCCGATCCGGAAGCCTTTTACGTTCTCTCCGATCTCCGCGATCTCTCCCAAAAATTCATGTCCCGGAATAAAGGGCGGTTTTACCCAGGAAGGCTGGACCTCATCTCCCCAGAACATCGCCGCTCCGTGGCTGCATTTTAAGTCTCCCGCGCAGATCCCGCAGCCCTCGGTCCTGATGATGATGTCATCCGGACCGCATTCCGGCGTTGGATAAGCCGGTTCAAAACGGTAATCATCCTTGGAATAGGCAACAAGAGCTTTCATGGTTTTAGGAATACTCATATTAAAAATCCTCCATTCATATTTGTTCACACACGGATCCGGCCGCCGGTAGTTTCATCAAACAGATGCGTCTTCTCTGAATTGAATTTCAAATAAACCACATCGCCTTTCTGATAATACACATCTTCCGTGGTAGTAATGCTCAACAGGTTATCACCGACCCTGAGGCTAATCCTTCGTTCGTCCCCCATATTTTCATATACGGCGACCGGGACCGGCGTACTGGTGGACGGATCATCGGAGATCAGCACATCCACCGGGCGGACTCCCAGGATCACCTTTCCCCCGTCCCTTAAGACCGGCTTATAACGGTCAGGCACCAGAACCTTTAATTCACTGTTTTCAAATGTAAAATAGTAACGTTCCCCGTCCTTAAGGATCACCGACGGCATCAGATTCATGGGAGGTTCTCCGATAAATCCTGCAACAAACTCATTGGCAGGGTCGTCATACACTTCCAGGGGAGTCCCCATCTGCTGGAGCTTCCCGTCCTTCATGATGACGATCCGGTCCGCCATGGACATGGCCTCGATCTGGTCATGGGTCACGATAATGGTCGTGCATTTGATCTCATGATGCATTCTTTTGATCTCCTGCCTTAACATCTGCCGCATCTTTCCATCCAGATGGCTCAAAGGCTCATCCAGGAGCAGAAGGCCCGGGCGCCGGATGATCGCCCGTGCAATATTGACCCTTTGCTTCTGCCCGCCGGACAAAGCCGCGGGCTTCATCTGCAGCAGATCCTCCACCTTTAAAAGGGGCGCAACGCGGCCGATCTCCCTGCGTATCTCCTCCTCGCTTTTTTTCCTGGCCCGCATGGGGAAAGCCAGATTTTCATAAACGGTCAGCGGCGGATAAAGGGCATAGTCCTCAAAGGCCAGGCCGATCCCCCTGTCCCTGGGAAGGAGATTGTTGATCCGCGTGGTTCCGATATATACTTCACCGGAGGTGATCTCCTCCAGACCGGCCAGCATCCTTAAGGTAGTGGATTTCCCGCAACCCGACGGCCCCAGGATCCCCACGAATTCCCCATCCCTGCAGCGGAAGGAAAGATCATCCACCGCATATCCGTTTGCCGCTTTCTTTTTTTCTTTATTGTCATACTGCTTATAGACATTTTTCAGCACCAGTTCCGCCATATCATCGCCCTCCAAGCCGGCTCTTTGCCTCGTATCTCCGCCTGTTGGCTCTCGTAATGAATTCCTTCGAGGAATGGTCGAAATAGAGCGCATTGGCCATATTGAATTTTAAATATACCTCCTGGTCAATGACCGCCTGGGTATCATTGGGCGCGGCCACCTCCAATTTGCTGTCACCGGCAACAACCGTCATTATGACCTTGTTTCCAATGGGTTCGTTGGCGTAAACAGTGGCCCGGATCCAGGTGCTGTCCTGCCTCTCAAAGCTGAAGGAGATGTCGCTTCCCCGGATGCCGATATCGATCGGTTTCCCGTCCATGCCTTCCAACTCCTCCCGGACCTCTCCGGGCGTCTCAAGGAACGCTTCCCTGTCAAAGGCCCCGACCATTCCCCTTCCCTCTTCCAGCTTAAAAACTCCGGAGAAGATATTGATTTCCGGCTCCCCGAACAGTCTGGCCACGAACTCATTGCACGGCAAGTAATACATTTCCCCGGCGCTTCCGATCTGCACGATCCTTCCTTCATTGACTACGGCGATCCGGTCCGCCAGGGACATGGCCTCCATGTAATCATGGGTCACATAAATGGTGGTGGTATTAAAATTGCTCTGCATCTCCTTCAGCTCACGCCGCATAAAGTGGCGGAGCTTGGCATCCAAGTGGGCCAGCGGTTCATCCATCAGGAATACGTTGGGCTTTCTTACCAGCCCTCTGCCGATGGCCACCCGCTGCCGCTGCCCGTTGGAGAGCTGGCCGGGCCTCCTCTCCAGCAGATGATTGATCCTCATCATCCTGGTGACCCGGTCAACCTCGGATTTGATATGGTCCTCGCTTTGCCTGTAAAGACGGCTCCTCATGGGCGAGGCGATATTGTCATAAACGTTCATGTGGGGATAAAGGGCGTAATTTTCAAACACCATGGAAACGTTCCGGTTCATGGGTTCCACATGGTTTACGATCTCCCCGTTGATCTTCACCAGCCCCTTCTGGGGAAATTCGATCCCTGCGATCACCTTGAGCAAAGAGGTCTTTCCCGCACCTGCCGGGCCGAACAACACAAAGAACTCATTGTCCTTTACGGTCAGGCTGACCCCATCCACCGCCGTCTTCGTTCCGTAGCTTTTTGTAACATCGATCAGTTCTATCTCTGCCAATTTCTTCTCCCCCTTATCCTTTTACAGCCCCGAAGCTGAGTCCCCTTACCAGATGCTTCTGAATGAACAGGCAGGCAATGATCTCCGGCAGTACGGCCACCATGGCCGCAACCGCCACCTGTCCGTAGTGCACCGTTTCCGAAGAGATATAGCGAAGGGACGTGATGGTGAGCGTCTGGATCTTAAACCCGCTTAAGATCAAGGGAAACGTAAAGCTGTTCCAGGCAAAGATGAAGGCCAGAAGCCCTGAAGCCACCAGACCGGGCTTGATCAGGGGCAGAAGGGTTTTTAAAAACACCTCGTACCACCGGTAACCGTCCAGGGAAGCCGCCTGCTCCACCTCCACGCTGATGTCCTCAAAATACCCCCGGACCACCCAGATGAGAAGAGGCATGGTGATCAGCTGGTAAACCCAGATCAGCCCAAAATATGTATCATACAGCCCGATTTTCTGAAAGATCAGGAAAATGGGCAGGATCACCATGATCTCCGGTGCAAACTTAAAAGATAAGATCTGGAATGCGATATCATCCTTTTTCTTAAAATCATACCGGGCCAGGGCATATGCCGCAGGAACTCCCGCCGCCACGGTGAGCAGAACCGCTCCCCCGGATACGACGATGTTTTGCAGAAAGGCCCGGACATAATCGGTCCCCAGCAGAACCGCCCGGTAATTATCCAGAGTCGGCCGGAAGATGAATACCGTATTATACATTTCCGTATCGCTTTTGAAGGTACAGATCAGCATCCATACCAGGGGAAATAAGGCATACAGGGCATAGAGCAGCAGTCCGAGATTTCGTCCGGCTTCCCTGGCAGCCTCCTTAAGCCTGTTCCTCTGTTTTGCATTTTCAATTGAATGTTCCATATCCGTCCTCCTGATTTAATTTCCCTGGGCCTGTTTCGCCGCCTTAAGCTGCCGGCCTACCAGAAACTTAGCGGTAATATTGACAATCACCCAGAGGGTCAGCAGGTAGGGAAGCGCATACCCCAGTTTCTGGAACTGGAATCCTGTGATATAACCGGTCAGGGAAATATTCATCAGCGTATTCCCCGGCCCTCCCTTGGTCAGCGCATAAATAATGCCAAATTCCTGCAATGCCGCCATCAGCCGGAACAAAAGGGCTATATACAAAAAGGGCTTAAGCATGGGAAAGGTCAGCGTCTTAAAGATAAACCATGCACCGGCGCCATCCACTTCGGCCGCCTCAAAGGGGGATTTCGGCAGGGACTGAAGCCCTGCCAAAACCAGCAGCAGTACGAAGGGGGTATTTACCCAGGTATCAATGAGCACTGCGGTAAACATGGCGGTCTCCTGGGATGCCGCCCATTTAAAGCCAAACACTCCGAACAGGTTCAAAAACTTTTCCAGCACGCCCACCGAGTTGGAGGTCATCAGCTGCCAGATGAGCACTGCGATGGCAGGCGCCACCATTAACGGAAAGGTGAAGACCACCTTTAAAACCCGGGTGAGCCCCGTATCCTTCCGAAGCAGGATGGCGATCACGGATCCCAGTATCATCTGGGTTCCCGTGGCAGCAAACCCGTACTTGACAGTCACCCACAGAGAGTGATAAAACTCAGGGTCCTGATACACACGGATCCAGTTGCGTAAGAACACGAATTTAAAATTCGGATTTTTAAATGAATAATTCGTCAGCGACAAAAAGATCGCTATGACAAAGGGAATCATGATCCCGATCAGGATCAGGAGTCCCGGCGCAATGATATAATACGGCCGCCTGCGAACGTGAGCCGGTACTTCATTGTAATTGATTTCCTTCGGTATTTTCTGTGACAAACTGCCCCCTCCTTTCCGGCCGCCCGCTTCCCCTATTCAAAATCGGAGATGACAATGTCTTCGACCACTTTATCCTGCTTTTCTTTCAGACTGTCCATGCCTTCCTGGATCGTCCCGTAATTCCCTGCCACCAGCTCCTGCAGGGTGGTTGCCCATAAAGTTGTGGTTTCAAAGAAATAAGGCTGGGGAGTGAACCGGATGGTGGTGGAGCCGATGGTCTTTTCAAAGGTGTCGATATACCCCTCATGGCTCTCCATCTTTTTTAAGAACTCCGGCGAATTGATCACGGACGTACGGGCCGGATCAAGGGCGTTCTTTTCGGTTACCGCATAAAGGGCAAAATCCTTGCTGGTAAAATACATCATGAAATACCAGGCCGCATCCGCATTCTTGGAGCTCGCATTCATGGCCATGGACCAGGTCCAGAAGTTTGAATTGGGGGTGTCGCCTTCGTTCTTTAAGGGCATCACGGTCCATGCCAGATTTCCGGCTTCAGCCGAAGCGCCTTCCCAGTCCTGATGGATCCCGGTATTGTCCGCTTCAAACATCATGGCCGCCTTGCCGGCACCCAGATCGGCTCCGCACTCATACCAGGTATATCTGGACCAGGAGGGAGATCCGCCCCTCTTGATCATATCCACCCAGAACTCGGTCATGGCGACCGCTTCCGGGGAATTCACCTTGGAAACCAGACGGTCGTCCTCGATGGCAAAATCCTGTGCGCCGAAATTTGCAAATGTGCTCATGTATCCCGGATGAATGGTTCCCCAGTCCCTTGCGCCGCGGACGGTCATGGCATAGGAATCCGGTCCGTTCCAGCCCTGCAGTTTATCACAGGCGGCAAGCAGCTCATCATAGGTCCTGGGAACTTCTATTCCCGCCTTCTCAAAGGCTCTCTTGTTATAAGCCAGGCTGTAAATCTCAATGGCTAATGGAAGCCCAAGCTGGGCGCCCGATCCCACCGCATGGCCCGGCACCCCATCCCACTGAAGGGCGGACACCGCACTGGGATACAGATCCTCAAAATCATAGCCCGGCGCCACCTTGTCCGGATCGCTCAAAAAGTCGTTCAAGTCATACACATATCCGGCCGCCGAATAATCCCACAGCTGATACGCCCCGGACATGAACAGGTCCGGTTCCCCGGTCCTGCTGGCCAGAGCCGTGGAGACCTTGTCAAAATAATTGGCCTCCGGTGTGATGGAATGCTCCACCTTGATGCCTGTCAGCTCCTCAAACTCGGGAATCTTAGTTACAATGGCTTCAGCCACACTGTGCTGCACCATATTCACCTTAAGGGTGGTTCCCGCATACTTTTTCCAGTCAAACCCTCCGTCTTCCGGCGCCTGGGCCTGGGTGTCCCCTCCGGCTGCGGCCGTGCCCTCTGTCTGCGCCTCTGTGGTGGCCGAAACCAACCCAGTCCCCGAACCGGAGCCGCTGCATCCGGCCAGAGCCCCTATGGCCATAATGCCTGCAAGCACCATGGACAAGGGCCTTTTTCCGTTGATTTTTTTCATTTTTCCAAACCTCCTCGTTTTTATATGTAAATATTACACTAATAATCCTTTTATTAAAATGAATAATTAAACTATAATCAACAAATTATTTCGTGGTATTATTAACAATCTTGTTTAATTAATCACAGATACTTATTTTTATAAATATCTTACGAAAATCCAAAAAATTTTAAAGCAGGGCATAAAAATACTGCCGCCGCACCATCGATTTTTAAAACCGTAGGTGCGGCGGCAGTATTTTGAGTCATAAGAACTTAATACTCATTATAAATTTGACCTCTGTTTCCTGCATCAATGACAATAACTACCAGCTTCCCATTATCCACAGTGTAAATGATCCGGTAACTTCCAACTCTTAACCACATCAAGTCACTATATCCTTTTAATTTCTTTATGTCCTCACCGTCAGGCAGTTGCTCTATTGCTGCGATCACTCTTCTTTTCTCATTCATGGGGAGCTTGTCAATAAACTTCTTAGCCTTCTTCTTGATGATGATTTGATACATCAATCAATCCCCCATTCCTTTTTGCACTCTTCCAAGCTATATGTTTCATCTTTTTCCGGATCCGGATCATTTAGATAATTTTGATACATTCTTTCACAAAAAATATCATCAGCTTCTTCATCTGCCGTTATTCCCTGAATATATGCAAGTACATAACCCATTTTATAATCCGGAATTTTATCCAATAATTGAATAATGCTATCCTTGTTGCTCATTATATCCAGCTCCTTTCAAAGGATGTTTTTATGTTACATTGCTAATCGTGCAGATTCAATATAATGTCACTCTTTTTTAATGTCTCATATTCCACATATTTTATAATATTTCCGGGCTGCATATCCAATAACTTGCATATAGAATCCAGAGCACTTGTCCCTACCGGCTTTCCTTCTCTTAAATATTGTAATGTTGATTCACTTAACAGCTTTTCCTTCCGTATTCTGTTTGTATTATATCCAGCCTCTTTCAGGCTTTTTAATATATCAAATTTATATTTTATCATTTTAACCTCCCCAGGCTGCGACGCAGCACACCGCAAAAGCGGATGCCCGGAACTGTGAAATAAATTTCAAAACATATCCTAATATAAATATACACTTTTTAAAGTATCCCGTCAATGGATTTTATTGAACCCAAAAAGGTGTAAAATACATACAAAACATTTGTATATTTTAATGCATTGCTCCCGCTTTCCTTCTAAACACTGTTCTTAAACTCCTTACAGGTCTTACCCACGATCTCCTTAAACACCTTGCTGAAATAATAGGGGCTTCCAAAGCCCACCTGCTCTGCGATCTCATAAATCTTTAAATTGGATTTAAGAATCAGCTTCTTTGACCTCTCTATCCGGTAATTCGTCAAATACGCGCTGAAATTGATCCCGGTTTCCTGTTTGAAAATAAAGGACAGATAACTGCTGCTGATATTCACGGCTGCAGCCGCATTGTCCAGAGTGATGTTCCTGGCATAATTTTCCTCAATGAAACCGATGCAGTCCCTGATCACCCCGCTGTAGGGACTCTTCCGGTTATGCAGAAATCCCCAGATAGCCGTATACACATCCATCACATACATCTGCACATGATCAATGTGGGAAATGGCATAAAGATTATGGTACTGGAACTTCACCGGATTGAGCCCCGGTATGTCTCTTATATCATAATTTTCAATGAAGGATTTGGAGATGGAAAGCAGGTCGATAAACACCTCCGTGACCATGCGGTAATCCCTGGAGGCCTTAAGCTCCCCGAAAACGGACTCCATATAGCGTACCAGGAGGTCCCGGTCCTCCGCTTCCATCAGTTCCTTCATCCGTCTGGAGCTGACCCGGATCTTTCCGCCCCTCTGCGGCTTTAATGACTCATCATAGGTCCAGACGCTTCCATGATGGAAAAAACCTTCCAGTCTGGCCGTCTCTGCCTCCTTAAACATCCGGGGAAACCGCTCTCTCCCGCCGGCCCTGCTGATTCCCAGACTGATATCTGTGTTAAAATACTGAACCGTATTTTTGATCATGGAAGACCCCTTGTCCTCCATCAGCTCTTTGGGATACTCATCCCATTCCTCATGATAGATCAACCCAAAGCACAGCTGATCCCTTAAAATCACAAACCTGGTAATGCTCCGGGCAAAAAATTTAGAAGCCAGATTCATCACGGTCTCGATCAGCATGCTTACCGAACCGGAGGGCAGGGAATTGATGCTGCAGTGGCCTACAATAATGATATAAGAGTTCTCACAGAACATGTGTTCCGAAAAGGGGAAATCAGAGATGTTCTCCCGGCCGTCGGATAGGTTTAACTTGAGCAGCTGCTCATCCAGATACTTCTCTTCCGACTTTCCTGCCGGATCCCCCTTCCCCCGGGAAGATTCCGTTCCCCCTGCCAGATTGGCCAGGGAGGACAGCAGGCTGTCCGGCGAGATCTCTGACTTTAAAATGTATTTTTCCGCCCCCATTTCCATGGCTCTTCTTGCGAAATTAAAATCGTCATGGTTGGTAAAAATAACCGACTGGATATCCGGATATGTAGCTTTCACCTTTTCGATCAAATCCAGTCCGTTCATCCCCTGCATTTTAATATCCGTCATCAGTATGTCAATGGGTTCATGCTCCAGAATCTCCAGCGCTTCTTCCGCGCTGCCGGCCTCCGCTGCGATCTCATACCCATAGGAATTCCAGTCCAGAGTCATCTTAAGCCCCATCCGGACCAGAAATTCATCATCCACGATCAAAACCCGCTTCATATTATTTTCCCGCTTCCCTAAAGATAGACAAACATGATACAATAAGTTAATTTATTGTTTAGTATACCATAATTTCCGGAGGTGTGTGATGCATTTCAAGAAAATATCAACAAAAATTTTTATTGGAGTCTTTGTTTTATCTACCTTTTTTCTGGTTTTATCCCTGACCTTCATAAATTCAACCTTTTACAGGGAGCTGAAAAAGAACGAGATTCAAAATAACCTGCTGGCCAGCAACAAGATCCGCTCCCAGTTTGACTTGATCATCAACCTGATCCAGGCCACCTCTGCCTACTTATATGAAAATGAGGAGATCCGGGCTTACTTATCCGAAGGAGATCCACGTTCAGCTGCCAAAATAAGTGAGAACTTAAACAACATCCTGGAAATGCAGCCCTTCCTCTCCCATATCCATCTGGTAAGAGCCCGGGACTCCGTTCTTAGTACAAGCCGGGAAACCGGTTCCGGACCCGTGCCGGAGTATTATGAGAAGTACCTGGACAAGGACTGGAGCGCCAGCACCGAAGGCGAATGGATCAGCGTCCGGGACCAGGATGCCGCGGGATATCAGAACGATAAAAAGATCATCTCCTTTATCCGCCCCGTCATGGACCCGGATCATGAGCTGACCGGCCTCTTGATCATGGATTTAAACTACAATTACATACAGGAAATGTTCATGCTGAACACCATCCTGTCCAATGAAAAAACACTGGTCATCAATTCCGGCGGGGAGATCCTGTTTAATTTTCCCTACTACACCTCCTACGAGCCGGTGCTCAGACAATATCCCCAGCTTCTTGACACCTCCACCAGCTACAGCCTGGAAGGAAAGGTCTTTCAGCTGGACAGCACCATTGTTTCCAATCCCATTAAGATCGCGGACTGGAGCATCATCCGCATCATGCAGACCCAGCACCTGATTAAGAATACGCAGAAGCTCACCGGTTATGCCGTGGCCATCATCACTGTTTCCTGCATCACCAGCCTGATCTACGGTTTCTGGCTGACGGACAGGATCACCCGTCCCATCAAGGTGCTCAGTGACGCCTGCAATCGAATAAAGGGCGGGGATTTTTCTCTCCGGGTGCAGCTGGATTCCAGAGATGAGGTAGGCAATCTGGGCGTCACCTTTAATCTGATGCTCGATAAGCTGAACAGCTATTTTGAAAATGAACTGCAGGAACAGAGGCGCAAATCCACCCTGGAATTCAAGGTGCTCCAGTCCCAGATCAACCCTCATTTCCTGTACAATACCCTGGACTCCATCCGCTGGCTGGCAACCATGCAGAACATCACCAATGTGGCTGAAATGACCGGCGATCTCACCAACCTGTTAAAATACAACTTAAAACAGGACACTACCTCCGCCCTGTTAAAGGATGAAATCGAAAGCATCCGCCGTTACATCGGGATACAGAAATACCGTTATGGAAATTATTTTGAGGTGGACTATCAGATCCCGGAAGAAACCCTTCACTGCGTCATCATACCGTTCTGCATCCAGCCGCTGATCGAAAATTCCATCATCCACGGCTTTGACGATGTGGAAAAGAACAACCGGATAAGGATCGAAAGCTATATTGAGGGGGGAAAATTATGTGTGAAAATCACAGACAACGGTTCCGGCATGGATCAGTCCGTACTGGAGCAGGTGAATTCCTCCAAGGTCAAAAGCAATAAATTCAATCAGATCGGAATAAAAAACATCAAGGAAAGGATCCAGATGCAGCATGGGCCGGAATACGGGCTGACATATGTGAGCGGACCGGAGGCGGGGACGGTTGTCACCATCACATTTCCATATTGCACAGCCGCCTCTGACCACGGATAAACCGGGGAATCTGCCTGCTGACCGGCCCGATTTCTCCTTCTACCATATTTTATAGCGGGGCAGCTCTTCCCCAAACAGGAGGCAGCGCAACCAGTCATCTAACAGGATTCCCGCCCCGCTGACCCAGAACCATATAAAAGAAAAGGCCGGACAGATCTGTCCCAGGATGTTGCCTGGCATATGGCTGTAGTCCCAAATCCCCCAGCCCAGCCATATATTTACCACGCAGCCGGTCAGGAGCTCAAAATATGTAATCATGATCATGCCGAGAAACATCTGCTTTAAGAGGGGCATCTGCCAGGGAATCCATTCATTGATCAGGCCCAGGCAAACGAAACATACACCGCCTAAAAGAAACATGGTCCAATGGGACCAACCGCGGAGCTGAATTTCAATGATAAAATATAAAATTCCTCCGGCCATAAATAAGATTACAGGCTTGAGTGGTATTTTTAACATTTTTGCCCTCCATTCGGATCGCGTTCCCTATAAGATATGCAGGAAGGCATTGTTTCTGGCTGATCATTTAAATAAAATTATCTGCCGGGGCCGGTGATCCCCGGTCCTGTCATGGTATAGGGATCTAAGATAACCTCCAGTTTATTCTCCGCCATCAGCCCTTCCTTTATAATGAGATCTTTTACGGATCCTCCGGTTTTAATGGCTTCCCTGGCCAGAATGGCCGCCTTTTCATAACCGACATGAGGACAGATCGCCGTAATGAGGCCCACGCTGCTTTCCACCATGGATCTGCAGCGGTCCGCATTTGCCGTAATACCCGTAATGCAGTTATCCACAAAGGTGCTTACCGCATAGCTCAGGGTTTCAATGGACTGGAACAGGTTATAGAATATAATGGGTTCGAAGGCATTGAGCTCCAGCTGCCCTGCTTCCGCCACCATGGTAATTGTCATGTCGTTTCCGATGATATTAAATGAAACCTGGTTTACCACTTCCGGGATGACCGGATTTACTTTTCCCGGCATGATGGAGGAACCATTCTGTTTTTCCGGCAGATTGATTTCCCCCAATCCGGTCCGGGGACCGGAAGACATGAGCCGCAGATCATTGGACATTTTGGAAAGGTTTACCGCGCATGCCTTCACAACACCGGAAACATAAGAATATCCGTCCAGATTCTGGGTGGCATCAATGAGGTCATCTGCCTGGACCAGGCAGAGTCCTGTAACCTCAGATAAGTTTTTTACCACTGTCCGGGAATACCTGGTATCCGCATTCAAGCCGGTTCCGATTGCGGTTCCACCCAGATTTAAAGAGCTCATCTCCTCCTTTGCCTTTTCAAACCTGTCAATATCCCTTCGGATGGCGGAGCTGTAGGCCTTAAATTCCTGGCCAAGGCGGATGGGGACCGCATCCTGAAGCTGGGTCCTTCCCATTTTGATCACGCTGTCAAATTCCTCCGCTTTCACTGTGAGAGCTTCAAATAAACGTTTCAGCTGCCCCTGCGCTCTGTTTAACAGCTTCAGGGCGGTTATTCTGCCGCAGGACGGAAACACATCATTGGTCGACTGCCCGCAGTTCACGTGATCGTTGGGATTGACAAGCTCATAATTTCCCTTTTCTCCCCCCAGCAGTTCAATGGCCCGGTTGGCGATCACTTCATTGGCATTCATGTTAAGGGAGGTTCCCGCCCCGCCCTGTATGGGATCCACAATAAACTGGTCATGCATTTTTCCTCTTATAATTTCATCGCAGGCCCTCACTATGGCATGCGTTCTTTTCTGATCTAAGTGTCCGGCCTCATAATTTGTAATTGCCGCCGCCTTTTTTATCTGGGCCGCGCTGTTGACCAATTCCGGATGCATATTCATTCCCGTAATATAAAAATTTTCTGCCGCCCTTAATGTCTGGACTCCATAATATACATCCGCCGGGACTTCCCTGTACCCGATGGAATCATGCTCCAGCCTCACCTTTTCTTCACTGACTTTCTTCATCTTAAGCATCTCCTGATCTATGTTTTTCTTGCTATTATTATAGTAATGGTTTATCATAGAATCAAATATATATATCTTTATAATTATTATAGATTTTTATTTATATATCGGCCATGGATCAGAAGTTTTTTAAGCCGGCACACCGGCTATTTAAGCTTCCGGCGCAGAGTCAGCGGAGGAAAGAACCCATGTTTCAGGGAAAAGAATACGTTTACGAAGTATACAAAACAAAAAGCTTTTCAAAAGCCGCGTCAAACCTATATATATCCCAGCCCTCTTTGAGCGCAACGGTCAAAAAGATCGAGAAGCGGCTCGGTTCTCCCATTTTTGACCGCAGCACCAGCCCCATAGGGCTTACGGAATGCGGTCAGAAATATATGGAATACGTGGAATGCATCATGGATATGGAAAATGAATTTGAAAATCACTTAAATAACTTAGACCAGCTGCGCACCGGAAAGCTTACCATAGGGGGCAGCAATTTATTTTCCTCCTACATCCTCCCTCCCCTGCTTTCCAGGTTCATGAAAAAATATCCCTTTATTGACGTAAATATGGCGGAAGCCAATACAAAAAACCTGGAAAAGCAGTTGTTTGAAGGCAGTCTGGATCTGATCATCGATAATTATCCATTCCCTGAATCCCTCTATGACCGCCATTTATTCTGCGTGGAACACCTGGTTCTGGCTGTTCCTGATACGGTCCCCTTTGCCGGTTCCCTGAAAGATAAACAGCTGACGGCCGGCGGGATCAGAGACAATAAGCATCTCGAACCTTCCTTTCCCCCGGTTTCCATAAAGGAATTCATGGAATTTCCCTTTGTTCTGCTGCGCTCCGGCAATGACACCAGAGAGCGCTCCGGACTTTTCTTTAAAGATGCCCATGTCACTCCGGCCATTGCGCTGGAGCTGGACCAGCAGGTCACCGCTTACCATGTGGCGTGTTATGGAATGGGCATCGCTTTCATTTCCGACACTCTGGTAAAACAGGTGCCCCCGGATCCCCGCATCACCTATTTCAAGCTGGAGGACAGGGTGGCGGCCCGGAATATTTACTTCTATCATAAGCGCACACGGTATATCACCAGGGCCATGGAAGAATTTTTAAAGCTGGCATGCGGTGAAAATGACGATCCGGACGCTTAAAAGCAGCGCCGGCTTCCGCCCCATGGAATGCCGGCTTTCATTTACAATTGTACGGCCCTGTGCTAAGATGATAACAAACAGCCCCACCCACAGGCTGCTGTGATGCCTGTGGGTGGGGCAGGATTGAAGAAGGTGGAAACGATGAAACAAAAACTGATGAATAACCTGGGTTATATTGTGATAATCGGCGGTATTCTGCTGGGAGAAAAAACCAGAACCGGCGCTGCATGGGGAAATATAATAAAGTCATGCTCCTGGGAGATCCTTCTCATTATTGTTGTAGGTGTTTTTACAGAAATCATAATGAGAATATTAAAAGATCATTGATCAAAAGTACTGCGCCATCCATGGAAACAGAGGTCTGATCCTGGAAAAGCACATAACACTCCCCGGCTTTGGCGGTGTGCCCAAGCTGTTCCTCCATTTTATATGCTTTATAGGTTAATGCCGTGGTAAACGGATTAAAACCCGGAGGGATATGATTCTCTTCCAGCAGCATATGCAAATGTTTTGGATCCGGTATCTTGGTATCCCGTTTCATTGCTGCAGCCAGGAATTCCAATTCCCTTTTGGCGCTTTCCGTATCACAGTATATCCGGCTGTACTGATACAGCGCCTGGGCCAGATCCGGCTGATAGGATTCTAAAAAGCAATATCCCAAATTCCGGTAATACCTGGCCAATGCCGCCTTTGTATTGCAATAACAATGGGCTCTGTGACTTACCTCCAGACTCTTTTTTAAGTTTCCTTCCTGTTTGTATAAATCTGCCAATGCAAAATGCGCATCCAAATCCACCGGATTCCACTGCAGCGCACACTGCAGTGCGTGTTCTGCCGATCTTAAGTCTCCCCTTTCCTTTAAAATCCCGGACAGACGGCAGTACATGCGGTTTATGCTCATCTTTGCAAACCGGTATTCCTCAGCCCCTGTAAAAAATTCATAATAAGGAATTTCCACCACGTGATTAAAGCTGACAGCAGGGCCCGGAATCCTCTGCTGAAGCTTCCGGGCCTTTTGGATCAGATATTCCAAATGCTTTTTCTCTTCCCATGGAACGTTTCCCTCCCAAAGAAGACACATTTGTGAAAACTCACTCTGTATTTTTTCATATTCATCCATACAAGCATGATTCTCCTGCTGACTATTTCGTTTCTTTGTGGAGCGTATAATTTCTGAGCCTTGGACAGTATTTCATGATCTCCAGGCGTTCCGGATGCTTCTGCTTATTCTTGGTGGTGGTATAGTTCCTGTCATGGCTTTCCGTGCATTCAAGCGTTACTTTTACTCTCATAATTGATGTTCCTCTCTCTGCTGTTATTCCCTTCCGGCAAATATCCGGTTACCAGCTGGCCTTGTGCACTCCCGGAATCTCTCCCCGGTAAGCCAGTTCCCTGAATATGATTCTTGAAACTCCATACTTGCGCAGATATCCATGGGGACGCCCCGTGATCCTGCATCTGTTTTGAAGTCTTACAGGAGAAGCCGCCCTGGGAAGCATGCTCAGCGCCTGGTAATTCTTTTCTTCTTTCAGTTTTTTCCGCAGCTTTTCGTATCTGGCGACCGTCTGCTGCTGTTTTTTTAATTTTTCAATTTTAGATCTTTTTTCCATTACATGCCTCCTCCGCATTCCCTGCTGCCGGCCTTGTTTATTTAAGAGCTGCCTCCAGCTGTGTCAGATTTTTCTCCATAACGGAAAAATAATCATCACCGGCTGCCATTTCTTCGTCGCTTAATCCTTCAATCGGATTCAACACCTGAGTGGAAGCTCCTGTTTCCGCAGCCACGGCCTCCGCAACCTTAGGACTTACCAGTTCTTCGAAAAAGATGATCTTCACATCATTTTCCTTCACAAAATCAATGATCTCCGCCATCCTCGCGGGATCCGGTTCGGAATCCGGCGAAAGGCCTTCGATTCCCATCTGATTTAAACCGTAAGCATCGCAAAGATAGCCAAATGCTTCGTGGGACACTACAATGTTCTTATTCGGAAGACCGGACAGGGTATCCTTGAATTTCTGATCCAGTTCATCAAACTTTGCCGCATAGGTCTCATAGTTGGTTTCATAATACTCTTTGTTGTCCGGATCAGCTTCCACAAAAGCATTCTTGATATTTTCCATTTCCTTTTTTGCATTTAACGGGCTGAGCCACACGTGAGGATCATACTGCTCGTCCTCGTGCTCGTCCTCATGGGCTTCCTGAGATTCCTCCTCCTCATGGCTGTGTCCTGCCCTGAGAGCGATCCCTTCAGAAGCTTCCACGGATATCAGACTCTTATTTTCCAGGCTTTCAAGCACATCCTCTGCCCAGTGCTCCATGCCGGCTCCGCTGTATACGAATACCCCTGCCTGTTCAAGTTCCGTTATATCGCCTGCAGCCGGTTCCCAGTCATGGGGCTCCGTGCCGGCCGGAACCATGTTTATAACCTCTGCCTTATCGCCTCCGACCTTAACCGCGAAATCATACATCGGATAAAAACTTGCCACCACTTTTAATTTACCGCCATCGGCTTCCGAAGCCGCCTCAGAGGATGCCGCTGATTCTTCAGCGGAAGAAGACGGTTCAGCCGCAGCTTCCGTTCCCTTTTGGCTGTTTCCCCCGCAGCCTGATAACATAACACCAGAAATTAATGCCGCCGCAGAAAGGGCGCCAAATGTTTTCATAAATTTTTTCATGATTGAAAATCCTCCAGTTTTTATTTTTTCTGACACCTTAGAGATCCGTTAGCCGGAAAGACTCCTGACACCCGGAATGACCCAGGCCGGATTCCTCCCCTGGAGAAATGTTTCAATTGTCCAGACGTATTTTCAAACTGACCAAAGAAACCGGACTTAAAAAAAGTCCCGCCAGATAAGAAAATACCCTTTTTTTGCTGCCAATACATGCAATGCTGCCGACTGCCCCGGTCCAGGCCGCTTCAGACATCAAACGAAGTACGGATGCGCAAGCTTTGTTCTCCGTGCAGACCGAACAGCCTTCGCCTGTACAGTCATGATGAAGATGAGTAATGATAAAAGCGGAAGAAAGGGTAAGAACGGCTATGACAAGTCCGGTTACAACCAAAGATAACAAACGCCGGTTCAATGAAAAAAATTTCATGTCCTTATCCCTGTATAATAAACACAGTGATTTATTATACGTTTTCCTTTCTGAATGATTGTGTCTCTGATTTTCATAACCATCCGAAAAGCTGACGGTTTCTGTTTCTGCATTTCGAAATAGAAAATCATTTTCATATTATAGCACGATTTACCATAATGTCAAGGGCAAATGCGCAATTCCCCAATCATCCGGAAGCGGTTAATACAGATAGACATATCCCTCCACTTCCTCTGCCGGTGTGACTCTTTCTGCCCGGATCCAGGGATCGGCATATTCTTTGCCGTCATACTCTTCATACCTTACGAAAAGAGTCCCTTCCACTGTCACCCAGGAACCCTCCTCCAGTTCAGAAGCTCCCTCATATCTGCAGGTCACCCCCACCGGCGCCAGATCCGCCGCACAGCATGTCATTGCCAGGCGGGCGGGGACGAATTCGTCCTCTCTGATCCGATCCGGATCTTTTAATACAAAGCCTGTCATGGTCACAGCATATCCTTCGTATTTTTCCATGTTCAGACAGAACTCTGAATACCACATTCCAAAATAGTCATCCGATACAAGAATGGTTTGATTTTCCCTGTCCAAACCGGGAAACCCGGCCAAAAGCTCTGTTTCTTCTGTTTGGGATTGGGCTTCTGCCTGAATGTCAGCCTTTTTCGTATATTCAACCGCCCCATCCGAAGATCTTTCCAGGCTCCCCGTGCTTCCCTGCAGATCCTCCCCGGAATAACCGCCAAACGGATCTGAAGAAGGGCCGCTCTGCAGGAAATCAGCGGCCCGCAAAGGGGTGTGGGGAAGCGTAAGCAATAAAATGGGGATCACAAGGAGGAAACAATGGCCGGTGTGTATTCTGTATTGGAGAGAAAACAGCCTTCCAATGCCCGCAAGGGCCCAAACTCCCATCGTGGCGGCCATAAAGTAAAGATATGGTTTCAGCCTTGGTGCAACATATAAAAGATACTTCCCGCTCACCGTCAGATAAAGTATCAGGCCCCCGAAAAGGGCAAAGCATAAGGCCTCCAGAAAAGCCTGTGCATTGAGTCTTTGAACCCGCACTCTCACACCCCCCGGCAATAGAATAAAAATATAACGGCAAAGCATACGGCAAATGTGGTGAATAACAGCCTGCCCACAAAACGGACTGAAAAACCTGAAGTCAGCATCATCACATTTTTTAAATCCATCATCGGCCCGAACACTAAAAATCCCATGACGGCTCCGGCAGGGAACTGGCCGGCAAAGCTGCGCCCGACCACGGCATCAGCGGACGAGCATAAGGAGAGGGCGAAAGCCATGGCCATCATGAATGTAACGGACACCGCCAGACCGGTTCCCCTCTGGGCCGGGGTGAATATGCCGGACCCCATGACCTGAAAAACAGAAGCTATCAATGTGCCTGTCATCAGGTATTTTCCCACGCTGAAAAATTCCGCCTGTGAATGGCGCAGGAACAGCCGGATCCTGCCGGAAAGCGCAGCCCCCCGTTCCGTGCTGTCATAACAGCCGCAGCCGCACATCATCATATCCAGCTTTCCGCCTGACAGCACCTGATCCTTCGGCGGCCAGACCGCCATGGAGAACCCGGCCAGAACAGACGCCAGGATCCCAAAGCATACCCGGCAGACCACCATGGTCACATCACCGTTGAACGCGTAATAGGTGGACAGAATGACCACAGGGTTGATGACCGGAGAAGCGGTCATAAATGTAACCGCCGCAGGCAGTGGAATTCCCTTTCTGACCAGGCTTCTGAACACGGGAATCGAGACACAGTCGCAAACAGGGAGGAAGAATCCCCCGATAACAGCCACCAGCATTCCCATTCCGGGAGATTTGGGAAAACGGCGTTCGATCCAGCTTCTGGGGAGGAAGATTTGAATTGTGGATGACAGCAGGATACCGATCAGCAGAAACGGAACTGCCTGCAGCATAATTCCCAGAAATACATTGGTAATACGGTTGACCGGTATCCGGAAGCTCTCCAATACCGGACGGGCCACATAATGCAGAGCTATGATCAGAAAAATCACCACAAAGAAAAAACAGACAGGCCGCTCCTTTTCCCGGAAAAGAGGTCTGTACAGATCATGCAGATCGCTTTTCTCTGTCAGATGATATACGGGAAGATCAGAATTGAAGCATTTAAACAGACGTCTGATACGGCTTAAGGAGCTTCCGGAGGGGACATTGCGCACAACTGCCAGATCACTGCTTGCGATCTGCCCAGGAAGGGCTTCACCTGTTCTTCCGAGGAGATTTTCTATGTTTGCGGCATCGGCCGCATGTATGACATTTTGAATTCTGCATAATGGGCTGAGCAGGGGATCCAAAAGCAATGCCTGCAATTTGGAAAACGGGACCACACCATTCCACTCGATCCACATTTCCCCGACCCCGCCTTCCTGTATGGCGTTTTGGATCTGCGCAGTGATTTCCTCCTGCCGCTCTTCCAGCATCTTTTTGGAAAATACCATATTGGCACAGTTTTGGCTGCTGCTCTTAAAATCCTCTTCTCCCCTCTCAAACTGTACCACAAGTATTCTCACATCCTGCCAGTCCTGCCGGTTTAAGAGACGGTTCAGCAATGTGGTTTTTCCGGCATCCAGAAAGCCGGTAACAACAAAAACAGGGATCGCCATAAGTCACATCCTGTCAAAGATGGTATAGAGTTCCTGCCGGCTGAGATTCCGTCCGATTATGCAGAGCAAATCCCCGTCAGAAGTACAGCTGGTGATCTGGATTTCTCCCGGAAGGTACTGCAGGTTCAGGCATCCGCCCGGCCCCCGTACAATGCCTTTGGCCCGGAGAACGGTTCCCTTTGCCGTCTTCTCCATGTTTAACACACATTCCGTCAGCTCTTCTTTGCTGAAAACCCGCTTTGTCCGTATGGTGACGGTATCAAATGCATCTTCTGCCCAATGATCATGGGAACATCGCCCTGCCGGACGGCCGATGGAATGCGTTCCACGGCTGTGTACATGATTCTGCTTATGACCGCTTTCCGCGGCCTGGGCTGCATTTTCCGGATGGGTGAGGATTTCAGCCAGATCCACCTGATCCCAGGGCTTTGAAATGACAGCCGCATGCGCATTCAGACTTTTTATGATCTTCTGTGCTTCCGTGATCCTGTCCGGATAAATCCCTGTACGGCTTAACACAATCACATCGGCATTTTGAATCTGGTCTTCGAAAAATTCTCCAAAATTTTCCAGATACGTTTGACATCGTTTTACATCCGCGACCGTTATCCTGGCCTTTAACTTTGCATAATGACGGATGCGTGGATCGGAGCAGGCCCTTGCCACATCTGACAGCTTTCCGACTCCGGAAGGTTCAATGATAATCTTATGGGGATGAAAACGATCCAGCAATGCTTTCAAGGACTTTATGAAATCCCCGGAAAGACTGCAGCAGATGCAGCCCGAATTCATCTCTTTGATCTCAATGGCCTCGGACTTTAATAAGGCTGCATCCACACTGATCTCTCCAAAATCATTTTCGATCAGGGCGATCCGTTCATTTTTAAATGTTTCCTTAATCATCTTCTGTATCAGAGTGGTTTTTCCGGCTCCTAAAAAACCTGAGACTATATAAATTTCTGCTGACATATGACTCTTCCTTCCAATTCATGCCCAATTGAAAGCCTGGCATATACTCATTTTTTCTATATGACAAGGAAAAGCACATTATTCTCCCTCATGATCAAAAGTACAGAAAGTCATTCCACACGTTTTAATGATTCCACCATATCAATGTCTTTGAATTTTCTTCCTATCATATAATTGACAATCATGGTAAAGGCCAGCATGAATGCAAAGCCGGCTGCAATGCTGAGAGGGGCGATCACAGGTGCTATCTCCAGGTCCGGCGTCGTTGCCTGTTCCAGTATGGCGCGCAGCAGCAGAGAGCCCAAAATATAACCGAACGGCAGTCCGAAAACAGTAATCCATATATTCTCACGCAGCACCAGCCGCTTCATCTCCCCCTGACGGAATCCAAGGACCTTTAACGTCGCCAGCTCCCGTGTCCGTTCGTAATAGTTCATTCGCCCCAGCACCATCATGACAGCAAAGGAAAGCAGGCCGGAAAACAAAATCAATATGATCTGAAAACTCCGCAGGCTTTCCAGAACGATCTGCATATTGCTTCGCATTTCTTCCTTTGTTTCAACCAGTGAGACTCCGGATTCCCTTTCCAGCAGGTCCAGATCAAGCCCTTCCCCTTTTACCAGCAGTGTCCGGATCAGGAAAGGACGGTCGGATACCCTTGAAAAAGCCTCTCTTCCCATATAAACTTCGTTTCCCACGGGAAAATCCACGATTTCCCCCACTATCAGGTTCAAAACAGTTCCATCCAGAGTTTCCGCCGTGACCGCATCCCCCGGATGGACGGCGAGAGCCTCTGCCAGTCTGGGAGTGATCAGCGCCCCGTCCTCTGGCAAAGTCACCCTGTTTCCCTCTCCATCTCCGAAGTTCAGGCTTTTTTGATTTTCATCCATAACGACCAGATAGGGACTTTGCACACTGCCGTCTTCTCCGTGGAGGTAAACACCGAATGCCATTGTCGCATCAATATGCTGTGCAGGCTTTAAGATGTCATAAATATGGGAAAGCTGTTCCGGGGCTTGAGGGGCCCTGAGCTTGATTTCTGCGTTGTACTGCACCGTCTCATCAAAAGCTCTGTCAAGCATTGCATTTATGGAGTTCATCAGTCCAAAGCCGCAGAGGATCAGGGAGGATGAGCCGATAATTCCCACAAGCCCCATGAGCAATCTCGCTTTATTGCGGAATAGATTTCTTGTCACGATTTTTCCGCTGAAGCTGAGACTTCGCGAGAACGGCGTGAACCGCTCCGGAAGAATCCGGTGTCCGTGTGCCGGCGGCTTTGGCCGCATCAGTACAGCCGGTGTCAGTCTTAAGGATCTGCGGCAGGAAAGGGCTGCCGCACCGCAGGTGACCGCTGTCACGCAAAACGCCGATAAGAAGAAATGGGGAGTGAATGCAATGACACCGGAGGCATCGATTGTGTAATAGGAAATCCCTATCTGGTATAAGAATTCTGCGATCAGGTACCGGGATAGGATCCAGCCCAGAATCATGCCGGGAACGGCGGCCAAAAGCCCGAAAAGCATATACCGGCCTGTGATCTCCTTTTTGGAATAGCCTAAAGAACGAAGTGTTCCCAGATGCTGACGCTGGTTTTCCATTGTACGGGATACTGTGATCCATGTCACCAGAGCGGCTGTCAGGAAAAAAGCGATGGAAAACAGCAGCCCGATTTGTTTGATGCCGGTCATGGCGTTTTCAATTTTCCGGTAGCTTGTCTGATGCTGGCGGCTGAGTATATTGGTGCCTTCCAGCACTTCACGCACTTTCTCTGAAATCTCTTCCCGGGAAGGATCCGATCCCTTTTTAACGGTAAAGATCATTTCATTAAAAGCGGCATCCGGTAAGGAAGAAGCGTTTGTATAGGCAAATCCATACCTGTCATAATCAGGAACGGTTAATCCTTCCGGTGCGTAGTAAACGTATTCCACATCCCGGACAATCCCCTTGACAAGCCATTGTCTCTGGTTTTCTCCCTCTCCTGCCTTTATCACGTCTCCGGCAGACAGACCGTGGGCCCCTGCAAAGCGGCTGTCGAGCAGCAGCGCATTTGCTTCCCTTTTGTCAAGGGCGCCGCCCTCCAAAAGCTCCGGAACATTGATCATGGCTGTTTCTTCAAGACCATGGACGTGCAGGACCGAGCCGGATTCTCCGGACAGGACAATATCGGCTGCTTTGCGGCGCTGGGCATCCTGAATATCATCCAAAGAACGGATACGGTCTAAATCCGAATCTGAAAATTCCGCTTTGTAAATCCAGTAATCAGCCAGATTTCCCCGATCATAATAACCGGACACCTGGGTTTCAACCGTGGTCACATACAGGTTGATGCCGCTAAACAGCGCGATCCCTAAGGAACAGATGCACACGATGGCAAGAAAGGACCAGCGGTTTTCCCCAGCATCCCGAAATACCTTTTTTTGAAGTACATTTACCATTTGATTTCCTCCAGATCCGCAGGATATTTTTCCGTGTGCTGCCTGACTATCATCCCGTTTTTCATTTCAATGAGCCTGTCAGCGATGGGGGCGATCAGTGAATTATGGGTAATGATGATTACGGTTTTGCCCATTTTCCGGCTTACATCCGACAATACTCTCAACACGGCTTTGCCTGTTTCCGTATCCAGCGCGCCGGTGGGCTCATCGCAGAGAAGCAGCTCCGGGTTTTTGCAGACCGCCCTGGCTATGGCCGTGCGCTGCTGCTCTCCCCCGGAAATCTGGGACGGGAAATTATTCATTCTGTCCTTTAAACCCACGATTTGCAATGCTTCCTCCGGATCAAGAGGGGATCTGCAGACCTGCCTTGCAAGCTCAACGTTCTCAATGGCCGTAAGATTGGGAATAAGGTTATAAAACTGAAAGATAAATCCGATTTCATACCGTCTGTAATCGGTCAGCTCCGACTCCTTCATGGATGTAATATCATTTTCTCCAAACAGGATTTTCCCGGATGTGGCTTTCTCCATTCCGCCCAGCAGATTCAGCACAGTGCTTTTCCCTGCTCCGCTGGGTCCGAGAATAATGCAGAGCTCGCCGCTGCGGATCTGAAACGATACCTGGTTCACCGCATGAATGGTGACTTCCCCCATTTGATAATCCTTGCTGACTTTATCAAAAATAATATCCGCCAATTTGCTTCCTCCTTCATTATATGAACTTTATATCCCTTTATAGTTCATATATTACTAATCATTTCTTGACTTGTCAAGGGATAAATGATATATTATTTACCAGACAGGTCTATATTGTTCATACAATTGTAATCAAATGCCCTGAAACGGCAAAGAGGGGAGAAAGCAACCTTGGACGGCTTTGAAAAAAGAAGAAATGACAAAAAAAGGGCGATCATGCAGACAGCTTTGGAGCTGTTCGATGAATATGGATTTGACAGGGTGGCTGTAACGGAAATAGCTGAAAAGGCCCATGTTTCAAAGGTATCCATCTATAATTTTTTTGAGAGCAAGGATAATCTGCGCAGGATCCTCATAAAGGAGATGCTGAATGAAAGCCTGGAAAAGATAAAGATGCTGATTCAGGGAGATGGGGATTACCTGGAAAAAATCGAAAAATATATTCAGATCCGTACATGGTATTATGGAAAATACAGCCTGCAGTTCTTTTTTGAGGCCGTTGAAAGCGATCCGGACCTCCGGCAGTACCTGGAAGATTTTAACGCTTCCAATAAACGGCTTGTCATGGAATTTATCGAAGAGGGAAAACGGCAGGGAGTTTTCACTCAGAAAGCCTCGGAAACGGTCATTGAAATATGCATTGATATGATGCAGACATATCTGTTTCACAATAAGGATTTCCGCAGCCGGTTCGAACGCAATCCGGAGCTGGCACGGGAAGTCAATATGATGTTTCTCAATGGCCTGATCAGGGAAAAAACCAGTGAAAACGCCTGATTCCCGCAATTTATTTAAGTAAGAATATTTACCGCTTATCGGTAAAGAATATTTTATTGAAACAGCTCATGACAAAATGAGGAAACAGCCATACAAGACAGGAGAATGCCTATGAAACCAACACAAAAAAGACTGCTTATTTTTTCCGCACTGTTATCCCTTCTCTTTATCCTGGGTTCCGTTCCGGTATTTGCGGCGGAGGAGGCCATTCCCTCCATCGGCATCGAAGCGGAACTTCAGAGTGACGGTTCTGCGGTCATTACGGAAACCTGGGAGGTGCGGGGGGTATCCTCCGGCACGGAATATTACAAGGCTCTGGACAACATGGATGGAATGAGCGTCCACTCTCTCCGTGTATGGGATGAATCGGGAACACAATACAAAACTCTGGACAGCTGGAATACGGATCTTTCCAGGGAGGAGAAATCCGGGACCTGCGGAATTATAAAAAAATCCGACGGATATGAACTCTGCTGGGGCATTGGCAGCTACGGCGATCATATATATACCATTCAATATACCATTGACGGACTGGTAAAAGATTACGGCGATTACGCAGGATTTTATCATCAGTTCGTATCGGAGCTTTCAAGCGCCCCCGAATCGGTTTCCATAAAACTACAGATGGCGGATACATATCTGACGGCAGATAACGCCCGCATCTGGGGATACGGTTTTACAGGGGACGTTGAGATCCAAAACAACGGCCTTTCTGTCCTTTCCTCTGAGGCTCTGGATGACGGGGATTATGTGAATGTGCTCTGCCGGTTTGACAGAAGCTTATTCCCTCTGGCTCCGAAATCGGATATGTCTTTTGGAAAGCTGCAGAAATCTGCAGAAAATGACAATTCAAACCTGTTTCTCTCTATATTTGTGGTTATTTTCCTGGCATGTATCATCATTGGTGTGATTCTGGCCCTGTTCTTATCTTCGCGTTATAAACTGGCTGACGGCACCACGGTCCGCCTTCCCGGCAGAAAACAGACCGTTAAGAACTGGGCAATTCCTTTTGACGGAGGCATTCCTGCCGTATATGCCGCCATGGGGCTGCTGCGCAAAGGAATCCCCTGCGAAAAGCTTATGGGCGCATATCTCATCCGATGGCAGGAAGCGGGATCCATCCGCATGGAACAGAGGGAATCCGTGAGTAACAGGAAAAATGCGAAAAAAGAAGATGTCATTGTATTCCTTCCGGAAAAGCGGCCGGACCAGGAACCGGATAAGACCCTGTACGAACTTCTGGCCGGCAATGCAGACGATGGCGGCATCCTGTGGATCTCTGACTTAGAAAAGCGTTCGGAAAGGCTTCATGAGAAGCTCACGGCATGGGCGGCAGAAGTAAAAGGGGCAGGCGAAAAAACACTGATCCAATTAAACGCAGCGGCCGCCGACACAAAAGGAGTCATACGCTTCACCTCTTCGGGCTTTGAACAGGCCAGCCGGGTACTTGGACTGCGGAATTATCTGATGGAAATGCAAAAACAGGGGGAAGACGGAGCTTCACGGAAAGAGCTTTGGGGAGATTACCTTGTATTCGCCTCCTTGTTCGGCATTGGCGAACAGGTTTTAAAAAGCATGAAAGCCCTTGATCCCGACTATTATGATACCTTTTCCGGCAGGTACGGCTACAATACGTACAGCATGATGTACCTTATGACAGTGACCAATCATATTTCAAGCGCTTCCGTGCCGGACACGTCCGGAACCGGAGGCTCCGCAAGCTCCTTTGGCGGCGGGGGATTCTCCGGAGGCGGAGGCGGCGGGAGCCGGTAACGGAAAAAAGCGCTATAATGGTCGTATCACATGAAAAGGAGCTGACTCATGATCTCTGTATTTAACTGCGGCTATGAATCCAGACACAGGAAGACCCTGGACATGCTCCGTCCGGAAGGCTCTTCCGACTACACACTTATCCTCATTAAAACCGAGGCGTTTTTCGAGTACGGGAACGTTTACACGGAGCTTTTGCCAAATACGGCCATCCTTTATGACAAGCATTCCTATGTTCATTACGGCTGCCGCACTCCCGATTATAACGACGACTGGATCCATTTCGATCTGGAGGAAGAGGATCTGCCATTTCTGACGGACCTTGAAATCCCCTTCCACACACCGGTGTTTCTCTCTTATGCAGGGCAGCTGTCTGAATACATCCGGCTGATCGTGCTGGAGAAGCACTCGGCTAAGCATTACCGGAAACAGATCCTGGATTCCCTCATGCGCACCCTGCTTTATTCCCTGGCTTCCCAGATCCACGCCCGGCCGGAAAAAGGGGCTTCCCACAAATATTACTCCGTGATGAATGACCTGCGGATATCCATTTTAAACGCGCCTCACAGGAAATGGACGGTGGAAGGCATGTCGGATTCCGTACATATGAGCTCCTCTTATTTTCAGCACTTATATAAGGAGCTGTTCGGAACCTCCTGTATGCAGGATGTGATTTCAGCACGCTTAAAGAATGCCTGCTTTTACTTACGAACAACGGAAATGTCCATTCAGTCTCTGGCCGGCTTCTGCGGATATGACAACGAGTTCCACTTCATGCGCCAGTTTAAAAAATACACCCGCATGACTCCCAGCCAGTACCGGAATCATTACCGGAACCAGTCACCATGAAAAGAAATCATTTTCCCTGGTAATATCACAGTGATTCTCATACAGGGCCTTCAGAAGCTTTACTGCCTCATCGATCCATGTCTATGATCAGTAATCCTGTACGTCGAATTCCCGGTCTTTAAAATAGTATTTCCTGTCATCCTCAGTGATCCTGCGGAAAACTTTGCACGGATTCCCGAAGGCGATCACACCTTCCGGTATATCCCCTGTCACCACGCTGCCGGCTCCGATCACCGCATCATTTCCTATGGTAACTCCCGGATTGATGATCACATTTCCCCCGATCCATACATTATTTCCTATGGTAACGCATATCCCATACTCATAGCCTGAATTTCTGGATTGGGGATGAATCGGATGGCCAGCCGTATAAATGGACACATCAGGCGCAAACATCACATTGTCGCCGATCACCACCTTGCCAACATCAAGGATCGTACAGTTGAAATTGGCATAGAAATGCTGGCCTACGAAAATATTCGTTCCGTAGTCGCAGTGAAACGGCGGTTCAATGAATGTATTTTCATCCGCTTTTCCGAGAATCTTCTGAAGCAATTCATTCATCCGGTTCGGATCTCCCGGAGCCAATAAATTGTATTCATAGATCTTCTTCCTGTTTTCCAGCCTTTCCTCCCCTAATCCATCCAGCCAGGCTTTGTAAGGCAGTCTGGCGAGCATTCTTTCTTTCTGATTCATGACTGATCCCATCCTTTCAATATAAAACTCCATAAATAAATGTCCCGGCTGCGAAATTTCAGCTACTGGATGGAAATCACCTCATAACCCTGATCTTCCACCGTTTTCTTAAGGACTTCATCGGACAAAGCTCCTGTCAGGGTCACGTTTGCGGTACCGGCCTCATGGCTCACCTCAGCTGCAGATACCTCCGCAAGCTCTTCCAGGCTTTTTTTCACCCTTGCCTCGCAGTGCCCGCACATCATGCCTTCAATTTTCAATGTCTTTTCCATTGTCTGATGCTCATCCTTATTTATTATTTTAATTTTTTTATCCCGTCCCGGGTCATGGACGGAAAACAGATTCAGCCGCAGCGCATTGGTCACCACGCAGAAGCTGGACAAACTCATGGCCGCAGCTCCGAACATGGGGTTTAACTTCCAGCCGAACAGGGGAATCCATACCCCTGCTGCCAGCGGAATGCCTATGACATTATAAATAAAGGCCCAAAACAGGTTTTCGTGGATATTCCTTAAGGTGGCGCGGCTGAGCCGGATGGCCGCAGGCACATCGCTCAGCCTGCTTTTCATGAGCACCACATCCGCCGCGTCAATGGCGATATCCGTACCTGCGCCAATGGCAATGCCGATATCCGCTCTGGTCAGTGCGGGAGCATCGTTGATCCCATCTCCCACCATGGCGACCTTTCCCTGCTGCCCCAGGCTGCGGATCACGCTTTCCTTGCCTTCCGGCAGCACACCGGCGATTACTTCATTCACACCGGCCTGCCTGCCGATAGCATTTGCCGTGCGCTCGTTATCGCCGGTCAGCATGACTACCCGTATTCCCATATTCTGCAATTCCCTGACTGCCAGGGGACTGTCTTCCTTGATGACATCAGCCACGGCAATGATGCCCATAAGCGTTCCGTCCGCCGCAAAGAACAGCGGAGTTTTTCCTTCTCCGGCCAGATGTTCCGCCTTCTCTTTTATGTCTTCCGGCACATTTGCCTGACTGCTGATAAATTTAAAATTTCCTCCTGCCAGTGATGCGCCGTTCCACAGGGCGGACAGCCCGTTACCCGGCAGAGCCGTGAAATCCGTGACCTCCTGCGCCGTTGCCTGCTTCTTTTCTCCATATGCCAGAACGGCGCGCGCCAGGGGATGTTCGCTCTTTCTTTCCAGGGAATAGGCGGCGGTAAGCAGCTCCTGTTGGGAAACCCCTTCTGCCGTGATCAGATCCGTTACCTCAGGCTCTCCGCTGGTGATGGTGCCGGTCTTATCCAGTGCAACAATCTGTGCCTTCCCGGCCTCCTCCAGGGACGCCGCGGTCTTGAACATGATGCCGTTTTTGGCTCCCATCCCATTGCCCACCATGATCGCAACCGGCGTTGCCAGACCCAATGCACAGGGGCAGCTGATGACCAGGACGGAAATCCCTCTTGCCAGAGCGAAGCCGGCGCTTTCACCGGCCAGAAGCCAGCCGGCAGCGGTCAGCACCGCAATGCCGATCACGATCGGAACAAACACGCCGGACACCTTATCCGCTACCTTGGCAATGGGCGCCTTTGTGGCCGCCGCGTCACTCACCATCCGGATGATCTGGGATAAGGTCGTATCCTCGCCGACCCTTGTGGCCTGACACCGGATAAAACCGGACTGATTCATGGTCGCCGCCGATACCCGGTCGCCGGCGGCCTTATCCACCGGAATGCTTTCACCGGTCAGGGCCGACTCATTGACCGCACTGCTTCCTTCCAGCACGATGCCGTCTGTCGGAATATTTTCACCGGGACGGACCACAAAAATGTCCCCGCTTCTCACCAGGTCAACGGAGACCACTGTCTCCACGTTATCCTTTATCACAGTCGCGGTCTTCGGGGCCAGCTTCATCAGGCTTTTTAAGGCATCCGTTGTCCTGCCCTTGGACCTAGCTTCCAGCATCTTTCCTACGGTAATCAGGGTCAGGATCATGGCAGCCGATTCAAAATAGAATTCATGCATATATGCCATGACACCATCCATGTCCCCCTTCACCTGGGCATCTGTCATGGCAAATAAGGCATAGGTGCTGTATCCGAAGGCTGCGGCAGATCCCAGGGCCACCAGTGTGTCCATATTGGGAGCCCTGTGCAGCAGGCTCTTAAATCCGCTGATAAAAAATTTCTGGTTGATCACCATGATCATGGCTGACAAAATCAGCTGCACCAGCCCCATCGCCACGTGATTATCCTCAAAAAATGCCGGCAGAGGCCAGTTCCACATCATGTGTCCCATGGAGAAATACATGAGCACAAGCAAAAATCCCAGGGAAGACCAAAGGCGCTTCTTTAAAACGGGAGTTTCCCTGTCCTTTAAAAGTTCATCCCCCTCCCACGTTCCTGCCCCTCTTTCTGTCCCTGTTCCGGCTCCTTTAACGGCAGCTCCGTAGCCGGCTTCCTCCACGGCCTTTATGATCTCCCGGTCAGCCGCGGTGCCTTCGACTCCCATGGAATTGGTCAGCAGGCTGACGGAGCATGAAGTGACTCCGGAAACCTTTGACACCGCTTTTTCCACCCGTGTGCTGCAGGCCGCGCAGCTCATTCCTGTTACTGTATATTGTTTCATTTACACCTCCTGAAGCTCATTCTTCTATTTCATTAATTTTTGTATGGTAACAACCAGATCGTCAATGACTTCTTCCCTTCCGGCCCGGATATCCTGCACCACGCAGGATTTCATATGACTGGCGAGCAGTTCCTTATTAAACGAATTGATTGCTGCGGATATTGCGGCTGTCTGGATCAGGATATCCGTGCAGTAAGCGTTTTGCTCAACCATGCCCCGGATGCCCCGGACCTGGCCTTCCATGCGGTTCAGCCGGTGGATCAGCTTCTTGTATTCTTCCGCAGAACGCTCTTTTTTCCGCGCAGAAATTTTTCCATTTTTTTCCATTTTCAGCACCTCCATAAGCCATTATATACCCCGGTAGGGTATGTGTCAAGAATGGAGGAGGTATACATAATTCCCGGTTGCGGACAGGGCAAACCCGTTCTTGTTTATGGAAACGGATTATGTTATGATCACATCCACAGGATTCATGGAAACTGGCTTGCATAAGCTTTCGGATCCGGCTGTCACCACAGAGAAAAGGAGAAATGATAATGAAGATTGCATTGGCACAGATGAAAATGAAACCCACCATGGAAGAAAATTTAAACAAATCCATACAGCTGATCGGGCAGGCGGCCTCCTGCGGGGCCGGTCTGATCCTCTTTCCCGAGCTGCAGCTCAGCCCGTTTTTCCCCCAATATGAAAAACAGGATGCCCTGCAATATCAATTGACGCCGGATCATGAATTCATCGGGCAGATAAGTTCTACCTGCGGCAGGCACGGAATCATGGCCTCTCCCAATGTTTATCTTCAGGAAAGCGGCCAAAACTATGACGCTTCCCTGTTTATTGATGAAAACGGCCGGATAAAGGGAATATCCAAAATGGTCCATATCATGCAGGGGGAATATTTCTATGAACAGGATTATTACACACCGTCTGACGACGGATTCAAGGTCTATGATACGCCTGAGGGGAAAATCGGGATCGTCATCTGCTTTGACCGGCACCTGCCGGAAAGCATCCGCAGCTGCGCTGCCCTCGGTGCGGATCTGGTTCTGATCCCCACGGCGAATGTGGAAGGGGAACCGCTGGATATGTTTGAATGGGAGCTCCGTGTGCAGGCCATGCAGAGCAGCGTCTTCCTTGCCATGTGCAACCGCACGGGCAGGGAAGACCGCATGAATTTTATCGGCCAGTCCATTGTGGTTGACCCAAATGGGGATGTGATTGCAAAAGCAGACGCGGATGAGCAGATCCTGTATGCTGAAACCGACCTGGGGCAAAGCCGTGTCATAAGAGACGCACGGCCGTACTTTAAGCTGCGCCGGCCGGAATGGTATTATTAAACACCTTGGACCGGCCGGAGACAGAATTTGATGAAAATTTATAACCTATTTTCGTATGGCATTCATTACCCTGAGAATTTTACATGAATCCTCCGGGCTGTGACGCGGACTGGAGATCTTATTTTCAGCCACATCATCCATAAAGCATTGAATTTCCATAGTCATATCATCGCCCTTTATGGGAATGTGGCGCCGGATCTCCTCTCCCTGATCCGGAGCAATGGTATAATCTTCAATTCTGTTAAACATGGGAACATAAATGCTGCCATGTTCCCCGTAAATAAGGGCATAACGTTCCTTGACCCTGTCAATCGCGCCTTCAATATAAGCAGTTGCACCATCCCGAAACGTCAGCAGCCCTTCAAAGCTTCTGTCCACCCCGTTTATTATCCTCACATCACCCTGAACCTGTTCCGGCTCATCATTCATCAGGTCCAGGACAAAGCCTATGACATAGGACCCCACATCGTTTAACGCTCCGCCCTGCAAAGGATCAAAAAGGTACGAATCGGTATTCTTTGACATCTGTGCATCAAAACAGAAATTGGCTTCAACTTTTCTGATCTTTCCGATGTATGAAATATCTTCCTTTAATTGGATCATTCCGTCATTGAACTTTGTCTTTAATGCCTCCAGAAAATAGGTATGGTTTAAAATGGAGGCATTTTTAATTTCCTCCATGTCCTCAACACTTAATACCGCGGGCTTCTCACACAGCACCGCTATGTGTTTCTGCAGAGCCTTTATCGCCCATTCCTTATGCATGATATGTGGTAAGGCAATATAAACCGCATCAATATTTTTATCCTCCAGCAGTTCCTGATAGTTCTGATAAACTGTAACATCAGGATTTTCGATCAAATACCCGTCATCTTCTGATAATGACTTAGAGCCAATGGCATATATCTTCCCGCCGTCTGTATTCTGAATGCTTTTTACAAATTTTCTTCCAATCTTTCCAAAGCCGATCACTCCAAAATTCATGATATCCTTCTTTCCTGAAAAATCACTGTTTTTCTTCTCTCTGCAATTCCAGTAAGTACTTCAGTCCCCAAACGATCAGCTCATTCCCGGTCAGCGGCAAACACGATACCGGCCTTATTTCTGGCCTCTGTCTGAATGTCCATGGAAATCAGGCTGACAGTCAGCATTTCTTCCGCCTTGTCAAAATCCTTACGGTCCATCATACGGACAAACTCCGCAAATTCGTGGTACATGCGGTGTTTCCCCTCATTGTAATCATAGACACGGCCTTCATCCGCGTTCATCTGTTTCGCCGGACCGGCATCGTTCATTATCACCTTAAAATCCTCTATGGCGTTAGCCGCAGATGTGAAGTAGATGCAGCCCTTATCCCCCTGAATGCTTGCAGAAACAGGGGCCTTGCAATCCTTGGCGGCAATGCACACGCATTGAAAGCTGCCGTAATCCAATGTAAGGATTCCCGATGTGTCAATTCCCCTTTCAACATTTGCCTGGTACTCCACATTAATGGGTCTGCCAAACATCATCACCACAAAATTGATATTGTAAATATTCAGATCCATCAATGCGCCTCCGGACATTTCCGGATTAAACGTATCTCCGGCATAATTCCTTTAGCTTGTCCTCTCCCTGAGGAGTTCCACAGATGGCTGGAAGCTCCAGCCCCTTTAATTCATGCGCGAATTCCAAAAAGCTGTGAACGATCATTCCCGCACCGATAATTCCCATTTTCATATTATTCTGCCTCCATCGCCGTTTAACGGCGCTTTCCCTTATGTATATCCGAACCGTTGATCCGGTGGGGTGAAATCTGACTTCAGGAACCCGGCCTAAAATCTTCCCTTCATTTTCTCCGTAAATTGTTCATAGGCCTCAATCACGAGATCACACCAGGAATCAAAGTCAGGATCCGCCACCTTTTTTTCCGGATGCCGGTCCATGTACTCCAGGTACATACGCAGGCCTTTTTTGATATCAATATCACAGCTGAAACCGGGATTGACGGCTTTTATTTCAGATGTATCATAAACGCAGGAATACTGCTTATCACCTAAAATAGAACCTGCATTGTCGTATTTTTCTGACAATGCAAGAAAATCACTGGGAATATGGATGATGTTGGGCTTTTTATCCAGAAGCTCATAGAGGGAATGATAGATCATGTCCCAGGTTGCAATTTCGTCGTTTACAATCTGATAAGCCTGCTGCAGAGCCTTTTCATTACCTGCCAGGGGCAGAAAGCCTTTGGCAAAATCCTCCGCATGTGTGGAATGCCACGTGCTTTTTCCGTCTCCGTGCACGATGACAGGCTTTCCCTGAAGTATGCGGTGGATAACGCTGTAACAGGTCTTTCCTTTTACACTCAGTGGAATTCTGTCCTTGCTGTAAGTCTGGGCAGGCCTGACAATCGTAACAGGAAAATTTTCCGCCTGCAGGAACAACTGCTCACAAGCCGCTTTTTCCCGTCCATATAGACTGTAAACATTGTTTTGTTCATGGTCTTCCCTGATGCATACCGCAGTTTCATGATTATATGTAACAACGGTCGAAATAAAGATATACTGCCTGATCCTGCCCTGAAATGCCTCAATCTGCATTTTGGCCTGTTCAGCGGTATAAACAATAAAATTTATCACTACATCATAGTTTTCCCGTGCGGCCAGATCCTTTAACAATGCGAGATCGTTAAAATTCCCGATGATCTGCCTCGCTCCCCTGGGAGCAGCCTTGCTGCCGCGGTTTAAAACATGAACTTCATTGCTGTCATCTGCTGCCAGGGAAGCGGTGATCGGTGTGGAAATAGTACCGGTACCTCCAATGACCAATAGTTTCATAAATACTCCTCCATTCGGTTTGTATTTTGCCTGAGTGAGCCCGTCTCTCCTTCCTATTTTACAATCCTGTATCAAAAAATACAACAGTATATGTTAATTTTAATGAAGAGCATTTCCGATATGGAAGGGGATACTTTTCAATGGCCTTCTGTAATTTAACATTTTTTTCTCTCTGACATAGGGATTATCCTCAAGCATAATCCCTATTATGGCTCGTTTGAAGGTTGCTTCTGATACGATTGCATTGATCCAGGTGTACCAGTGCGGGAACAGAAAGGAAGTAACGGTCAGGGTGGAGGTTGATGCGGAGGGGAATGTCTTGAAAAGCAGGATTTATTTTCCGGTAATCTTTTCGGCAACGTTTGCTTTTCAGCAATCCGGCTACATTTCCAAGGGTGTAATTCCCAATATAGTTTGCGTAAATCGTTATTCCTTTAGCCGTAATATCATTTTGACACAACTCCTGACGAGCCACATCAAGGAAAACCGTATCGTCAAGAGCAGCCATTTGCTCCTCCGGTGCCACGGCATATTGGGCAAAGACACCATCTATATGTACTCCCATTGAAGCCATCTTTACACAGAGATTACTGCTGCCGCTCTGGCAAGCCGGACAAACGCCGCAAGGCAGATTGTTATCAAGAATAATCCGGTCTCCCGTTTTAAGAGTCTTGACACTGGCTCCCGTTTCCACCACTTCGCCAACACATTCATGTCCCAGAATAATACCCTTATTTGCTTCAATCCCCGGCGGATTATGTAGAATATGGGTATTTTCCGGGTAACAACCTCAAACTTCCCGGTTTCAGTAAAAACAACCGCATCCATCATCTCATTCATTTTCTTTTCCCTCCAGATAAGCCTGGTAGTGTCAAGTCTGACACCCCGTTTTTGCTTCAAAACCTTTTATTTTCAAGGGCAGCACCACTTTTTCAAATAAAAAAGCAATGACCTCCCTTTTTGTTGTATAATAAGTTCACCACAAACCAATTAACACAAAGGATAATCATTGCTTATGGATAACATTATACTATATTTACTTACTATCATTCAACAACAATATAAAACTATTTGCCGGCTCCTAAATCTTATCTGCAGATACCTCCCCCACAAACAGTGGGCTTTTGACGATTCCCGTTCCCCTGAGTACAAAAAATACTCCATCGACAGGCTTCCCCGCATCGGGTCTCCTAAACAGGATTGGGACTGGAATGATCTTCTGGCTTACTACAAGAAACGCTACGGCAAAGAACTGATGCCTGTCAGACGACGCTCCCATTGCGACATTCCTGAAACCTCAACCTGTCCCCGCTGTGGTGCTCCCTTGCCCTATCTTTATAAGAACAACGGTTCCAAAGGACTGCTCCTGTGCAAGGTCTGTGACAACCATTTTGCCCCTGACAACAGCCGCCATCATAAAACATTTACTCTCCGCTGCTCTGGTCATCAAGCCATTCGTAGATAACTATGATTACAAGCCTTCAACCACCATGGTTGCCGACGAGACCTATATCAAAGTCCGGGGAATCAAGGGCTTTATCTGGTTCATCATGGATTCCTCTTCCCGCTCCATACTCGGTTATCAGGTTTCTGACAACCGGAGCGTTGGACCATGCAGCCTTGCCATGCGACTGGCTTTCCGCCACTTCAAAAAGATGGTGGAACGGCTCAACCGGACATTCAAATCCTCTTACCGGGTAAGCTGCGGATACGACAACTACGAAGGAGCAAACTACAATGTAGCTCTATGGGTCGCCTGCTACAACTTTCTGCGGCCACACCGACATAGTAACTATCAAGCGCTGAACAAGGTAGAACTGCTGGAAGGTTCCGACAACATGCCAGGTAAATGGCAGCTTCTGATCTTACTCGGCCAGCAGACCATACGGAACCTGCAAAATCAGCAGACCAAAGGCGCTATCTGTTCTTAGATTCCGAGTCAGAGGGGAATAAAACAGCGTGCCGTCAAGGGTGGCGTACGCTGCCAAAGACTAACATATCTGCGATTTTCAAGGTTCTAATTGAGCCTTTTCTTCGGCTCCTAGTTTTCATAGATTACTTGACACTATGACTGCCAGGTAAATTTCAAAATAACGAAAAGACTGGGCTCCTTCGCTCTTGGCCTGTCCCATGATATCGCGCACACCGAGCATAAATGCCAGGGATGTTGCCTTTAATAAATTAATCAAGTCATTGAACAGCGGCGGTAAGGACACCCGGAACGCCTGAGGCAAAACAATTCGTGTAATTGTCTGGAATTCCGACATTCCCAGCATGGCGGCCGCTTCCTTCTGGCCCGGTTCAACGGAGAGCAGGGCGCCCCGGATGCTCTCGGACATGAAAGCGCCGGTATTTAAGCTCAACACCAGAGCCACCGCAGTCATCGGCTGCATATTCAGCACGATTTCGCTGATACGGGCCAGACCATAGTAAAAGAAATACAATTGGGCGACCAACGGCGTTCCCCGCAGAACAGACAAGCAGAATCGGGTAAGAGGATAAAATACCCTGATCCTGTAATAGCCGATGACTGCAATGACTGCGCCGATGACGAGAGAAAAGACGGCAGCTGTGAGAGTCAGGGTCAGCGTCACCTGCAGCTTTGACACAATTTTCGGAAGCACATCAAGAAAATAAGAGAAATCAAACAACTTAAAATTCTCCTTTATCATATAATAAGTTCATTAATGATTATAGCATCTGACCATTACAGTAACAAATTCAAAATCCATATAGGTATTTGTGCTACTTATATGTTTTATAAATAAATACTCCTGAGCCGTTTTGTTTATGGCATTGTATAATATAGGAAATTAAAGATCTGCAAAAAAAAATTTTAGTAATTCTGAAAAATTCTGCGGCAGCAGCCAATTCCATGACTGCTGCCGCGATTTCATTGATGACGCTGCTCTCCTTGAAAGCACATTCAGCTCCTCGGAAAAATGGAAAAAACAAATAAATATCTCATGAATGAATTTCTTTCAGCTCAAAGAAACGTTTCAATGCCCCATAGAGATTCGCGTGATTCCCCAGCTTCGCTTTTACCACTACCGGCTCCGGGAAATAAACATTTACTTTCCCCAGGATCTCCGCCCTTAAGTCTTTCACGGATTCCGCTATGGTATCCGTCACGACTTGACGTGAGCTGATGCCGCCGCCGATCACAAACTTTTCCGGATCCATGATATTCTGCAGATTCAGGATCTGAAACGCCAGCTTGCGGCAGTAATCCCGGAACACTTCATTGGCAAGCGGCTCGCCCCCTTCCACCCGGTCAAAAAACATCATTCCATCCAGGCTGCTGTCGCCGCTGGCTTTCTGGTAATTTTTCAGCAGAACGCCCACTCCGTTCTGCGCCGCAAAAGAATTTGAGGCCAAGTCGCCTTCGTTGGAGGTCCTGATATGAGAAAATTCACCGGCGCATAAATGCGCTCCCCTGGACAGCTTTCCGTTTGAAATAATGCCTCCGCCTATCCCGGTGCCGAGTACGATCACGATCCCTTCCAGGACCCCGCTCAGTTCTCCCAGCCAAAGTTCTCCCAGAGCCGCACATTTTCCGTCATTTTCAACGGTCAGGGGAATGGATATCTTCTCCTGAAGCACCTTTTGTATGCTGCAGTTCACCACATACTTAAGGGATCCCCCGTGAACGGCGGTGCCTTTCACAGAATCGATCCATCCGGGCATGCTTACCGCCACTCCCCGGATATCCTTATCCAGACTTTCCTCCACCAGGTTTTTTATGGTCTCCGAAAGCCCTTCCAGAGAATCGGGAAGCGGAACCTTCCCTTCTGTTTCTATTTTTCCGGTGGCTCCGTCTGACTGAATAAGGCCGTATTTGATTGCCGAGCCTCCGATGTCAACTGATAAATAGCGGTTCATGCGAACTCCCCCTTCCATATTTACGGCGCATTCACGCCAGATCCTCCCCGTTGGAGGAAATAACCTTCCGGTACCAGTCAAACGACTTCTTTTTGCTGCGCTTTAAGGTACCCTTCCCCTGATCATCCTTATCCACATAAATAAATCCGTACCGCTTGCTCATTTCTCCGGTCGAAGCGCTGACTAAATCGATGCAGCCCCATGTGGTATACCCCAGCAAGTCCACCCCATCCTGCTCCACCGCATCCTTCATAGCCTGAATATGGGCCCGAAGATAATCGATCCGGTAATCATCCTGAACATATCCGTTTTCATCCGGCACGTCCTTCGCTCCCAAACCGTTTTCAACAATGAACAGCGGCTTCTGATACCGGTCATAGAGGGCGTTCAATGTAATTCTCAGCCCCAGCGGATCTATCTGCCATCCCCATTCACTGGATTTAAGATATGGATTCTTAATGGTCTCAAAGATATTTCCTCCTGTTTTTGCGGAGACCTCAGGATCCGCGCTGATGCACCGGGAAGCATAATAGGAAAACGATATAAAGTCCACGGTATTATTTTTCAGAAGCTCTGAGTCCCCGTCTTCCATCTGTATGGAAATCCCCTTTCTCTCCAAGGCCCTGACCGCGTAGGAAGGATAAGCGCCTCTGGACTGCACGTCAATGAAGAAATAGTTCTCTCTGTCCGCGCAGACCGATTTCCATACATCATCGGGATTGCATGTATTTGGATAGTAGTTTCCTGCGGCAAGCATGCAGCCGACCCTGTTTTCCGGATCAACCTCATGGGCGATTCTGGTTGCAGCCGCACTGGCTACCAATTCGTGATGGGCCGCCTGGTATTTTACCTGTTCCCGGTTTTCCCCTTCTTCAAAGCAGATCCCGGCCCCCATAAACGGAGCATGTAGGATCATGTTGATCTCATTGAAGGTGATCCAATAATGAACAAGGCCTTTATATCGGCTGAACAGCACTCTGCACAGGTTTTCATAGAAACCGACCAGTTCTCTGCTTCTCCAGGCGCCATACTCCTTGATCAGATGCATGGGGCAATCGAAATGGGTGATGGTGACCAGCGGCTCTATGCCATACTTGTGACACTCTCTGAACAAATCTTCATAATACTTAAGGCCTGCTTCATTGGGTTCCTTTTCATCGCCGTTGGGGAAAATCCTGGTCCAGGCGATGGACAGCCTGTAGGTTTTAAATCCCATTTCCCCGAATAAGGCAATGTCTTCCCTGTACCGGTGATACATGTCAATTGCTTCTTTTGCGGGATAAAAATGCTTTTCGTCAAACTGAAACATTTTTGTCTGACCGGATAGCACTCCACGCCTGTCCTCTCCCCAGGGTATTAAATCCACATTTGCCAGGCCGCGGCCGTCTTCCTTATATCCTCCTTCACACTGATTGGCGGCTGTCGCTCCGCCCCATAAAAAGTCTTTTCTGAATGCCATTGCTGTTTTCCTCCTTTTCCTTCTAAAAATTTCCGGAATTTTAACCTTTATTGTTCAGGACATTTTCCGCCTGTACTTTAATCCACTCGTCATCCAGCTCCTTCCATGGTATTATTTCATTCCAAAGAAATCATATATGCGGTTATATCATATGAATTATATATCATTTTCCTCTTATTGTCTCATAAAATCCTTCATAAAAAGATCAAAATGTGATTGATTAAAAGATTATTTTCATGAAATGGAAAGAAAACCCTATTATACACAAGGTTTTCTTTCCATTTCAGCTATTGTCTCACCTTTACCCAAACCATCATTTCCCCTGTCTTACGGTTTGCCCAGGAATAATAAGGGATCCACTTTAAAGTGATTCCGGCATAATCCGGATCCTCATAGGGCTGATATAAGGTGTCCGGATCCCAACTGCTTTCTTCCAGCTTCTCCCCCTCGCAGGTCAGGGTCACGATCCCCTTTAATAAATCTTCCTCATACCGCTCCGTAAATACCGCATCCGGCCTTACATAAATCTCATGGAGGCTGTCGCCGTTGTCAGCCTCTTCCAGACAGTAGATCAGGGGTCCTCTGGAGACGGCAATTTTGCCCCCATCCTCTCTCACCTTCGGATTTGCCTGATTGAGAACAACGTCCATGGGAAACCGGCATACGATCTGATCCCCGGCTTTCCACTTTTTCCTTAAATAAATATACCCTTTTTCTTCCCTTGAGGGAATCTTCTCACCGTTGACCGTGATCTCATGGTTCCTGCACCAGTCAGGGATCCGGACCACATAGTCAAACTCTGCATCCGCCCGTTCAAACAGGACCCTGACGGTTCCATCCCATGGATATTCCGTTTCCACATGGAAATTTACCTCCTGCCCGCAGATCTCCGCAGTGATATCCCCGCCGATATACAGATTCATAAAAAAGAAATCCGCTTCCTGGGTATAAGCATAGCCTCCTATGGAAGACAGCAGCCTGGCTAAATTAGGGGGACAGCAGGCACAGCCAAACCATTTCTTACGCTCCGGCTTCACATGACGTTTTCCCTCATCCTTTTTTGACGCCTCAGGGACCACTTCCAGAGGGTTCACATAGAAGAAGCTGGTTCCATCCAGCGACATGCCGCTGAGGGTTCCGTTATACAGGGCCCGTTCCAGAACATTCATGTATTTGCTGTCCCTGGTGATCTCAAACATCTTTCTTGCAAAGAAAATGAGGCCGATGGCGGCACATGTTTCCGCGTAGATGGTATCATTGGGCAGATCATAGTCAAAGGTAAAGGATTCCCCATAATGGGAGGCGCCGATTGACCCTGTTATGTACATCTGCCTGCAGGTGATATTGTCCCAGAGCCTTTCGCAGGCTCTCAATAAGCTCTCATCCTTTGTTTCCTTTGCCACCGCCGCCATACCGCTGTAGAGGTAAACGGCGCGCACGGCATGCCCTTCCGCTTTCTCCTGCTGCCGGACTTCCTTTCCTGCCTGATAATACTGATAGCCGAAATGAGTGTCCTTCCAGAAATATGGATTCCCGTACTTCCTGGTTTCCGCTTCGAAATAGAGGGGCGTTTTTCCCCGCTCATCAATAAAGTATTTTGCCAGCGCCAGATGCTTCCCCTCTCCGGTGACCTCATACAGCCGCACCAGGGCCATCTCGATCACTTCATGCCCCGGATATCCATGGAGCTTCTTTGGCTCTGCTCCAAAAATCCGGTCCACACAGTCAATATAACCAATGGCCGCGTCCATGAATTTCCGTTTTCCCGTCGCCTGATAATACACCACAGCCGCCTCTGTCATATGGCCCAGACAGTACAGCTCATGGTTATCCTTTAAATTTGTGAACCGATTCTCCAGGCCGTTGATGATATAATAAGTATTCAAATACCCATCCGGCTGCTGGGCAGCACAGATATCATCGATGGCCCCATCGGCAATGTGTTCCAGCTCTTTATCCGGAGACCACATCAGGCTGAAACCCACAGCCTCCAGCCATTTGTAAACATCGCTGTCCTGAAATACCATTCCCTTAAATTCCCCGGACATCTTACCCGCGGCAATTTTAAAGTTCCTCATGCAGTAACTGGGTTCTGCCCCCTCAATCCGGTCATTTAAAGCTTCCCACTGATAGGGGATCACATGATCCCGCACCAGTTTCATATATTCACTGAAAAATTTATCCTGAATGTTTATCTGTTTCATTGACAGAGGTTTCATATCGTCGTTCTCCATTCTACATTTTATTATCAGTTCTTCCGGCTCCCGGTTTCCCGCTTTGCCCGTCAGTCCTTCATACCGGAAAGCATAACCCCCTTCACAAAAGCATCCTGTGTAAAGAGGAATACGATCAGGACGGGAAGCACCGCTATGGTGGACGACGCCATTAACACCGGCCAGTCTGTGGAATACATCCCTTTCATGCTCGCCAGGCCTAAGGGCAGAGTGTATTTTTTCGCATTATTGATATAGATCAGAGGTGTAAAATAATCATTCCACGTATTCATGAAGCAGAAAATCACCAGAGTGGCTATGGTGGATTTTGCCATGGGGAGCAGGATCTGAATAAAGATCTGGAAGGGATTGCACCCGTCTATTTTTGCCGCTTCATCCAGTTCCCTGGGCACCGTTATAAAAAACTGCCTCATTAAGAATGTCCCGAAGGCCGATACCATCGGCGGGATCATCAAAGCCCACAGGGTGTTTACCAGGCCGTACTTGGACATCTGGAGAAAATTTGTGATGACCGTCACATGAAAAGGGATCATCATGGTTCCCAGATACAGCATGAAAATCTTATCCCTGCCTTTAAAATTAAGCCGGGCAAACACATATCCCGCAAGAGCGGAAGTGAAGACCTGAAAAAACACGACCCAGGCCGATACGATCATGCTGTTCATAAAATAAGAAAAATAATTGAAACGGGAAGATATGTTGGCGTAGTTCTGCCAGACCAGACGTTTCCCGAACAGTCTGGGCGGGAATACAAAGACTTCACCCAGATCCTTAAAGGAAGATGACAGCATCCATAGAAAGGGTACAAGCATCAGGAACGATCCAAGAATCAGAATGCAGTGAGAAATGACCTTGATCCCTTTATTTTTTACTTTATCAGACATTTGGCCCTCCCTTTAATAAATTTCTCTCATGCTCTTTTCCATTTTTAAATTGACCGCCGTTATGATCATCACGATGGCAAACAGCAGATAGGCAATGGCGCAGGCATAACCAAGCTTAAAATACTGGAACGCATTCTGATACAGATAATGGACGAGAACGGAGGAAGATCTGCCCGGTCCGCCGGAGGTCATCAGCATGACCTGGTCAAATACCTGGAACGAATTTATGATCGCCATAATGAACACAAAAAACGTGGTCGGTTTCAGCATGGGTATGGTGATGTACCGAAACTGCTGCAGCTTACTTGCCCCGTCAAGCTCAGCCGCCTCATAATATGTGGCGGAAATCCCCTGAAGTCCTGATAAAAACAAGATCATATCATATCCAAGGCGCTTCCATATTCCCACTGCCGCAAGGGATATAAGTGAAGTGGAGGCGCTGGTAAGCCATTTGCCCTTTGGCAGCCCCAAAAGGGATAACCCAAAATTCAAAAGCCCGAATTCCGGATTGTAGATCCACTGCCAGACAATGGATATGACCACCATGGAGGTAATGGAAGGCAGAAAAAAAGCCGCCCGGTAAAAACGCTTAAATCCGATCTGCTGGTCCAGGGCCACTGCCAGAAGAAGAGACAGCGCCATCCCGACCGGAACCGTTAAAAGAGTATATAAAACGGTGTTTCCGGTCACCTGCCACACAATGGGATCGCGGACCATGTCGATATAATTTTTCAGTCCAATAAATTGGGGGGTTGTCAGCATATCATATTTTGTAAAGCTTAACAGGAAGGTCACAAGCACCGGGACGAGCATAAACATAAAAAATCCCACAACATTGGGCAGCAGCATCAGCCATGCCCATTTGGTATCATCCATGAGCTTTCCGGATCTCTTCCCTGAAACAGCGGCTGTTTTCATTTCCCCGCCTCCTCTCTCTTTTATTGTAACGCCAGAGCAGATGCTCGCTCCGGCGTTACAGAAACGGGTTATTCCAATGCTTCCGCGATCGCTTCATTGGATCTTTTTTCAATGTTCTGAAGGGTCGTGTCTATATCCTGTGCATCCGTAAAATACAGCTTTGTTTCTTCCGTTATGATATCGCTGCACTTCGATGAGAACTGAAGGGCGGCCGGGTCGACCACGGCATCCTCAAAATATTCCAGCATGCTTTTATAGCTGTCTCCATGGATCTCCTCTTTGTACCACTGGGCGACCATATCATCCTCATACATGGATTTCCGGTTGGGCATCCAGAGTCCTGAACTCACCAGGGAGCCCTGATAATCCAGACTGGAAAGAAACTTCACAAATTCCCACGCCTCATCCGGATGCTTTGTGTTGGCGGAGATGCAGTGCAAATGAGCCTGGCCGGTGGTCAGAACCTTTCCGTAGGAAGGAAGGGGAGCCATACCGATATTCATGCCGGAGGCTGCAAGCTCCTGCAGCGCCCAGGAACCGTCTATCAGCATGGCGACCTTTCCGGTCTCCAGCATCTGGGCTGCTGTCATGCCCACATTTTCCAGTGTGGTGGCATCGGGGGCAGAGCCGTCTTCTGTCCGGATCTCCTTTATGGTTTCCAGCACTTCCTTCACCTGGGGAGTATTCATGGCACTGGCCTTATAATCATCGGAGTAAACCCTGCCTCCATTGGAAATGATCTGGGCGGCAAGAGTATTGGCCACGGTTTCCAGGCCATAACAGCCATAGATCTCATCGGTCTTCAGTTTTTTTGCAGCCTCCCGGAATTCCTCAATGGTCCAGCACTTTTCCGGATCAGCGCTTGGATACTCCACTCCGGCCCCATCGAACACATCCTTATTATAATAAAGAATGGGGGATACGGTACAGGAAGATACCCCATAGACGCTGCCGTCTATACTCATGATCTCTTTGGATGAATCAATGAAATCATCAAGGGGAAACTCACTGTCAAATTTGTGGGTCAAGTCCAGCAATGCTCCTTTTGCCACAAACTGCCTGTATGCGCTGGACATCATGAACATGACGTCCGGCATGGAATTCGAAGCGGCAGAGGCCAGAAGCTTGGCGTTATATTCATTGCCTGCCAGACCGGGTGTATAACTTACTTTGATATTGGGATGTTCCTTTTCAAATATTTCAATTCCTTTTTCAACAGCGGATGTTTCCAGGGGACTGGCCTCCCAGCCCATAAAATTTAATGTAACGGTCTCCCCCGAAGCGGTCTTTTCCGCTGCAGGCGCGGAGTCTGAATCTGTTTTCCCGCTGCCTGCACTGTTACAGCCGGCGGCCCCGGATGCGGACATGAGTACGACGAGACAAACGGCCAGAATTTTCTTAAATTTCATAGTAACCCTCCTCCTGATGATTCCATTTCCCATATTTCATGGTCAAGGGAACCCCATTGACTTTGTTTGGTCAAAATGCTATATTTATTCCGGTTACAGTTATTATTTCAAACAATATGTACATATGTTATGGTTATATGATAGTATATATGGCCCTCTCTTACAACTTCCCATTCCATATAAAAGGTGGTTAAATCCCATATGATTTATTTAGTGAGTGATGTCAGATATCCGGTCCATTACTTATCAAGCGGCAATCTGACAAATAACTGCAATTTTATCCATCCGGACAGAAACTTAAATTCTCATGTGCTCATCATCGTGCGGAAAGGAATCCTTCATATCAATCAGAGCGGAATCAATTACGATCTCGGCCCCGGCCAGTTTATCCTGCTTTTTTCCGGCCAGCGCCATTACGGCTATAAGGCAAGCGAAGAACCTCTGTCCTATTACTGGACTCATTTCACTATCCGGGACCCGGACTTTAAGTACTACAGCTCCTCCAGCTTAAAAAGGAACTTAGAGATCTGGAATGCAGGACCCGCCCAGACTCCCTTCACCAAGACCAATTACATACTGCCGGAGTGGGGCACCCTTCCAAGCGACAACCGCTCTTCCCTCTTTTTTGTCCAGCTCCTTGACACGGCGAAACGGGAAAATTATGCCGCCACCTACCGCTGCCATTACATTTTAAGCTTTTTGCTGCTGGAGGTGGGAACAGAGGCATTGTTCATGCCCGATTTAACAAAGCATAACATCCCTGCAGCCGTGGTCAACATCATCGAATGGATCAGACTCTACTACAACAATCCCATCACCGTACAGGGCCTGTCAGAAATGTTCGGCTACAACCCCACCTATCTTTCCGGCCTGTTTAAAAAATATACGGGTTACCCCCTGACCAGTTATATCAACCGGACGCGGATCGCCATATCAAAAAACCTGTTAACCAGCGATATCAATCTCAGGGTACGGACCATCGGTAAATTATGCGGATTTCCGGATGAAAAGCTTTATATGAAAGTGTTTAAGAAAATAGAAGGGATCACACCGACCCAATACCGGAATACATTTTTTCAAAAGCATATGAACCGGTAGCGTGCAAAAGAAATTGACATTCCCTGAAAGATCATATACTCTTAGTTAAGGACATTATTTAGTAGTTTTACTAATTCGGAGGAGCCTATATGTTAGCAGATTATCACTTGCACAGCAGTTTCAGTGATGATTCCACATGCCTGATGGAAGATGAAATAAAAAAAGCCATAATTGAAAGAGATCGGCTTTAAGGAATTCTGCACATTTGAAAAAATGAATCCTTTGTTTCACAGCTTATAACAGGGAAAACGAAAAGGTCCCGGGGAGACCGGATGTGAAACAACCGTACTCCCCGGGATCCTTCCGTGATTCCTCAGTTTCATTCATACAGATACATTTCCGGCCCAAAGTATCCCTTATTGTATGAAGCCAAATTCATGCTCCGGCATGAGACATTCCAGCAGAATAAACTCTTCTTCAGGGATCCTTCCAACCAGATTCCGTTCCCCGTCATTGGGCATATCCTGAAGGACGATCTCCAGCTCTCCTCTGTAATGGGCCAGATGATCGTTTACCACAAGCACATCTCCCCTGTGAAAAAAATCCTGCTCCGCTTTTCTGCAGGGGATGGTTTCATTCCGGAACTTCTCCCTGTGACCCGAAGAACGCATCATATAGTCGGAACTGTCCCCTCTTGATAAATGCCTGTATTCAAACAGAATTCCCAGTTCCTCTCCGGAACAGGTTTCTTCCAGTTTTATGCGGAACGTGACTTTGCTCCGGTCCACTTCAGACATGCTCTTTAACTCTTCTTCCGTCGCAAAGCAGTTCCCTATGATCACATCATCAATCATATTGCTGGCCAGCAAATGTCTCACCTGTAAATCAATGGGGAGACCGCGGTGAAGCTCACAGGTGGGCAGCCCCGCTTTTACAGGCCAGGGCCCAAAGGTATCCTCATTCTGACTTGAAACGAATGCGGCGGTCCGGAATCCGCTTTTCTTATACTTTTCCGTCAGATACAAAAAGCGTTTCCACCCCAGCCCTGTATATCTTTGGGGATAAAAATTATGACAGGTCACCATATTCCAGCGGTCAGCTCCCCGCTCTGTGAGTAAATCCAGATCCATATTCGCAGAACCGTTAAACTCCACCGGTATCCCATAGGGATTCCTGGTGACTGCAATATCTTCCATTTCCCCGAAATGTCCATCCAGACGGATAATATCCACCCCCATATCTGCAAATGCCTTTATTTCAAAGGGAGTTGCTCCAAGATACGCAAAAACTGCCGGATTGGTATCAACGGCAACTTCAAATCCATGATTATGTGCCAGATCCATAAATTCACCGAACTCTTTTAAAAGCTCCTCCTTTGCCTTTTTCACTGACAAAAGACATGTAAAGATTCTGCTGAAGCCATATCCTGCAGCCAGCTTTATATAGGCTTCTGTTTCACTTTTCGTACTGTGTTCCGGATAAACGGAAATTCCTAATTTATGCATTTTAAAACTCCCTTCATGTAACAAAGCCCTGCCGGAAAAGGCACAGGCAGTGATCAGTAACAGACTTCTTTCCTGATTTTTTCCACATCTTCCTTTTTCACCACTGCCTCCGCCAGGCGGCACATATTCTTAAGAGAATCATTCAATCCCGCTCCCCCTTTTTTAGGCATTCTGACAATTGCAATTTTTTCTCTGTAGGCCTGCAAGGTTTCTTCATTTTCCTCTGACATTGCCGCAAACACAGGGATGGTGCAGTCCTTTTGTATCTGTTCGGCCACAGCCGCGCACATTCTGGCGTATTCCGTATAGTTAAACGCAGGTCCGCATATTACGGCATCAGGCTTCAGTTTTTGTACCATCATGGAAAGTTTTTTACAAACCGTCTCCGGATTTTCCATGAAGCAGCCGTTTCCACAGTAAAGGCATGCCGTGACTCTGGCGCCGATCCTGCTTAAAAAGGGCTGCATCATGACTGCCGGTCCCACCGCCTCCTTTTTTCCTCCCAGGGGAAGCATGAAATCATCCTTCGTTCCCATTCCGGATTGGATCTGATCGTAAATCATCACTATATTCATTTTTGCCTCCTAAATGGCCCTATAAATCATCCATATTGAAATCATCAAAAGATATATCTTCCGAATCTCCTTCCTCTGTGCGTAATTCGGTTTCCTCCTTTAAATATGTCTTATCGATTACCTTGGCAAAAGGCATGTAGATGACAACATTCACCGCCAGCATAACTGCCTGGAAAAGGGCTCCTCTCCAGTCTGTTGCCAGAAAGCCAGATATAATCGGCGGCGTAGTCCATGGCAGGGCGACTCCGTTGGTGATGGGCACAATGCCGATTTTCATGACCAGATAAGTGCATATGATATTAATGATAGGCACAAGCATAAACGGAATTGCCATAATCGGATTCAGAACAATGGGGAGTCCAAAAATCACAGGTTCGTTGATTCCGAATATTCCCGGAAACAGGCATAGTTTTCCCAATTGCCTGGTTCTTTTGGAATTGCCGAACATCAGCATGGCAATGACCAGCGCCAGAGTGGAGCCTGCCCCACCGTATGTAGCAAACAGATCCTGAAACTGCTGATTTACGATATTGGGCAGCTCCAGACCGTTCTGGAATGCCGCCAGATTTTCCGCCGACAGCGTCATTAATATCGCGTTATAGACGGAACCCGTAACATTGGTTCCATGGATACCGAAAAACCACAACAAATGGGCAAATAAGAATACCAGCGCATCCGCAACCACGGAACCGCCCACATGCATCAACGGGATCTGCAGGAAATTGTAGACAAAGCTGAACGCATTTTCCCATGGAGTCAATGCAAAAATAATGCGGACAGCAACGAATACAACCGTCACAAAGCTGATCGGAATCAATGCGGAAAATGCTTTTGAAACTGTGGGAGGCACTCCTGCGGGCATTTTTATCACCCATTTTTTATCCAATACATATTTATAGATTTTAACCGATGCAAATGCACAGATGATTCCGATAAAAATCCCTTTCGCCCCCAGCCAGTCCATGGGGATGCCGCTGACCGCGTAACCTGCAAAATCGGCCGGCCCATCCTCCGGTATGTAAGTGATCGAAAAGGGCATCAGCAAAAGCCAGCTCATGAGGGAAGTGAAGCCGCACTCAATGCCACCCGCCTTCTCCTCTTTTGCATAATGGAATCCGATGCCGAACACGATGAATACCGCCATCAGAGACATGGTTGCTGTGGTCGGGATGGAAAGAACCGATTGCAGGTTCGTATCGCCGATCCTTACTGAAATCAAAAAATCCGTCCATGCGGCAACAGGAAAATTAGCTATCAGACAGAAAAACGAACCGATGACCAGCAATGGCAGAATAATGGTAAATCCATCTCTCAATGCATTTAAATACTTATTTTTGCTTACGGATTCCGCAAACGGTATCAACCTTTTTTCAAAACGATCCATAACATTCATTTCAGCGCCCCTCCCTGCTCTTTTTATACTCCTTCATCATGCGGATAGTAGCTTTTACGACATTTTCTCCGTTCATCATCCCGTAATCCGCTGCAGGGACCGCGCCGATGGGCATCTGATCCTTATACTTTTCAATGGTATCCGCCAGCATATATTTCACCTGGGGGCCAAGCCACAGGCATGCAATCTTTTCAGATCCCACAATCGTATCCAGTTCTCCGATGGGGAACGCCTTCACCAGCATCGGCAGCTGATGCCGGTCTGCAACCTTCTGCATCTCCTGGGCCAAAAGGCTGGTTGACATACCTGAACTGCAAAACAGATATACCTTATTCATTTTATCTCCCATATAATCTTCTCCTCCTTCTATGCTCTGATTCACTCCTGCCATTTCCCCGTTACGGCAGGTTTTCATTTACTGGCTGTTCTTACAGATTCCGATCATTTCCTCCGCCAGGTCACAAACTGTCATCGCATTCATTAAATGGTCCTGGGCATGCACCATCAGCAATCCTATTGCAATATGCTCCCCCGATGCCTCCTGCTGAATCAGGCCGGTCTGTACGCTGTGCGCTCTTAACAGCTCCTCTCTTGCTTCCGCTATTTTTTCCTCCGCTGTTTGATAATCCCCATTTCTTGCGGCCCGGACCGCTTCCAGAGCCGAGCTTCTCGCGCTCCCGCTTTCAGTTACCAGTTTCATAATGATCAATTCATATTCTTTTTCCGACATCATATATCACCCCCCTTTACAGTGTGTTATTATATACACTAAATCAGCAGTTTCATCATACACTTTTCTCACAAATATGTCAATACTCCTTGTTTTATATGATATTCACCAATTATACACACTATTTTTTAAACAATATCTTCTGTTACAAAAATGAGATGAACGAAATACCTGTCCCATACACAGTATCTCGTCCATCCCATTTGTTCCGTTGTATAGTGTGTATTTTTCCGCAGTTATCCCATACACTTTTCCATCTCTCCGCCTGAAATATACACACAATTATTTTTTATTAAACTGGCAGATGATTGATAGGATATAGGCATATTCATTATCATCAAATGCGATCCCGAACAGGGTTTCAACGTATTTAAAGCTGGCTTTTACGATTTCATAAATATCCCGGTACTTTAAAATAATCTCATCTTTATGAATATTGATGACCGGCCTCTCCCTGTCAAGCAGTCTGTCCACCGCACAGGAGATGTGCACCAGCAGACCGATCCTCTGGTCTAAAGTCAGCTGAATCCCCGATTTTTCCTGCACATTTGACAGGGCAAGGATGATCTCAACTCCCAGCCTGTTCATATCCACGTTATCCAGCTTGCTGTTTAAATGCTCGAATACCGACTTGTAATTGTCGTCAATCACAATCTCATTGTCCTGAACCGGCTGGCTTTTTTTACTTTCCGGCGCGCCGAACATCCGATATTCTGAAAGGATGCTCTCCTGAATGGAGGCAATGTCCGTTTCCGCCGTTGTTTTCCACGCACAATTCAAAACCAGGGCAAACAGCGGAATTTCTATCATCCGTATTTCAATCCCCGTTTCCTCCATAAGCATGTTAAACATGTTCTTCAGCGAACCCATGTCATAAATCACCAGGATCCCATGGCCCCTGTGAATGCGGAGGACCAGCTCCTTTAGATCTTCATAAGCCTCTTTATTGCTTTTATTCAGTTCCAGATCATAGGCATATAAAGTGCTTCCTCCCAGGGACTGAACGGTTCTGACAATGGAAGAGGCCACATTATCCCCATGCATTGCAACCAGTACGACCAGGGAATCCCTCTCATTTTCCGGAGACAGCTCTTCTTTTATAAACATGGTCAGATAGATCGTCTCATCAATGGGAAAACGCACCTTATATTCATTTTCTATTCTGGTGCAGAATTTCATGGCATAAAAATACTCTTCTTTATGCTTCCCTATCATTTCCATGATCTTTTCATTGCTGAGCCTCTGTCTCATATCCTCATTCTCATTGATCATGGAATTCAAATGAAGGCATAAGCTGTAGAACACGGATACAGGGTACACTCTTTTGAATTTCCGGGAGGCTCCGCTCAAAAATTCGTTTACCAGATCAATGATCTGCTCCGGGATCATCTGTCTGAGCTGTTCTTTGTTCACAATGCGGCTGGACAGCTCCGTGCGGTACTCCTTAAATTCATTTTCGATATCCACGCTGATGATGGTACTGATATCCCCGTCATAAATACCCCTTTCCTTAAGTTCCGCCGTTTTGTCTTCAATCCAGTCATAAATGGAGTGAGGATCCCTCTCGCCCTGGTCCGTCAGCTGCTTTCTGACCGTTGCGCTGGCATCAAAGGTATAATCCGCATGCTCATCGATGATCTTTTTTATTTCATACCGGTGATTTTTATAGCTCAAAAGCCCATTCCTCACATAATACGGAAAATCCGACATCATTACTTTGATTTCCTCGTCTGTGGAATGAAGCTCCCGGACATAGGCATTGGCACAGGCCATTTTTATATCCTTTTCCAGCTGTTTATATTCTCCCTGACAATTATAAAGAAGCAAACCGATCAGGATCTCCGATGTTATCCGTATGGTACGGCTGCTGTAATTGACTTCCTGAATAAAAAACTTCTTTATAAATTCATACCGTTCTGAAAAAGGCCTGTCCTTTAAGGTGGGCAGCTGAATGGAAACCGTGAATTTCTTTTTGAACATTTCCTGAATGCTGTTAGGCGTAAGCGTATCCAGACCGCAGATAATGACCGTTCTTAAATTGACCTGCTTATCATTCACGATCTGATAGTTCTGTTCTATAAAATGAAATAATCCGCTTCTTGCCTCAGAAGGCATCAGCTCCGCGTTTGCAATATACAGCATTCCATTTTCTGCCTTTTCCAGATATTCCAAAAACACATCGCCCAGCTGTTCCGGACGGTCCTCATAATCGGAACAATATAACTTTATAAATAGGGCATCCTGCTGAAAGATCCTGTTTTCCACGGCAAACTGGAACATCAGTCCGGCAAAATATTCTTTTCCCGCTCCGCCCGGAGCGATCAACAGGGTGTGCAGGCTGCGTATCGGATAGATCAGCGCAGCCTTTGCCAGCTGAATGCAGCCTTTTAAACTGCCTTCGCTTCCTATGGCCTGCTGAAAACAGGAGCTGGGCTGTTTGTTCACTTTTTTATCTTTTTTTATTTTATACAGCACAGGTCTTCCTGAATTCTTTACCGCCAGTCCCTCTTTGACCAGTTCATTCAGTATCCTGCTTAAATTGCTTCTCTGCATGTTCAGACATTCCGATAAGTATTTTGTACTGACCCCTTCCGATGCGCCTTCCGTATATTCCTTTAAATAAGACAGTATGAGCTCTCTGTTGTTTTTCATGCGCCTTAACACCCCGAATCCTTTTACTTTATCAATTATTATACCGGCTTTTTTATTTAACGTAAACATCTTCCGGAAAAATTACGGGACATCCGACCCTGCGGATGAAAAGCCGGCCTAACAGCCAATGTTTGCAGTCCGTCTATTTACGTTATCAACATTGGGTGTTATAATAGCTGTCATGAATAACATACACAAGAAAGGCAAAGGATAAAAATGACAGGTATGGGAACAATCGTAAACAGCATTGCAGTCATCGCAGGAGGATTGATCGGGCTTATGCTGAAGGGCGGACTGAAGCAGAGATTTCAGGACATTCTGATGCAGGCATTGGGTCTTTCCGTAATATTCATCGGTATTGCAGGAGTTCTCCAGGAAATGTTTGTAATAAGCGGGTCCGGACTGGAAACACGGGGAACTATGAAAATGGTTTTATCGCTGGTTTTGGGCGCAGTTTCAGGTGAATTCATCAACATCAATAAACACACGGAAACCTTCGGGGAATGGCTGAAACGGAAATTCAGCAATCCGGAGGACAGCGGTTTTGTGGATGGGTTTGTTTCCACTTCACTGACCATTTGTATCGGCGCCATGGCCATTGTAGGCGCCTTGCAGGACGGTCTGACCGGAGATGCTTCCATGCTTTTTATAAAAGCAGTTCTGGACGGGGTCATTGTCATTGTTTTTGCATCCGTATTTGGCAAAGGTGTGATTTTCTCCGCCATCCCTTTGCTGGTTTTTCAGGGCTCCATCACTTTGCTGGCTTCCTTTGTCCAGCCATTCATGACGGATTCGGCTATCAGCCATTTGTCTTTCATCGGTTCCGCACTGATATTTTGTGTCGGTACGAATCTGATGTTTAAAACCAATATCAAAGTAGCCAATTTACTGCCTTCCCTGATCTTTATCGTATTCATGCATTCATTGCCCATATAAATAACTAAAAAAGGGAGCCGGCCCATATCAAATATAATACTGTCAATTTCCAAATAATATCAGAATCTAATTTTAAGGAGAGAATATGGCGGCTGCTAAAAATCCTCCATTTTCTCTCCCATAATTTCCTCATTCCGGCAGGTATCATTCCATACCGCAGATCCATTTAAGGCTTTTGCTCATTTCATTTAATCCGTGTAAACCCTGGCCTTCTCAAATTCCTCCTGAATCTTCCGGCCGGGCGCCTCCGTACACAGAGATACGATGACGATCACCGCACAGGAAAGCAGAAAAGAAGGCAGCAGCTCATAGATGCCGAAAATACCGCCCATGGGCTTTAAAACCAGCTTCCAGATGAATACGGCTCCTGCACCGGACACCATGCCGGCAATCGCACCGAGACGGTTTGTCCGCTTCCAGAAAAGGGAGAACAGCATAATGGGCCCGAAGGTTGCCCCGAAACCTGCCCATGCAAAGGATACGATGGTAAAAATAACACTGTTTTCATCCCAGGCAATCACCATTCCAAGCAGAGCAATCAGAATCAGGACTATCCTGGAAACATTCATGACCTGTTTGTCGCTGGCATCCTTTTTCCAGATCCCCTCATAAAGATTCTTGGAAAAAGCGGAAGCCGCGATGAGCAAATAGGAGTCCGAGGAGCTGATCGTGGCCGCCAGAATGCCGGCCATGACAATGCCGGCAAGCAGTGCCGGAAGAAGCCCCTGGGACAAGGTGATAAATACGTTTTCAGCCCCGGAGGCAGTTGCAAGTCCCGGATCCGCCGGGAAAAGGCTGCGGCCGATCAGGCCGATAAATACTGCTGAAAAAAGGGCGATGAAGCACCATACGGTGGCAATCCTTCTGGACTGCTTTAATTCCTCCACTTTGCGGATCGCCATAAACCGGAGAAGCACCTGAGGAACGCCGAAATAGCCCAGGCCCCAGGACAGGGTGGAGATAATGGTCAGGAAACCGTAGGCGGAAGCTTCTCCGAACTGAGGAACACCTCCCACGGACAGCTGAACACCGTCTGCATCCAAAACAGGGGAAGCGGTACTGGTCAAGGAAAAATATCCGGGTATCCTTTCCGCATTTTCAATGACCGCCCCAATGCCTCCGGCATAAACCGTGCCGGTGATCAGGATGGCGAGGAGGGCGCCGATCATGACGATCCCCTGCATGAAATCAGAGGCGCTTTCCGCCAAAAAGCCGCCGATGAATGTATAGATCACCACAAAAAGGGCTCCGATGATCATCATCAGATGATAATCCGCAGAAAAAAGTGTGGAAAACAGCTTGCCGCAGGTAACAAAGCAGCTCCCTGTGTAGACCGTAAAGAAAATCAGGATAAAAACCGCGGAAATCCCCAAAATAACTTTCTTGTCTTCATGGTAACGGTTGCTTAAGAAATCCGGCACAGTGATCGCTTCTGAAACAGCGGAATACTGGCGGAGACGTTTGGCTACCAGCAGCCAGTTTATGTAGGTGCCGGCGCCCAGGCCAATGGCTGTCCACAGGGAATCGGCTATGCCGCACCAGTAGGCTACACCGGGCAGCCCCATCAAAAGCCAGCCGCTCATATCAGAAGCTTCCGCGCTCATGGCTGCTACCCACGGGCCCAGAGATCGTCCTCCCAGGAAATAATTTTCAGAATTGACCTGTGCACGCTTGGCAAAATACAGTCCTATGCCGATTACCACCAGCATGTACGAAGTCATGGCTATCAATACTTTTATCGTATCACCGCTCATTTTATACTCCTCCCTCATATCATTTACTGCCTACTATATCATGAAGACACAAGTCTGTAAATATTTTTATGTCCGGATGACGGCGGGGAGGAAAGCCTTTTTCAGACTTTCCTCCCCGGATCCTGTCTCATTCACTCATCTTCCCATTTCCCGTATTTCAACCGGCAGGATCATATCCCACTGCGGTCCAGATGCCGGTATCGTCCTGGCGGACAAGGCGTTTCAAATAAACATATCTGGCAGCAGACTTCGGGTCCCTTATTTCTGCAACGGCATCCGTGCCGTTGTTCCGGATGATTTCTATGCTCTCATAGGCAATGGGATAATCTCCCGAAATGCCTTCCGGCGACAGAAGCAGACTTGCAAATACCTGGGATACATACACCGGATCCAGTCTCCAGGGAGAATGTCCTGCATCCACGCTTTTCTGTTCATTTTCTTCCACCGAAGGATCCACTTCTATCTTGACCCCGGGCTCACCGTCCTGTTCCGCCGCCTCCGGTATCACTGTCTTTCCTCCCGACAGCGCTTCTGCAAATGCCGCGGCCTCCTCTAACGTTCCGGTACCCAGAACGCAGTATTCCATGCCGCCTTCCTGCCAGCGGATGGATCTGGCCGGCTCCCCGGTTATGATTTCCGCCCGGTTATCATTAACGGATCCAAGAATTGCTGCAAAGGACGGCACAAGCTCCCCTGCCGCTTTTGCCTGGGTCACGGCAATCTTATCTGCCGGATTCCCGTTGGAGTAATAAAGCCTGACAGCTGCATTATCTTTTTCAACCGTAATCCGGTTCAGCACATATCCTTTTATTGACCCGTCCGGAAGCTTTGGCATAAAACCTGCAAGCCCTTTTGCTTCTTCCAGGGTAGCCACCACCTGTTCCCCATTGGCATCAGCCTGCTCATATTCGTCCGGGGTTTCATAAACCAGGAGATCCCGGGGTATTTCATCTATCAATTCAAAAAAAGTGTACTCTGCCCTGGTCTGAACCGCATTCTGCATGGCTGAGACTCTCCGCAGAGGCAGGTCCGTTTCATTATCAACCCACAGATAATAGGCTTCTCCCCCATCCGGGATGATCTGAAGCTTTGTAGCTTTCCTCTCACCCACAGTCTCCTCCCCAATTATTTTTACCGTCTGTGCTTTTGCTGCATCATCGATTTCATTTCCAAGCTCAAAGGTAAAACGCCATTCATCCGGGAAAGCCGGCAAAAGATAAGCTTTTTCTTCCTCCGGACGGATCTGCCACTTCTGCATGCCGTTATTCCCTGTAATCAATCCCCCGGAGGTTCCTTCAAGGTCTGTCATATAATAATTGCCATTTTTATCCGCCCACACCTCTCTTTTGGACTGGGTTATGGTTTCACCCAGCGCATTTGTCTCGCTTACTTCTATGATCCCATGGTAAGCCCGGACCTCCTTCATTGCGTTTTCCACTGCATAAACGATACCCGCGCCTTTATCCGGAAGAAATCGGTATACGGACACAAAAAGCAGGATAGCCGCAGCGGCAGCCGTGGTGTAAATCAAGGCATATTTTGCCAGCCGGGACTTTTTCTTTTTTATGGCATCCCTTCCGGACAGCGAGCTCATAAGACGCTGGGGGAACTTGTCGTCAGGATACTCAATCTCCCGGAGGGACTTTACTATTCTCACAGTTTCCAGAAGATCCCGGTCCTCTTTCTCTTCCTCTTCCAGTCCGTTCCTGTGTTCCCTGGGTCTTCTTCCGGAATTCAGATAATCTATATATTCAGACAGCTTCCTTTCATCCATTTTATCTTTCCTCCTTATCCAGTTCCGTTGCCAGCATTCTGGCCAGGGCTTTCACCGCGCGCAGCTGAAGAACACGGATGGCCCCTTCGATCTGATCCCTGTCGCTCAGGGAATCCGTAAAATCCTCCAGGGCGGTCTCCTCAGGCTTCAGTTCCTCGATGTTGACGCTGCTGCCCCGCCGCTTCTTTGCCCTCCACTGATCACGGATGATATTCATCGCAATGGTCTTTAAGTAACTTCTGCATTCAAGAATATCAACATCATTTCTATGCAGATATGAAATAGCCTTAGCATAGGTTTCCTGTGTTATATCCTCGGCCTCCTCACGGTTTTGAACCCTGTAATAAATGAAGCCGTAAAGCTCCCGCCAGGTATCCGCACAGAGTTTTTCAATTATTTCCCTGCCGTTGTCTCTGTTCCTCATTTTCTGCCTCCATACCGCTGCAACATGGCATCATATATTTTTTCATTGCCGTTGTAATCCGGATTTCCATACGTACATTAGTAAAGACGATCAAAGCATGTGAAATGTTACGCGCTGTTTCTGATTTTTATATGAATTACTATTGACAGAAAATGCAGTCAGCATCACTTTTTTTCAAATATAAAAAGACCGCTTATTTTTCAAAACCTGAAAATAAACGGTCTGTATGACTTACTGTTATTTTATGAAATGATTAAACATTTTGTTTTAAACCGACAGATTATCATGAATGGTGCTCGCTTAATTTATTGTAAATGAAACTGATCAGAAAACACAGACCGCCTCCCGCTATCAGCGCAAGAACTCTGGTAATGGAATTTTCCTGACTTAAATCCACAATTATGAACTTTGCTACCATCACGATGGTCAATACCAGCCCATACAGCCTGATGCTCCTGTTCCCAAGCCTGAATCCGGCGGATATGCTTCCGATGGCTACGATCAGACCGGCTATGCTGTATACAGCCGAGGCCAGATTTAAATCCATAAAGGACCAGAGTATTGTCCATGTCAGCATCAGATACTTTAATACAATCCATATTCCGGTCAATGGCTTATTGTTTCCATTGCCCGAAAGGATCAGCTTGCTCTGCATCAATGCGGCCGCAATTGCAGCCAGTGTGAAGATCAGCTTGAGAAACGTCCTGTCCGCAGCCGCTATTCCCCAAATTCCATAGAAATATAAGCCTGTTGAAAGGATATGGACCAGCACCTGCATGCCTTTATCATCTTCCAGCCCCTCGTTTCTTCCAAAGAAACGGAACTGCTCACTTCTCCAGTTCTTAAAATAACCTGTTTTTAATAAAACGATGACTGCGGTGACTGCGATGAAATAGCCGGCAGCGTTATCCGCATAGTTACTGAAGTTTTGCGCATGGATATAATTGAAAATATTGGCTGGAATCCCAAAGCAGTTACATATGAATACGCCAGCGGCAATTGTCTTTAAGGCATTGATCTGCCTGTATTTCTTTAAACTCATAGACTTCCACAGCACATATCCCATGACTCCCAGCTGGATCATGCCATAGGCCGTGGAGATCAAATGGCCCGAAGAATTGCTGACCAGGAAGATCGAATCCGCTAAAACAATGAGTCCTGTCAGAAATGATTGATTTTCCCGTTTGAATATCCTTTCCCCTGCGATCAGCAGCAGCCCTGTCAGAATGACACCTGTGGGCATTTCAAATAATTCTGTATTGATTAACAGAGAAGTGAAAACCAGTATGACCGCATAATATCTGGTTAACCATTTCTCAATTCTCTTATAAAAGATCTGGTTCACTGTAAACTGAATCAGATTTACCGCAAAAAACAGTGCGTAACAGGTTATCGCCTTCAGGTTCAGATAATTGCAGCTCAAATAGCTTGTGAATAAAACTGTAAGCAGGGTCGTGACTGCTCCAACGCCAAGATAGACAGGAACCGCGTTTGTATCATCGATGACCTTGTAAAACATATTCATGAGCACATACACCACAAGAATTGCAGCAATCTGCACACCGTAGCCGTTCAGCAATTGTTCTGCTCCAAATATCCCATCCACATAACAGCGGAGCAATATGGTCATATAGCTTACCAATGATAAAATCAGGCTGGATATGAATTCCCCTTTCCCTTTATTCCTCGTCGTAACTATCATTACCCCTGAAATACAAGAGGCAAACAGGAACAGCAGCTCTCCGTCTCCCCCCATAAGCGCTAGTCCCAATATGAGAGTAATGTAACTGCCTATATAGGCAATTACCGTTGTGAAAAACCAGTTCGTATACCGTGAAGATATGATAAAAAGCACCGCCCATATGCCGGCCAGTAATATGGACATATTATTTCCGATCATATGAAATGCCAGATTGGCAGATAATATGGCAATGAAAAGCAGACCGGCTCCTGTCCCCAGGATTATGGAAGTGACCGGATTCTTCTTTGTCCTTATGAGCCAAAAACCGGAAGCAGAGAGCAGGATGCCCGCGGATGATATAATGAACAGCTTGATTTCCGGCGTCAGCCGGTTCCATACCAGGCCGATAAAAGATATGGACTTTTTACAGCCATCGCAATGGTTGTAGGCATCGTCATCGGCAGCGGTGTGTTTTTTAAAGCAGAAAAGATCCTCACCGCAACCGGCGGGAATTTAAAACAGGGCATCCTGGCATGGGTGATCGGCGGTATCATCATGATTTCCTGCGCTTACACGTTTTCCGTTATGGCTGCCAAATATCAATATATCAACGGCGTGGTGGATTATGCGGAGGCGGCAATGGGAAAAACCTATGCCTATTATGCGGGGTGGTTTATGGCACTGATTTATTATCCGACCATTACATCGGTTCTGGCCGGAAAATTCCAGGTAAGCACCACGATCATCAAACTGATCCCGCTCTTTTTAATGGCAGTCGTGGGAACCATTGCCGGGCTGCGAAACGGAATGACTGCGTACAATTTCACGCATTATGTATCTCAAAGCACTTCCCAGGGGTTCTACACGGCGGTTGTAGCGGCATGCTTTGCTTATGAGGGCTGGATCATTGCAACCTGCATCAATGCAGAATTAAAAAATGCAAAGAAAAATCTTCCTCTGGCCCTGATCGCAGGAACCTTTATTACCATGACCGTTTATATTCTCTATTACATCGGTTTGGCCGGAACCAGCAAAAATGAGGTGATGATGGCGAACGGCGAAACCGGCGCCAAGCTGGCGTTCCAGACGATTTTTACCTCGGCGGGCGGCTCACTGCTGTTTGTATTTGTCATTATTTCATGCCTGGGAACCTTAAACGGACTGATGCTCGGCTGCACGAGGGGAATTTATTCCATTGCCGCAAGGGGTTTCGGGCCAAAGCCCCGGGTCTTCAGCCAAGTGGATCCGTCCACCAATATGCCGGTCAATTCCGCAATTGGAGGACTGTTTCTCTGCGGCATCTGGTTGTTTTATTTTTACGGAGCAAATCTGACCGCCAACTGGTTCGGATTCTTCAGCTTTGATTCCTCAGAATTGCCCATCATCACAATATATGCACTGTATATCCCTATTTTTATTATGTTCATGGTAAAAGGGAAGGAGCTAAACTTTTTTAACCGGATCCTTATGCCATGCCTGTCCCTTGCAGGCTGTATATTCATGATCATAGCCGCGTGGTTTGCCCACGGAATGGCTGCGGCCGCTTATCTGATTGTATTTTTTGCCGTCATGGGACTGGGTGCACTGGTTTTACGGAAACCGGCCATTTAATTCTCCGCAAACTGGCTGTTATACAGCTTTTCATAGGTCCCCTTCAACGCGAGCAGCTGCTGATGGGTGCCCTGCTCCACGATATCTCCGTTATCCATCACCAGAATCTGATCCGCATCCTTAATGGTGGACAGACGGTGTGCAATAACAAAACTGGTTCTTCCCTTCATGGCCCGTTTCATGGCAACCTGTATCAGCATTTCCAGACGGGTATCCACACTGCTGGTCGCCTCATCCAAAATTAAGATGCGCGGATCGGCCAGCAGGGCTCTCGCAATAGTGAGAAGCTGCTTCTGTCCCAGCGAAACATTGCTGCCCTCTTCATTGATCACCATGTCATAGCCTCCTGGCATGGTCTGAATGAAATGGTGTACATTGGCGTCTTTCGCCGCCTGTATCACCTCTCCTTCTGTGGCATCAATCCGGCCGAAACGGATGTTCTCCGTAATAGTCCCATGAAACAGCCACGCATCCTGCAGCACCATTCCGAATAAGGAGCGGGAGGCGCTCCGGCGCATATCATAGATGCTGTCGCCGTCAATGAGGATATCTCCAGCGTTCACATCATAAAACCGCATCAACAAATTGATGATGGTCGTCTTTCCTGCCCCGGTCGACCCGACGATGGCAATTTTCTGCCCAGGTTTTACCATGATAGAAAAATCCTTGATCAACGGCTTCTTCTCCTGATAGGCAAACCGGGCATGGCGAAATTCCACTTCTCCGCCGTAATTGTCCGCAGAAAGCTCCGCCGTTTTATCTTCCTCTGCGCTCTCTTCCGGCTCTTCCAGAAACGTGATGATGCGCTCCATGGAAGCGGCCGCGCTCTGCACCGCAGGTGATAGCTGGGTGATCTGTCCCATGGGTTCATAAATAATCCAGATATACTGCACAAATGCCTGCATATTTCCCAGGGTCATGCCAGAAAACAGCACTGCGTGGCCTGTGAGAAATACCATGACAACATAGGTTAAATTCACCAGCAGCTCCATGATCGGAGCGAGCAGTGAGGACGAAAAATTCGCCTGAAATCCGGCTTTATTCATCCGTCCGTTGATTTCCCGGAACTGTTCAACGGTGTCCTGTTCTGCGTTATAGAGCTTGACCACGGAAAAGCCCGTATACCTTTCCTGAATAAAACCATTGAGTTCAGCGAGTATATTCTGCATATTCAGGAACTGCCTCTGGGACCGCTTTGTAATATAACGGGAAATGAGGAATGCGGCCGGAATCATCAGCATTGCCATGAAACCCAGGGGAACGGAAATAAACAGCATCATGGAAAACGTGCCGATAATGCTGGTTATGGAATATACCATGGGCAAAAGGCCCTGCTGCACCGCATTGGATACCGTATCCACATCATTGGTTACCGTATTGAGCACGGTCCCCTGCTGATGTCCGTCAAAATAAGAGACGGGCAAACGGTTCATTTTCTGGCTGATACGGGTACGCAGATCCTTAAAACTGCCCTGTACCCCGCCTGCCAGCAAAAAGCTGGCCAGATAAGTAAGACCCTGCCGCAGAACTGCCGAAACCAGCAGGGCCGCCGCAACCCACAGAATATATTGGTAATTGATCTGTGCTCCGGGTGTGCCGGCGGAAATGGCCTTTACTCCGGCGCTCAGCTCGGTGATGGCCAGACCGATAATAAATGGATTGAGAGCGCCTAAAACGCTGCCGGCCACCGTAAACACCACCGGCAGCATGAATGAAAGCCTGTGGGAACTCACGCACAGACGGACAAGCCGGCCGGCTTTTTTTAATATGGTTCTGTTCATCCCAATTCCTCCTCAGAAAGCTGTGAAATTGCAATGTCATAATAGATACTGCAGGTTTTCAGCAATTCCTCATGCCGCCCCTGTGCCACGATCCTGCCTTCATCCAGAACAATTATTTTGTCCGCATGGCGGATGGTTCCGATTCGCTGGGCGACGATCAGCACGGTGGCGCCGGTGATCTCCCGTCGCAGGCGGGTACGAAGCTTTAAATCCGTAGCATAATCGAGAGCGGAGAAGGAATCATCAAATATATAGATCTCCGGCCTTTTTGCAATGGCCCGGGCAATGGCCAGACGCTGGCGCTGGCCGCCGGAAAGATTGCTTCCGCCTTCGCTCAGAATTTCTTCATATCCGTTTTCTTTCTGTGAAATGAACTCTGCCGCCTGGGCGATTCCAGCTGCATGTTCAAGCTCTGCCTGTGTGGCTTCCGGTCTCCCCAGCCGCAGATTATGCGCGATGGTACCTGTAAATAACTGCGCCTTCTGCGGAATAAAACCGATCTTCCGGCGCAGCGCGTGAATATTATATTCCCGCACATCCACGCCGTCCACCAGCACTCTTCCCGCCGTCACCTCATACATGCGCGGGATCAGCTGGATCAATGTGGACTTTCCGCTTCCCGTGCTTCCGATAAACGCAACGGTCTGTCCGGACTCCGCTTCAAAGCTGATATTATCCAGCACCGGTTCTTCCGATTCCGCATAGGAAAAGGAAACATTCTCAAAACGGAGGGTTCCTTTTTCTTTGGTTTCGGTCACGCCGTTTTCAAGGTTTTCACCGATATCGGGAACGCTTTCCAAAACGCGCTGAATGCGCTGTGCCGACACGGAGGCCCGGGGATACATGATAAACAGCACCGCCAGCATTAAAAAGGAAAATAAAATATGAAAAATGTATTCTATGGAAGCATTCAGTGTACCCACATCCAAGGTCTGGCGGCCGATGGCGTGGCTTCCCGCCCAGAGAACAATCGCGATCATGGCATTAAAGAGCAGATAAAATCCCGGCTGCGCGATGGAAACAATACGGAACACTCTTTTGGAAACGCCGCAGTATTCGGCGTTCACCTGTTCAAAGCGTTCCGCCTGAAAATCTTCATTGCCAAAAGCCCGGATGACCCGCAGCCCTGACAGCCCCTCCCGCAGGATCAGGTTCATTTTGTCCAGCGCCCCCTGCTGCTTTCTGGAATAAGGCAGGGAAGCCCGGCTGATGATCAGCACGCCGACGATCAAAAGAAAAACGGCAGTCAATATCACCCACAGCAGGCTTGGATTGGTCCTCATGATCAGGATAAAACCGCTGACCGTCATAATCGGAGTGATGACAGCACTGCGCAGCATGCTCTGCACAAAAATCATGATCTGATAGGAATCGCTGGTGGTGCAGGTGATCAGGGAAGATACGCTGAACCTGTCAAACTCACCGTGGGAAAATCCCTGTGTTTTCACAAATAAATCATTTCTGATATCCCGTATGACATTGCTTGCGATCCGGCTGTTGGCAAAGGACATGCAGATCTCCCCGCACAATCCAACTATGACAATCCCCAGCATCACCACCACGATCTGATACAGCCGTTCATATTGCTGTCCCAGCAATGCATGGTTGATGATCTCTTTGAGCAGCGTTGGCATGCCCATTTGAATCAAAACAAATCCCCCTACGCCCAGTAAGTTGAGCAGCAGATATTTTTTATACTGCCAGATGTACTTTAAAATCAGTTTCACTTCGCACCTCTATCTTTTTGTAAATTAGAAAAGAACAGCACCACACACCGCAAAGGTGCTGGCACTGTTTTATAATGGCTGTTTTGTAAACGCCTTTTTCATACACATGTATTAGTTTACAGTAAAAACCCAAAAGGGTCAAGCATCAAATCCAACCTGGTCAATGGAAGGACGGAATTTGCCATATGATAAAAGCGGCTGAGTAAATTCAGCCGCTTCTGCACTCCCTAAATACCGTCATGCCTGTTTCCCGTTTTATAATCATCTCTGGCCCAGTTCGGGGCATTGACCGGGCCGGCCTTCTCATTCCCGTTTTTCGCAGCCCCCTGGATTTCCGGCACTTTAGCCTGCTCATTTTTGGGGCGGTGCATTTTCTCATGATTCTCTGTTCCATGATTGTCCGGATCATAGGGACTCGGTCTTCTCATGCCTGCTTTTGCCATAATGATACCTCCTGTCTGCCGATAGTTTTTGTATTTCTATGGAAACTATGCAGAGAAAGTAATGAAATGTTAAGCCAGATTCATTTCTGCGCACATGAGAATAAAGGCGCCGGCTCCATGTAAATCATTTACGCTTGTGGGACGGTTTAAATAATGCTCATAGTCACCGATTCCTGTTCCGATACAAACGCCGTCAATGAAAACCCCGCCGTTTTCATCATATTTCAGGCGGCCGATCACTCCCCGATATCCCTTCCATGCATATTTCAGATAGATATTGTGCAGGTACCCCATCCTCACCGCTTTCGCCAGAGCATAAACAAACAGACAGGTACAGGAGGTTTCCAGCCAGTTTTTCGGATCATCTGTTTTATCCACTACCTGATACCACAGACCGGTAGCCTCATCCTGAAATGGCAGAAGGGACTTTAATAAGTTTCGGAGGATTTCAGCCAGCTCCGGTTTCTTTTCATGATCTTCCGGAAAATAATCAAATATTTCCAGCAGCGCAACGGGATACCAGCCAATGGCCCGCCCCCAGAATTCCGGCGACTTTCCGGTGACCGGATCGGCCCACCCGGCTTTCCTGCTTTCATCCCAGCCATGGTACAGAAGTCCGGTTTTAAAATCCCTGATATATTCATACATCAACAGAGCCTGACGGGCAATCAAATCAAAATATCCGGTGTCTCCAAAGGTTTTGCCAAAGCGTACAGAGAAAGGTCCTCCCATATAAAGCCCGTCCAGCCACATCTGGTCCGGATAACATTCTTTGTGCCAGAAACCGCCCAATGAATTGGTTTTCCAGCTTTTTACCAGAGGCACCAGGGAATAAAGAGCCTTCTTATAACGTTCATCTCCGGTCTTTTCATAGAGGTGAAAGAGAAGGATACAGGGCTGTAAATCATCCAACTGGGTTTTATCATAATTTGTTACGGTTCCGTTTTCATCAATCAAGCTGTCCACCCAGGCTTTGATATAATTGAAATACTTTTCCTCCTGGTTCTGCAGGCAGCACTGTTCCATTCCCGCGAGAAAAACCCCCTGGTGATAATGGAATCTTCCTTTGGGCGGCAGATCCTTCGCATCATATTTTGCCATCAGGGTATCGCAGGCAAGTTCTCCATAATAAAGAGGTGTTTTTTCCTTAACCGTTGTCATTTCCTCATCCATCCTTTTCATTGAAATTTAAGTGAAGCATACTTATATGTTAATGCATCAGTCTGTACATTATTTGCTTAAAACATGTATTTCTTCTTATTTTTTGCTGAAAACTTTCACGAAATTCTGTATAATAAAGAAAGCGGGAGGTCTTTTCATGAAAGGTAACATTGAGGAAACAGTTTCGGTATCCAGAAAAAAACAGGCCAATCACACCATGCCTGACAATCATTTTCACAGCACCTATGAGGTATATTATCTGCTGGAAGGAGAACGGAAATTCTTTATTAAAGACAGAACGGTTGTTATAAAAGCAGGGGATCTGGTCATCATACACCCCAATGTCCTTCACAGGACAGCGGACGGCAATCATTCTGAGCACGAAAAAATAATACTTAATTTTAAAGAAGAATTTATGCCCGGCGCAGAAGGGGAATTCTTTCAAAAGCTTCATCCGGGGCTTCATGAGGACTACCTTGTCATTCATTTTTCCCATCATCTTAAAATTATCGGGGAGGAGCTGCTGCTGCAGATCGTAGAGGAGGCCCAGGTCCGCAAGGCGGCTTACCGGGAATATATACAAAGTCTCATAATCCAGCTGCTGATTTTGTCTTCCAGATATCTGGAGGAACATGCCATGGAACCTTTCGAATATCTGACCCCCATGCATGAACGGATCAGCGAAGTTGTCCGTTATATTAACGACCATTATAAAGGGGATCTTTCCCTCCAGTACCTGGCAGATAAATTTTATGTCAGCCCCTTCTATCTGAGCCGGGCCTTTAAAGAAGTAACCGGTTTTACCTTTGTGGAATATGTGAACAGTGTGCGGGTGAAGGAAGCGAAAAAGCTGTTGGAAGAAACGAATCTGAAGGTTTATCTTATAGCTGCAAAGGCAGGCTATGGCAGCATAACCCACTTCGGGCGGGTTTTTAAGGAAATTACGGGACATGCGCCTTTGTATTATCGCAGGAAAAATTAGGATTTCCGGCTGCTGTTCCAATAACCTTGCAAACAACTTGCATTTGGCCCGAAGTGATCTTGACTTTTCTTTGTCAACGGATAAAGAAACTAAAAGTGCTCAAACTTAGGCCGCAGGTTTTAAAGGCGTAAGTTTGAGCGCTTATTTTTTAGGAGTTATGCTTATCATAAGTGCCGCGGTGTCTGTCTTTTGAGGCTTATCTTTCTTTCATCGGCTGCCATAGACATACCGCCTAATCTTTGTTAAATAATTTATCCGTTCTTCCTTCATAGGGGTTCTTGATTATCAGGGGTTTTAAGTACTGAGCCACTTTTTCCACTCCGTCCATTCTGCTCATGGTAACGTCCTCATGTTCATAGCTTAACGAACCGTTGTAGCCCACCATGGAAAGCTCCGTGATGACCCGCTTCCACTCCACCTGTCCCCAGCCAGGGATCCGGAACCGGTAGGTATGGTTTAATGCCGACATATCCCCATGCATTAGGGTCCCTCCTGTAGGAAGGTTGTGGGAGGCCAGCTCCGCATCCTTTGCATGCACATGAAAGATCCTGTCCTTCAACCGGTCGATTACAATGGCCGGATCGATCATCAGATACATAATATTGGCCGGATCAAAATTATATCCCAGCGCCGGATGATAGTTTACCAGCTCCAGTGCCTTTTCAGCCGTGTAAATATCATATACAAAACTGTTTGGATGGATCTCAATGGCAAATTTCACACCGTATTCCTGAAACTTGTCCAAAATCGGCGTAAAACGCTCCGCAAACTGTTCTTCATATTCCTTCCAGCCCTCTCCATAGGGAAAGAAGAAAAATCTGCCCCAGTTTTCCACTCCCGGATATCCGACTACAATGGGCACCTCCAGGGCGTTGGCTGCCTGGGCCGTCCGTATCAGACTTTCGGTTCCGTGTTTGATTTTCTCTTCCGGGGTCCCCTTGTAAATGAAGTCCGTTTCCTTGCCGGTGGGTCCCATAATCAGAAATGAATCGGCATGATTGCTTAAGGCCTGTATGGTCATTCCATAGCTCTCAACCATTTTCCGGACGCCGGAAGCGGCATTGCCTTTTATAACATCTTTTGTCTCCAGCTGTCCATTGCCTTCATAGGCAGGGATCTCCAGAGTTTCATAGCCATAGGACGATACCAGCTTCACAACCTCCTCCAACGGCTTCTCGCTAAAATTGGCGGAAAAAAATCCCAGTTTCATATTGCTACCTCCTCAATATTCATGTTGCCTTGCTCTTTGTTTACTTCCTCTTTTTATGCCCGTTTGTTTCTGTTATTGTATAATTTTTTCTGTTATAAATCAACTTTTATTATCACAATATGTATTGACTATCCCCGGAACAATTGATATTATGAGCTTAATCAAGTATTTTCATATAAATCAGCCGGAGGAGCCATGTATAATATAGAACGAAAATCAGAAATCATAAATTTGTTGGAAACACACAAAAACGTGAATGTCGCCGAATTAGCCGCACAATTTCAGACATCAAAGGAAACCATCCGCCGGGATCTCCGGGATCTGGAGCGGGAAGGCGTCCTGATTCGGACCCATGGCGGCGCCATGCCAGTGGAGCAGAAATCAAGCAGTGCCGTCATGCAGGACAAATATCCTGTATCCGTCCGGGGTATACGCCGGTTTCAGGAAAAACAGGCCATCTGCAGGCTGGCGGCCTCCTATATCCAGCCGGAGGACACCATTTTTGTGGACAATAGTTCTACAACAGCCTATCTGGCGCAGTATGTCCCCGCCAATATACCGGTGACCTTCATCACCAATTCCATACAGTTCCTGCTGGAAGCCGCCAAACTGAACAACCAGAACCATATGTACATATGCCTGGGAGGCATATTCAAAAGCTCCAACTTATCCATCTACGGCAATATGTCGCTGGATAATGCAAAGGTATATTATCCCAATAAAGCGTTTCTTTCCTGCTCCGGGATCTCTGCCAACCGCATGATCACCGATTCCAGCATCCAGGAACTGGAAACCAAGAAGCTGATGATCGAATTGTCGAACCAGGTGTTTGTATTGGCGGACCACAGCAAATTCGAAAAAGACGGACAGATCTTTTTATCCTCTTTCAACAAGATAGACTATATCATTACCGATAGCCAGGCGGACAGAGGCAGCTGCAGCTATCTTGCCAGCTATGGCGTTGAACTGATCACCGTATAATTCCTTTTTCAGACTCATTCCTTATTCAGTCTGGTCTGTAAAAGAACTGCCACAATGATAATCGCACCTTTTACCGCACCGACTAAAAATGCATTCACGCCCAGCAGATTCATCATATTGTTGATGATCCCCAGGGTCAGTGTACCGAAAACCGTAAACAGGATCTTCCCCTTACCGCCGGACATGCTGGTTCCGCCGATGACGGCTGCCGCAATGGCATCCATTTCATAGCTGGATCCGGAAGACGAGGAATTGATGCTTCCCAGTCTGGAGGTTTCCACAATGGTGGCAACGGCAACCAGAACTGCAGATACTGTGTACACAAAATACTTCACCTTACTGACGCACACTCCCGATAATAACGTAGCTTTCTCGTTGCTTCCCACTGCGTAGATATGTCTTCCGATTCCGGTATGGTTGACCAGCAGATGGATGATGATCACACAGATCACCCAGTAAATGATGGGCATCGGGATTTTGCCGAATAAATTGGTATTGGATATTTTTATGTAGGCATCCATTTTTTCTCCGCTGGCCATAACGCCTCCCCCGTTGAGGAAATATTGGGATATGGACCGGTACATGGTCATCGTCCCCAGGGTGGTGATAAAGGCGGGAATTCTGAACTTTGCCACCAGAACCCCGGTTAAAAAGCCGAAGACGACCGCTGCTGCCACGGCTGCCAGAATTGTCAGAGCAATGCTCTGCGTTGTGTTAAGCACCTTAATTGCCACCAGGCCGATCATTGCCAGCTGGGACCCCACGGATAAATCAATGCCCCCGGTAATAATGATCAGAGTCATGCCCAGAGCAATGATTCCAATGATCGAGTTGTTTCTTAAAATATTAATAATGTTGTTCCAGGACAGAAACATTGTCCCCTTCAATGCCACCGCCAAAAGAAACAGAACAACAAATGCGATCAGAGCGCTGTTGTTGCTGGCCGTCTTTTTCCAGTCTCTTGCCGAACCGGTTCCTTTCATTGTATACCACCTTTCCATCTTCCTCATAGCTTGCCGCCTGTGGCAACAATCATAATATTCTCCTCATTCGCTTCTGCCCGGGGGAATTCCTTTCGTATTTCCCCGTGATACATGACATAAATCCGGTCACACAGCATGAGCACTTCCTGGGCCTCACTGGAAAGAACGACAAAGCTCATTCCTTCTGCGGCGAGCTGCATGATGATTCCGTATATCTCCAGCTTCGCTCCGATATCCACGCCCTGGGTCGGATTATCCAGGATGACCAGATCCGGGTTGGAGCTTAAGGCTCTGGCCAGAATAACTTTCTGCTGATTCCCGCCGGAAAGGCTTACGATCAGATCATTGAGATGATTCAGCTTGATATTCAGTTTTTCCACATAATCCTGATTGAATTGTTTCTCTTTCTTTTTTTCAATAAAGAGGCGCTTCTGCAGATTTTTTATGATGGATATGGACAGATTATGGGCGATGCTCAAATCCTTAATGATGCCGTTCTCTTTTCTGTTTCTGGGCAGATAAGAAATCTTCAGCTTCCGGGCTTTTACGGTGCTGTCCATCTTATATTTGATATTGTGTACGAATATATCCCCTGTATACTGCTTATTGCAGCCATACACAGTATGAAAGACCTCGTATCTGCCGTCTCCCAGCAGTCCCGTAAATCCCACGATTTCTCCCTGACCCACATGAAAATTAATATTTGTAAATTCTGAAGCCCTGGATAGATTTTGCACCCGCAGGATGTCCGGGCCGATTTTTCTTTCCATATATAAATCATTATAGGACAGTTCTTTACCAACCATATACTTTGCCAGCAGCTGTTCCGAAACATCAGGGCCCACAGCTCCGCTGCTGACCACACAGCCATCCCTCATTACCGTATACGAATCACAGATCTCCATTACTTCGTTTAATTTATGGGAAATAAACACAAAACTGATTCCCTGTGATTTCAACTCCTTCATGATATGAAACACATGGGCAATTTCCACATTGGTCAGTGATGTGGTAGGTTCATCCATAATGATAACTTTCGAATTCTTCATCAATGCCCTTGCTATTTCTACAATCTGCTTATATGAGGCATTGATATCCTCCACTCTTGCAGCCGGATCCAGATCGATCTTCATTCTCTCCAGAATTTTCAGCGCCTGGTCATACATACTTTTTTTGTCCAGCCGGCCGCCTTTTTTCAGTTCACGGCCTAAAAACAGATTTTCATAAATGTTCAGATCATTGATCAGGGTCAGTTCCTGATGAATAAACGCAATCTCACTCAGATTCCCATTCATCCGGTCCCCGATTTTATTGACCGCTCCATCGATTGCAATTTCGCCCGCATCACCCGGAATTACTCCGCCAAGAATATTCATTAATGTGGTCTTTCCAGTTCCGTTTTCCCCCAGCAAGGCATGAATGCTGCCCTTTTTCAAAGAAAAATCCACATGATGCAGCACACAGTTCGCTCCAAACGCCTTTTCTATACCGCACATTTTGATTATGTAATCGCTCATAATACTCACTCCTGTTGAAAGCAGGGCTGTCGTACATCTCTCCGACAATACAACAGCCTGCTTTTTGCACTCTTATTCTTACATCAATATGGGGAATCCGAATTTATAAAGTCTGCAACATTACTGGAATCAACAGTGGACGGCTCAATGATGGTATCCTTTGGTACGTATTTCCCGTCCAGAATATCCTTTGCCGCCTGAATGGCATCGCTGATCATGGAAGGGCTGTAGGTCTCCGTAAAGCAGCTGATATCGGATTCCTTCTGAATTTTGGAATACCAGGACTGGGCGCCGCCTCCCCCGGATATGTACTTCACATCGGTCCGGTTGGCATCCTTGACCGCCTGGAGAATACCCAGAGACGGCTCATCATCAATCGAGAATACCGCATCGATCTGAGGGTTTGCCACCAGCATGTCCGTAGCCATGGACAAACCGGCTTCCTGAGTGAACCCGGAAGCTGAAACTTCGATCAGCTGAACATCCGGATAGGATGCCGCCATTTCCTTTTCAAAGGCTTCTGTCCGCTCTACGCTGACAGAGCCAACGCTGGGAGCAGACATGACCGCAACGATCCCTTTTCCGCCCAGTTTATCGCCCAGGTATTTTGCCGCGCTCGTACCGATGCCGGCATTATTTCCGGCGACATAAGCGGTATAATCGCCGGTGACCTTACGGTCAAATACGATCAGCTTGATTCCTGCATCAATAATTTTCTGTGCCGCTACGGATACTTCATCGTTATGGGGCAGCAGAACAATTGCGGAGCATTTCTGGGCAATCAGTTCGTCGATCTGATTGGCCTGTTCATTTACATTGGCGGAAGTCACTATTTTATATCCGCCTCCCTCATCAAGGCCCAGACTCTTGCATTTCTGTTCCGCATAGTAAATAGTTCCCGCAACCCAGCCATGATCCGCCGCGGGAAGCGCAATACCGATCAGTCCGGAAGTTTCCTCCGCTGAGCTTTCGGCAGTCTGTTTTGCCTCACTGGTGACTGCAGCGCTTGAGCTCTCTTTTCCATCATTGCTGCCGCTTTTGGATGTGTTTTGTCCGCACCCCATAACCGTGCTTCCCAGCAGGGCCACTGTCATGAAAAGCACTCCTAGTTTTTTTACCATTGTTCCTCCTCCAATAATTTAAAATTTATTTGATCACCATATCAGGTATGATGAGTCCTCAAGTTACCTTTCTCCTTACGTGTTCTGACCAATTCCTCATGAGCCGCCTTATCAAACGCGCAGCAGCCTACCTTGCTCTGCTGGATCAGCAGTTCCAGGCATTTGTCGCAGAGCAGGCAGAATTTGATTTCCTCTTCTTTTCCTTCCCTGAGCTTTTTCGGCAGAAACGGATCGGCAAATGACTGTCTTCCCAGACCGATCATATCCGTCACATGATTTTCAACGCACCAGGCTCCGTAATTAAGAAGATTGCTCTCCTCCGGTGTTACCGCACACAAGTCATTCTTTCCATTCCTGTAAGGAGAAAAATTGGAGCCTATCACTACTGTTTCCGGTTTGAGCACCTTCCGGAATTCCTTTGCCCAATACTGGTGCAGATAAGCATAGTATGGGATGTGCCTGTCCACCTGCGTCAGGCTGATGGTTATGGACGGACTGCCTGCAGACTGAATAATAAAGTTTGCCCCTCTCTCTTCCAGGCCCTTGATCAAAGCCAGAGGTTCCGTCAGATCCATGATCGGCGAACCGGGTCCATCCGTACCAAAGCCTCCCGGGAAGCCTTCCCATGCTGATATTTTTGAACCCACAAGGAATTTTTGATCCGGTATTTCTCTGCGGATCCGTTCGATTAATTCAAAAGCAAACCGGCTCCGGTTCTCCCAGCTTCCGCCGTACTTCCAGTCCCTGCTGTTGTGGGGACGAATCATCTGGCATCCCAGGTATCCATGGGATAACTTCATATCAATGCCATCCGCTCCGGCGTTATAGGCAATCTTTGCCGCAGTCACAAAGCTGTCCATGATTTTTTCAACATCCTCTTCCGTCAGCAGCTCTCCGCCGTAACCCGGCAGAGGATTGGGCGTCACACGTTTGGAAAATGCCGGATTGGATATTTCACCTGAATGCGTCAGCTGAAATATGAACAGGGATTCCGGATTGGCCTTGTGAACCTTTTCCACAAAAGCGGTTAAGGGTTTCTCATTCTTAGGCATAATGGTCAGCTGATTGTCTCTGGCACGGCTTTCTCTGGTCACCGTAATCGCTTCCAGGGAAATGAGTCCCGCCTCTCCTCTTGCCAGATTGCAGTATCTTTCTGTAGTTTCCTCCGAGGGATTGCCCGTTTCATCTTCCGAATTACATTCCATTGCCTGAATAAAAAAACGGTTAGGCGCTACCCGGTTTCCTATTTTTATCGGTTCTAGTAATGTTTTTTTGTAATCCATATCGTCCTCCTATTTGCATTTGTGCGTTTGTTTTTGTTTATGTGTGTAATATATCATGTATTTACGTTTATTTCAATAAAAATTTTCAATATCATTCTTTTTTGTCATATTTGCACAAATTATACTATCCGTTTTTGTGTGTTTTAAAAGATAATCAAAATTAATGTTGCGTTTATGCCCGTTTCATGTTACTATGTGGTTGGAGTTAAATGATTCTTCTATTTTTTAATCGTAATCCCAAACATTACGGTCAAAAACGCACACTCCAGCAAAAAAATACATCAGGGAAAGGAGTATACCTAAGAAATGATACATACTGTAACTTTAAATCCTGCCATAGACAAGCTTCTGTATTTAGAACATTTCCAAAAAGACATAACCAACCGATTGCAGTATTCCGATGACACCATTGGCGGCAAAGGAACTCATGTTTCCATCAATCTGAAACTACTCGGTCTGGACAGTGCCGCTTTTGGAATCGCTCATGGTCCCACAGGAAAAAAAATCATTCATTTATTGAATGAGCACAGAATCCTCACTAATTTTATCATGGATGAGACCGCTGATACGGACAGCCGGACCAACTATTTAATTATAGAAGAGAACGGCCACTGCTCAACCTTAGCTTCCAGGGGCGTATTGCTGAATCAGATGGAGCTTGACCAGCTGATCCGGAACATGATCCGTCAGATTGACGACGGAGACTATCTTGTTCTGTCCGGTGATGCGACCAATTGTCCGGATTCTGCCATATACAACACCATAATCCGCAGGCTGAAGGACAAAGACTTAAAAGTCTTTCTGGATACCAGCGGGGAGACCTTAAAACAGTGCATTCAGGAATCCCCCTATCTTATCAAGCCCAATCTGGATGAACTGTCCGATCTCTGCAATGAAGCGCTGGATACGGATGAAAAAATCATCCAGGCCATTCAGTCCTTAGAAAAGTACGGCATTCCCGTCATAGCGGTCTCATTGGGCGGAAACGGCTCCATTGTAAAAACACCGGAGGGAATTTACCGGGTGCAGCCGCCTAAGATCACAGTCAAAAATACCATAGGATGCGGAGATTGCTTTCTATCCGGAATTATCTATGGCTTGCAGCAAAATTATTCATTTTCAGATACATTGCGTCTGGCTACGGCAATTTCTGCCGCCACAGCGGAATCCTCGTCCTCGGTGGGCTTCGATTTGAACCGGGCAAAGGAATTGGAATCACAGGTGCAAATAACGGAAATTAAATGATAAGAAAAGGAGTGTTAACATTGAGTAATTTATCCTATATCGAATTGCGTGAAGAAATGTGCAAGGTTGCCAAATTAATGTGGGAACGTCGTTTAACCAACGCCGCAGGCGGTAATTTTGCTGTGCGGGCAGAAGAAAACCGGATCCTGATCAGTCCGTCACTGATGTCGGAGCAAAAACACTGTGACTTAAGGCCGGAGGATTTCCTTCTGATCGACTACGAGGAGAACATCCTGGAAGGTACGGGAAAGCTTTCAAGGGAGGGCCTGATGCATGCTCTTATTTTAAAAAATTTCAAGGAGATCGGATGCACCATACATGCCCATCCCTTTTACTGCATGCCGTTTGTGGCAAAATCCGCTCCTATCCCCAATCTGACGGAAGCAACCATGGGCAGAGGCTATGTGGGGTGTATTGAATACACCAAAGCCTATACTCCAGAGCTTTCCATGAATGTTTACCAGTATTTCGAAGATCACCGGGAACTGGCCATGAAAAAACCCATCGGCGTAATCCTTCCCCTTCACGGCGTGGTTGTATCCGGCCCGAATATTTATTTGGCCTACAGTATGCTGGAGCGGATTGAATGCGATGCATTCTGTTCGATCACCAGCAGCTTGATCGGAAAGGAATAAAGCTTTATACTAACAGCAAAGGGTCAACGGTATGTACAATTTGGAACGTCAGTCAGAAATCATATATCGGCTAAAGAGCAATGGCAGTGTTACCGTAGCGGAATTAGCTCAATTCTTCCATATCTCCAGGGAAACCATACGAAGAGACTTATGCGAGCTGGAAGAATCCGGCGCGTTAAAGCGCACTCACGGCGGCGCTGTCTTACAGTGGCCATCGTCCCCTGATCACAGGAAGAATTATGAATCACCCATACAGGTCCGGAACATTCAGAATGTGGAGGAAAAACGGCTGATCTGTAAAACGGCTGCTTCGGTCATTCAGGACGGAGATACCATTTTCATTGATAACAGCTCCACCTGCTTATCTCTGTACAAATATATACTTCCGGATATACAGGTTACCTTTATAACAAATTCCATATCCTTTCTGCTCGAATGCTCCAAAAACCAAAACCCGAATCATACCGTTGTATGCCTGGGAGGAATTTTCAAAAATTCAAACCTGTCCATTTACGGGAATATTGCAATTGAAAATGCTGCACACTATTATCCGAATAAAGCATTCTTCTCGTGCACGGGAATTAACAGCAGCAACCACATAACCGATTCCGGAATCCATGAAATCGATATTAAAAAGGCTCTGCTTCTCCATTCCCAGACCAAGTACCTGTTAGCCGACTACACCAAATTCAATCAGGTCGGCCAGGTTTATTTAATGGACCTATCGGAAATTGATTATATTATAACGGACAGCAAAACGGATTTATCCCAGCTGGCTTACTTGAAATATTCCAACGTGGAGGTTCTTGCAGCAAAATAACAGTCTTCACCAGGAGGAGCATTATGAATTACGTTGCATTTGATTTAGGCGGGAGCGGCGGTAAAATAGTACTTGGCACCTATGAGGATCACCGCCTGTCCATTCGGACCCTGCACCAGTTCGGACACGGACCGGTATCACTGTCCGGCGGCCTGTACTGGAACATCCTGGAAATCTACCGGGAGCTGGTTCATGGTCTGCGCATTGCAATAAATATTACCGGGGATGACATACGGTCACTTGGCATCGACAGCTTCTGCAACGACTATGCCTTTGTTTCACCGACAGGAGAACTGCTTTCCCAGGTTCACTGCTACCGGGATGAACGGACGATGAAACATGCCGGGGAAATATACAGCGTCATGTCTCCCTCTGAGCTGTACTGTGTCAATGGAAACCAGAATGCCAGGTTTAATACACTGATGCAGCTTGCTTCCATGTATTTTGAAGAACAGTCCTATTATTATCAGGAAGGGAACAAATTGCTTTTCATACCGGATCTTCTGATTTATTTTCTTTCCGGCCGGCAGCAAACCGAATACACTCTGGCTTCCGTCAGTCAGCTGTATGACTACGGCCTCCGGTCCTGGAGTCCGGTCATTTTAGACCGCTACCATATCCCTTCTCATATTTTTGCGGACATATCCTGCCCGGGAAATATGATAGGAAAAACTACGGAAGAATTCAACGCCCGTCTGAACACCAGAGGCTTTCAAATCGCCGCCGTATGTGAACACGATACTGCCTCCGCCTTTCTGGCCGCCCAGGCCGGCCGGGACCATGCCATGATCAGCTGCGGAACCTGGGCCCTGATAGGTACCGAGACCGAACAGCCGATCATCAATGAGTACGGCTTTCAATACAATATTGCAAATGAAGGCAGTTACCAAGGTCATCACCGGATCCTGCGCAATGTCATGGGCACCTGGATCATTCAGCAGATCAGAGCCCATTACCGGGAACGGGGCACTGATTATTCCTATTCGCAGCTGGAGGAAATGGCTGCTCAGTCTCCCCCCTTTCAATATGTCATTGATGTGGATGAAGAAGTCTTTTTTTCTCCGGAAAATATGCCGGAGAAAATCCAGAGCATTTGCCGGAAACGGTATGGGGACGTACACCTGGGTCTGGGAGAAATGGTGCGTTGCGTCTACGAAAGCCTGGCCTGTAAATACCGATGGAATTTAAAGCTTCTGGAAAAGCATACGGGGAAAACGTTTACCGGCATCCATATTGTGGGCGGAGGCGCCCAAAGTAAGCTGATGTGCCAATTGACTGCAAATGCCTGCAGCCTGCCCGTATATGCCGGCCCCGCAGAGGCCACCGCCATCGGCAATATCATGATGCAGCTCATGGCTGACGGACAGATCCGGTCCGTGGAGGAAGGACGGGCACTGGTGAAGGAGGCCTTTCCCTGCCGTGAATATCAGCCTGAGGAATCTGCTCTATGGAAGGATCATTACCATAGCTTTTTATCCATACTATAGGTTTTTCGTACTTATCAGCTTTCAGAAGCTCATTCAAAATCCAATAAGGAAAGAAGGAATCGAATATGAAAATTTACAGAATGGGAGTTGTGGGAACCGGTTTTATCGGACGGGTCCATATTGAAACCGTAAGACGTCTTGGAAACGTTGAAGTTGTGGCTCTTGCCGATACGATCAGCGCAAAAGAAGCGGCTGAGTCCCTGAATGTTCCGCAGTATTTTACCGGCTACAGGCAGATGATTGATACCATGAAACTGGACGTGTTACATATCTGCACTCCCAATAATACTCATTTTGAAATCGCAATGTATGCCATGGAGCACGGTGTCCACGTTATCTGTGAAAAGCCCATGTGCGTATCCATAGAAGAAGCCAGGGCACTGGTAACAAAAGCCAGGGAAACCGGATTGATCGCCGCTATCAATTTCCACAACCGCTTCTATCCTATGAACAACCATTTAAAAAATGTAATTCAGGACGGTGAATTAGGGGAGATTTTCTCTATTACCGGAAGCTACACCCAGGACTGGCTTTTGTATGAGACCGATTACAGCTGGCGTCTGAATTCTTCCGAATCCGGCAGCACACGGGCCGTTGCCGACATCGGATCCCATTGGATGGATCTGGCCGAATATGTGACCGGTCAGAAAATAGTTGCGGTCAATGCAGATTTTTCAACAATTCATCCTACCCGTAAAAAACCAAAAGGACATGTAATTGCCTTTTCAAAGGAAAAATTTGCAGAGGAAGATTATGAGGACATCGCCATTGATACGGAAGACAATGCCAGTGTTATGTTCCGGTTCAGCAACGGCGCAAAGGGCAGCGCTTTCTTCTCCCAGGTGATCGCCGGCAAATCCGTGGCTATCGACTTGCTGGTGGGCGGCTATAAGAAATCCGCGGAGTGGAACAGCGAAGTCTGCAACCAGCTGAACATCGGACAGCGGGACAGCTATAATCAGGTCATGGAAAAAGGCATTGCTACGGTTCATCCCAATACCAGACCGCTGATTGCCTATCCCTTCGGCCATCTGGAGGGCTTCCCCGACGCTTTTAAACAGTGCTTCGCCAATGTGTATAACAGCATTGATAATCCTCAGGTGATCCGAGAGTATGCAACCTTTGAGGATGGGCTCCACGAAATGGTGCTTTGCAGTAAAATCTTCGAAAGCAACCAGAAACAGCAGTGGGTGAATATTACGGATGAATTATAAGGAAAAAAGTTATATTATTAATAAGAATCTCCATGACAAAGAAAAACGGTACCAGGCTTTCCAGTCTGATACCGTTTTTCTTACTGTCTGAATACGAAACTTTTTGGATTTAATGGCTTATACCAGCCGGGGATCATTCAGCCGGTTAATGTTAAGCACTGGAATCGCACAGGGATTTTTACACCGGCTTTAATCCCCTACCTGGTAAAACCAATATTTAAAAATCATGTGGCACTCAATATCCCCAGGCCCTCTTTTTTGCGCTGAGTATTCGCGGCCCGTAATGATCTGATCTGCAAAGAAAAGGCATCAATCATTTCTGACTGATGCTCTGTTAAATGTTCCGGTTATTCATCTTCTTTTCTTATGTAAGAAGGATCTCCTTCTTTTCCAGAATTGCGGCTACAGACGCACAGGCCGGACAATCACAATATTTCGCCCCGTCAGACTTGATTTGATTTGCATGTGCCGCGATGTTTTTAGCGGTGTCCGCTCCAAAAATACGAATCCCATCATCAGATTCTGCGAAACCGATCAAACTGTCAATCGGCATAATATCCTCTTCCAACTCATCAATATATTTTTTTGTTTCTGAGGATTCCTTTTCCGTTCCAATCGCATCCAGCCAGGTCTGTGCTGCTGCTTTGGCCTCACTGCAGCATGATGGAGCACTTATTAATTCACGTGTTTTTTCAACAGCATAATTTAATACTTCGTTATCCATAATTGATATACCTTCTTTCTTCTGGAATTTGTCTTCATTCTACCATAATTATCTGGCCTTTGCAATTCAAAGATGTACAACAAGATCTGCGTCTTTTTTGTTGAAATCCGGCATTTATAATCCCCTCCCGCGCCTTCTTATCGAAAGAATACTATATTTATCCATAATATGCATAACATGGAAAATATATCAACTATAAGTTTTACAGGCTTCTTAAGATTATATACTTTTACTGTCAAGTATTTACAAATAATTTACTTATCTTTACGAATACATAAACTCCGTTGACTCAGAGCTGCGCCTGGGTATATACTCTAGCCAAATCCAAAATAGCCAAAGCAATTATAAGGAGATCAATATTTATGAAAAAAAAGTATTTAATGGTTACAGCATTATCTGTGGCTTTAGCCATTGGAAGTGCTATGACATCATTTGCTGCAGGATTTGTGAACACCTCCCAGGGGGTAAAGTACCAGTGGGGATCTGGCGATTACTGTACAAACAACTGGGTCAATTACAAAAACCATTGGTTCTTCTTTGGCAATGACCAGCTTATGCGTACCGGATGGATTCAAAGGGATAACACTTGGTATTTCGCCTCTGACACCGGTGAGCTTCAGGGTGGAATCATGAAAATCAATGACAATGTCTACTATTTTGATAGTAATTCCCTGAAACTGGTAACTCATCCTTACACCTACAATGGTGTCACACATAACTTTACTGAAAGTGGAACTACTGACGGCGGCCCATACGTCTACACAGAATGGAACAGTGACGGCACCCTCAGGCGGGGCGCAAAATTCGGCGCCCGTTAAATCTGAATATTTTGGAAAGGGTCAATTTTGACCGCCCCCCTGCAGGCCTTACAGCAGAAGGTTCTGCAGGGGGGTATATGCTATAAAATGCGTTTCCCCGGCATATATGGAATCGTTATTTCTCCTCCATATCACAACACGTTTTATCCCCGGAACTCAATTAATTTGCCGGATTAATCTATTAACGAATAGATCAGGATGCTTTCAACCTTTTTATCTTTTATATGAAAACTCATGACATCCACATAATTAACAGGTTCATATCGGAAATCATCCTCTTGGTCGCTCAATTCACCTCCCGTTAAATTTCCTTCCGGATAAGCCTCTTTAAGCTTTTCATAGCTATCTCCGACTTTAATATTTCTTACGGTAGGATATTTGGGGTCAGTAATTTCAATACTAAATATAAATGACTTCTTACCTTCAGCCGCATCAATGGTTTTAATAACAAGTCCCGGATAAAGGTACTGTTTTTCTGTCAATCCATTAAGCTGATCCATATTTAAACCATCATCCGCAGAATAGGTATGGGATTTAATCTCATCTGCTTTTCCCAGCATGCTCTCAATTTTTTGATCATCCGCAATATCTGAAATGGCAATTGTATTCTCCTGGTAAACAAACGCCAGCTGCTTTAAAACAACATTTCCATTCTTTTCTACCGTACCTTCTTTTATGACTTCTTCAGAATCAGCCGTTGAACTGTCATCTGCAGTATCAGCCGATGGTTCACTCTGGGTTTCGATGGCGGAACTATCCGGTGTATCAGCCGGAGCATCGGTTATTTTATTTCCCGGAGATTTACCGCATCCCCCTAAAACCATACCGCAAAATACCAATAACATGGTCATTACAGTTATTTTTTTAAATACTTTCACTGTTATTCCTCCTTCAGATCATTTAAATTCACTTATTTCTGTTACAGTATCATTATAAAGAATAATTTTATTAGAGTCATAACAAACTTGTATCATTCTTGTAACATTATGGGAAAGGGATGAGAAGTGAAACACTGGTTCCGGCTCCGAGCTCACTTTCTATTATTAACTGACCATTAAATTTCTCTACAATTTCTTTGCAAAGAGAAAGTCCCAGTCCGGAGCCATATGCAAAATTTGAATTCCCCGCTCTGTAAAATCTTTCCTGTACAAAGGAAAGGTCACCCTGATCAATCCCAATGCCCTGATCACTTATTTTTATAACTGCTGTATTTTGACCGGTGGAAGTCTCTACCCGGATATGTCCTCCTGCTTCAGAGTATTTTATTGCATTATCCAGAATATTTGAAATTGCATGTGTCATCAATATTTTATTAACGTTCGCCCAAGCCCCTTTTGCCAAATCCGCTTCTATTGATATTTCTCTTTTTTCTGCTTTGGGCTTCATCTCCTGAATCACATGATAAGTTAATTCCGATAAATCTTCCTTATCCGTGTGAAGCTCCGGCGCTGCCTTATCAAATTTGGAAAGAATTAACAGCTCATTGATGAGCTTTGTAAGGCGTTCCGATTCATTTACCAGATGGAAATATATCTTTTTTAAGTCTTTATCCTCATTTTCCCCCTCATATAAATATTGAGAAAAACCCCGAATTGCGGCAAGGGGTGTCTTCAGCTCGTGAGATACATTGGAAATAAACTGCTTTTGATACTGGATATATTCGTTTAATTTAATACCCATCTGATCTAATCCTGCTGCAAGCATTCCAAGCTCATCTTTTCTTTTTAATTCGACCTTATCAAATTGCTGCCTGGAAAACTTTTCTGTTGCCCCGAGAAGATATTTGATCGGCTTTGTTGTTTTACGGGCGATGTACAAACTTGAAAGAGTTATGAGAAAAATAAACCCACCTGCACCGGTTATCAATACGTATCGAATCTTATCCATAATATCGTAAAAATAAGATATATTTTCTACTATCTCGAAAACATAGGCATTTTGATAATATTTATCTTGAATTGGTATTGCAAAATAAATCAGGCTCTTATTAGTAACTGTATAAGAATAATTCCCTTTCAAGGCATTTCTGACATTTCCTTCAAAAATTTTTGGCGAGCCATTATACACTACTATTCCATTTTCAGCCACCCCTAAAAGATTGAGATTATTATCATAGATTCTAACTTCCTTTCCTGAAGCTTTTAAAACTTCCAGCACAGCCTTTGCCACATGGGAGGTTTCTGGCTGATCAGTTGATTTTTCATACCTTGTCAGTATTTCTCTAAAAGACAGTTCGCAAATATCTGCCTTTTCCATCATCTGCTTCTCTATCGTCACAAAACTATAGTGATCGATTGCTTTATTAACCCAGATGATTATAATGGAGAAGGATACTACAGAGAAAAACAAAAAGCTTAACAGAAGCCTGGTTGCATACTTCAATCGGTATCACCCCCAAACTGGTAACCGAATCCATAGATGGTCTTTACATATCTCGGATTCTCGGAATCATCTTCCAGTTTCTTTCTGAGCCGCATAATCGTCATATCAACGCTCCGGCTTTCACCTGTATAATCGTACCCCCATATCATTTCCAGGAGTTCATCTCTGGTGAATGTCTTTTTAGGCCTTTTTGAAAGAGTCTCAAGAATTTTAAATTCCTTTGCTGTCAGAGTGATTTGATTTCCGCCCTTTAACACCCTTTTTGTTTCAAAATCAATTTCCAGATCCCCGCTTATGATGAGGTCCCTATTGTTATTTTGGATCTGGCCAACCGGTTCATATCTTCTTAATACAACTTTGATCCTGGCTATGAGTTCTCTGTTATCAAAAGGCTTTGTCAAATAATCTTCTGCTCCCAGCTCAAGCCCCAGCACCTTATCTATGGTTTCATTTTTTGCAGATAACATTATAACGGGAATTGTGGATTTTTTTACTATTTCCCTGCAAAGATCGTAACCGGAATAGTCAGGTAACATTAAGTCCAGCAAGACCAGATCCGGCTGGAAAGAGTTGATCTCTTTAAGTCCAACCGTGCCGTTTTCAGCAGTTTTTACCTGATAATTTTCTCTTTTCAGCACCAATTCAATCAGATCTCTGATTGCGGTCTCATCGTCAATTACGAGAATTCTTTTCAACTTAGATTTTCTCCTTTTAATACTTGATTTTATTTTCAACGAATGGGCAGGAACCATTTTTCAGAATATTACGCTTTTATCTTTTTCTATGTTTGTTTGCATATTTTAACCAACCCATTATCTTTTACCTGATTTCAATTCTTCCTCATCATTATGCTCCCAATGCGCATCATACCAAATAAACACAGCTGCTGATATTTTATAATATTATCGGAAAACGCAAGAAAGGGCAAGATAAACAATCACATAAATAAAGGTATCAGCTTTCATGCCTGGGGCCGGACTCTTGTTAAGCGGAGATACCGGGACCGGAAAACGTTTCTTCCAAATGGCTCCGCCTTGACCCGTTTCCTTATATATCCAAATATTATCCATTGCAATAACATTATCAATATGATAATATTATTACAAGTGATAATTTTAGGAGGAATCATATGGACCATAAATCAATGAAAGATCTGATATCCTGCTTTGTAGACCCCATCGACAGCAGAATTCTGATGGAGATTACAGAAAGAAAAACCGCCACTGCCAAACAGCTGGCCAAAACACTGACCGGCATTTCCCAGGCCTCTCTGTACCGGCATCTGGGAAAGATGGTCAGGAACGGTGTGCTGCGAATAGCGGAAGAGCGGCCGGTGCGGGCGGTGGTGGAAAAGGTCTATGCGATAGACATGGACGCAGCCCAGGACATTCCCCGTCTGTTGGAAGAGAACCGGGGAGATGTATATATGAGCTTGTTTGTCCAGTTTTCAGCTGCCCTCATGCGGGAATTCGCTGATTATGCCGCCCGTGATGACATCAATATCTTAAAGGATGGTTCGGGATTTTCCACCGGTCCCATTGCGGTGAATCTGGAGGAACTGGAAGCATTGATGATGAAAATCGGGGAACTGACAGCGCCCTACCGTACACCGGAGCAGGCAGCGAAGCCCGGCAGAAAGATGCATTCCCTGGCGGTTATCATCACACCGCCCAAAGAAGGAGGAGAACAGAAATGAGTGAAATTCTGCGCATAGAACATCTGACCAAGATCTATGGAAATAAAAAAGCGGTGGATGACTTAAGCCTCAGCATTCATGGGGGAGATCTCTTTGGCTTTATCGGACACAACGGTGCGGGCAAGACCACCGCCATCCGTTCCGCAGTAGGGGTCCTGGAATTTGAACATGGCAGCATTACCGTTGACGGTCATTCCCTGAAGGATGAACCTTTGGCCTGCAAACAGGTTATCGCCTACCTGCCGGATAACCCCGATCTTTATGAATACCTCACCGGCATCCAATACCTGTCCTTCATTGCCGATATATTTCGTGTGGGCAGGCAAGAGCGGGAGGCACGAATTGCCGATTATGCCGGAAGAATGGAGCTGACCGCCAGTCTGGGGGATTTAATCGGCTCCTACTCCCACGGAATGAAGCAGAAGCTGGCACTCATCTCTGCCTTTTTGCATAAACCCCGTCTGCTGGTACTGGATGAGCCTTTTGTAGGGCTGGATCCGTCAGCCGCTTTTCGGTTGAAGGAAATGATGAAGGAAATGTGTGACGAAGGGGGCGCCATCTTCTTTTCCACCCATGTGTTGGACGTGGCTGAAAAACTGTGCAGCCGCATCGGTATTATCAAAAGCGGCAGGCTGATTGCCTGCGGCAGCACTGAGGATGTTCGGGGCGACTCCAGCCTGGAGCACGCGTTTATGGAGGTGCTGGACAATGACTAAAGTGTTTTTGCTCACCAAGATTCAGCTTCTGGGGACCTTTGGCATCAATAAATTGATTCATGGGGGAAATTCCCGGGCGCGGTGGCAGGCAGCCGGCATGGGGGCAGTTGCCCTGGTTACAGGGGCTATGATTGTCTTTCTCAGTTATATGACTGCGGCAGGATACGCCGCTATCGGGCTGGTGGAGCTGGTGCCCGCCATCATTCTCATACTGTTTTCTATGATTACCTTGTTCTTCACCCTGATTCGCAGCAGCGGAACGCTGTTCGGTTTTTCCGACTATGACATGATCATGTCCCTGCCGGTCCCCCGGTCCTCAGTCATTTTAAGCCGGCTGCTGACGGTATATCTGGGAAACCTGCTCTTCGGCGTTCTGCTTCTTCTCCCGGCTTTGGCAGTCTTCATGAAAGAAAGCGGGGCTCCTGCCTTTCTCTGGCTGTCGGCATTGCTCATATGGCTGTTGGCTCCGCTGCTGCCCATGATCGTGTCCATGACCGTCGGAGCGGTGATCACCGCAATCAGCGTCCGGTTCCGCCACAAGAATCTGGTGGTCACTCTCCTCAGTTTTGGAGCCACCATCGGCTCGATGGTACTCTCCTTTTCCATACAGTCTATGGATATGGATTTGCTGACTGACCTAAGCCTCCAGCTCGGGCAGGCAATCAGACGTTTTTACCCTCCGGCAGCACTGGTCACCGCCGCCCTTTCGGAGAGAAACGTTTTGGCTCTGATCGCATTTGCACTGCTGTCAGTCACAGCTGCTGCCCTCTTCGTATTTCTGTTGTCCAAGGTGTACGCAAAGATCAACTCCGCACTTTTTGAACGGCATACCCGGACAGCCTACCATGTCACCCGGCTGTCCACCGCTACCGCGGGCAGAGCACTATACCGCAGAGAACTGAAGCTGCTGACCTCCTCCCCAGTGTATCTTCTCAATACCTGCATAGGCGCGGTGCTGATGGTGGCGGCCATCCTGGCCCTCAGGATTTTCGGCTCCGAACAGCTTTCTGTCATTCTGCAGATGCCGGGGCTGCAAGGGATGCTGCAGCACATGGCTCCCTTTTTTCCGGTAATGTTTGTCATTATGTCTTCCACTACCGCGGTCTCACTTAACATGGAGGGGAAGAACCGCTGGATCCTGAGCTCTCTGCCGGTGAGCGCCAAGGCAATTTTCGACTCCAAGATCCTGGTGAATTTAACGGTCTTGCTGCCACCCATTATCTTCAGCGGCCTGATGCTGGCCATGATCTTTTCCCTGAATCTCTTTTCCATACTGATGGTTTTTGCAACTCCTGCAGTCTATGCGGTATTCATCGCAGTCGTGGGACTGTCCGCCAATCTTCGGTTCCTGAAGTTTGACTGGAAAAGCCCTCAGCAAGCGGTAAAACAGTCAATGTCGGTCATAGTGACCATGCTGGCTGGTTTTGCAACAGCCGCAGTCCCTGTTGCATTGAGCTTTGCGCTTCCTGAACAGGGTCAATTTATTACAGCGGCCGCCACCCTGGTTTTAGCGGCCATCACTGCGCTGTTGTATGGAAACCTGAGCAGGACCAACATAAGGAGAGTCTTGAGTTAGCATAACATGGGGCCCTGGGCGGGTATTCATTTATTAAAAACCAGACGTACAATATGAAAAGCTGCAGGCATTTTCTGCCTGGGGCTTTTTATTTGAATGGGGACAGTGAAATTTGTGCCCATGGCCTTTTAAATGCCATAATTGTATTTTCAATGTTTCGAATAACTTTTCCATTATCTGAAATAATAATACAAAAATCAAAAGCGAGGAATCCTATGAAAGATAAAGCAAATGGTCTAACCGCAGGACGCTTAACGATGATGGCTCTGGGAACCGTGATCGGCGGTTCCTTTTTTTTAGGCTCATCGGTTGCCATACAGGCTGCCGGCCCGGCAATTATTTTTTCTTATCTGATTTGTGCTGTTATGGTTTATTTCATTTTATTTGCGCTTTCGGAAATGACAGTATCCAATCCGGATTCCGCTTCTTTCCGAACATTTGCTTCTCAGTATATAAACAATGGTACCGGCTTTGTGGTGGGCTGGGTCTATTGGACCGGAATGGTCATTTCCATGTCGAGCGAGGCTGCCGCAGTTTCCTTATTGTTCCGGACGTGGTTTCCGTCCGTCTCAATCCCCATCCTGGGCACTGCTCTGATTGTCGGAGTGACATTATTAAACCTTTTGGGCGCAAAACAGTTGAGCCACCTGGAAAGCATCCTGTCAGCAATAAAGATTATAGCCATTATCGGATTTATTCTTTTAGGTTCAATGATCGTTTCTGGTGTCTTACCGGGCTACCGGCCCTTAGGAATCAGCATATTGCGATCAGAACCATTTCTCCCCGGCGGCCTGAAAAGCCTGGCAGGAAGTATGCTGATCGTTTTATTCACTTATGCAGGTTTTGAAATCATCGGACTGGCTGCCAGTGAAACTGAAAATAAGCAAAAAAATGTGCCCCGTGCCATTCACCTGACGGTTTTCTGGCTCGTTACACTTTATATTCTGTGTATATCAGTACTTTTGCTGCTGGTCCCCAGCGGATCTTTCAGTGAAAACGTCAGCCCTATGGTTACGGCATTGAACCGCTATCAAATGACCTGGGCCGGTACTGCAATGACGGTTATATTGATCAGCGCAATTTTGTCCACTATGGTAGCTGCCATGTTTGGAATCGGAAGAATGCTCCGTTCTCTGGTAGAGGACCGGCTTGGTCCTGCATTTTTAAGGGACAAAACCGATGTCCCCTACCGGGGAATCTTATTTTCCGGTTTGTCCATGATGCTGTTTCTGTACGTCGGATTGTTTTTTCCGGAAGTCTATCTGTTTTTGATCAGCTCCGGAGGTTTCGCGCTGCTTTTCACTTATATCGTGCTCATGTATACCCATATCCGTTTCCGGAAAAGGAACGGGAAGCCGGAAGGAAACTGCCGCCTGTGCGGATTTCCATATAGTTCTCTGTTTACCATGGCCGGACTGATCATAGCCATGTTAAGCATGCCATTTTTAAAAGGACAGACTTTGGGTTTCCTTGCAGGCATCGCTCTCGTCGCTTTTTTCACTATCTGCTATGCCATTGTAAAGGCTGCAAGGAAACGAAAGCTGCACCGGCAGAAACAATATCCGGCGAAAGCAACGGAGCATCGCCGTATTTTGACAGAATTCTCAGAAGAAATTTATGACCCGGACAAGAAAAAGAAATAATGGACCTAAGACTAAACCAATCGCCTTTTTCTGGACGCGCTTATCCTTTTACCGCACCGGCAACCAGACTGTCCTGGATCTGATTGCTCAGCATAAAATAAATAACAATGGTAGGCAGCGTGGCAATTACCATTCCCGCCCCGATCAGTCCCCAATCGGTGGAGTACTGGCCTGCAAAGGACATAATGCCTACGGGCAGAGTCCGGTATCGGTCGCTGTCCACAAAGGTATTGGCCAGCATCAGCTCATTCCATGTCCCTAAAAAGGTAAAAATGGATGCAGTTGCAAGAGCCGGCTTGATGATCGGAAGTATGATGGATACAAAACACCGGAAAATTCCGCAGCCGTCAATACAGGCGGCTTCTTCAATTTCCATGGGGATGCTTTTATAAAATCCGGTTAATATCATGATGCTCATGGGAAGCGCCCCTGCAATATAAGGGATGAGAAGTCCTAAGTACCCTCCCTTTAATCCGGTCTTATCAAGCACCTGGAACAGGGGCAGCAAAGCGGCCTGAGCCGGAATCATGATTCCCAGGGCAAAGGCACCGAATACCAGGGATTTAAGCTTCCATCTCATTCTGGCTATGGCATAGGCCGCCATGGCGGACAGCAGCCCTGCAGCAGCCACAGTTACCGCCGAATAGAATACGGAGTTTAAAAAGTACCGGACCAGGCTGGTCTGGGTAAATGCGTTTCCATAATTTTCCCATCTCCAGACCTGGGGAAGACCTATGACATTTTCTCCAAAAATCTCTCCGTTTCCTTTTAATGAAAAGGTGAACAGCCAGTACAGAGGGAAAAGCTGAGTCAGTGCGATCAGGCACAGCAGCAAAAATTTTATCTTTTTTCTCAATTTCATATGACCGCCTCCTCACTTATATTGCAGATGCGTTTTCTTCCGCTTTTTTAAACAGTCTGCTCACAATAAAAGTGAAAAGCAGACATTCCACCACAATGAAAAATGCCTGTGCGCTTCCATACCCATAGAGCCCCCTGCGGAATAAATTATTGTACATCAGGGTTGCAGGCACCTCACTGGCATGGTTTGGCCCTCCTCCGGTCATGACGTAAATCAGATCAAAGGCCCTTAAGGAACCGGTAATGGAAAATATGACGCAGGTCTTGATCACAGGAGCCAGCAGAGGCAGGGTTATTTTCGTATTCACCTGCCATTTACTGGCGCCGTCGATTTGAGCCGCCTCGTAATAATCCTGGGAAATGGATTTGATTCCCGCATAAAAAATCAGCATGTGATAGCCGATGTACTGCCACACCGCGGGGATCAGGGTGGAGAGGAAAGCGGTCTTTGGATTTGAAAGCCAGGAATAGCTGAAATCGGAAGCTCCCAAAGCCCGGATCACATGGTTCAAAAGCCCATATTCGCTGTGGAACATCTTCATCCACAGCTGGCCGATTACCATACTGGATATTACCACCGGTAAAAAATAAACGGTCCGGAAAAACTTTTCTCCCTTCACCCCCCTTGCCAGAACCATGGCCAGAAGAAGGGAAACGGGGAGCTGAATGAGTAAGGAAGCCGCCACTAAAAGGAGGGAATTTAAAATGGCCTTTACAAAGTAGCGGTCCTCCCCAAACATCCTTATATAATTCCCCAGTCCGATAAAGTCCATTTTCCCGATGCCGTCGTACTGAAAAAGGCTATAGGTTCCTGAAATAAAGAGCGGTATAATCGTAAAGCTGATAAACAGGATGAGTGCAGGCAGCACAAAGCATGCCACATGGCTCTTTTTCCCCAACATTTTATTCATGATCAAATCTCCTTGTACAAAAAAGGGAGTATCGCCTGTTTCCGTAAGCGATACCCCTTTTGCTCTTACTTACTTATTGATAGCAGCTTCATGTTCTTTTATGAACTCACTGACGTCGGCATTGGGGGCGAACAGCGTCTGCACCTGCTCATTGTGAATGGTGGCAGGCTCTGCATCCAGAGAGGTATCCCAGGCAAGCACTGAGGTCTTTCCCTGGGAGAGAAGATCCTTGATCTGTACGAAGAGAGGATTCAGGCCTTTTTCATCCACATCTGTTTTCCAGCCGCTGAAGCCCGAACCTGTCTCATAAGCAGCTTCTCCCATCTTTTCATTTATGTAAATTGCGAATTCAGCTGCCTCATCCGGGTTCTTGGTGCTTTTATTTACCCAGAAGGATTCTACGAATCCGCCGCAGTAATCGGTTTCATTTCCCTTGCCGGTGATCATGGGGATTTTCATTGCCACTACGTCTTCCGGCTTGATGGTGACGGTTTTATCGGAATAAATGCTGTTTGCGAACCAGCTTCCCATAAGCCTCATAGCAGCCTTTCCGGTTCCGAAAGCAGCATTGGCGTCATCATTGCTCTGTTCCAGAGGATTTGCTCCAAATGCGCCCATTTTGTATAATTCCTGCACCTTATTGGCAGCATCTTCATATCCTTCTCCGCCAAAAGGAGTACTGCCGGCCAGCATTTTGTTGATCTCCTCCGCCCCTACGGACTTAAGGGCCAGTGCCTGATAAATGAATGCCGCATTCCAGCCATCCTTTGCACCGGAAGCCAGAGGCGTCACCCCGTCAAGCTTTGACAGTTTTTCCACTGCGGCAGCCAGCGTATCATAGGTGTCGGGAAGCTCTGCGCCTGCCTGATCAAATAAAGCCTTATTGCAGTATAAGGTCATGTACCAGGAAAAAGAGGGAAGAGAATAGGTCTTTTCATTGTATTCAAAGGCTGCCGTAGATCCCCCCAGCAATTTCCCCTTAACCTCATCGGTGATATAGGAGTCCAGAGGAAGAAGTTTATCCGCATTGATCATCTTTCTTGCGGTTCCGGCTCCCCAGTAATAGAATACGTCAATGCCCTTTGCATCTCCTGCAAACTCCGCGGAGATCTTGGTCTTATAGGCCTCCGTGTCCAGGGTCTGAGTGTTGATTTCCACATTTGGATTCTCCGCTATGTAAGCGGCAACCGCTTCGTCATATTTATTCTTCAATTCATTGGTATCATTGGACCACTGGTGCCAGACATTCAGTACCACTTTTCCATCCCCGGAACCTCCTGCGGGAGCGGCGCTGTCTTTGCCCGCGCACCCGGTCATCCCCGCTGCCAGGGCTGCCGTCAGTATCACGGCTGAAACTCTTTTCAACATTCTTTTTTTCATTTTAAACTCCTCCTGGGTTTTCTTTGTTTCATGCTGATTTCAGTATACTGAAACTATTTGTTTTACTCAATTTAATATTTTGACCCAAAAGGTTAGAAATTTTACTACTTTTGTTTAAACTCCTTAACAGTTACGCCCACATGCTTCTTAAAGCAGATGCTGAAGTAATGGGAATCCCGGAACCCCACCTTTTCCGCTATTTCATATACTTTCAAATCCGTTGTATTGAGGAGGAGAAGGCTCTCTTCGATCCTCTTTTTCAGGATGTATTCAATCAGGCTCTGTCCCACCTCTTTTTTAAATACCCTGCTTAAGTAGCTTTCATTGGAAAAGACTGCCGAGGCTGCGGTTTTTAAGGATAAGCCGGGATCACAAAAGTTTTTATTGATATATTCCAGAGCATCGTTTACCACCTTATTTCCCTGCTTTGCCTTTTTGCTGTTGTGACAGTTCAGAATCATTCGGATGGATTCCTCCAGAAACAGGCGGCATTCCTCCACCGTCTGGATGGACCGTATGGATTCATACAGCTGTTCTTCCCCTATGAGCTGTTCCAGGCTGTCTCCATACTTATTGAGGGTGCTGCCCGCCTTGGACATTAAATCCATGGCCATAAGCCTTAAATATTCGACTTCCGTTACCCTTGAATTCCTGATTCCATCCACATAGTCTTCTATTGCGGCGGATACCCTGTCGGAAATTCCATTTGTCAGGGAAAAAAGAAAATCCTCCCAGTCAAAGGCCAGCTTATCCGGATTCTTTTCCATGACGCGCAGATATTCCTCGTAGGTGATGATCCGGCCGCCTCCCAGCAGCACCGATGCACTGAGGGCGTTTTCCGACTCTTCAAAGGCTTTTGCGATTCCGGCATAGCCCTCATGGACACGGCTCATCCCAACCGTGGCATAAATGCAGTCTTTCTCCAGCCTTTGATGGATCTGACGGGCAGTTTCCCCGCTGTTATCCAGGCTTCCGGCCGTACAGAACACCACGATATTTTTCATATAATGAAGGAAGGATATGGTTCCTGCAATGGGATACTTTTCAAGAAGGTCCATGGCTCTTTTGTGAACCTCTTCCTTTAAGTGGATGCTGAGACAGCAGCACGCTTCCAGCAGGGCCTCACAGCCGTAGGCAGGGAGTTTTTTCTCCGCTTCCGCCTCACTGGTCCGCCTTTCCACCAGCCTTTGAAAGAAGCTTTCCATTAAAATGTCCTGGTCAGCGGAAACACTCTGCTTCAGCAGCTCAACCTCCTGCCGGCGGGCCGTTTCCTTCATGATCTTTTCCTTGATTCTAAGGGTGATTTCTTTCAGCTCATTCATGTCAATGGGCTTTAGAAGAAAATCCTCCACCCCCAGCTTCACCGCCCGCCTTGCGTATTCAAATTCCCGGTAACCCGTTATCATAATTACATGGACGTTCTCATCCAGAACCGAGATATTTTCTGCAAGCTCCAGCCCATCCATATGAGGCATGCTGATATCGGTTAAAACCAGCTCCGGCCTTCTATGCCTGATGAACTCCAATGCTTCCGCGCCGGAGGAGGCCTCCCCAATGACTGAAAATCCATGTTCTTCCCATGGAAATCCTCTTTTGATCAGCACCCGTTCCAGTTTTTCATCATCCACAATCAGCACTTTGATCTGCATGTTCCAATCCTTTCATTTCCATACGCTTCACTCTTACTGCTATTTCCGTTCCGTCACCGATCTCACTGTGAATGAGGACCGGCTGCTTGATTCCATGGTAGAGGGTAATCCGCTGCATAAGGTTATAAAGGCCGAATCCCGATCTTCCGGTCACTGTCCGGCCTTCCATGATTTCTTCGATCTTTTCCTCGCTCATGCCCACCCCGTTATCGGACACCAGAAATATGATTTCATCTTCATCGGAAAAGACCTTGATGGAAATGACGCCTTTTCCTTCCCTTGGCTTGATTCCATGGTGAACGGCGTTCTCAACCAAAGGCTGTAAAAGCAGCTTTAAGATTCTGCAGTCCTTCACCTCTTCTTCCACATCCACCTCTGACTTTATTTCATTGTCATATCGGATATTTAAAATGGTCAGATAGCTTTGGATACAGCTGATCTCATCCTTTACCGTAATAAAATCCTGTCCGCTGTTTAAGCTGTTCCTGTAAAAACTGCCCAGCGCCTGGGTCATTTTAAAGCAGTTGTCATAATCCTTTGTAAGGGCAAGGGCGGATACTGCGTCAAGGGTGTTGTACAAAAAATGAGGGTTGATCTGTGCCTGGAGTAAGTCAAGCTCTGCCTTCGCAATGATCTGCTCCTCTTCCTTCACCTTCAGAATCAGGTTTTTGATGGATCTTGTCATATGGTTAAACACCCGTTTTAAGTTATTGATTTCATTTTTCTGCCGGTCCACTTCCATTTCGTCAAACTGACCCGTTTCCACCAGCATCATATGGCTTTCCACCTTTACCAGTGGCTGGAAAATGAAATGGGTGAGCATGACTGAGCAGACAAACACAAAAGCCACGTTGATGCACATGATCAGAAGAATAACGGTGGAGTAATAAGGGGCCATGGCCGTCATACTATCCATCTGAAACGATCCGGCCAGCTTCCAGTCCTCTATGCCGATATCCTGGGTGATCACCAGCCGGTTTTCGCCTGCAAGCTTTCCGGGATTTTGGGGAGCCACTATATATTCATCCCTGCCGCCCAGGATATAAAAGCCGCTGTCATGAGAGCTGCTGACCCCGTTAAAGTAATTGCGTATGGTTTCTTCATTGACCGTGACCAGAAGGATCGCCAGAGGCTTATACGTATTTTCATCCCGGATTTCCCGGATATAGGTAATGTACGGAGTATCCCCATAAAATTCAATAACTCCTTCACTGCCTTTCATGAAAAATCCGTTTCCCCTGTGCTCGCCAAGGTGCTGGTACCACTGGGCCTCCAGCGCCTTATCCGCGTAAATGCCCTTAGGCGTCTTCTTATAGGAGCTGTAAATATTGTCATAAGAATCCATGATCATGACGCTGGAAATATACTCCCCTGACAGGATCATGTTGACCAGGCTCTGCTTGATGGTCCTCTGGATGGACGGGTCAATGGCCGCATTATTCACGTTTCTAAGAGCCTCCTGAACATTTTTATCAAAATAGATCAGGTTTGAAAACTGGGTCACATTATCGAAGATCAGAGACAGATTGCCCTTAAGGGCGCTGACCGTCTGTGTGCCTGCATTGAAAATCTCATTTTTTGTATAGGAGCTGTTTATGACGGATATGACCGAAAAGGTGATTACAAAAGATAATAATAAGATTGTTAAATATGTAACCAGGATTTTTGTTTTAATTCTCATATTGTTCCATACGGACATCAAACCAGCCATAAAAGCCTCCTGTTAAATCCATTTTATTACCTTTATTCTAACGATTCAGGCAGGGAATGTCAAAAGGATGTTGAGGCTGTTCAACGGGCTGCTGTTTCTGGCGGCCTGGAATTCCCTGGCTGCCTGTTCGATTTTGTTATTATCTTCCTGTAAGAATAAATCCATTATTGCTAACCCTCGAATGATTCTCACTGCAATCTGACAGATGCTTGCAGCCGGTAAAGCATGCGCCGCTTTTTAAGCTGACCTATGCCCTCTTTCACACTATCCTCCTTAAAGCAGGTGCATGATTACCCTATGGGCAGTTCTAAAAATCATTCTTGTTTTCTTCTGTTTCATGCTGATGTAAATAATGGATAAATCTCTCGTGCTGCAGTTTTGCAAATTTGTGAATTTGAGGCAAATTAACAACTTTTCGGACAACAAAATAAATAACAATCAAAAGTAACAACCCTAAAATAATTTGAACCGTCACAGACATATTACATTCCCCTTCTTTCAAAAAACATTTGGATCTGATCCTATAATTTTCAGTGCTGACCGCCATCCAGTTTTTTTACAATTACCCTGCACAGGCAACGTGTATTTTAAGTAATCCGCTGTTATTGTTTTTTCACGCATGCCCGGAAAAAAGACAAAGATACAAAGGGCATTGAACAGAATGTTTAAAAGCGGTCCTGCAAAAAAGCACATTAGCATATCAGGAAATAAAAAGAAATTAGTACTATTAAAATTATATATTATCTCACTTGATTTTTCCCATAAAATCGGTTATATTAATATCAAAATCGTATATTATGAGGTATGATTATGATTTCTGGGCTTGAGATATTTTCAGATTTATCAGAACGATTAAACTATAATATTCCAAATTTTCCTCTCTATGTGCATAAAGGTACGTTGTATCAATTTGACCGGTATGCCGCTGCATGTCATTACCATCCGGATTTAGAGTTTATTTTAGTACAGGATGGTGAAATGGATTACTTTGTAAACGGACAAATCGTGCATATTGGTACGGGTAATGGTATCTTCATTAACAGCAAACGCATGCATTATGGCTTCTCAAATGATAGGACTGATTGCTCTTATATTGTGGCAGCTGTCCATCCTGTACTGCTTGGTGCAGGCACGCTTGCAGGTAAAGCGTATCTGGAAGAAACATTTGGTTTAGATACCGACAATTTTCTGTTGTTGACACCACAAATCTCCTGGCAGCGGGATGCTCTGCTTTTACTCACTCAAATATATGATGAAATGCACAGTGATACAAACAATTTACTTCATCTATTATCTCTGGCAGTCACTCTCTGTGATTGTGTAGGAGATCATATACAACAAATATCCGGTCATAGTTCCGACGAACAATCCTGGATGGTGTTGCGTAAGATGACTGGATATATTCATCAGCATTATGATCTTAAGATAACTATTGATGAAATTGCAGCTGCAGGTACGGTATGCAGGAGCAGATGCTGCGAACTGTTTAACAAATATATTGGCCAGACACCTAACAATTATCTGATTCAATATCGCATCTTAAAAAGCCGTGAGATGCTGCGGGAAACAAGCATACCTATTTGTGAGATAGCAATTGCATGCGGTTTTCAAACTGCAAGTTATTTTTCATACGTTTTTCGTAAGGAAACTGGCTTGGTGCCACAGGATTTTCGGAAACAGGCTGCATTTCCCGTACCCCAGTAATAGTACATTTTTATGTCAGGTCAGCCATATTACATATCGGAATGCAGCATCAGATTCCCCCAGAACCGCCGATAAGAGGCTTGAGGGATAGGGAATCTTAATGATTCTCCTTTCCTTTTATTTCTGAATTTTTAAAATATCAATCATTTCCTTGCAAAGATCCATAACTGTCATCGCATTCATGAGGTGATCCTGAGCATGAACCATCAAAAGGCTGATCTCCACTTTCCTCCCGTTTAATTCATCCTGAATCATTTCTGTCTGCAACTTATGTGATTGCAGAATCTTCTGGTCCGCTTCATTCATCAGCTTATCCGCATATTCAAATTTCCCATTCTTTGCAGCACGCAGTGCTTCAATAGCAGTGCTTCTGGCATCCCCACTGCTGACCACAAGCTTCATAATGACCATTTCAATATCCATATTAACGCAGCTTTCCTCTCTTAGTCTGTCAATCCCTGAATATATTTACAAAGTGAAACGGCGATCCCATCGTCTTCATTGGACAAAGTAATTTCATCTGCCGCCTCTTTCAATTCTTCTACCGCATTATCCATAGCCACACCAACTCCTGCATACTGAATCATGGTTATATCGTTCTGACCATCACCAAACGCAATAACCTCATCCCGCCTATACCCCATAGGGTTCAGTACCGCTTCCAATGCTTTTGCCTTATCAATTCCCCGGGCTGTAAATTCAAAATAAACGGGAGCCGTAAACATACAACTTAATGTGTCTTTAAACGGTTCCATCATCTCCTTGTAATGTTCTCTCAGATAGATGGCATCTCCGGCTGTCAGAATCTTGTTGAGAGGATAGTCCGCGAATGCAGCCAGATCATCCATTTCGCATAATTTATTTTATTTATTGATGTAGACGGAACATTGGTGGATTATGAAAATAATTTACCGGAATCAGCTGTAAAAGCAATCAGAATGGCCATGGAAAATGGACATAAAGTATATATAAGCACAGGCCGCAGCAAAGCAGAAATATATCAAAATATTTTGGATATCGGCCTGGATGGAATGATTGGCGGAAATGGAAGTTATGTTGAAGATCATGGTCATGTGATATTGCATCAGATGATTACCGGAGAACAATGTAAAAGAATTGTGGACTGGCTGCACCATCGCGATCTTGAATTTTATCTGGAAGGTAACAATGGCTTATTTGCAAGTGAAAAATTTGAAACCAGAGCAGAGAGAACCCTCCGGGAATATTCAAAAAGAAAAGGAAAAGAAGGCGCAAATCGGGTAACTGTTCGGAAAATCTTTCCCGAAATGATTTTCGGCGGAGATTTATACCGGGATGACGTTAATAAAGTCAGCTATGTTTTGGATTCCTATCAGGACTTTATGGACACTAAGGAACAATTCCCGGAATTAGAATCAGGCACTTGGGGCGGAAAGGGGGAAGAAGCTCTTTTTGGAGATTTAGGGGTAAAAGGAATTACCAAAGCAGATGCAATAGAGCACTTGCTGACTTACTTAAAAGCAAACAGATCGGACACGATTGCTTTTGGAGATGCAAAGGTTGATATTCCGATGTTAAGCTGGGCTACTGGTTTGCACAGCAAATCTGGCTGCCATATCAAAAAAGAAATCCATACTTTCAAAACCTGAAAGCATGGCATAGAAATGCCGGTCAAATATGAGAATGACCGAACCGCAGAAACCTTGCATTATTTTTTTCTTATGCATACCAAATAAGAGTAGGGAAATGATCCCTATTCGTATTTTTTGTTATGATGACGTTGATTGGCTGACGTGATTCTAATTGGGACACCATACCCGCAGATTGTAAAAGTATTACATCCACCCTTTTGAGATGTCATCGGGAATCGTCACTTTTTCGTACTGGTAGTTCCCTGCTTCCGCAATCATACGGCACATTGTGATTTCCAAATCAAAACGCCGTTTACCGCAGCTGCCTGGATTGAGAAACAGCACTCCTTTAATAATTTCTGCAGAATACTTATGGGAGTGACCATAGACCACCACATCCACATTTGTTAAGTGTTTGGGTACATCTTTCTTGTTATGAACGATGAAGAATCTCACACCTTCAATTGTGACGGAAATGCTCCCAGGCAGAGCTTTTGCCCATTCTTTATCGTTGTTACCACGCACCACATAGGTCTCTCCGAACTTTCGTATGGACTCGATGATGTATGGTGTGCTGATATCGCCAGCATGAATGGAGCAATCCGCTTCAGCAAGTTCATCCATAACAGACTCTCGCAGAAGACCATGAGTATCGGATAAGACTGCAATCTTTTTCATGAGTTCCTCTTTCTTAATTTTATTAATAATCTTAGTGCTTATAAACATGAATGCTAATTACATTACCATCATTATTATTCTCAAGGTCAGAGCATAGCCTGCAGAAAGTGCTGCAGGTTTTCTGTCTATTTATAAATTCAAAAAACATCACACTTTAAATCAGAAATATCAACAAAAGCTATCCTCCTGTTGGCAATCTCCAAGGTTCTGCCTGCATCATCTATTCGTGTTACCATTCCGGTTACCTGCACATATTCTCTGTCCTGAAAATATTCCACAGTAATTATGTCTTCTTGCTGAATCTGTCTTAACTTACAATCTAACTCCTCTTTCTTCTCTTCCGATAAATCACGTTTAGGAACGATAATCCATTCTTTTTCCGCCACTGCTTCCCGAAACCCCTTTAATGCATCAAAGGGCATAAATTGTTTCGCACGGCTTCCCCTGTCCATCCTGCTCCTATTCTCCACTTTTATGACCTCCAATCTGCCTGTTGCGTTCTATGGTGGTACCGGCTTCCTGCAGATCCATCCCACGCACAAGAGCATTTTTACCAAACTTTTCTTTGATTTCCAATGCTGCCTTCTGTAACTTCCTGTCCTTTTCCAGTTCTGCCGGATCGGTAAATAAGTCACACTGTTCATAAGCTTCATTGACAACGTTATTGCATGACAGACTCAGCCGCCGTATTGGTTTGCTCTTATCCGTAATACGATCATACAGTCCCATCACATAGGGTATGATCGTTCGGTAGGAATTCGTGGTAACAGACATGGAGATGGTTCCTATGGCCGGTTTTAATCCCAGTTCATTGGAATATCCAATCATCAGTGACATAGAACCAGTAACCACATTTTTATCTGACATATCCAGGCATAAAGCATCAGCCATCTCCTTTACAATCAACTTACACTCCTCAAAGCTGTAATCTCTTGCAAGCACCTGACCGCTGGACATGGAATTGCTTTTTGAACTATATGCCTTAATATCCGCCATGGTGGTTGTTTCCCTTCCCCAGGCGTGGTCTATCAAAAGCTCCGCATCAATGCCGAACATCCGGTAAAGCGAATCCTCATTTGCGCGGGTAATATCCCCCATATTGACAATACCCATACCATTCAGTCTGTTTGAAATTCCCTTACCTATTCTCCAGAAGTCAGTCAGGGGCCGGTGCTTCCACATTGTTTTTTGGTAGAGTTCCTCATTCAGATATCCGATATTGTCTTTTGCATGCTTTGCAATAATATCCAGTGCTACCTTTGCCAGATACAGATTTGTTCCAATTCCTGCTGTAGCGGTAATTCCTGTGGTACTTTTAATATCCTCCATAATCCGTAATGCCAATTCCCTTGCGCTCATATGATACATGGAAAGATAATGAGTCACGTCAAGGAAAGACTCATCGATGGAATAAACATGGATATCCTCTTTCGAGATATATTTTAAATAAATACTATAAATATTGGCTGAATATTCAATGTAGAGTTTCATTCTTGGAGGTGCCATGATGTACTGCACATCTTTGGGTATCTGAAATACCCTGCATCGGTTCTTTATTCCCAGTGCTTTCATGGATGGTGAAATCGCAAGGCATATTGTTTTCTTACTTCTTTCAGGATCAGCCACTGCAAGATTCGTACTCAGAGGATCAAGCCTGCGCTCCACACATTCTACAGAAGCATAAAATGATTTAAGATCAATACATATGTAGATCCGCTCTTCCATTCAGGAAACACCTCCCATCTTTTCATTACCATGGTTGAAACCTAATCTAATTATATTATCAGAACATATGTTTGTATATATGCTTTTTCTGGAAATTTACGCTGTGATGGGGGATAATATCTATGCTGATTTACTGCAAATCTTTTTAGGTGTCAATGCTTTGGAAAAATAAAAAGGCACATCCTCGTGGCTGAAGATGCACCTTTCATCATTTGTCCCCGATTTCTATCAAGTGGCCTTGATACAGGAAATGCTTCAGTTATTTAAATGGTCAGATATGGCCTCATTCGCTTTCCGAACCAAATTCTCTTCGTCCATTCGCACCAGCCGGCCTTCTTTCACAACAACGATGCCAGATAATAATCTTCTTTCCGGCAAATACACGGATCAAGATTGCACCCCGGTAAAATTGGATTCTTAATCATACCGCTACACTCCTAATTCATATTTAGCCGGATATGTCCCCTGGCGTTCCAAGGAGATGCTTCCTTCTTTATTTCTCATAATCAGCACCTGATTGCAAGCTCCGTTTTCTACATCCAGAGATTCAAAATCATCTTCATACAGCACAAAGCACCGCTCGCCTTCACCAAAGGATTTTACCGTTATCCGGAAGATCGTATCTGATTTGACATATTCCACCGGTTCAGCAAGGGGAATTAACGCACCGTCTTTTACAAACACTGGAATTTCTTCCAGTTTCGCACTGATCTGATACTCCTTTCCGCCCGCGAAAATCTCTCCTGTAAAGAAATCATGCCATCTTCCTTCCGGCAGCCACACCTTACGGCAGGTTCCATCTTCAAGCGTCAGCGGACAAACCATCATACTCTCTCCGAATAAATACTGATCGTCGATAACAGCCGCCCTTTTATCCTCCGGATAATCAAGGACCACGGCCCGGACGGGAGGAGTGCCTGCGCTGAAAAAATCACCGTTTGGATCCGGCGTAGAAAATCAATTCCATTTTCACAGCTTCTCACCTCCGGCGACCAGAGCAGCCCCGAAAATCCCGAGGTGGCAATTCCTCTGATAAAATCCCGATGATTATATAAATCTGAATAAAGCACAAACGGAAGCGGGGCCGCTAAAGCGCCTGACGCACGTACCTGAGAATACGTTCTCAGATTTTTCTTTCGATATATATTATTCAACAAATTTTGGTACAACAACCCGATTCCATTATGCATCTGTTCGCCATTCATACCTGACGGAAACGAACTGATTTCCGGAAATGACCAGTTCGACGGATTATAATCGGAATTGTCACATTCATCCAGTTTAAAACCCATAATCCCCTTATCTACCAGCTCTTTCTCATGGTAATCGCTGAAGATTTCCACCGCTTTTTCATGGGCAAAATCGGGAACCAACCCATTCCAGACTTCATAATCACCGCTGTAAGGAAGCAAATCCTGGTAAATCGGAGCAGCCGGATAAACAAAGGCATGCTCCCATAAATTGATTTTATAATCCTGATTTCTCAAGTCCTCAATCATCTTTTCCGGCTCAGGAAATAAGTAAGACCATTCATAAGTGCAGGAATAGCTGTGAGAATGCCAGCCCGGCTCCAGCCCGAACACATTCACCGGGATATGCTCATTCCTGAATTCCTCAGCCATCCGGAGCACTTTCTCCTGGTCACTTCCGCCATAAGTCCGGTACCACACGCCCAATCCCCACATCGGAACCAGGGGGCCACCGCCGGAAAAAAGATTATACCGCTGTACCACTTCTTTTAGTTGTCCCGAGAAAATATACAGGCTGATTCCGCTTACACCCGGAATATCAATGATAATCGTCCGTTTTTCTCCGGCCCGTTTGAGCGCATACAGAGCGGATTCAGAAAACTCTTTATGCACCTGATTCACTTCTGTTTTTCCTGCCGAACGCCCTTTTTCAGAATTCGTCCCCATAAAGAAATCAGCATAACGGAAGGTATCGGCAAACAGCCCATAACCTGCCGAAGATACATAAAAAGGTGCCGGAGCATGACTTTCCCCGGTATCTGCCGGCGGATCGGAATTAACCCGGATCCGCCGCTTTCTTCCGGCCATATTCAGACTTTTCAGCTGCAGCCCAAATCCATAGATATCCTCTGTGGTTTCCATCGGAAGACTGACCGCAATACCTCTTTTCGTTTTTTTCCACTCCAATGATCGAAATGTTTCCGGAAGTATTTTCCGTTCTGGCAGAGATTCAAGCCCCGTCTCGTTCATCTTAAATTTTTGGTATCTCGCAGGCGTCAATTCCTCCGGCTCTCCCAGAACCAGCTTCCACACACCATTGGCAATTATCTCTATCATTTTGATTTCCTTCCTCAATGCTATACCCTGATTCCATCTGCTTTGAAACATTCCTCATGGTGATATTATTGATGGAAATATCGCTGATATGTATATTTTCAACCGGCTAATCCCTGCTGCTTGCCCGTTCACCACAAATATACACCTGCCTTTTTTAATTTAAAAATTGCTTCCATGAAATAATAATCCCCATAAATAATCGGGAACTCATGTTTCTTATCATGATAAGCACCCGTGCATTTCTGCAGGAAACAATCGCTGGCCTTTGAAAAATCACAATGATTCTCATAAAGTGCTTTCAACATCTTAAGGGCTGGCCGATAATAAATATTCTGTTCCGGTTCTCCTACAGCTTCCGCAACTGCCAGCAGACCACAGGCCGCAATTGCTGCCGCAGTATCGTCATACCAGTAAGGCTCCTCCGGCTGCCTGAAATCAACTGGAATCAGACCGTCCTCCGGGATATTGGCGATAAAATAATGGGCAATCCGCTTCGCTGTATCCAGATACCGTTTTTCCCCTGTATGAATATAACTCATCAAAAAACCATAAAGTCCCCATGCCTGGCCTCTTGTCCAGCATGAGCCCTGTGCATAGCCCTGACCGCCATAATCCAGTTCCATTTCACCCGTTTCCGGATTAAACTGAACAATATGTCGCACCGAACCATCTTTCCGCACAAAATGCTCCATCAGAGTATCTGCATGCATCATCGCAATCTGCTTAAACCTCGGATCCTTTGTCTCTTCGGTAGCCCAGTATAACAACGGGATATTCAGCATCGAATCAATGATAGCCCAGCCACGGTTATCATCCGCCCCTTCTTTCGGTTCTCCATTCCAGGCCCGGATAAATTTACCAACGGGATTAAAACGACCGGCCAGAAGATTGGCGGCATGAAGCCCATAACACCGTCCCTCGGCATTGCCTGTAAGCTTATAATCAGCAATATAGGTTAATAAAAACATGAAACCAACATCATGATGCAGTCCATAAAAATCAGTAAAACACCGTTTTAACTTCTCTTCACTGACCCGGGCGATATCCGCATACCGCTCATCTCCGGTTTTATGATACATCTGCCACAGCATTCCGCCCCAAAAGCCATTTGTCCACCAGTTGATTCCATCGTCCAGACTGAACTCCTGTGTGTCACTGCTTTTGTCATCATGAATCCCATTGATTGTCGTATAAGGAATTTTATTCTTTGATTTTTCACTTACCCATTCCATCTTTTCCGTAATTCTATGTTCCGCCTCATTTACCCAATTTGCATTACTTTCTTTTACTGACATGACGGTTTTTACTCCTCTTCTTTTTGTTAATGTACCTCTGATTTCATCATAATGGATAAAAAATCATTAAACAATAAAAGATGCTGCTTTCAACTTACTTATTCTGCTTTTTCTTTCTATTCCCTTCGCTAATATCTGTGTTATTATTTCCCTCCTTCCTCACTCACTCTCTTCCGGTAAGAATTAGGAGTATCCTGATAAACTTTATAAAATACATCCGTAAATGTCCGTGGATCTTTGTATCCCGTGGCTTCCGCAATTTCATAGGTCTTCATATTGGTCCCCAGAAGCAGGGCAATGGCATGACGCATCCGAACCTTATTGACATATGTTTTAAAATTCTCCCCTGTATGCTTTTTAAAAAAAGCGCTGAAATAGTAGGGATTCATATGAATTTCAGCAGCTAATATTTGCAGGTTTACATCTTCTTTATAATGCTTTTCGATATATTCTTTCACATGGATAATTGATTTCTTTTCCTGGTTCGTTACCGTTGCCCTAATTTTAACTAAATATCCCAAAAAGATAATTTTAAAATTTCCTTTTAACATCTCAAAGCTTTGACAATTCCGGCTTTCTTCCAGCAATGCTTTCATATCTGGCTTACAGCCTTCCATGTTTAATTCAAAAAAACGTTCTTCCAGCATCCTCACCGTGGAGCAAAAATAAAAGCAGGCATCCTCTTTTTTCCCTTCCGCCATATAGCAAACCATTCTGGCAAACCAGAGATAGCTCTGTTCAAAGCCTTCTGCCTCCTGGGAAATGATTTCATGAATCAGTTTTTCCCTCGCCTCATGTAATTTAGTCTCTTCCATCGGATAAGAAAAAACCGGTTCACCTACCGATAAAATCTTTGCTTTCAAATTATCAGCAAAAAAAAGATATTCTTCCATTTCAAGACAACGGCCGTATGCTCCGGGAATTTGCTTCACCTCATCCACCTGTTGTCCCATAATCATTACAATCTCGTGCCGGACCGCCTCCTTTGCCGCTGTTTGAATTTCTTTAAGCTGTCCCTTTGCCGCCTCTGCAGTAACGCCCTTTAAGATTATTACGATCTTCCCTTTTCGGACAAAGCAAATACCCATTTGCTGTTTGCTCAGATAATCTTCTAAAAAACTGATCAGTGAAAACTGAGTCAGCCGTTGTATCTGCTCCTGCTCCTGTTCGCCGAATAATATCCCTGCCAGCACCGGACGATAATGAGTTGCCTCCAGCTCAATGATTTTCCCATAATCCATATGATCGGGTTGAACCGGCAGTTCATTTGAATCCGGAAAAACATTTTGATTCTTTTTATTCATACATTTGGTAACCGCATTCAACAATTCTTCTTTTAAGATCGGTTTTAATAGATAATCCTCCGCCCCATAGTGCAATGCCGCTTTCGCATATTCAAAATCCTGAAAGCCGCTGATAAAAATAATGCTGGTCGCCAGATTTAATGACTTACATTCCTTTAGGATATCAATTCCGGTCATATCAGGCATAGAAATATCCAGCAGCGCCAAATCAGGATTCAAGCGGAGAATCCCGTCCATTGCACTTTTCCCATTTTCATAACATCCTACCACCTCAATCCCCATAGTTTCCCAGTCCACCAGTTTCCTTATTCCACGTGTGATAATCGGTTCATCATCAGCCAATATCATTTTCACGGTTGTCCCCTCCTTGTTCCGCTTTCATCAAGATTCTTACCATCGTTCCGACACCTTCGGTACTGGTCACCTGAACACCAAACGCATCACCATACAAAAAACGGATCCGGTCATGGACATTTTTTAATCCGATGCTCTGCCAGTGGTATTCGTTTTTAATTCCTGGGTCATTGCCGTCTAACAGAGTATTCAACCGGTTAAGGGTCCCTTCATTCATGCCGGAACCGTTGTCCATAATCATAACTTCAATATTTCCTTCCGATATGCTTGCTTCAATTAATACCCGCCCGTTCCCGCCCTTCGGTTTAATTCCATGAACATATGCGTTTTCCACAATCGGCTGTATTATCAGTTTCGGAATCAAAACGGAAGCTGTTCCCGATATATCCGCAAATAATTGAACCTCGCCATTGATTCTGCAATTCAATAAATATACATATTTTTTAACCATTTCCACTTCCTTTTCCAAAGGCACCAGATCTTTCATCGGTCCGATTAAATAACGGATCTGCTCGGACAAAGCTTCAATCATTGCCGAAACCTTATTGTCTTCCTCCTCTAAGGCGGTCATACGTATAATTTCCAGCGTATTATAAAGAAAGTGCGGATAAATCTGTGATTTTAATGCTGTCAGTTCTGCCTCTTTTTGTTTGATTTGAACAACATAATAGCGATTAATATAATTCTTTAATTCCTGGCTCATTTGATTAAAACGCTGTGACAGTATACCGATTTCATCCTCACTGTTTGCCGGAAGGCTGATATCAAACTGTCCGTTCTCTAACTGTTCCATCTGCTTCATCATCTGATGAATTGGCTTCGTTAACTGCTTGGAAAAAAACAGCGAGCTTAACAACAACGCTAAAAGTGAAGCACCAAGCAGAATATACATCATTGTCTGCATATTCCGGATATCACGAAAAGCCCTGTGGGTATCCACAGTAACAATCAGTGATAAACCGTATTCATTGGGTTTGGTTTTGATAAGCAATTCACTTTCCGCCTCCGAGTGTTCCTGAGCAAAGTGAATCTCTTCTCCGATCAGCTGCTTCTGATTGCTGTAAAAACAAACATTATTTGCAGCCATAATATAAAAAACTTCATCTCCACTTAAGCGGACCGAATTAAGGAGTTGATTAACCTTGCTGATATTGATATCCAGAAAGAGAGTCCCTACATACGGAGTATTTCCCACATTTCCCCTGAGATCAAAATAGTTTCTGGCAATTGTAAAGGTTGGTTCCACGATCCCGCTAAAATAACTGGTTTCATGGGGAGGAATTAAAATCATTTTATTGGTGGCCTTGTCTAATACTTCATAACTCACCATATGCTCAAACAATGCCTCATCTTTAAAATATGTGCTGCGCATACTGGAATGGAAATCAAGCTCCTGACCATTCTGTCCAACTCCCAAAAAATGAACTCCGATAATTCCATTGTCCACACTGTTCATATAACGGAGAAACTCTTCCATTTCCCGCTTACGCTCCTGTTCCATAATCTCAGCCGGATAATTGCTGCCATAAACAATCTGGCGGAAGTTATCAAAGGACATATAGGAGTAAACATTATTGCCAACAATAGAATTACTGTAATAATAAGGCATTTTAGAAATAGTATTGTAGGCATCAAGCATACTCTCCAGGCTGCCGGAAAGATACAAAGCTGCCTGCTCATATTGAGAACGTAAAGCACTGCGATAATTCCGAATCATCTTATTCGCAATAAACGTAGATAATATTGTCATCGGAATCAGCCCGATGATAATGATGGTAATTGTAAATTTCTGATAAAGATTTAACTTTTTTATCCGTTGCTTCATGTTCCGCACCCCCAATACCATTTGTTTTATCTTAACAAAATCCTCTTCTGTCTACAAGCAAAAACAGGTATTCTGTTCTTCAGAATACCTGTCTGCTGCTATCCCTTTGCTGCTCCGGCTGTAATTCCTTTTACAAAATACTTCTGGAACATACAGAAGATAATCACTGCCGGCACAATCGATATAATTGTTCCTGCAAAAACAATATCCCACCGTGCAGAATACTGTCCAACAAAACCAGCAATTTCCACTGTTATGGTTTTGGCCTTCCCGCTGGGCAGGACCAGATAAGGCATCAGATAATCATTCCAGATTCCCAGACCATTTAAAATCACCATCGAGCCGGTACATGGCCCCAGGAGCGGGAATGTCACCTGCCAAAAGGTCTGAAACGGTGTACATCCGTCAATCTGAGCCGCTTCTTCAATTTCCAGCGGAATTCCTTTCAGAAAACTTCCGTAAAGCAGCGTGCCAAAGGCAATGGAGCCAGAGATGTAACACACAACCGGACCAGCCATATTACCGAATAGACCAAATATCTTCATCTGCTTAAACAGTGGAAACATATATAAGTGAAACGGAATCATTAAGCCGGCCAGAAAATAAGAATACACAAATGATGTTGCCTTACTGCCTCTGCGTTCAATGCCATAAGCAGCCATCGGAACGATACAGACAATCAAAACTTCTGATACAACGGTCAATATGACGGAATGGACAATCGCTGTGGCAAAGTCTGACTGGGAAAATAAATCTTTAAAGTTTTGTATATAAACAGATGTGGGAAAAGAAATCGGACTTTTTAAAATATCGCCATTGCTCTTAAACGCCGACATCAAGGCAAAGATAACCGGGTAGATAAAAATAAAGGCAAGAACCACTGCTATTATGAAAAGTACAATATCCGTTGTCTTCAGCCTTTTTTTCGAACGTTCCATTACAACTGCACCTCTCTTCCCCGCAGAAACTTCTGTTGGATGGTATTTAAAATGATAATGATAAACAGGAGCATCAGGCCTACCGCAGTTCCAAAACCCTGCCGTCCCTCGTTAAATCCAACCTTATATAACAGGTAGACCAATGTTTCTGTTGTAAATCCCGGGCCGCCGTCTGTCATTACGTTGATCTGGTCAAAAACCTTTAGGCCATTGATTAATGACAACGTAAAATTGATGGTAAATGCTCCCGAAATCATCGGAATGGTAATCGCCCGAAAACTCTGCCAGGGGCTGGCTCCATCAATCTGTGCCGCCTCGATCATATCCTGAGATACACTTTGGAGGGATGCCAGATAAATAATCATATAATAACCCACACCCTTCCAAATCAAAACAATACCGATCATGAATAACACGATTGCTGTATTCCCCAGCCAGTCCTGCCGTAAATCCTGCAGTCCCAATCCTTTCAGAACCGCATTAAAGGTACCGAAGTTATAATTGTACATAATTTTCCAGATGAAGCCGGAGACGATACCGCTGATTAACACCGGAACATAAAACGCACTGCGGAAAAGGTTCTTCCCCCATCTGACATGATCCACAACCAACGCCAGCCCAAGGGCAAAGATGTTTTCCAGCACCGTTATAAAAACCGTCAGAATAATCGTATTCTTCAAGGCATTTCCAAAACGGGCACTGGTAAATATTTCTTTGAAGTTTGCCAGCCCGACAAACTTAATGTTCGGGCTGACACCATCCCATGAGGTTAAGCTGTAATATACACTGGATAAAGTAGGTACAATAATAAATAAAGTAAACAGGATAAAGGCCGGGGCAATAAAGAAAAGAGTGTACAGGTCAATCCCTTTTTTCGTTCTGCTCATCATCTGCCCCTTTCTCTTTATTCAATCCCTACTCCCGTAACTGGGTTAAAGTTAACAATTCCCACCTGCCAGGTTTTGTTCATTTCTTCGCCGGCTGCATCAATGCTTCTGGTTCCCTGAAGCACTTCAACCAATGTCTTATATGTGAAATTTCTAAAATCAGGCGGAAGCTCATTATCCCCAACTTTTCCATTCCACATCGGAGCGAGCTCATCGGCTTCTGTAGTTGCATCTATCACTTCCTGGAATACCGGTATTACATTTAACTGAGGCTGATTAACCGTTGTCGGAATAAAGCTTAAAGTCTCACAATAGCCCTTATAATTGTCCGGCTCAAAGAAAAATCTGATAAATTCCTCTGCCGCAGCTTTTTTATTGGGGTCCTTGGCGGCTTCTGCAGATATAGCCAGGCCGCTGATACCGCCGCCGCCGACCAGACGCAGTTTTCCGTCAGGACTCGGAATCGGGAACCAACCCATTTCAAAATTTGGATCGGCTGCTGAAATCTGACTGAACATATGGGTTCCTGAATACATCATGGCTGCCATATCATTTACCAGGAATGTGGTAATCTGTGCATCCGGTGTGGAGACCCAGCCTTCCTGTGCATACTGCATTATTTCCTGTAATTCTTCAAAGGTTGCCTTTATTGCCGGATCAGTAAAATCTTTTGTTCCCTCATAGCAATGTTTAATAAAATCCGGGTCCTTGCTCAGCACCTGATCGTTATATGCCTTATGAAATAAAAATCCCATATGCCAGATATCCTGTCCGCCGACAACCAGCGGAGCCATATCCCCTTTATCTTTGATTGACTGGCATAACTGAATAAATTCATCATAGGTAGCCGGCTCGGTCAATCCATTTTTATCAAAATATTTCTTATTATAAATAATGCCCTGAGTATTCTCACCTGCCATCGGTGCTGTATATACCGTTCCGTCAAATGTAATGGTGGTCTGGAACAAATCAATCAGATCCTGAGACAGAGGCTCCAGTTTTCCGGCCCTGACATACACAGCCGTATCTCTCATTTCCATCACATCCGGGAATTCACCGACACTATCCTTTGTTTTTAAAAACTCGCTGTAAGCACCGCCATTTCCTGGTTCAATGGTAACCGTTATATCTGGATGAGCCGCGTTAAAGTCATTCACCAGTTTATTCAAGGAAGTCTTGGCTCCCTCATCACCATCGGCAAAAATAAAAGTCAATTTGGTAGGCTCAGTCACAACAGAACTGGCCTGGCCTGCAGCAGTTGTTTCATTCTCTCCAGCACTGGTTTCATTTGTTTTCTCCGCAGCTGTAGTCACATTGTCTGATTTCTGACCGCAGCCGGCCAACATCATTACCGCCAATGAAGCACTGATTACAGCTATTGATGTTCTCTTTTTCATATCCATCCTCCTTTGGTTTTGCTACATATCTTTTTTACATTTATAATATAGCAGTAAAACCGCCCAAAAAAAACGATAGTTTTTAAGATCAATATACATATTTTTAAGCATATTTCATATTCTGTTGTTTTTTTGTTACTATCGCTTAAAATTCAGAAAAAAATGCGTTCTTCTATATCATCAAGCCATAAATGCTCAGGAACAATTATTGAAACGTTTCCATATAGAAAAACCGGTGAGACAGTTTTTCCACTGCCTCACCGGCCCATTTTTTCTTGCGTCAGTAGTTTCAGTTTCTTCAATTATTTGTCCCCGATTTCTATCAAGTGGCCTTGATACAGGAAATGCTTCAGTTATTTAAATAGTCAGCTACGGCCTCATTCGCTTTCCGAACCAGATTCTCTTCGTCCATTCGCACCAGCCGGCCTTCTTTCACAACAATATCACCGTTTACAACCGTATAGTCCACGCTGCCCTTCAGTCCCACCGTACATAAAACCGACATCGGGTCAAACTGAGCACCGATCATATCAATACGGTTTAAATTGACCAGAAAGAAATCCGCCGCCATACCTGTAGAATATGTCTGTCCGATTCCGGATGTACATAAATGATATCTACCTTTGCTCATGCAAAGATGTCAACAGCGGTCTCCGGTTTTTCTACCATGAGATGAACATCCACTTTTTTATCCGTATGCCTGCGGATACACTGAACATCTTCCAAGCCCATGGCATAATTGGGTACAAAGCTTCCGTCCATAATGTCAATATGGAATATGTCTGCTCCGGCTTCACTTAAAGATTCCACTTCTTCTTTCAGATTGTCATAATTAGCGCACATCATTGAAGGGCACATCAATCGTTCCATAAAACTCTCCTTTCGTTTTTCTATGGTCAACATCTTAGCAGTAACGTAAAAGTATGTAAATGAGCATCTGATATTTTGGAACAGTGTTTTCAAATTTGTCTTATTCCTGCAGCTTTTTGGTTTTTTTGTTCCATACTGTCTTATTTTATATATAAATAGCCATGATTCTGTTTTTTGACAGGATCATGGCTTTATCCATACACCACTGATATAATTGTTTCAGCTAGAATGAAAGAATGTTTCGTTCTTTAGTGCTCTGTTAAGATTATTATAATAATCTTTCACGTATACGAAAGAAAAGATACAGTCAAGTATATAATGAACCGCAGTCTGAGAACCATAGGTAGTTAATTTTGACATCATGCTTCTCTTTTCCTTTGTTCCTGTTCTGACAAGATAAGTTGCTTCTCTGCATAGTGAAGAATCTCCTTCTGATGTAATCAGAATTATAGGAACGTTACGTTTTTTGAGAATTTCAGCAATACGAATCATGCTTTCACTTTCGCCTGAATGGGAAATAATCAATGCAGCCTGTGTGTGGTCTGCATTTGCTGCCTGATAGGATTGTTCTGAATAGCTGTTTTCAATATAAACGGGTTATTAGATAACAGTTATGAAATCTACTGGTTTTCTTACAATTATATCCATTTCCGATACTTATTTTAAGCCTATGCAAATCGGGATCAGACACAACAGCAAAAGAATACCAACCAAGCCTACAACAATACCCGGCACAAGGTTCCCCCATAACATCACAAGGCATACCAACCGCTTTCGGGGTAATGCTGATTGGATCTTTGTGTTCCATCCTCCTCCAGACGAAAACTGTAATCAAGGCAAATACCAACCCTACGCATCCTATGATAACTCCCGGCTGAAATGCGTTCCATTCTGGCAGCATTGTCATACACATTCCCAAAGCAAAAAAGATACAGCTAATGGTTCCTAAAATCATTGCGATAAAACTGCTTTTCTTCAACTTGTTTATCCTCCTGAATTTATGATATTTTGTCTTTCTGTACGTATCGTAATAAACATTTATTGTCATACTGTTTAAAAATTTTTTAAAAATCGTTAATTTCATTCTTTATTTATTAATATCTTTCAAAACCTTCCTTATTTTTTAAAATATGAATCACTCCATTTTTTTCAAGATTCACTATTATTGCCAATGTCACAGGAAAAACCATCATTCCAATAATTCCAATTAATTTTAAACCAGTGACCATAGCAATTAAGGTCACCAGAGGATGAAGACCAATCTGGTTGCCAACAATTTTAGGCTCCAATGTGTTTCTTATTGCTGTGATGATAATATACAAAACCAAAATCCCTGTGGCCAGTGGCAAATTATCCATAATTAACAATATTGCCATCCACGGAAGCAGTATACCGCCTGTTCCCAGAACAGGCAAAATGTCAAAAACAGCAATCGCAAGTGCAAGCAATATGGCATTGGGAATACGCAGGATCAGAAAACCTATACTTAACTCAATAAAGGTAAGGGAGAATAACAGAGAATAGGATTTTATGTATATGAAAATAACATCTTTTATATAGCCCATACTTTTTTTCACCGGACTTTCCTTATCTTCCGGTATCCTTTTCTTAAAGAATTCCACAATCTTAGGAAAATCAGCTGCCATAAAGAAGGTGGCTACTACTGTAATTACCAGCTTGACAATGAACCCCGAACTGTCGGCTTTCAATGAAAGCTTTAAGGTATGGTACATTTTACTGACACCCTGAGCATCTACGGCAGGAAGCGCAACCGCTTTGTTCTAAACGCACTTTTTCCTTTGTCTCCTGAGATTCTTTCCACAGCCGATCTGCCACTGGCGCCCATCTTTCTGCTGTTTCCACACATTTATCCGAAAATTCTTCTGCCGTTTCCAGGTTCTGATAATCCGTACTCTTTGCACCGGTTCTTTCCACTACTGCAGTCAGACTTCCGGGATTATCCAGTACCGGACACGGCCGCAGCATATTATCATTCCATGGTTGATTGTCATGATATCCCATAAAAAGAGGGGCGCGATAAGCTTCCAGCAGTGTCTTTTCCCGGATATTGGAATCTGAATAATGTACAAAGGCACATGGCTCAATATCTCCATTGGCATTTATATGTAGATAACACCGCCCGCCCGCAATACAGCCGCCTACATATTCTCCGTCGTTCCAAAAATCCACTGTGAAAATAGGTTTGGTATTCCGGTAATCCCGAATTTTATGGTACATCATTTCCCGCTGCTCTGCGGTTGCCATTAACTCCTTTACCGCTCCTTTTCCTACCGGCATATAGGTAAAGAACCAGGCAAATTTTGCCCCCATGTCTACCATTTGGTCAAAATAAACTTCGCTGCCGATCACTTCAGCATTTGCCGAGGTGTAACAACAGGAAATTCCAAAAGGAAGTTTTTTTGTCTTTAAAATCTTAATGGCATCGATGATCTTCTGATAGGTTCCAGCCCCCCGGCGGGAATCTGTCGCCTCTTCAAAGCCCTCGATACTGATTGCCGGAACAAAATTCTTTACACGCAGAATCTCCTCTGCAAAAGCTTCATCAATCAATGTGCCATTGGTAAAGGTAGCGAATACATAATCCGGATGAGCTTCACATAAACGGATAATATCTTTTTTCCGTACCAGCGGTTCGCCTCCGGTAAACAGATATACATAGGTTCCAAGCTCTACGCCCTGGCTTACAATGCGGTCCATCTCCTCGTAGGTCAGGTTCATGTGATTCCCATATTCCGCCGCCCAGCAGCCCGTACAGCGGAGATTGCAGGCACTGGTGGGATCAAGCAGAATCGCCCAGGGCACATTGCGGTTATATTTCTTTTTATTCTCTATCTGACGCTGATACCCAAGCAGGCAGCCATTGATAATCAGATTTTCAAACAAGCGGTTTCTTACTCCAGGATCAATGTCCTGCCACAAGCTCATTATCAGCTTATGCCAATTACTGTTCTTATCCTCCATCACTTGACGTACCGCGCTGCGTTCTTTTTCCAGCGTATTTTTTATGTCAAACTTATCAAACCAGTCCAGAAGCTTCGGTAAATTTTTTTCCGGATTTTTATCCATATATGCCAGTGCCTTTTTTACCGCATATGCTTCCAGGTCCTCAATAATAGCCATTCTTTTTTCCTCATTCTTTCGTTAATTAACTATTCCTCTTCTGTACCTTCCGCATCCCTTTCTTCCAAAAATCTGTCTACAAACTTTTGTTCTACTTTCTTATAGATGCTCACAACAGTATCTTCCGTCTTCTGATATCCTTTTACCACCGTATCCTCAATTTTTTTATATGCTTCTTTTACTATTTTTTCTGTTTTAAACTTATATTCACTCATTTTAGTATTCTCCTTCTTTTTAATTGCTTTATCGTTTGCACAAACTATTTGTTTTGATTGCATCCATCTCTTATCCTCCTAAAGTTTTAACTTCTATGGTTATCATACAATTGGTTTATTATAATATTATTTGTGAAACATTAGAGAATTATTAATTTGATAAAAAGAAGGTATTATCCGAATAAAAAAGGGGGTATCACAAAATGGAAAAAATCATCAAAAGATAGTATCTGGTCGTTTAATCAGCGCCAGTATCTTGAATGAAAATTTCATTTTGCGACACCCTCTTATAAAATAAAATTATAAAGTTGCAAATTTTTCATCGTAATTCAGAATAATACTCTGATTGATCGGTGAAATCATATCTGGATATGTTCTCCATTAACGGATAGACATTTATGTCATGCCATTCAATCACCGTATTTCTCCGCCTCACGTTTTTACAGCAGTTCATTTGCCTTTTTGCAGACCTGATAGATTTCATCATGTTTATGGTCAATTAATGGCTCAACCTGCGCTGCTTTCTTTTTATAAATCAAGCAAAATAATAAGTAGGGCACAATCCAGCCTGCAAATCCCGGAACTGCAAGGATAATGGAAGGTACCAGCATACCTCCTGTATAAGCGAATACGCTTCCTGCAATAAATGCGGTCCCAATCACACCCACAATATAAGCTACAGCAGATGCACCTATTACTTTAGAGTTTTCCAGTGTGATCATCTCTTTTATGCAGGATTCAAACTGCCTCTGCAATCTGGTAAGTTCTGCCTTATTGGGGATTTTTCTGTCCCTCTTTAATTTAAGAATAATTTCTTTTCTACCTGTAATACCCTCCACCATTACACCAGGAATGTTTTCCGACGTACCTTCCAACTGCCAGCCAAAATTCTCATACCCATCCGCATACATGGACAGAAGCATTTCTTTTATCGCTAAACTTTTATACTCGTAGCCAACAAAATTCCTTTCGTCGCTCATAATCATTACCTCCTGAATATGTTATTAGTCTCATCGAATAACCTTATCCTAGTCTTTGATTATGTTATTTTTATTGAAATTTTATTTGAATAATATTAATTTATTTTATTTCAGTCAATTCTCCTTTTTACAGATTTCATAAATCTCATCAAGCTTACTTTCAATCAGCATAATCATTTCCAATATATAACCGGTTATTTCTTTCTATCATATCTTTGCAGTATTACCTCTTCATTCTACTTTCGCATCGCAATCGCAGGTAAAGCCACAGTAAATGTACTCCCTTTTCCCTGCTCGCTCCTTACTGTAATCATTCCATTCATTATTTGTACAATACGAAAAGCCAGGACAAGTCCCAACCCATTTCCTTCCATCGAATGAGAAGTATCCCCCCGGTAAAACTTATCAAAAATATGCTTTATTGTATCTCTTGACATTCTCCTCAATATCTGCATCAAATTCTATCTGCTTTTCTTCCCATACAGTCTTAAATTGCAACGCACATTCGCACAGCTGCCTGCATAAACCATATTCCTCCGCCATTTTGTCAAAATCCATAATCAATACATCTAAATAATCCAATTTTTCAGTTGTGTGTATGGGAGGAAGATATACTGAAAAATCACCGTTTGCAACCTGGATCGCTGCCTTTGCCATCTCTTTCTTTTTAACCTTGAAACAAAAACATTAAGATTTGCTATTCTGTTACCTTTGTTTTTCTATATGAAATTCCCATTTTAGAGGTACTTTCCCTCCAACAATCCTTTCAAGTTGTAATTTATCAATCACTAAATATTTTGATGTCCGCAAACATTTTGTGCAATTTATGTTCATCAAACGGAAGATATTCTGCTATTGTAAATCCGACAACATCGGAATTCCCGGTTATACACTTCAGTACGCCAGACAGTTTCTCCATCGTCATTTTTCCGCTGCCGCTGCCATCTCCAACCAACTCTTTATTTGCAAAATAGGTGGAGTGAAATAGATTTGCATCCAACACATCAATATCAAGATGAATTAATATGTGGTCAAAATGACTCAGGAAATTCTTGATTTCATCATCAGATATAAACGCCTCTGTCTGCACTTTGTAATCTACATCGATATCTTTTAGAAACTTTTCCTGATAACTGTGCAGTTCCTGTAATCCAACATACAAGATCTCATCAGCTCTGAATTTTTTGTTCTTCATCAGGTCAGAAAGTGAGTTGTCCCCATGACCCATGAGCGAGCCAAGTACCATAGCATGGGCATTTGGGTATCCGCCCTTTACAGTTGATACATCCGGATGAGCATCAATCCAGATAATACCAACGTTGTCGTAGATTCCATGCAGATAGTCAAAAGGAGCTTGTGAAACGATGCAATTACCACCAATTGTGATAATCCTGTCCGGTTTGGCTGCCTCAATAACATCAGCCGCTTTCCTTATGCCGGAGATGACCTCCTCCTTGGCATAAATGCCATCTGTTATCCTGCGTTCCTTCCCGTCGGGCGGAGTAATTTTTACTTCCAGCAAGGGTTGGTTTTCATTTTCAGGAAGAATATGCGCAAGCAGATTTGCACCAAAATAATATGTTTCTAAACCACCGCTTAAATGATCCGGATACAATAACCTAATTGTTTTCATATGTTCTCTCCTATGCAAATTCCTGTTTTATTAATTTATCTTACACTGGGTGTCATCCCACGGTTTTCTATGACTCTGGAGCCATCATCTCCTTGAAGCCATGCAATAATACTCCTAGCACTGTGATCCTTTGAAAGATCAGAACGAACCACCGCGTAATAACCGTCTGCCAGAGGGTAATCGCCATTGACTATGTTTTCTATTGTAGGAAAAATTCCATTAATAGAAAGAATTTTCAGACGTTCACCAATTCCAGTGTCTTTATCCATCTGCTGCAGATAAGTATAAAGGGTATAACCCAATGCATAGCTGTCGGTTGGAGTGCCTGACATACCGCCGCCATGATAATATGCCACCAGTTCTAACATACCTTCCATAGTTAATTCCACATAATTATTTTGAATATCTGGGTGCATTTCTTCATTGTTTAAAACCAAATTGGCCATTTGAGACTGACTACCGCTGTCAGAATTACGGCAAATGGGAACCAGTTCCCTGTCTGGGCCTCCCAATTTACTCCAATTCATAATTCCATAATTCAGATATATTTCCCTGACCTGGTCTAAGGTTATGGATTCTGCTGAATTTTCGGCAGAAGTAATAAATATCAGGGCTTCAGAAGCAATCTTGTGAAATTCCAATTCCACCCCTGCATTTTTTGCCTCTTCTAATACAGTATCTGAAGCATAGGGAACCAGAATCATATCCACTTCCCCACAAATCAAACGCCGGTAAGATGGTACGGTCTTAGACGCTTTTTGGGGGTAGGTACTATCTGCATAGCTCTCTTCTCCATACATTTCCCGATATATAGCCTGTACAAGAACCAGTGTTGAAGTTGAACCATCAATGACTGGATAATTATCCGCCGTGATTCCAAGTGAATCAGCTAAGTCTGTCATTTCTCTGGACTTATGGACTTCATCAACAGGTTGTTCTGTCTTGGCAGGAGATATCGTACTCTGTTCCTTGACAGTGCCATTATTGGAACAGGAACAAAGAATCAGCATCAACAGGCTGATTAACAGCATACTGATCATTCTTTTCATATGCATCATTGCCTTTCTGCAGAGTAAGAAATTGAAATTCAAAAGATACTACTATTCGATTGCTATTATACTCCCCAACTTTTTGCATAACTCTTTCCATACATCAGGATCGGCATCATAATATCGTGGAAATTCTAATTTCTCCACAAGAAAATCTGAAAATCCTCCTCGAGAAATTTTCCAATGAATATCTTTGTTATCGCCCCTTTTACAGACAGCTGCGCGTTGCTTGTCATTTTCTAGACAATAAATTTCCGGCTCATCTTTTTTTCTGTCATAGAATTCCCAAGTAATGCAATCTGTCAGAATTACATTAGGTACAACAGTCAAATATTCCTTGACTTCCTCCATGGCATGTTTCCGATCTATTGCAGTTGGGGTTTTCACTTCTATAAGTGATAAATACTTTATATCATCATTGTTTTTATTACAAATGTTCCAGTTTACAGCTATCAAAATATCAGGTGTGTACCTTTTTGCATATTTTGAACGATTGTGCCAACTTCTCTTTTCCCAATTTTTATATTGAGTTGATACATCAACCACACGAATTGATGATTCATTTACAAATAATTTTTCTAACAACACTTTTATAACGGAGTTTTGATAATTTACTTCTCTATTATCCATGGAGAGAAATCTGTTCACCTTATTTCAATATTCTTCATATAAAAAATACGTAGATTCAACGATACCGAATGATTCCTCGTTCATATCATAAAACCTCCACAAATTCTTATTTGATTAATTATAACAAATATAAAAGAAAAAATATAGCATTGAATAATTATACTTGTTTATTCAATGCTATATCTGAAAAGTAGCTATGACTATGATATGAGGCTAATACATTTCTGTTTAAGCTTTTCACTTCGCTCTCAATTGCCATCAAGCGCCCAATCTCATTGGTTATTGAATAGAAAGTCATCTGTTTTCTATCAGTCTTCCTCCCAGCATTGCTCATAGCGTAGATCAAAAGAATACGCATCTTTTAACAAATCTAAATATAAAGCATCAGAATAAGGAATTCCATCCTTATCCACATCCTTTGCTGCAATCATATCGATATACCAGAGCAGAACTTATTTTGTTTCATTCATCATAGCGGTAATACTCATAATTATCATCCGGCGGCAAAACGTCTAATGGTTTATAATATGCATAGTTATTATCTAAGAGCGGTTATCCCCTTTTACTTGTTATTTTATGTTGAATATGTAATAATAAATTTTAAAATAAGCTTATCGGAGGGCCAAAAAGAGCGCTATCTTTAACGACAACGCTTCTTTCTGACATAATTATTTATTACTTTTATAATATTTTATAATTGCAGAAGCAATCATACCTATAATAACTACAAGAACTATTTCCCAGAATTCGGATTTAATAACATTCCACCAAGTTGCATTAGTGGCAGCTTTTTCTCCCAGCAACAACCCAGCTATTATTGCTATATAGCTCCAAGCACTAATTATCTTATCAATTATTTTTCTCACCTAATCCTTATAACCCTTTGCATAGTTATGTGTTGTTACCGATTTAATAACTGTTGCATAATTACTATCTGTATAAAACGTTCGAACTGTTCGTTCCACTGCTTTTTGTTGTACAGCCACATTTGGTATTTGTGTCCATCTGAAGCTAATTACTTCTTTATAATACACTCGTTTAGAGTTTTCTTTTATTATATAATTAACAATACCAGCAATTGATGTTACTACTACTTTTGCTCTTTTATCAATGTTTGAAAACTTACAAATTTGATTGATAATAATCGTCACCGATGTCGCAGTTGTTGCTGTAAAACCTTTAGATCTCTTAAATGTTGCCCATTCCACAAAAGAATTGCTAACTGGATATCCGTTCAGAGTGCCATTAATTTTAAATAACTGATCTGAAGATTCTTTTATTTTATCACTATCGTCATTTAAGTCAAGGGTATCAACAGTAATATTTCCATTTTGATTTATTGTAGTTGTGATAATGTTATTGTTTACACTTAATGATTCTGAACCAACTAATATCTCTTCCCCATTCTTTACATTATAAATTGAAGAGTTTGAATAAGTTAGACTATTATTAAGGTCTGTTGTTAACGGTAAGCGTTAAATTAGACGCCTACCCTTCTTCGGCATTTATGGCTTTCCTGCTCTTTTCAGCTGTTAAACTACGTCGTCTATTTTGACTACACAAAAAGTTACTTCATCTCTTCTACCTTTGATCTTAATTTTCAATTTCCAGTTCTGCAAATTGAGATTTGCCTCTGTAGGTAAATTTCTTAATTATCCGTTAAACTCAGAAGTATACTCCGAGGTATAATCCTCTACTTTGTAAAAAGAAACTCTGTACTCTTGCGGAAGAGGACCGTCTCTGCGAAACATGCGGCACTCCCCTTGTATCTGTTGGGGAAGAATTCGTCCGCACAGAGATTGAATTGCGAATTTGAATTTGTATTACTATCACTCAATAGCCGCATGCACTCATATGTATATTCCCTAAAATAATCTATATCCGCTAGTATCCCTGCTTTCAATTTTTGGCAAGTACTATTTGCTAATTCAAACAGTTCCTTAGTGATATCTCTCTGATTAAGGGTATGCCGGCAGGATCTCCCGATCTTGCCCGCTGCTTCCCGATATGGCCAGCTCCATGACCCGGTTCTTTCGCAAATTTCAGCTTTATCTATGATGACATTTTCAAAAGCATGGGTTATAATAATGACAGGCTATTTAGTTTTATTAAAGGGGACTATTCATGATAGAATTATGTAACTCAATAAGTATTATATTAGGATTAACCGCATGGCTGCCTCCCATGGTAATTCTTATACAGAGAAGTAAAATTAACTGTCCAAAGTATGCTGCTCTTACAGCAATAAGATCCTGCGCCTTCTCGATATGCGCACAGCTTTTTAGTGCCAGTTATTCAGTAAAAGCAAAAGATTGGTCGGCTCTTTTGGATACCTCTCATGAAATTGCGTTAATTTCTGTGTGGTTGGTCAGTGTTACGTCTGTTATCAATATTGCCGCGTCGCTAATATATTTCAGTAAAAATAAAAAATCCTGCAAATCTTAATTTGATTAATTATAACAAATCAAAAAAATAGTGTGGAATATTTATAATTATTTATTCAATGCTATATCTGAAAAGTAGTTTTAGCTACGACATGAGACTCCATACATCTCTGTTTAAGCTTTTCACTTTGCTCTCAATCGTCATCAAGTATCCAATCTCATTTGTATAAAGGTATTAAAAAACCACAAAGCATTATTGGCTTTGTGGTTTCGTTTAAGTGCAGATAGTGGGATCCGAACCCATGACCTCTTGAATTCAATTCAAGCACTCTCCCGCTGTCAATAATCCATATACCGTGCCAAAATACTCAATACAATCCCCATTCCGGCCGGTATCGAATTTAGATCTACCCACTCTTCCCGTGTATGTGCCCCTCCCCCTTTCACCGTACCAATGGTATTAGCAAGAATACCCCTGGACGGATTCCAAGGATTTCCACATTGATTTTTTTACCTTGCATGCGGAATTTGTCAATGACCTGATGGAACTTCTTCTGCATTTTCTGCAGACACTTTTCACTGCTGGATCGGTATTCATATAATATCACCGCTTCCTGTGGAATTGAATTCACAGTCGTACCCCCGCTGATTTTTCCCACATTATAAGTAGTCACTTCCTCTTTTGGCAGATCGATTCGGTATAACTCATCAATGATCTGTGCTGCGATATGAATTGCATTGTCTCTGCCAAAATTTTGATAAGAATGTCCTCCCCGAACCAAGACCTGGATCCGATAGCGATGTGACCCCACAGGAATGCTGGTGCACATGGACATATATCCATCAAAAGAATAAAATGCTTTGATCCGATTTCCATAATTGTTGAAGATTTCCTTACACCCTTTCAGATTTCCCAGACCTTCCTCGCAGGAATTCGCCACGACCATCACTCCGATTTTCAGCTGCCCGGCATACTCTACCAGAAAAGCCGCTCCCATCATCAGATTTACCAAATTTGATGTATCGTCTCCTATTCCCGGCGCTGCAAGAATATTGTCCTGCCGTCTCATGGGGAGCTCTTCCATATCATCAAACACTACATCTGTATGGGCCATCAAGACAATCATATCTTCATACTTGTCACAATTAAAATTACAGATTACACTTTTTGCCTCGTCGATACAGACTTCATTACATCCCTTTCGCTCGAACCACCTTTTACAAAAAGCAGCACGTTTATCCTCTTTATGGCTTGGTGCCGGAATCTTTCCAAGTTCCTCCAGAAGTGCAATCGCCTCTTCCTTATGTTGTTGAATAAACTGATCGATCTGTACTCTCTTCATAATATTGTCCTTCTTTCTTATGCACAAAAATGACAGTATACGACTGCAGAACCACAGTCGTATGCCATCATTCATCTTTTCTGTTTTTTTATAACAGGTCTTCCCCGTTGCTTTCAATAAATTTTTTATACCAGTAAAAGGAATCTTTCTTAAATCGTTTTTTACTTCCTTTTCCTTCATCATCCTGATCCACATAGATCACGCCATATCGTTTACTCATCTCCATTGGTCCACATGACACAATATCAATAAATCCCCACATAGTATATCCGATCAAATCCACACCATCGATCACAGCCTCTTTCATCTGCTCTACATGGGCTTTCAGATAATCGATGCGATAAGGATCATGCACCGAACCATCCGCTTCCAGTAAATCCTTTGCGCCAAGACCATTTTCCGCAATAAATACAGGAAGCTGATAACGGTCATAAATCTGTTTCAGGGTAATGCGCAGACCCTTGGGATCTTTCTGCCATCCCCACTCGCTGGACTCAAGATAGGGATTCTTGTTCGCCATAATCAAATTACCACTGGTCTTTTCCCATCCCTGCTTCGTGGTGGAAACCTGAGAAAAATAATAAGAAAACGCTGTAAAATCTATGGTATTTTCTTTCAGGATCTCATCATCTCCCGTCTCTTTCTGAATGTGGACCTGTTCTTTTTCAAAATACCGCTCCATGTATGCGGGATATTTTCCTCTTACCATCACATCCAGGTAAAAACAGTTAGAATACTGATCATCCAGAATCATCTGCATCACATCATCCGGATGGCACGTGGCCGGATAAGTGGTAAACCTGGCAATCATACCTCCGATCATAGAACCGGGAAGCATTTCATGCCCCGCCTTTACAGTCAACGCATTGGCAATGAACTGATGATGAATACATTGAAAAATAGCATTGGAATAATCCTCCTCCTGATCCTGAACCAAGCACACTCCGTTGTAAGGATTAAAACGGCCTGCATTGAACTCATTGAACGGAAGCCAGTAATCAACCAGATCCCCCAGGTTTTCAAACAGAGTCCTCGCATATCTCACATAGAAATCAATGGTCTTACGATTCTTCCAGCCGCCATATTTCAGCACGAGATTTACCGGAATATTATAGTGAAGAATAGTCGCAAACACCTTAATTCCATATTTTCGGCATTCACCAAACAAATCCCTATAGAACTGAATGCCCTCTTGATTAGGCATCGCATCATCTCCGTTTGGATAAATCCTCGCCCAGTTGATTGATGTTCTCAAAATCTTGATACCCAATTCATGAAATAAGCGAATATCTTCTTCATAGGTATGATAAAAATCAATCCCCCATCGAAACGGATAATGAACGGTGTCCTTATCTGTTAATGCTTTCTGAAATTTCGCATCATTCATACGGCGATTCTGAAACATAGCCCGTTCTTCCTTCGTCCATGCCGCATCAAAAAAACGCATAAGTAACCACGCCAAGCAACACCGCTACCGCCCCGGCAATTGCGCCTCCGGCCATAGCTGCAAACAACGGTTTTTTCTCCGGCAAGGCAATTCCGTACAAGGCCGGTTCTGTAATGCCAAGAATACATACCAGTCCCGTAGAGATCGCAGCAGATTTTTGCTCCCCTGCCTTCATTTTCAATGCATAAGCAAGTACCGCGCCAGAAACGGCCAGATTGGAGCAGAAAAAGTTTGGAAGCATATAATCATACCCCAAAGTTGACAGATTCTGTAGTTCCACCGCAGACCAGCCTTTGATTCCGAAGATAATGGTCAGCGGAATGATTCCGCAAAACAGCGCTCCGGCAAACGGTCCGACATTGTTGAACAGCCATGCGAACCCACCGGTCATTCCCTTTGCGATCCAGTTTCCAAGCGGTGCCGCGAAGCCTAGAAACAGTGGCGCTGCAATAAGGAAAGATAATGCTCCTGAAAATACGATTCTCAGATTTTTCGGCATTCGCTTATCAATGAAATGAAAGATCAGCGAAAAAATCCAGACCGATAAAATCACCGAAAAAATAAATCCTTTATAGTTATAAGCCGGAATCGCAAACAATCCAAACTGGTATCCGGTAATTCCCTCAGCAGGCGACAGAAATGTAGAGTACATTAAAATTCCAGCTGTCATGATACCGAATATTTCTTTTACCTTAAAACGCTTGGCAGCAGCATACCCAATGATAAACGGCATAAAATAAAAAGGCGCATCCCCTACTGCATTTAGCACAACTATGATATCTGATTTGGAAGAAACCAGCCCCAAGGCCGTAATCAGAGAAATTATTCCCTTGATCATACCGCCTGCCACAATCGCGTATAATCCAGGGGTCACACAAGAAGCCAGGGTATTCAATCCACTGGCATGATTCAACTTGTCCATATCCACCAGTTTCCGGTTGACCGGAACAATCCTCAAACGGGTAATACAGTGAAATACATTTTTTATATTTTTACTTCCCCCAACAGCTTCCAAAATCTCGGAACACATTTTGCCATACTCATATTTAGATGGTTCCTTCATCTCCTTCAACTCTTCTTCCTTTACTTCAGCAACAGCCAACTCAGATTCTTCCGTAACCTGCTCCCCAGATATCAGTTTCACTTCATATTCTCCACCATTTGTTAAGACGACCATCACAGTGGGATCCAGCCCCTGCTTTTTAATTAACTCACGATTAAAACGAATCACTTTCTCATGAGCCATTACCCGTTCTCCCTGTTTTTTCAGGATCTCGAAACCATTTCCATCCAATCCCACCGTATCAATCCCGATATGTACCAACACTTCCAGTCCATTATCTGTAGGGAAGCCAATAGCATGACCTGTAGGGAATACCATGGACACTGTCCCCTCTACAGGCGCAAGAATCACATCGGCATCCGGCTCGACACCAAACCCGGCACCTAATACCCCGCTGCTGAAAGTAGGATCAGCCACATCCTTCAAATGGACGTACTTTCCCTTTACCGGTGAGAAAATATGGTCTTTCTTTTGTTTCTGGAACCCCATAAGTTTTCTTCCTCCTCATATGAAATTTACACAACTGTTTCTTATGTCTCTATCATATACAGGAATTAGACGATTATCTGTTTCAATATACTGATTCGGAAAGGAAGCACAAGATGACAGGTTCCACTGTTCTGTCCAAACGTTATCAGGCTATACCCAGGATTCATTTCCATGACCGGGAGATATATCTTTTTTCCTTCAATAGCCTTCTGGCGAACAAACTGGTATGTGTCCACAAGGAGTCTCGCTTCACCTATATTCCAGAACACATTCATACTGTGATCGAATTTGTTTATGTGTATTCCGGTTCCTGCATTCAGATCATTAACGGACATCAAATCGAAATGACCCAGGGGGATATCTGCATGTTGGACACCAATATTCCTCACAGTATTCAATATCTGGACGAACAGGACATTATTATTACCATTGAAATGCGCCGTGAATATCTGACCCATGGATTTCTGTTCCGGCTGGGAGACTACGGGATTATCAACAGTTTTCTGATTAATGCACTCTCTCTGGATGCAGCTCATGACCAGTATCTGATATTCAAAAAGCAGGACGAAAATCAAATTCATACAATCATCCAAAATATTCTCTGTGAATACTATAACCCGGGATTTTGCAGTGAAAAAATGATTGATGCATATATGATCTTATTATTTTGTGAAATATTACGGCAATACAAAGACCAACAATTCTCATATGGCAAAGACGATGGGCATAAAATCATGGAAATCTTAAACTATATTGAGGAACATTACCTTACCACATCACTACAGGATACAGCAATGTATTTTGGATTCCATCCCAATTACTTAAGCAACTATATCAAAAAATCCGCCGGGCGGTCTTTCAAAGAACTGGTCATCCAACAGCGGATGAACCAGGCCTGCTTCTACCTGTCCAATACCGACATGCCTGTCTATGAAATTGCCAACAAAGTGGGCTGCGACAATTTAGGCTTTTTCTACAAGAAATTTGAATCCATCTACAAAATGACTCCATCCCTCTATCGCCGGCTAAAATCTGACCCATTGACCTGACACTCCTGTCAGGTCAAGTTTTCCTGAAAACCTCTTCGGTTTTTATTCTATATTTTTTTATGTGCCTCATTTTCATAGTTTCTTATTATATCATTTCATAATAGAAAGCTTTCCACACCATTTCTATTGACGAACGGTATAAAAAATCACGAAGCAAACTAATTTCTTCTATATATGAAATAAGAAGATTTTCACCAAAGACTTTCTCTATAAAAGGGACTAATGATATCCTAACAGGTACCACTATTTCATCTGTGTCCCATTCGACCTCCTGACATCTTGAAATCCATTCAAGCATTCTCCCAGTTAAGCTATATCCGTCCTTTTCCCTATCTATAAAAGCATTTTGGAAAAATTTTTCCTTTAACTATCCTATACACCCGGGGAAGCGCCAAAGATCAAAAAAAGCACATTTCCAAAACTGAAAATGTACTTTTTTTCCTTTATTTATCAAGTGTCCTGTCCCTACAAGATATGAATTAAGCCACAAGCATTCATGCCTGCGGCTTACCGTTTAAGTGGAGATAGTGGGATTCGAACCCATGACCTCTTGAATGCCATTCAAGCGCTCTCCCAGCTGAGCTATACCCCCATGACCGCTATTATAGCAAACACTAAAAAAAAATGCAACCACATATTGCATTTCTTTTTAAAAATGTTATAATACATTCAGAACATTTGTAAATAGTTGTCTTCAGGGCAGGGTGAAATTCCCGATCGGCGGTAAAGTCCGCGAGTGCAAAAATGCGCAGAATTGGTGTGATTCCAATACCGACAGTATAGTCTGGATGAAAGAAGATGTGTTAAATATTGATAATACACCTGTCTAATTTTAACACCTGAAAGGCATACTTTCAGGTGTTATTTATTTTCAGGAGGACTGTATCATGAATATGACAGAAAAAACAAGAAAACTCACCCTGATGGCCATGCTGTGTGCGCTGGCCTTCGTATCCGTTGTGGCGATCCGCATTCCCATTATACCAGTGATGCCTTTTCTGGAATATGAGCCAAAGGATGTGATCATCCTGACCGGAGGTTTTATTTTCGGACCCATGGCCTCAGCGCTCATTTCGGTTATAGTGTCATTTGTGGAGATGTTTACCATCAGCACCACCAGTATTATCGGGCTGATCATGAATATTCTTTCCACCGTGGCCTTCGTCTGTCCGGCGGCTTACTTTTACAGGCGGCATCACTCCATGACAGGCGCATTCGCCGGCATGGTGACGGGCACGCTGCTCATGACCCTGATCATGGTCCTGTGGAATTACCTCATCACTCCCATTTACATGGGATATCCCAGGGAAGCCGTCGTTCAGCTGCTTCTCCCGGCAATCGTTCCCTTTAACCTTTTAAAGGGAGGAATCAATACCGCACTGACTATGCTTATTTACAAGCCGCTGGTCACTGCCCTGAGAAAATCCAGCCTTTTGGCTTTTGCTTCCCCGGATACGGCAAAGAAGCGGAATATAAATCTTGGCATGACTCTGGTGGCGGCTGTCATACTGGTCACCTGTATTATGGTCGTTCTGGTTTTGCAGGGCGCCATATAGTAAAGTGACACAAGAGCCATCCGACCGCCGGAAAACGGTCAGATGGCTCTTATTTTATCTTCTGAGGTCATTGGGAGAACTCTCTCCACCGCTTTAAGCTGCCTTCCCCGAACACATACTCCGGTGTGACCAGAGAATCATTGAATTCCGAAACGTAATACCAGGGATCTTCTTCATGAAGAGGATTGTTGAGGATGTGAAATTCCTGCGCAGGCATGTAACCCTGAGCCAGAAGGAAGCATCTGTTTCCGTCCTCATCCTCAGCCACATCTGCCACCATAACGCAATGTCCCGGGCTTCCGCCCCGGATAAATAAATCTCCGGCCTGTATCTGGCTTTTGTCTATGGGAGCGCACTCCTTATCAAGGGAAAGAGTACCTGCATAGACCATCACCTGCCTCAGATACTTCAGAAAATTTTCTCCGGAATCATCATAGGCTGCCTTTTGTTCCCAGGAAACCTGATTTCCGTTTACCAAAAGACGCTTTCCCGACCGCCAGGAGGGATAATCCATGTAAAAGCCGCTGGTCAGATGAAAGGCAATGGAATCATAAGCCCCCACGTACCACAAATATTCTCCATAAATCCGGATCACGCTGTCCGCACACTGCTGTAAGTCCCCCTCGGTCAGAGGCATGGAAAAAACTGCGGCATGGGCATTCTGATTGGATTTTTCCCTTCCGTCATATAAGAGAACCGGGCTCTTGTCCGGTTTCATGGAATACTGCCTCAAATATCCCTGCAGGCTCCCCACGGGTTTTTCGGTCCTCCGGTATCCGCTGGGGGGCAAAAACCGCTCTTCCAGGGTCACACCGGCGGAATGGACCAAGGCTTCCGTCTCTTTTTCGGGCTCTGCGCTGGCTTCCGGATTCATCACAAGGATATCGGCGGCGGGCGCAGAATCCTGAGGCACTCCCTCCGTCTCCAGGATTACCCGTTTGTTTCGGTAAAGTCTCTCCACTGATACCGAAGCCGCGCAAAAGATGGTCCCTGCCAGTAAAAAGCATATGATTTTTTTCATTTTCAGCCAGCCCCGCCCTTCTTATCCAGAATTCAGACTTCTTTTTCCCATTGTAACACAGTCTGTTTTCCATTGCCACGAAATTTGATGTTTCTTTTTTCTTTCATAAGTTTAAATGTACTGAGTCACGTTTTCATATTTTTTATAGATAATGCCCTCCTTTCCTGCCTCCAGTCTGCCCTCTTTCCTGTCATAAACCGGTTGAAGCGCCTTGCAGCTTTCCAGAAATTCCTTAAGACTGCTGCATTCCTTCCGGCTCTTCACCACGCAGACATAAGCAGAGTCTCTGCTGTGGGCCCTGTATTCACAGTCGAAGATCTGATCATCATAAGGACATAGCTCTTCGCTGCACCAGAGCGCAAGGTAACCTCCTCCCGCTTTACCTGCCAGCCAGCCGTCTTCCATGATCTGCTCTTCAAATCTGCCCGTCGGCCAATACACATGGGTGAAAGGTATGGGATGGATTTCGGGAATCCGGTAAATGCCATACAGAACATTCTTTACCTGTTTTAATGCCGGCATGATCCCGTTTCCGAACCAGTATCCCGGTCTTGTGGAACAGGCCTCACAGCTTCCCCCGGGATGATTTGCAAATACTACCGCCGTCTGGTCCAGGGCCGCATACCACATATGCTGCTGATAGCCAAATACACCAGGCGCAAACCGGGTGGTTCCATGAAAACATTCATTTAAGGATTTTACATAAGCGAAGCTTCCCGTATCCACACCCTCTTTTCCCCAAATGTTTTCCCAGGATCCGGAAAAGCCGTTTCCTGGAGACTGTACGGAGGTCAGCATGTAATCTTCCGTCTTTTCCACACAGATCCTCGCATTGCTTTCCTCATAGGCCATTGACAATGGTTTTTTCATGATCTCCTTTAACTCCAAAGGCATCCGGTAACGGCTGGTTGCAAGAAAGATGATCCACTCGCTGAAACAGTCCGGGGCAAGGGGATCCAGTAGATTTACAAGGCTCTGGATGTCCTGGGCATAGGGATAAAGGACCTCCCGGTACACCCGGCCCATGGGTGCGATGGATACTCCCTTAAAGGTCTGCAACGCCAGATCATGAAGCAGCCGGTCTGCGGCCCTGACTGCAAGGGAGGAAAGCTCCTCATCGCCAAAATCCACCACATTTAAAATGGCTGCAAAAGTGATGGGAGTATACCCTCCGCTGTGAAATTCATCAAACCCATCCTTTACAGCTGCTTTCAACCAGTCACGGATCCTGGCTCCTGCTTTCTCCTCCATCTCCCTGCCGGTTTTTCCTGAACGCACAAAAATTTCCTCGGGATATATATTCCCCGCTATATAAGCGCTTACAAAAAACATGAGAGAATGATTTTCACTCCAGAAGCACATGCCGTCATTGCCTTCTTCATCCATCCAGTAACGATAGTTCAGCATTACCTCCCTGCATCGGGCAGACAGGGGTTCAGCCATGGGATACAGTTTCAGGAAACGCACCAACGCACAGGTCAGAAAATCCGAACAATCCCGCCTGCTTTCTATCTGATCCAGGGATTTATAAATCTCCTTTTCGTCATCAGAAGAAATTTGTCCTGTATAAAAACGCGCAAGAACCGGATACATGGAAAAGCTCTCCTTTTCTCCACGGGGAATTTGGCCCACAGATGCAATCCGGTCATAAATTCTTTTTTCGTTTTCCTCATTGTCTTCGGTCAGGCTCCAGACCGGTCCTAAAAGCTCCTGGCGCTCAAAGCTTCTTGATAAGCTCTGGCCTCCGGCCGTGACCTCCACTTTAAAAAAGGGATTCTCCGGTTCCAGGAAAATTTCATTTTTGCCGGATATGTCCACCTGGGAATAGCGTTTTTTATAGTCTTTAAAATCTATTGGACGGGAATCGTAGACGATGCGGCTTTTCACAGGAGCTTTTTCCGGAACCAACAGCTTTCCATCCTTTATGGATATGCCGGAAAGCCATTCACCTGCCAGGACACGTTCCTCTGCGTGTTCCATACCGGGAAGGGTCACCTTGAGCACTTCTTTTTCCTTTCCGGGAATCTGAATGGCAAAAAGAGTCCTGGTATCCCTTACCCCCAGATTCTGCAGCCGCACAAATATCAGATTATCTCCCTTTTTCAGGCTCAAATGAAGCACTTCACGGTTTATGGGCTTATAAACGGGCAGTCCGATGCCTCCGCCATAAGCTCCGTTAACCCACACATCCACGGTGCCATGGCTCCAAAGCCATGCCGCCACCTCCATATCCCCGGGCGACCTTAACAGGGTTGCCCCATGGAGCTCGATCTTTTTTAAAAGGGGATAAAAGGCCGATTGGTCCACAAACCAGTTTCCATAGGTATAATTGTATTCCCATGGCAGGCCAAGAGAACTTATGGCTCCCGCATGTATTTCCCCTGCCGGCATGATACGGTTATGATCCACCGCTTCCCGGCGCATGATTTTTTCACAGACAAGCTGATCCTTATCCGATACCTTGCTGGAAAAGGAAGTCTCCTTCCGTCCGCTCACAAGGTAATTGGTAATATAACCGTACTCATTTAACTGAAATTCCATCTCATTCTTCCTCTTTTCTTTTCTCCTGGTTTAGTAAAATCACACCTCACGATGTGAAGTCCTTTCCAGAACCGTACGTGCGGCTTTCCCGCATACGGCTCTTCATAATAA
>JBCLPO010000014.1:0-152887 GCA_041223105.1 Lachnospiraceae bacterium 54-53
GATTGGGGTGAAATAAGCAGCCCCGAAGGAATGCAGCAGTACATCACATTGAATACGATGGCGAAGATGATGAAAAGTTCGTCGGAAGCCATGGGAAAGACCCTGGATTACTTGGAACGCCCCAATTCATCGCTGAATTCCAATATCACCTATGCAGCAAAGAACTACACATACTATGCCAACCAGATCATGGTGGGCTATAACAGCGCGGTGGCCAGCCGGGAGCTCCTTCAAAAGGTGTCGGAAATCAGCTCGTCAGCCTACGAAGCCCGGAAGCTGAGTTATCAGCTGGGAATGGTGACGGAAGCGGACCTCATATCAGCGCAGAAGGATGTGCTGTCCGCCCAGTCCTCCCTTCTTAAGGTGGAGAGCACCATTGACAGCTTACGCCGGTCCTTAAATCTTATGACCGGATATTCCGCGGATTCGTCGCCTGCCATCGGAACGGTTCCGGTGCTGGCTGAGGCGGCCCTTTCAGCCCTGGACTTAGAGGCTGACACGGCAAAGGCCATCGGCAACAACTATACCCTTATCTCGGAGCGCCGGGCCTCCTCTGATAAGACGACCACAGGGATGAAGAACAAGGAAGCCAGTGTTTCCGCGGGAGAGCAGAACGTGGCCGTTACCATGGAGTCCTATTATCAGGCGGTGATGCAGGCAAAATCCGCATATGAAGCAGCCGGCACCGCATATGAAAGGGCGAAGCTGGAAAAGGGCAAGGCGGACCGCTCCTACCAGCTTGGAATGCTTGGAAAGATCAGCTACCTTCAGGCGGAGATGGCATTTTTACAGGCGGAGAGCGAATGGCAGAGCGCCTATAACACCCTGTACCAGGCCTATGATACGTATCAGTGGGCGGTCAAGGGGATCATCATGACTTCGGCTCAGTAGGCACAGGCTTTTTGGTAAGCAGTTCAACCAGTTTTAAACGGATACGGATTTTCGGACTTTCCTGACTTAATATTTTGTAATCCGACTCATCTATGGATTCCCGGAGTATTTCTTTTGATGTATCCGGAACAACGGCATAAGACGAGTCAGTGAAACAAAGCGGAGGATAGAGGACGCACCACCAGTTGCGTCCTTTTCCTTTGCCGATTTTTACCCGGACGGCTTCGTAATTTCCGCAGGGAAATACCATGTCCCCATAGGTTTTGACAGGAAAGTAGCTGTTGGTCAGTTCCATATGTGCGGGATAATCATATCCCAGTTTCTTCATGTAGTGTTCCGCTTCTTTTTCCAGGCCGTCCTGATGGGTACGTATATAGCTTTTTGTTTCTTCCAGGGACGCATTTTCACCTAAATCTTCATATATTAAATTTAACAGCATGGTGCGGACTTTTAATTTAAGTCTCTGGTCTTCCCTGCTGTCGCTGTTTGCAAGCACATGAAAGCGCAGGATTTCCGGAGCAATGCGTGTGGCCAGAGCTTCATCTTTTATCCTGCCATCCGCCATGGTGAGCAAAAGCGCCACCAGGAAGCAGGTAATGCATAAAAACAGGTCACGTTTCTGTTTCATAGGGGTTCCTCCTTTTTTCTGGAATCTATTTGTAATTGTATCCATATGTGCTATAATATAAACGCTGAAAAGTCAAGAAATTGGTGAGGAGATAAAAATGGATAAAAAAAACGCGGTTGTATTATTTGGCGGCCAGTCATCAGAGCATATCGTGTCCTGCATGTCGGTCCTCAATGTCATTAACCATATCAATAAAGAAAAGTATCAGTTGATTCTCATTGGGATCACCGAGGAAGGCCGGTGGATAAAAACGGATTCGGCAAAAGCCATCGAAGACGGATCATGGAGAAACGGCACCGTTACTGCAGTCATATCTCCCGATGCGACCATGGGAAGCGTCATTTTCATGTCAGGGGGAAACGTGGAGACCGTAAAGGCTGACGTGGTGTTTCCGGTCCTCCACGGTTTATTTGGAGAAGACGGAACGGTTCAGGGACTTTTGGAACTGGCAGGGATCCCCTACGTGGGCTGCGGTGTGCTGGCTTCCGCGGTTTCAATGGATAAATTATATACAAAGATTATTGTGGATGATCTGGGCGTCAGACAGGCAGCCTATGTGGCGGTGTTCCGCCATGAGCTGAAGGATATGGAGGCGATTACGGATAAAGTGGAAGCCAGGTTTTCCTATCCTGTGTTTGTAAAACCGTCCAATGCGGGATCGTCAAAGGGAGTCAGCAGGGCCAATGACAGAACGGAGCTTGCTGCCGCATTGCGGGAAGCGGCGGAGCATGACCGCAAGATCCTGGTGGAAGAGATGATCGTGGGACGTGAGATCGAATGCGCCGTATTTGGCGGCGGTACCGCGCCGGTAGAGGCCTCCGGAGTGGGAGAGATCCTTGCGGCGGCTGAATTCTATGATTTTGATGCCAAGTATTATAACTCGGATTCCAGAACCGTGGTTGATCCGGACCTGCCTGCCGGCGCCGCCGAGCGGGTGAGGGAAAGCGCCAGGGCCATCTTCCGGGCGGTGGATGGTTACGGTCTGGCCCGGGTGGATTTTTTTGTAAAGGATGACGGAACCGTGGTATTCAATGAAATCAATACCATGCCGGGATTCACGGCGATCAGCATGTATCCCATGCTCTGGGAAGCGGCCGGAATCGCGAAGGATGAACTGGTGGACCGGCTGCTGGCCCATGCAATGGACCGCTTTCAGCTGTAAGGGAGGGCGGTGATGGCAGACAGAAATTCACCCATAGGAGTCTTTGACTCCGGTGTGGGCGGTCTTACTGTGGCGAGGGAGATCATGAGACAGATGCCTGATGAACGGATCGTGTATTTTGGAGATACCGCCCGGGTGCCTTACGGCAATAAATCATGCAGCACGGTGATCCGTTTTACCAGGCAGATCATCCGTTTTTTACTGACTCAGGATGTGAAGGCAATTGTGATCGCCTGCAATACGGCCACCGCTTACGCTCTTGAGGCGGTGGAAAAGGAAATGGCTGTCCCCATCCTCGGCGTTATCCATGCCGGGGCAAAGATCGCCGTGGAATCCACGAAAAACGGTAAGATCGGCATCATCGGTACAGAAGGGACCATACGGAGCGGAGTATATACAAGGGTGATGAAGGAGATGAGGGCTGATATAGAAGTGACCGGAAAACCATGTCCTCTTCTGGTTCCCCTTGTGGAGGAAGGACTGCTTCATGATTCTGTTACGGATGAGATCGCTTCCAGATATTTAAGTGAATTAAAAAGCAAGTATATCGACACACTGGTACTTGGATGCACCCATTATCCTCTTTTGCGCTCCACCGTGGGAAGGCTTATGGGGCCGGAGGTGACTCTTGTAAATCCTGCCTATGAGACCGCTTTGGAATTGAAACAGGTCCTGAAGGAAAAAGAACTGCTGTGTGAGCCCGGGGTCATTTTCAAGGAAAAATACTGCTTCTATGTCAGCGACCTGGCGGAGAAGTTTACCAGCTTTGCCGCTTCTATTCTTCCCGGGCAGGTAAAAGAGACAAGACAGATAAATATCGAGGAGTTTTTATTATGACTAGAGATGTTCTGATCAGCATCAGCGGGATGCAGATCGCAGAAGAAGACAACAATGCAGTTGAGATGATAACCGCCGGAGATTATTTCCTGAAAAACGGCAGTCACTACATTCTGTACGATGAGATTCAGGAAGGCGCGTCAGAGGTGATAAAAAACACCATAAAGATCCGGCAGTCGGGAATGGATATCATCAAACACGGCGGCTCCAGCGTCCATATGACATTTGAAAAAGATAAGAAAAATATGTCCTGTTATGCCACTCCCTTCGGGGAACTGATGATCGGAATCAGCACCAATGATATCCGGATCCATGAGGAAGAGGACCGCTTAAAGGTGCAGGTGGCTTATTCCCTGGATATCAATTACCAGCATGTGTCGGAGTGCAACATCATATTGGAAGTCCGCTCCAAGGCCAAGGCGGATATCCATCTGTTAAGCTGAGAAAAAGACATATGCCATTGTGATATGCTCCCTTTGTGACAGAAAAGGAAGGTTCATGGCAGTATGTCTTTTTGAAATTAAATAAAAGAATCCTTTACAAGAGGCACCGCTCCGTATTTTCCCAGAAGATAATCCTTGGAGAAGCTGGCGTCAGACCGGACCTTTATGTCCGCCAGGGTGTAGAGTCTGGATTCCTGATACTCATTGATGTCCACAAAAGCCACTTCATCCCGCCGGAACTGCTGATTATTTAAAATTGAAACATCATATGTAGTGAAAATGAGCTGTATGTTCTTATTGCTGTCCTGCTGAAAAGAATCTACAATGGATTTCGTAACGGCCGGGTGTAGCTCATTGGATATGGTGTCAATGATTAAAACTCCCCCTTTTTGGGACAGGCTGTGAAATTTTGCAAATAAGGACAAATATTTCATGGTACCCGTGGAAACCTTTCTGAAGTCCATATAATGCGTCTGATATTGACCGGTCATCCTTGATTTGAAACGGTATCCCAGCTTGGGTATGCCATTGTCAATCGTAAAGTCCACAGCAGGAATTCCCAGCTTCTGAAGCTGAGACAATCCATATTCCAGGGCCTCCTGGTTTTCCAGGATGTTATATACGCCTCCGTCTATGACCATATGCCCGGCCATCTGGAACGGTTCCAGAAAATCATAATGGTATATGATATGCTTGGAGAAAAAGTTTTCAAAGGGTTCCATAATTTCCGCGATTTCCGCAGTGTCCAGACAGGATAGGACGGAGCAGAACAAACGGTTGTCATGGGGGCGGAGCCCCGACTTTTGACGCAGGAATTTTTCGTACTGGCGTCCGATGGATAGTCCCTCCCCATTGCGGGTGAATACCAAATGGTGATCCACGGCCATGTGTTCGGTGAGAATTTTCTGATCACAGACGGAGAATCCATATTCAAAAACCCGGTTCCCGCTTATAAAAGAGATTTCCATCTCTGTGGGCCGGGAACTGGTCTCATCGGACTGATAAGGAATGATCTTGTTCATATTGCTCAGCTGCAAAAGTGACATAAAATGATTTCTGGGCAGGGCATCCAGTGAAAAGAGGTGCCAGAAAATCAGGGAATGAAAACTTGCAAAAGCGAGAAAAAGGTTGGTTTTTCCGCTGGAATTTGCTCCATAGACGGCCAGAGTCTTAATCAGCTTCTTATTAGCAGCCGCAATTAAATGGCTGGGATGTTCTTTGTATCCCACCGCCCTCATATCGATAAATGTCTCGTCCGGAAAAGAACGGAAATTTTTAAAGCGAAAAGAAATTATCATCTCATTTTATCCTCCCTTTCGAAATTATAACGCATAGAGATAAAAAAATAAACAAAAACAAGAAAGAATGTGCTTACCATGTGATAATTTCGTCAAGAAGCTGCTGCTGCTCCTGACTGGAACGGGTCAGGTAAATTCTTGTGGTCTCAATGCTTTCGTGTCCCATCAGATCGGCCAGAAGAGAAATGTCATTAAAACAGGCCAGAAAGTTTTTGGCAAAACGATGGCGGAAGGAATGGGGGTAAACGGTGTCAGGATTTATCCCGTAGCGCCTGGCCAGATGCTTTAACTGAAAATTGATTCCCCGGGGAGTGATTAAGTGACCGTCCTTATTTAAAAAGAGAAAACCGCTTCGGATGCCCTTCCCGTAACACCACTCCAGCGCTTCCCCGCATAAAGAATCCGGAAAATAAATGCGGCGGACTTTGCCGCCCTTGGAATAAAGATCCAGATATCCCAGCGTCAAATGTTCCACCTTGATCTGGATCAATTCACTGACCCGGGCGCCTGTCGCAGCCAGAAAACGGACGACAAAGTACCAGAAATAATTTTTATCCTCTTTCAGCTTTGTTTTTAAAAGCTCATAATCTTCATTGGAAATGATGGTATCCAGAAATGTCTTTTGCTGGACCTTCACGGAGGGAAGATGGTAAGAGGCGATCAGAATATAAGCCTCCTCCTGGGTTTCCGCCATGAAACGTGAAAAGTGGTTGATGGCATAAATCCTCTGGTTCACGGTTGCCGGCCGGTAGGCGGAAATCAGATAATTTTTGTACCGCTGCAGATTTTCAGGCGTAATATCTTCAAACATGCTGAAAAACAGGCGGACGCTGCCTGCGTAGGCTGTAATGGAATTATTAGATAAATTTTTTTTCTTCAAGTATTTCTTAAAATCATTCAGCAATTCTTCATTTATCATAATGTCTTACCAATTCACGATTTGATTTACGATCTGTTTCTGCTCCGTACTGCTCCTGTGAAGATAAATTCTGGTCGTTTCTATGCTTTCGTGGCCTAAAATATCGGAAAGCATGGAAATATCCCCGCACTTTTCAATGAAATTCTTTGCGAAGCGGTGGCGGAAGGAATGGGGGTAAACCACCTTGGGATCCAGGTCATAGAGAACCGTAAACTTTTTTAACTGCCCGCGGATTCCGGCAGGTGTGATCTGCTCCCCATAACGGTTTAAAAATATGTATCCGCTGACCCGGTCAATCTGATGAAGCCATTTCAGGGCATCGACCCTGAGGCTCTTGGGAATATAGATCCTCCGGATCTTATTGTCCTTGGAGTAAATATCCATGTAGCCGCATTTGACATGCTCCACCTTGATCTGGACCAGCTCGCTGACCCGGACTCCCGTAGCCGCCATAAACCGGATGACAAAATAGTACAGCATGTTTCCGGAACGGATCAGACACTTTTTTAAGTATTCGTAGTCAGCCTGGCTGATCACGTTTTCCAGGAATGTTTTCTGCTGCACCCGCACCATCAGTATTTTGGAAGAGGACAGCTTTAAGGACTCCATATAACAATTAAGCGCCCGGATCCTTAAATTCACGGTCTGCGGCTTGTAATGCTCCATGAGATAACATTTATAGAGCATCAGATTGTCGTGGCTGACAACGTGATAAAATCCAAGAAACTGTTTCACCGCGTATAAATACACATGGATGGTATTGGAGGACATGTTGTTGAATTCCAGATAACCCTGAAAATCATCAAGGCTTCTCTCCACAACGCTTTTGCTTTCTGCTTCTGAATCAGTTACAGTATTTACTTTCGCCATATTTTTTCTCTCCTTGTAGAGTGATACAAAAACAGTTTAACACAAGTATATAAATACCGTGTAAAAAAATCAAGAAAAATTCGAAAAAATAGTAAAAAATATTGATTAAATACATGGAAAATAGCTATTGCTTTCGATAATTTCCAATATTAGAAGTATAATTACCTCGTAATGCAATTAGGAATTTCAGAAAGTATTTCAAAAAGAAAAAAAGGAGAGTGCATTAATTATGAGAAAGCAGACAAAATTAGTTGCTGTTTTATCTACAGCAGCACTGCTTGCAGTAGGCGCTTCCATGACCTCTTTCGCAGCAACCGGCTGGCAGGAAGAAAATGGTACATGGGTGTACTATGACAAGAGCGGAGATTTAGAGACCGAGAAATGGGCAAAATCAGGAGACAACTGGTTTTATCTTGATGAAGATGGCGAAATGGCTACCGATGTTATTGTTGAATACAATGATAACTACTATTATGTAGATGAAAACGGAGCTATGGCAGCCAACAAGTGGGTATCTGTTGAGAATGAGGATTATGACGGAGACGATGAGGATGAGCCGGTAAACCACTGGTATTATTTTGGTTCCAATGGTAAAGCGTATAAGAGCTCTTCAAGCAGTACAAGTGCTTCCTTCAAAACAATAAATGGCAAGAAATATATTTTCGACGATGAAGGAAAGATGCTGTTTGGCTGGGTTGATGACAATGGCGAAAGAGTAACCGGCGATGATGATTGGCGCGAGGGTATTTACTACTGCGGCGATGAGAATGACGGTGCACAGAGAGTCGGCCAGTGGGAATATCTGGACATCACAGACAACAATTACGATGATACCGGTAAAGGTCTTTCCAGTGACAATTTATTTGATGATGAAGAGCAGACCCGTTGGTTCTACTTTAAGACCAATGGTAAGAAGATGACAAGCGAAAAGGGCAAGACGATCAACGGCAAGAAGTATAGCTTTGATGAAGATGGCCGTATGAATGCTGAGTGGGTTAACTGGGATGCTACACCTACAACAGCTACTGCTTCTCAGGGTAATGCAGATTATACAAATGGATTCAGATATTACGGAAGCCCGGAAGATGGCGCGAGAGTAACAAAGGGCTGGTTCCAGGTAGTTCCGGATTCTTATTTAAGCACTGATGATTACGATGATGATGAATCCAACTGGTACTATTCTGACAAGGATGGTAAGCTGGTTGCTTCTGAGATCAAGACCATCAATGGCAAGAAGTATGCATTTGATTCTTATGGCGTAATGCAGGATGGATTGGTAGCCATTAAGTTTGATGGAAACAGCACAACAGAAATTGCAGAAGTGCAGGGAGATGACGATATAGACGGTTATCACTTTGATACAGAAGATGCATTCAAAGATAATGTATCTGACTTATATACTGAAAAAGAATATAAGTTATATTACTTTGGCAACGGCGATGACGGTGCAATGAAGACCGGTAAGCAGAACGTAACGATTGATGGCGATTCTTTCTCTTTCCTGTTCAACAAATCCGGCAGCTCAAAGGGCCAGGGCAAGTTTGGCGTTGATGATGACAAATATTATCTGGGCGGTATGTTATTAAAGGCTGATAAGGATGATAAGTATTCTGTAGTCAGGACAGAGAAAAACAGCGATGGATATGCTAAAATCGAACTGCTGACTACCGAAGAATTCCTGGAGGTTGTAGGTGCGTCTTCTTCTATTCCGGAAGGAAAAGAGGATGATTACGATGAGTACTACAATGTAGCTGACCTTGCTAAAGACCAGGTTGATGCAGAAACAGGTAATCAGATTGAATACAGACTGGTTAATACAGCAGGAGGCGTTCAGAAGAGCAAGAGTAAGGCAAAAGATGGAGATGACCGTTGCTACAAAGTTAACAGCAGCAAGGAAATCGAAGTTGTATTTGTAGAAGACTAAATAATGAATTAAATAATTCTAATTGCCAATCAGGGGCCGCTGCACCGGCGTTGAGAGATCAGCTTGGAGCAGCGGCCCCTCTTTTGTGTATAGATGAAAGAAAATGTAAAAAAATGGGAATTCCTGATCAAAATCAGGAATTCCCATTTTAGTTCATCCAGCATCTTACCCGATTGTTTACCGGATTCAGCTGATATAAGCTTTCAGCATCCACAGAAGCTTCTGATACTCAGCCAGATAACCGTTAAACTGATCAGCAGTAGCGCCGTCATCATTTTCTTCCGCCAGCTTGACGATTTCCTTTGTATCCCGGATCCAGTACTCCACATCTGAGATCAGACTCTTAATGGTATCATCCGATGAGATGGGAACGTCATCCAGCTCTTTCACAGAAGAGAGAGCCAGTGCCTTTTTCAGGCTGGCAACTGGGGAACCGCCCAAAGCCAGCAGACGCTCGGCCACGTCGTCTAGGATCTGTGCGGTCTGGTCGTACAGCTCTTCCAGCTTTGCGTGAAGTGTGAAGAAGCTGCGGCCTTTCACATACCAGTGCAGGTTATGAAGCTTGATGTACATGATCTGCTGGTTGGCCAGGTATTCATTCAGTTTATCAAATAAATTCTTACTCATACTATTTTTCTCCTTTTCTTATCCGTTTACAATACTATCATAGTTGGCGGCTACTGCTTTCCAGTCAATGACATTGAAGAAAGCCTTGATATAGTCTGCCCTGAGATTCTTATACTTCAGATAGTAAGCGTGCTCCCAGACATCAATGCCAAGAATGGGAGTAAAACCTCCGCCCTCCATAAGAGGGTTGTCCTGATTTGCGCTGGAGGAAAGAATAAGCTTGCCCTCCTTGTTCGCTGATAGCCAGCCCCATCCGGAGCCAAACTGTCCGACCGCCAGGCCGCTCAGTTCGGACTGGAATGAGGAAAAGCTGCCAAAGGATTTTTCCAGCAAACTGCCAAAGGCGCCTTCCGGCTCTCCTCCGCCATTGGGACTCATGGTGGAGAAATACAGGTTGTGATTGTAGAAGCCGCCTCCATTGTTGCGGATCGCTTTCCGCAGGGCTTCATCGGAAATGCTGTCCAGGGAAGAAAGAAGGGAGGTGATTTCCTTATCTCCAATGCCGGCCTTCTGAACCGCATCATTTAAATTTTTTGTATAGGTGGCGTGATGCTTGGAATAATGTGTCTCCATTGTGAGAGCATCAATATGGGGTTCTAAAGCGTCATAGTCATATGGAAGTTTAATTTGATTATACATAGTAAGTTCTCCTTTCATTTTATGTTCAATTGTAAAATTCATATTTTAGAGAGGTTAGCATTAACTAACTTATCTGTAACTTTATTATATCATGAACATTAAAGATGTCAAGTATCTTTTTACTATTTCCCAAAATATCTGATTTAATTCCATATTAAAGAATATTTTTATATTTATTGACAGAATAGACTTTATATATGGCATACAAAAGAGGAGGGACCGAATACCAGCAGATATAAATAAAAGCTGCAAAATATTAGAACGGAAACATTTATAAAACAGATCACAAATAATCTTAAGCTAATATTAGGTCATACCATAACAGCCGGAAGACCTCAGAAGTTTTTTCATAAGCCGCCTGTTTTCTGTCAGTAAGCAGCTGGCACAAAAGCCGCTCACTGACCACATTAATATAGAAGAGAGGAAAAAATTTATGAATGCAATTCAGATTACAGAACCCGTTTACAATCAGAAACAGATGTCCCTTACCGTTTTACCTGAAGGACATATGTATAAGGAAAAGATACGTTCCGGTCAGCCCTTTTTATACAGGGAAGGCGGAATCTCAAGCATGGTAATGGAACTGCGGATGAAAGATGATGTCGGCGGCCTTTCCCTGAACAGAGCCTTACAAAAGACGCTTCTGCGTTATCCGTATTTTACTCACCGTATGATCCGGAAAGAAGGCGATTTTTATCTGGTGAAGAACCCTCTGCCCTTTATTGCGGTGGAGTCGGCGCAATTGCGTCCCCTTGGAGGACCGCAGACCAATCATCATCTGATCGATGTAACCTATGATAAAAAAGTGATTTTCATTTCCTTTCATCACGGCCTCTGCGATGGAAGGGGCATCATGCCTTTTGTGAGGACCCTGATTTATTATTACTGCACGGAAAAGTACGGCAGACAATTTGAAGTACAGGGGGTGCGGCTGAACGGAGAACCCTTGCTGCCGGGGGAAACAAAAGAGCCCTTTCATTTTGACAATCTGAAAGCGGACCGGGCAGGGATGCCTGAAATCCGCAAGAATGGTTTTGCTCTGCCGGACAGTGTGGGCTCAGTGGGAGAAAACAGATTTTATCGTTGTGAAATAAAGATCAGCCGTGAAGATTTTGTGAAGTTTGCAAAAGAAAACAATGGCACTCCGGCAGTGACAGCCGCTCTGCTGTTGGCAAAGGCGATTAATAATCTGTATCCGGAAGAGGAACAGCCCGTCATGTGCAATCTTGCCAGCGACTTAAGAAAGGGTATTGACCTGGAAAATACCTTTAAGAACTGTGTGGGAAGCGTAAGCTTTCCTTATACAAAGAAATTGGACAAGATGCCCCTGAGCGGGCAGGCAGCCAGTTTCCGGGAGGCGGTCGCAGACCATAAAAAAACAGATAATCTCAGGAAGGAAATAATAAAAAACGCTTTTATATGCGATAAGCTGGATGAGATGCACTCTTATAAGGAAAAGAAAGAATGGATAGCATTTTTCAATCATTTGATCTCCAATACCTTTTTGCTCAGCTATGTCGGCCCCCTCAATCTTGGAGAATGCGAAGCCTGTATGGAATCCGTACACATGTACGGCAGCGGAACCCCGGGGCTCAGCTTACAGATGATGTCTGCCGGGGAATATATCACGCTCAATGTGATGCAGAGCTTTCAAACTGATAAATATATAAGGGCCTTTGCCAAAGTCCTGACAGAAACGGGAGTGGATTATTCTCTTTCAGGTCTGTTTGAATTCTCAACACCCCGGGATTCCCTCTGCCTGCAATCTGACCGGCGGTAATAACGGTCCCCTCTGATCTGCTCATTCCTCCCTTTCCGGGAAAAAAAGAATGCCGGAGACGCATGTCACAGCGCTCCGGCATTTTGTGAAAACCCTTATTTTCCGCTCTTTTTAAACCTGTCCATAAATTTCTTCTTCTTCGGCGCTGCCGGGACCGCTTTTCCACGAAGGCTCTTTATCTCGGTTATGTAGATACCGCTTACCACAACCTTAGCCTCTGTTTTAACCGGAAGCACTTCAAATACCTTGGCGTCGGCGATCAGCGTCATAACCTTCGGGCCAACCTTGGCCTTTACGATCGGCAGCTTTGTGCGTCGCATATATTTGGGTGTTTGTTCATACACGATCTTTGGAAGTCCGGCATCCTTCAGTTTCATCTTCTTCTTATCGATAACAAGCATGGATACGGTCTGTGCCGCAGCTTCCAGTGCCTGCTGCTGTTCCACCTGACGTTTTTCCAGCTTCTTTCCGAGAAAATAAAGGACTGCCAGAGCTACAACTACGATGAAAAGAATCACTAATGATACGTTTAAAATTGTGTTCACCGGGAATACCTCCAATAGTTCATTTTGTAAATTGGGCCTATCTGCAATAGTATAACACATTTTGTTGGAAAATACAAGCAAAAAATGCTTGACACCTTGACATCGCTATGTTATTATGGAATGTGCACTATTGTGGCTTTGTGTGCCTTAAAGGGACATTTATGCCCAAAACAGAAACGAATAGAAAGAAAACAGGGGTGAAACGTCAATGGAGAAAAGCAGAATGCGTCCGGTCCCGGCCGGTAAGAGCCTGAGAATGAGTTTCTCAAGACAAAAAGAAGTGCTTGAGATGCCAAACCTGATTGAGATTCAGAAGAATTCCTATCAGTGGTTCCTTGATGAAGGATTGAAGGAAGTCTTTGAAGACATCTCTCCGATTGCAGACTTTGCAGGACACCTGAGTCTTGAATTTGTCGATTTTACATTATGTAAGGATGATATCAAGTACACGATTGAGGAATGCAAAGAAAGAGATGCAACCTACGCGGCTCCTTTAAAGGTAAAAGTAAGGCTTTGCAATAAAGATAAAGATGAAATTAATGAACATGAGATCTTCATGGGTGATCTTCCGCTCATGACAGATACCGGTTCCTTCGTGATTAACGGTGCCGAACGAGTTATTGTAAGCCAGTTGGTACGTTCCCCAGGTATATATTATGGTATCGAACACGACAAGGTAGGCAAGGAGCTTTATGCATGTACGGTGATTCCCAACCGGGGTGCATGGCTGGAGTATGAGACCGATTCCAATGACATTTTCTACGTGCGTGTTGACAGGACCAGAAAGGTTCCGGTAACCGTACTGATCCGTGCGCTGGGCTTTGGAACCAACGCAGAAATTATTGAACTGTTCGGTGAGGAGCCGAAATTATTAGCCAGCTTTGGTAAGGATACTTCCGATAATTACCAGGATGGCTTATTGGAGTTATATAAGAAGATCCGCCCGGGTGAACCTTTATCTGTTGATAGTGCTGAAAGTTTGTTAAATAGTATGTTCTTTGACCCCAGAAGATACGATCTTGCAAAGGTCGGAAGATATAAATTCAATAAAAAGCTTCATTTTAAGAACCGCATTGCCGGTCATGTCCTGGCTGAGGATGTGGTGGATACCACAACCGGCGAAATTTTAGCAGAGGCTGGGAAGACAGTAGACAAGCAGCTTGCCACCGACATCCAGAACGCGGCTGTGCCTTTCGTATGGCTGGAAGGCGTGGAGCACAGGCAGAAGGTTCTTTCCAACTTAATGGTTGATTTGTCTTCATTTGTAGACTTTGATCCAAAGGATGCAGGTGTTACGGAATTAGTATTCTATCCTGCGCTGGAAAAAATTCTGGCAGAAGTTGGGAACGATGATGAAGAGGCCCTGAAAAAAGCGATTCACAGAAATCTAAACGAGCTGGTTCCCAAGCATATCACAAAGGAAGATATCCTGGCTTCCATCAATTATAACATGCATCTGGAAGAAGAAGTGGGCAACTCCGATGACATCGACCATTTGGGAAACCGAAGGATCCGTGCGGTCGGCGAGCTCCTTCAGAACCAGTACCGCATCGGCCTTTCCAGAATGGAACGGGTGGTCCGGGAAAGAATGACAACACAGGATATGGATGGCATCACGCCCCAGTCCCTGATCAATATCAAGCCGGTCACTGCTGCGGTAAAGGAGTTCTTCGGAAGCTCCCAGCTGTCCCAGTTCATGGATCAGAACAATCCGCTGGCTGAGCTGACCCACAAAAGACGTTTATCCGCCCTGGGACCCGGCGGTCTTTCCAGAGACCGTGCCGGATTTGAGGTCCGGGACGTTCACTATACCCATTATGGCCGCATGTGTCCCATTGAGACACCGGAAGGTCCCAATATCGGTCTGATCAACTCCCTCGCCACCTATGCGAGAGTGAATCAGTACGGTTTTGTGGAAGCGCCTTACCGTGTGGTGGATAAGAGCGATTCCCAGAACCCTGTGGTCACCGATGAAGTGGTTTACTTGACCGCGGATGAAGAGGATAACTTTGTTGTGGCCCAGGCCAATGAGCCTTTGGATGGTGACGGACACTTTGTTCATAAGAATATTTCCGGACGCTACCGGGAAGAAACTTCCGAATTCCAGAGAAAGAACATAGATCTGATGGACGTTTCCCCCAAGATGGTGTTCTCCGTGGCAACAGCCATGATCCCCTTCCTTGAAAACGACGATGCCAACCGTGCCCTCATGGGATCCAACATGCAGCGTCAGGCGGTTCCCCTGCTGACGACGGAAGCTCCTGTCGTGGGAACCGGTATGGAGTCCAAGGCAGCGGTAGACTCCGGTGTCTGCCTTGTTGCGAGAAATGCCGGCGTGGTAGATCGTTCCGCTTCCAATGAGATCATCATTAAGAGAGATTCTGACGGCGGAAAGGATGTTTACCGCCTGACGAAATTTAAGAGAAGCAACCAGTCCAACTGCTATAACCAGAAACCGATCGTATATAAGGGCAACCATGTGGAAAAGGGAGAGGTTATTGCAGACGGCCCATCCACACAGAACGGTGAGATCGCTCTCGGCAAGAATCCGCTGATCGGATTCATGACCTGGGAAGGCTACAACTACGAGGATGCGGTCCTCTTAAGCGAGCGGCTGGTACAGGAGGACGTTTATACCTCCGTTCATATCGAGGAATATGAGGCTGAGGCCCGCGATACCAAGCTGGGGCCGGAGGAGATCACCCGGGATGTTCCCGGTGTGGGCGAGGATGCCTTAAAGGATCTGGATGAGCGGGGAATCATTCGAATCGGTGCGGAGGTACGTGCCGGTGATATTCTGGTCGGAAAAGTCACTCCCAAGGGAGAAACAGAGCTGACCGCAGAGGAAAGACTGCTGCGCGCCATCTTCGGAGAAAAGGCAAGAGAAGTCCGTGATACTTCCTTAAAGGTACCTCACGGCGCCTATGGAATTATCGTGGATGCCAAAGTCTTTACCAGAGAAAACGGTGACGAGCTTTCACCCGGAGTGAACCAGACGGTCCGCATTTACATCGCTCAGAAGAGAAAGATCTCCGTAGGCGATAAGATGGCCGGACGTCACGGCAACAAGGGTGTTGTTTCCCGCGTGCTTCCGGTAGAGGATATGCCGTTCCTCCCCAATGGACGCCCCCTTGACATTGTATTGAACCCATTGGGCGTGCCATCCCGTATGAACATCGGTCAGGTGCTTGAGATCCATTTGAGCCTTGCTGCAAGAGCCCTCGGATTTAACGTATCCACCCCGGTATTTGACGGTGCGAACGAGATTGATATCATGGATACCCTGGATGTAGCCAACGACTACGTGAATTTGGAGTGGGAGGATTTCCAGGAAAAATATAAAGAGACACTGAAACCTGAGGTGATCGGGTACCTTGGGGAACATCTTGACCACAGGGAGCTGTGGAAGGGAGTCCCGGTTAACCGGGACGGCAAGGTGCGCTTAAGGGATGGGCGTACGGGCGAGTATTTTGACAGCGCGGTTACCATCGGACACATGCACTATCTGAAGCTGCACCATCTTGTTGATGACAAGATCCATGCCCGGTCCACCGGTCCATATTCCCTGGTTACCCAGCAGCCTCTTGGCGGTAAGGCACAGTTCGGCGGTCAGCGTTTCGGAGAGATGGAGGTTTGGGCCCTGGAGGCATATGGCGCTTCCTATACCCTGCAGGAAATCATGACTGTGAAATCCGATGATGTGGTGGGCCGTGTGAAGACCTATGAAGCCATCATCAAGGGTGAGAACATTCCTGAGCCGGGCATACCGGAATCCTTTAAGGTGCTTTTAAAGGAACTTCAGTCCCTTGCGCTGGATGTAAGAGTTCTGCGTGATGATAATACGGAGGTTCAGATTGCGGAGAGCACCGATTATGAAGAAACTGATTTGAGAGCCATCATCGAGGGCGACAGACATTACCGTGCCGAAGAATCCTTTGGTGACTTCGGTTACCAGAAACAGGAATTCAAGGATAATGAACTGGTAACCGTGGCTGAAGAAGAGGAAACAGAAGCAGACGGTATCGACGATTCTTATGAGGATTTCGATGACGTTGAATTTGACGATTCAGACGAAGAATAATAGAAGGGAGAACCGCTCATGCCTGAAAATAATGAAACTTACCACCCAATGACATTTGATGCCATAAAGATCGGTCTGGCATCTCCGGAGAAAATCCTGGATTGGTCCCATGGTGAAGTGAAAAAGCCTGAGACCATCAATTACAGAACATTAAAGCCGGAAAAAGACGGCCTGTTCTGTGAAAGAATTTTCGGACCGAGCAAGGACTGGGAATGTCATTGCGGTAAATATAAGAAAATCCGGTATAAAGGCGTTATCTGCGACCGGTGCGGCGTTGAAGTCACCAAAGCCAGCGTCCGCAGGGAACGTATGGGCCACATTCAGCTGGCTGCTCCTGTTTCCCATATCTGGTATTTTAAGGGGATCCCCAGCCGTATGGGGCTGATTCTTGATATTTCTCCCAGAACGCTGGAAAAGGTGCTTTATTTTGCATCTTATGTTGTGCTGGATGCGGGAAATACCGGACTGCAGTATAAGCAGGTCTTATCGGAAAAGGAATACCGGGAAGAAATAGAGAAATACGGCTACGGTTCCTTCCGCGTGGGAATGGGGGCGGAGGCGATTCTTGAACTTCTTCACACCATTGACCTTGAAAAGGACTCGGAAGAGCTGAAGAAGGGATTAAAAGAGGCCACAGGACAGAAGCGCGCCAGAATCATCAAGAGACTGGAAGTTGTGGAAGCATTCCGCAATTCCGGCAATGAGCCGGAGTGGATGATCATGAAGGTGATTCCGGTAATTCCTCCTGATATCCGTCCTATGGTACAGCTTGACGGCGGCCGATTTGCCACATCTGACTTAAATGATTTATACAGAAGAATCATCAACCGTAACAACCGTCTTGCCAGACTTCTGGAATTAGGCGCTCCCGACATCATCGTGCGCAACGAAAAGAGAATGCTTCAGGAGGCGGTTGATGCGCTCATCGATAACGGCAGAAGAGGAAGACCGGTCACCGGGCCGGGAAACCGTGCCTTAAAGTCCCTTTCCGATATGCTGAAGGGAAAACAGGGACGTTTCCGCCAGAACCTTTTGGGAAAGCGTGTTGATTATTCCGGCCGTTCCGTTATCGTGGTTGGACCGGAGCTTAAGATTTACCAGTGCGGGCTTCCCAAGGAAATGGCCATTGAGCTGTTCAAGCCTTTCGTTATGAAGGAGCTGGTTTCCAACGGGACCGCCCATAATATAAAGAATGCGAAAAAGATGGTGGAGCGCCTTCAGACTGAGGTCTGGGATGTGCTTGAGGATGTCATCAAAGAGCATCCGGTCATGTTAAACCGTGCCCCTACCCTTCACAGGCTGGGGATCCAGGCCTTTGAACCGATCCTGGTGGAAGGAAAGGCGATCAAGCTTCATCCGCTGGTTTGTACTGCGTTCAATGCCGACTTTGACGGAGACCAGATGGCTGTCCATCTGCCCCTTTCCGTGGAGGCTCAGGCAGAGTGCCGTTTCCTTCTGTTATCACCGAATAACTTATTGAAGCCATCCGACGGAGGCCCTGTGGCGGTTCCGTCCCAGGATATGGTTCTGGGCATTTACTATCTGACTCAGGAAAGACCCGGCGCCAAAGGGGAAGGAATGGTGTTTAAGAGCGTAAATGAGGCGATCCTGGCTTATGAGAACCAGGCGGTCACCCTTCATTCCAGAATCAAGGCCAGAGTGAGCAAGAGGATGCCCGACGGGACCGTGAAAAACGGAATCGTGGAATCCACCGTAGGCCGTTTCATTTTCAATGAGATCGTGCCTCAGGATCTCGGCTTTGTAGACAGGACCGTTCCGGGCAATGAGCTGTTGATGGAAGTTGATTTCCATGTAGGAAAGAAGCAGCTAAAGCAGATTCTTGAAAAGGTCATCAATGTCCACGGCGCCGTACAGACGGCGGAAACTCTGGATGATATTAAGGCCATCGGTTACAAGTATTCCACAAGGGCCGCTATGACCGTATCCATTTCCGACATGACCGTGCCGGAGAGCAAGCCGAAGCTGATCTCAGATGCCCAGGCGACGGTTGACCAGATTGCAAAGAACTTCCGCCGTGGTCTTATCACGGAAGAAGAGCGCTATAAAGAAGTAATTGACACATGGAAGGCTACCGATGATCAGCTGACACATGACCTGCTGACCGGACTTGACAAATACAACAACATCTATATGATGGCCGATTCCGGAGCCCGTGGTTCCGATAAGCAGATCAAACAGCTGGCCGGTATGCGGGGACTCATGGCCGATACTACCGGACACACCATCGAACTTCCGATCAAGTCCAACTTCCGTGAGGGACTTGACGTACTGGAGTATTTCATTTCCGCTCACGGCGCACGGAAAGGACTTTCCGATACGGCTCTGCGTACGGCTGACTCCGGTTACCTGACCAGACGTCTGGTAGACGTATCCCAGGATCTTATTATCCGTGAGATCGACTGCTGCGAAGGCAGGGATATTCCGTTTATGGAGATCAAGGCCTTCGCCGACGGCCAGGAGACCATAGAGGGCCTGGAAGAGCGTCTGACAGGGCGGTTTATTGCGGAAACCATTACAGATCCGGACACCGGGGAAGTCATTGTGAAAGCAAATCACATGTGTACGCCCAAGCGTGCCGCTGCGGTCATGAATGCACTGAAGAAAATGGGCCGTGATTCTGTAAAGATCCGTACCGTGCTGACCTGTAAGTCTCATATGGGTGTCTGTGCAAAATGTTACGGAGCCAACATGGCCACCGGACAGCCGGTTCAGGTGGGAGAAGCGGTAGGCATCATTGCCGCTCAGTCCATCGGCGAGCCTGGAACTCAGCTGACCATGCGTACCTTCCATACCGGAGGTGTTGCCGGAGGTGACATCACACAGGGTCTTCCCCGTGTGGAGGAACTTTTTGAGGCGCGTAAGCCCAAGGGTCTTGCCATCATCGCAGATTTCGGCGGCGTGGTAACCATTAAGGATACCAAGAAAAAGCGTGAGATCATTTTGACTGAGAATGAAACCGGCAATTCCAAGACTTATTTGATACCTTATGGATCCAGGATCAAGATTCAGGATGGCCAGGTGCTGGAGGCCGGTGATGAACTGACGGAAGGTAGCGTGAACCCTCATGATATCTTAAAGATCAAGGGAGTCCGTGCCGTTCAGGATTATATGATCCAGGAAGTACAGCGGGTTTACCGTTTACAGGGCGTTGAAATCAACGATAAGCACGTGGAGATGATCGTAAGGCAGATGCTTAAGAAGATAAAGATCGAGGAGAGCGGTGACAGCGAAGTGCTTCCCGGAACATCTATGGACGTTCTTGACTATAATGATTTAAATGAAGCTCTGCTTGCGGAAGGTAAGAATCCGGCACAGGGAAATCAGGTAATGCTCGGTATCACCAAAGCCTCCCTGGCTACTGATTCTTTCTTATCCGCCGCCTCCTTCCAGGAGACGACTAAGGTTCTGACTGAGGCTGCGATTAACGGCAAGGTCGATCACCTGATCGGTCTGAAAGAGAACGTTATCATCGGTAAGCCGATCCCGGCCGGTACCGGAATGAAGCGTTACCGTACCATCAAGCTCAATACGGATGCTGCTTTCGAAGAGGATGATGAAATCCTGTTATCCGATGACGATGAAATTCTGCTGTCTGAAGATAAGTTTGATGAGGCGGAAGAAGTGCTGGATATTGATGAAATAGATACGGAAGAATAGATTTACGAGAGAGTCCCTGGCGGATAAACTGCCGGGGGCTTTTTTTGATGGCAATATTTTGTGATATTTGCATAAGAAAATAAAATTTTTTCTATCTACTCCATGCTACAATTATAAAAAAGAGGAGGTAGAGAAAATGAGAAGTTTTGAACAGAAAGTGTTTCCATATCTTTTGCTGGCGCCGACCCTCGCTATTTTCGGGCTGTTTTTGTTTTTTCCGGCCATAAACGGACTGTGGATCTCTCTGACAAAATGGGATGGGGTGAACCCGCAGAAATTTGTTGGAGTTCAGAATTATGTCAGACTGCTGTCAGACAGAGGTTTTGGGGATTCTTTTTTGCGGACCGTGTTTTTCACAGCGGTTTCGGTCCCTCTGGTTTATGTTTCGTCTCTGGGGCTGGCGGTGCTTTTGACCGGAGATATAAGACGGAGTGATTTTTTCCGGGCGGTGTTTTACTGGCCGACCATGATCTCCAGCATCATTGTGGGACTGACCTGGAGATTCCTGCTGGGAGAGGACTTCGGTGTCATCAATTATCTGCTCACAGCCATGGGAAAGGTTCCGGTGAAGTGGCTGACCGATCAGAATAACGCAATGGCTGTGGTGATTTTTGTCTCGGTATGGAGCATGTCCGGATATTACATGGTCATGTTCGTTTCCGGCATCAAATCCATCTCTGAGACTTATTATGAAGCTGCCAGAATTGACGGCGCGGGAGCCTGGCACCAGTTTTGTTATATTACCCTTCCTCTGTTAAAGCCCACCAGCCTTCTGGTCATTGTTCTGTCAACGGTCACCGTCATAAAAACCTATCCCCTGGTTTATGCCCTGACACAGGGAGGTCCTGCGGGAGCCACAAAGTTTATGGTCCAGACCATTCAGGAGACAGGCTTTGAAAAGAATCAGATGGGCTATGCCAGCGCCATGACCATGATACTCTTTGTGATACTGGCGCTGTTTACCGCTGTGCAGTTTAAGATCAACAAAGGAGGGGAGCAGGATGCGGACTAAAATGCAAAAAAAGCTTATTACGGGAGCCAGATGGGCGCTTCTTCTGCTTCTGGCCTTTCTGTTCCTGATGCCCATTGTATGGGTGATCTGTTCATCCTTTAAAAGTACGGGAGAGCTTTTTTCCTGGCCTCCCAGCTTATTCGGCAAAAATCCCACCCTGGACAACTATGGGAAGGCTCTGGAGGAAGGCCGTTTCGGCATTTATTTTTTCAATACCGTGTTCACCAGCCTGGTTGCCACTTTTTTAACCATTGCAGTGAATCTCATGTCAGGTTATGCCTTCGCAAAGTATCATTTTACAGGGGAGAGGATCCTCTTTGGAGTGGTCCTGGCGACCTTGATGGTGCCCCTGGAAGTCATCATGATTCCCATCTTTAAGGTGATCGTGGCTACCGGTCTGTATAACAGCTTATGGGGACTGATCATTCCGGCGGTGGCCTCTCCGACCGCAGTATTTTTAGTGAGGCAGTATTATGTGGGGATCCCGGACGCCTATATGGAGGCCGCCAGGATCGACGGGGCTTCCGAATTGAATATTCTTCTGCGGGTTATGCTGCCGCTTGCCAGGCCGGTCATTTCCGTGCTCTGTATTTTTTCCTTTATGTGGAGATGGAATGACTACCTGTGGCCGAAGCTGGTCATCAACAGCAAGGAACGCTATACCATTCAGCTGGCTTTGGCCAACTATTCCGGGGAGTATTCGGTGGATTGGAACAGCCTTCTTGCCATGTCGGTGATCTCCATGATTCCGGTTATTCTGGTATTTGTCACATTACAGAGGTATATCATCGGCGGCATGACGGCCGGTGGGATAAAAGAATAGAATGAGAGGAAGAAAAGACATGAAATACCTGGAATATCCGCTGTTTGCGGAAGGATTTGTAAACCGATTTCTGGTCACCGGGGTGTATACCCAGATCCGGCAGTTCACCCGGTCCACCTTGAGCGGAAGAGTCAATGAATGGCTGAAAAAGGGGTTTGCCATCCATGAGAATCCCTGCAGAAAGGAATTTGTGGAAAGAAGAAAGGAAGAAATCCCCCCGTATCCGGATCTGGAGGCGATGAAGCGGGGGGAACCGGTAACCGTATTCGGACAGTCGGAGCCCGCAAAGCTGTATTTTCCATTTGGGAATACCGGAGTCGATGCTTCCGGATTTTATTACCGGCCCACATATCTGCGGATGTACGGCTATGTGGAGCTGTGGGCAGTGGAAGAGAGGAAGGCGGACTTTGAACTTGAGACCTGCGGCGGGCTCACTCTGTGGGTCAATGAAGGGCTGATCACTGATTTTACGCCCTTTACCAGAAATATGGTGAAGAAAACCCAGGTTTCCATACCCTTAAGGCGGGGAAGGAATCAGGTGATCGTGTGCCTGGATGATCTGGCGGAGAGAGATACGGATTATTATTTCCGCATGAAACGGCTGGGGGACGCCAGGCTCAAGCTGCAGCTTCCGGTCAGGGAGGAGGTGGATGAAAATGTTCTGGTAAAAATGGAGGGAATGCTGAATGGAATGTGCTTTGAGAAAGAAGCTTACATTAGTGAACCGGTCAAAATGAATATCAGCAGCCCGTTTCCGCATCCGCTTGAGCTTGATATTTCGGTGATCCCCGGTGAATTTATTGAAAAGATGGAGGAATCCTGGAAGATGATCCGGACAAGGCATTATGCCATGGGACCCGGACAAAAGGGACTGGTACTGTTTGAATCGGACGAAATGCCGCCCGGATACTACTATTTTGAGTTTTCCCTCACCTACATGGGGATCACTGTAAAACGCAAAATAGGAAACCAGCTTGTCCGAAAGGAATTTTTGATTCACAAAGAGGAAGATACCGGGACCCGCAAGCGCCGCGCCCTGGAAACCATAATCTGTCTGGCACCGGAAAACACCTATAAGGCTGCGGCTCTGTTCCGGTCAGGACGGGAATACCAGAGAGCGGAACGCATGATTCTGGAGGAGCTGGAAGGGGTAATAAGCAGAAAGGACTGTTCCGATTTTCATTTTATCATCATGCTTTACATTTACAAGGTCTTTCAGGATCGGATTTCTCCTTCGCTAAAGGAAGCATTGGAGGACGCCATGTTGAATTACCGGTACTGGATTGATGAGCCGGGGGATGATGTGATGTGGTTTTTCAGTGAAAACCATGCCCTTTTGTTTCATTGCTGCCAATACCTGGCCGGAGGCTGTCTGCCGGACCGCATCTTTACCAACAGCAAAAGAACCGGAGCCCAGATGAAGGAAAGGGGAGAAGAACTGCTCCATCAGTGGTTTGATGAATTTTTCCGGGAATTCATTACGGAATGGAATTCCAATGCCTACATACCGGTGGATGTTCTGGGAATCGGCACCCTGTATAACTTAACGGACAGGGAAAGCATTCTCCATGAAAAGGCCCGCAGGGCCCTGGACATGATTTTTTACTCCCTTGCGGTGAATGCCCATAAGGGAGCGGTCATGACAAGCTTCGGACGGACCTATGAAAAAGAAATGAAGGGAAATTATAATGCCGGGACAACTTCCCTGCTCTATGTTGCATACAATGCAGGATATTTAAACAGAGCCTGCATCGGATACATTTCCCTGATCCTGGGGGATTATGAAGCTCCAAAAGAATATAAAAAGTACGCGGTGCCTGACGAAGGCCGGGAGATGATATTCCGGAATACCCAGGGGTTTGAAAACCATGTGAATCTGTACTTGTATAAGAACAGCCGCGCGCTTTTGTCCACGGCAGTCGGTTTCAAACCTTTTCAGAAAGGATATCAGGAGCATATCATGCAGGCGGCCATTGATGAAGTGGCCCAGGCCTTTATAAATCATCCGGGAGAATCCTTTCCCTACGGAAGCGGCAGGCCTAATTTCTGGGCGGGCAACGGTGTGCTGCCCCTGGGCGTACAGTACCGGAACACGGGGATCTTAAGATACTGCATCGATGATGGGGAACGGATCGATTATACTCACGCCTATATTCCCATCAGCGCCTTTTCCCGCTACAAGGGGGAGGACGGCATGCTGGTTCTGGAAAAGGCTGGAGCTTACCTTGGGATCAAGGCTCTTAACGGCCTGATCATGCAGGAAGAAGGCCCCAACCAGTTCCGGGAGTTCATAAGCAGAGGGAGAAACAACGCATGGGTGGTAAGGGCAGGAAGCATAGAGGAATACGGAAATCTGGAAGGGGTTCTGGAGGCCTTCCGGAAAATAGAAATCACCCTGAACGGTGAGGCCACCCTGGTAGTGGATGACAGAGGAGACGAATATCTTGTGGACAAAGAATTCTTATTAAGGGTAAATGGGAAAAATGTCTATGATTACCCCCTGGGCGTAGAAGGAAAAATAACAGTGAGGGAGACAGGAAAACGTGATTGACAAAACGGTGATTGACGGAAAACTGAATCTGGTATCCGGGAGAATGATGACGCTTAAAAACAACGGGATGAAGGAAAGATATCCTGTCAGCCTGATTGACATCAATTGCTGGGAATGGCCTCAGGGTGTGGGGCTCTTCGGGCTTTATAAATATTATGAGGTCAGCAAAAGAGAGGAAATCCTGGATTTCCTGATCCGGTGGTATGATAAGAGAATGGAAGAAGGGATCCTTGAGAGGAACGTGAACACCACCTCTCCCATGCTGACTCTTACCTGGCTCTATGAAAGGACGGGAAAAGAAGAGTATCTGTCGTTCATTCAGGACTGGGCGGACTGGATCATGAAGGATAAGAAGCTGATACGGACCGGAGATGGCTGCTTTCAGCATATGATCACCGGAGATCCCAACGATGATGAAATACTGATTGACACTCTGTTCATGGCCGTCCTGTTTCTGGCAAGAGCCGGGAAGCTGCTGGGGCGTGAAGATTATGTGGCAGAGGCCGGTTATCAGATCCTGAGCCATATAAAGTATCTTCTGAATAAAGAGGAGGGGCTTTTCTATCATGGCTTTAACTTTAAACGGAATGATAACTACGGGGGGATTATGTGGGGAAGGGGCAACTGCTGGTACACCATTGTGGTTATGGAACTGCTGGAGGAAATTCCCCTTGACGAGGGTCTGAAGCGTTATTTCCTCAATGTATATGAAAATCAGGTAAAAGCACTGAAAAAATATGCGGACCCGGAAAAAGGTCTGTGGCATACGATCATAAACGACAGCTCCTCCTATATTGAATTATCCGCAAGCGCTGCATTTCTGTACGGAATCATGAAAGGCGTGCGGATGGGAATCTTAAAGAAAGAGGAATTCGGGGATTTTATTGAGAAGTCCGTGGGAAGTCTGATGGATTACATCGAAGAAGACGGAACGGTACGGAACGTGTCCTATGGCACCCCCATCGGCATGAACGGCGATTTTTACAAATCCATCCCATGCTGTCCCATGACCTATGGACAGGCGCTCATGATCCTGGTGCTTCAGGAGGCGCTGCTTCCCTTTTGGCACTAGAAAGGCTTGGTTGTGGAAATGAAGGAAAGGGTTTTTTTTGAAGAATTTGACTCCTTGTACTATTTTCACGGAAATTCCGAAAACTGGGCGATGCAGGGGTTCCATTTTCACAATCAGTATGAAATCATCCTGTTCCTTACCGACGGAGCCCTTATGGAAATCGGAAACCGCGCCTACTGTGTAAAAGCAGGCGATTTATTCTTCATCAACAACAGGGAGTATCACAGGACCAGCGGCGCCGAGGGGAAAGCCCATAACCGCTATGTCCTCATGTTTGAGCCGGAGCTTCTCATTCCCATGGCCGGAGCGTTTCAATATGACTTTTCCATGTTTTTTGAAAACCGGCCGGATCCATTTAACCATAAGCTTCACCTGGCAGTGGAAAAGCTCCAAACAGTGGAAGGGCTGTTTGGGAAAATTGAAAGAAACATAAATTCAAAAAACAGCGCGGAGTCCGCCGTAAGGATCAAGCTGTCCATACTGGAGCTGATCATTGCCATTAATGAAATGTACCGGTTTTTCATGGAAGAGAAGAAAAATAAAAATTTCACGGACCTGGAGGAGGAAGGCAGACAGGAGTTTAAGGATCCCGTTTTATACAGGGAAAGGATCGAGCAGCTGAAAAAATATATTGGGGCCCATGTGGAGGAACGGCTGGATCTGGATGAGATCTCACGGAAATTCTATATGAACCGTTATTATTTAAGCCATTATTTTAAAAAGGAAACAGGCTTTACCCTTATGCAGTATGTGGCGAACCAGAAGATCATTGCGGCAAAAGCTCTTTTAAAGGAAGGACATTCCGTAACGGATGTTGCACTGAGGCTTTCCTATAACAGCGACAGCCATTTTATTGCGGTATTTAAAAAGCTGACAGGGATCACTCCCAAAAAATATGCCCAGTCCAAAAAGAGCAATAATGAATGATTTCCTGTCTTAAATGTGCGGTTTTTTCTATGGGGCAGCTGTTAAAATTAGGGTATCAAATGAAAAAGGAGAGGTTATTTATGAGGAAAGCGTTATCAATGGTGCTGGCGGGGGCACTGGTGTCCGGATTGCTTATGGGCTGTTCCGGCGGGGGAAAAAAGGCGGAAGGCGAAGTGAAGACTCTGGATGTGGTATGGTTCAGCGACGGAAAAGAGGGGGAGTCTTTTCTGAAGCTGGCCGAAGAGTACATGACGGAAAATCCGGATATCAAAATCGAACTGATTGAGGTGCCCTATGCGGATCTGGAGAGCAAAATTAAAAATATGCTGAGCGGAAAAGAAGCGCCGGCTATGGCCAGGCTCACCAACCTGGGGCCGTTTCAGAACCAGCTGGTGGATCTGGGACAGTATGTACAGGACCGGGATGCATTTGTGAACAGCTTCGGAGAAGGCTTGAAATTTGTTTTTGATGATAAGATACTGGCAGCTCCCATGGATGTGACCGCCAACGGACTGATCTATAATAAAACCGCCTTTGAAAAAGCCGGGGTATCTGTTCCCGGGTCAGAGGAGGAGATCTGGACATGGGACGAATGGAAGGAAGCCATGAAAACAGTCATGGAAAAAAGTGACTGCAAATACGGTCTTGTATATGACAAGTCTCCCCAGCGTTTCACCACACTTTTATATGAGGCAGGGGGAAGCCTTTTGAATGGGGATTTAAGCGCATCCAATTTTAACACGGAAGAGACCAGGCGGGCCGTAAATTTCTTTAAGGAGCTTCACGACGAAGAAATCATTCCGTCCTCCGTATGGCTGGGTTCGGAAAATCCCAACAATTTATTCCGCACCGGGCAGGTGGCCATGCATTTTTCCGGAAGCTGGATGATCGCAAATTACAAGGATCAGATCACGGACTTTGAATGGGGGGTGACTTATCTTCCCAGGGAAGCAAGGCGTTCTTCCGTGCCGGGCGGTAAGTATCTGGCGGCATTCCAGAATACGGGAGTGGAAAAAGAGGCTGCGGAATTTATTGAGTGGATCTCAAAAGCGGAAAACAATGCCAGGTACTGCACGGAGAACAGCTATCTTTCCCAGGTCAGGGGAAACGAGAGTCTGAATTACGAATACGGAAAAGAATATTTTGATATTTTTTCCAGGGAGCTGGCTGCAACGGATTCCCAGCCCGGAGCGGAGTGGGGGTATCAGGCATTTACCGGTGCGGTCCAGAATGACTTGAGAGATAAGCTCATTGAGGTTCTGGCCGGCAAGCTCACGGCGGACCAGTATGTGGAAGAGATGGACGGAATCATATCGGAAGCCTTAAAAGAGCTGAAAGAAAACTAGGGTATATCTGAAAACTGCCTTTGCGGGGCGGAGTGTTCCGCTTTGCGGGAGACAATGAGTTTTCAGACACGCCCTGGGATCAAAAAACCGGAAATCCGGAGTGTGAATGTCTGACGAATTTATGCTCCGGATTTTTTTGAAGAGAAAATCTGCTCTGTTTGCGCGATTTTTCGCCCCATCATGCCTATTTTTCCTTGTAAAAAGGCGTTCTGAAAAAAAACCTTGACAGAAAAAAACAATATGTATATAATAATTAGGCGTGCATAAACGCGTCATGTTTTTGTGCGTAAATTAAGCTGAAGATAACAGCAACCACAGACAATATCACAGGAGGTGAATGGAATGCCAACATTTAACCAGTTAGTAAGAAAGGGTAGACAGACAAGCGCAAAGAAATCTCAGGCACCGGCTCTGCAGAAGGGTTACAACTCTTTACAGAAAAAGGCAACTGATATTTCCGCACCACAGAAGAGGGGTGTCTGCACGGCAGTTAAGACTGCAACTCCTAAGAAGCCTAACTCTGCTCTTAGAAAGATCGCCAGAGTTCGTCTTTCTAACGGTATCGAAGTAACAAGTTACATCCCTGGAGAAGGTCACAACCTTCAGGAGCATAGCGTGGTTTTAATCCGCGGCGGAAGAGTAAAGGACTTACCAGGTACCAGGTACCACATTGTCAGAGGTACCCTGGATACTGCAGGTGTAGCCAACAGAAAACAGGCTCGTTCCAAGTACGGTGCTAAGAAACCGAAAGAGAAAAAATAATTAGAACCACACAATTGAATTCCAAGTGCCGGATTGATGATATTGAACCTGTAGGTTGCAGGATTATATATATAGAAACCGAGCGCGAACGCAACTTCAATGTTTGTGAGTACCTAGGATCTAATGAATAGCTGTGGAATCCTTACCGGATGAACAGTGATATTAAGGAGGGAAGTAACGTGCCACGTAAAGGACATACCCAAAAGAGAGACGTATTAGCAGACCCGCTTTACAATAATAAGGTTGTTACCAAGCTGATCAACAACATTATGTATGATGGTAAAAGGGGAGTTGCTCAGAAGATCGTATACGGCGCATTCAGCCGTGTAGAAGCAAAGGCTGGCAAGCCGGCCGTTGAAGTATTCGAAGAAGCGATGAATAACATCATGCCTGTGCTTGAGGTAAAGGCAAAGCGTATCGGCGGCGCCACCTACCAGGTGCCGATCGAAGTAAGACCGGAGAGAAGGCAGGCATTAGCCCTGAGATGGATCACTCTGTACTCTCGTAAGAGAGGCGAGAAGACTCAGGAGGAAAGACTTGCTAATGAGATCATGGATGCTGCCAATAATACCGGTGCCGCTGTGAAGAAGAAAGAAGATATGCACAAGATGGCTGAGGCAAACAAAGCATTTGCTCATTACAGGTTCTAATAGGAGGAAAAGGCTTTGGCTGGAAGAGAATATCCATTGGAAAGAACCAGAAATATTGGTATTATGGCCCATATCGATGCAGGTAAAACTACATTGACCGAGCGTATCCTCTATTATACTGGTGTAAACTACAAAATCGGTGATACTCATGAAGGTACCGCTACCATGGACTGGATGGAGCAGGAGCAGGAGAGAGGCATCACAATCACTTCAGCTGCAACAACCTGTCACTGGACCATGCATGAGAACACCAAAGTGAAACCGGGTGCTCTGGAACACCGTATCAACATCATTGATACTCCAGGACACGTTGACTTTACAGTAGAGGTTGAGCGTTCCTTACGTGTACTGGATGGCGCCGTAGGCGTGTTCTGTGCAAAGGGCGGTGTTGAACCGCAGTCCGAGAACGTATGGCGTCAGGCTGATACCTACAACGTACCCCGTATGGCATTCATCAACAAGATGGATATCATGGGTGCAAATTTCTACGGCGCTGTTGATCAGATCAAGTCCCGTCTGGGAAAGAACGCGATCTGCATTCAGCTGCCCATCGGAGCAGAAGATGAGTTCAAGGGAATCATTGATCTGTTCGAAATGAAAGCTTACATCTATAACGATGATAAGGGAGATGATATCTCCATCGTCGATATCCCTGAGGATATGAAGGATGATGCGGAGCTCTACCGCGCTGAACTGGCGGAAAAGATCTGTGAGCTGGATGACGACCTGATGATGATGTACCTGGAAGGGGAAGAGCCTTCCAACGAAGAATTAAAGAAAGCTTTGAGAACTGCGACCTGTGAGTGCAAGGCCATTCCTGTATGCTGCGGAAGCGCGTACAGAAACAAAGGCGTACAGAAGCTCCTTGATGCAATTCTTGAATATATGCCGGCTCCTACCGATATCCCTTCCATTAAGGGTGTTGATATGGATGGCAATGAAATCGAGCGGCATTCTTCCGATGAAGAGCCATTTGCGGCTCTTGCATTTAAGATCATGACAGATCCGTTCGTCGGAAAACTGGCATTCTTCCGCGTGTATTCCGGTATCATGAATTCCGGTTCCTACGTGCTGAATGCGACCAAGGGCAAGAAAGAGCGTGTTGGACGTATCCTTCAGATGCATGCCAACAAGCGGTCCGAGCTGGATAAGGTATACTCCGGTGATATCGCTGCAGCCGTTGGTTTTAAAATAACAACTACAGGCGATACTATCTGTGACGAGCAGCATCCGGTAATTCTGGAATCCATGGAATTCCCGGAGCCGGTTATCGATATCGCCATCGAGCCGAAGACCAAAGCCGGTCAGGGCAAGATGGGCGAAGCTCTGGCAAAGCTTGCAGAAGAAGATCCTACGTTCCGTGCCAAGACCAACCAGGAAACCGGTCAGGTTATTATTTCCGGTATGGGAGAGCTCCATCTGGAGATTATCGTAGACCGTCTGCTCCGCGAGTTCAATGTGGAGGCCAACGTAGGCGCTCCTCAGGTCGCTTATAAGGAGACATTTACCAAATCGGTTGACGTTGACAGCAAGTATGCCAAGCAGTCCGGCGGACGCGGTCAGTACGGACACTGTAAGGTGCGCTTCGAGCCGATGGATCCCAACGGTGAGGAAACATTCAAATTTGAAACCAGCGTTGTCGGCGGTGCGATTCCCAAGGAATATATCCCGGCAGTCGGCGAAGGTATCGAGGAAGCTACGAAGTCCGGTATTCTGGGCGGATTCCCGGTACTGGGTGTAAAAGCCAATGTTTATGACGGTTCCTACCATGAGGTCGATTCCAGTGAAATGGCATTCCACATTGCCGGTTCTATGGCGTTTAAGGATGCTATGAACAAGGGCGGCGCCATTCTTCTTGAACCGATCATGAAAGTGGAAGTGACCATGCCTGAGGAATATATGGGCGACGTTATCGGCGATATCAACTCCCGCCGGGGCCGCATCGAAGGTATGGAAGACATCGGCGGCGGCAAGATGGTAAAGGCATATGTTCCGCTGGCAGAGATGTTCGGCTATTCCACAGATTTACGTTCCAGAACACAGGGACGAGGCAACTACTCCATGTTCTTCGAGAAATATGAGCAGGTTCCAAAGAGTGTACAGGAAAAAGTTCTTGCAGATAAAAAGGGCAAATAATTCCTAACAGGTTCCATTGGATTCCGGGCTGTCCAAACTGCCTGGAATCCATCAAATAGGCTTGAAAATAGTGCATAAATAGCATATAATAAAAAACAGCCTAACATAAAAAATTAAAGCTCAAAAAGAGCATAAATTAAGGAGGACGTTATAAAATGGCTAAAGCTAAGTTTGAAAGAAACAAACCACATTGTAACATCGGTACCATCGGTCACGTTGACCACGGCAAAACTACTTTAACAGCTGCTATCACAAAGACTCTTCACGAAAGATTAGGTACTGGACAGGCAGTAGCTTTCGAGAATATCGATAAGGCTCCGGAAGAGAGAGAGCGTGGTATCACAATTTCCACTTCCCACGTTGAGTACGAGACAGAGAAGAGACACTATGCTCACGTTGACTGCCCAGGACATGCTGACTACGTTAAGAACATGATCACCGGTGCTGCTCAGATGGATGGTGCTATCTTAGTTGTTGCTGCTACCGATGGTGTTATGGCTCAGACAAGAGAGCACATCCTGCTTTCCCGTCAGGTAGGCGTTCCTTACATCGTTGTATTCATGAACAAGTGCGATATGGTTGATGATGAAGAGTTACTTGAATTGGTAGACATGGAAATCCGTGAGCTGTTAAACGAGTATGAATTCCCGGGCGATGACACACCGGTCATCCAGGGTTCCGCATTAAAGGCTCTTGAAGACCCAAGCAGTTCCTGGGGAGACAAGATCATCGAATTAATGAATGCAGTAGATGATTATATTCCGGATCCTGTACGTGAAACAGATAAGCCATTCTTAATGCCAGTTGAAGACGTATTCTCCATCACAGGCCGTGGTACTGTTGCTACAGGCAGAGTAGAGCGTGGTACCTTACATGTATCTGACGAAGTTGAAATCGTTGGTATCCATGAAGAAACACGTAAAGTTGTTGTAACCGGTATCGAAATGTTCCGTAAGTTACTTGACGAGGCTCAGGCCGGCGACAACATCGGCGCATTGCTGCGTGGCGTTCAGAGAACTGAAATCGAAAGAGGACAGTGTCTGTGCAAGCCAGGTTCCGTAACCTGTCATCTTAAGTTTACCGCACAGGTTTACGTTTTAACAAAAGATGAAGGCGGACGTCATACACCGTTCTTCAACAACTACAGACCGCAGTTCTACTTCAGAACAACCGACGTTACCGGTGTTTGCGATTTACCGGCTGGCACAGAGATGTGTATGCCTGGCGATAACGTAGAGATGACTGTAGAACTGATTCATCCGATCGCTATGGAGCAGGGGCTTCGTTTCGCTATCCGTGAAGGCGGACGTACAGTAGGTTCAGGAAGAGTTGTTTCTATCATTGGTTAATTAAATTCAGAGCCGGACCCTTTATTGATAAGGGGTTCGGCTCTTTATGATTTGGTCTCTGTATTATATTAAGTTTTCAATCCGCCCGATAATCTTCTGCCACCAGGAAAAGCAATTGCACATTAAAATGGGAAATGTTACCATAGTGACATGGAACAATCGTGTCACTGCAGGGGCGTTGGCCTTCCATCATACATAGATGGGAGGTGATGTGTATGAGTTTTGATTTTAAAGACCTTATGGCCTTTGGAACTTTTGTCATCGCATTGCTGACCTCTATTTTTTATAATTGTAAGTAACGTTTTTCTATAAAGTCCTGGAAACAGGCAATAGAAAACCCACCCTTGTATACTTGGCTGGTATCGGGTGGGATTTCTGCTCTTTTCACTGGCCAACCCCTTGTAGAGGGGCGGTGGTTCCTTTTGTAATTCTAATATAGCATATCTGGAAGAAGGATTCAAGAGAAAAAGTATGAAACCGTTAATAAGAGGTATAAAAAAATCCTTTAATTTTTCAAAACACAACAAATGGAACGTACATTTGATAAAACTGCTTTACAACCATGAAAAACATTACCTTTAAGGAATTATAAAATGTTCTGAGAGGATTTGCATCGATTCTAGAATAATTAAAAAAGTGATAGAGTTCAGATCTTTAAAATATAAGTATCTGAGCTTTTTTATATACTTATTGAGCTGTTAAAATCAGAGGACTCCATATATTGCCCTCCATAAACCGGAAATAAGGAAAAACAGACTGGCCGTCACGATAAAATCCGTAACACCAGTAAAAATTGCTATTAATTGTCCATTGCCGTCAGAGCCGCTTTGTGGTACGATTAAATCAACCTGTTATTTAGAAAAAGAGGAGTTAACAGTGACAAAACAACAGTTAAAACAGCGGCTTAAAACAGCAGGAATTTTTATAACAACTCTCGTCCTGCTTCTGATTCCCTGTGTATCCTATATTCTGTTCGAATACGTTACGGGAAATCTGGCGGTCATTTCCCTTTCCAACGCCATTTTAAATATAGGCTGGATATATTTGCTGTATCTGGCGGCATTTGCTGTAAGCGGCAGCACCAGGATAGCGGTTCCGGCTGTATCTGTATTTCTGTATGCGGTATCCGTGGCTGAATATCTGGTTGTGGGATTCCGCGGAAGGCCGATCATGTTCTGGGATATCATGGCATTTCAGACCGCAATGAGCGTAGCGGGAAATTATGAATTCATCATTACAAAGGAAATGTATCTTGCATGTCTGGGAATTCAGGCTATCTGCCTGTTTGCATTGATATTCCACCAAAAATTAAAGGGAAAAAAGCTGCGGCTGTTTTTCGCCGGAGGCAGCGCGGGGATAGTCGTAAGCTTCGCTGTATGGTTTTATACATATTTGATCCCCAATGCCGGACTGGGCATCAATATGTGGGCAGTTAATGAATCATACCAGGAATATGGATATGTGCTGTCAACCGCAGTTTCCTGCAGCTATGCGGTGAAAAGAAAACCGGAAGGCTACAGTCTTTCAAAAGTGAAGCAGATCCATGAGTCCGTTAAGGAAGAAAATCAGGTTCTGATGGCTTCTGCCGGAAGTGCGGATACAGAAAAGGAAAGGGCTGTTACACCGGTAAATATTATCTGTATCATGAATGAGAGTCTTTCTGATTTAAAAGTAGCGGGAAATTTTGAGACCAATCAGGAATATTTTCCCTTTTTAAACAGTCTGAAGGAGAATACGGTAAAAGGAAGCCTGTGTGTTCCTGTTTTTGGGTCCATGACCAGTAATTCCGAATTTGAATTCCTTACGGGGGATTCCGTTGCTCTTCTTCCGGCCAACAGCATTGCCTATCAGTTCAATGTCAAGCCGAACACTTACAGCCTTGTGAGCACTTTAAAGTCCCAGGGGTATGAGGCCATTGCCATGCATCCCTATCCAAAGGAGAACTGGAACCGGGAGGAATGTTATCATAATTTGGGCTTTGATGAATTTCTTGATATTGAAGATTATGAAGACAGCGAGCAGTTAAGGAATTATATCAGTGACCGGGCGGATTATGAAAAGCTGATCGAAAAGGTGGAAGCCAAAGAAAATCCCGAGGATAAGCTGTTTCTTTTCAACGTGACCATGCAGAACCATGGAGGCTATGAATCGCCCCATGATAACTTCAAACAGGAGGTGTGGCTCACCGGAGAACTGGAAGGAAAATATCCGAAGACAGATCAGTATCTGTCTCTGATGAAGCGGTCTGATGAGGCGTTTGAGTATCTGATTTCCTATTTTGAAAAGAGCCGGGAACCGACCATGATCGTAATGTTCGGGGATCATCAGCCGAGTGTGGAGGACGAATTTTTTGACGAGATCTCAGGAATACCAAGTGATCAGGTTCCCAATAAGGACCGTCTGATGTGGTATCAGACCCCATTTGTTATCTGGACCAATTATGAGACCAAGGAAGAGGAAAAAGGGGAGATGGGAGCTATCTACTTATCCTCCGAGCTGTTGAAACGGGCGGGAATTGAGATGACCCCTTATCAGCAGTTCCTCCTGTCAATGGAAGAGATATTTCCTGTGGTACATCCTCTCGGATGCTATGATAAGTCGGGAACCTATTACACCTGGGAGGCATTGACCGAGGAGGGAAGTCCTTACCGTTCCTTCATCAGAAACTACGAATATCTGGTATATAATCACATATTTGACGGAAAAAAATATAAAGATATGTTTACCTTGGAGATTGGTGATTAAATGGGTAAGTGGTATAATCAGCATTGAAGCGAAGGGTGTGGGCGGCTGCGGCGGAGTGATGCCGGCAGCCGCCTTAAATCGTAAAAGGAGAAAATATCATGAAATTATTCATTAGTGCAGACATTGAAGGATGTGCCGGCGTGAGCTTTGCTGATGAAACCCATAAAAATGAGGCATGCTATCAACGGTTTGCTGAGCAGATGACAAAAGAGGTGACGGCAGTCTGTGAGGCCGCCTTTGAAGCGGGAGTGGAGGAGATCGTAGTGAAGGACGGACACGGGGACGCTTCCAATATTGACCCCTTGTCCATGCCTCCCCATGTGGTTTTGATCAGGGGAAAGAGCGGGCATCCCTATAACATGATGTATGGTCTGGATTCCAGCTTTGACGCCGCCTTATTTGTAGGTTATCATGCCGCCGCCGGAGATCCGGGTTTTTCTTTAAGCCATACCTCCACCGGCAACAGCAGGCAGATTTTCCTCAATGGAAGGATCATGAGCGAGTTTGTGCTCAACAGTTATACGGCCGCCTCTTTGGGTGTACCTGTCATACTTATATCTGGAGATGAAGCGATCTGCGATTCCACACGGGAAACTGTTCCGGGCATTACGTGCGTAAAGACCAAACGGGGAACAGGGGGAGCTGCTTACTGTGTTTCTCCGGTGGAGATACTGGAAGAACTGAAAGGGAAAACAAAAGAGGCTCTGAAGCATTTGGAGGAATGCCGTATAAGCCTTCCTGACGCGTTTGAATATACGGTTTCCTATAAGGACTGGAAAAAGGCCTATCAAATGTCCTTTTATCCCGGAATGGAATCTGTGGACACCTTTACAAACCGCTTAAAGACCCGCCGCTGGCTGGATGTTGTCACCGCCCATTCCTTTGTTGTATATTGACCGGCTCCCCTCCCGAGGCCTGATATTTGGAAAATTCAGGAAGGGCCTTAAGGTTTTATTACAAATACGTAATAAAAACGTTATTGTAAAAAGCAGGGAAATTGGTTATTATTGTATAGAATCTGATTATGACAACATGGAGGGATGCAAAGATGAAAAAAATAAATATTGGCAGGATTGCGGCAGGAATGCTGGCGGCTGCATTTTTGTGCGGTGCTTCGGCCTTTGTCTCGCTGGCGGATGAAGTAATCGCCGGAGCACAGGCGACGATCCAGTCCTGTCTCATTAACTCGGACCGGAACAGTGTGACGGTCCTGGCATCAAACAGCGGAAGCATGGAGGGAACGGATGGTGTTCTCTATCTGGTGGAGATGCAGCCGTACCAGTCCAATCTGGAGGGAAGAACGGATTATGCGGCTTCTTCTGCGCCGGGAGAGACGGTTAAGTTCACATTCCCGCTGAACCGCAATACGGTTGATGACAAGCTTTACAGCAGGTTCGTTGTGGCCGTATGGGATGGGACGAAGTACATAGAGATCAGCAAGCCTCATTATATAACAAATCCTGAGATGGTTGCTGCCAATACCCAGCCGTTTAGTGATCCCCTTACCAAGAAAGGCCTGAATATCCAGCTTAACATGCTGGGCGATGCTTTTGAACTGGGCGTCAAGCATGTTGCCACCAATATTTCCTTTCATCAGATACTGGGCCAGGGAATTGACTATCAGTTTGATGGCAAGACCTATCATTTTGACAAGAATGCCATCGCAAGCTATGACGAGACCATCAGCGCCCTGTCCGGAAAGGGCATGACCGTAACCGCCATCATTTTAAATGGCTGGAATGACGCCACACCGGATCTGATCTACCCGGGAACCAAGAAAAACGCAAATGCATTCTATTACATGTTCAATGTGGCCACACAGAACGGACTGGACCAGACCAGAGCCATAGCATCCTTCCTGGCTGAGCGGTATAACGGTTCCAATCCCAATTACGGAAAGATCTCCAACTGGATCATCGGCAATGAGATCAATAACCAGCAGTGGAATCACATGGGTGAAAGAGATCTTACCAGCTACGTCCAGGCTTACCAGGACGCGTTCCGTGTCTTCTACACGGCCATTAAAAGCACCAGCGCCAATGACAGGGTATATTTCTCCCTGGACTATAACTGGAACAACGAGATTGACAACAAGTTGAAATACGGCGGAAAAGACGTTGTGGATACCTTTAACTCCATTGCCAATGAGCAGGGACAGATGGACTGGGGATTATCCTATCATCCCTATCCGTGCCCCATGACGGAACCGGAATTCTGGGATGATGATCAGACCGGTCTGATCACCAGTGATTTCAATTCTCCGGTCATCAATTTCAAGAATCTGACGACCCTGACGGATTACATGGCTCAGGATTGCTTAAAATCCCCCACCGGTCACGTGCGTCACATCATACTGACAGAACAGGGATTTACGGCAACCAGCCTGACAAGAGGCAAAGTGGATCAGATCCAGGCAGCGGCTTATGCTTATTCCTATTACATGGTTGACAGCAATCCTTATATAGACGCTTATATCTTAAGCCGTCAGGTGGATGCCCCTCTGGAGGTAAGGAGCGGCTTATCCTTTGGCCTTTGGGAATGCGCCATGGACCGGGGAGATGATATTGTGGCCACAAAACGCAGGAAGATATGGCAGGTTTTCCGTAACATCGATAAAAAGAAATATACCCTGGAGAATACGGAATTTGCAAAGTCCATCATAGGAATTGAGAAATGGTCTGATGTCATTCCAAACTTCAGGTGGAGATCACTGGAGAATTAGTGAGAACATAAAAATACCGTAATAAAGGTTTACAAGTCCTTTATTACGGTATTTTTTCATCCCGCTTTACTGCCAGGTCATGGCTCCGTAAGCATCCAGAAGTCCCCCGCTCACCGTCTTTCCTGTGAGGCCGTCCAGCTTCCTGCTGGAATTTAAGATGATATTTTTAACGTCGGTCAGGGAGATGTCAGGGCGGTAGGAATAGAGCATGGCAGCCACGCCGGTCACCATAGGCGCGGCCATGGAGGTGCCGCTCATGAAACCATAGGCATTTCCCGGAACCGTGCTCAGAATGTAGCTGCCCGGAGCGGCTATGTCAACACTGGCCGCGCCATAGTTGGAATCCTTGCTTAAGCTGCCGTCAAACAGCAGATTGGCTACGGAGATCACATTATCATAGGGGAGAGAGGCCGGATATACGGGATAAGTATCCGTATCATACCCCAGTCCGGAAACCCCTCCGTTGCCGCAGGAAACCACGAACAGCAGGGTGGAATCTTTTATGGTTTGTGCAAGGGCCTCACTGTAGGAAGAGGTACCCATGCTTAAGTTGCAGATGGAGGCCCCGTTGGCTTCCGCGTACTTAATGGCCTGTATCACAGCCTCAGGCGAACCTACGCCATCCGCACCGCCCAGCGCTTTTAAGGACATGATCTTCACATAATTGTTGTCCGTGATCCCGGCAATGCCGTAAGCTCCCCTGGCTGCGCCGATGGTTCCTGCCGCATGAGTCCCGTGGCTGTCTTCACTGCCGTTGAAGACCTGGCTGTTTCCCTGATAGAAATTCCAGCCATGTACGTCATCCACGTATCCGTTGCCGTCGTTGTCGATCCCGTCCCCTTCTACTTCTCCGGGGTTGGTCCACATGGCATTTTTGAGCTCCAGATGATTGATATCAATGCCGGTATCAATGATGGCAACGATAACGGAGCGTTTGTTTTCCGCCTGGTCATACAGCTTCCAGGCGGGCTGTATGTTGATGTCGACGCCGGTGACGGCATGGATCACTGTGGATTCATAGTCGCCGGGGCCGGGCTGGGGCATTCCCGTGCCGGTGTTCCTGCTGTCGAAAATGTTATCCACGGACTGGAATTTGGATTTCAGTTCCATCAGGCGGAATTCTCCGTCATTTTTTAATCCCCACTGGTAGGTGGAAAATTCATCCGCAGGAGACAGGTTTACAAGGCCGGGGCCAAGGGCCATGGATTTAAGAGCCTGTCCGCTGTCGGAAGAAAATGTCTGAAGCGCGTTGTTTTCAGTATTTCCGCCGTTCATTTGCAGAGCAGGACCGCCTGACAGAGAAAGTCCCGCAAGCAGTAAAGCAAAAGACAGGCTGGCAGCGCGAGTTATTTTTTTCATATTTTGTTCTCCTTATATGAAGCAATCATTGAAATTGCTCCTATTATATCATAAACCCTACGCGGCAGGCTTAAAAAATATGTGAAAAATATTTTAAATTTTATGTAATTTTACTGAAAAGTCATTGGCCTGTCTCTTTCATTAAAAAAACAGGCCGGCCTTTCAACCGGACTGTTTCTTTATTCTTCCTCAATATATGGGTCATATTGATTCGTTTCCCCCGGGGCCTTGTCCTTTTCAGCATTTTCAGCTTCTTCGGCGGCTCTTCTTGCCAGCTCCGCGTTTGCTTCCGCCCGGGTGATGGTTCCTTCGTCCACCAGGTTTTGGATCTCATCTTCCGTCAGGGAAGAAAGATTTACGGAATTTTCTGAAGAGGCGGAAGAAGCGGAGTTTTCCGCTGGGGCTGCGGCAGCCGGCTGCATGCTTTGCTGGTAAGCTCTGCCTTCGCTGCTGATCTCCACCCTGTCCGTGTTGGTTATGTCCGGCACTTTTTCCGTCTGTGCCAGAGAATCAACGGTATTTTCCGCTGCGGAAACTTCTGCACTGCCCACTGTCCCTGTCTGTTCCGCGTTTTTTTGTTCCTTTTCTCTTTGGGCCTGGATCAGTTTCCATTCATCGTAGGATGAAGAGCCTGATATTCCTGATATTTCCATATTCATTCCTCCTTTGTACAGTAAAATATATAGAAACAGCATACCACTTATTTATGTCTGAAATGTGAAATTAGTCTGAAAAACAGGAAGATATTGGAAAAAAACAGGGACCCTGACCTTATTTATTTAAAAGCAATGATTGAAAAATGGTTTTTTTATGTGTTATGATGATACCAGATAAAAATTGGGAGGCTTTCTATGAACCGGGATATTTTAAATAAAATAAAGGGCGGTCTCATCGTATCCTGCCAGGCGCTGGAGGATGAGCCGATGCACAGCTCCTTTATTATGTCACGCATGGCGTATGCAGCCCGGGAGGGCGGTGCGTCAGGGATCCGGGCCAATACCGTTGCGGATATTATGGAAATCAGGAAAACTGTGGATATCCCCATCATCGGCATTGTGAAGCGGGATTATGAAGACAGCGGAGTATTTATCACCCCCACCATGGATGAGGTGGATGCCCTGGCAGAATGCGGTGTGGATATTATTGCCGCGGACGCTACTCACAGGGGCCGTCCCAATGGAAAGAGCCTGGATGGGTTTTTCCTTGAGGCCAGAAATAAATATCCGGACCAGCTCTTTATGGCCGACTGTTCCAGTTACGAAGAAGGGATCCATGCGGCCTGCCTCGGTTTTGATCTGATCGGGACCACATTAAATGGATACACCCCCTATACAAGAGATTCGGAACTCCCCAATCTGGACCTGATAAAACGCCTGGCTGAAGACTGCCGGAAACCGGTGATCGCGGAAGGGGGTATATGGACTCCAAAACAGTTAAAGGCAGCGTTAGCTGCCGGAGCACTGGCTGCAGTAGTGGGAACGGCCATCACAAGGCCCAGGGACATAACGAGATATTTTATAAGAAATTCCGGATGCAGGGAAAGAAAATGATATTTTGGATCAATGCCCGGCAAATCTAAAAATTGACAAAGTGGAAATTGTTGTTTATGCTTATAACAGGAATGACTGGGGCGTGGCGGATCGGAGGATAACCTTCGCCATGTCTCTTTTAAAATAAGAAAATCCAAAAAGGGAGAGTAACAGGATGCAAGGGGATTTTTTGACGAAAATCAGAGCGGAATACAATCAATTGACTAAGGCTGAAAAAAAGGTGGCCGATTACATACTGCAAAATTACAGAGAAGTGCTGTTCATGTCCATTACGGATCTTGCTGAAGCCTGTGAAGTGGGGGATACCAGCGTCTTCCGGTTCTGCAAGACACTGGAATTGAAGGGGTATCAGGAATTTAAGATGAAGCTGTCTTTGAGCCTGAATGATGAAAAAACAGGGCAGGGCCGGCTGGAAGGAGATATCAGCCTGGACGACTCATTTGCGGAGCTCTCCAGAAAAGTGCTGAATACCAATATGAGCGCTCTGGAAGAAACCTATTCCCTGCTGAATGAGGAACACTTCATTCAGGTCATTCATTCTCTTTATGAAGCAAAAAGGATCTGCTTCTTTGGCGTAGGCGCCAGCATGCTGTCCGCCATGAAGGCGGCCAACAAGTTTTTGCGGATCGAACCTAAGGTATACTGTGTACAGGATTCCCACATGCAGGCCATGGTGGCTTCCATGATGGGACAAGGGGAAGTGGCGGTGATTTTTTCCTATTCCGGCGCCACCAAGGATACGATTCATGTGGCGGAGCTTGCCAAAAGGGCGGGGGCAGTCACGGTCTGTATCACCAGATTCATCAAGTCACCTCTGACCGCTCACTCCGACATAACGCTGCTGTGCGGCGCCAATGAAGGTCCCCTGCAGGGAGGATCCACTTCTTCGGAGATCAGCCAGCTTTTTCTCATCGATTTAATGTTCACCGAATATTACAGAAGGTATTTTGAACGGTGCAACCGGAATAACGAAAAGGTTTCAGCCTCTGTTCTGGATAAAATGTGCTGATTTCCGCCGGGACCGAATAAAATAGTTTGATAAGATTTCCCTTCCCGTGATAGAATAGAAAAATACCGGAAGGAGGGCCCCATGGAAGAGAAAGATTTTCGCAATAAAATAATCTGGTTTACATTTTTTTACAGCCTTCTGGTAATATGGGTTCATTCCTATAATGCGGTGCTCTTTTTGGGAAATACCAGGACCGCATATAAAATAGACTGGATGGAACGCTTTTTGGGAGACAAGGTGGCGCAGATCGCGGTGCCCGGATTTTTCCTGATATCCTCCTATCTTTTTTTCCGGGGCTTTACCATGGAACGGCTCCGGGTGAAATGGAATTCCAGAATGAGGAGCGTCTTAGTCCCTTATATTGTATGGAACCTGCTTTACTATCTCGGATATGTCATTGGAAGCCGGATTCCGGTATTGTCAGAAATAATTGGAAAAGGAAGAGTTCCGTTTACCTTTCCGGGAGCTGCGGAAGCCATCCTGCACTATACTTATAATTATGTCTTCTGGTATTTACACCAGCTGATTCTGCTGATCCTTCTGGCACCCGTCATTTACATTGTGGTCAGACGGTGGCAGACAGGGTGCCTGTTTCTTGCAGGGGTCCTGGCGGCCATTTACTTTGGAGCGGTTCTTCCTTTTCTGAATCTGGATGCGCTTCTTTATTACTCCTTTGGAGCGTTTGCGGCGGTTCATGGAAAAAATGCTGTGGAGAGTGCCTGGAGCATCCATCATCTCGCCTCAGGCGGGGCAGTTCTTCTGGCGGCGTTATTTTTATTGGGTGCTGATTTTCCGGGGGATGTTAAGGGGGAGATGGCGGCTTCGGCCGTATGCTTCCGGCTTCTCACTCCGGCCGGACTGTGGCTCATTGTGCCGGAGAAGCGTCTTGCGGAAGCGAAGGAATGGATGAAACAGAACTTTTTTCTGTATGCCGTTCATTTTGCCATGGTGAGGCTCATAAACAAAACGGGAGCATTTCTGCTCCCAGCCCATCCGGCCGTGCCCTTTGGGCTTTTTCTCATCATGCCGGTTCTGTGCGTATTTTTCAGCTATCATACAGGCCGCTTTTTCAAGCGTTTTCTTCCGCCCTTGTGGTTCCTGCTAAACGGCGGCCGCTGAGAAAGCCTCAGCTCTCTGAAGCCCATCTTCCCGACGCGCCGCAGGGAAGGACCAGACCCCGGCTTGTGACCGGGAGCCCCACCTCATCGGATTGTACGGTTCCTCCGAACTTTTGTCCGACTTCCAGGGAAATCATATAAGTCAATACAGAAGGGGCCAGTCCTGTGGTATAGGAATTGATCAGGAAAAACAGCGGTTTATCGGATAAAAGCCGGGCACAGAGGCTGACCAGAGGATGGATGGCATCCTCGATTTTCCAGATTTCGCCCTTTGGGCCCCGTCCGTAGGATGGCGGGTCCATGATGATGGCGTCATAACGGCTGCCCCGTCTCAGTTCCCTCTCCACGAATTTCACGCAGTCGTCCACGATCCATCGGATGGAAGCGGATTCCAGGCCGGAAGAGCGGGCATTTTCCTTTGCCCAGCCGACCATTCCCTTGGACGCATCCACGTGGGTGACGGAGGCGCCGGCTTTGGCCGCCGCCAGGGTTGCTCCCCCCGTATAGGCAAATAAGTTGAGTACCTTTACAGGCCTTCCGGCCTGTTTTATTTTTTCGCTGAACCAGTCCCAGTTGGCCGCCTGTTCCGGGAAAAGTCCCGTGTGTTTGAAGCTGAATGGCTTTAACTGAAAAGTCAGGTCCCTATAACGGATGCTCCACTGCTGGGGAAGGTCAAAGAATTCCCACTCTCCGCCGCCTTTGGCGCTGCGGTGATAATGGCCGTTTTGCCGGCTCCAGCCGGCCTCTGTCCTGGGGGTGGACCAGATGACCTGGGGATCAGGGCGCACAAGGAGGTATTTTCCCCATCGCTCCAGTTTTTCTCCTTCTGAACAATCTATCACTTCGTAATCTTTCCAGCCGTCTGCAATCCACATAATCGGTGCCGCCTTTCTTTCTATACAATAAAAATAAGCATATTCATTTCATGATTCTATGATTATACTGGATAGAACCGGGAGCGTCAAGAGCGGGGACCTGATTCGGAGATCAATCCCCAGGGGTTATCACGCCTTGTCTTTACGTCCTATATAATATAGTATAATTCAGAATAATGAGAGGTATTGCTTATGAGCTGTTTTAATATAAGATTTTTTGCAGGCAACTGCGGATGCAACTGTTGCTGCAGCTGGTGCTGCAATAACCGGTTCAACCGCTGCTGGTTCAACCGGTGCAATTGTGGATGTAATAACAGATGCTGTCTGGGATGGAACAGCGGCTGCGGCTGCAGGTGCAATAACCGATGCGGATGCAATGACCGATGCGGATGCAGCAACCGCTGCAACTGAAACCGTAACCGGTAATAAAACCTGCCGTGAAATGACGCGGCAGAATGCTTTTTCAGGCGGGGATCTGCTTTTTGGCAGCCCCGCCTTTTTATGATCCTGTGCGGCGGGCATGGCTGACCGGGGGGAGGAAATAATTTCGTAATAGAATTGAAAGATTAAAACAGTTGAATAATCTGAGATTAATTGTTAAAATAAATAATAGCAAAAAAGGAAATCCCTGTAAGGAGTGAAGATATGAAAAGAAAAGGTCTCATTGTGCTGGCTGCCGCTGCCATGCTGACAATTGGTACCGCATCCATGGATGCCTGGGCAGAGGGCTGGGCTCAGTCAGGAAACACCTGGATCTATAATGATGCAAGCGGAAATAAGGTTACCAATGCATGGAAAAAGGGTGCGGACAACCTTTGGCGCTATTTGAACAGCAACGGAGAAATGGCGGTAAACACCTGGGTGGAGAATACTTATTATATGGATTCCAACGGCATTCTGGTGACTGATAAATGGATGAAGTTTCAGGATTCGGGAAATTCCCAGTATAAGTGGTATTATTTCGGCAGCAGCGGAAAAGCCATCATGGACAATTGGTCGAAGATCAGCAATAAGTGGTATTACTTTGATGGCAACGGAGAGATGCAGACGGGCTGGGTACTGGATGACATGTATTATTGCGGGACTGACGGAGCCATGCGGACCGGCTGGCAGAAGCTCTTTTCTCCGGACAGCGACTATGATCCGGACCGGGTGACGCCGGGAGACAGCGATGACGGGAAATCCTGGTATTATTTCAATGAAAGCGGCAAGAAATATGTGCCCAAGGATATTTCCGGTGATTTTGCCACTTATAAGATCGACGGAGTATCCTACTGTTTTGATTCGGACGGCGCTTTGCAGACCGGCTGGAAGAACGTGGGAGTGGATGATCCCGATCATGAAATCCAGAACTATAAGTTTTATGATGCCAACGGAAAGCTGAGAGTGGGCTGGTATTCCGTTGAACCGCCGGAGGATTTGACCGGTTATGAAGAGAATGTGGAATGGTTTTACTTTTCCAGCACCGGAGTTCCCAAAACCGGTCCCAAAGAAGGGGAAGCCAGCACGCAGAATTTGATCAAGATCAACGATAAGACCTATCTGTTCAATCATCTGGGAAATCCTGTTTACGGGCTGCAGAAGGTGGCCATTGGCAGCACTTCGGAATACACGGCGTTCTATTTTGGGGATAAGAAGACCAGTACCATGCAGAAGGGCAGGATGAAGGTGACTGAGGGCGACGGCAGCGAGTGGACGTATTATTTCAGCGACAGCGGCCGCGGCTATACCGGAGTGAAGGACAGTTACTTATATTACATGGGAAAGCTTCAGTGTGCTGAGGATGGAACAAAATATGAACCCATAGCCATCCCCACAGGCAACACTACCACCACTTATGTGGTGAACACTTCCGGCAAAGTGGCAAAGAGCACCACGGTGAAGAATTCAGATGGTGTGAAGTACAAGACCGGAAGCAACGGAAACTTATTAAAGGTCGACGATGAATCTCCATCCGGGGAAGGCAGAACCCCTACGGAACCAACCTGGGAATAGACAAAACGGGCTAAATGGCGTGAAACCTGAGAAAATCAGATTTTACGCCATTTTTTGAAAAAAATCCTTGCATTGTTAAAAAAAGTATGATATGCTGTTAAGGCTGTGGCATGATAGCTGTGAAGCGTGAGGTTGCTGCTTGAAAAAGCAGGTTTTCCGTGGAGCGAATGTCAAGTTAGGAAACTGGCGACAAGTCACTGTACAATTTAAAATTCTGTTGTTTCAGGCAGAAAGTCAGTGTGATGTCCGAAAAGACACACACGGGAACGTGTACAGTCACCGCTTGTCGTACTTCTACTAAGTGCGAAAAGGAGGCGACTTTTTTTATGGCAAGTCAAGTAATGAGAATCACATTAAAAGCGTATGATCATCAGTTAGTTGATCAGTCTGCAGGCAAAATCATCGACACTGTAAAAAAGACAGGATCAAAAGTGAGCGGACCGGTGCCGTTACCAACCAAGAAGGAAGTGGTAACCATCTTAAGGGCGGTTCATAAGTACAAGGATTCCAGAGAGCAGTTCGAGCAGAGAACGCATAAGAGACTCATTGATATCATTACACCAAGCCAGAAAACTGTTGATGCATTATCCAGACTGGAAATGCCGGCAGGTGTGTACATCGATATCAAGATGAAGAATAAATAATCTTCATCCGCATCAGTAAAGGTAAGGAAATGTCCTGAAGGGTTTTAATATAGAAGTAACACTTTTTCCTGTAAGGAATCAACATCTCCGTAAGCGAAAGCGAGAAGAAAGTGTCTGCACTTTCGCCGGACGGAGTTATAGTGTTCCACGTATATTGGACTGTTCTAGGATGATTGCGAAAGCAATCCGCTGTAGAATTAACAAACAGGAGGTAAAAACATGAAGAAGGGTATATTAGCTACCAAAGTCGGAATGACACAGATCTTCAATGAGAATGGAGTATTGACTCCGGTAACGGTTCTTCAGGCTGGCCCCTGTGTAGTAACACAGGTGAAAACAGTTGAGAACGACGGTTACAGTGCAGTGCAGGTTGGTTTCGTTGATAAGAGAGAAAAGCTTGTCAGCAAGCCGATCAAGGGCCATTTTGATAAGGCCGGTGTATCTTATAAGAGATACGTGAGAGAATTTAAGCTTGAGAATGCTTCCGGGTATTCTGTAAAAGATGAAATCAAAGCAGAAATCTTCGCTGCAGGCGATAAGATCGATGCAACAGCAATCTCCAAAGGTAAAGGTTTCCAGGGCGCTATTAAAAGACACGGCCAGTCCAGAGGACCTATGGCTCACGGTTCCAAATTCCACCGTCATGCAGGTTCCAACGGTGCCGCTTCTGACCCGAGCAAGGTATTCAAGGGCAAGAAGATGCCTGGCCAGATGGGTAACAAGAGGGTGACGATCCAGAACCTTGAAATCGTTAAGGTTGATGCAGAAAACAATCTGATTCTGGTTAAGGGTGCTGTACCAGGACCGAAAAAGTCTTTAGTAACAATCAGGGAAACAGTAAAAGCAGCTGACTAATGCTTTTATAAGAAAGGAGGAATACACAGATGGCAAACGTATCTGTTTACAATATGGAAGGTAAAGAAGTTGGCACATTAGAGTTAAACGATGCAGTGTTCGGCGTAGATGTTAATGAGCATCTCGTACACATGGCAGTCGTAAGCCAGCTTGCAAATAAGCGCCAGGGCACACAGAAAGCAAAAACACGTGCCGAAGTATCCGGCGGCGGAAGAAAACCGTGGAAGCAGAAAGGAACCGGTCATGCAAGACAGGGTTCAACAAGATCTCCCCAGTGGACAGGCGGCGGAGTTGTTTTCGCTCCCGCACCAAGAGATTATACGATCAGGCTCAACAAGAAGGAAAGAAGACTTGCTCTTAAATCCGCTCTTACAAGCAGAGTGAATGACAATAAGTTCATTGTTGTTGATGATCTGAAGTTTGATGAGATCAAAACAAAGAAATTCCAGACTGTTTTAAATAACTTAAAGGTATCCAAGGCTCTGGTTGTGCTCGGTGACGACAGCACAAACGCAGTATTGAGCGCAAGAAACATTGCTGCCGTAAAAACTGCTTTTGTTAACACAATCAACGTATACGATATCTTAAAGTACAACACAGTTGTTGCTACCAAGACTGCTGTTGCAGCAATCGAGGAGGTGTACGCATAATGGCAGATATTAAGTATTACGACGTGATTTTAAAGCCTATAGTAACGGAAAAAAGCATGAACGCTATGGCGTCCAAGAAGTATACATTTTTAGTGCATACAGACGCGAACAAGGCTATGATTAAGGAAGCTGTTGAGAAGATGTTCCCGGGCGCCAAGGTAGCCAGCGTGAACACCATGAATTTGAATGGAAAGACCAAGAGAAGAGGAATGACATTCGGCAAGACCGCCAGAACAAAGAAGGCGATCGTTCAGCTGACGGCTGACAGCAAGGATATCGAAATCTTCGAAGGACTGTAGGCGGTGGATAAAACCACAGGCCGGACTATGTGATGAACATTATATCACGATAATAAGATACGCCAGGCGGCGTTGAAAGGAGAAACATCATGGGAATTAAAAAGTATAACCCATATACCCCTTCCAGAAGACATATGACCGGTTCCGATTTCAGTGAAATCACAAAGACAACTCCTGAAAAGTCTTTGGTCAGCAAGACGATCAACAAGACGGCCGGACGTAACAATCAGGGTAAAATCACAGTCAGACATCGCGGAGGCGGCGTTAAGAGAAAATATAGAATCATTGACTTCAAGAGAAACAGCAAAGACGGCATTGCAGCAACGGTTATCGGCATCGAGTACGATCCCAACAGAACCGCCAACATTGCATTGATCTGCTATGTGGACGGTACAAAGTCCTATATTCTTGCTCCTGCCGGTTTAACAGACGGCATGAAGGTAATGAGCGGTGAGACAGCAGAAGCGAAAGTGGGCAACTGCCTGCCCTTAAGCCGGATTCCGGTTGGTGCTCAGGTGCACAACATTGAACTTTATCCGGGAAAAGGCGGTCAGCTGGTTCGTTCCGCAGGAAACGCAGCTCAGCTGATGGCAAAGGAAGGCAAATATGCAACCCTTCGTTTACCCTCCGGAGAGATGAGAATGGTTCCCATCAACTGCAGAGCCACCATCGGTGTTGTAGGAAACGGCGATCACAACCTGATCAATATCGGTAAAGCAGGAAGAAAGCGCCACATGGGCTTCCGTCCTACTGTCCGCGGTTCCGTTATGAACCCCAATGACCATCCGCACGGCGGTGGTGAAGGAAAGACCGGTATCGGACGTCCGGGTCCATCCACTCCATGGGGCAAACCGGCACTTGGCTTAAAGACCAGAAAGAAAAACAAGCAGTCTAACAAACTGATCGTTAGAAGAAGAGATGGAAAGACCGTTAAATAATTGAAGGAGGTTAAAATCTATGGCTCGCTCACTTAAAAAAGGACCGTTTGCAGATGCTCATTTACTGAAAAAAGTAGATGCTATGAACGCAGCAGGACAGAAGCAGGTAATCAAGACCTGGTCCCGCCGTTCCACAATCTTCCCGCAGATGGTTGGACATACAATTGCAGTTCATGATGGCAGAAAACACGTGCCGGTATATGTTACGGAGGATATGGTCGGACATAAACTGGGTGAATTCGTTGCTACAAGAACCTACAGAGGACATGGCAAGGACGAGAAAAAATCAGGCCGTAAGTAATATAGAAACAGACGCCCTTAAGGATTCCTTCGGAATTTCCAAAAGGGGGTTAAAGTTGAAAGGAGGATTCACCAATGGCTAAGGGACATAGAAGCCAGATTAAGAGAGAAAGAAATGCCGAAAAGGACACCAGACCTTCAGCAAAGTTATCTTATGCTAGGGTTTCCGTTCAGAAGGCATGCTTTGTATTGGATGCCATCAGAGGCAAAGACGTTCAGACCGCACTTGGTATTGTGACTTACAATCCCAGATATGCGTCTACTTTAATAGAGAAGTTATTAAAATCAGCGGCTGCTAACGCTGAGAATAACAACGGAATGGACCCTGCAAAGCTTTATGTAGAGGAATGCTTTGCAAATAAGGGACCGACAATGAAGAGAGTAAAACCGAGAGCACAGGGCCGCGCTTACAGAATCGAAAAAAGAATGAGCCACATCACCATCGTGCTTAATGAAAGATAAGGAGGCAAATAATGGGACAGAAAGTTAATCCACACGGCTTAAGAGTCGGTGTTATTAAAGACTGGGACTCAAAATGGTATGCTGAAGCTGATTTCGCAGACAACCTGGTGGAAGATTATGCGATCAGAAAATTTCTTAAGAAGAGATTATACAGCGCCGGCATTTCCGGAATCGAGATCGAACGCGCTTCAGACCGCGTGAAAATCATTATTCATACAGCGAAGCCAGGTGTCGTGATCGGCAAGGGCGGATCTGAAATCGAGAAGTTAAAAGTTGAAGTTCAGAAGCTTACAGATAAAAAATTGTTTGTTGATATCAAGGAAATCAAGAGACCGGACAAAGACGCTCAGTTAGTGGCAGAATCCATTGCCCAGCAGCTGGAGAACCGTGTATCCTTCCGCCGTGCCATGAAGTCCACCATGGGCCGTTCCATGAAGGCTGGCGTAAAGGGCATCAAGACTGCGGTTGCAGGACGCCTTGGCGGTGCTGATATGGCCCGTACCGAGTTCTACAGCGAGGGTACCATTCCGTTACAGACACTCAGAGCAGATATTGATTATGGTTTCGCTGAGGCAGATACAACCTTCGGTAAGATCGGCGTTAAGGTATGGATCTACAATGGCGAAGTACTTCCAACTAAAGGAAACAAGGAAGGGAGCGATAAATAATGTTAATGCCTAAGAGAGTAAAACGTCGTAAACAGTTCCGTGGATCCATGGCTGGTAAGGCTTTAAGAGGCAATACAATCAGCAACGGTGAGTTCGGTTTAGTCTCCCTGGAACCATGCTGGATCAAATCGAACCAGATCGAGGCAGCCCGTGTTGCCATGACCCGTTACATCAAGCGTGGCGGTAAGGTCTGGATCAAGATTTTCCCGGATAAACCTGTAACAGCAAAGCCAGCAGAAACCCGAATGGGTTCCGGTAAGGGCGCTCTGGAATACTGGGTAGCAGTAGTAAAACCAGGCCGTGTATTATTCGAAATCGCTGGAGTACCTGAAGAAACAGCACGTGAAGCTTTACGTCTTGCCATGCATAAGTTGCCATGCAAGTGCAAGATTGCTGCTAAAGCAGATTTAGAAGGCGGTGAATGACAGTGAAAATTAATAAATATGTGGAAGAATTAAAAGGAAAATCAGCTGCAGAACTGAATGAAGAATTAGTAGCTGCAAAGAAAGAACTTTTCAACTTAAGATTCCAGAATGCGACCAATCAGCTTGATAACACGAGCAGGATCAAAGAGGTCCGTAAGAACATTGCCAGGATTCAGACTGTTATAACTGAGAAGGCTAAATTAGCTTAAGTTACAGCTTGCTCAAAAATCATGACACACACGACAGTGTGTAAACTTATAGACAGGGCCGTCACGGCCAAAACTTGAAAGGAGAATACCGAACGTGGAAAGAAATCTCAGAAAAACCCGTACTGGTAAGGTTGTGAGCAGCAAGATGGATAAGACCATTGTTGTAGCCATTGAAGACCATGTAGAACATCCTTTATACGGCAAGATCGTAAAAAGAACGTATAAATTAAAAGCTCATGATGAAGCCAACGAATGCAACATGGGCGATACAGTAAAAGTTATGGAAACAAGACCGCTGTCCAAAGACAAGAGATGGAGACTTGTTGAGATTATCGAAAGAGCGAAATAATTTATTTCCAGGAAGGAGTAACAGGCATGATTCAGCAGGAAACCAGATTAAAGGTTGCCGACAATACCGGTGCAAAAGAATTATTGTGTATCCGTGTAATGGGCGGATCTACAAGAAGATATGCTAATATTGGTGATGTTATCGTTGCCAGCGTAAAAGACGCAACACCTGGCGGTGTTGTTAAGAAAGGCGACGTTGTAAAGGCCGTTGTTGTACGTACTGTTAAAGGTGCGCGCCGCAAAGACGGTTCTTATATCAAGTTCGATGAGAATGCTGCCGTAATTATCAAAGATGACAAGACTCCAAGGGGAACACGTATCTTTGGGCCGGTTGCCAGAGAGTTAAGAGAGAAACAGTTCATGAAAATTGTTTCCTTAGCTCCGGAAGTATTATAAGGAGGTGTCGGACTGTGCATAAAATTAAAAGAGACGACCTGGTAAAGGTCATCACAGGAAAAGATAAAGACAAACAGGGCAAAGTTCTTCATGTGGATACGAAGAACAGTAAAGTGGTAGTGGAAGGCTGCAACATGATCACAAAGCATGTGAAGCCGGGCCCGGGCAATCCACAGGGCGGTATCGTACAGAAGGAAGCTGCACTTGATATCTCCAATGTAATGCTCGTTGTTGACGGAAAAGCCACCAGAGTCGGCTTTGAAGTAAAAGACGGAAAAAAAGTCCGCGTTGCAAAAGCGACCGGTAAAGTAATTGACTAATTCGGAGAGGAGGAATAAAAATTGGCTAGATTAAAAGAGATGTACCAGAAAGAGATCGTAGAAGCGATGATCAAGAAATTTGGATATAAGAACATCATGGAAGTGCCGAAGTTAGACAAGATCGTCATTAACATGGGTATTGGCGAAGCAAAGGAAAATGCCAAGATTTTAGACTCTGCAGTCAGAGATTTAGAAATCATCTCCGGCCAGAAGGCAGTTCTGACAAAGGCTAAAAAATCAATTGCTAACTTTAAGCTCAGGGAAGGCATGGCCATCGGCTGCAAGGTTACATTACGCGGCGAGAGAATGTATGAATTTGCTGACCGTCTGATCAACCTTGCGATTCCCCGTGTGCGTGACTTCAGAGGTGTGAATCCCAATGCATTTGACGGAAGGGGAAATTATGCCCTTGGCATCAAGGAACAGCTTATTTTCCCTGAAATTGATTACGATAAAGTTGACAAGGTAAGAGGTATGGACGTAATTTTCGTTACAACTGCCAAGACAGACGAAGAAGCCCGTGAACTTTTGACATTATTCAATATGCCATTTGCAAAATAGTAGGAGGAATAATCCATGGCAAAGACTTCAATGAAGATCAAACAGCAGAGACCTGCAAAATTCTCCACAAGAGAATACAATCGCTGCAGAATCTGCGGTCGTCCACATGCTTATTTAAGAAAATACGGAATCTGCAGAATTTGCTTCCGTGAATTAGCATATAAAGGTCAGATCCCAGGCGTTAAAAAAGCAAGCTGGTAAAATAAGGAAGGAGGCAATTTCAAAATGACAATGAGCGATCCAATCGCAGATATGCTTACAAGAATCCGTAATGCAAATACTGCAAAACACGATACAGTAGATATACCTTCATCCAAGATGAAATTAGCTATTGCTGATATCCTTGTGAAAGAGGGCTACATTAAGAAATATGATCTCGTAGAAGACGGTGCATTCCAGACAATCCGGATCACCTTAAAATACGGCAAAGATAAAAACGAAAAAATCATCACAGGCATCAAGAGAATTTCCAAGCCGGGTTTACGTGTATACGCAAACAAGGAAGAGCTGCCGAAGGTGCTTGGCGGTTTGGGAACGGCTATCATTTCCACGAATCAGGGCGTGATCACAGATAAGGAAGCCCGCACACAGGGTGTTGGCGGAGAAGTACTGGCATTTATCTGGTAGGCATTAACAGGACTGAAAACAGAGGGAACGCAGAGATTCCTTCCGAAAATTTAAGGAGGTAAACGGCATGTCACGTATAGGAAGAATGCCTATCGCGATTCCGGCAGGCGTAACTGTTGCAATCGCAGAAAATAACAAAGTGACTGTAAAAGGTCCTAAGGGAACACTTGAGAGAGTGTTGCCGTCCGAGATGACCATCAAGGAAGAGGATAGTCATATCGTTGTAACAAGACCGAATGATTTAAAGAAAATGAAATCTTTACACGGTCTTACAAGAACATTGGTAAACAACATGGTCGTCGGTGTTACCGCCGGTTATGAGAAAAAGCTGGAAATCAATGGTGTTGGTTACAGAGCCCAGAAGCAGGGCAAGAAGCTGGTTCTTTCCCTTGGATATTCCCATCCGGTAGAGATGGAAGATCCGGAAGGCATCGAGTCCGCCATGGAGGGACAGAATACCATCATCATTAAAGGTATCGATAAAGAAAAAGTTGGCCAGTACGCTGCTGAAATCAGAGATAAGAGAAGACCTGAGCCGTATAAGGGCAAGGGTATCAAGTATGCTGACGAAGTGATCAGACGTAAAGTTGGTAAGACTGGTAAGAAATAATTAAGGAGAGTGTAAAGATGGTTGGCAAACAGTCAAGAAGCGAAGTTCGCGTTAAAAAGCACAACAGATTACGTAACCGTTTTGCAGGCACTGCAGAAAGACCGCGTTTAGCTGTGTTTAGAAGCAATAATCATATGTATGCTCAAATTATTGACGATGCAGTTGGTAAGACTTTAGTCGCTGCTTCTACAGTAGAAAAAGAAGTAAAGGCAGAATTAGAGAAGACTAACGACGTTGATGCTGCAGCATATGTAGGTACCGTAGTGGCAAAGAGAGCCCTTGAAAAAGGCATTAAGGAAGTTGTTTTTGACAGAGGCGGTTTTATATATCAGGGTAAGATTCAGGCATTAGCAGACGCAGCCAGAGAAGCTGGTCTGGAATTCTAGTAGAGAGGAGAATGACAGCGTGAAACGTACAATTATTGATGCAAATCAGATAGAATTAAACGACAAAGTAGTTGCTATCAAGCGTGTATCTAAAACCGTTAAAGGTGGACGTACCATGAGATTCTCTGCTTTAGTAGTCGTAGGTGATGGCAACGGCCACGTAGGTGCAGGTCTTGGCAAAGCCGGTGAAGTTCCAGAAGCAATCCGTAAGGGAAAAGAGGCTGCGGTTAAGAATATGGTTGCAGTTCCGATCGATGAAAACAACAGTATTCCTCACGACCTGATCGGAAACTTCGGAAGTGCGTCCGTACTTCTTAAGAGAGCTTCCGAAGGTACGGGAGTTATTGCAGGAGGTCCTGCCCGTGCGGTTGTAGAGCTTGCAGGTATTAAGAATATCCGTACAAAGTCTTTGGGTTCCAACAACAAGACGAATGTAGTTCTCGCCACAATCGAGGGATTGACTCAGTTAAAGACTCCTGAGGAAGTTGCAAGACTTCGCGGCAAATCTGTAGAAGAGATATTAGGCTAAGGAGGATAAGAAGATGGCAGATAAATTAAAAATCACATTGGTGAAATCCCCGATCGGCGCTGTTCCCAAGCATAAAGCAACCGTTGAGGCCTTAGGCTTAAGAAAGCTTAACAAGACGGTCGAGATGCCGGATAACGGTGCGGTCAGAGGTATGATTGCCAGCGTGCGTCATTTAGTAAAAGTGGAAGAGATTTAAGAGAAAACAGTAAGGAGGTGCAAGCGATGGATTTATCAAATTTACAGCCTGCGTTAGGTTCCAAGCACAGCGATAACTTCAGAAGAGGCCGTGGACACGGTTCCGGAAACGGAAAGACAGCAGGTAAAGGACACAAGGGACAGAAAGCCCGTTCCGGAGCAACCAGACCAGGCTTTGAAGGCGGTCAGATGCCTTTATACAGACGTATTCCGAAAAGAGGCTTTAAGAATAGAAATACAAAGATAATTATCGGTATCAATGTAAGCGCATTGGAAGGCTTTGAAAATGATACGGTTGTTACTGTTGAAACTTTATTAGAGAGCGGTATTGTTAAGAATCCGCGTGATGGCGTTAAGATCCTTGGAAATGGAGAATTAACCAAAAAGCTTACAGTAAAGGTAGATGCTTACAGTGAAGGCGCAAAAACCAAAATCGAGGCTTTAGGTGGAACCTGCGAGGTGATCTAATATGTTAAAAACACTCCGTAATGCATTCAAGATCAAGGACGTAAGGAAGAAACTCATCTTTACGTTCCTGATGCTGGTGGTTACCAGAATCGGCTCTCAGCTGCCGATTCCAGGAGTTGAAACAAGCTTTTTCAAAGATTTCTTTGCTCAGCAGAACAATGATGCGTTTGGTTTCTTTAATGCCATGACCGGCAGCTCTTTTACCAACATGTCCGTGTTCGCACTGAGCATTACCCCATACATCACATCTTCCATCATCATGCAGCTTTTGACCATTGCGATCCCCAAGCTGGAGGAGATGCAGAAAGATGGTGAAGATGGAAGAAAGAAGATTGCAGAATACACCCGTTACGTAACAGTAGGTCTGGCCTTGATCGAATCCGTCGCTATGGCGATCGGGTTCGGCGGTCAGGGGCTGTTAAAAGAATTTAATGTATTAAGCATTATCATCGCTGTTGCCACTATGACAGCCGGAAGCGCCCTTCTGATGTGGATCGGCGAGCGGATCACGGAAAAAGGTGTGGGAAACGGTATTTCCATTGTCCTGCTGATAAACATCATTTCCAGCTTTCCGTCCGATGCGTCCACCTTATATACCAGGTTTATGTCCGGCAAGTCGGTTGCGGTGGCGGCAATAGCAGCCATCATCATTGTGGCCGTTATTGTGGCGATTGTCGTATTTGTCGTTGTCCTTCAGGATGGCGAAAGAAGAATTCCTGTGCAGTATTCCAAAAAGATGCAGGGACGGAAGATGGTTGGCGGACAAGCCACCAACATTCCGTTAAAGGTGAATACGGCCGGTGTTATCCCGGTTATTTTTGCTTCCTCCATCATGTCGTTCCCGGTAGTCATTGGACAGTTCTTTGGCAACAGGATTAATTACAACGGCATTGGAGGCCACATTTTGACGGCACTCAATTCTTCCAGCTGGTTCAAACCGGAAAAGCCGGTATACTCAATTGGTATGATCGTTTACGTGGCTCTCATTATCGTGTTCGCCTATTTCTACACCTCGATTACCTTTAATCCGTTGGAAGTGGCCAATAACATGAAGAAGTCCGGCGGTTTTATCCCCGGCATCCGCCCTGGAAAACCGACAAGCGATTATCTCAATTCTATTTTGAACTATATTGTATTTATTGGTGCGTGCGGTCTGACGATTATCTGTATCATTCCGATCATGGTATCCGGCCTGTTTAATGTGAGCCGTCTGTCATTCGGCGGTACATCCCTGATCATCATTGTCAGCGTTGTCCTTGAGACAATAAAGGCGATTGAATCTCAGATGCTCGTACGTTATTATAAGGGATTTTTAAACGATTAGAGGACAAGCCAAGGGAAACACGCCATGCGTGTTTCCCTTGGAATTGTGCTATCTATCTGACCTTAAGGGAGTTACATATTTCATGCAAGGGAGGGACAGTTGATGAAAATCATCATGTTGGGAGCCCCCGGTGCCGGCAAAGGCACCCAGGCGAAAAAGATTGCGGAAAAGTATGGGATTGTGCATATTTCTACCGGAGATATTTTCCGTACCAATATCAAAGTGGGAACAGAATTAGGCAGAAAGGCGAAGGCATACATGGTTCAGGGCGCTCTGGTGCCGGATGAACTGACCATCGGCATGCTGATGGACCGAATTGCAGAGAAAGACTGTGAAAACGGGTATGTGCTGGACGGTTTTCCAAGAACCATACCGCAGGCGGAAAGTCTTGAAAAGGCTCTTTCCGGGCTTGGACAGAAGATTGACTATGCGGTAAATGTTGATGTGCCGGATGAGAACATCATCAACAGAATGGCCGGACGCCGGGCCTGCATTTCCTGCGGGGCTATATACCACATTGTGTACAATCCGAGCAAGATCCCCAATGTATGCGATGTATGCGGGGCGGAGCTAGTTTTAAGAGATGATGATAAGCCGGAGACCGTTAAAAAGCGTCTGGCGGTATATCATGACCAGACAAAGCCTTTGATTGAATATTATAATAAAGCCGGTGTGTTGGTGAATGTTGACGGAACACAGGAATTAAACAGAGTGTTCTCCGATATCGCCGCCATTTTAGGAGCATAGTTTATGTCAGTTACGATTAAATCTGCAAGAGAAATAGAGCTTATGAGAGAGGCGGGGAAGATTCTCTGCAAAACCCATGAGGAGCTTTCAAAAGCCTTGAGGCCAGGCATGACAACCTGGGATATTGACCATCTGGGAGAAGAGATCATAAGGAGTTACGGCTGCACGCCTTCTTTCCTGAATTATAATGGATATCCGGCTTCCATCTGTGTTTCCGTAAACGATGAAGTCGTTCATGGGATCCCGAGCAGAAAGCGGATTTTAAGGGAAGGCGATATCGTGAGTCTGGATGCCGGCGTCATTTATAAGGGATATCATTCCGATGCGGCCAGGACTTACGGAATCGGAGAAATCACTCCGGAGGCAGGACAGCTCATAGAAGTGACAAGACAATGTTTCTTTGAAGGGATTAAATTTGCAAAATCTGGCAATCATCTGAATGATATATCCTCTGCCATCCAGGAGTATGCGGAACGTTTCGGTTATGGAGTTGTCCGGGATCTGGTGGGACACGGAATCGGTTCTCATTTGCATGAAGAGCCCGAGGTGCCGAATTTTGCCATGAAAAGGCGGGGAATCAAGCTTAAGCCGGGTATGACCCTGGCCATTGAGCCCATGATCAACGAAGGGCTGCCGGGAGTGGTCTGGCTTGACGATGACTGGACCGTGGTAACAGAGGATGGAAGCCTTTCCGCCCACTACGAGAACACCGTGCTGATCACGGAGGGCGAGCCGGAGATACTCAGTCTGGTTTCTCCCCGGGAGGACCGTTCATGAGGCTTCAGGCCGGGACATTGGTAAAATCCGTGGCAGGACACGACAAAGGCGGTTATTTCCTCATAATTCATGAGGAAGGCGAATATATATATCTGGTGGATGGAAAATACAGACGTCTGGATTGTCCTAAGAAGAAAAAGAAAAAGCATGTGGAAGCAGTTTTATGGGAAAAACATTTCCCTGCAGTCACCGATGAAGAGATCAAACATTTCATCAGATGTTTCAAAAGAGAAGAACAGGTTGTTAGGAGGTAAGCTTTATGTCAAAAGCAGATGTTATTGAAATAGAAGGAACCGTTGTGGAGAAGCTCCCCAATGCCATGTTCCAGGTAGAACTGGAAAACGGCCATCAGGTGCTGGCTCACATCAGCGGCAAGCTTCGTATGAACTATATCCGGATTTTACCGGGAGATAAGGTGACCATCGAGATGTCTCCCTATGATTTGAGCAAGGGAAGAATTATCTGGAGAGACAAATAAGGCGTTGTCTTAAAAAACGCCGTCCGTTTCCCGGGCGCGACACGCCAGGGTAAAGGGTTAATAAATATATAGGAAAAAGCGCTTGCATTTTAAAACGATTGGTGTTATAATGCTATAGCGACTTTGTTGAAATACTGGGTGTATTCTGCCCTCATGGGCGGCACTGGTTTTAAGATAAAACACACTGCGGGTATACCTGGAGGTCCTTTGCCATAAAGGGCGCATAACGGAAAGGAGAATTGCTGTGAAGGTTAGATCATCAGTCAAACCGATTTGCGAAAAGTGCAAGATCATCAAACGAAAAGGCAGTATCAGAGTAATCTGTGAAAATCCTAAGCATAAGCAGAGACAAGGTTAAAAATAATTAATGGAGGTGTACTATACACATGGCTCGTATTTCAGGTGTTGATTTACCAAGAGAAAAACGTGTTGAGATCGGCTTGACTTATATCTACGGCATCGGTAGAGCAAGTGCAAACCGCATTCTGACGGGTGCCGGCGTTAATCCTGACACTCGCGTGAAGGACTTAACAGATGACGAAGTGAAGAGAATTGCAGGGGTGATTACGGAATCTCAGACTGTGGAAGGCGATTTACGCAGAGAGATCGCTATGAACATCAAGAGACTTCAGGAAATCGGCTGCTATCGTGGAATTCGTCATAGAAAGAGTCTTCCTGTCCGCGGTCAGAAGACAAAGACCAATGCAAGAACACGTAAGGGTCCGAGAAAGACCGTAGCAAATAAGAAGAAATAGGCATTGAACACTTAGTGAGGTCACTCACGAACTTAGTGTGACAGCGTGCCCCGCTTTATCGGGCAAAGCCGTTCTTTGACCGTAAGGGAAAAGAACATCTTTACCAAATTAACAGCGAATCACGTTACATGTTTTAAAAACAGGAATAACAGGATTCAGATATTCGTACCCTTGCCGGCTCCTTCTATCCGGGGAGGCCAGGGCGGAGCAAGTAAAAAGAAAGTAGGTTAGTTTAAAATGGCTAAAAAAGTGTCCACTACTAAAAAAGTGACAAAAAAGCGCGTAAAGAAAAACGTTGAACGCGGACAAGCACATATCCAGTCATCTTTTAACAACACAATCGTGACATTAACGGATACACAGGGTAATGCGTTATCCTGGGCAAGTGCTGGTGGTCTGGGATTTAGAGGTTCAAGGAAATCTACTCCATATGCAGCTCAGATGGCGGCAGAAACTGCTACTAAGGCAGCTCTTGTACATGGTTTAAAATCAGTAGACGTTATGGTCAAAGGTCCTGGTTCAGGCCGTGAAGCAGCTATTCGTGCACTTCAGGCATGCGGATTAGAGGTAACCAGCATTAAGGATGTTACGCCGGTTCCACATAACGGTTGTCGTCCACCAAAACGTAGAAGAGTTTAATTAGGAGGTAAATACAGTGGCAGTTGACAGAGTTCCTGTTCTTAAAAGATGTAGATCCCTTGGTCTTGATCCGATCTATTTAGGAATAGATAAAAAATCAAACAGAGAATTAAAAAGAGCTAACAGAAAGATGAGCGAGTACGGCATTCAGCTTAGAGAAAAGCAGAAAGCCAAGTTCATCTACGGAGTTCTTGAGAAACCTTTCCGTAATTACTATGCAAAGGCTTCCAGAATGAACGGCATGGTCGGTGAAAACCTGATGATCCTTCTGGAGAGAAGACTTGACAATGTAGTGTACCGTATGGGATTCGGAAGAACAAGAAGAGAAACCAGACAGATGGTTGACCATAAGAGCATCCTTGTAAACGGCAAATGCGTAAACATCCCTTCCTATTTAATTAAGGTCGGCGATGTGATCGAAGTAAAAGAAAAATGCAAAACCAATGCAAGATTTAAAGGTGTTCAGGAGACAACCGCAGGACGTATGGTTCCGGCATGGCTTGATGTTGACCATGAGAATTTACGTGGTACTGTAAAAGAGTTACCAACAAGAGATGAGATTGATGTTCCAGTGAATGAAATGCTTATCGTCGAGTTGTACTCCAAATAATTGAAAGTCTGTTGATTGAAGCCGGCTTTCGCCCGGGGGTTTTAGGCCCCCCGGGCAAGGTTTGAGTATAAGACCCTCGATACAAAATTCCCAAAAGGAGGGGCTATTTGTGTTCGATTTTGAAAAACCAAACATTGAGATCGCTGAGATCTCAGAAGACAAAAAATATGGCAAGTTTGTAGTTGAACCGCTTGAAAGAGGTTATGGCACGACTTTAGGTAATTCCTTAAGAAGAATCATGCTTTCTTCCTTACCGGGCGCTGCAGTCAGTCAGGTAAAAATCGACGGCGTTTTGCATGAATTCAGTTCCATCCCAGGCGTAAAAGAAGATGTTACTGAGATCATTATGAACATCAAGAGCTTATCTATTAAGAATAACAGCGATACCAACGAGGCAAAGGTTGCATACATTGAGTTTGAAGGCGAAGGTGTTGTGACGGCTGCGGACATACAGGCTGATCCTGATATTGAGATCATGAACCCGGAACAGGTTATCGCTACGCTCAGCGGCGGCACGGACAGCAAGTTCTATATGGAGCTTACCATCACCAAGGGCCGCGGCTATGTAAGTGCAGACAAGAATAAGAGTGAAGATTTACCGATTGGCGTAATTGCCGTTGATTCCATCTATACACCAGTAGAGCGCGTCAACATGACGGTAGAAAACACCCGGGTTGGTCAGGTTACGGATTATGATAAGCTGACATTAGATGTATTTACCAATGGTACCCTGGCACCTGATGAGGCGGTCAGCCTTGCCGCAAAGGTGCTGAGCGAACACTTAAACCTGTTCATTGATTTATCCGAGAACGCCAAGACTGCTGAAGTCATGGTGGAAAAGGAAGACAATGAGAAGGAAAAAGTCCTGGAGATGAATATTGATGAGCTGGAGCTTTCTGTCCGTTCATACAATTGTCTGAAGAGAGCCGGCATCAATACGGTGGAGGAGCTGTGCAACAGAACTTCCGAGGATATGATGAAGGTCCGGAATCTGGGCCGCAAGTCTTTGGAAGAGGTACTTGCGAAATTAAAGGAGTTAGGCCTGCAGCTTAACCCCAGCGACGACACCAATGCCTAATTGGGATGTTTCAAGCAGATGATTTATGGAGATACGCACTGATACAGTAAGACCGAAGAAGCATGTATCCGTGTTCCACAAATGGAGGAATATTAAAATGGCAGGATATAGAAAACTGGGAAAGACTTCCAGTCAGAGAAAAGCATTAATCAGAAGCCAGGTAACTGCATTATTATACAATGGCAAAATCGTGACAACGGAAGCAAGAGCGAAAGAGATCCGCAAGGTGGCTGAAGGCCTGATCGCTTTGGCGGTAAAGGAAAAAGACAACTTTGAGACGGTTAAGGTCACAGCAAAGGTTGCACGTAAAGATAAAGACGGCAAGAGAGTGAAGGAAGTTGTAAACGGCAAGAAGGTTACCGTATACGACGAGGTGGAAAAGGAGATTAAGAAAGATCTTCCTACCAGACTTCATGCAAGAAGACAGATGTTAAAGGTTCTTTATGATGTGACAGAGGTTCCTGCACAGGCTGCCGGAAGAAAGAAAAATACAAAGTCTGTTGATCTGCCGAAGAAGCTTTTTGATGAAGTTGCACCAAAGTACGTGTCCCGCAACGGTGGTTATACACGTATCGTAAAGATCGGCCAGCGTAAAGGCGACGGAGCTATGGCCGTATTGATTGAGCTTGTATAAGTAAAAATTTGGATTCCCGATATTGAAGTTATTCTCTATCGGGAATTTTTTTGTTTTTCTCCTTTTGATAAAAGCAAGAATAAAGAAAGAATATCGTAAGTTGACGGTCCGTGGATTGAAAGGCTATAATATAATAAATAGAATAAAATGACTAATTTGTCAGATTGCGCTAATTTGGAAAACGGGAGGTATTTAATATGAAGCATTTAAAGAGGTTGGCGGCATTGGCCTCTGTGGTATGCATGCTGGGGGTAAATATCCCATTTGAGGCATTAGCAGCCTCTGCAAAGACGATTTCATCGGTTACCATTTATGTGGGACTGGAAGAGCTTGAAGCCGGGGAGACCCTGCCGTCAGAAACTTCCTTCAAGATTACGGAAGGAACTGGTAATTATGTTTATACGAATAACAACAGATATGAAGTGACCGATCTGGACTGGATCACATCGGACAGTAAGGAAATGAAGATAGGTTCCGAACCGAAGATGAAGGTGACTCTCAGTGCTACGGATCCTGATGAATATGCATTTAAGGGCGGATATCAGTCCAGCAACATTTCCATTAAGGGAGGAACCTATGTATCCTCCAACCGTTCGGGGACGGATACGCTTTACGTCACCTTTACGTTTAAGCCCATCAAAGGCACTTATGATTCCCCTGACAATGCTTACTGGAGAGAGTCGGGCTATGGCAATGCCAAATGGAGTTCCGTGGACAGCAGCTCCGATACCTATGATGTTTATCTGTACCGGGGAAGCACCATTGTGAAAAAGGTGGAAGGCCTGAAAGCCACCTCCTATAATTTTTATCCTTATATGACCAAGGCGGGCACCTACACCTTTAAGGTGCGCACGGTTGCCAATACGGACAGCGAGGAGAAATACGGCAAGAACAGTGACTGGACACAGTCCGATGAGGTTTATCTGCCCGAGGAAAAGGTATCGGATGGAAGCGGGCAGGACAATGGGACTCCGGCAAGCGGCTCGGTGGGCTGGATCAAGGATGGAAATTCCTGGTATTACCGCTATCCGGATGGAAGCTATCATAAAAACAGCTGGGCGAAGATCAATAATAAATGGTATCTGTTTGATACCAGCGGAACCATGATAAGCGGCTGGCAGCAGAGAAACAATACGTGGTATTATTTAAACAATGACGGAGCCATGGTCACCGGCTGGATCAAATCAAATGATAAATGGTATTATTTAAACCCATCTGCCAACAGCGGAGTGGAAGGGGCCATGATCACCGGCTGGATCAATTATAACAACAAGTGGTATTATTCCGATTCCTCCGGCGCCATGCAGGAAGGCTGGAAACAGGTAGACGGAAACTGGTATTATTTCTATCCGGGAGACGGTTCAAAGGCCGTGAATACGACCATAAGCGGATTTCCGGTGGATGCCAACGGCGTATGGCGCAGGTGATAACAGGAAAGGAAGTAAATGCAGATGAAATGGATGCAGAGGAAAGGGAAGTGGCTGGTTCTTTTGTGTGCGGTCATGGCTTTGGGAACAGGGGTGACTGCCTCCGCTTCAGGAAACCTGAAAATCCGTCTGGATAATGGGAACAAAAGCGACTGGACGGTAGGGATTCAGGTGCCTGTCGTCACGGTCAATTATTCGGAGGAAAGCCCGGATTGGAGCAAGGATATAGAGGACTGGGAGCCAGGGAAAAAGATAACGGGCACCATACGGATCTCAGGCACCTATACAAAGTCGGACTGTACCATTTACGGAGGGACCCTTGTTTCCGTAAAGTCAGAAGATGATGAAACCGTCATAAAGGTTTCCTATGTTCCGGTGGCAAAGCTTGCAAGCCCGGAAGAGGCGGGCTGGAGTGACAACACAAAGACCAAAGCTTCCTGGAAAAAGGTCCCCTTTGCTTCCAGGTACCAGGTAGTTCTCTACCGGGAGGGCGGAATCTGGGTTAAGAGCCTGACCACCTCCTCAACCACTGTGGACTTTTTGCAGTACATGGAAGGCGGATATAAATATTATTATACCGTAAAGGCGATTTTAAAGGATTCTTCGGAAGACGATTATTTAAAGGAAAGCGAATTTACCGATTCCGATGATTCTGTAATACAGGAGCTGGGAGAAACAGCCGGGACCTGGGCGGAATATACCAACGGAAAAAAGTATCGGAGTGAGGATGGAAATTACGTCACTGACTGTTGGAAGATGATCAGCGGAAAATGGTACTATTTCAACCATGATGGGTACGCAGTCACAGGCTGGCAGTACCTGGACGGCAAGTGGTATTACCTGGGAACGGATGCCCAGATGCTGACCGGCTGGCAGCAGGTGAACGGCAAGTGGTATTATCTGAATACCGACGGAGAGATGATGATCGGCTGGATACAGCCTCAGCCAGGAAAGTGGTATTACCTTTACAGCGACGGAAGCATGGCAGTAAATACAAAAGTAGACGGTAATTACCAGGTTGACGACACCGGACTCTGGGTACAGTAAAGAGAAATAAATGGTACAGATGGTTGCATCTGTACCATTTTTTATTTTAAAATTGCAAAAGATTCCTGTCGATGCTTGACTGTTATGGAATATTCATCTAAAATTATGTGACATATGAGTATATGAATTTATCAGAGAAAGGTCTGCTATGGGAATAATAAAAACGTCGAAGCTGATATTTGATTATATCAGAAGAGATGAGGAAGAAAATGTGGAAGAGATAAAACGCGCCATTGACGGGATCAGCCTGGAGATTGAAGCGGGGCAGTTTGTTGCGGTTTTGGGTCATAATGGTTCGGGCAAATCCACCTTTGCCAAGCAGCTGGATGCTATTTTGCTGCCAACGGAAGGAACGGTATGGATTCAGGGCCTGGACACCTCCAGGGAAGAGAACTTATGGGAGGTGCGCAAACGGACGGGAATGGTTTTCCAGAACCCGGATAACCAGATCATCGGCAATATCGTGGAGGAGGATGTGGGCTTCGGGCCTGAGAATCTGGGCGTGCCCACGGAGGAGATTTGGAAACGGGTGGAAGAGAGCCTGGAGGGGGTAGGAATGGCCGCATACCGGCTGAAATCTCCCAACAGGCTTTCCGGAGGCCAGAAGCAGAGAGTTGCCATTGCCGGGGTCATGGCCATGCGCCCCCAGTGCATTGTTCTGGACGAGCCTACGGCCATGCTGGATCCCAACGGACGGAAGGAAGTCGTGAAGACCGTCCGGGAATTAAACCGGACGGAAGGGATCACCGTCATCCTCATCACCCATTATATGGAAGAGGTCATCGATGCGGACAGGGTCATCGTCATGGACGGCGGGAAAGTAGTCATGGATGGCACCCCGAAGGAAATTTTCTCAAAAGTGGAAGAGCTTAAGTCCTACCGGCTGGATGTGCCTCAGGTGACGGAGCTGGCCTACGAGCTGCAAAAGAACGGCGTGGACTTACCGGATGGAATACTGACTCTGGAAGAACTGATGGTATATCTTCTTCCAAAGTTTGCAGAACGTTTTCCGGGGAAAGTAACTCTGGGGAATGGAGTAAATGATGGCAATTAAAACAGAGCATTTGAATTATATTTACGGCCAGGGAACGGCCTTTGAGCAGCATGCCTTAAAGGATGTGAGCCTGGAGATCGGGGACGGCGAGTTTGTGGGCCTTATCGGCCATACAGGTTCCGGGAAGTCCACGCTGATCCAGCATTTAAACGGACTGATCCGGGCCACTGACGGCGTCATCCGTTATAATGGAAAGAATATATATGAGGAAGGATATGACATGCGGGCCTTAAGAAGCCGGGTGGGCCTGGTATTCCAGTATCCGGAGCATCAGCTGTTTGAGATCGACGTGTTTACGGACGTCTGTTTTGGTCCGAAGAACCAGGGCTTATCAAAGGAAGAGGTGGAGAAGCGGGCAAAGAAAGCCCTGACCATGGTAGGGCTTGATGAGAGCTTTTATAAGCAGTCTCCCTTTGAGCTTTCCGGGGGCCAGAAGCGGCGTGTTGCCATCGCAGGTGTCCTGGCCATGATGCCGGACGTGCTCATTCTGGATGAGCCCACTGCAGGGCTGGATCCCAAGGGAAGGGATGAGATCCTGGACCAGATTGAGAGGCTTCATAAAGAAAGAAATATGACGATCATCCTGGTTTCCCACAGTATGGAGGATATTGCACGGTATGTGGACCGGATCCTGGTCATGAATCACGGGGAAAAGGTGTATGACGGCCCTCCCAAGGAAGTATTCAAGCATTATAAGGAGCTGGAGGCCATGGGCCTGGCGGCTCCCGGGATCACCTATGTGATCCATACCCTGAGGGATCACGGCGTTCCCATTGATGACAATATTACAACGGTAGAGGAAGCCAGAGACGGGATATTACGGCTTCTGGGAAAATAGATCGGGAGAGATTATGCTGAAAGATATTACTTTAGGACAGTACTATCCGGTGGATTCGGCGCTTCATAAGCTGGATCCGCGGACAAAGCTGTTTGGGACAATGGTTTTTATCATATCCCTTTTTGTTGCAAATGATATATGGACGTATTTGACAGCCACTGTCTTTCTGGCCATGGCGATCCGTTTGAGCCGCGTTCCTTTTAAGTTCATGGTGCGGGGCTTAAAAGCCGTCATATTCCTGCTTTTGATCAGCGTCAGTTTTAATCTGTTTCTGACTCCGGGAGAGGAAATCTTCCGGCTGGGCTTTTTGAAAATGACGAAAGAGGGATTAAAGGAAGCCGGTTTCATGGGGGCCCGGCTCATTTATCTGGTGGTCGGTTCATCCATCATGACTCTTACCACGACCCCCAACCAGCTGACGGATGGCCTGGAAAAAAGCCTTGGTTTTTTAAAGAAGGCCGGGGTGCCTGTTCATGAGGTATCCATGATGATGTCCATTGCCCTCCGTTTCATCCCCATCCTGGTGGAGGAAACCGATAAGATCATGAAGGCTCAGATGGCCAGAGGAGCTGATTTTGAAAGCGGGAATCTGATCCGGAAAGCAAAGAACATGATTCCCCTTCTGGTCCCATTGTTCATTTCCGCCTTCCGCCGCGCCACGGATCTGGCCATGGCCATGGAAGCCAGGTGCTACAGAGGCGGAGAAGGAAGAACGAAGATGAAGCCGCTCCGGTACGGATTGCGGGATGGGATCACCTATGGGATATATTTTCTTTATCTGGCAGCCATCGTTGTACTTCGGATGGCGGGATAAAAGAATGGTTCCGATTCCATGGAAAAGGAGGAAGCATGAAACGGGTAAAGATGATTGTAGCCTATGACGGCACCCATTACTGCGGCTGGCAGATTCAAAAGAATGGAGTCACCATTGAAGAGGTTTTAAATAAAACCCTTACCGGCCTGTTAAAGGAGCCCATAACGGTAACGGGAGCCAGCAGGACCGATTCGGGAGTCCATTCTGAGGGAAATGTGGCAGTTTTTGATACGGAGAACCGGATGCCCGCCGATAAGATCTGCTTTGCCCTGAATCAGAGGCTGCCGGAGGATATCCGGATCCTGCAGTCTGAGGAGGTGGCTCCGGATTACCATCCGAGAAAGCAAAACTGTGTAAAAACCTATGAATATAAAATTGTGAACCGGAAAATAGAAGTGCCAACCATGAGGCTGTACAGCCATTTCTGTTATTTTCCCCTGGATGTGGACAAAATGCGGGAAGGAGCGGCTTATCTGGCAGGGGAACATGATTTTAAGAGCTTTTGTACGGCCCGGGGACAGGCCGAGGAGACCGTCCGCACCATTTACAGCCTGGACATCGAAAAGAGCGGGGATATGATCACTATCCGCATCAGGGGAAGCGGTTTCTTATACAACATGGTGAGGATCATTGCAGGCACGCTGATGAAGGTGGGAATGGGAGTTTATCCTCCGTCCCATGTGGAAGAGATTTTAGATGCCAGGGACCGGAGAGCGGCAGGGCCGAAGGCGGCGGCCAGAGGGCTCACCCTGGTGAGCCTTGATTATGAGACGGAGCTTGAGAAAAAGATCGAAGGGGAGAACAAGGAATGGAAATACGCCTTGCTCCAGGATAAGATCGTTTCGGAGGGAAAGGCCTGGCTCACGATTCACCGGTGCAGGGAAGATGATTTTGAAAGGCTCCTCATCCGGCTGGTCCACCAGGCGGTGAGAAACGGCGCCCATACCGTTTATGTAAGGGATAAAGAAAAGGATGGAAGGATCATTTCAGGAAAACCTTACGGATTTTATGTTTTTCAGATTGACCATAAGGAACAGGGCTGGTACGTAACGCAGAAATAGTCCGGAAAGCGTGTTTCTTTCATGATATATATGGGAAAAAAGGTTGACACACGCGGCTGAATGTAATATAATGTATAACTGTGACGTTAGACGAAAATGTTCATCCAAAGCCCCGGAGTGAGCATTTTGTAATATAACTTATGGAAAGCTGATTTTTAACTTTTCATAATATGATTATGCTTAAAAACACCATAATTTACAGGAGGTTGTCCAATGAAGACTTTTATGGCTAGTCCAGCAACAATTGAAAGAAAATGGTACGTAGTTGACGCTACAGGATATACATTAGGACGCTTGGCTTCAGAAGTAGCTAAAGTATTAAGAGGTAAGAACAAACCGATCTACACGCCGCATATGGATTGCGGTGACTACGTGATCGTTGTGAATGCAGATAAGGTTGCCGTTACAGGCAAGAAGCTGGATCAGAAGATCTATTACAGCCATTCTGATTATGTCGGCGGTATGAGGGAAACGACTTTAAGGGAAATGATGGCGAAAAAGCCTGAAAAAGTTATGGAATTAGCAGTTAAGGGAATGCTTCCAAAGGGACCTTTGGGAAGAAGCATGATAACAAAACTTCACGTATACGCAGGCGCGGAACATGACCACGCTGCTCAGAAACCGGAAGTTTTAGAGATCAAATTTTAATCAGAGGCGCTGAAAGGAGGAAGTTATCATGGCTAATGCAAAATTTTACGGAACAGGCAGAAGAAAAAAATCTATCGCCAGAGTATATTTAGTACCGGGTACAGGTAAGATCACCATCAATAAGAGAGACATCGATCAGTACTTAGGTCTTGAAACATTAAAGGTTGTTGTTCGTCAGCCGCTGGTCGCTACGGAGACCGTTGATAAGTTTGACGTTTTAGTTAACGTTCACGGAGGTGGATTCACCGGACAGGCCGGTGCAATCAGACATGGCATCTCAAGAGCTCTGCTTCAGGCAGACGGAGATTTCCGTCCGGTTCTTAAGAAATCCGGTTTCTTAACAAGAGATCCGAGAATGAAAGAAAGAAAGAAGTACGGCTTAAAGTCAGCACGTCGTGCTCCCCAGTTCTCAAAGAGATAATACTCAGAACACCGTATTATATTCATATGGATTCAGGACCTCCCAGGACGTTTGTTCCGGGAGGTTTTTTACAGCACAAAGGCCCTCCGGTCACGTTGCTTCCATTGAAGGGCCTAAACACTCATATACATATTTATCTTCCATGATTCCGCGGTTATTGCCGCTTATAATTACTTGTCTATGAAACCGGCCGATGAATGTGCCAGGAAGTATCATTGTCTAAAAATTCATTAAAGGTGCTGATTACCGTATGGACTTCATGCATATTTCTAAAATGTTCCTGATCACCTTCCGGAAGAACTGCAATAATTTTTCCGATACCTGCAGCATTCGCCGCCCGTATTCCGGATACCGCGTCTTCAAAGACTATGCAGTCCCGGGGAGCTGTTTCAATAGCCCGGGGTATATTTTCCGTTTTCAGTTTTTCTAATAACTCTGCTGCTCCGGGGGCTAATTGGAATGGAAGCTGGTCAATGCACAATTGCCGGTAAAGCTTTTCCTTCTGCTCTGATAATTCAATTCGTTCTTCCTGAGGCAGAGGCCTGCCAAATAAGTATTCAAAAATAAAGTCATTGCTTCGTCCGTGTATGTATTCCTGGAATTCAAAATCGGTAATTTCTCTGTGAACGATTTCTTTGGCAAAGTTTCTCCAGGCCAGCTCCTGCTGGTCTGAATCCCAGAACAGAGTGCCGTTAAAATCGAAAATAACGCCTTTTACACAAGAAAATTCTTCATCAGATATCACTCCCATACATCCAGCTCCTTATTCTTAAAAAAGTACAGTCTGTCTTTCTCTCCGATTTCCCGGATTACGCGGCATGGCGTACCGAAAGCAACCACATTGGAAGGGATATCTTCTGTTACAACACTTCCTGCCCCGATCACTGAATGATCACCTATGGTTACTCCCGGATGTATCTGAACGCCTGAACCTATCCAGACATTTTTTCCTATGTGAACAGGAAGGTTATAAACATAATGATGCTCTCTCAATATGGGCAGTATGGGATGGCCGGACGTAGCGATAACCACATTTGGCGCTATCATACAATCATTTCCCACATAAATGTCCGCGTCATCCACAAGAGTTGAATGAAAGTTGCAGTATATGCCGCTTCCAAAATGGACATGATGCCCGCCCCAGTTTGCATGCAACGGGAGTTCTATATGGCAGTTATCACCTATTTCAGCAAACATTTCGTTCAGAAGAAGCTGCCGCTTATTCTGCTCCGATGGTCTTGTCATATTGTAATCATAAAGCTTTTCCATATAATTAAGCTGTTTTCCCATTATTTCGGGATCATCATAACGATATACAAGACCATTTTCTTTTCTCTCTCTATTTGTCATATCATGCGGTCTCCTGTCTGTTTCTGACGGATGAAAGCAGGCGTTGCCCGACCTGAATACAGATTTCTGAAGGTTGCAATTCACCCATTCTTATGACTTTGTATAATTTCATCCAAAACTTTTGTTACTCCAAAATTATCATTTGAATCGGTAATGAAGTCAGCATATTGTTTCATATCCTCATCAGCATTTTTAACAATGTAGCTGTACTTTACAGCTTGTAACATTTCGATATCATTATAAGTGTCACCGAAAGCCGCCATCTGTTCCGGGGTCAATCCCAGGTTTTCTCCCAGCAGGTGCATGGCTTTTCCTTTGTCTATTCCATGGTTCATAATATCAATCCAAACAGCACCGCCTAAGGTGACAGAAAAGTCTTTGCCATACTGAGGGTTGAATAATTTTTCATATTGTTCTTTGCTGTCTTTGTCAGGGAAATAAATGGTGAACTTATCGGCGGCCGCAGCAATCTGTCCGAAATCTTTTACAAACTCTATGTTTGAATAAAAAGTCTTTAAAAAGCTCTCGTGAATTTTATTGCTTTCTGAAAGGTAAGCGCAATCTACTCCGCAAAGAATTGCAATTCCATCCGTATTTTCTTCTGTAAATTGAATCATCCTTTGATAGTTTTTGGGGTCCAGTAAACTTTTAAAAATAATTTTTCCTCTGTGGCTTATGATTCCTCCGTTATCGCTGATAAAGCTCATCTTATCCCTGATCTTGGAAAAGGTTGTTTCCAGTGTGTATAAGGGACGCCCGCTTGCAATAACGAACTCAATTCCCAGCTGATCCAATTCATGAATATAGCGGTCAAAGTCCGGCGGCAGTTCTCCCTTTTCTGTTAACAATGTATGATCCATGTCAGAAGCAATCAGTTTTATGTCATTCATGAAACAGTACCTCCGTGATGTCTGGTGAAATTCACAATAGTATTTGTTTGATTTTCTGCTGATAACTAATAAAATTGTATCTGATTTTGCTTGGGATTTCTACTAATATCCATTATAATAATAGTAAAATTGTATGTATTTTTTAGAGGTATTACTATGGGCGCTCCAATAGAAGTATTTTCCGATATGTCGGAACGGTTGTATTATAATTTACCGGATTTTCCTCTGTATATTTACAAAGATAAGCTGATCCGATACGGATATGCGGCTGCATGCCATTGGCATCCTGACCTGGAGTTTATCCTTGTGCTTGAAGGGGAGATGGATTTCTTTGTAAATGGAAACACGGAGTATTTATGTGCAGGCAATGGAATTTTTGTTAACAGCAAACGCCTGCACTACGGATTTTCCACGGATAAAACCGACTGCACGTTCATCGTTGTCGTGATTCATCCCTCACTGCTGTATGAAAATTCTCAGACAGTCAAAGTATATCTTGAAGAGAAATTCGGCACAGCTGCCGATGACTTTATATTATTGGACTCCCGGATCGGATGGCAGCAGAATGTTTTGCTTTTACTCAGCAAAATATATGAGGAAATGAAAGGGGATATCCGTAATCCATTGCATCTGCTGGCGCAGGCAGTGTTTCTGTGTGCCAGTATGGGAGACCATATTCAACAGACGGCAGGAGGCGGTACGGACACTCAATGGAAGACCGTGATCTGGAATATGACAGGATTCATTCACCGTAATTATGATGAAAAAATATCAGTTGACGATATTGCTGCCTCGGGCATGGTATGCAGAAGCAAATGCTGCGAGTTGTTTCATGAATACGTGGGGCAGACTCCGAATACCTACCTGATGAATTATCGAATCATAAAAAGTTGTGAGTTATTGCGCGAAACAAAGAGAACGATCAGCGAGATAGCAGCTTCCTGCGGGTTTCAAAGTGCCGGTTATTTTTCCAGGGTTTTTCGCAAAGAAACAGGATTAACACCCAGGGATTTCCGTAGAAAAATCATTGCATCCCTGACCGTCACTCCGGACTGACCGGTCATGATATTTTGCAGGGACATATGGGACTTTCCTTTTCAGCCAACAATAAAGGCATCTGGCTGTATCATATAGTTGTATCTGAAAGATATTTTGATATAATATAACTGCAGGTATGGTTGTATAAAAAGAATATGCTGTTGAAAGGGGGAAAATATGATACTCAGCGCAAGCAGAAGAACCGATATACCGAATTACTATTCGGACTGGTTTTTGAACAGAATAAAGGCTGGATATTCATATGTGAGAAACCCCATGAATATCCATCAGGTCAGTGAGATAAATATTTCTCCGGATGTGGTTGACTGTATTGTATTCTGGACAAAAAATCCGGAACCAATGCTGGGAAAGCTGGAACAGTTAAAGGATTATAAGTACTATTTTCAGTTTACGCTTACCGGTTATGGAAAAGATATAGAGCCTTTCCTGCCTCACAAAAGAAAGAATATGATACCCGTATTCCGGCAGCTGTCCTCCATGGTCGGAAAAGAAAGGGTCATCTGGAGATATGATCCGATTCTTTTTACGGAAGCTTATACCGAAGAATATCATCTGAAAGCATTCCGTGAAATAGCCTCTGAGCTGAATGGATGCTGCAGCAGAGTTGTCATCAGCTTTTTGGATCTGTATGCCAAAACAAAAAGGAATATGAAAGGGATTGATCCGGCGGAAAAAAATAAAAATGAACTGCTTGGATTTTCTGCGGGATTGGCAGGGATAGCCAATGAAAATAACCTGCAGATAGAAACCTGTGCGGAGTTCATGGATCTGTCTTCCTGCGGCATAAGACACGGCAGCTGTATTGACAGGAAATTGATCGAAGAAATAACCGGTTCTTCCATCAAAGCAGGGAAGGATAAGAACCAGAGGGCAGAATGCGGGTGCGTGGAAAGTATTGACATCGGCACTTATGATACCTGCCTGAATGGATGCAAATACTGCTATGCAAATGACAGTGCGGGCAGGGTGAAAGCCAACACCGCGTTATATGATGCTCATTCACCCCTTCTGTGCGGCAAAATCACGGGGGAAGACAGAATAACGGAACGAGCGGTGAAGTCATTGAAAACGGCCCAATGAAACGGCCGCCAGAAGCTTAAAGGGATGCTGCCTCCGGCGGCTTGCCGGAGTGGGGACTATAAAAAGGAGAGTGGTGTATCTTATGATAAAAATGGATTGTCTCGGAGAAATATGCCCTGTGCCCGTTATGAAATTACAGGGTGTGGCTGATTCCATACGAAGAGGAGAGGAGTATATGGTGGTTACGGACCATAACTGTACGGTTTCCAATCTGGAAGCTTTTTGCAGAGCCCGCAATTTCGCATATAAAACCGAGGAGGTCATTAACGGCGTATGGGAAATCACCGTCAGCGCTAACAGATAGTTTCTTTCAGTATGGTTTCAATGTATCGGATGAGTTTAACCGATTCGCAATTTAAGGGGGTCTTATTTGTATTCTTTATTGTATAATATTCATTTTCAAATTCCATGCATGGGCATTCAATGATGCGGAGCTGCTTGTAATAGATTTCCTTCTTAATAGCCCTGTAGGGAAGGAAGGCGAGTCCGAAGCCATTGATTGCCGACAATTTGATTGATTCCGTCGATTCCAGCGTATAGGGGATGTGGAGCTGATTGATGAGGATCCCGGTTTTATTCAGTTTCTTATCCAGTTCCAGCCTTGTTTTATGGGTTTTGACCAGCATCAGCAATGGATAATTATAAAGCTCCTGGCAGTTAAGCTGTGACGGGACCTCCATTTTTTCTCCGGCAACCAGAAACACCTGGTCGGAGAAAATTTTTTTGACAGAAAGACTCCTGTCCCTTGGTTTTCCTATGATGATTCCCATATCCGCCTGCTCTTTTGTTATCTTTTCTTCAATAACGTTACTGGGCATGACTTCCACCTGAAGCGTATATTCGGGATAATTGTTTTTTATATGGTAAAATGTACATGGCAATGCGTAGGAATAGGCGTAGGGGGAAGCGAAGATTTTTATGGTTTTGTTATGGCTCTGGGCATTGGCGATATCGGCAAACATCCTGTCATAGGACGAGAGAATCTCAAGGGCGCGGCTGTAAACCAGGGCCCCGATTTCTGTTGGAATGACACCGTTGTAATTTCGCTCAAAAAGACGCGCACCGACCTCCTGCTCCATTGCGCGCAGCTGCTGGCTTAACGCGGACTGGCTGATATTCATCTGTTCTGCGGCTTTTGATATGCTGCCGGTTTCTGCTGTTCGTATAAACATCTTCAGGTTATGGATGTTCATGTTCCCTGGCCTCCCTGAAACAAACCCTGATCACAAACTCCGGATTGTTAAATTCTTGATAATCTTATTCCTGTTCTACATTATATCAGATAATGCTCAATACCGCCATATGCAAAGTAAAAAGTTCAGAAATGTGACTATGTATATGACAATCCTTCCGTGCATGACCGGATCAATTTTATGCAAAATCATGTAAATTCCCCTTCCCCTGCCCCATATCATGCCGTCTGAGGCCTTATTTCTTATGTCAGGGTATAAGCATCTCTTATGCCTCATAAGAGATTTGATTAACCGTATTTCCGGATGTATGGTATAATTTAACCGTAAATTTTGTTATTATATTAACAATAATGATGAGAGAAAGGAGGATTATAATGTCAGAAATTAACACAAATACAGGCACAGAAAGAATCCGTAAACCGAGGAAACCAAAGAAAAGCCAGATACCATATGGGATTTTAGTCATGGCGGTGATCATTGCTTTTGGATTTTATCTGGCAGAGGGAAGCAGTAAGCTGCCTGTTTACTGGGGATTCGGTATCGCGTTCGGTTATATCCTGCAGCGTTCCCGTTTCTGCTTTACGGCGGCTTTCCGGGATCCGTGCATAACGGGAAGCACCTCTGTAACAAGGGCGGTGCTGGTGGCGGTGGCGGTTGCCAGCGTCGGTTTCTGGGCCATCAAATATGCCGGCGTTATGGCAGATCCGGATTCCGCTTTACGGATGTCCGGAGTTTCTCCCATTGGCCTGCCCCTGGCTCTGGGCGCGGTTCTGTTTGGGATCGGCATGGTCATTGCGGGAGGCTGTGCATCCGGGACCCTGATGCGTGTGGGAGAGGGATTTACCATGCAGATGCTGTCACTGGTATTTTTCATAGCAGGCTCATTCTGGGGCGCCCACGACATGAACTTCTGGAGCAGGTTTAATGCAAATGCCCCGAAGATTTTTTTGCCTGATGTTTTTGGATGGTTTGGGGCGATCATCGTTCAGGTATTGATCATTGTTTTGCTGTACATAGCCGCCGTAAAGTGGCAGGAAAAGAAAATGGGAAGCGCAGAATAAAAAGAAAATGATAAGGAGATTAAAAAATGGCTGAATTTACATTGGATTGCCTGGGAGAGGCCTGTCCTGTTCCGCTTATGAAAACCGAGAAAAAGATGAATGAGTTAAGTACCGGAGACGTGCTTGTGGTGTCCATAGACCATAGCTGCGCCATGAAAAATATACCTGAGTGGGCAAGAAAACAGGGACATAATGTGGAAATCGAAGAAGTGGATGATGGGGAGTGGGAAGTCATCATTGAAAAGGCGAAGTAGAGAACTTCCAGGAAAGCAGGTGGATTCATTTGAAGCAGTTTTTTATTCAATTGGGTGATAATCCGATTTACAAAAAATTATTAAAGGAACCTCTGACCTATGTGGCCGGCGCTGTTTTGCTCGCTGTATTTCAAATTGCCCATTTTACAGTCCTTGGCAGCGGTTGGGGAGTAACGAGCGCTTTTGCGAACTGGGGAACCTGGATTTACAGGGCCCTTGGCGGCGATGCCAGCGGCTGGACCTATTATGCATCGGAAAAAATGCAGAAGGAGCTGAATGCAAGTTTTCTGGCGGACGGAGGTTCTGTCCGCAACCTGGGCATTATACTGGGGGCATTGGCTGCCGCATTGTTTGCGTCACAATTTAAGATCAAAAAGATCAAATCCCTGCGGCAGGTGGCGGCGGCAGTTCTTGGCGGCCTGCTGATGGGCTATGGCGCAAGGCTGGCAAACGGCTGTAATATAGGCGCTTTATTTACCGCCATTTCCTCGTTTTCATTATCCGGCTGGGTATTTGCCGCCTTCCTGCTTGTCGGGGCTTATATCGGCAGCAAATTGTTGGCAAAGTATTTTATGTGAGATGTTTCAGGGGTAATCCGGTGGGGCTGCCCCTGAAGCATCATCAAGAAAAAACAGAAGGGAACCGGCTATCATGACGAAAAAAACAGAGTCATATGATGTGGTGATCATCGGAGGCGGGTCGGCAGGCTTAACCGCCGGAATATATTGCGGCAGAGCAAAGCTTAAAACGCTGATCATAGAAAAAACTCTGGTGGGAGGGCTTGCCACCTATACGAATGAAATTGAAAACTATCCGGGTTTTCCGGAAGGCGCAACAGGGCTTGGGTTAATGGAGCTGTTTCACAAACAGGCTAAGAAATTCGGAGTGGAGTTTAAACTTACGGATGTAAAGTCCGTATCCCTGGAGGGAGACTTAAAAAAGGTCGAAACCTTCCGGACCACTTACGAAGCCAGGGCAGTCATTGTGGCAGGCGGCGGAAAGCCCCGTTTAACCGGCGCGAAAAATGAAGAACGGTTTCTTTATGATAAAGGAATTTCTTTCTGTGCAACCTGTGATGCGGCGGCAAATACCGGAAAAACCGTTATGGTGATCGGAAGCGGAGATGCGGCGATCGAAGAGGGCATGTTCCTGACGAAATTTGCAGACAAGGTGATCGTATCCGTCATGCATGATCAGGGAAAAATGGACTGCAACGAAGTGGCGAAGGCGCAGGCTCTTGCAAATCCGAAGATGGAGTTCATCTGGAACACCGTTGCGGACAGCTTTGAGGGGACGGAAAGACTTGATACGGTCGTATTAAAAAATATCAAAACAGAGGAAAAAATACCGGTCAGGGCTGACAGCTGTTTTCTGTTCATCGGTTATCTGCCCAATACGGAACTGTTCCATGGGATTTTGGACATGAACCGGGGAAATTATTTGATCACAAATGAGCGCATGGAAACAAACGTGCCGGGAGTGTTCGCAGCAGGTGATGTACGTGACAAATTTTTAAAACAGGTAGCGACCGCAGTGGGAGACGGCGCGGTTGCCGGATATGGAGCGGAAAGATTCATCTCTGAAAGTGAGATATTTGAACAGCAGATCATGAATGAAGGAAAGCCTTCTCTTGTGTATATTTATAACGCGGTGGATTCATATGCAAGAGAACAGCTGCCGGTATTTAAGGAATTTGAAAAAACCCGGTGTGATATCCGGGTGTCCTGCATCGACATTTATAAATCAGACGGTCTGGCAAAAAGGCTTGGGGTTGAATGTACGCCCTGCGTGGTATGGATCAAAGACAATAAGGTGATGGAGAAATATAATGGGGAAATCACCCTGGAACATATAAACAGAATGTGCAGACAGAACAGTGGGGTAAGACCGGAAGCATCGGTTCAAATATAACGTATAAAGAGAATTCCGGCTGGTATTTCGGTATACTGGGGGAATTCTTTTTTTGTTCCCGGTTAACGGCGGGAGACGGAGACGGTGCACCTGACAATGAATGAAAAAGAGTTTAAGGTTGCAGTCAGGAAACATACCGGTCATAATAAAAGCATGATTGATCCCGGAACATGGAAAAGGAGAAGGAATATGGAAAAGATGACCGAATTTTTTGAAAAGCGCGTGGATGGCTATGAGGAGCATATGCTTTCAGTTGTAAAAGGCTGTAAAGAAGCTTATATGGAACTGGCGGGAATGATACCGGAACACTGCCGGAATCTGCTGGATCTGGGATGCGGAACCGGGCTTGAATTAAACGCCATATTTCAAAGGTTCCCAGCCGTTCATGTCACAGGAATCGACCTTACAAAGGCCATGCTGGATAAATTAAGGGAGAAGTATCCGGATAAGTCATTGGATTTGGTTTGCGGCAGCTATTTTGATGTGGATTTTGGAACCGGGGAATATGACTGTGCCGTATCATTTCAGACCATGCATCATTTTTCCCACCAAGCGAAAAGGGAACTGTATCAACGGATACTTGCATCCTTAAAAAACAACGGTGTATACATAGAATGTGATTATATGGTGGAAAATCAGGAAGAAGAGGATTTTTATTTTTCGGAAAATGCACGGATACGCAATGAGATGAAGATACCGGATGAAGCGTTTTATCATTATGATACTCCGTGCACTGTGGACAATCAGATCCTGCTGCTGAAAGGCGGGGGCTTCTCAAAGGCAGAGAAGGCATTCCGGATGGAAAACACCACCATCCTTGTGGCTTACAGATAACCAGCCGGCCCCTTTCATGCAGAGCCAGGTGAAAAAGGAGGAACGCAGAAACAGAAATCGGGGAACTGCAATAATAAAAATATAAATATATTGACAACAGAAGTTTAAAATGATACAAATAATGCTTATAAGGAAATCATGCGCTCATTGTTTGAAGAGGCAGTAAAAATACATGCACATGGCAAGGAAGTGAATACAATATGAGAAATCCATTAAATTATCAAGTCACGGAATATGACTGCGGTCCGACTACTTTGCAGAATGCAATGAGTTTTCTGTTCCGGAGGGAGCAGATTCCGCCCGATATCATAAAGCATATTATGCTTTTTTGTCTTGATTCCTACAATGCGAAGGGTGAGTTGGGAAAAAATGGAACTTCCCGTATGGCCATGATGTTTTTAAGCGACTGGTTCAACCAGTTTGGCAAAACTAATAAGTTTCCCATCCAAAGTGAGTATCTGACCGGAAGGGAAGTGTATATGGGTGAGAACAGCAAGGTGATTTACGCACTGCAGCAGGGGGGAGTTGTGGTGGCCCGTGTCAGATATGGATGCTGGCATTACGTATTGCTGACGGGAGCGGATAAGGATGGGGTATATTTGTTTGACCCCTATTACAGAAAAAAGCCTTTTTCCCGTAAAGAACTGGAGCTCATTACCGATATGCCCTGCAGCATGAACCGAAAAGTGCCCTGCGGCATGATGAACAGTACAGGACGGGGCACTTATGCGCTGGGACCGGAGGAAACCAGAGAAGCGGTTATTATTTTTAACAGGGAGACGCAGAGAAAGCCGGCTGATACCATCGAGTATTTTATCTGATCTGTTTTGCTTAACTTAACTTATTCATAAGGGAGTGTCATAGAATAATGAGACCTGGGAAAGAAACGGGAGGAGTCTCCCACCGGGCCGGGTTATTTTATGATACTCTCTTTTCATTTCTGCCTCAAAACGGTCTATGAGTTTTCATACATCATGACGACATGCTTTTATAAAACCTATTAAACATATATGTATTATGTAATAGTTGCCAAAATATGCATTGGCAGTAACAAGTTATTTGGCAATAAATACGGTTTTACAACATTTGTTTTATTATTAATTGACAATGGACATATGAATACATATAATACATATAAATTTACTAAGTAATCAGTCAGGCGTTGAAAGGAGAATATTATCATGGGAAACAGAACCGTGGCAGGTAACCGCATTCAATGTGCAGCTTTGGGCATTCAGTGTTGTTGTATGTCCTGTTTTGTTATGGAAAAATGTATGTTTTCTGACGGATAAATCAAATGTTATCTTGTACGCGCCTGAAAGGCAGTCTGGATGAAGATTATCCGGGCTGCTTTTTTGCATTTCAATATTAATCGGTTCGGTGATTCCTGTTTCAATATTCAGCGGGATTTACTTATGTTAAGATCCATGAAAGGGAAAGGAGAGCATATGGGATTTAAGCCATTAACGGCCGGACAGCTGTCAAAATATAATCTCCGGAGCAATCCGTTCCGCACCGCCGGCCTTGTTATGATCGCAGCCGTTCTTTCTTTTACAATGTTTGGAGGCGCTGTTCTGTCACAAAGCCTGGAAAACGGGCTCAGCAGTTTAAAGGCGCGGCTCGGTGCCGATCTTGCGGTGGTTCCGCTTGAACATGAATCGGATTATGAGGGCATTATTCTGTCGGGTGAGCCGGGGCGCTTCTACTTTGATCAGTCCATGGAGCAGGAGATCAGTAAAATACAGGGCGTCGACCGGGTTTCGTCCCAGTTCTTTTTATCCACCCTGACGGCTGACTGCTGCGCTGTCCCAGTTCAGATTATTGGATTTGATCCTGATACGGATTTTGTGATCAATCCGTGGATCACAAAGGTTTATGATGAAAAGATCGGAAAAGGTGAACTGATCGTGGGAAGTGATATTGTGGTGAACCGGTCAGGAACCTTGATGTTTTTTAATGAAACTTATACGGTTGCAGCTCAGCTGGAGAAGACCTCCACCGGTATGGATCATTCCGTTTATGCCGGCATGGACACCATGAAAGCGCTGCTGGAGGGAGCACGGTCCACAGGAATGAATCTGAGCGCAGATGTTTACAGAGGGGATATGGAGCATTCCATTTCCACTGTATTGGTAAAAATAAACCGGAATTATGATGCGGATGCGGTCACTACAAATATCCGCCGCCAGGTTTCAGGAATAAGCGTGGTGAAATCAAAAAGCGTTTTTTCTTCCATTGCCGGTCAGATCGCTGTACTTCTGACATTTATAAGCACGGTAACATATGCCCTTTGGCTGCTGGCCGTCCTTATTTTGTCCGTTATGTTTTCTGTGATCATAAACAGCAGAAAAAAAGAGTTTGCAATTTTACGGTCACTGGGAGCGACCAGGAAGAAGCTGGGCGGCATGGTACTTATGGAAGCTTTGTATATAAGCGCTCTGGGAGGAACGGCGGGCATCTCACTGACTGCTGTGACCGTGTTTCCCTTCAGTACCTATATCGGGGGTCTGCTGGGGCTTCCCTATCTGCCGCCGGATGGAGCTGCAGTCATCCGTCTGATGATTGTGAGCTTTCTCCTTTCATTGACAGCAGGTCCGGCAGCAGCCGTATATTCCGCGGCAAGGATCAGCAGGTTGGAAGCTTATGTCTTATTAAGGGAAGGAGAATGAGTATGGCGATTGCAGTCAGGAATCTCACAAAGGAATATACCAGAGGCGGGGCCGTTTTTCAGGCAGTGGCCGGGGTGGATCTCACTGTCGGGAGGGGAGACTTTGTGAGCATCATCGGCCGTTCCGGCAGCGTTGAGACCGATGGAGAAAATATTGCCCGTCTGGACGACAGGGCATCGTCCATATACCGGAATTCCAAAATAGGTTATATCCCTCAGGGGCAGAGTGCACTTGCCGGCCTGTCGGTCCTTGATAATGTCCGCCTCCCCTTCCATTTATTTCAGAACCATGGGGATTCTGCCGCATTGGCCATGGAACGGTTTAAGCAGACCGGAGTTTCCTGTCTGGCCGACAGTTATCCGAAGCATCTTTCCGGAGGAGAGCTGAAGAGAGTGGCAATTGCGAGGGCTTTGATCAATTCTCCGGATTATCTGATCGCTGATGAACCTACAAGCGACCTGGATGTGCAGACAACTTCTGAGATCATGAGGCTGTTAAAAGATATCGCTGACAGAGGTACCGGGATCCTTATGGTCACTCATGATACGGATGTTTTAAATTATGGGAACCGTACTTTTGTTATGAAGGCAGGTGTGCTGTCGGAGCGCAGAGGCCATGATCCACGATTGCCTGAGCGTCTGAAACACAGGAGGCGGTTGACTGCCGGGAATACCGGTCACCATATTTATTCAGCCCCATAGGGGAATGATCAGGAGGGTAAATGTATGATAATCAGAAAAAAGAATCTTGCCGTGTCAGCACTTTTTTTAGCTTTAGCCATAGGGCTCACTGCCTGCGGGCAGAAAAGCGCAAAAAGCGCAAATAACGCGCCTGCAGAGGAAGCCCAGTATAAATACGGGAAAATTGACATCCCCGGAAAAAACGGAGCGCTGTGCGGGGCGCCCATCTATATCGCCTATGAAAAGGGATTTTTCGCGGAGGCGGGATTTGACGTGAACCTGATTTCTGCCGATACGGAAACGCGTAAGATCGGGCTTAATAACGGAACCATTCCCGTTGTAAACGGAGATTTCCAGTTCTTTCCTTCCATTGAAGAGGGGGTTAAGGTAAAGGTGGTCGACGGGCTTCATTATGGATGTATTAAATTTGTGGTACCGAAGGATTCTCCCATTCAGTCGGTTGAGGACTTTAAGGGCAAGAAAATCGGCGTGGATGAAATCGGGGGCACTCCCCATCAGGTCGCAAGTCTGTGGCTGGAAAAAGCCGGGATTTCCGCAGACCCTCAGGATGGGGATGTGACCTTTCTCCCGTACTCGGATGGGAGTCTGGAGCTGGAAGCGGCAAAAAGCGGTGAGGTAGATGTTGCCGCACTTTGGGATCCCCTTGGTTCCGTAGCAGAAAAGAGCGGGGAATACCGTGTGGTATTTGATCTATCCACGGATCCCACCTTTGAAGGAAAATACTGCTGCTTCCTTTACGCCTCCTCCAAGGTCCTTGATGAGGAGCCGGATAAAATAGCAGCCCTGCTCGGCGCTTACCGAAAAGCCCAAAACTGGATCGCTGAAAATCCAAAAGAAGCCGTAGACATCATTTCCGATAAAAAATATTCTGCGATTGATGACAAGGAGCTCGCGCAGGAGCTTATTGTGAGTTATTCCTTTCCAACCATCGGGGACCGGGAATCAGGCAAATCCCATGTGAAGGAAGATGTAACGTATTTTGTAACAGAGCTGAAGAACATCGGTTATCTGAAAACAGATGACGCAGCTGCTTTTGCCGATCAGATTTATCAAGAGGTGGAAGTAAAATAAGCTCTTTCATGAGCTTTCGTGGAGGATAGAAGGGTGAGTAAAATATCTGGTTTTAAATTTGCGGAGCTGTCCCGGTTTTCCACGGGGCGGCCCGGCTGGGGCAGTATTTCAAATACAGGATACATTGTCTTGTCCCTGGTTTCTGTTGCAGGATTTTTTTCGGCAGTGCTTACGAATTTGTTTTTCCCCCAAATTGTCCCTGGACAGGTGAATTCCTATCCGGTGGGCGGGGGCTTTAGCCTCACTGCGGATCAGGCTTACTGTCTGGTGCTGGCAGGGCTTATGCTGATCTATGGCGGAATCGGCGCATATTCATTTTTTGATGGGGGCTTAAGAAAAAAATATATCAGCCGGGTGCCGTTTCGATTGGCAGTTGGATTGGCTTTGGCTTTATGGGATATTCTGGGGACAAAGCTGCTGCTTAACTGCCCAGGGAATCGCCGGCACGCCGAAGATCCATTTTGAGGTAGCCAGGACATTGGGAGCGAAGACGCCCTATCTGGTGTTTCATGTGGCCATACCCCATGCCATGCCTCAGATTTTCACGGGAATATCAACTGCAAACGGCTTTGCTTTTACGACGCTGGTCATGTCTGAGATGATGGGGCAGCCGGGAGGGCTTGGCTACTACATCAATGCATCAAAGGTATGGTCCGCCTATTACAAGGTGTTTGCGGCAATTATCGTCATGGCGGTTTTATTTTCGGCCATTATGAAGGGGATCGGAGTCATACAGAACCGCGTGCTGCGGTGGCAAAGGGGGCTTGTGAAATGAGCAGTGAGGTTCTTATGGAGATCCGTTCTGTGGACCGCACGTATGTGGATGGAGACGGTCATACCGTGGAGGCGCTTAAAAATATCAATCTGACGGTCAGAAGAGGAGAATTTATCTCCATCATCGGTCCATCCGGCTGCGGAAAAACCACTCTCCTGCGGCTTTTGGCAGGACTTGATATGCCGGAATCCGGTCTGATCACCCTGGAAGGGGAAGAAATAAAGGGACCTGATCCGGATCGGGGATATGTATTTCAGCAAAGCAGCCTTTTTCCCTGGTTAACCGTAGAAAAGAACATTTCCTCCGGATTAAAGGCCAGAGGGGTATACAAGGAATATAAGAATGAGATTGCACAGTACATCGGCATGATCGGGCTCAACGGATTTGAAAAGGTGTATCCCCATCAGATCTCAGGAGGTATGGCCCAGCGGGTGGCAATTGCCAGAGCCCTGATCAACCACCCGGTCGCATTGCTTTTGGATGAACCCATGGGAGCGCTGGATGCCTTTACGAGAGCGGATCTGCAGGATAAAATTCTGGAACTTTGGGAAAAGAACGCCACAACCATGGTTTTGGTAACACATGATGTGGATGAAGCGTTATATTTAAGTGACCGCATTGTTATCATGTCTCCCAGACCCGGCAAAATAAGTGAGATACTGTCTGTGTCCCCTGCCCAGGCCAAGAAAGAAAAACAGTCAGGATTTTATGGCAATGCGCAGCATCCTCCTCGAAAAACTCCATCTTGCCAGCGCTGTGCCCCAGCCCGAATATACGATTTAAGATCAAGGCCGGCGGCAGGATGACTGCCGGCATATGATATTTCATTTTCCCAAAAGGAGGAGGATTATTTTGAAAAATTATGAATATCTGGAATCCGCCCTGATTCACGGCGGCATTTACGGTGATGAAAGCACTGGTGCGGTCAATACGCCGGTGTACTTAACATCAACCTATATGCAGGAAGGTTTAGGAAAGCACAAAGGATATGAGTATTCACGTACAGGAAATCCGACAAGAGAGGCTTTGGAATCGCTGATCGCCGAACTGGAAAAGGGAACAGCGGGTTTTGCTTTTGCATCGGGTATGGCGGCAATCACTGCGGTGCTCAGCCTGTTTCAAAGCGGCGATAAAATAGTTATTTCCAGCAATGTCTATGGAAGCACTTACCGTGTGCTGGATAAGGTGTTCAAAAGGTTCGGATTTCAGTATGACATCGCCGATACAGCCAGCCTGGAGGAGTTTGAAAAAGTGATTACTCCGGATGTAAAAGCCATCCTCATCGAAAGTCCGGCCAATCCCCTTCTGACGATCACGGATATTGGGGCCGTGGCAGCCATAGCCAGGGAAAAAGGCGCCTTGCTCATTGTTGACAATACCTTTATGACCCCTTATATCCAGCGCCCCCTGGAGCTGGGCGCAGACATTGTCATTCATTCGGCCACCAAGTATCTGGGAGGCCACAGCGATCTGATTGCCGGTCTGGCTGTTGTTAAGTCAGAGGAGCTGGCGGAGCGGCTTCATTTCATCCAGAATGCGACCGGAGGCGTGCTGCAGCCCTTTGATTCTTTTCTTCTCATCCGCAGCATCAAATCCCTGGGTGTCCGTATGGACCGGCATGTGGAAAATGCTTCCCGGCTTGCGGAGCTGCTCAAAGAGCATGAAGCCGTTAAAAAGGTGTATTACCCTGGCTTAACCGACGCCCAGGGCTATGAAATAAACAGAAAACAGGCGAAAAACGGGGGAGCCATGATTTCCTTTGAGCTCCGGAAAGGCTATGATATCAACCGGTTCTTTGAAGGGCTGAAGCTGATCGCACTGGCTGAAAGCCTGGGGGGCGTGGAATCGCTTGTATGCATCCGGCCAGTATGACACATGCTTCCATTCCCAGGGACATTCGTGAAAAAGTAGGCATTACCGATGGACTTATCCGGCTTTCTGTCGGTATTGAACATGTAAATGATCTGGCCAGGGATTTATCCGGTGCCATCGGGGAGGCAAAGCTATGAGTCTTTATGGTTCCATGAAGGAGCTTATCGGCAATACGCCCCTTGTCAGGCTCAGCAATTCAGGATTTCCGGAGGAACTGCAGGTTTATGCAAAACTGGAGCTTTATAATCCCTCCGGAAGCGTAAAGGACAGGATCGGGAAATATATGGTCGAGGATGCCGTGAGAAAGGGAATTTTAAAGCCCGGTGATACGATCATTGAAGCCACCGCAGGAAATACCGGGCTTGGCATCGCGTTTGCTGCACTGAACCAGGGATACAGGCAGATTTTTCTCGTTCCGGAGAAATTTTCCAGAGAAAAGCAGACTTTGCTGAAGGCCCTGGGGGCAGAAATTATAAACACACCGCTGGAAGAGGGCATGCTGGGGGCCGCAAAGGCGGCTGAAAAGCTCCGGGCCCAGATCCCGGATTCCGTAACCCTTGAGCAGTTTAAAAACAGCTGCAATCCTCTGGCCCACTATGAAACCACCGGTCCTGAAATATACCGGGATTTAAACGGAACCATTGATTATGTGGTCGCAGGCGCGGGAAGCGGAGGCACATTTACAGGCGTTCTAAAATATCTGAAGGAACAAAATCCTCAAATCAAAGGCATTCTGGCTGATCCTGTGGGCTCCACCCTGGGAGGCGGCGAACATTCCAATTATGAAATTGAGGGAATCGGAAATGATTTTATCGCGGATACAATGGATATGTCCCTGGTTGACCAGGTGATTAAAGTAAATGACCGGGAAGCATTTGAGGAGGTAAAAAACATTGCCGGAAATGAAGGAATTTTTGCAGGATCCTCTTCGGGAGCGGCGCTGGCGGCGGTTAAAAAGCTGGCGAAAACCGTTCCCTCAGGCAATGTGGTGGTTATTTTTCCCGACAGAGGGGACCGTTATTTCAGCAAGCATATCTTTGACTGACTGAGACAGTCCGGACGGCTGCTTTTCATCGGGCAGGCAGGCTATTTTAAGCTCTGCCTGCCCGTTGCGAGTTCACTTAAATATTCCGGATCCATGATCCGGTAACCGCCGGAGGATTTCATAAGGACTTTGTTTTCGCACAATGATTTGATCAGGCGGTATAAATGGCGGTAGCTGGAATTGAGAAGCTGGGAACATTGGGAGATATTAAAATGGAGCCGTCCGTTATCCTGGTATTTCAGAATAAAGGAGGCCAGTCTCATTTCCAAAGGATCCAGCAATGAATTGCAGAAGCTGAAATTTCCCCGGTTGAGCAGAGTAAAGCATACATTTCTTAAAAAACGGTTGTCGTTTAGAAACATGCTGCGGTATTTTTTCAGGGAGAATCCGATGCAGAGGCAATCCGTACAGGCTTCTACCGAGGTTACGGGCGTGCCGTTGAATAAACTGAAGCCTTCCCCAAGGAGCTGGGGCGCAATCAGATAGTTATTGTAAAGAACCCGGTCTCCGTTTGTATAAGAGCAGACTTTCACCTCTCCCGACACCAGAATATAAAGGTATCCGGATATCTCTCCGGCTGAAATTAAGCAGCTGTGCTTTGGAAAGGAGAATAAAGCTGCTTTGGAGGAAATGTCCGTATCAAACATTTGCTGGATCTGACAGGTCTCCAGATATTTTTTTAAAATTTCCGTATCCTGAATCTGTTTTTTTCTGGATGTCATTTCTACCTCTATGATGATAACCGGTCAGCGGTGCATGTACGGTTCTATTTTAATGAATTTTATGGAAAAGTGCAAGATTGGAAATGGTTAAAATGCAAAAATAAGGGAAATAACAGGTAAAATGTTTGTAAAATATCGTTAATTAACGAAAATGTTTGACATAAGACATACCCTTGAGGAACGATCCTGTGTATAATGGCAAAAGACGCGGAATGAAAGCGTCGGTGGAAGTTCGAACAGTTGATTGTTTTTTCAGGAGGAATGTCACATGAAATTAAAAAAAATCATAATGGCCGCAGTTGTTGCAGGAGTGTTCGGGTCAGCCCTGGCGGGCTGTTCCGGAAGAACGGGAGGAGAGGAGAACCGGTTTAAAGGTCACTCTGGCCACCGATTTCACCACCATTGTGGAGGCAATGGTTTCGAAAAAGGTGGATATCGGGATCATGCCGCCGGCCGCATATGTTCAGGCGAGGGAACAGAAGGCTGCGGAAGCATTGCTGTCTTCCCAGCTGGGCGCTTACGACGATGAGACGGGAAAGCCGGAGGAAGGCAGACTGTCGAAAACCTTCCAGGGAGAAATTCTTGTAAAGGCCGGCAGCAGTATGGAGACCCTGGCCGATTTGAAGGGCAAAAAAATAGCCACCTTAAGCCCTGCCTCGGCCAGCGGCTATATTTATCCGGTTGCGGAGATGAAGGAAGCGGGAATCGATCCGGTGACAGACTGTACGCTGACCACCGTAAATGATATTCCCAGCGAGATGACAGCCGTTTTAAGCGGCCAGCAGGATGCCTGTTTCGTATTTGAGGGCGCAAGAAATGTATTTGCTGGTAAATTCCAAAATGTGGATCTGTTTCAGGAATTAAAGGTGCTGTATCTGACAAAGGGAGAAATACCAAACGATGCCATTGCAGTGTCTCCGGACATGGATGACGAACTGAAGGAAGCGGTGAAAGAGGCGTTTCTGACGATGAAGGATGTGGAGGAGGGGCAGGAAGCCATGTCCATGTGGAGCCATAAAGGCTATGAAGAGGCCAATGAAAAGGACTATGATACGGTAAAGGACTATACGGAAAAGGCGGCAGAATAGTCCGCCCGCCGGCTGTTTCACTTGTTTAGCGGAAGGGAACAAAGATGATTACATTTGAACATGTATCAAAAACATACGGCAGCGGTGCGGTTGGATTAAAAAATATTGATCTGACAATTTATGACGGAGAGTTTGTTTCCGTCATAGGATTGAGCGGCTCAGGGAAAAGTACGCTGCTGCGTTCGGTAAACAGGCTTCAGGAGATCACGGAAGGAGACATCCGGATCAACGGAGTTTCCGTCACAAAATCAGGGAAGAAAGAGCTTAGAAAAATCAGGCGTCAGATAGGATTCATTTCCCAGACCTTTCATCTGGTAAAACGGAGTACGGTACAGAAAAATGTGCTGTCCGGCAGGCTTGGATACTATCCTGCCTGGAAAAGCATTTTAGGCATTTTTTCAAAAGCCGATTACCTGATGACAGAAGAAGCGCTGGTCCGGGTAGGGCTTTTTGACAAGCTCCATTCCCGGAGCGATGAACTCAGCGGCGGACAGCAGCAGCGGGTGTCTATCGCCAGGGCTCTGGTGCAGCAGGCCGATCTGATACTGATCTATGAAGCCATTGAGACCGTTGATTATGGTCCCCTGGAAGCGGCGGAATCTGTGGGGGCCAATAAAACACAGACCCTGTTCTGGTCTGTCATCCCCCAGATCTTAAGCCAGACCGCCGGTTACGCCCTGTATGCGCTGGAGGTGAACGTGCGCGCTTCCACAGTGCTTGGATACGTGGGAGCGGGCGGGATCGGAATTGTTTTGAATACATCGCTGAGTCTGCTGCGGTTTGACCGGGTATCTGTTATTATTTTGATGATCCTGATCGTTGTGACAGCGGTGGATGGAGCGGGAGAAGCCATCGGTCGGAGGTTGAAATAATGGACGGAAGGAACCAGCAGATAAAAAAATGGCTGATATTTGCTCTTGTATCGGGAATCATTCTCTTTTCCGCCCTGGGCATCGATGATTCCGGCCTGTCTTATTTTTCCCTGTCTTCGGCGGCAGGGATATGGAAGGGCTTAAGCCGCCCGGACTGGGGATTTGTGTATGACGGCAGCGGAGAAGATCTGGCCGGCCTTCTGCTCATGACCCTGGGGATCGCTTTTCTGGGAACGGCCCTTGCAACGGTTTGCGCATTGCCCCTGACGTTTCTGAGTATCCGCATACCCAAAGCAGGAAAACTGGTCTGCAATATTTTAAGGGCATTCCCGGAGCTGGTCTATGCCATCATTTTTGTAAAAATGGTTGGCCCCGGACCCTTTGCAGGAGCGTTGGCCATCGGCGTCCATCAGATCGGAATGCTGGGAAAGCTGTTTACGGATGAATATGAAGCCATGGATAAAGAACCTTCGGGAGCCATGACCGCGGCAGGGGCCAATTTTTGGCAGACCATGTTCTTTGCGGATATTCCCCAGCTCATGCCTGTGTACAGCTCCCTGTCCCTGAATCATTTTGAAATCGCTGTCAGGAGCGCCACCACCCTGGGAATCGTAGGCGCGGGAGGGATCGGGGCGCCGTTGATCTTTGCCATTCAGGGCAGAAACTGGGACAAGGTCAGCATTATACTGATCGGGATCATTTTTACGGTTTTCTGCATTGATATGCTTGCGGGAGAGATCAGAAAAAAATTAAGATAAGGAAAAACATGGATTACGTCAACATATTGTGTACCAGTGACCTTCACGGCTATGTGGAAGGAATCAGAGGCAAAGCGGGTTTTTATGAAACTCTGCAGGAACTGAAAAAAGAATACCCTCATTCCCTGCTGATCGATAACGGAGATTATCTTTCCGGAAGCAGACTGGCTACGTACTTGAATATCATGGAAGAGGGGCGTCCGCTGGTGGATATGGCAAACCGGATCGGATATGATGTCATGATTCCCGGAAACCATGAATTTGATCTGGGAATAGACCGGCTGATGGGCGTAAGGGATGCTTTCCGGGGCAGTTATCTTTGCTGTAATCTCATGGACAGGAAGGGAGAATATATTTTCAAACCCTGGTGCCTTCTTAAAAACGGCGGATTAAAAATAGGAATCATCGGACTGGTCACCGGGAATCTTTCCCAGCTGACGGAGGTGGAAAATCTGGAGGGAGTTCATGTAATAAGACCTGTTTTGGCGCTGAAAGACCTGCTTCCTCAAATACGCGGCAAAGCGGACCTCGTGATACTCTGTTACCATGGCGGCATAGAGCGGGAAATGCAGAGCGGAAAATGGACCCAGTATGATACGGGTGAGGATGAGGCTTACCGGCTGATCGAGACATTTCCGGAAATTGACGGCCTGATCTGCGGCCATCAGCACAGGGAAGAAGCCGGCTGCAAAAACAATACCCTGTATGTCCAGCCGGGATATGGCGGGACCAGCATAGGCAGATTGTTTTTTTCTAAAGAAGGCGGCAGAATTCTCCGCAGAAAGGCCGAACTGATCCATGCTGCGGATCACAGGCAAACGGCCGGGGCCGCAGAGAGGCCTTTGCTTCAATGGGATGAAGGGTATCAAAGGTGGAAGTTGGGGATCCCGGACCTGTCCCATCTTCCCTCATTTATAGAACGGCACTTTTCCTGTGACGGATTCCTGTTTGAGGTCCGGGAGACCACACGGGAAGGGTTTTATAACAGCTTTTCGGCTCCTTACCATGTCTCACTGTATCAGTTTTCGGATGCGGAATGGAAAGAGATCCTGGAACTGTATGAAAAAACGGATCCGGACGGGAAACTGCTGATGAGGGAAAGGGAGGAGCCGGGAAAACAATGGCACCGCATTCTTTCCAATATACAGACGCTGCCCTATGACAGGATCATTCAGAGGTTTTTTATAAACTTCCCGGATACTTACGAAATGGAATTGTTTCGGAAGGGCTGATGGGAAGGGGGAGAGGTGAATAAGCATACGGAAACAGCCAGAGCCGGATTTTTGCCCGGTGATGGCTGTTTTCAGTTGTTTGCCAGGTCTGAAAAAATATTAAAAAAACACAGGCCGTGCTGTTGTTGGTATAGTAAGGATGAGGAAAAGGTATTATAATGGTAATTGTAATGGAATGGCCTGTGACAGCAGGAGTTACAACTTGATACGAAAAAGAAGCATACATGCGGGAGGTAATTTATGCAGACATTTAAACAATTGTATGAGAGTACGGTCAGAGCGGTATTGAATGACGATCCGGATTTGGCGCCAGACCAGGGGAATTCCTATGATCCCTATCATCTGGACTGCCTGTTAAACCCTAAAAAGCATCCGATTGTGATTCGCACGGGAACCTGTAACTGTTCAAAAGGGGAAGAGAAGGAATGCCTTGCCCGCTGTCCTTTCGGAGCCCTGCGCCTGGAAAAGGATGGGGTGGTGGCCGACCCGGAGCTTTGTCTTGGCTGCGAAAAATGCATTGACGGCTGTGCCGGTGAAAAGCTCACTGCCAGCACGGACATTATTCCTGCGTTAAAAGCGGTGAGGAGCGCAAAAGGTCTGGTATATGCGATGATAGCACCGGCGTTTCTGGGTCAGTTTTCAAAGGATGTAACGCCTGGAAAATTAAGAAGCGCACTGAAGGCGGCAGGGTTTGACGGGATGCTGGAGGTAGCCCTGTTCGCGGACATCCTGACCTTAAAGGAAGCGCTTGAATTTGACAAGAATATTAATGATGTCAGCGATTATCAGCTGACCAGCTGCTGCTGTCCCATGTGGATCGGCATGATACGCAAGGTTTACCACCAGCTCATCCCTCATGTACCTGGATCCGTTTCTCCCATGGTGGCCTGTGCAAGAGTGGTCAAGGCCCTGCACCCCGATGCGCTGACCGTGTTCATCGGCCCCTGTCTTGCCAAAAAGGTGGAAGCCCGGGAAAAGGATCTGGCCGGCGCGGTGGATTTTGTACTTACATTTCAGGAAGTTAAAAATATTTTTGATGCGCTGGGGATTGATCCGGCTGATATGGAAGAAAGTGAAAAGGACCACTCTTCAAAGGCCGGAAGGATTTATGCGAGAAAAGGCGGGGTCAGCGAAGCCGTGGAGAATACGGTAAAAGCAATTAATCCCAATAAAAAAACCGCTATACGCACCAAACAGGCCGATGGAGTGCCTGCGTGCAAAAAGATGATCCAGGATATTATGGTAGGGAACATAGAAGCCAACTTTTATGAAGGCATGGGCTGTGTGGGCGGCTGTGTGGGCGGACCGAGAGCCATATTGGGAGCGGACCAGGGGACGGAACTGGTCAATGATTACGGAGAAAAGGCGACTTACCGGCATCCGGCGGAAAATCCCTATGTCATCGAACTGCTTCACCGCTTAAACCTGGACAGCATTGAAAGTCTGCTGGAGGAAACGGACTTATTCAGCAGAAACATAACTTGAGCATGACGGCAGCGCCGCCGTCGTTTCTTTCACACTTTATAAGTGACGGCCGAAGGGCTGCTGTACCGGGTAACTGGTGCACAGCCTTTTCCTGAAAAAATAATTTAACAGCCGGGAATTGTTAGAATATAGTTATCAGGCAGGTATATGAATTCCTATGGGAAAATAAGATCGGGGAGGCAGAGGAGAACCATGAGAACAGAACAGGAGATGTTCCGTCTGATCATCGGCACGGCAAGGGAGGATGAGCGGATCCGGGCAGTTTATATGGGAGGTTCCAGGACGAATCCCAATGCCGTGCCGGATCTGTTTCAGGATTATGATGTGGTTTACATAGTAGAAGAAACAGGAACATTCATCCGGGACAGGCATTGGATCGACCGGTTCGGTGAGCGGCTTTTTATGCAGTATCCCGATGAAAATTCCGATTATCCTTCTGATCCGGAATCGTGTTATGGCTGGCTGATCCAGTTCAGGGACGGAAACAGGCTGGATCTGCATGTTGCAACCAGATCTTATGCATTAAGGGATATGGCGTCTGACAGGCTGTGCAGAATCCTGCTGGATAAGGACGGCACACTTCCGGAAATACCGGAAGCTTCCGATGAGAGCCATTGGGTGAAGCGGCCGTCGGAAAAAGAATTTTTGTGTACCTGCAATGAATTCTGGTGGTGCCTGGACAATGTGGCAAAAGGGCTGTGGAGAAAGGAGATCCCTTATGTCCACGACATGATAAATCTTCATATCCGCCCTCAGCTTGTAAAGCTGCTGGCCTGGAAGATCGGCTTAAAGACCGGATTCACCTGCAGCATCGGAAAGTCGGGGAAGGATATGCACCGCTGGCTTTCCAAAGAGGAATGGAAACGATTTCTGGACACCTATGGGGATGCAGAGCCGGAGCACATCTGGAAAGCGGTCATGGAGATGTGCGGCCTGTTTCATGAAACAGCAGGGGAAGTGGCAGACAGGTTACTCTTTTCATACAACGCTGCGGAAGCGGAAAACTGTACCCGTTATCTGGAACATGTGAGGGAGCTCCCTCCGGATGCGGACAAGATATACGAATGATTGCATCTTGCTTTTCTTCCTCCAACAATGCTAATATAAAAGAGTATGCGTGAACGAAGGACAGAAGTGAAAGAAAGGAAGTTGTTATGGCAACAGGCAGAATGAATCAGCTGGTGGTGATGGCGGGCTTATGCAGCAGCGTCGTGGAGGGAATCGAGCACCTTATGTCCTATCAGGGGAATGAACGGCTGAAAGAGGAGGCGGTGACCGGACTCCTCACCCTGGAGGAAAATTTAGTGGGGATGCAGGCGGAGGCTTCCGTGATCCGGGAGACCAGATGGATCGCGGAGGTCATCAGAAGCTGGCTGTTTGTTTATGACCGGGAATTCAAGAACCGGCTGTACCGCTGGTACTGCTCGGCATTAAAGGAGATACGCACGCTGATGACAGCGGAGACAGAAAAATGTCCGGTCTGTGGGGGAAAAGGCGTTCCCTCCTATGGAGCGGTGTTTTATATGGATGGCGGAGCGGATGACGGGTATATTATGGAGCCGGTCCGTGTATTTATGAAGTGCCGGGACTGCGGCAATTATTACCTTGCAAAGGAAGAATGCCTGCCGGCGGACAGAAGGAAGGTCCGGGGCCGGACAAAGACCAGATGCGGACGGATTCTGGCCCATATCGGTGAATTTGTATCAGATGGGGCCATGCTGTTTATCGGAGAAGAAAGGAGTCAATTATATAAGGAGGCGGTGAAGGCCGGATACTTTCCGGAGGCCATTTCCCTGGATGCGCCTGAAAGCGGAGAAGAGGGCGGGAAGAGGACCTACCGGATTGTGCTCATTGACCGGATTTCCTGCACCCGGGATATGCAGGTGATCCTGACCCGGGCGGCGGAGTACTTAGCGGATGGAGGGATCCTCTGGTTTGACGGACCGGATCTGGAAAAATCCATACGCAATCTGGAGAAAAAGGGAGCTTCCATGTGGAAGGGAGAGGCCGCCGAGGTTTGTCTGACTGATGACGGGATGGGGATGCTGGCGGAAAAATGCGGACTTTCCATAAAAGCCTTCCGCCATGCCGGAACAACAGCCGGACGTATTGAGGTGATCGCCGAAAAAAAAGTCTGAAAGAAGGAATGATATATGGGTCATCTGACAACCCGTGATGCTTATCTGAATTTAAGTGACCGCATCAACTGGTTTACACAAGGGGCGCCTGCGACGGAGACGCTTTACAAGATCCTGCAGGTTTTGTTTACGGAAAAGGAAGCCAAGTGGGTGGCGCTGCTTCCCGTGCGGCCCTTTACCGTGAAAAGAGCCGCTAAGATATGGGGAACTACGGAATACAAGGCGGAAAAGCTTTTGGACCATCTCTGCGGCAAGGCCCTGCTGGTGGATTCCTGGCACAACGGAGTCCGTAAATTTGTGATGCCGCCTCCCATGGCAGGATTTATCGAATTTGCCCTGATGAGGACCAGGGGAGACATTGATCAGAAATATTTAGGCGAGCTTTATTACCAATACATGAACGTGGAGGAGGATTTTATCAAGGATCTCTTCTTTGCCACGGAGACAAAGCTGGGGAGAGTCTATGTTCAGGAGCCGGTCCTGGAAACGGATAAGACCAACCACATTCTGGACTATGAAAGAGCCACACATATTGTGAAGGAAGCAAAATACATCGGACTGGGACTTTGCTACTGCCGTCATAAAATGTACCATGCAGGCCATCCCTGTGAGATCAACGCACCCTGGGATGTCTGCCTGACCTTTGACAACGTGGCACGTTCCCTGGCAGAGCACGGAGATTATGCCAGACTTATTTCCAAAGAAGAGGCCCTTGATGCCCTGGAACGTTCCTACGCCAGCAATCTGGTTCAGATCGGGGAGAATGTCAGAGAGCATCCGGCCTTTATCTGCAACTGCTGCGGCTGCTGCTGCGAAGCCCTCCAGGCGGCAAGAAAATTCAGCCCCATGCAGCCCGTGGCAACCACCAATTATATCCCGAAGATCACGGAGGAAACCTGTGTGGGATGCCAGAAATGCGCCAGGGTCTGCCCGGTGCTTGCCATATCCATGAAGGAAGGGACCGACGGGAAGAAAAAGGCTGTGGTGGATGAACAAGTCTGTTTAGGCTGCGGAGTCTGTGCCAGAAACTGCGCCGTGAAGGCCATCGAACTGAAGAGAAGGCCCCGGCAGATCATCACTCCGGTCAACAGCACCCACCGGTTTGTGCTTCAGGCCATTGAGAAGGGGACTCTGCAGAACCTGATCTTTGATAACCAGGCCTTTGCCAGCCATCGGGCCATGGCAGCGCTTTTTGAAACCATCTTAAAGCTGCCGCCGGTCAAACAGGCACTGGCCAGCGGACAGCTGAAGTCCATTTATCTGGACAGGCTCTTATCCGTGAACAGGAAGAAGGCCTCTGACGAAAAAGAACGGAGCAGCGTAAAAAAATAACTGCAGCAAAAAAAGGGAGCGGTAAAGTGTTTGATCAACTGACGGAAAATGATATTAAAAAAATGCAGGAAGAAATCGACCACAGGAAGCTGGTCGTCCGCAGGGAAGCGCTGGAGGCCGTAAAAGAAGCCAGAGCCCACGGAGATCTAAGTGAAAATTTCGAATACCATGCGGCGAAAAAGGATAAGAACCAGAACGAGAGCAGGATCCGTTATCTGGAAAAGATGATCAAGACGGCCAGGATCATATCCGACGAATCCAAAGAGGATGAAATCGGGCTCTATAATACGGTGGACTTATATTTTGAAGATGAGGACGAAATGGAGACCTATAAGCTGGTCACAACTGTCCGGGGAAATTCCATGAAAGGGCTGATCAGCTCTGAGTCACCTCTCGGGAAAGCCATTATGGGACATAAGGTGGGAGACCGTATTTATGTTAAGGTCAACGAAAAAGCCGGGTACCATGTGACCGTGAGGCGCCTGGAAAATACAAAAGATGACGGAAGCGATAAGCTGAGAAGCTATTAATCTGCCGGGGGAGCCGATTAAAATGATGAAGAGCATGACAAAAGGAAATATTGCCTCCCAGCTGGTCCGGTTTTCCATACCTCTGGTTTTGGGGAATTTTTTTCAGCTCACCTATAACGCGGTGGACTCCATTATCGTGGGGCGGTTTGTGGGAGAGGATGCGCTGGCGGCAGTCGGAACGGCCAATCCGGTTATGAACATTGTAATTCTGGGTATCACTGGGATCTGCATCGGTGCATCGGTTCTGATGAGCGAGTTCTTCGGCGCAGGCAACCAGGAAAAACTGAAAAAGGAGGTGTCCACTACTCTTTTGTTCGGCTGTTATTTTTCTTTGGCGGTGGTGGTTCTGGGAGTGGTCTTTTCCGGCTGGATCCTGCGGCTTTTACGTGTGCCGGAGGAGATCCTGCCGGAGGCGGTCCTGTATCTGAGGATCATATTCCTTGGAATGCCGTTTACTTTTTTTTACAACGCAGTGGCTGCCGCTCTGCGGAGTGTGGGTGATTCCAGAACACCGGTCCGTTTTCTGGCCCTGGCTTCGGTGTTAAATGCCGCTCTTGATATTGTATTTGTGGCAGGTCTTGGCATGGGAGTCTTTGGGGCAGCCTTGTCTACGGACATTGCGGAGGCTGTTTCCGCCCTTCTGTGCATTGTGTACATATATAAAAAGGTACCACTTCTTAAGCTGAAGCCCAGGGAAGTCCGTATGGACCGGGAGCTTCTGGGCCTCACGCTGAGACATGGCGCTATTACGGCCCTGCAGCAGTCCTGCCAGCCCATTGGAAAGCTTTTGATCCAGGGAGTCATAAATCCTCTGGGAGTCAGCACCATAGCCGCATTCAACGCCGTGAACCGGGTGGATGATTTCGCCTTTACTCCGGAACAAAGCATTTCCAGCGGCATGATGACCTTTATCGCACAGAACCGGGGAGCCAAAGACAGGGAGCGGGTGAAGAAGGGCTTCCGGGTGGGACTTGCCGTAGAGGCCGGTTACTGGGTGATCATCTGCATCGTTATCCTGCTTTTAAAAGAGCCGGTGATGAAGCTGTTTGTGTCGGAAGGGGATACGGGCATGGTGGCAATCGGTGTGGAATACTTAAGCCTTATGGCATTTTTCTATCTGATGCCCGCCTTTACCAATGGGATCCAGGGCTTTTTCCGGGGAATGGGAAACATGTCCATCACCCTGATTTCCACCCTGATCCAGATATCCGTCCGGGTGATCGCCGTCTGCCTGCTGGTTCCGGTCATGGGACTGAAAGGAGTGGCCTTTGCCTGTCTCATTGGCTGGGCCTGCATGCTGATTGCGGAGGTACCGTATTATTTCTGGTTCATAAAGAGGAATGAATTACTACAGGAGAACATCAATGATTAAAAATATCGTATTTGACATGGGAAAAGTGCTGGTAAATTATGAAGGTGACAGGGTGTGCCGGCATTTTATGGAAGATGAGGCAGAAAGGAAAGCGGTCAGCTCGGCTGTGTTTGATTCCCAGGAGTGGCTGTTTCTGGACATGGGCCTGATTCCGGAGGAAGAGGCTTTAAAGAGGATGCAGGCGCACCTGGAAACGGACCATGCCAGGGAAATGGCGGCCTTATGCTTAAAACACTGGCATGAATACAATATGTTCCCAAGGGAAGATATGGGAGAACTGGTGGCCTGGCTGAAGGAAGAGGGATACGGAATATATCTTTGTTCCAATGCGTCCCTCCGTCTTCTGGAATGCTTCAGAACAGTGATTCCCGGAATTGAGCATTTCGACGGGATCCTGTTTTCAGCGGAGGTAAAATGCATAAAGCCCCAGCGGGAAATGTACGGACATTTGTTTGAACGTTTTCATCTAAAGCCGGAGGAATGTTTTTTCATTGACGATCTGTCCATGAATGTCGAGGGAGCCAGAGCCTGCGGCATGGATGGCTATTGCTTTGCGGATGGAGACGCGGGACGGTTAAAGGAATATTTGTCCCATTTAAACCGGAACTGACGGCAGGGGTGATGACTGGGACCATCACCGGATACATAACGGAATGGAGTGAGGCTTAACATGTACCGGATACAGATCAGGGATATGGACTTAGAGCAGATTGCCAGGTCCGGCCAGTGCTTCCGCATGGAAAAAAGGGCCGAAGAGAGCCGTGTCTGGACAGTGGCCGCAGCCGGAGAATATGTGGAAGCGGCGAAGGATGCGGCTGGCTTCCTCTTTTCCTGCCAGGAGGCGGAATTTAAGAAAAAGTGGGCCGGATATTTTGATTTGCAGACCGATTACGGCGGTTATAAAAGGAACGTGGCTTCAGAGGACGCCTATCTTAAGGAAGCCATGAAACGGGGCTGGGGCGTGCGGATACTGAACCAGGACTTGTGGGAGATAATGGTGACCTTTCTGATTTCCCAGAACAATAACATCCCCCGCATCAAAGGAAGCGTTGACGGACTGTGCAGGAGGTTCGGCGATAAAAAGGAAGGGACCGGCCTGGATGCGGACGCTTCTTCCCGGGGCGGCTGGAAAGAGGCGGAAAGAAGCTTTTTTGCGTTCCCGGGGCCCGAAAGGATCGCCGGTGCAGGCATGGAAGGCTTATCCGGTCTGGGCCTGGGCTACCGGGACAAATATATCCTGGCCATTGCCGAAAGATGCAGCGGACCGGAGGGAAAGGCGTGGCTTGAGGAATTAATGGCGGCGGATTATGAAAGCGCCCATGACCTGCTGATGGATCAGTACGGGATCGGCCGGAAGGTGGCGGACTGCATCTGCTTATTCGGTCTTCACCATATCGGTGCATTTCCCGTGGATACGCATGTGAAGCAGATCCTGAAGCTTCATTATCCCGATGGATTTCCCCTTGAACGGTATCAGGGCTATGCCGGGGTCCTTCAGCAGTACATGTTTTACCATAAGGTCAATAAAGCGGCAGCAAAATAACTGTGTTCCCATAACGTGATTTTGTATTTTCATGAAAGCCTGGGAGGGCGTAGGTTTCCCGGGCTTTTTTCCGTGCCGATCATGTGAAAATTCATGTCGAAACATTTCATACTTTTATCACAGAATCATCAAAAATATATCACACAATTTTCACAATTCCCTTTTAACCTTAGTAAGGACGCAATATATGCGAAAAAGGAGGAGAGAGAGTTGATTGAAGTCAGAAATCTGGTAAAGGATTACGGCGGTCATATGGCTGTGGATCATTTGAGCTTTACCATCAATGACGGTCAGATCTACGGTTTTTTAGGACCCAACGGGGCAGGGAAATCCACCACCATGAATATCATGACCGGATACATCGGGGCCACGGAAGGGGACGTACTGATCAATGGCCACAATATACTGGAAGAGCCGGAGGAAGCGAAAAAATGTATCGGCTACCTTCCTGAGCTTCCGCCGCTTTATGCGGATATGACTGTGGAAGAGCAGCTGATGTTTGCAGCAGAATTAAAGAAAATTCCGAAAACGGAAAGAGGCGGGTCCGTTGCCGAGGTGATGGAGTTTGCCAAACTGAAAGAGGTGAAGGGACGCCTGATCCGGAATCTTTCCAAGGGATACCGGCAGCGGGTGGGCCTGGCCCAGGCGGTGCTGGGAATGCCTCCGGTGATCATACTGGATGAGCCCACCGTGGGCCTGGATCCCAAGCAGATCATCGAGATCCGGGATACCATCCGAAAGCTTGGGGAGAACCACACGGTCATTTTAAGCTCCCATATTCTCTCGGAGGTGAGCGCGGTCTGCGACCACATCCTGATCATTGACCGGGGCAGGCTGATCGCCAGTGACACACCGGAGAATTTAGAGCGGCAGATGGCCGGAACAGCAGGTATGGAACTTCTGGTGAAGGCTTCACAAGAGCAGATATATAACACCCTGGAAACCATTTCCCAGGCAGCGGATGTAAGGGTGGAGGAGAGCGGCGAAGAAGGGATCATGAGGGCGTCTTTCCGCATAAGTCCGGAAGAGGAAGAAAATGGAGACGATGTCCGTGAATCCATTTTCTTTGCATTTGCCGACCAGAGGCTTCCGATTCTTTCCATGCAGGCAACAAAAGCGTCTCTGGAAGAGGTGTTCCTGGAGCTGACCGCAGAAGCGGAGGGTGCAGGAGCAGAGGACGAAGGAGCAGAAGACGATCTGACGGGGAGGGAGGAAGAATAATGGCTGCTATTTATAAAAGAGAATTGAAATCCTATTTCCAGTCCATGACCGGTTATGTATTTATCGCTTTTATGGTGCTGTTTGTGGGAATTTATTTTATGGCTTATAACATGATGAGCGGATATCCGTATTTTTCCTATACCCTGTCCGGAATGGTTACCATTATTATGATAGGGATTCCGGTGCTCACCATGAGAAGCTTTGCGGATGACAGAAAGACGAAGACGGATCAGCTGCTGCTCACCGCTCCCGTATCCGTCGCTAAAATGGTTCTGGGGAAATACTTATCCATGATCACCGTATTTGCGGTTCCTGTATTGGTTTCCTCCTTCTGTCCCCTGATCATCAAGCTGAACGGAACCGCCCATTTAAAAGCGGATTATGCCGCTATTCTGGCCTTTTTCCTGCTGGGATGTGTATACATCGCCATCGGGATGTTCATTTCTTCCTTAACGGAAAGCCAGATCATTGCGGCGGTGGGAACCTTTGGGATCATCCTTCTGCTGCTTTTGTGGCCCAGCTTAACAGGATTCCTGCCCACCACGGCATCCGGGTCCGCGGCAGGATTTCTGATTCTCTGGTCCCTGGCCGTAATCGCCGTACACCGGGTAACAAACCACAATCTTCTTGCGGTGATTTTAGAGGCGGCGGGCGTTCTTGGCATTTCAGGACTCTATTTTGTGAAGAAGGAGCTCTTTGACCGCGCTCTGACCAATGTTCTGGAAAAGATCGCGGTAACGGATGTGTTCCAGAACTTTGCAAGTCATTACATCTTTGACGGAGGCGGCCTGGTCTATTATATCAGCATCATTTTCCTGCTGATTTTTTTGACCGTGCAGTCCGTAGAGAAACGCAGATGGAGTTAGGAGGATGGAAATGACCAGAAAATTAAAGAAAGGCGGCTACACGGCGATCCTTTCCGTGATTGTCATAGCTGCCGTGATCGTATTGAACATGATAGTGGGCCGTCTTCCGGAAAAAGTACGGCAGTGGGATATGAGCAGCAGCCAGATTTATACACTGGGAGGCACCACAAAGGATCTGCTGGCCTCCCTGGATAAGGATGTCAGGATCTATGTGGTGGCTGACCCGGATTCCGTAGACAAGCGGATCACCAGCTTTGTAAAACGCTATGAGGATCTATCCGGCCGCATTCAGGTAGAGACCGTGGATTCCGTCCTTCACCCGGACCAGGTGAGCAAGCTCAACGCAGAGGACAATACCATTCTGGTGAGCTGTGAATCCACAAATAAAACAGAATCCATCCCTTTTACCGATATCATCAAAATGGATGAGATGTCTTATTACTACTATGGCCAGTCCAAGGAAACGGAATTTGACGGAGAGGGACAGATTACGGGAGCCATTTCCCATGTGATCAATGATGTGCAGAAGACGGTTTATGCCGCAGAGGGTCATGGTGAGACTTCCCTTGGCGCTTCGGTTTCCGACATGCTGAATAAGTCCGGTCTTACGGTTTCATCCTTAAATCTGCTGAAGGCGGGCAGTATTCCCGGGGACTGTGAGCTTTTGCTCTTTTATGCTCCGGTTTCGGATCTGGCGGAAGATGAAAAGAAAATGGTCTCCGATTATCTGGACGGCGGCGGAAATGTGATGATCCTTGCAGGGCATGAAGAGAAGGAACGGCCCAATCTCAACGCTCTTATTAATGATTACGGCCTGAACCTGGAAAACGGTCTTGCAGCGGATACCAAAAACTTTTATCAGAATAATCCCTATTATATTTTCCCGACCATTCAGGCGGGAAGTGAAGTGACAAACGGTATTGATACGAAAAGCACGGCGCTTGTCCTCCAGTCCGCAGCTCTGACCCAGAAGGAAGACCTCCCGGATGGCGTGGAAGTGACTCCCTTTATGGAGACCAGCGACGGAGGCATGCTGGTAACGGCTGACAGCCAGACAAAGGGAACATATATTCTGGGAGCCGTTTCGGAGAAGACCCTGGATTCCGGTTCCGCCCGTCTGACCGTGCTCAGCACGCCCTCCCTCATTGATGAAAGCTTAAATACCAGCTTCACCAATCTGACCAACTTAAGTCTTTTCATGAATGCGGTGACCTCAAATTTTGATGACGTTTCCAATGTATCCATTCCGTCCAAGAGTCTGGAAGTGACCTATAATACGGTCACTCACGGCGGCTTGTGGGGGATCTTATTCATCTTCGTCATTCCGGCAGTGACACTGGCCGCCGGACTGGTGATCTGGCTGAAGCGCAGACGTCTGTAGAAGGAGGCGGAAACATGAAGAAGAACGGCCTTTTATTCGGGGCGGCGGGTCTGGCGCTCCTGTGTGTGATCTATGGGGGAGTGATCCAATATATGGACCGCGCCCAGGAAAAAGCGGAACAAAAGGAGAAGGAGGCCAAAGTCTATATGACGGACTTGCCGGAGGTTTCGGCGGTTTCCTATGATTATGACGGCAAAGAGTTGTCCTTTACAAAGACAGACGGCACCTGGAAATATGAAGAAGATGAGCTGTTTCCGGTAAAACAGGCGAAGCTGGATTCCCTCGCTTCCTCCGTATCAAAGCTTGAGGCTCTGCGGAAACTGGAAGGAGGCGACAGTTTCAGTGCCTATGGTCTGGAAAATCCGGTGAGAAAGATATCCGTCGCTTCAAAGGACGGGACCAAAACCGAGATCCTTCTGGGCAATACCACCGGTGACGGGGATTATTATGCCATGATCCAGGGAGAGGATACGCCCTATCTGATCAGTTCTTCCCTGTATACGGAGACAGACAGCGGCCTTGACGATCTGATGGAGCTGGAGGAATTCCCCGCTGTTGCGGGTACCGACATCCAAAGCATAACCATAACGAAGGCGGATGTCACGGAGCATTATGTAAAAAAGAAGCTTGATGATGAAGCCGGGACCATTGAGTGGTACCGGGATAATACGGATTCCCCTGACAACAAGCTTTCCGATAACTCCGGATTAAATGTACTGGCAGACTCTTTAAGCAGCTTAAAGGTCAAAAGCTGCGCCGATTATAAGGCAGAAGAGAGCGGGATGGCCCGCTACGGCCTTGATAAACCCACGGCCGTCATCACATATACCTATGATAAAAACGGCTCTGAGGAAACTTTCACCCTGTCCGTGGGATCCTTAAATGAGGATTCCAGCTGCTATTATTCCAGGACAGACAATTCCTCCTATGTCAATGAAATTGAGAAAGCATTGATTGACAAATGTCTGACGGTCGATAATGGGATCTGATGGATGCCAATCCATGATTTAAGGAATTTTTCAAGATAATAAAACGAGAAGAGGCAGAAAATCCAGCTGTTCCGGTAAGGAAGGCTGGTTTTCCTGCCTCTTTCCGCATACCGCCTGCTTCACCACGGTTTGGAAACTGTTTCTATGATGCCGCGGAAAAGTGAGCGGTCTTTTTATGAAAAGAATGCCTTCAGGCTTGCCTTTTTGTTAAAAGGATTTCTCATTCTTTGCAATACTCACGAAATATAATTTCTTGTTGAAGCGTTTGATTATCTGGTGAAAAATAATATATGTAAAAATATTACAAAAAATAGAACCGTAAATCCTGAAATTAGGGTAATAATTAGCAATAATTCCGAAAAGAAATATTATTACATATCGATATTGACATGAAATAAAAATTCATTTACAATTCGAAATGTAAACATAAACGGTATTCAGCAATGAATACCAATCATGTATTTGGAGGGTTACATAGATGAAGGGAAACGTGTTTATGGAAAAAAGTCTGGCTGTCATGATGGCAGCAGGTATGACTGTCGGTCTGATCGGCTGCGGAAGTCAGCCGGCAAAAGTGACTCAGTCAGAAACGACGCAGGAAGTGAAAGCCGCACAGGAGACGTCAGCAGAAAGTTCTGCAAAAGGGGGAGACGTTACATTGGAATTTCAGCAGTGGTGGGGCGTGGAATTGCCGGATGGCGTTCTTCAGGAAATCTGCGATGGATTTACAAAAGAATCGGGGGTTAAAATCGAATTATTGAGCAATCCTTATGCAGATACCAAGACACAGATCGCGGCCGGTGCAGCGGCAGGAACCATGGCAGATGTGGTAGGCCTTGACGGGGCCTGGGTCTATGATTTTGCGAAACAGGGTTCCATTGCAAATATGACGGAGCTCATGTTGGCAGACGGTTATGATGACGGACAATTATCGGATCAGATTAAAGTGGACGGAAATACGTATATGATTCCGGTTGTTAATTTTGCATATCCGATGTATGTCAATAAAGAGCTGTTAGAATCGGCAGGTATTTCGGAAGTTCCCGAGACATGGGGGGAATTTACGGAAGCCTGTAAGAAGGTTGCGGCGGCAAACAAAGGAGTTGCGGGATGGGCAATTCCCTTATCAACAGAATCACCCAGCGGTATTCAGAATAATTTCATGAGCTGGTTATGGGCTTCGGGGGGAACGATGCTGAAAGATGGAAAGCCGGCTTTGACAGATAATCCGCTCATGGCAGATACCGTGGATTTTGTAAAAGGATTATTTGATGCAGGCGTGGTTGCACCAGGTGCTTATTCCATGAAAGAAGCGGATATGGTGGAAGAATTTACAAACGGCCGTGTCGCATTTATGACGGATTCGCTTGCTCATTTAACAACAATTAAAAAAGAAGCGCCGGACTTGAAATTTGAATTTATGCCTGTTCCGGTAAAAGAAGGTTATACAGGAAAGAGCGGCATGGATGTGGCTAACTGGGGGATTGGCATTGCGGAGAACTGTGAACATAAAGCAGAAGCCATGAAGTTTGTGGAATATTTAATGAGCCCTGAAGTAAATGCCGAACTTTCAGTATATGCAAATGCCTTCCCCGGAAATGTAAATGCCGATCCGGATTATTCCAAAACGGATGAATTATTTGTAAAAGCATATGAATTATTTCAGCAGTGTTATGCGATCAACGAATTCACCGGACTTCCCACGTCAGAAGAATTAATGAGACAGTTTGATGAACAATTACAGTTATATATTGACGGCGATACGGCTTCAACCGCTGATATGCTGTCCGCTGTTCAGGAGATCTGGGAAGACGCATTCCAATAAAGACGAGACAGGCTGCATGACAGAATCGTGCAGCCTGATATTAAGAAGGAGGGAATGGGGAAATGTCACAGACAACGAAAAAGAAGTGTGAACCTTACTTATATCTCCTGCCAACAATTGTGCTGATGCTTTTATTGTTGATTATCCCGATCTGTATGGTGGTTCGATATTCGTTTTTCGATAATGTAATTATTAATAAAAATCCTGTTTTCGTCGGTTTAAAAAATTATGGCATGATATTAACTGAAAAAACATTTCTTGTTGCGGTCAAAAACACGCTGTTTTTTGTGGGTGTCAGTGTGGTGATGCACATGTTTTTAGGGATGCTGTTTGCCATGCTTCTCAATACAAGCTATATAGGCATTAACTGGAAAGCATTTTTCAGAGTGATTTATGTATTGCCCTGGATGTTTACGGCATCGGTCATAGCAATATTATGGAAAATGATGATGAATCCCAATGGGATCATCAATTACCTGATGCAAATCACCAATCTGACATCTTCCCACATTGAATGGCTGGGTTCCCGGAATTTCGCATTATTCTCAGTGACATTGATCAATATATGGGCAGGATATCCGTTTTATATGGTCAGCATCCTGGCGGGGCTCCAGGGCATATCCACGGATCTTTATGAAGCGTCGGCTATTGACGGGGCAAATGCAGTGCAGCAGTTTTTTCATATTACCATTCCTCAGTTAAAGCCGATTATTATCAGTTTGTTAATGCTGGATTTTGTGTGGACGATACAGCAGTTCGCCCTGATTTGGATGACCACAGGCGGAGGCCCCATCAATGCAACAGAAATGGTCAGTACTTTTATTTATAAAAAGGGATTCAGTAAATATGAATATTCCCAGGCTTCCGCATCAGCCGTGATTTTACTGATCGTTTGTTCTGTCATTGCAATATTTTATGTGCGGCATCAGCGGGAAAGGGACTGATTATGGTAGGAAAGAAAAAATGGTACATAAAAGTATTAATCATGCTCCTTCTGATCATCGGAGCGATCTTTTCAGGATTTCCTGTCTTGTGGATGCTGCTGAGCTCGTTTAAGCCCAATTCGGAGATCTTTGCATGGCCGCCCACATGGATATCGGAGAATTTTAGCCTGGAGGCCTATATTTCCATTTTTAAGGATCCTGAAAAAGTCAGATTTTTTATCAACAGCTATTGTATAGCCATGATCGTAGTGATTTTCACATTGATTATCGGGATACTTGCTTCATACAGCTTCAGCCGCTTCAGTTTTCCGGGAAAAAGCATGATCAATACTGTCATTGTCAGCGTGCAGGCGATCCCGCCAATCACGCTTTTGATTCCATACTTAAGCCTGATTGTCAGCCTGAAACTGTATAACACATATGGCGCATTGATTCTTACGTATATGCTGTTTACACTGCCGTACGCGATCCTGATGATTACCGGATATATGAATACTCTGCCCAAAGACCTGGATGAGGCGGTAATGATTGACGGCGGTTCAAGGTTTGTGGCACTTTGGACAGTGCTGGTTCCCGTATCGGTTCCCGGCCTGATTTCCGTAGGGATGTATACATTCATGCAGGCATGGAACGAGTATTTGTTTGCTTTGGCACTGACTAAAACAAATGAAATGCGGACGGTGCCGGTGGGCATCAGTCTGCTCATGGGACAGCATGCCTATGAGTGGAATCAAATGATGTCAATGAGTGTGACGGGTTCGTTGCCCGTGTTGATTCTCTTTTTGTTTTTCCAGCGGTATTTCATTGCCGGCATGACAGCAGGAGCCGTAAAAAATTAATAAGAATGATTATCCGGAAACGGAAATCTAATAAAAAACTTGGAGGAAAAAAATATGTTATTAAACATGAAAGAACTATTATCGGTTGCAAATGAAAAAAATTTTGCGGTACCCGCATTTAACATCAGCTCATATGCGATGTTCAATGGAATTATGGAGGCCTCAGAAGAAGAGCATGCGCCGGTTATTATTTCGATCCATCCCGATGAACTGAGCCATATTGGAACAGATGTCATACAGGCAATCAGGCAGAAAGCTTATAAATCAAATATACCGGTCTGCATCCATCTGGATCATGGTGCATCTTTCGGGCAGGTTATGGCCGCGATTCAGGCCGGATACACCTCCGTTATGATTGACGGCTCAAGCCTTCCTTTTGAAGAGAACATTGCCCTGTGCAAAAAGGTATGTGAAGCCGCACATGCTGTAAACATATCCGTAGAAGGCGAACTTGGAACAATTGGAACCACCGATTCCGCAGAAACAGAAAACCAGGTGATTATTTATACGAAGCCGGATGATGCGGTTACGTTTGTAGAGGAAACAGGTGTTGACACACTGGCAATTGCAATAGGAACATGCCACGGATTATATCCTGCCGGGATGAAGCCGGAATTAAAATTGGATCTGTTAAAAGAGATCAAGTCCAAAGTATCCATTCCCCTGGTACTTCATGGGGGCTCCAATAATCCGGATAAGGAAATCGGGGAATCCGTAACACTGGGGGTAAATAAGATCAACATTTCCAGCGATATCAAAGCGGCATTTTACAATAAAATGAGAGAAGTCTTAAAAGACGGTGGCTTAAGAGAACCCAATATGATTGAACCGCCCTGCATGGAAGCCATGAAGGAAGTGGCATATCACAAGATCCGGCTGTTTCAGGCGGATGGGAAGGCTGCACTTTACTAGGGCGTGTCTGAAAAGGCGGTGCGGATGGAATGAAAATGGAAGAAAGATATATTGAAGCATTGGAAGAAATGGAACAGCTCATCGGATCCAGAGTTAAAAATAATGCTTTCACAGCATTGGGTTACTCCAGTAATCTGGATGTGCTGTGTGATTTTGATATAGAGATATTCAATCAGCTTCTGGGCAGATATCTTCCGGATGCGGATTTAGCAGGAATGAAAGCGGCAAACGTGATAACTGACAGGAAGGAATTTTTGGAGACCATTGTTTATTTTTGCATCCATGGAATCGGTGGAGAAGTTGATATCTCAGATTTCCATATCATCAGGGATATGTTTGCAATAAAAAAAGGCATGGGCGGAACGGCAACCCAGGGGGCCATGGCATTGGCGGCAGTCGCATGTCCTTCCATTGTTCATTTGACGGATGATTCCGGAGAGGTCTGTGATATTTTAAATTCTCCGTACATTTATACGGTTTCCGGGGAAGGAAAGATCATTCATACGGATCAGGCCGTACAAACGGCGGAGCAGGAAATACACTATATCATTCAATTTAAAAAGGGCGATGTGATTTGCCTTGGCAGCCAGAAGGTTGCGATTCCAACGTCAAACAGACTGATCATAACAAAAATTACGGTAAATAAGACACTGCCCTTTTCAGCCCCCTATTTTTCCTATGTGGAAACTCATGCCCCAGATATAAAAAGCAATGTCCTTTCAAGCTTTAATGCAATTCAGGATAAAGATATTTTACAGAAAAGACTGGCTTATGTAAAAGAACATATCAAAAAATATAAAGTAAATAATAAAAATGGCATTGTATATTTTGAAGATGCCCATTATCATAATAAGGAAATCCGGCGGCTGTGCCTGGAGACCCTTTGTCCCTTTGTTGATATTTTAAGTTTAAATGAAGAAGAGTTGGAGTATACGCTCCGTATGTATGATTTCCCTGTTGAAATCGAAGATATATATTCCTGCGTCAGGGGAGCGTCATATATCAAAGAAAGATTTTCTGTTAAAAAAGGGGTTATTGTACATACGGGGAATTATTCCATGTATCTTGGAGAAAAATTGAATGCGGATATTGAAAAAGGCCTGATGCTGGGCAACCTGCTGGCAACTGCGAAAGCGGTTAATGGGCAATACGGAACAAAAGAACAGATAGGAGAAGTCATAAAGCTGCCCTTAAGTGAAAAAGGGATCAGAAACAGGGAATTGATAGCAAAAGAGCAATTTTCAAGCCAGGTCATTTTAGTACCCTCCAAATACATCGACAAACCAAAGTATACCATTGGCTTAGGGGATTCCTTTGTTGCCGGTGTACAGATGTGTTTTGAATAAAAAGCTTGAAAAAGGGTGGGATTTACGGCAATATAGTAGGTATGAAGGGAGGGACATGATGTTAGACAAACCTGTATTGGATGTGATTAAGGATAACTATGGAAAGATATTTTCAGCGGAGAAGAAAGTGGCGGATTTTGTCCTGGAACATCCCCAGGAAGCGGTAGATGCAAATGTTTCGGAATTGGCAAAGGCCAGCGGAGTGAGCGATGCAACGGTTGTGCGCATGTGCCATCATCTGGGCTACAAGGGATATTATCAGTTTCGGCTGATGCTGGCAAAGGATGTGGGGAGAGATGAAGGAGAAGATATGGAAGAGCTTCAGAACGCTCCCAATCCGGTCATGAAGATTTTCCAGAAATATGTGAATTCGCTGACTGCCATAGCGGAAAGCATTCATGAAGAAGATATGAAGTCCTGCGTGAATCTGATCAAGACATGTAAACAGGCTCATATTCTGGCCGTAGGGAATACAACTCCGCTGGCACTTTATATGGGCTTCCGACTAGGAAGGCTGGGTGTGAAATGTACCAATGATATCTCCCCGGAATATTTTTTAAATCATGTAAATCTTGCTGACAAAGAGGATATTATTATAGCGATTTCCCAATCGGGAAGTTCCAGACAGATTATACAGGGTATGGAACTGGCCAAAGAAAAAGGTCTGAAGATGATGGCCATCACCGGATACCGGCAATCGCCGGTATCGGAGCTGGCGGATTATGTTCTGATCTCAAACGGGAGAAAGGAATCCTTTGATTATTATAAAAATTATGCTCACTTAAAAGAGACGGCATTGATCGATGCTTTGCTGGAATTGTTAACCAGCTGGAAGAAAATTGAGGAAATGCACGCGGATAAACCAGAAGTGATTTTGTCTGAATATAAGTATTGAAACCGGAGAATCAGGTATAGGGCCGGAGAGGGGCGGGCTGATGAAAAGATCAGAAATCAATCAGGTAATAAAAGACATGGAACAGCTTATCAGAGAACATAAATTTGAAGTTCCTCCTTTTGCAAAATGGACTGCCGGGGAGTGGTCAGATAAGGGACATGAGTATGATGAAATCAGGGATAACAAATTGGGCTGGGATATTACGGACTTTGGCCTTGGAAGCTTCGGCCGGGTTGGTTTCTCCCTGCTCACGATCCGGAATGGCAATCTGAAAATGGATCAGTATAAAAAAACTTATGCAGAAAAGTTATTGATGCTGTATGAAGGACAATCGGCTGCAATGCATTATCATTGGAATAAAATGGAGGATATTATAAACAGAGGCGGGAATGATGTGTATATCACTGTGTATAACGGCGCCGGGGATGGAAGTATTCTCCATACGGATGTGACTGTCCGCATGGATGGGAAGATAAGTATGGCGGCTGCCGGAACAAAAGTAAAATTATCACCGGGAGAAAGTATAACCATACCCCCCTGTATGTACCATGATTTTGTTGTCCCTGATACAGGCGGAAGCGTATTGCTGGGGGAAGTTTCCATGTGCAATGATGATGAAAATGACAACCGGTTTATTGATCCTGGGGTTGGGAGGTTTCCGGAAATAGAAGAAGATGAACCTCCATACAGGCTGCTCTGCAATGAATATCCGGATCCGGAGAAAGGCGTTCTCTTATGATGCATTGTATGTCAAATCCTGAAATAAGACTGGTGGTTTCAAGCTTCGGGGCAGAGATGCAATCCATCTGCTCCAATGGACATGAATATCTTTGGAGCGGGGATAAAACATACTGGGATGGAAAAGCGCCTAACTTATTATTTTTCAAATCATTTATGAAATTGTGAGCACTGCAATTCATATCACTTATTTGATTATGAATCGGTCAGATAAAACGATGTTTTTCGGAGTTGGCGGGCATCCGGGATTCAAGGTTCCTTTCCAACAGGAAGAAAGGTTTGAAGATTATTATCTGGCTTTCGGAGAAAAGCATGTATCAACGAGAGCGGGGCATACCGGCAGCTGCTTTCTCAGCGGAATGGACAAAGATTTTTTATTAAAAGACGGTTACAGGCTCCCCTTAGCCCATGAAATGTTTGATGACGATGCGATTGTTTTAAAAAACATGGCAGACAAAGTGACATTAATGTCAGACAAGGGAGGAAGAAAGATAGAAGTATCATTTCCGGATATGCGTTACCTGGGGATCTGGCACATGCCCCGCACAAAAGCGCCATATATCTGCATAGAACCGTGGACTTCACTGCCATCAAGACAGGATATTATAGAAGATATCCAATATAAATCTGATCTGATTATGCTGGAAGCGGGAAAATCATATCAGAATGAATGGTCCATATCAGTATTGTGAACATATATAAGAAATCCTTATCAGTGTCCGGACGCTGATAGGGATTTTCATACATAGAAGCTTTTGATAAAATTAATTTTACAATAGTCATACTCTCCGGTATAAACAGCGGTTTTGTCATATAAGAGATTATCCCATCACTGAGCGGGTATCTTGACTGTCAGGAATGAACCCGCCCCCACTTTTGCTAAGTTGGTGGAAACTTACTGAAATACATGGTATGATAATTGGAAACAGCTGATTTAAATGACCTCTTTCTTCTCCATATTTTTTGAAAGCGGTTTTTCATCGGAACACTATGGGACGGAGATTCACATTTCTTCGGAACCCAATGATGCCGCCGGATTTACGGCATTGCAGAAAAAAGCTTTTGATGAAAGTGTGTGGGAGAGTGCCGGCCGATAGGATACAATAGCCGTATTTGGAGAATAAAGACCGGAAATGGTGATTATTGCTATAACCTGACGGGCCAAACATTCAGAAATCGAGGTGAATGATTATGGAGAAATATACACACGGACAACTGGAAGCAGCTCTGCAGATGATTGCTTCAATTATCAGCAGATGTGAAAAAACACAGCCTGAATTTGCGGAGGGGACCTCACAGCATACACTTCTTAAAAACAGGATAAAGGCAATGTATATTTCCAAATCATTGATCACAAAAGATAATGTGGCGGACAAGTATACAAAAGAAGAATTGATGGAAGCACTGAGCCCTGTATCATCAATAATCAGCAAATGTGAAAAGGCACAGCTGAAATTTGCGGAGGACACCTCTCACCATGCCCGTTTGAAGGGCATAATAGAAGCGATGTATATTTCCAGATCATTGATCACGGATGAAATCGGTAATAAAAGCTGAATCCCAATCTGATTGAATGGTTCGGGGCATTATTGGAAATTGAAACATATGAATTCTGCTAATATACGGGAGGAAAAATGAAGCTGTGCGTTCTGGTCGATAACAACACATATATAGATAAGTATTTTTTAGGCGAACCTGCTGTCAGCTACTACCTGGAAGATGGAAACGATAAAATATTATTTGATTTAGGATATTCGGACGTATTTATTAAAAATGCGAAGGATCTTAATATTGATCTGAGTTCACTCACCAAAATCGTGATTTCCCATGGTCACAATGACCACACGGGAGGATTTCGGTACTTAAGAAATACAGGAAATTTAAAACAGGCGGAATGTATTGCTCACCCCGATGCCCTGAAAGAAAAATACTTTGAGGGGGAATCCATAGGTTTTAACATATCTCAGGAAGAAATAAAAAACGTTTGCGGCCTGAAGCTGACAAAGACGCCGGTACGCATCAGTGAGAATATTGTTTTTCTTGGAGAAATACCAGCCGTTCATTCTTTTGAAGAAAGAGAAGCGATCGGCATACAAAAAACCGGAGACGAATTCTTTGATGATTATTTGTTTGATGATTCAGCGTTGGTTTATAAGGGCAAAAACGGTTTGTTTATTATAACCGGATGTTCCCACAGCGGTATCTGCAATATTATTGAATACGCGAAAAAGGTGTGCTGCAATTCAGCCGTTTCAGGAGTAATCGGCGGTTTTCACTTATTTCATGCGGATATGAGGCTGAAAAAGACCATTCAATACTTCAACCGTAACAGCATCAAAGAGTTATACCCTTGTCATTGTGTATCTTTTGAAGTAAAAGCGGAAATCAACCGCTCTATTCCGATCCATGAAGTGGGGGTAGGGCTTACCATAGATATTTGAGGACCAGTGAAAAAACATCGGATTTATGGATGTTACGGAGGAGCACACATATGCTGTTTTATTTGCCCTGCTTGCTTAATATGGATTTTCAATCGAATATGTATTAATTACTTTTTTTAAAGCAGCCTTTTTCGTATAACAGACCCATTGCCAAGCCCATGATTAAACCTATTCCCAGATTATTTACTATGGATCCGAATATTAACCCCAGGCAGAGGCCCATGGCCAGGCCATTTTGGCTGGAGTTATTATTTTTGTTATGTGAATTTAACATGATATGTTCTCCTAATATGTTTTAGAATATTTTACATCAGGCGCCAGGGGAAGTACACTGGAAGTTTCTGAGAATGAACGAGGATGTCCCAAAAGTCATAAAACGACTGGAGGGACATCCCCGTTTGTTTTTTTATTGTGAAAAGTCCGGAGAGTTTTTAAGGCCTGTTTAAGGTTTTTGTTATACAATTTCTTAAAGTAAGAAAAAAGTCCATGTGAAAGGAGGAAATTAAATGCATTTTTCAAGAATCCATAAAGCCGTGGCAGGAATATTGGTCCTGTCTTTGATCGCTTCCGCTGCAGTGCCGGCTGTAACAGCTCTGGCCGATAATACGACAGAAGAAACAACACAGCCCCCTTCTCCGCCCCGGGAAGGTGAGGCGCCGCCGGATGGAGCGCCGGGACAGGCTCCCCCCTCCGGGGATCAGGGAGGGCAGGCGCCGCCGTCAGGAAACCAGGAGGGACAGACTCCTCCGTCGGGAGGCCAGGAGGGACAGGCGCCGCCGTCAGGAGACCAGGAAGGACAGACTCCTCCGTCGGAAGGCCAGGAGGGGCAGACTCCGCCTGAAGCGCCGGCCGGCGGTATGGGCGGCGCGGATACCATGACATATGATTATAAGGGAACCTATACGGCAGCGCTGACAGCAGACGGAACGGAAGTGACTTCCGAAGGAGAAACCTTTACGGCTTCTGAAACGGATCAAAATGCGGCGCTGGCTCAAAATGCCGGCATCCTTAAGATTATAAAAGGAATCCTCAACAAATCCGGAGATGATACCAATGGAGATAACTGTAATTTCTACGGAGTGAACTCCATTCTCCTGGCAGTCAACGAAGGCTCCGCCGCCTACATATCAGACAGCTCTTTCCATGCGGACAGCGAGGGCAGCAACGGCATCTTTTCCACAGATAACGCCGTAGTATATTCAAATAATAATACCATTGAAACATCAGCCGGAAACTCCAGGGGACTGGATGCCACTTACGGCGGTACGATTATTGCCAACTTAATGGATATTTCAACGAAAGGGGAGCACAGTGCATCCATAGCCACGGACCGCGGCGGCGGGAGTATTTCTGTTACCAACAGTTCTCTGTCCACCGCAGGCTCCGGATCCCCCCTCCTGTATTCCACAGGAAACATTGAAGTGGACAACGTAACAGGAACCGCGTCCGGCAGCCAGATTGCAGGCATGGAGGGGCTGAACACGATCCGTATTTACAATTCCAAGCTTACCAGCACCAATACGGGCAGTTCAGGCAGCGATCCTGTTCCAAACGGAATCATCATTTATCAGTCCACTTCCGGAGATGCAGAATCCGCCACCGGAAATACGGCCACCTTTGAAGCCTCCGGCTCCACCTTAAAAAGTGCTGTCAAAACAGGCGCCATGTTCTATTCCACCAATACGGAAGCCAATATTGTCTTAAAGGACACGGTCCTGGATTTTGACAGTGCCAATGTTAATCTGATGACAATCGCAGGCAATGATTCCAATGGCTGGGGTACGGCAGGAAGCAACGGGTCCCAGGTGAAATTTACAGGCATTGGTGAGACACTGAGCGGCAACATTGATGTTGATACCATAAGCAGCTTATCCTTTTTCCTGTTAAAAAACACAACCTATACGGGAGCTGCAGCAATCAGCACCAATCCGGTCAATACGGATGCCTCTGAGGCCCCCATTACCATGAATGTTGACAGTACTTCCAAATGGGTGGTCACCGGAGATTCCACCGTCACCAATTTAAACGCCGAAAGCGGCTCCGTCATTGAAGACGAGGATGGCCGGACGGTTACAGTCATTGCCAACGGCAAAACCGTTGTGACCGGTACAAGCGCGTTTACGGTTACGGTAACAGGAGGCTACTCTGAAACAGTGACAACAGACAGCAGCAACGAATTGAGCACCTCTTATCTTGACCGGACTGATTTTGACGAATATTACGGCACCAGCACCGCATTTGGACAGAATCAGGCGGAACCGGAGGAAGTTACAGAAACGGAAGCAGAAACTCAGCCGGAAACCGGGGAGGCCGCCAGGCCAGATGAAGAAACACAGAAAAACGGAAACGGCGCATTATTCGCTGCCGTTGCGGCAATATGTCTGGCTATAGGAGGAGGTGTGCTGGTTTCATACCGTAAAAAGAGAAAATAAAGGAAGAATTGAAAGCCCTCTGTTTCTCTTTCAGCAGGTTTTATAAAAAATAAAAATAGTGCAGGATTGACTGTGAAATAAAAATGATATGGCAAAAGAGCGAAGCCTCTGCTTCGGCGTGACGCCCTCTATGGAATTTTTGTTTTTGGTTGAGACTGCACTATTTGACTGTTCAGAAAAAAATGCAGGCACTGAATCATAATACCATAATTCCTACTGGGAAAATAGGTTGACATTCGAATGAAAAAATGATACCATCTAAAACACACTATTCATATATGTTTTGAATAGAATGTAAAAAACACAGTATAATGAAAAGAGGGAGTAGGTAATGAGACAACACAAAAAATTTGCTGCGATCGGATTTAGTCTGCTGCTTGCCATTGGAATACTCACAGGATGTTCAGGCAAAAGCACCCAGACACAGGAAACGGGTGAGCTGTCCCAAAGCGCAGAGTCCGGCAGCGAAGCGCCCCAGGCGGAAGCTCCGGTTAAAATAAGAATGGCTGCATGGAACAACGCAGTTCCTCACCTTCTTTCCGTTTTGGCCTATGAGGGAGGATTTTATACCGAAGAGGGACTTGACGTTGAAATGACACCCAACAATTCCAACCCGGAGAACTTGACCGCGCTGATCACCGATAAGCTGGATGCAACGTCTGCCGGGGCCACCGCCGTGCTCAACTACATAGACGAGGGCAATGACATTGTAATTATAGGCGGACAAATGACAGAGGGAGCGGCACTCTTTTCCACTCCTGAACGTGCGGATGAGTTTCAGGAGCTTACCCAGGAAACCCTGCAGGGCAAAAAGATCGGCATTACCCGTTTGCAGAGCGGAGATATCGCGCTTCGCGTTTACTTAAAAGAGCAGGGCGTTGATCTTTCTTCCATCGAATTTGTGGAGCTGGATTCATGTCCCACGATCATTGAAGCGGTAAAAAATGGTACGGTTGATATGGGCAGCGTCTTTATGACATTCCGTCAGACGGCTGAACAGCAGGGACTTGTACCGGTGAAACACATTGATGAGCTGTTCCCCGGCTTCCTTTGCTGCCGTCTGGTAACCACACGGGAGAACTTAAATGCAGACCGGGACACTTATGTGAAGCTGGTGCGTGCAAACATCAAGGCCTACCATCTGTATAAAACGGATGAAGCAAAGACCCTGGAGCTTGCCCAAAATTTTGTTCTGGTTGATGAGCAGATCATCCGCGAGCAGATTTATGATTATGGACACCTGGGCCTGACTCCGAACCCTGCGCTGAGCGATGTTCAGAAGTTCTTTGACGGCATGGTGGATGTAAATTATGCCAAGGGCAATGTGGATATTAAGGATTACACAGATACCACCCTGTTTCGGGAAGCGCTGGATTCTCTGATCGAAGAAAATCCGGAAGATGCGGTTTATCTGGAACTCCGGGAAATTTACGAAGCCACAAATTAAGCACCTGATGATATCCGGTGCTGACTGAAATACAGATTTCTTGAAGCAAGGGGGAATAAATCCAGTGAGTAAAATTGAACTGGTTGACATCAGTCTTGACTATACAGATAATGGAAAGCAATTCCATGCGCTTGACGGGATCAGCTTTACCGTGGAAGAGGGGGAGTTTGTCTCTCTGATCGGTTCCAGCGGATGCGGAAAAAGCACCACGCTTGGAGTGCTGTCGGGGCTCAATCACCCGTCAAAAGGAAAGTTTTTGATAGACGGGGCGGAAACCGCAGGGCCGGGACCAAACCGGGGCGTTGTTTTTCAGCACTATTCCCTGTTTCCCTGGATGACGGCCAGACGAAATGTCAGTCTTGGCATCCGGCATGGGCAGGAAAAGCTGTCAGCCGTAAAACCATTGTGTTTGTTACCCACGATGTGGATGAAGCAATTTTGCTGTCGGACCGGGTGCTGTTTATGAGCAGCAAGCGCATTCAGCAGGAAATCAAAGTCCCCATAAGCCGTCCGCGCATAAGGGAGCAGATCTATGGCACGGATGTATACCGTGATCTGCGAAGCCGGATCATGGGATTGTTTAATCAGGAGGTCGGGAACAGGATCGGCGGTGAGGAGGTATGCCTATTTCTCAATCTTTGGGAGTATTACACCACAAAAGTTGAGGGCGTGAATACCATGCTTTTCCCGGTTCCGCAAAAAGTGTTTGCGCTGTATGTGACGGATTCGGAGCGCATTTTTATGGGTGTGGTATCCTCCCTCCGCCTTTTATTCTGGGGCTTTTTTCTGGCGCTCACTTTGGGGATTGTGATGGGCATGTTTGTAGGCTGGTTTGAAAGTGCACGCAGCGCCCTGTTCCCCATAGCCAAGGTGCTCAGCCCGATTCCGCCTATTATTTATTCCCCTTATGCGGTTGCGCTGCTGCCCAGCTTCCGGTCAGCTTCCATATTCGTCATTTTCAGCAGCATTTTCTGGACGGTGTTCATGAATATGATCCTGAGCGTATCCAGCGTGGATAAAAAGATCATGGATTCCGCGCGTACGCTTAATATTAAAACCATCGGCATGTTTGCCTATGTGCTGCTGCCGAACAGCCTTCCAATGCTGTTTAACAGCTTAACCGTTTCGGTATCGACCTCCTTTATGGTGCTTACAGCTGCCGAAATGATCGGCGCTACTTCCGGTCTTGGCTGGTATGTAAAATATTATTCGGATTTTGCAGATTATACCCGTGTTGTGGCCGGTATCATCGTGATCGGTGTTGTGGTAACTCTGCTCAATCTGCTGATTCGTCTGCTTCGCAATGCTGTGATCAAATGGCATTGAAAAGCGGAGAGGAAAAATGAGGGAGGTTTTATTCTGATGAGTAATAAACTGGGAATTTTAGGTTTCGGCAATATGGGAAAAGCGATTGCTCAGGGGCTGATCGGGAGAGGTGTCATCAAGGGCCCGGAGGTGGCAGTTTATGATATCGAACCCCAGGCTCTGGAGGCGGCAGAAAAGCTCGGGGCGGTAACCGTGAGCAGTGAACGTGAGCTGTGCGGGCGTTCGGTTTTTGTGCTGCTGGCGGTAAAGCCGAATATGGCCAAAAAGGTGCTTGCAGCCGCAGGAAATGCGGTGGCGGGAAAGGCGCTGCTGTCTGTTGTGGCCGGCGTTGATCAGGAAACCCTCGGGCAGTGGGCAGGGGGAGAAATCCGTATTCTCCGCGTGATGCCCAATACCCCCGCCCTGGTGGGAGAGGGTGCTTTCGGGCTTGCATCTGATACCACCCTTACCGCCAGGGAGCGGCAAACGGCGGAGCAATGGTTTTCTTCCATCGGCCTGGTGGAATGGGTCGGGGAAGAACTGATGGATGCGGTGACAGGCCTTTCCGGAGGCGCTCCCGCATACGTTGCCCTGTTTGTGGAGGCGCTGGCGGATGGCGGCGTACAGCAGGGACTGAAACGGGAAACCGCCTACCGTCTGGCGGCTCAGACAGTGTACGGCACCGCGAAAATGATTCTGGACACAGGAACCCATCCCGGCGTCTTAATAAACGGTAAAGAATTAAGAAAAGGAGCGGTTGCATTATGAGTGGTTATGGACAGGAACCGGGCATTGTTATCATCGGCCTGGGCTACATTGCGGAATACATTGTGCCGGGTTATGAGGCATTGCTTGGAAATCATACGGAAACACGGATCATCGGAGTGACGGCAGACGAGGCGGATATTGAACGCAAACGGAGAACCCTCGGTTTTCCGGTCTATCTCGGAGAGAATGAACGGGCGCTTCGGGAGGGAAAGCCGGATATCATTATTTTTGCCCCTCCGCCGTCCGTGGCAATGCCCCTGACCCATCAGGTTCTGCTTCCCTATTATGAGGAACTGAGAAAGGAAGGCAGCATTCTGCCCGATCTTTATGCGTTTCCCCCCAGCCCTTCAGGGGAAGACTATCAGAGCGTGCTGGGAGAGGATGTCAATGTAGTCAATATTGTCCCTAATATGTTTCGCACTGCAGCCGGAACGGATATATCACAGGAGGGATTTACTCTGCTGTCGTTCCCAAAAGGAAAGCCCTGGGAGGGCCCCTGTTTTGAACGCCTGTCCCGCTTTTCTGAGCCCTTCGGAGCCTTGAAGATCCAGAAGCCGGAGCTGGTGCTGTCTACACTCGCCGGTGTTATCGCGGCCTTCACCGCGTCTGATACCGTTTTTGCCATCGCTAATGCATTGTATGACGGTGATCAGGAACAGATTTACCGGCTTGGCCGGATCATGAGAGGGATTCACCGGTCCCTGACCGGAAAGAGCGGGGATGAGGCGCCTGAAGATGCGGCAGATCCGGCGAAGCAGAAACTGCTTGGAGCCGTGGTGAGCAGCATGTATGACGGAACTGTCCGGGCACTGACGGAGAAGGGCCTGCCCAGGGAAGAAGCGGAGGCGGACCAGGCTCTCTGTCTGGAGCAGCAATATCATGTGGCCGCACTGGAATCCCGGCGTGTGATCCTTTATAACACGCGGAAACATGCCACAAAGGGCGGAGTAACGGAACGGGCGGAAATTTTTCTGACGCAGAATATCAAAGGGGTTCTTAAAGAATATTTCAGCAGATGTGAAACGGCAGATCCTCAAGAGGCTTACAATGTCCTGGAACCGCTGTATTACAAACTGACTCTTGATGTGGCCTCTCATGGAAGCCGCCTTGCACAGCACGGAACGAAAAGAGATAACGCTCTGGAGCAGCATGCGGTGATGCTGGGCCTTCTGGCAAAATACGCGATTGCTTATGGAAAGGATGCGGGGCGGGAGGCATTTGTGGCAGGTGTAACCTTTTCAACATTGAATTCGGCAGTTTCCCGTGCGCCCAAGTGTGCCTGGAACGATTACTGGAGAAAGCACGGCCTGCTGGAATACGGCAAATACTTCTGCACCTGTATTGATGAGGCAGTCATTAAGGGCTTTAATTCCTCCCTTAGCTGTCAGGTGGTTTCCAACCTTTCCTGGGGCGCTGAATCCTGTGAATTTGACTGGAAAGCACCCTTGAGTCCGGAAGAGGAAGCACAAATAGCCGCAAAAAAGGCGGAGCTTGGAGACAGCTGTGTGCGTGATTTCAATTACCATATCGGCCATGTGGTACACAGCGTGGGCGGAGAAATCATTTTTTTACTGGGGGATGACGGGCAGGATGCCGCAGATGCCGCCGTATTTGAATTTACCTGTATTTTCGGACGGGAATACACGGCAGCGTTTGAAGGAATTTATCCGGGAGATCCTCATAGGATCTGAAGAACTTTTAATCAAATCATTGGCAAGGCTTAGATTTATATACTACTGGCTGCAATATTTGGAGTCAGTAGTTTTTTTTATTAGAAAGCTCCGGATTTCCTATGGATATTTCCTCCGTTTTACCCGAAATTATGGAAATAAAAGCTCTTTCATAACTTGGGTTTATGGTATCAATTCCATTCTCATATATTCTTTTCCAGTAAAAATATTTTATTTTAGTTGAAAAATCTCAATAAATGTTCTATTATGAGAAGAAATATATCAGCACAGTACAGTGGCGTAGAGGGAGAAGTAGAGATGAATTACAACATTGCAGTGATCCCAGGTGACGGGATAGGGCCTGAAATCATTGGAGAGGCGAGAAAGGTACTTGATAAGGTGGGAAGTGTATACGGCCATGAATTTCAGTATACGGAAGTTTTAATGGGCGGTATATCTATAGATACCCATGGCGTTCCCCTGACGGACGAAGCATTGAAAACAGCAAAAAACAGTAATTCCGTTCTCCTCGGAGCAGTTGGCGGAGATGTGGGAAATTCAAGATGGTACGATGTGGCACCGAATCTGAGACCTGAAGCGGGGCTGCTGGCGATCCGCAAGGGTCTTAATTTATTTGCCAATATCCGTCCTGCTTATCTGTATAAAGAGCTGGCTGATGCGTGTCCTTTAAAGAAGGAAATCATAGGGGACGGCTTTGACATGGTCATTATGAGGGAGCTGACGGGTGGCCTGTATTTCGGAGACCGGTACACCAGAGAGGTGGATGGCGTGATGACGGCCGTGGATACCCTTACCTATAATGAAAACGAAATAAGAAGAATAGCCGTCAAGGCTTTTGACATTGCCATGAAGCGGAGGAAAAAGGTGGTCAGCGTGGATAAGGCAAATGTACTTGATTCCTCCAGGCTGTGGAGAAAAGTGGTGGAGGAAGTGGCTCAGGATTATCCGGAGGTCGGGCTGACCCATATGCTGGTCGATAACTGCGCCATGCAGCTCGTCATGAATCCGGGACAGTTCGATGTGATCCTTACGGAGAACATGTTTGGGGATATTTTATCCGATGAGGCCAGCATGATCACAGGATCCATCGGAATGCTTTCTTCGGCCAGCATGAATGAGAGCAAGTTCGGCATGTATGAACCAAGTCATGGCTCCGCTCCGGATATAGCGGGAAAGAATATTGCAAATCCCATTGCAACCATCCTGTCTGCGGCCATGATGCTGCGTTACTCCTTTGATCTGGATCAGGAGGCGGAGGCTGTGGAGGCCGCGGTTGAGAAGGTGCTGGCGGAAGGATACCGGACGGCAGATATCGTTTCCGAAGGCTGTAAAAAAGTTTCCACCACAGAGATGGGAAGCCTTATTGCGGAAGGGATCGTAAAATAGACGTTCCGGGTTTTTCAGGCAGCTGCCGGGAAAGGAACACAGGAACAGCCAATCATTGCCGGAAGCGGATGAAAGCCTATGGTTTTTGCCCGCTCCCGGATTTCCATATTATCAGTAATTTATGAAAGAGGAAAAGGAGTGTGCAGCAGATGAAGAGTGATTCAGTAAAAAAGGGAATGCAGCAGGCGCCTCACAGGTCCCTGTTCAACGCGCTGGGAATGACTGAGGAAGAGATGGAGAGGCCGCTGATCGGTATTGTCAGTTCTTACAATGAGATCGTGCCAGGCCATATGAATCTGGACAAAATCGTCGATGCCGTCAAAATGGGAGTTGCCATGGCGGGCGGCACACCGGTGATGGTTCCTGCCATTGCGGTCTGTGACGGGATCGCCATGGGCCACATCGGCATGAAGTATTCACTGGTCACCAGAGACCTGGTTGCGGATTCCACGGAATGCCTTGCAAGAGCCCACGCCTTTGACGCATTGGTGATGGTTCCCAACTGTGATAAGAATATACCCGGTCTTTTAATGGCAGCTGCCCGCATTAATGTACCTACGGTGTTCGTCAGCGGCGGACCAATGTTGGCAGGACGTGTGCATGGGCATAAGACCAGCCTTTCCAGCATGTTTGAAGCCGTGGGAGCCTATACGGCCGGAAACATGACGGAAGAGGATGTGAGGGAGTTTGAGCGCAAGGCGTGTCCTACCTGCGGCTCCTGTTCCGGCATGTATACGGCAAACAGCATGAACTGCCTCACCGAAGTCCTGGGTATGGGGCTGAAAGGCAACGGAACCATACCTGCCGTATATTCCGAACGGCTCAAGCTGGCAAAGCATGCGGGCATGGCGGTCATGGAGATGTTAAAAAGGAATATCTGCCCCCGGGACATCATGACGGAAAAGGCATTCATAAATGCGCTGACCATGGATATGGCCCTGGGATGCAGCACCAACAGCATGCTTCATCTCCCCGCCGTCGCACATGAAGCGGGCGTGAACTTAAATCTGGAGATCGCAAATGAGATCAGTGCAAAGACCCCCAACCTCTGCCACCTGGCTCCTGCAGGTCCTACTTATATAGAAGATTTGAATGAAGCGGGAGGCATTTACGCGGTCATGAATGAGATCAGCAAGCTGGGGCTTCTGGACCTGGACTGCATGACTGTGACAGGAAAAACAGTGGGAGAGAACATCAAAGGCTGTGAAAACAGGGATCCGGATGTGATCCGCCCGGTGGAGAATCCCTACAGCAGGACTGGAGGTATCGCAATCCTGAAGGGAAACCTGGCGCCGGATTCGGCGGTGGTGAAACGTTCTGCCGTGGCTCCTGAGATGCTGCAGCATGAGGGGCCGGCACGGGTATTTGACTGTGAAGAGGACGCCATTGCCGCGATCAAGGGCGGCAGGATCGTGGCAGGTGACGTGGTCGTTATCCGCTATGAGGGACCCAAAGGGGGCCCCGGCATGAGAGAAATGCTGAATCCGACCTCCGCCATTGCTGGTATGGGTCTTGGATCCACCGTGGCGCTCATCACCGACGGGCGTTTCAGCGGCGCCTCCAGAGGAGCTTCCATCGGCCATGCGTGCCCGGAAGCCGCAGTGGGAGGTCCCATTGCCCTGGTGGAAGAGGGGGATATGATTTCCATTGATATTGATAACCACAGACTGGATGTAAACATATCAGACGAAGAGATGGCGGCCAGAAAAGCGAAGTGGCAGCCCAGGAAACCACAGGTGACGACCGGATACCTGGCCCGCTATGCGGCCATGGCAGCCCCTGCAAGCCGGGGAGCCATTCTGGAAATATAAGAAAGAGGAGCAGCGTATGAAGACATTAACAGGAGCGGAGATTGTAATTGAATGCCTGAAGGAACAGGGTGTGGATACTGTTTTCGGATATCCGGGCGGCACAATCCTGAATATATATGATGCTCTTTACAAGCATCAGGATGAAATAACCCATATCCTGACCTCCCATGAGCAGGGAGCGGCCCACGCGGCGGATGGATATGCCAGAGCTACGGGAAAGGTGGGAGTCTGCATGGCGACCTCAGGTCCCGGCGCCACCAACTTAGTCACCGGTATTGCCACCGCTTTTATGGATTCCATCCCAATGGTGGCAATCACCTGCAACGTGGCCGTGGGAATGCTTGGCCGGGACAGCTTTCAGGAGATCGACATCACGGGCGTGACCATGCCCATTACCAAATACAACTTCATTGTCAAGGACATCAAAAAGCTGGCGGATACCATACGCCGGGCGTTTATAATCGCCCAGACCGGAAGACCCGGACCTGTGCTGGTGGATATCACCAAGGATGTAACAGCCAGTGCCTTTGATTATGAATATCAGGCGCCGGGACCAATTGTACGGCAGGAGGATACCATCACGGCGGAAGATTTGGAAACAGCTCTGCAGCTCATCCGGAAATCCGAAAAGCCTTATATTTTCGTAGGAGGAGGAGCAGTTACGGCGGGAGCGTCGGAAGAACTCCATTCCTTTGCCCATAAGATTCAGGCGCCGGTGGCTGACAGCCTCATGGGAAAGGGAGCCTATGACGGGACCGATGAACTGTATACCGGAATGGTGGGAATGCACGGGACCAAGACCTCTAATTTCGGGATTACGGAATGCGACCTGCTGATCGTGGTGGGCGCCCGTTTCAGCGACCGGGTGACCGGCAATGCTTCCAAGTTCGCGAGAAAAGCGAAGATCCTTCAGTTTGACGTGGATCCGGCTGAGATCAACAAGAATGTAAAGACCTATGCCAGCGTGATCGGCGATGTAAAGGTGATTTTAAGAAAATTAAATGCCCGCCTGGATCCCATAAATCATGAGGAATGGCTGGCGCATATTGACCGCATGAAGGATATGTATCCCATGCGGTATGAGAAGAGCATTCTGACAGGCCCGGGAATCATTGAAAAGATCTATGAGGTGACAAAGGGCGACGCCATCATAACCACTGAAGTGGGCCAGCATCAGATGTGGGCGGCCCAGTTCTACCAGTATCAATATCCCAGAAGCTTCATCACCTCCGGAGGACTGGGAACCATGGGCTACGGACTGGGGGCTTCCCTGGGAGCGAAGATGGGCTGTAAGGATAAGGTGGTCATCAACGTGGCCGGAGACGGCTGTTTCCGCATGAACATGAATGAGATCGCCACTGCCACCCGGTACAACATTCCCATCATCCAGGTGGTTTTAAACAATCACGTGCTTGGAATGGTCCGTCAGTGGCAGACCCTGTTCTATGGGAAACGTTATTCACATACAGTACTTAATGATCAGGTCGATTTTGTGAAGATAGCAGAAGGAATGGGGGCAAAGGCTTTCCGGGTGACCGGCAAAGAAGAATTCGAGCCGGTTCTTAAAGAGGCCATTGCACTGAACGTTCCTGTTGTTATAGATTGTCAGATCCATTGTGATGACAAGGTGTTCCCCATGGTATCCCCGGGGGCGCCCATTCAGGATGCCTTTGACGCAGAAGATCTAAAGATTTAACATGCAATTCAGGGATAAGATCCCAAAATATGAGGAGGAAGAGATATGAGCAGAGTGTACAATTTTTCCGCAGGACCAGCCGTACTGCCGGAAGAAGTCTTAAGAGAAGCCGCTGAAGAGATGATGGATTACAGAGGCTGCGGCATGTCCGTCATGGAGATGAGCCACAGGTCCAAAATGTTTGAAACCATCATAGGTGAAGCGGAATCGGATCTTCGGGACTTAATGAAAATTCCGGATAATTATAAGGTATTGTTTTTACAGGGCGGCGCCTCCCAGCAGTTTGCCATGGTTCCCATGAATTTATTCAAGAACCGTGTGGGAGATTATATCGTCACGGGACAGTGGGCAAAAAAGGCGTACCAGGAAGCAAAGCTTTTCGGTACGGCCAATGCGGTGGCATCAAGCGCCGATAAGACCTTCAGTTATATCCCGGATGTTTCCGATCTGCCGATTTCCGACGATGCGGATTACGTCTATATCTGTGAAAACAATACGATTTACGGCACAAAGTTTAAAACACTGCCTGATACAAAAGGAAAAACACTGGTAGCTGACCTCTCCTCCTGTTTCTTATCCGAACCTGTTGACGTTTCAAAATACGGCCTGATCTTTGCCGGTGCCCAGAAGAACGTAGGGCCTGCCGGAGTGGTCATTGTCATCATCCGGGAGGACTTGATCACTGAAGACGTGCTTCCCGGGACCCCGACCATGCTTCGCTACAAGACACATGCCGATGCGGATTCCCTTTACAACACACCTCCTGCCTATGGGATTTACATATGCGGAAAAGTGTTTCAATGGCTGAAGAACCGGGGCGGCCTGGAAGCCATGAAAGAGTTCAATGAAAAGAAGGCGGCCGTTCTCTATGATTATCTGGACCAGAGCGGGCTGTTTACCGGTACGGTAGTGAAGAAGGACCGTTCCCTGATGAATGTTCCCTTTGTGACCGGAAATGACGAGCTGGATGCGCTGTTTGTGAAAGAATCCAAAGCGGCCGGATTTGAGAACTTAAAGGGCCACAGAACCGTAGGCGGCATGCGTGCCAGCATCTATAACGCCATGCCTATGGAAGGCGTGGAGGCATTGGTGGCATTTATGAAGGATTTTGAAGCAAAGCATACGAAACAGGTTTAAGGAAGGGGAACGGAAACCATGAAAAAGATTCATTGCCTCAATGCGATTTCCAGCTATGGCACCGCATTGCTGACAGAAGATTATACATTAACAGATCATATGGAGGAGGCGGACGGTGTCCTTGTCCGCAGCGCTTCCATGCATGAGACAGAGCTGCCGGAAGGCCTTCTTGCAATCGCCAGGGCAGGGGCCGGAGTCAATAACATTCCGCTGGCTGCGTGCGCGGCAGAAGGGATCGTGGTGTTCAATACTCCGGGAGCCAATGCCAATGGAGTGAAGGAACTGGTCATTGCCGGGCTTATGCTGGCATCCCGGGATATCGAAGGCGGCATCGGCTGGTGCAGGGCCAATAAGGATGATGAAAACATCGCCAAATCCGCGGAAAAAGCAAAAAAGGCCTTTGGCGGCCGGGAGATCCGGGGAAAGAAGCTGGGGGTCATCGGCCTTGGAGCCATCGGCGCAGAGGTGGCCAACGCCTGCTCATCTCTTGATATGGAGGTATACGGATATGATCCGTTTATTTCCGTAAACGCCGCCTGGAGGCTTTCCAGAAACATCAAGCACATCACCTCTGCGGATACCATTTTCAGGGAGTGTGATTACATAACCCTTCATGTTCCCTTGATGGATGCGACAAAGGGTATGATCGATAAAGCGGCCCTGGATAATATGAAGGACGGAGTTGTAATCCTGAATTTTGCAAGAGATATTCTGGTAAACGAGGATGATATGGCGGCTGCCTTAAAGTCCGGCAAGGTGAAGACATATGTGACGGATTTTCCGAATCCAAAGTCCGTTCATATGGAGGGGGCCATTGTGATCCCTCATCTGGGCGCTTCCACCGAGGAGTCGGAGGATAACTGCGCAAGGATGGCGGTAGAGGAGATCATGGACTATATTGATAACGGCAACATCCGCAACTCCGTCAATTTCCCGTCCTGTGACATGGGTATGTGCAAGGCGGCCAGCCGTATCGCCGTGCTTCACTTAAACATTCCCAACATGATCGGACAGATCACGGGGACTCTGGCAGCAGGTGATGTGAACATTTCCGACATGACCAACAAGAGCCGCGACAAATACGCCTATACCCTGCTCGATCTGGAAAGTGCCGCAGATGCCATGAGCATACAGAAATTAAACGCCATAAAGGGCGTACTCCGGGTGAGAGTGATTAAATAAAGGAGACACTATGGCGATCGTAAAACCATTTAAATGCGTCAGGCCTGATGAGCGGTATGCCCATCAGGTGGCGGCCCTTCCTTACGATGTGTACAACCGGAAGGAGGCGTGCCGGATAACGGCGGCCAATCCCAGATCATTTTTAAACATTGACAGGCCGGAAACCCAGTTTTCCGATGAGGTGGACATTTATGATGACCGTGTCTATGAAAAGGCCGCAAAGATGCTGACGGGCTGGATCGGGGACGGGATTCTGAAAGAAGACAGGCTGGAAGCCTATTATATCTATGAGCTGATCATGGACGGGAGGAGCCAGACCGGAATTGTGGCCTGCTCCTCCATTGACGATTATGAAAACGGGGTGATAAAAAAGCACGAAAACACCAGAGAAGAAAAGGAATTGGACCGGATCCGCCACGTGGATACCACCGATGCCCAGACCGGCCCCATTTTCCTGGCTTACCGCTCCGATGAAGCCATTGACCGGATGGTGGAATTAAAGACCGGCACCAGGCCTGTTTATGATTTCACCGCAGAGGATGGGATCAGCCACAGAGTATGGCGGATCGATGAGGAGGATATGATCCGCAGGATTGAACAGTCGTTTCAGAAGATTCCGGCCACTTATATAGCCGATGGCCACCACAGGGCCGCATCTGCCGTAAAGGTGGGGCTTAAAAGGCGGCTGGAGAACCCGGGATACACGGGAGACGAGCCCTTTAACTATTTCCTGTCCGTGCTGTTTCCTGACGACCAGCTGATGATCATGCCCTATAACCGGGTGGTGAAGGATTTAAACGGGCTTTCGGAAACGGAGTTTCTTGACAGGATACAGGAAGAGTTTTTCGTATCCTGTGTGGGAAGCACGGCTTTCGCACCTGCGGAAAAAGGAACATTCGGAATGTATCTGAATCAGAAATGGTACTGTTTGAAGGCCGGGGATTCACTGAAATCACCGGATCCGGTGAAAGGTCTTGATGTATCCATCCTTCAAAACAATCTCCTGGGCCCTGTTCTGGGGATCGGAGATCCGAGAACGGATAAAAGGATCGATTTTATCGGTGGGATCCGGGGACTTAAAGAGCTGGAAAAGCGGTGCGCCGAAGACATGACGGTGGCATTTTCCCTGTACTCCACTTCCATTGAAGAGCTGTTTGACGTGGCGGATGCGGGCCGGCTCATGCCTCCCAAATCCACCTGGTTCGAACCAAAGCTTCGCAGCGGACTGTTCATTCATATGCTGAAATAAAAACACACCGTCCCCGGGCCGGATAAGGCTTACGGGGACGGTGTTTCATTTTCCGGATCTTTGTTCATCTGTTCCCTGCGGTATGCCTCATAGGCGTCAAGGAGCTGGGGCCGTTTTACCACCCCTGTTTTTTGAAAAATATTGTGAACGTGAGTTTTGGCTGTTCCCAGGGATATATACAGGTCGTCGCTGATTTCCTGATTTGATTTGTCCATAAGAAGAACTTTCAGAATTTCCCGCTCCCTGGAGGTTAAGTGGTAGGCCTCACTGAAACGGTACAGTATGCTTTCTTCAATATCGGAAGGCAGATTTCCTCTGGTATGGCTGGTTACGTCGGTGACAATGCTGTTATTCTTCAGTGATATTTTCAGATAATACATCAGATACCCCGCGCAGAAGACGGCGCTGATCAGATAAAGGAGATCGGAGGTATAGCTCCGGTTGTTCATATTGATATAATACTTTGAATAGGTATCAAAATGAAAAATTACAATGGTATCTTCTATGATAATACAGATATTCATGATGACCGTGATGGAAAAAAGTCTTCTGCACCACCGGTAAAAAGGATCCTGATATTCCTCAGGATTCTTTTTCATTATCAAAAGACATTTCATTCCCAGATATGCGTTATAAAGCTGGCTGGGCAGGAAATAAAGCCATATCTTCCACGCGCTGTTATCCATGGCAGGCACAAAAAGCATAAAAATCACATATAACGCCAGAATTCCATAATCGGTCCGGGTGATCTTCCTGTTCAGCAGACGCTTGAATATGGTCAGGGAGCCCAGGGATAAAATCAGATAAATCAATGTCTTATGGGTCGGAACGACCATAAATATCTTATTGTAGTATTCTGCAAAATTCTCAAACATTTCAGACATGAAAATCACAATGTCATCTGTCAAAACTGCTCCGAATATAATCCCTGTCCACAACAGAATTTTATCTTTCCCATGAAAGAAAAGTGAGAAAGACATCAAAAGAATTCCGGAATAAATCACGATCAAAATCAGATTGTAAATAAAAGTTATGCCCTTTGCCATAAATACCTCCTGCCTTTTCTGCCGGTAACAACTCATTAACAGTATAGCAAAATAAAAAGTTTTTTCAACTGAAAAAAATCTGAAAAATCCTATTTTATAGTAATTTGTGCACAAAAGTTTAGAAAAGTTTATGTGAAAAACAGTGAAAAGTGTTACAAATATCCATCTTATGGATACATTCTCAACCGGGTCTGGAATTGGTATTTTCGTCTTGTGAGAACGCAGACAGCATGCGGATCATGGAAAAACGAACGAAAAGGAGGTTTTACCGGTGGCAGAAAAAATAGTGCTTGCCTTAGGAGGAAATGCTCTCCAGTCAGGAAAGGGGGGAGCGACCGCAGATGACCAGCTTGCGGTGGTCCATAAGACCTGCGGGCACATCGCGGAATTAAATGAGCGCGGCTATGAGATGGCCATTGTACATGGAAACGGCCCCCAGGTCGGCAGAATCCTGCTGGCATCTGAGACCGCAGCGCATGTGACGCCGCCTATGCCCTTTGACGTATGCGGCGCAATGTCTCAGGGATACATCGGATATCATTTGCAGCAGGGGCTAAAGTATGCGTTAAACAGGAGGAATCAGAATTATCCCGTTGTCACCATAACTACCCAGGTGGTAGTGGAGGAGAACGATCCGGCTTTTCATAATCCGGCCAAGCCCATCGGGCCCTTTTATACAAAGGAAGAAGCCCGGGTCCTGGCGGAGGAAAAGGGGTACATCATGAAAGAGGATGCGGGCCGGGGATACCGCAGAACAGTGGCCTCGCCTCTTCCGAGAAAAATTGTGGAGATTGAGGCGGTCAGGGAGCTGTGGCCCAAGGCCATAGTCATAACCTGCGGAGGCGGGGGGATACCGGTCATTGAATATCCGGATGGCACGTTAAAAGGAACGGCAGCGGTGATTGATAAGGATTTTGCGGCGGAGCTGCTGGCGGAAGAAGTGAATGCGGATATCCTCATGATTTTAACGGAAGTGGAAAAGGTGGCTGTCCATTACGGCAAACCGGACCAGAAGGACCTGGACCACCTCAGCCTGTATGAAGCCGGCAGGTATTGTGAGGAAGGCCAGTTTGCGCCGGGAAGCATGCTTCCCAAGGTTCAGGCGGCCATGAAATTTGTCAGATCCAATCCGGCAAAACGGGCGGTCATCACCTCGCTGGATCAGGCGGTCAATGCCCTGGACGGAAAAACAGGAACCACATTTACTTTTAACTGACAGCAGAAAACAGGAGGATTTGCCATGAGAGCAAACGGAGTAACACATTTCATTGACACCAATGATTTCACAAAAGAGGAGCTGCTGGACATCATCGGACTGTCCCTGGCTATCAAAAAGAGCATAAAGGCAGGGTATAACCCCCCGCTGCTGAAGGGAAAAACCCTGGGGATGATCTTCCAGCAGTCCTCCACCAGGACCCGGGTCTCTTTTGAAACGGCAATGGAGCAGCTTGGCGGACATGCCCAGTATTTGGGGCCCGGCATGATCCAGCTTGGGGGGCATGAAACCATTGGGGATACGGGAAGAGTATTGTCACAGATGATCGATGTGGTCATGGCCAGGGTCATTGAGCACAGGACAGTGGTGGAATTGGCCGGGGCATGCACCATTCCCGTTTTAAACGGCATGAGCGATTACAATCATCCCACACAGGAGATCGGTGACCTCTGCACCATTGTGGAACATCTTCCAAGGGGCAGGAAGCTGGAAGACTGCAAGGTGGTTTTCGTAGGGGACGGAACACAGGTATGCGCTTCTCTCGGATTCATCACCACGAAGCTCGGCATGCATTTCGTTCATTACGGACCAAAGAAAAACCAGCTCCTGGAAGAGCATAAAAGGATCATGGAAGAAAACTGCAAAATTTCCGGAGGAACCTGGGAAGTGACCGATAACCGTGACAGTGTAAAGGGAGCGGACTTCCTGTACACGGATGTGTGGTACGGGCTTTACGAAAATGAAACTCCAAAGGAGGAGCGGGTAGCCACATTTAAGGATTATCAGGTAAACAGGGACCTGATGTCTCTCGGAAATATCGGATGCAAGTTCATGCACTGCCTGCCGGCCACAAGAGGAGAGGATGTGACCGATGAGGTCCTTGACAGCGACAGCTCCATTGCATTTTTAGAGGCCGGAAACCGGCTGACCGCAATGAGAGGCCTGCTGGTATATTTCACCCAGTATCAGAGAGCCCAGGCGCCCAGCCAGCTTCAGGCGGCAGCGGCAAAGGAACAGTTGGAGACATTCATGGATGAAAGACATATCAGATAGGAGGAATATTTATGTCAGACACGCCAAAGAAAAAGTTTCGGTTAATCGATGCCATCATGACGGTAATCTGCGTTGTATTTGTGGCAGAAGCGGCTGCTCCGGTGGCGGCAATCGGCAATTCCCAGTATTTCTGGTGGATTTTCCTTTTGATCGCATTTTTGCTTCCATATGGCTTGATCTCGTCAGAGCTGGGGACAACCTATGAAGGGGATGGGGGAATATATGACTGGGTGTCAAAGGCCTATGGTAAAAAATGGGGAGGAAGGGTGTCCTGGTATTACTGGATCAACTTTCCGCTTTGGATGGCTTCTTTGGCGCTGATGTTTCCCGAAGTCATTGATCTGCTGACAGGCGGTCAGCTGGGCTTTCTTCCGTCACTGGCCATAGAGCTTGTTTTTGTGTGGATCATTGTTTTTATCAGCTTTTATTCCGTATGCGACAGTGCCTGGATTTTAAACGGAGCGGCAGTGATCAAAATACTGATCGCACTTACCCTGGGCGGCCTGGGGATCTACGGTGCCATGACTCACGGAGTTGCCAATGAGTATACCCTTTCCTCACTGCTTCCAAGCTTTGATTTGAACAGCCTGTCCTACATATCCGTGATCCTCTTCAACTGCCTTGGGTTTGAGGTGGTCTGTACGTTTGCAGATGACATGGAGAATCCAAGAAAACAGATCCCCCAGGCAATTATTGCCGGCGGTCTGGTCATTGCGGCCATTTACATCTTCATGGCATTTGGGATCGGAGTTGCCATACCCAAGGATCAGATCAGTACCAGTACCGGTTTAATTGAAAGTGTCCGGCTTTTAACAGGAAGCGCGGGAGGGGGTCTGGTGACGGTTGTCGCCGTCGGCTTTCTGCTCACCCTGTTTGGAAATATGATCTCCTGGTCCCTGGGGGTGAATAACGTAGCCGCTTATGCGGCAGAAAACGGCGATATGCCGGGAATCTTTAAGGTGAGGAGCAAAAAGAATGATATGCCGGTGGGAGCTGCAGTGATGAACGGACTGGTGGCCAGCTTTGTTCTGATCATCGCTCCGTTCATACCCAATCAGGACTTGTTCTGGTGTTTCTTCGCATTGAATCTGGTCATGTTTTTGCTTTCCTACCTGCCGGTGTTTCCTGCATTTTTAAAGCTGAGAGTGTCGGATCCGGATGCGGAACGGCCGTTTAGAGTCCCGGGAAGTCCGCTTTTCTTAAAAATTCTGGCAGGAGTTCCCATGGCCCTGATCATAGTTTCCCTGATTTTTACGGCTGTCCCCTTAAGCCTTGACCCGGAAACTCTGGGGGGAGTTCTTCCCATTACCATCGGAGCTGTGATTTTTCTGATTTTAGGTGAAATCATTGTAAACAGAAAAAGAGATAAAAAATAAGAAAGAGAAGGTATGAGCTATGGCGAAGAGAATTGAAAAATCCACACCAAAGCAGGATGGATACCGCATGCCTGCAGAATTTGAGGAACAGGAGCAGATATGGATGCTGTGGCCCGAGAGGCCGGATAACTGGCGAAACGGGGCTAAGCCTGCCCAGACCGTGTTTGCCCAAGTCGCAAATGCCATCCGCAGGTTTGAACCGGTAACGGTCTGCGTTTCTCCCGGACAGTACCAAAACTGCCGCGCCCATCTCCCTTCAGAGATCCGTGTGGTGGAGATGACCAGCAATGACTCCTGGATCCGGGATTGCGGTCCCACCTTTGTGGTCAATGACAAGGGCGGGATCCGGGGCTGTGACTGGACCTTTAACGCCTGGGGCGGCCTGACGGACGGACTTTATTTCCCATGGGATCAGGATGACCTTGTAGCGCAGAAGGTCTGCGAAATAGAAGAGATCGATTCCTACCGCACCGAAGGCTTTGTGCTGGAAGGGGGCTCCTTCCACGTGGACGGAGAAGGTACTGTCATTACAACGGAAATGTGCCTTTTAAGTGAGGGAAGAAATCCTCATCTGACAAAGGAAGAGATCGAAGGCATGCTGGATGAGTACTTAAACTGTCAAAAGGTCATCTGGATCAAAGACGGTATAGATCCCAATGAGACCAACGGCCATATTGATGATGTGGTTCAGTACGTGAAGCCGGGAGAGGTAGCCTGTATCTGGACCGATGACGAAGAAAATCCTTTTTATAAAGAGGCGCAGGCAGCTTATAAAACACTGTCCCAGGCAATGGATGCCAGGGGCCGAAGATTAAAGGTACATAAGCTCTGCCTTACGAAACGGCCGGTGCTGCTTAAGGGGGCAGAAGCCATTGATATGGTGGAAGGGACCCTGCCGCGGGAGGATGGGGAAATATCCATAGCTTCCTATATGAATTTCCTCGTAGTGAACGGCGGCGTGATCGTTCCGCAGTACGGAGATGAAAATGATGCCCTGGCCCTGCGGCAGATCGGGGAAATGTATCCGGACCGCAGAGTGGTGGGAGTCCGCACAGAGGAAGTTGCATTCGGCGGCGGAAATATCCACTGCATCACCCAGCAGCAGCCAAAAGTGAGAAAATAAAAGAAAATGCAGGAACTGTCGATTCTGAGGCAGTTCCTGCATTTAAATTTACCGTTAATTTTCTTCCTCAACCGGTTCCGGAGGTATAAAGTTCTCCGGGATTCCGGGATCCTTCATATTGTAGACCCGGTTATATTCCTTTGTTTCCTGATTCTTAAGGGTCTCGGACCGGCTCATGGAAAGGAATTTGGTGAGTTCGTAACAGTTCACCCAGATTTCATTGTTCCCTTCCTTCTGGGACTCATCAAAAATGAGCTGAAGTCCGAAATGAAGGTGAGGCTGATTGATGTTGTTGGTATTTTCAGTCCTGCTGTATCCGGTACGCCCCAGATAGCCGATCACGTCTCCCGCAGTGACGATGGTTCCCTGCTTTAAGGATTTATGATAAGGGTAGTTCTTTCTCAAGTGGGCATAATAATAATAGCGTTTGCCGTCAAAGCTCCGGATCCCCAGGCGCCATCCGCCGTACTGGTTCCAGCCGATGGCTTCCACGTATCCGCTTTCCGCTGCAATGATGGGAGTTCCCACCTGCCCCATCATATCATGCCCCAGATGCTGGCGCTTGTAGCCGTAAGAACGGGCCACCCCGAAATCATCAAAATCATTATAGGGGAAGCCCTTGGCAATGGGAGAAAACCCTTTCAGCCCATATTTTGTAACCCAGACCTTATCCGGATCCACCGTACCGTCCGGCAGCAGGGCAGGAGTGGCGTAGAGGGGCGCATTTTCAGAAGGGATCTCAATATCATACTGGCCCACAAGGCCGTCAAGCACCGCACCGTAAGCCTCCCGGTAATAGGAATAATATTTCATTTTTCCGGTCAGCTCATCCATGGTTTTGCCGGAAAGAAGCTGTTCTGCCAGTCCATCTAAATCCTTGGTGGAATACCTTGAAAAATCCCCCCCGTATTTTGCACCGAGATAGGAGAGCAGATCGACCCAGTTTAAGTGGATCTCCGACTGGCAGGTGTTCACATCGTATCGGAAGGCCTCCTGCATGGCTTTGGAGGTCACGTCAAAATCCACCCATTTAATAAATTTTTTTGCTTCTGAAGGACTGGCGTTTTCGTCCTGATTGAAAACCGGAAAAGAGAACTTCCCGCCTGGGGATATGAAAAAGAGAGAGACCAGAAGAAAGGTCAGGATGACGGCTTCTATGTAAATGATGATCTGATGTCTGGATACCTGGGAAAGTTTCATATCTTTTTTAAATATGTTCATAAGCATTCTCCTTGTCAATCCATGATAGATCCATGTGAAAAAGGAAAGCAGGCTTCTGAGGCTTTCCCATATAAAATAAGATATGCAAAAAGAGTGAAGAATATGACGGAAAATAGGAGGTGGAGTCTGTATTGGAAATCGTCAGGGTTCGTGGTATAATTCTGTTAAAGAACAAAATGAAGCTGGAATCTAACCCGGAAAGTGAGGTTAAGAATGAACAATTTTGAGTATTGTGTCCCCACAAGGGTCATATTTGGCCGTGATACCCACAAAAAGGCAGGAGCCATCCTGAAAGAATATGGATTCCGTAAGGTCATGATCCATTATGGAGGCGGCAGCGTGAAGCGAAGCGGGCTGCTGGATCTGGTTACGGATTCCTTAAAGGAGCATGGAGTGGAATATGTGCTCTTTGGAGGCGTGCAGCCGAACCCCACCCTGTCTCTTGCAAAGGAAGGCATGGAGATATGCAAAAAGGAAAAGGTGGATTTTATTCTGGCTGTAGGCGGAGGAAGCGTCATCGATTCTGCCAAATGCATTGCTGACGGAACCTTAAACCCGGAGATCGATCCCTGGAAATTCTTCTTAAAGGAAGATGTTCCGGCAAAGGCCCTGCCCCATGGAAATATTCTGACTCTGTCCGCCTCAGGAAGTGAGACCAGTTTATCCTGCGTCATTACCAATGAGGACGGAGGCTTTAAACGGGGATTTAACAGCCCCACCCACCGGCCTCTGTTTGCCATCTGCAACCCGGAACTGACCTTTTCGGTGAGCCGGTTCCAGACCGGCTGCGGAACCGTGGACATCATGATGCACACGCTGGAGCGTTATCTGGGCGGTACCACAAAAAATACGCTTTTGACTGACCGGATCGCTGAGGGGCTCTTAGTCTCCGTCATGGAGGCAGGAGCGGCTGCTGATAAGAATCCTGAGGATTACGAAGCCCGTGCAACGCTCATGTGGGCGGGGAGCCTTTCCCACAACGATCTCACCGGACTGGGAAGAGAGTATCTGATGCAGGTCCATCAGCTGGAACATGAACTGTCCGGGATGTATCCTGCCGTTGCCCACGCAGCCGGTCTGTCCGCCCTGTTCTGTTCCTGGGCCAGATATGTGTGTGGAACCGATCCCATGAGATTTGCCCAGCTGGCTGTCCGGGTGCTCAAGGCGGAGATGGATTTTGAGGATCCGTTAAAAACGGCTTTCAACGGGATCGAGCGTCTGGAAGAGTTTTTCCGGAGCCTTCACATGCCGGTCAGCTTAAGGGAATTGAACGCAGGGATAAAAGAAGAGGACTTAGAAGAGATGGCTGATAAATGTTCCATGAAGGGCACCAGAACCTTGTCCGGCATCCGGATCCTGGGAAAAGAGGAGATGCTGGAGGTGTATCGGCTGGCGTATTGATCGGCCAGGCATTGTTTAAGAAACCCGCCGCGTTCTAACTGAAGTCAACGCCACAGAACGCGGCATTTCCGTTGGGATGTAAAGTCAAAGAGAAGATAAAATCCCCATATTTCTGGTTTATGCTTTCTTAACACTTATAGCAGCCCATTTTACATATATTGGTCACAACAGCTCTGTCTTTGTCCTTATCCGGATCTTTGCAAAAGGGTTTGAAAATAGACACCATGGTTATTGCATTCTGGGGAGGACGGGTCATGACTGTGGAATTGCAAATAAATCGGAAATTGATCCCCCTGGCTTCCTGCGTGGCTACCAGATAGGGCTTGTAGGTGGTTCCCCGCAAATCCCTGGTTGCTTCATGAAAAATTGCCAGGTCTTTACAGTTCACATCACGGTACGGGGTGAATTTGCCCGGGCAGCACATATATGAAACTCCTTTGCCTTTTCTATTGTTATATCATATGCGGCCCCGGGGACGAGCGTGAGTTACTTTTCTGCTGTATTTTTATGTGAGGTCAAGAATTTCCCCATCGTCAGGCACAAAGAGGTTTCCTGAAAAATAAGGCATGCCCTCTTCCAGATAGAGTTCCTTCCGGCGGGCCAGGTTCTTGTCTTCCGTGTGCCAGAGGACCAGATTTTCCACCTGCATCTGTCCGGCCAGCTCACAGGCATCCTTTACGGTGCTGTGATGTTTCTCATAAGGCTTGAAACGTTCCCGTTCCCGGTAGAGGCAGAAGGCTTCATGAAGCAGCCAGCCGCTGTTTTTGACGTATGGGGAGCAGGAAGGGTGAAAGGGTTCGTCCCCGCAGCAGGTGAGGCGTTTCCCGTCTCCCAGGAAGGCGGTGAATCCGTATTGCAGGGCTTTGGTGGAGTGGATATCGAAAAATGTCACGTCATAACCCAATATGCTTCTCGTTTCCCCGTCATCTACGGCAATTAAATGAATGCGCCGGCCGATGAGTTCATAAAATTTACCTTGAAGAGTCAGCCGGCAGAGGGTGTCGATGACCGGGACCAGACCTGCATGGCTGTAAATGGAAAGATCCCCTTCATATTTCCCGGATTTCATTCTGGTTCCGATAAAACGGATCATCCAGACGATGCCAAGGATGTGATCCGTATGCTCATGGGTTACGAACATGTGGTGGATGCGGGACAGATCCACGTCCATATCTTCCAGAATGCGCAGGATGCCATTGCCTCCGCCGGCATCGGTCATGAAATATTCCCCGTCCTTTTTTATGGCAAAGCAGGTATTGTAGCACCGGGTAACGGCCGCATTCCCGGTTCCGAAAACATATAATTGCTCCATGTGAGTCTCCTTTTTTCCGTACGTTTTTTCTGTTTTCTGAAAATATGTTACTATAATTTTTGAAATACCGCAACCCTTCATTTTATAAAGGCTGAAAGGAGGAGACCGGCGCATGAATCAAGATAAAAATTGCTGGCGGAGATGTTCCGTAAACGTAAATGAAAGGTTTTTGCGGAAAAATAACTGCTTTTGTATTGCACATGCGGATATTGGATCATGATATATAATATGGATGAGGAAAGGAAAACATAATGGCGGATAGTAAGTGGCTTGATTGGGCCGTTGAACTGCAGGCAATGGCACAGAGCGGATTATATTACACAAAAGACTGCTATGATAAAGAACGCTATGAAAGAATCAGGGAAATCTCCGCTGAAATAATCAGCAGTTATTCCGGGATGTCTGTTCAAAAGGTCAAAGATCTGTTTTGCTGTGAAATAGGTTATCAGACACCCAAGATAGATTCCAGAGCAGCTATTTTCAAGGATGACAGGATCCTTCTTGTAAAAGAAAACAATGGTGCATGGTCACTGCCCGGCGGCTGGGTCGATGTGAATTTGTCTGTTAAAGAAAATATCATCAAAGAAGTCAGGGAAGAAGCCGGTCTTGATGTTAAGGTCGATAAAGTAATCGCGGTTCAGGACAGGGAAAAACACAATCTTCCCATTTATCCTTATAAAGTCTGCAAAATTTTTATGCAATGCTCCGTGACCGGAGGTTCTTTCAGAAAAAATATAGAAACAACGGACAGCCAATATTTTACCCAGAACCAATTACCTTTGCTTGCCACAGAAAAAATCAATGAAGAACAAATCAACATGTGCTTTCAGGCTTATTATGAAAAGGAATGGGAAACATTGCTGGATTAGTTGTCAGAAAGATCCGGATTCAATTTTCCGGATTGAATCCGAACAAAATTTATAGGAAAGGAGGCAGCGTTATGTTTAAATTATTAAAAAATTCCTTTGCCATACCTTATGATAACAATTTAAAATGCCCGAGCGTCAGTGAAGCCAGGATTTGCGTTGCAAACTACTGCGATGAAAACAAGCTTCTGTATGAATTTAAAGATGTGACAAAAGAGGGCAGTCCCATTGTGAAGATTGACGGAAAGGATTACGAAGTCAGATTTGGATACGGTATCGGTCAATGCGGCCCCGGCGGATATGGAATCAGCTGCAGGGAATTATAATGAAGGGGGTGTTGCAAAATGGAAAAAATCAACAAGATCTGGTATCTGGTTGTTTGATTAACGCCAGTATCTTGTATGAAAAATACATTTTGCGACACCCTCTGGTTTTCTTATAATGGTAAAATCACAATATGATCCGTGCCGGACTCCGTCGCTGATTATTCAGCCGGAAGTAATCGGCCTGTAATTTACGGGTTCATCCATAACCCGGTCATAACGGTATGCGGATAAAGCCAGTCCGAGGAGTAGCATGTTGAAGATGATACTGATCCGCCCTTCTGAAACCAGAGGAAGGTTGGGAAAGCTGGCATATTGATATCCCAAATTCCCCAGCAGGTAAAATACACCCTGCCAGAGCAGGCATTGTCCGCAGCAAAAAGCAAGGGATGAGGCCAAATGCCCGTGTATCCGGGTAATACATGAAAATAGAAACAGGTAAAACAGGCCGATGGCACCCACCAGCGCCAGTCCCGGCAGCCATCCAAACAGGAAAATACATACGGCAACCAGATAATTATTATGATAATGCTGGGGAAGAATATCCCAGAGAGTCACATGATCAGCCCGGTAGCGAATATTTTGGGGCATGCCTCCCTGCTCCTTGAGAGCTTCCGCTTTTTCCTGAAACTCCTGCTGCTGTTTTTCCGTCTGGATCCCTGTGACATCCAGACCGATCTGCCGCGGGTCACGGGAAGCAAAATACCATGCGCCGGTACCGTAATCCATCATTTCCTCGGGAGACAGTTCAAGGCCATGGGTAAGGGAGGTCCTTGAAAGCAGTTCCTGAATCAGAATGCTGTTGTATGTATCGTCTAAGGTATTGCGGACAGCAGACTGGGGGAACAGAAAGGCCTTTGCATCTGCACGGCCGTAAGAGGTCAGGAACAAGGGGCTTCCGACAAGTGCCAGAAGGATCAGTGCACCGGAATAAAGGTATTTCTTTCTGCCGGAAAAAATTCCGCGGTGAATCATAAAGCACAGGGTTCCAAATGTACTCAGCAGAAAAATAACTGCTGCGGTATTGTTGACATACAGGAAGGGGGAACACATCAAAAGCATGCATACACCGGCACATCCAAGAACCGTTGTCAGGAGTTTCTTCCTGCTTTGACGAAAACTATACAGAAGCACCGTAATCACAGGAATCAGCAGTAATGTGGAAAAGTAGGAAGTGCCGGCTTTCCAGTACCAGGATCCATGAATGTATAGGGTGATCTGTGTCAGATACAGCAGGCAGATGGATAATGCCAGCATCTTTCTGTACCGTATGAAGAAAGGATACCCCTTTAATATCGTAAATATAAGCAAAATGCCTCCTGGAATGTAGTAAAGAAATCCGTTTGATTCCTGTTCCGGTGTCCATTGCATAAAGCCTGAGAGAGCAAAGCCTGCCAGGAGCAGCAAAGCCGTGATGAAACCGAGCAGCGGGGCTTTTTGAATCTTGTGAGCTTCATTCAGCTCAGTTCCGATGATGACAGCATCCCCCATACATCGGAGAGCCTGATCTTCCGCATCGGCAGAGGAAAGTCCCTGGGATTCGTATTCCTCCATGCGGTCCTGGATATGGGACTCCAGTTCCTGTCGGATGGAAGGACGCAGGGGCCGATAGGATATCTGCTCAGCCACCTCATCGAGAAAACGGGAAACAGCGGAATCAGCCGTGTTTTTATTCAAATAAAACACCTCCCATCACCTGATTGACAGCGGCCTGATAGACCTCCCACTCTTTTGATTTATCTTCCAACAGCTTTTGCCCGTGAGGGGTGATGGCGTAATATTTACGGATGCGGCCGTTGTCTGCGGTCTGCTGATAACTGGTGACTGCTCCCTGCTGCTCCAGGGCATGCAGAATGGGGTAGAGTGTGCCCTCCTGAAGCTGAAATACATTCCGGCTCTGCTGTTCCAGCTCGCCGATTATCTGGTATCCGTACATGCTTTTCTGTTTCAGCAGCTTCAGCACCAGCATGGAAGTGCCGAGAGCCATATAGCGTTTGTCCATAGGACTGCCTCCTTTTTCAGTTTTCCTTTCAATATACCTGGATAATCTATGTATGGTAGTTATTATACCTATGGAATCCAGGTATGTCAAGGTGATAAATCGAATAATTATTCAGCAAATGGCTGAACAGTGAAAATTGATATTGAGGAATTGTTGGAGTATGGTACAATAACTATATATCAGAAATGGAAACTGGTGATAATTTTAAATTGGTGGATTTCATTCACTTCCAAAGGTTCAGCGAGAATTATATGATACTGAAAGAATGAGCAGGGATCAAAGAAATGCCATAATGCTATGGTCCATCATTATGGCAGCAGGTGCAGTTTTTTCATATTCAATATCACAGTATACTGCAATTGCAGCTTTCATTATCTGGCTGATTGTATTTTTTAAGGACGTTCATACAGATATTAAAAGGGCTTTCGGAAAATACAAAATTAAATAGTTCATTTAAATTGATCTGAGAAGAAAGGGACAATATGCAGACTATTATCATTAAGTTATATCCTGAGAAACTTGAAAATGCAGATTTGGATTTACGTTACCGTGTTCCCGAGCGTATCGAAGAAGTATCCGGCGGATTGATTCAGGATAATGGATATGACTATTTAGAAAATAATGCTTTGGGACTTTGGCTTCAAACAGAATCGGCATTGACTGCCTATCCCATGATTATAAAACTGATCAGTGAAGAACAATTTATGGGAAATGATTTATCCCTGTCAGCAGAATTATACATTTCCGAAAAAGACAGCGCTGAATTGGAAGATTGCAGGTTTGTTTATCCTTGATAAATTTTAACACCTGTAAAAAAACAGGAATTCAGGGGAGGAATCCACAGATGGATAGAATGTTATTTATTCATGCGGCAGGGAAATTTCTGTCAGGCATTTTACTGACGGCAGTTCTTTTGTTCGTTCCGGCGGGAACTATGGATTTTTGGAATGCCTGGTTATTCATGGGGGTATTGTTTGTTCCTATGTTTATTGCCGGGATTGTTTTGATGTTTAAAAATCCCAATCTATTGCGGAAACGCTTAAACACAAAAGAAAAGGAATCCGAGCAGAAAACCGTCATCTTACTGGGCGGACTGATGTTCATCCTGGGCTTTATTGCCGCGGGCCTGAATTATCGCTATTGCTGGATGGTTTTGCCCAGGTGGATCGTGATTGCAGCGGGCATCGTATTCCTTATATCTTATATCTTGTATGCGGAGGTTCTTCGGGAAAATATGTATTTATCCAGGACAATCGAAATACAAAAAGAGCAAAAGGTCATTGATACAGGGCTGTACGGCATTGTCCGGCATCCCATGTATTCAGCTACAATATTTCTGTTCCTGTCCATGCCGCTGATCTTGGGTTCTCTGTTCTCCTTTTTTATTTTCCTTATATATCCCGTTATTATAGCAATGAGAATTAAAAACGAAGAAAAGGTGTTGGAAGAAGGACTCCCCGGATATTCGGACTACAAAAAAAGAGTCAGATACAGAATTCTGCCGTTTGTTTGGTAGGGATAAATTCCAATTAAATAAAAATAACATGGACTATTAACTGTTAATACCGGTTAGTAGTTTTTTGTTGTGCTGAATCGAAATTTTTATTGCTTTCACGTACCATTTTGAAAAAAATCATATGAAAGGTGACCAGGTTAAGATAATTTCCATATAATGTAAAGAATATATATGCGGAGACGACAGGTGGATTTCACTATAAACAATTATCTGCAAAAGCTATACTTGCAGCAAGCTCCTTTTATACAAAGAATACCTGATACAAACAGGATAAGCATACCGGCAGGTTATCAGATAGAGGTCTTTGCTCAAGGATTAAATGCACCTATTGGTATAGCTTTTACGGAAAATGGTGATATGTTAGTTGCTGATTCAGGTTTTTCAACAATGAATCCTCAGATAATACGCATAGGCAATGGCCGTATGGAAGTTGTCGCTGAAGGCTTTAATGTTCCAATAACAGGAATAAATTATAAAAATGGATATATTTATGTGTCTCATAAAGGAGTAATAACAGTCATTAATCCGGACGGGACAAAACAGGACATCATACGTGGGTTACCAAGTTACGGGGATTTCAGCAATAATCGGGTTGAATTCAGCAATGATGAGAAAATTTATTTTGGACAGGGAACAGCAACAAATTCCGGGGTAGTGGGGCTGGATAATAATTGGATTTTCACCCATCCGTATTTTCATGATTTTCCAGGTTCTTATATAATTCTTAACCAGTCTAATTTTGAAACGAATAATGTATTAGTTCCAGCTGACAGTTCCGCTGTTACTGGAGCATTTTCTCCTTTTGGGGTTCCTAATACCCAGCAATATGAAGTGAAAGAAGGCCGGCTTTTAGCTTCCGGCAGCGTATTAAGAGCCAACATGGATGGCTCTGATATCGAGATGATTGCATGGGGGCTTCGTAATCCGGTTTGTATGAAATTCGATAACCTGAATCGATTAATTATATCAAATCAAGGAATGGACAGCAGAGGAAGCAGGCCCATTGCTAACGCATTGGATGAATTGTATTTATTTAACGAAGGGGCATGGTATGGCTGGCCGGATTACTCGGGAGGTTCTCCTGTTACAATGCCCAGGTTTGCTCCGATCAGAGGCGGAAGGCCAGAATTGCTGCTTGATACGATTCCTTCGGTACCTCCAGCGCCAATTGCAGTTTTTCCTTCAGGTTCCACTGTAATGGGATTCGACTTTAATCGATCACCTGATTTTGGACTGATTAATGATATTTATATTGCCTGTTTTGGCAGAATTGAATATGAAGATCCCGGCGAATTTATACATTCAGGTGTAGGGCATCGAGTAATGAGAGTTAATATTATTAGCGGGGATATATCGACATTTGCCATAAATAAATCAGGTTTTCCCGAAGAAGAAGGTCTGAGCAGGCCCACAGATGTTGTTTTTGGCCCTGATGGTGCAATGTATATATCAGATCTGGCAATTTCTGATATAGAGATGCCAAATCAATTTTTGCCAAATACAGGAGTAATATGGAGGATTAGAAAAATAACGGCGTAAGTACCTGCTTTCCTGGGAGAGGGGGCGGACAAAAAGCTGGACTGACTGATTACCTTAAACACACTTCTTTTTAACTGCCTGGACTTCATCGGACTTTGGCCTGAAAAGGATAGTTTTACACGTCTGTTGTTGTGGCAATTTGTAAACTGATATATATAAGCTATAAATTGTTGAATACTGTAGTCTGCAAAAGATCGCCATAGAAACATTCATTTTTCATATAATCTCAATTCTTTACAAACAGCTTTATCGGATGAGCAGCCTTTTTAACATGGAACATTGAAACACATTGCTTCCGATACCTTCCAATCAGACAAGCCAGCGATAACGGCAGCCACGGTCACTTTGAAGAAGTGGACGGGCTCCATTGAATATTTTTATCGTCCTATCAAGTTTATGATATGCATATGAAGCATATGGCCGGAAGCCAGCTTCCTGGGCAACGATTGAGCCGTAAAATCAATAATGACAGATATATTTTTTCATTGGAATTGCCATTTCAGTGATGTCAGTGAGCCGCTTTTGGTTTGGCTGATTTACATGAAAGTCCCGTTTTACCAGATCGGGAGTTGGCGGTGTGATTTTACCCTTATAGGATGAGGAATTATGGCTTTTAGGTTAGGTCATGCAGAGTCCCTCTTCCTGTATCATCTGCCGGTTCATTTTTATTCAATAGAGCCAGTACACCTTTTTTGATACTTTTGTCTCTATGCATAGATACTGCACGGCTGTATCCAATATCTCTTGATACATATTCTATATTTTCGCCAGGTTCAAAGCAATGGTGTAATGCATTCATTTTATCTCCACAGATGGTTAAAAGAATGCTATGGTGTAGTGCCTAAAAGATGTGCTTGCATAAGCTTTGTTTGGAACTGCCAGTGGTGAACCTTTCTATGCGTCTTTAGGCACGGGTCGGAGTCATCCCCTTATAAGGTGTATATCAAACCGCCTTTTACAGTCGGTACTGATTACGAAATATTGACACCGGCACCCGCCTCCCCTGCTAAGATATTCATTAGTGAAATTCCTGAAGCATCAGGTAAGATTCTTTCTTCACCAGCGATTCCTGTTGGACCAGTAAGCCCGATGGTTCCTGCAGCTCCGGTTGACCCGGTACCATTTATAATTTAAGGAAACCTGTAAAGAACTTTGAAGGGCTTGATAAAGGAAACGGGACGTCTGAGAACAGACGCCCCGCCCTTATGCTGATTCATTCACAGCGGCGTTATCGTTTTGAAAAGTAAGACTGTAAGTCAGCTTTATAGGTCTTTTAGGAAATACCAACGCCAGCACTGGCATAGCCCGCGATGGTGGCGGCCAGATCGAGACCAGCCGTGACCTCTGCGGAAAATACCAAAAGCAGCCTCGTTCCTGCAGTAACAGGAATATTCAGCCCGGTGGTAATACCGCTGCTGATGCTGCCGATAGAAATTAATCCCGTGAGGGAAGGCGCCAGCGTAACCACTGCGCCGGGCACTGCAGCGAATGTGTTGTTCGGTGTGGCGGATTGGAACAACTGAGCGGATACTGTTACAGTCGAGCCAATCAGGCTGAGTGCAGCGCTGATGCTCAAATAACCGGCTATGGAGGTAATAATACCATCCCTGGGCGCGGAAAACGCCAGGTTCGTCAGTCCAAGCAGGTTGATAGTTCCGCTGGCAGCGGAGATGCCGGGAAGGTTGCTCCCGAATCCAACTGCGCTGGAAGTGTTAAGCAATCCCCCTAGTACTGTGGTCAAAGAAACAGGTGAACCGGACGCAAGGGGAATAATTGCTCCATCGCCTGCCAAGCCGGTGGGGCCCGTAGGACCGGTGGGGCCAGTATCCCCAGTAGCTCCGGCAGGTCCAATAGGCCCGGTATCCCCGGTAGGCCCAGTATCTCCGGTGTCACCAGCAGGTCCAGTAACTCCAGCAGGTCCGATAGGCCCGGTATCCCCAGTAGGCCCAGTTGTTCCGGCAGGTCCAATAGGCCCAGTATCCCCAGTAGCACCTGTAGGCCCGATAGGCCCAGTATCTCCAGTAGCACCTGTAGGCCCGATAGGCCCAGTATCCCCAGTAGCACCGATAGGCCCAGTATCTCCAGTAGGCCCGATAGGCCCAGTATCTCCAGTAGCACCTGTAGGTCCGATAGGTCCAGTAGCTCCAATAGGACCCGTATCGCCCGCCGGTCCGGTAGCTCCTGCCGGTCCGGTAGCACCGGTTGGCCCGATATCTCCAGCCGGACCAGTAGGCCCGGTCGGTCCGGTCAGGGCGATGTCATCTTCCACAATAATCAAGGTTCCCTTTAATGGAACCTCCGGTGAAAAATAAACCATTTCAGTACTGATATTTAGAAGTGATAACGAAACAGGAGCTGTTGTTACTTCAATGATGCCAATACCGAATACTTCGCCTGTTTTTATTGGAGAATTACCTTCTATAAAATCTCCCTGGCTGGTAGATAAAGCAAAAGCCGCACCATTCTCAGAGTTTGATGACTGGGTAGCAAGCCACCAATCAATCACATATCGCCCGGCCTCCAAAAAAGTTATGATTCCAGTAGCCGGATTATATGTTATATTTCCAGATGAATAAACAATAGTATCAAAAATAATATTTGCATTTATGTCCACAGTTGTGGCTGTACTTAACCCCAATTGAATAGAACTATTACTCATATTAATTCCTCCCATTAATTGACGTATCTTTATATAGTCACGTCTTATTATAATTAATGATTTAAATTCATATTTGGGTACTTTTTAGATTCCTCATGAGCTTTGTAAGAAAAAAATATAGATTTAAAAAAAGCTAAGATTATAAATGAAAAATACCGGGATTTACAAAAGGAGGAATGCATTTTCAGCTATGAAAAAGGAAGAAAAACGGACAAAAATATAGACTCCATAAGGAACAAAATGATTTCACGAATACGAAAGAACAAGAGGAAACAGTTGAAAGAATCTGAGCGTTCAGGATCGGTTCAAGCTGCCGTGAAGATTCTTGAATTTCCATCCCGAGTAACCTTATATCGGTTGTATGAACCCCAAAAGCCGGTATCGAATGATTATCATGGGACACTGGCAGACACAAACAAAGCTGCTGCGAACACACCTTTTGACAAAGCGCCGGAGCATTCCCTCTTTTCATCTGTGAAGATAAAAATGAATGCTCCCCTTCGCTATCTGTTTATCTGATTTGCGGCAATAAAATACCGTCAGCCCGATCCAACAGTTATCAGCTTTATAATTCATTCATTGATTTTTTTGTTTATTATGGCTGCTGCCTTTTCATAATCCGCTTTTTTAACAAATATGGTATATTCATATTCCAATTGCAGGTTTTCCCCAAAAGTCCCTGTTCTCGCTCTGGAGCCTGCACCAAAGAAAGAAGGGCTTTTTCTGTTGATTACCCTGATTGAGTAAGGAATATTGTTTTGAGCCAATAGATCCCGTACGTCCGCCTGTTTTTTTATTTCATAGGTGCTTACTAATTCTTTCCGATTGAATAAGGTGATCATTTTACTCCTTCTTTCATATTTACTCAATATTCATAGTACTTTAAAAACGGTTAACTATCAATAGAAAGTTCTCTGTGTTTTAAATTTCATTTCAAGTGGCGGTTAAGTCTTTCGGGTACAGGCAACCATCAGACTCAATCATTTGACTATTTTTTTCAGTGTTGTTATAATATTGTCAAATGTACGAATACTACTGTATCCATGATCCAATGAATTACCTGCGTCGGCCATCTGAATCATATATGTAAGAGGAATTCTATGAAAACAAATATAACTGCAGTGAATAATCATTCTAATATTAAAAAATTTATTGACTTTGTTGAGCTGCGTACAAAAATTACGAGTCTGCTCCCGTTTCTCATGTCTCTGGCTTACCTGTTTTACCGCAGGCAGCCGGTGAGCGGTGAGCGTTCTCTTTTGTTTTTCGGTTCCATGTTCCTGTTCGATTTGACGACAACCGCAATCAATAACTATATTGATACCAAAACAAACGGTCAGAAACTTCCCTTTCCGCGAGGTACGGCGAAGCTCATCATTTATCTGTTGTTTGGTGTAAGTACTTTTTTAGGCCTTTCGCTGGCATACCGTACGGATTTGGTTGTACTGCTGCTCGGCGGGCTGTGCTTTCTCTGCGGGGTGTTCTACACCTGGGGCCCCATTCCGATTTCCCGTTTACCTCTGGGAGAGATTTTTTCAGGGCTGTTTTACGGCCTGTTTATTCCATTTCTGATGCTTTACATGAACATGCCGTCAGGAACCTTTCTGACATTGACGGCGGATTGGCATGCGGTCCGGTTTAGTTTAAACTTTGCACCTGTGTTTTCCCTGCTTTTGCTTTCGGCAGGCCCGATCTGTGCGACCTCCAATATAATGCTGGATAATAATATCTGCGATTTGGAAAAGGATATTGCGGTAGGGCGGTACACGCTGCCTTATTTTTTAGGTAACAGAGCGCTGGAAGTTTTTGCCGGACTATATTATGCTGCTTATTTTGCATGGACCGCCTCCGTCGCGCTGAAGATCCTCTCCCCGGTCTGTTTGTTGGCGCTGCTCACGATTATTCCCGTGCATAAGAATATCCGACGATTCAGGAAAGAACATATAAAAGAAAAGACTTTTGTTCTTTCGGTCAAGAATTATATCATCATTGTAGGAACGCAGACTCTGATGATTTTCTTAAGCGGATTGATTTCTTAACGAAACAGATATGAAATCTATCAGAAAGCTGGCCTGGCTGACTGGTTTGTAATAAGCTTAATTATGGAATATATAAGGAGCTGATTAAATTTTGAAAGATTATAAAATAAAAAACGAGACAATATTGGCGTTAGGAGCTGTCTGCTGTCTGCTATATATGAGATATTATGAAATAGTAATTTATTATCGAACCATAAATATTATGTTCGATACATTTTATGTGTGCCCGGTGGGCACACGTTCTAACGGGTGAAAGTCCCCAATCCACCCGGCAGTGGGAAGGATACAGCCG
>JBCLPO010000015.1:0-149248 GCA_041223105.1 Lachnospiraceae bacterium 54-53
TGCTTCAAAAAATGATGCCTTCAGCTTAGCATAAATAATGTAAACTGAATAGTACGCCATCTTTTGAAGCACTTACGTAAATGAGTTCGCTTTGATAAAGAAAAGAGGTATAATGAATATAAGACACTGAACTAGTCCGCATAGAGCTACGTTGATATTTGTGTTTGGAACTTTTTAAATTTTCATGCAACCTGCGATGGAATTTTCGGTCTATATAGGTGAAAGGCCTTTCAAAGCAGAATCGGAAGGAGGAATAGTATGAACGACGAGCAGATTATAGCCCTGTATTGGGAACGGTCGGAGTCGGCGATAGTTGAAACAGACGCGGCTTACGGAAGGTATTGCCACAAAATTGCTATGAACATCCTCGATAATAACGAGGACGCTGACGAGTGTGTCAATGACACCTACACTCGCGCTTGGTCGTCCATCCCTCCAGAGCGGCCAAACAAGTTATCGGCTTTTCTCGGTAAAATCACACGCAATTTGGCTCTGCACGTTTGGGAAAAGCGTCACGCAGAGAAACGCGGAGGAGGGCAGTTTGACATTGTATTGTCAGAATTGGATGAACTACTGTCAGACGGTAGCTCAAATGTGGAGCGGCAAATCGAAGCTGCAAGCATTACAGAAGCCTTAAACCGCTTTCTCTCTGAACAGTCTGACGTCAACAGACGGCTCTTTGTGCGCCGATATTGGCACACAGATAGATTAGAGGAAATTGCCACTGACCTTGGAATGTCCGTAAGCAAGGCAAAGTCCATTCTCTTTCGAATGAGAAAAAAACTGAAAATTCACCTTGAACAGGAGGGCATTATCATATGAACAGTAAAAAAATATACGAAGCGGTCGGCAGCATTGACGAAAAGTATATCAATGATGCTGATGCGACAAGGAAAAATAAAGAAGTGCATATCGTGGGATTCGCATCATGGTTGAAGCGAGCGGTATCAATTGCGGCGTGTATGGTAGTGATGGCAGGTGTGTTCCTCGGCTACAATGCACTTCGTCCACAGAATCAGTTCACAGGTGATGAACCTAACAATCTTGGCCAACCATCGCTCGACATCGAGGAAGAAGCCAACAGCCAGACCTCTTATGCTGATCCTGACGATTGGCGCGGATTAGCTACTGAAAGTTTTGTTCTTCAAGATCAAACAGAGAGTAACATTGAGGCAGATCGTAATGTGTTTCAAACACTCCAAGACCTTGCAGATTACTCCGATGCGTTCATAATCGTTCCCAATGTTCACAAAATAGCACCGGACGGCGATAATATGCAAACAGCCATCGCCGAATATACAGAAACAATCGGAGACAGGATTCAAACTCGTCAATGGGATGACTACACAATTTCCACGGGCAACAGAATCCTCATTCGCCAAACGTTGATCGGCGGCTGTACTATGGATGAGCCGAATAATTTGCTTCGTGTTGGGGGCGTTTATCTGCTCCCGGTAAAATTCAATTCTTCCTTGGGTGCGTATGAGGTGGTCGGAGATATGGATGTGCTGTTTGAACTTGATGCCGATGGCAAAATAGTATCTCACTCGCAATTTGCAGAACTCAACAAGTACGATGGCAAAGCGTTCTCTGAATTGCTACACGCTGTCCGGGCGTTATACCCTATGCCCGAAGCTAAGTTTCATGAGCAGCCGATTAATTCTCTTGAGCAAGCTGAAGAGCAGATAAACACAGCTTACGTCAATTCCGGTTTTCGCAAGTTCACGGCAGTATTTGACAAAGAAAGTGTTGTCAACGGCGTGGATGTTTATCTGTTTAAAGTCTCTTTTGGAGAAGATGGCGACATCGGCTTTGAATACGGAGCGATTGCGAAAACAAACGGAGCATTTATAAGGGGTTCGATAGACACAACTGGTGAATTTAAAATATACGGCGGCTTAGGCGGTTTTCCGAAGAACAGCAAATAGAGGATGGAATCTGTGTGAGTTCTTACGGGATGCTAAATATGATTTGAATTAATTTTGAAAAGACGAGTAATTCTATATGGCGTTTGCGGTCAATACATGCAAAATGGGAGGCATTGAGTAAATATTCTCTGCTTCTCATTTTCGCACGTTTTTTGTGTTCACTCGTTTAAAATAACCCACCTTTCTCCGTCATAATCCTCGTATTGTTCCGCTGTAACATTTTGCTCATAATAGACGCCCAACAGCCGCTTGATGTCCGATTCACCCGCCTTGCGCACCGTGAAGCCCTGATCCTTGAGGCTTTTTTCGATGCGGGAAAGGTAAGGCTGCACATCGCTTTCTTTTTCATTTTTTAGCCGGATGATGATTAAAAATTCCCGCGCCGTTGCCATCTGCACCTGCATACGGTCAAGGGCGGTCATGTCCTGTGCCAACAGCTTTCGGATGACAGGGTTCTGCTCGGCATCCATCCTTGCTTTCAAGTAGCTCTTATTGTCCTCAAAGTTCTCACGGCTGTTCAGGCACAGCATCTCAATTTCGGCAATGCCTTTTAGGACATTCATCAGAGCATAAATCCTTGCCCCGATGCTGGAATCGGACAGGACGCTGATGTTGGTGGGTTTAACCATAAAAAACACCAGCTCACCATGGGGAGTCACAAGGCTGTAGCCTGTGATGTCCTCGATGCCGATGAGCTGGCGGGTGGAGGCTTTCTCCCTCGCCTCCTGTTTCTTTTTTCTGTTCATATTCATGCCCTCCATTCATAGGACTGTTGCTTGCCGAAAAAGAAAGCGGCGGCATAGCGGATAAAATCGAGGATACTCACGTCCTCAAAACGTATGGATAAAAAGGCATATAGCGCCGTCAGGACGATGGGCGGCAGCCAGCCGAGCTGGGAAAGGGCAAAGACAGAAATCAGGCATCCGACACCGATGATTCCGATGTCCCGCAGCTCCCACAGCCACAGGGTAGCCTTTGACTTTAAGTTGTCGGGGTAGATATACATGGGGGTGATTCCTCCTGTTCCTCATGGATTCTTTGCAAAAAATAAGCGATGCCACGGAGGACAAAGTCCACGCACGGTATCGCCACCCTGGGCACGCAGAGTGGTACAGCCCTCCGCATAGTTGCCATATTGTGATTGGCCGAATACTTCTGGCTGACAAATGAGATCGGTGGCATCCTTATGCTGCCTTGCACTTTGTGTGGCAACCACATCATTTTCGGAAAATTCATCGCTCCGCTGTCGGCTGAATACCGCATGGCGGTCGCTGGTGGTAATGGTATAGCTGATGTCCGGCTGACAACCCAATCCGTTGCCGCCGTTCTCCGGCTCCCGGTCAATGGTGTTGCCAGCAATGCAAATGGTTTCCTGCAAAATAGCACTTCCCACGAGCGGTACATTATTGCCGCCGGTACCATAGGTCGAGGTTACGGTAGGGGCTACCTCCAACGGTCCGTTATATCTGCAATCCTTGGCATGGTTATCAAACAGGACCGGCTGGTTGTTTCCGCTCATGCCTGCGCTGGCAGTGATGGTTGGGCAGATGCCGACGCCGATTTCTGCGCCTCCCTGCTGGGTCGCCATGACCAGCGGCTGGTGACCATGCTCCTGGGCGCGGAGCGTACCTGTGATGTCCTCCGTGCAGTGCATCTGGCTGCCGCCTTGGTCGTTTAGGCAGAGCACCGATGGAGCAGTACCGGTTTTAATAGTGGGCGAACACTCTGACTGATAACCGATTCCTCTGGCCTCTGCGCTGGCATTGCCGCAGAATCCTGCGGTAAGCACACAGGGATAGCCCTGTCCGGCCTGACCGCCGCCGCTGGTAATGGAGGTATGAACCTCAGGAGTGAGAAAGCAATCGCCGTCACCTTTGCTGATAACTCCTGCCGCAAACAGAAGTCCTGCCGGGTTTCTTCCACCGCCCCCGTCCGCTCCGGCAAGAGTGGGCGCCACACCCTCCGGCGTGAACACACGGCTTTGCTGGGTATCCCATCCGTTTAGACAGTTCGGCTGGGATACAAGGGGAGGATGACCTCCCATGCCTGCACGGAGCGTGGGGGTTACTTCCTCGGTGATATCCATTCGTTCTCCGCCATGGTCGTTTAAGCAGAGGAGCGGTTGCTGGGTGACAAAGGTCTGCATCTGCATATTGCGGGTTGTCAGCAGAGCGCCTGATATGCCACCAAGATCGATCACCTCGTCCCTTTGGTTGACATGAAAAGCGCTGTTTTTTTCAGCATCAGCCACAAAAGTCTGCTGTTTCATGCCGGGGCTGGCACCCAAGGCTCCGGCTACATCCCGGAGGTCCCGCACTTCATCACGCTGGTTGGCGACAAAGGCTATCGCTGTTCTTTCCTCTGTCTGGATATACCCATGCCCGCCGCCTTCGCCGCCATAAAGAGAGGGCCATGTTCCGGTTTCCTCAAAGATGCGGCGGCTCTGCACATCCCATGGGGTCAGGCAAGCTCCGCCTGTATCGTCAGTGCCTCCTTGAGCTGGGGCGGCAGCTCCTTGCCCCTGGCTTCCGCTCTCCGCAATATCCCCAAACAGGCCGTCTTGCTTAAATAGTATTTCGGGTGCGGTTGTGCCTCCAAAATCTGCGACAAGGAAGATGCGACGGCGACGCTGGGCGACTCCCCAGAATTGAGCTAATGGAAAGTCAAGAATAATGTTAAGTCACCTTCGAAAATAGCAGTAAAGCCAGCAAAATCACTCTACTGGCTTTACATAATTCTTGCTGTGCAGTTGCTTTACGAACGAGTGTCGTAAAAACTCTGGAGCCAGGTCATCATGTTCTTGTTCTCTGTCCAAGATGGGTATTGCGGTAATTGCGGGTCGGGTGGATGGGCCTGTTCAAGCAGCTTGCGCTTCATCTCCACGCTGAGGCGAGCATAGATTTCCGTGGTGGCCAGATCGGCATGCCCCAATAAATCCTTAATGTACTGCAAATCAAATCCAGCTTCTAGCCAGTGCATGGCGCGGCTGTGTCGCAGGATGTGCGGATACATCTGCTCTGGTATCAGGTCGGGGTTAGCATGGCGAGCAGCATCGGCGTATTTGTCCAGGATGTAGGAAACACCTGCACGGGTAAGGCTTACCTTGTTTCGGTTGCAAAACAGGGGATCGGTTTTCTGACAAGGGCGATGATGCTTTTCTTCATCAAGGTAGCTGCACAAAAAATTGGTCAACTCCCTCATAATGGGCACTTCGCGGGTTTTTCTTCCTTTTCCCAAAAGACGAACCGTAGCACCATTTTTCTCAAAGCGTACATTGCCCAACTTAAGTGCTGCAATTTCCGATACCCGCGCCGCCGTTTCGTACAAGAGACTCAACAAAGCGAGGTCGCGCCGCCCGCTTCTGCACTGCAAATCCGGCTGACACAATATTTCCGCTACTGCTTTTACGGGCAGATGTTGAATGGTTTGCCGTCTGTCGGGCTTGCTGGGGATGGAACAGATCTGTTGACAGAGCAGAACATAACCTGGGTTTTGGTGCTGCAAATATTTCAAAAAGGCGTTGATGGCTACCCGGCGTTGATTTCGCGTCGCAACGGAATTGCCCTTCCCATTTTCCAGCCACAGATAGAACCGCTCCACCAAATCGAGACTGATGCTCTTAATCTCCAATTTCTCACGTTTCACCTGCAAATCTATTTCACAAAAATCCAAAAACAAGGACATGGAATCGCTGTAGGACTGGATGGTGTGTATGCTGAGGCCCTTTTGTTCCGGCAAATATTCAAACAGGTATTTTGCCAGCGATTGGGCAAAGTCGGTGGGTTTTGTCCTATTCATCGTCGGCACCTCCCACTGTGAATTGTGCGATGCCTGCATACATTCCACTGAGCTCGCGCTCACAGATATCGCGCAGGTGCGGATAGATTTCGGGTGTCAACCGCAAATACCACTGCGTCGCACTGATGGAGGTATGTCCAACATACTTGGATAGAATCGGGAGCATGTGCTGAATCGGTATTCCTTGCTCTGCCCACCGTTGGATATTGTGGCAAATGAATGTGTGCCGGAGATCATGCACCCTCGGCCCGAAGTGCTTCCCGCGATAGGGTATCCCCACATCCCAAAGAAAACCTTTGAACTGCTTGGTAATCGTCGACTGCTCATACGCGGTCTGCGCCTTTGTGTAAAAGAAAGGCGTATCAGGAGCGGTGGCGGCGTGCACTTCGGACACATAGCACCGGCAGGCAGCAGTGAGGGATTCTGCCATCGGCACGATACGTTCCCGATCATTTTTTCCATGCCGGATGTGGAGAATCCCCCGTTCAGTATCCACATCGCTTTTCAGCAGGGCCAGCACCTCGGAAATGCGCAGTCCGCAGCCATACAAAACCCGGACCAGCAACGGGAATACAAAATGTCTGATGGGGGCCAAATTTGTACGTTCCAGCGAGTCAAGTCGCTGAAATATCCGCCCAATTTCTTCTTTTGAAAAAATGTACGATGTGTGTAGTTCCCCTTTCTTGGGCAAGCCCGACAGGAGATATGACGGGTACCCCTGTTTGGTGAGGAATACGGAAAACCGCTGCATTTCTCCAACCCTGCCGTGCCGTGTAATCTCTTTTTCGTTGGGCCGCAGACAGAACCAGGCTAAGGCGATTTCTTCGGTGATGGTATGGTTCTGAATATCATATCCTTTGCAGAAGTTGTCAAACATGCGTAGCAGCATGGCTTGTTGCTCGTATTGCAGCCCTGCCGCCCGCTTCTGCGCAACAAACAACTCGCACAGTGGAGCAAATGGACCGTCAAAATATGCTTTTCCCATTAGAAGTTCACCTCCAGTGCGCACTGGCGAAGCTGACCTTCATCCAGGCTGAGGTATGTCTGCGCACTTTCCGGCGAGGCCTGTCCCAGAGCTTGGGCAATGTCGGTATACTTGGCCCCGTTTTTCAACATCGTGGTTGCCAGGCTGTGACGGAAGGAATGCATTCCGATGGGCTTGTGCGCAGGTACTTTGATGCCGGCCTTTCCCAAATATTCCTGAACAATCCGGCGAAGGCTGTCGGTGAATCCATCGTAGGGAGCATGATGCCTCACAAATATGCATTGACAATTTGTTTGAGGACGGCCATGTTCCAGGTAGTCGATGATGGCCCAGCCGATATCCTCCAGCAGCGGTAAAGCCAAGGGTATTCCGGTTTTCTTCTGGACGATGGAGATGATTTTGTTTTGCCAGTCGATGTTTTCAAACTGCAAGGCCCGGGCATCGCTGATCCGCAACCCCAATTTTGTGACAAGCATTAGAATCGCATAATTCCTTTTGCCCAGCGGGTTTTCATTGTCGACCACACTCAGGATTCTTTCCACCTCATCAGCCGAAAACACTGTGGGCAGACGGTACCGCTTTAGACGTCGGACATCCGGCAGGACTTCAACAAGATTCCTGTGATGGAATCCATGCTGTATGGCGTAATCGAACAGTCTCCGAAGAATCTTGATCGTTGAGCTGATGGTGCCTGATGGGAACCCTGTCAGTGACTCGGCGTAGGAAAACAGATGCTTTTCCTCAATCTGGCCAAAGTTAGTGACTCCATTGTTTTGAAGGAAATACTCAAAACCAAACAGGCGGCCCCGCCATGTGCGGATGGAGCCTTTTGCGAATCCACACTGGCGCAGATGCTCCAGAAATCCTTCAAACAGTTCTCGGTATTTTTCGGAAAATCCTTTGATTGTGACGCTGGACTGTTTGAACACCATGCCGTATTGCTCGAAATCCGCCAGCATGTGGATGGCGCGGTTGACATTGTGGGAGGTGTCCACATCGCCAAGCCTGGACCCACAGCACTGCCACACAAAAGAGCGGCCCAGTTCCATAGTGAACGTGCTGACATCTTTGGCATCGGCATACACTATGAGCTTCTGTCATTCTGCATCCAATCGTGCGATTGAACTTGGCCTGTAGTCAAGCTCAGCCAAGTGAACCTTTACCTCACTTACCAACTCCCTTATGCTTTTTTGTTCCATTGTACATGTTGTACTCATACATTTCCCTCCGATTTTTTTGTGGCAGATTCGTCTGCCCACAATTATCGTAGAGAATTATGACAAGTTAATCGAGCCTTTTTATCGGTTTCACCGCATTTTCAGGAGGTGACTTTACATTATTTTTAACTTTCCATTAGCTCAATTCTGGGGAGTCGCCCAGCGCCGCCGCATTTTTGAAGAAACCGGAACATGGCCCGCCCTCTACGGCGGCGAAGGCGGCGGGCACGGATATATCCAGACAGAAGAAAAAACGCCCATTGCTTTCGCCGCCAACCAGCGTGACGAAGTGCGGGACTTGCACGATGTTGCAGGGGCGATACAGGCTCAACCGGGGATGAAGCAGCAGACCTTTGTCGCACAGCCGCTGATCTGCTTAAACGATCAGGGCGGCGAACGGATGGATGTCACCGAGGATGTGGTGTCCACATTGCGCGCCGGTATGGGAGGGCATCCTCCGCTGGTGTCCCAGCCCAATTGCATGAACGGCTGGGATACCCAGCAAAGCCGTGTGTTCACGCCGGAAGGTGTGGCGCCCACCATGTCCGCCCGGATGGGAACCGGGGGCAACAATGTTCCGCTGGTAGGGAATCCCGTTGTATTTTCCCTTGATTCAAAAGAATCCAACAGTATGAAATCAGCCAATCCCCATTCAGGATGTCGGGAAACGGATGTTGCCAGAACCATTGACACGACAAATCCCGACCCCAGCAAGAATCAAGGCGGCATTGCTATTTTGCAGGAAACCATCTGCATTGCGGGCAACACCATCGACCGGGAGCCGGAAAACGGCGGCAACGGCCTCGGCTGTCAGCCGGATATCAGCTACACCATTACGACCTCCGACCGGCATGCAGTATGCGAGCCGTACCAAGAGGTGGTGGGCGCATTATGCCGTGGGGATGAGAAAGGCATCGGCAGCCAGTATGTCAGTCAGAACAAATGCATCGTAGAACGGCGCAACCTGATTCGCAGGCTGACGCCTTTGGAATGCGAACGGCTCCAAGGCTTTCCCGATGGCTGGACGCTCATTCCCGGCGCATCCGACAGCGCCAGGTACAAGGCGCTGGGCAATAGTGTGGCGATACCCTGTGTGAGCTTTGTCCTCCGTGGTATCGCCTATTTTTTGCGAAAAATCTATGAGGAACAGGAGGAATTACCCCCATGTACATCTACCCCGACAACCTAAAATCCAAGGCGACCCTGTGGCTGTGGGAGCTGCGGGACATCGGAATCATCGGCATCGGCTGCCTGATTTCGGTCTTCGCCCTCTCCCGGCTCGGCTGGTTGCCGCCCATTGTCTTAACGGCAGTCTATGCTTTTTTATCCATCCGCTTCGAGGATGTGAGCATCCTTGATTTTATCCGCTACGCTGTCGCTTTCTTTTTCGGAAAGCAGCAGGCCAGAGAAAAAGCCTCCACCCGCCAGCTCATGGGCATTGAGGGCATCGCCGGACACAGCCTTGCGACACCTCATGGCGAGCTGGTGTTTTTTATGATCAAGCCCACCAATATCAGTGTCCTGTCCGATTCCAGCATCGGGGCAAGGATTTATGCCCTCATGAATGTGCTCAAGGGCATCTCGGATATTGAAATGCTGTGCTTAAACAGCCGGGAAAACTTTGAGGACAACAAGAGCTACCTGAAAGCCAGAATGGATGCCGAACAGAACCCCGTCATCCGAAAGCTGCTGGCACAGGATCAGACCGCCCTTGACCGTATGCAGGTGCAGATGGCGACGGCAAGGGAATTCTTAATCATCATCCGGCTGAAAAATGAAAAGGAAAGGGATGTTCAGCCCTATCTTTCCCGCATCGAAAAGAGTCTCAAGGATCAGGGCTTCACGGTGCGCAAGGCAGGTGAATCGGACATCAAGCGCCTGCTGGGCGTCTACTATGAGCAGAATGTCACCACGGAACAATACGAGGATTATGACGGGGAACGCTGGGTTATTTTGAATGAGTGAGCAGATAGAAAGGGGCCATTGCTCCATAAGTGATGACTCACTTATTTTGCAACGGCCCCATGATTATAGCTGATTCTGTAGCATAAAAAATACAAGCCTATAAAGGAGGGAATGAATAAATGTTCATCACGATCAAAGGAGCAAAAGAAAATAATCTGAAAAATATAAATCTGAAGCTTCCTAAGAATAAGCTGATTGCATTCACCGGACTGTCCGGCAGCGGGAAATCAACGCTGGCGCTTGAAACCCTGCAAAGGGAATGCCAACGCCAGTATATGGAATCCATGGGTTTGACAATGGATATCGGTGGGAAACCAAAGGTCGATTCTATTGAGGGACTGTCAGATCCACGGTTGGTACAATCACTGAAATTGCCGTCTATTTGCGCGTACTTTACGCAAAGCTGGGCGGAAGGCCCTGCCCGCATTGCAAAAAGGTCATTACCCAGGACTATGACGAAGCGGCCTTTGCCGTGTATACGGAGATGCCCGATCAGGATTCGGACGGTGCAGAATTATATGAGCAGATGATTGCTTGTCCTCATTGCGGCAAACAGGTTGTGGAACTGACTGCCAGCCACTTCTCCTTTAACAAGCTCCAGGGTGCATGCCCTGTCTGCCGTGGGATGGGCATAGTGAATTCACCGGATGTCAACCTTATCATTGACAAATCTAAGAGCATTCGGAATTTTGCCATCTACGGATGGGATCAGGTGTATATTGACCGATATGGTGCGTCAATGATTCGGGCTGCAAAGCATTACGGTTTTGAAATAGATATTGATGTCCCTATTTGTCAATTCAATGACATCCAAATGGATCTACTCCTGCATGGTGTCTTGAGCAGGCAATTTGGTGAGCGCTTTCCTGATATCTCTCCTCCCAAAACTGTGCCCGGTGGGAAGTTTGAGGGGGTACTCACAAACCTCATGCGGCGATATGCGGAAAACAATTCTAACAGTGCCAGACAAAAAATCGAGAAGTTTTTAATCCGGCAGGAATGTCCTGAGTGCCGAGGCGCCCGGTTTCGCAAAGAAACCCTTGAAGTCAGGGTTGGCGGCGTTAATATAAAAGAACTGCTGTCCAAGTCACTTGTAGATGTTGGTGAGTGGCTGAAGGAACTCTCCCATTCTGTTTCGCCGGAAGCATTGGCGGTTGTTCATCAGGTATTGGATGATCTGAGGCGAAGGATTGACCGAATCCTTGCTGGGGGTGCCGGATATCTGAGCCTTGACCAGCCTTCGGCCTCTCTGTCTGCCGGAGAATGGCAGCGCATTAAGCTGGCTTCCATTTTGGGCAGTGGTTTGACAGGCGTGCTCTATGTACTGGATGAACCTACATCGGGTCTGCATTCGCGGGATACAGAGAAAATTGTCAAAGTGCTCAGGCGTCTGCGTGACATGGGAAATACCGTCATCGTCATTGAGCATGATGTGGAAATAATGAAAGCGGCGGACTATATCGTCGATTTCGGTCCTGGCGCAGGCAAACAAGGCGGACAAATCGTTGCCTGCGGCAATGTGCAGGAAATTATGGGCTGCGAAGCCTCAACTACAGGGAAATATCTGGGGCTAAACGCCAGTAAACCGCAGCGGAAAAAGACTCAAGCCAACAACAGCTATTTGCGCATTAGAAATGCCAATGCAAATAACCTTAAAAATATCGACGTTGATATTCCTCTTGGCAAACTCGTGTCAGTCAGCGGGGTTTCAGGCAGCGGAAATCCAGTTTAATCTTTGAGGTTATGGCGGAGGCGGCGGAAGCCCACTTCTGTCATCCGAAGAAAGATAAAAATCTTAATATTTCCGGCTTGGAACGCCTTGATGATGTAATTATCATCAACCAGCAGTCAATTGGGCGTTCCAGCCGGTCAAATGCCGCAACCTATACCGACCTTTTTACTGATATACGGGATTTATATGCCTCCCTGCCGGAAACGAAAGCAGCGGGCCTTGCAGCCAAGCATTTTTCATATAATGTGGCAGGCGGCAGGTGTGAGAAATGTCAGGGCACAGGCAAGCTGTCCGTTTCCATGCATTTTCTGCCGGATGTAGAGGTGGTTTGTCCTGTATGCCATGGGAAGCGGTATCAAAAGCCTGTTCTCAATATAAAATTCAAAGGACAGAGTATTTCGGATGTTTTGGAACTGAGCATTGATGAAGCGCTTGTGTTGTTCGCCAACGAGGAAAGCATCCGATTAAAACTTAAAGTGCTTCAAGATGTAGGTCTTGGATATCTGAGCCTTGGGCAATCGGCAGCAACATTGTCGGGCGGCGAAGCCCAGCGGTTGAAGTTGGCAAAGGAGCTTTCCAGAAACAGTGCGGGAAAATCCTTGTACCTTTTTGATGAGCCGACCACCGGGCTTCATCCTCATGATGCAGCCAGATTAATAAACGTATTTGACCGACTGGTGCGTCTTGGAAACAGTGTTATTGTGATTGAACACAATGTTGATGTCATTTTAGCGTCGGACTGGGTAATCGATCTCGGTCCTGAAGGAGGAAACCAAGGAGGTGAAATCGTTGCCCAGGGAACGCCGGAGGAAATCATGAGGAACACAAGATCTGTTACAGGCAAGGTTTTGTCAGGCTTGCTTTCTTAATGGTTATAGTTTATAATGCTAAATGCAAAGAAAAGGAGGTGGTTTCATAATGACATATAAAACCGCTCAAATAGCAAAATTAGTAGGAGTCCATTCCAATACCATACGGCTTTATGAAGAGCTGAAACTGCTTCCTGCGATACCAAGGACAGAAAGCGGCTACCGAATCTTTAATGACAGGCATCTTGAACAGCTTCGGCTGTTGCGTACCGCCTTCCGTGCGGAAATTATCAGCGATAAACTCAGACAGGAAGTCTATGAAATCGTAAAGACGGCGGCTACGGATGATATTAATGGGGCGTATCAAAGCACACTGAACTATCTGGAACATCTGCGGGCAGAAAAAGTCAGGGCTGAGGAGGCAATCAGCATCACGCTTGATATCATTGCGAACAGCGAAAAATCAGATGAAACAACTGTATTCAATGGCAGAGTTGAAATTGCCGAAACTCTCGGCATCACGATAGACGTTTTACGCGATTGGGAAAGAAACGGCTTGATTGAGGTGCCGCGGAATTCCAACAGATACAGAAAATACGGTTTAAAAGAGATGAACCGACTAAAAATAATCCGAACACTTCGGAATGCCCATTATTCCATGATGTCCATTCTGCGTATGCTGAATCGCCTGGACTGCGGAGAGAAGAATATACGGGAGGTTATTGATACGCCAGGTGAAGAGGAAGACATTGTTTGTGCTACTGACCGATATATTACAGCATTGAGTATGGCTGAAGCAGATGCACAGGAAATGCTGAAAATGCTTGATGCCATGAGGAAAAGTAAGGATTGAACAGACATACAAAAAAAACAAACCCTCCAGTATACCACCAGATAAAATATCGGTGGTATACTTTTTTGTGCAAAAATATAAGTTATGTGGGTGCATTGACACATTCATCTTACAACACACGCGAAGGTGGGCAACTCGCAAAGCGTGTTTCTCATTATTAAAACACAATCAGGAGGAAGAAAATGACAGTTATATTATCTGATGAAATAAAGCATCTGAATATGATTATGGAAAAATTGAAGGTTTCTTTAGAGGAACTGAATGAAACGGTCTCAAGACATGAGGATGAGTTTAAGGAATCCATGAAATATCTTTGGGAGAACAGAAGTGGCATGGATGCCATGGAAATCTTTTCAAATGAACAGTCGGTTTCCCGAATTGTAAACTCAGGTGAATTCACTGTTAAACGGCGGGATACCATTGAAAAGTTAATTGATTCACCCTATTTTGCCAGAATTGATTTTAGACTTGATGATGAGGATGAATCAGAGCCGTTCTATATCGGGAGGTTTTCCTATGTTGACCAAAAAGGCAGTATGCTGATATACGACTGGAGGGCACCGATATCCGGCATGTATTACGATTTTGAGCTTGGACCTGCGTTTTATAAAGCTCCAGTGGGAATGATTGAAGGCGAAATAGCTTTGAAAAGGCAGTTTAAGATTAAAAACAGTACCTTGGAGTATGCTCTTGAAAGCTCAATCGGAATAAATGACGAGGTGCTTCAAAAAGAATTGAGCCATACCTCAGATCAAAAAATGAAGAATATTATTGCGACAATTCAAAAAGAGCAGAATCAGATTATCCGAAATGAAAATGCAAATGTTTTGATAATTCAGGGAGTCGCCGGTTCGGGGAAGACATCCATTGCCCTGCACCGGGTAGCTTACTTTTTATATAAGTATAAAGACCGGTTATCAGCTCAGAATATCATGATCATTTCTCCCAACAGGGTATTCGCTGACTATATTTCAAACGTACTGCCGGAGTTGGGCGAAGAGCCTGTGACGGAAACCGGCTTTGAGGATATTGCAGCAGAGCTGCTGCATAGTTCCATGATTTTCGAGAGATTTGCCGAGCAGATTGAAGCGCTCCTTGAAGGAAATGACCAAAAGTTGGCGGAACGGATTAAATTCAAGTCCTCATTAGAGTTCTTATACCTTTTGGACGAGTATCTTGAGTATGCGGATGAAAACTGTTTCTGCCCTTATGATTGTTCTTTTGGCAAAATCACTATACCGAAGGATTTTATTCAAATGAGATACCATGCATTGAAAGCAAGGCCAATTTTTCAGAGAATGGATGAGATCGCTGAAAACATTCTTGTAAAAATAAAATCGGAAAGCCGATCTGAGCGAAAGCTTCCCGGGAAAAAGGATATTCTGAAAAAGCTGGTTTCAATGCTAAAGGCTGACAGCACTTTGTCATTTTATATCAGTTTCTTTGAATACATCAAACGACCGGAGTTGTTTGAGCTAAAAAGCAGCAATAAATTAGAGGCATCGGATGTATACCCGTATCTCTATTTAAAAATATATTTTGAAGGGATAAAAGGATATGATGACATTAAACATGCGGTGATTGATGAGATGCAGGATTACACTCCGGTGCAGTATGCCGTCATCAAAAAACTGTTTCACTGCAGAAAAACTATTTTAGGCGATTTCGGTCAGTCAGTCAACCCTCATAACGCCATTTCACGGGAGGACTTTGTTAAGCTCTACGAAAATACAGAGTACGTTACACTGACGAAAAGCTACCGCTCCACTTATGAAATCATCAAATTTGCTCAGAAAATACAAAACCACAGCATTGAGCCTATAGAACGTCATGGAAAGGAACCGGAGATTATCCAATGTGATGATAGGGTTTCTGAACTATCTGTGATAGACGGTATGCTTGAGAAATTTGAAAAAAGTGGATTTGCAACGGTTGGGATTATCTGCAGATCAAGCCGTCAGGCAGAAGAATTCTACCGAGAATTAGAGAAGAAACATGAAGCTGCTCTCCTGGACTCCAACAGTTCAAAATTTGCAAATGGGATTACCATTACCACCATATATATGGCCAAAGGTCTTGAGTTTGATGAAGTTATTATTCCTTCTGTAAACTCTGATGTTTATCAATCGAAATACGACCGGAGCTTGCTGTACATTGCATGCACAAGGGCTATGCATAGGCTTACACTGACCTATCACGGAGAACTTACCAACATCCTTAGTACCATGCAGGGAAGCACAAATGGTTTCAGCGATAAATAAATAAGTCTCCATTATGCCACCAGTTGACAGGCTGGATGGTATACTTTTTTAAGCAAACTATTATGTAGTGCTTTGAAGGAGGTAGAATATGAACTTTGATAAAAAACAACCACCACGCTGGAAAAGAAAAGTTGCGGCATTTCTGTTTGGACAGGGCATTTCATTGTTCGGCTCACAACTTGTACAGATGGCAATCATCTGGCATGTGACACTGGAAACCTCGTCAGGGATTTGGGTCACGATACTGACATTAGCATCCTTCCTGCCCCAAATGCTGATCTCACCCATTGCGGGAGTATGGGCGGATAGATACAACCGCAAAACAATCATGATGCTATCCGATACGGCTATTGCAATAACAACCCTGCTGCTTGCTCTTTTTATGATGTCGGGTAACACCGGCAAGGCAGCACTGCCGGTAATCATCATTGTGTCGGCTATCCGTTCCCTTGGCGGAGGAATTCATCCCCCGGCAGTAAACGCTGCCCTTCCGCAAATCATACCCGAGGACATGCTTTCCCGCATAAACGGATACAATGGGACGATTCAGTCAATCGTGCAGTTTGTTTCCCCTATAGCGGCAGGTGCGATTATGGCAGTCGGCCCGATCTACAACATCCTTTTTATTGACGTTGCGACCGCAATCATCGGAATCGGTATTCTTGCTATGTTAAAAATACCAAAACATCAGCCTGCCCCCAAAACAGAAAAAACATCTTCCTTTGCAGAAATGCGGGAAGGCTTCCGCTTCACATGGAATAACAGATTTCTAAGAAAGCTATTTGCGACTTACGGCCTGTACATATTCCTGTGCGTTCCTTCGGGTTTCCTCACGGCCCTCATGATAAAGCGAACCTTTGGCGACAATATCATGTTCCTGACTGTGAATGAAGCGGTTGGTTTTGCCGGATCAGTGCTTGCCGGTCTGCTGCTCGGTGCGACCGGCGGATGCAAGAACAGAGTTAAGACCCTTTTCCTGGGAATGTTGGTTTATGGAGCCGCATCTCTTGCAATTGGCTTCACAAACGTGTTTTGGCTGTTCGCAGTGCTCATGTTCTTTATCGGTCTTACGATACCTGCCGCTCAAACATCGGTCTTCACACTTGTGCAGGAAAAGGTCGAGCCTTCGATGATGGGCAGGGTTTTCAGCTTGCTGAATGTCATGTTCTGCGGATTCATGCCCCTCGGCATGGTCATCTTTGGTCCCTTAGCCGATGTTGTGCGAATTCAGACAATGGTAATCGTGTGTGCTGTACCGATTATCCTTCTTGCCATAAATCTCCTCCTGTCTCGGGGTTTCTATCGGGAGGGCATTCATACGCCGGAAGTTGGAGAAACGGGCGATAATCAAGCATAATAGGAACACTACAGATTCGAATTTGACTGTGAGATGATGAGCAATTTACTTGTAATCACAGAAGTTTATCAAATTTTGAGATATGCAAAATAATCTCCCGCGAGGGTGAGATTTGTGGGAGGTATCATGGAAAAATATGAATGGATACTATGTCCTGTTTGTCAGAGTAAAACGCGACTAAAATTGCGCGAAGATACAGTCGTTGAAAACTTTCCGCTATTCTGTCCGAAGTGCAGGCAGGAAACGCTAATCAGTGTACAACAATTTAATATATCAGTTATCAAAGAGCCAGACGCTAAGACGCAGAGCCGATACCCATAGATTTATGGTGGTTATTGGCTCTTTCTCTTTAACAGTGTTATTCCCACTTTAGGCCAAGATGTCTTTCCTACCCGATTTGGAAAGGCAAGTAACCACAACAAAATAAGCCAAGGGCAAACCCGTTGAAAAGCGGGGGCGCAAAGCCATAGGGTCTACGGCGTTTTCCGACGCTATGATAGCCTGGCTGCCAAAAACCGCGCAAGGACCTGCCCTCTTTATTACAGAAGAACAGGCTCTTGCCCATTATTACGGCTTTTGACGGATTATTGAGGCGTCATGATACCGGCTTTCGCAATCCTTTGGCGAAAGGGGTGTTTATGATCGCTCATTTTTCTTATCCCACTTCGAGGTGGAAATAGAGACGGAAGAAGTTGTACATACCGTCCTTCACCATTACAATTTTATATTACATGTTTGAAAAAGTCAGTATTTCGCCATAGGTGAAGTGCTGACTTTTTTCATTCGACAAGAAACCCATTCTTTTTCCAGTTTTCTCCAAATATAACGATTAACCGCAGCCTGACGGTCAAACCGCACTGCCGCTCCCCTCCGCTTCTGAAATTTTGACTCGCCATCAGAATTTCAGAAAACGGAGGACAAGCCATATGGCAGAAAAGAAAGAGTATAGAATTAAAGTGCAGGGACAGCTCGTTCCCGTCACCGAAGAAGTCTATTTGACATATTATCGCATGAAACGCCGTGAACTACATCTGGAGGAAAAGGATACTGCACATGGCGTGTTTTATTATAGTGCTTTGGATACTGAGGAAACCAATGGTGAGGATGCGATTCCAGACCTTACATTTCCTCGTGTAGAAGATATGGTCATGGACAAGCTAATAGCGGAAAAACTCCATCAGTGCCTCTCCCAACTTGCTAAAGAGGAACAGGAACTGATTTTTATTCTGTTTTTTCAACATAAAAGTGAGCATCAACTGGCGGCGGAAACTGGAATTCCACGCATGACACTCCATGACCGAAAGGTTAAAATTCTGCGTACTTTAAAAAAACTTATGGAAAAGTAAAAATTTTTCCGTCCATCCCCCTCATGAAACCGGATTAGTAGTGAGGGGGATTTTTCTCATTTCCCCAACCGTACTTTGAAAATTTCATATCCGATGACCTGAATACGTTAGCTGACGGACCTTGAAAGGGAAAAGCGACCCCGGAGGATGCGCCAAGACCACCTGTAGGCAGGCAGTAGGAAAAGCGAAATCACTGTTTTTTTGTTCGCCAGTTTCTTTCTGCCCCTATCAAAGACGGCCAAATAAGGTGCAAAGCGATACCCATCCGTCCGGAAAACAGGCTGTGGCAGCCTGTTTCGCAATAATCCCGTCAGCCTATATTGATACTTCTGTCCAGTCACAGCCTCCCTTGACAAGGGGATCACGCAATGAGGGCAGCCGACAGAGATCCTGCCGGGGGTTAGATTCCCATGATGCGGTGAAGCCAGCCGCAGTTCAGGCCGTCGCCTTTGTTGTGCAAAGAGCCATATGCTCTGCACATAGTGCTTGGGGAGTAGTGTCGAATTAAGCACCGTTGTTACAAAAAAGACTTAATGTCAGAAGCGATGGGGATCGCTCTGTCTACGGAAGCCTTATAACAGAGCGATCCCTATATTTGTGCCATTAATAAAAAACCAAGAAAACTCAAACCAACGAGGTGCAAATTTGAACACGATAAAGCAAGGAATCAGCCGCGGTGATATTTACTACGCTGACTTAAGCCCCGTTGTGGGCTGTGAACAAGGGGGTGTCCGTCCCGTACTTATCCTGCAAAACGACATAGGCAACCGCTGCAGCCCTACCACTATCGTCTGTGCCATTACCGGCAAGCCGAAAAAGCCTCTGCCTACCCATGCCGCCATTGCTGGGGCGGGCCGATTGTCCAGGGAGTCATTTGCACTTCTGGAACAAATACGCACCATCGACCGGACACGGCTTCGGGAATGGATTGGCAGACTGGGACAACAGGAGATGGAAGAAATCAATCAGGCACTTTCTATCAGCGTCGGACTTGCTCCGGTGCTTTTTTTATGAAGGGGGTGTTTCTATGAGCAACAAAACAACCATGTTTGAAAAATATCCCGATGTAGTCGAGGTAAATCAATTGCGGGAAATGCTTGGCGGTATCAGCCGGAAACTGGCTTATAAATTGCTTTCGGAAAAGGAGATACATAGCGTTCGCATTGGACGGACCTATAAGATTCCCAAGGCATGCATCATTGAATATTTACTGAGTTAAGAAATGTGCCATATCAAGATTGGTTGATATGGTTTTTTGCCTATTATTGACCCAAAACCGTAGAAAACTCCGTTGGATTATTTCCACGTAAATCAGTAGCTATCCTATGCTTTCTATGGTATTGTGATGTTGTCAATGGTAGGCAAATACGCTGTTATTTCAAAGGAGGATAACAATGATAACAGGCTGCCTACAAGAAAAAAACAATACTTACTATGCCGTCCTATATATCAAAGTGGATGGCAAAAGAAAACCTAAATGGGTTTCTACCGGACTTCCGGTAGCGGGAACTAGCGACAGGAAAGCCCAAAAAGCCTTCGACCAAATCCGGTTGGAGTATGAACAGGAGCAGGAAGAAAAGGAGCGTCGGGAAGCCGAGGAACGAGCCAGAGAACTAATTGAGGGCAAACGGAATCCCCAAGCAGATGTATTATTTACTGACTACCTCCAAAAATGGCTGACTCAAGCAAAGCCGACAATAGCCAAAACAACATTTAAAGGCTATCAGACCATGCTGGATGGGCGAATCAGCCGGTACTTTACCGAACTGAACATCACCTTGGATGAGGTTACCCCACAGCATATCCAGGACTTCCATCAATCAATTTTTGATGATGGACACACACCGAATACGGTTATCCATTATCACGCAGTCCTCCGCAGAGCATTGCAGAATGCGGTGAAAAAGGAGATCATCGGCAGCAACCCTGCTGATCGAGTAGACAGACCAAAGAAGAACATGTACCAAGCTCAGTTTTATTCTGCTGAGGAAATGATGGCACTGTTTGATGCGATATCAGATGATTCCTTAGAGATTTGTGTGAAGCTGGCAGCTTACTATGGATTACGCCGAAGCGAAGTCCTGGGATTAAAGTGGGATGCGATCAACCTTGAACAAAAGACCATCTCCATCAAGCACAAGGTGATTGAGGATACGTTAGATGGCAAATCCATAGCGGTCGGTGAGGATGTACTGAAAACCAAATCCAGCTTCCGCACGCTTCCGTTACTGCCATCGGTAGAAAAACTACTGCTTGCAGAAAAAGAAAAGCAGGAAATGTACCGAAAGCTATTTAAACGCTCTTACTGCCGGGATTACCTCGACTACATCTGCCTCGACCAAACAGGAAAGCTCATGCGCCAGCTTACTGCTGGCAAATGGGATATCAATGAAACAAATCCAAATATGGCTGGGGCATAGCACCTTTTCGACCACAGCGGACATTTACTCTCATCTGGACTTCCACGCACAGATCGAATCCGGCTTGGTCATGGATGGGATGTTTGAAAGAAACCGCGTGGCAGAACCTACTGGACTTGCAGCGGTCAACTGATTTTCTACGAACTGCTTTATGAAAATACAGAAAAGCCTTATAGGGCAAAGGCTCGGGTATATCCGATTTCTACGAAAGCAGAAAAAACGCCCCCAAAAGGGAGCGTAGAAAAGACCAAAAAGGAAGAGCCTGCTGCGGACATTGACCGCAAACAGGCTCATGGCGGAGGCGGTGAGATTCGAACTCACGTGCCCGTGAGGACAACCTGATTTCGAGTCAGGCTCGTTATGACCACTTCGATACGCCTCCATATTATATTTTAATACACACAGCCTTTTGTAGAAGTCAAGGCAAAGTGTAGAAAAACCGTAGAAATCGGTAAAACCCTAAAATTTGAAAATCCCGCAAACCCACGGAAACTCAGCGTTTCCGGCATTATCAAGGCAACTGACCGAGTGGATTTCGAGTGCGGCTCGTTATGACCACTTCGATACGCTTCCCAATATAACCAGACCAAAAGCCTGCATCCGCTTTTGCCGGTAAAAGACGAACGATACAATTATACACGATAAATCCGGATTTGTGTAGTAGTTTTATTTAAAATTTTGAAATTTCCCCGTATAAACTTGTATACCATGGAAATAATAGGAATGTATATAAAAATTGCATATTTTTTAATAAAAAGTTTATTCCTTTTTGTTTAAAAAGGAGATAGAATGATAGCATCAGGGAAAAGGAGGTGCTTAAGATGAGAATTTTGAAATATACATTTTCAACAGTAGAAGAGCTGGTTGCATTTGTGGCAAGAGCGGAGAAATGCAGCTTTGACATTGAAGTCAGATACGACCAGCTGGTCATTGACGGAAAGTCGCTGATGGGCGTAATGATCATCGGTATTGGAAGGCAGGTGGAAATTATCTGCCACAATGCGGCCGCTTCCCCTGAGGAATTAGTTGGTCACGCTGCCTGAATGTAAAACAAAGATAGATTGGAACAAGCCGGTCCCGGCCGCATGATGCGGAACGCGGGGACCGGCTTATTTCGCGTAAATGTGTTTTTTTCTTGCAAACCGGAAGCTTCAGAGCTATAATTTTAAACTGCTTGCAGAGAAGCTGTCCGTCATTGAACAGAAGTACAGGGGATAGGATTTATGCATACGGACGATCACACAGTAAAAAATGTCATAAGCCGTTACCGCAGTTTTCGCTATGTGTTAATATTAGAAGGCGTTGCCGTAGGAGCCATATCCGGCGCAGTGGTTGTGTTTTTCCGGTATCTGTTAAGCTATGGGGAAGAATTGCTGCGTTCGGTTTTAAATTACGGAAGGGAGCATGCCTGGTTTGTACCGGTATGGTTTGTCCTTTTGGCGGCGGCTGTCCATTGGCTGCGGTCTTTCCCTTGGAAGAGAGGGGCCCAGCATCCAGCTGGGAGCTATGGCAGCCAAAGGATTCTCGCGTCTTAAGAAGGCGGCAAAAACAGAGGAGAGGCTTTTGATCACCTGCGGCGCCAGTGCAGGTCTTTCCGCTGCTTTTCATGCGCCCATTGCGGGAGTTCTGTTTTCCCTGGAAGAGATCCACAAGCATTTTTCACCGGAGGTTCTGCTGTCAGCCCTGGCAGCTTCCATCACAGCGGATTTTGTATCCGGTAATGTCTTTGGGCTTAAGCCTGTTTTTGGATTTCAGATCAGCCGGATGATACCATTACATATCTACGGACATGTGATACTCCTGGGGGGATCCTGGGAGGGCTGGGCATGGTGTATAACATCTGTCTTTCAAAGGTGCAGGATTTGTACCGCAGGATCCCGGAAGGGTTCCTGAGACGAGACCAGATTTGCGGCCGGAGACAAGATCGTGGTCCTTTGCGATGAAACCGCTTAGGGAAATCTTCACCGTGTGCTGCAGGAGACGTGCGAGACCGTAAAAACAGAAGAAGAGTCTGGAGACTTCTTACATTTTTAAGATCAATCCGTTTTTGGTTGACTTTTCCATAAGAAAAGACTTAAACTTAAAAAAAGGCAATCAGGAGTTTGAGACATGAACAACCGGACGAAAAAGAGCAGCGATGAGCTGGAACGCCGCCGCCTTGCCAGAAACCGGCGGCTGAAGCGAAAGAACAGAGAAAAAAGAAAAAGAAAGCTTTACATAGGGGCCGGGATCCTTGGACTGACCATTGCATCGGCCGGAATTTTATGGGTGATGAGCCTGTTGTTTGATGAAAATTATGTGGATCTGAAAGAAATCCGGATGCCGGAGTGGGTGGAGCAGGATTATCTTGATCCCAATCCATACTCCAGGCCGGGAACGGAAATGAATAAAGTCAGGGAAATCGTGATTCATTACGTGGCGAATCCGGGGACCTCGGCCAAACAGAACATGAATTATTTCAACAGCCTGAAGGATCAGACCGGAATCCGGAAGATTTCAGCCAGCAGCCATTTTATCATCGGCCTGGAGGGAGAGGTCCTTCAGGGCATCCCCGTCTATGAAATGGCCTATTCCACTTCAAAGGAAAAAAATGTGAATACGCTTTCCATTGAATGCTGCCATCCCGATGAGACAGGGGAATTCAACGATGACACCTATGAGTCTCTGGTGCGGCTGACAGCCTGGCTTTGCCGCAATTTAAACCTGACGGAAAAGGACGTCATAAGGCATTACGATGCAACGGGAAAGGACTGTCCCAGGTATTATGTGGCCCATGAGGATGCATGGGAAAAATTTCTGGAAGACGTGAAAACGGAGAGAAAAAAGCCGGACTGACGGCTGACATGTCAGCTGAGCTTTCTGACTTATATAAGGAAGATCCCTGCGGTTTTTATGCATCCCCGTACAAATCCTGCTCTATGATCCTGACGGCATCTGCGATGCAGTCATTGCAGGAGCGGAGAACTTTCCCGGTTTCCATACCTTTTAGATCCTTGCAGACCACGCTTCCGTTTTGTTCCTTAAAGTCTGTCAGGCATTTTTTAGACGCTTTGTAGGAGATGCCTTTGGAATCCGGCTGTTCCAGACGGGCGGAGCTGTTCTTTAAACCCGAAAGTATGGCGGCAGCCCCGATGGCGCCGCAGGTGCCTTCCATTCCGCCCATGCCAAGGCCCATGCCTTCGGTAAAACGGAACATGGTCTCCTCATCAATGCCTGTCTTATCGCAGAACACACAGGAAACCGCCTGTGCACAGTTATAACCTCTTGCGTGTTTGTTAAGCGCTTCTTCCACTCTTTTTGATGTTGTATCCGACATGTAAATTCCTCCTGATAATTGTGTGAATATTCTGCCCCGCAGTTCTTCTGCCCCGTAGTTCTTCTGTCCTGTCATCCCTCCGCCCTGGCAGAGAGCAGATGAAACTTTCCAAAGATAACGTGAAATATAAAACCTCCCAGGCAGGTCGCGAACAGATAGACGGCGTTGCCGATGGGGATTCCGTATGTTAACGCGATTTCATGAAAGACGATCTGGGCAGAAGGATAATAGGGCGAAATGTAGAACATATCCGCCTGACCCAAAGGCTTTGCTGTCCTGTTTATGATGGAAGCTATGATGCAGCAGACGAAAAACAGGGGAAGGGTCCGCATAAATCCCCAAAATGTGGTGTCTGAAAGGCGGGAAAACGCGATGACCAGCCCTATATAAATCAACAGCAGATGCCAGACCAGTCCGTGAAGGGTCAGAAACCAGTATGGATGGAAGAGCCCGGAGGGCTCGGCCAGCGCCATGATGCCTCCCAGCAGATTGAAATCCTGCATGAAGGTGCACAGAACCGTTCTTTGGCTGCCGGAAGAAACAAGGGGCAGGACCAGGCAGAAATACATGGGGAGGCTGCACAGCTGAAATGGAAAATACCACCAGTCGTAGGTCTGCTGGTTTACCACATAATACAGGAACAGCTGTTTCCAGCATTCGGTGGATGCAAGTAGAACACCGCAGAAAAAAAGCAGGCGCGGAAGCCGGATACTCTTTATTCTTCTGGTAGTATAATAAGCCGCCAGAACCACGGCGGCCAGCCCTATGGCAATAAACAGGATATGAAAAAGGGAATAGGGTGCCGGCGGGGTCATGGGCCACGCTGTTTTTTCAAGGATATCCTTCATAAACAAATACCTTCATTTCTGCAGCTGCTTTCAATTAAATTATATTATATAGGATGGCCTGAAAACATGCAACAGAATTGAAAATTCCTTGAAAAAATAAGGGTCTTCTTCTTATTAGGTACTTGATTAATTCCGAAAATGCTATATAATGTATAACTGATACTTTATTTTATAATTATGCAGATTTGTGCATATATGAGGAGGAATCATTATGAAAAAGAATGGGATAGCCATAGCGGCAGCTGTCTGTATGGCAGCAGTGCTGACTGCATGCGGCGGTTCAGGGACAAGCACGGAGACAACCACGGCGGCAGAGAAGGCGGGAACGGAAACTTCAGCGGCTGAGACAACGGGGGCTGATACAAAAGCAGCGGAAAGCGAAGGGGCAGGCGGTAAGCTGGTCATGGTAACCAATGCGGAATTTCCGCCCTATGAATACCACGAGAGCGATACCATCGTCGGCATTGACGCGGACATTGCCAAGGCAATCGCTGATAAACTGGGAATGGAACTGGAGATCCAGGACATGGCTTTTGATTCCCTGATCCCTGCCGTTCAGTCCGGTAAGGCCGATTTCACGGCAGCCGGCATGACCGTTAACGAAGACCGTAAGAAGAATGTTGATTTTACCGATACCTATGCGGAAGCAGCACAGGTCATCATCGTTAAAGAGGGCAGCGAAATCGCAGCACCCGATGATTTAAACGGTAAAAAAATCGGCGTGCAGACAGGCACCACCGGGGATATTTATGCGGAAGACATTGAAAATGCGGATATCCAGCGCTTTAACAAGGGAATGGAGGCTGTTATGGCCCTTACCCAGGGAAAAGTGGATGCGGTTATCATTGACCGGGAACCGGCAAAGGTGTTTGTAAAGGAAAATGAAGGCTTGAAGATCCTTGACGAGGCATTTACAGAGGAAGAATATGCCATTGCAGTGAAAAAGGGCAATACCGAGCTTCTGGAAAAAATGAATGGAGCCATCAAAGAATTAAAGGAATCCGGTGAATTACAGAAGATTGTGGATAAATACATCACCGCAGAATAAGAAAAAGGAAGAGAGCCATGTGGGAAAAGCTAAGAGATGATTTTTATCAGAATTTTATCGCGGATGACCGTTGGAAATACATTACCGACGGTCTGCAGAATACGTTGAAGATCACGTTTTTTGCAGTTTTGATCGGTATTGTGCTGGGATTTCTGGTTGCAATCATTCGTTCGACCTATGAAAACACCGGGAAGCTGAAGCTATTGAACGCTGTCTGCAGCGTTTACTTAACGGTCATCCGCGGTACGCCGGTGGTTGTACAGCTTATGATCATGTATTTTGTCATTTTTTCATTCTACAACCCGGGCGAGATCTTTACGGCGGTTCTGGCATTCGGAATCAACTCCGGCGCCTACGTGGCGGAAATCTTTCGAAGCGGTATCAGTTCCATTGAGAAAGGGCAGTTTGAAGCGGGCCGCAGCCTGGGCTTTAATTACGCCCAGACCATGTGGTTCATCATCATGCCCCAGGCGTTTAAAAATGTGGTTCCTACTCTTGCCAATGAGTTTATCGTCCTTTTGAAGGAAACCTCTGTGGCAGGCTACATAGGTCTGCAGGATCTGACAAAGGGCGGCGATATCATTAAAAGCCGCACCTACTCCGCGTTTATGCCTCTCATCGCAGTGGCAGCCATTTATCTGGTCATGGTTATGGCATTTACGCAGCTTGTGAAATTACTGGAGAGGAGGCTGCATAAGAGTGAGCATTGACAATAGGGAACAACCTCTGATTCAGGTACGGAATCTGGGCAAAAAATTTGGCGACGTGGAGGTGCTTAAGGACATTTCCGTTGATATTTATAAAGGAGATGTGGTTTGTGTCATCGGACCTTCCGGCTCGGGAAAAAGCACCTTCTTAAGGTGTTTGAACCGTCTGGAGGAGCCTACCGGGGGACATATCCTGTTTGAAGGCGTGGACATCGTGGATAAGAAAACCGACATTGACAGGCACCGCCAGAAGATGGGCATGGTATTCCAGCAGTTTAACTTATTTCCTCACATGACGATCTTAAAAAATCTTGTCCTTGCGCCCATGAAGCTTCAGGGACGCAGCAGTGAAGAGGCCCGGGAGCAGGCGTTAAAGCTTCTTCATAAAGTAGGACTTGCCGACAGGGCTGAGTCCTATCCCAATCAGTTGTCCGGCGGGCAGAAGCAGCGCATCGCCATCATCCGCGCCCTGTGCATGAATCCGGACGTGATGCTGTTTGACGAACCCACCTCCGCCCTTGATCCGGAAATGGTGGGCGAGGTATTAAACGTCATGCGGGAGCTGGCGGAGGAAAAGATGACCATGGTGGTGGTTACCCATGAAATGGGGTTTGCCAGAGAAGTGGCGACCCGGGTCATGTTTATGGATGGCGGTTATTTCCTGGAAGAAAACGAACCAAAGGAGTTCTTTGCCAATCCGGAGAACGACAGACTGAAACTATTTTTGAGCAAGGTACTGTAAATCCAGTGCTCTCCCCGGAAAGGGCCGTTGATCCATTGAGACGGACCGGTCCGGGGAGAGCCTGTTTTTTATCTCATAGGAAATTACGTCCTATGAGATAAAAAGCCCTCCGGGCAGGCTGCGCATGACGCTTAAGAGGAAGATGTCACTAAAGTGACAGCGCGTCAGCGCCAGAGTCCGCAAGCAGACTCTTTATTGTTCGGCTTTCCCGGCGGAACGGATATTTCCGGAATGTCCGGTTGCTCTTTTCTGTCCGGGTATGATAGAATAGGAAGAAGTTTTATTTACTGATCTTTAAAGATAAGAAGGCTGGAATCATGATGCATTGTATGAGTGTGAGCCATAAAAAGGCTCCTGTGAATATCCGGGAACAGTTTTCCTTCAGCACAGAGGAAAAAATGGAATTCATGGAACGGTTGAAGAAGAAGGATGGGGTGACAGGGGCAGTTGTGCTCTGCACCTGCAACCGCAGTGAGATTTATATATCAGGGGCGAAGAATGCGGTCGCCCGGCTCCAGCGGGAAGTGGCGGACTTTAAAAAGGTCAGGCTGGAGGAGCTGCTGAAATATTTAAATATTTACAGCGGGGAAAGCGCCATAAAACATCTGTTTAAGGTCGCCTGCGGCTTTGACTCCATGGTCCTGGGAGAGGATGAGATCCTGGGGCAGGTGAAGGACGCCTATCAGCTCTCTAAAGACCTGGTAGCGGCGGATTATGAGCTCAATGTACTGTTTCAGAAGGCAGTCACTTCCGCGAAGCGGATCAAGACGGACACCAATTTATCCAGGACCCCTCTTTCCGCCGCCACCCTTGCGGCCAATGAGGTGTTCCGCTTTGAGAAAGAGAGCGGGGATAAGAAGGTCATGGTGATCGGCATGACGGGAAAGATGGGGAATGCCATAACAAAAAACATACTGAGCAAGCCGGGGATAGAAGTCACCGGGACGGTCAGAAGCCATAAATCGGATTTGACCGTGGAGGTGAAAAGCGACCGGGTGAGGATCATCAATTACAGGGACCGTTACCGGTACATGGATGAGATGGATATTGTCATCAGCGCCACCCTGGGGCCCCATTATACGGTGACGTATGAGGAGCTGTCTGAACAGCTGACTGTGGAAAAAAAGCGGCTGTTCATGGATGTGGCGGTGCCGGTGGATATGGATCCGGGGGTTGGAAAGGTGAAGGGTCTGACCCTTTATGATATCGATTATTTTGAAGCTCTTTCCAGGAATAATACGGAGATCAAGCTGAAAGAGCTTGACCGTGCAAAGGCCATCATGGAAGAGGACTTGGATGGGGCGATCAAGGAAGTGGTGTTCCATCCCTATATCCGGAGAATGGAAGAGTTAAGGGAAGCATTTGCAGGGAAGCGGCTGGACACCCTGCTCTATCAGATCAGGGACCATGTTTCCAGCGAGGAGCTGAAGGTGGTGTTAAAAACACTGGATGGCCTGGAAGGCTGGATAAAGGAGGGATAACTTTGGCTTATTTTCCGTTTTTTGTGGATATCGAAGGAAAAAAGTGCCTCATAGTGGGCGGAGGAATGGTGGCTTACCGGAAGGTCAAGGTCCTGAAGGATTATGGTCCGGATATTACGGTAACGGCCCCCCGCATGATTCCCGAGATGGAGGCGCTTTTAAAGGAAAAGGACGTCAGGCTGAAACTGGAATGCCGGGAATTTGAGGATTCGGACCTTGAACACGTGGATTTTGTGGTGGCGGGGACCTCTGACGAAGGGCTGAACAAGCGGATTTCCTTTCTGTGCAAAGAGCGGAACATCCCGGTGAACGTGGTGGATGTGCAGGAGGAATGCACCTATATTTTCCCGGCTCTGATCAGGGAAGGGGATATTACGGTGGGGATTTCCACCGGGGGAAGCTCTCCCACCATCGCCCAATATTTAAAAAAGAAGTTTAAGCAGTCCATCCCTTCCGGATTCGGTGATCTGGCGGCACAGCTGGGCTCTTACCGGGATATGGTGAAGGAAAAGGTGGATTCTCTTCCTGTCCGGAAGGAAATATTTAAAACAATGGTGGAAGAGGGGATCCGGCAGGGAGGAACCTTTACAGGCGAACAGGCAAAAGAACTGATAGAAAGGAAGCTGGCTGAGCATGAAGAATAGGACCATCCGCATTGGAACGAGAAGAAGCGCTCTGGCCGTGGCCCAGACAAAGCTGGTGGCCCACGGGCTGGAAGCCGGCGGAGGGCTGACCGCAGAACTGGTGTTAAAGCAGACGGAAGGAGACCGTATCCTTCATAAGCCTCTTCTGGAGTTTGGGGGAAAGGGCGTGTTTGTGTCGGAATTTGAACAGGCCCTTCTGAAAGGAGAGATCGACTTCGCCGTTCACAGCGCCAAGGATCTGCCCATGGACTTAGCGGAAGGGCTGGAGATCGGAGCGGTGTTCCAAAGAGGGGATCCCAGGGATGTGCTGGTGACTCCGGCGGGCAGTGATCTTTCCGGGAAAAATGAGATCCTGATCGGCACATCAAGCCTGCGCAGAAGGCTTCAGATAGAGGAGCTGGGAAAGACAATGTGGCCGGAGGCCAAAGTGCAATGCGGGAATTTAAGGGGCAATGTTCAGACCAGGCTTAAAAAGCTCATGGAAGGCGGGTTCGACGGGATCATTCTGGCGGCCGCCGGACTTATCCGGCTTGGACTTGAGAACGACAGCCAATATGATTTTCATTATTTTGACTGTGAGGATTTTATTCCGGCAGGGGGACAGGGAATTCTTGCCGTGGAAGGGCGGCCGGGTCCGGAAAATGAGGCTGTCTTAAAGCGTGTGGAGGATGAGGAAGCCAGGCTGTGCCTGACCCTGGAGCGCAGGATATTAAAGCTCATGGATGCCGGCTGCCATGAACCCATAGGCGTGTATTCCAGGTTGACGGACGGACGGATGGAAGTGCTGGGGATCAGCAAAAGAGGGGAAGAGACGAAGCGGATCCACCTGTGGGGATACAGGGAGGACTTAGAAGGGCTGGCACAGCTGGCCGCCGAGGGGCTTCGGTGAAAAGGAGAAAGCGATGAAGGAAACAGGAGCGGTCTATCTGGTAGGAGCAGGTCCCGGAGATCCGGGCCTCATTACGGAAAAAGGGCTTTCCAGGCTTAAAATATGTGACGCGGTGGTCTACGATTCCCTTGCCCCTGCCCGCCTTCTCGATGCGGCCCCGGAAGGGTGCCGGAAAATTTATGTGGGAAAACGGGCGGGGCGCCATTCCATGAAGCAGGAGGAAATCAACCGGCTATTGGTGGAGCTTGCAGGGGAAGGGCTTTCCGTAGTCAGGCTGAAGGGGGGAGACCCCTTTGTATTCGGGCGGGGAGGAGAGGAAATCCAGGCTCTGTCCGAAGCAGGAGTTCCCTTTGAGGTGGTTTCCGGTGTCACTTCCGCAGTTGCAGCCCTTGCGGGCGCCGGGATTCCGGTGACCCACCGGGCGGTGAGCAGGAGTTTCCATGTGATGACGGGGCACACGCTTTCCGAAGAAGGGTCCCTTCCTCCGGACTTTGATGCGTTAGCCGGACTTTCCGGGACCCTCATTTTTCTCATGGGCCTTGGAACCCTTCCCCTCATCGTTAAGGGGCTGCTGAAACAGGGGAAGCCGGAGGATACGCCTGCAGCGGTCATTGAGAACGGAACCCTGCCGGAACAGAAGACCCTGCGGGGAACCCTTCTTGATATCGAAAAAAAGGCGGAGGACGCAGGGATCCAGAGCCCTGCCGTCATAGTGGTGGGGGAAGTGGCTGCCCTTGACTTTTCTTCCACCTTAAAGCGGCCGCTGGAAGGCTGTAGGATCGGGGTCACGGGAACAGCCGCTTTTGCCGGCAGACTGCGGGAACAGCTGGAATCCCTGGGAGGGGTTACGGAATGTCTTTTATGCCTTTCCGTTAAATCCTTCCGGGCGGAGAAGACCATGATGGGGGCCTATGGCAAACTGGCTTCCTATACCTGGGCGGTTTTTACCAGCGCCAATGCGGTGCGGGAATTTTTTCACGGACTGCTGGAAAGCGGCCGGGATTACCGTTCTGTGGGACATATGAAATTTGCGGCGGTCGGAAGGGGAACGGCCGGAGAACTCCGGCGGTTTGGATTTTTTGCGGATTTTATTCCAGAAAAATATCAGGTCAGGGACCTGGCGGAAGGAATGAAAAGCCTGATATCCCGGGAGGACAGGCTTTTGATCCCAAGATCTTCGGGAGGCTCTGAGGAGCTGAATTCCGTTTTGGATGAAACAGGAGTTCCTTATGACGATATTGTGCTATACGAAGTTGTCTGCAGCGGACAGGAGCCTGCAGCCAGAAAGGAAGCCCTGCGTCATCTGGATTATCTGACCTTTGCCAGCGCTTCCGGCGTAAATGCGTTTTTTACGGATGCGGATGAAGAGCTTAAAAAAGTTCTTGAGAAAGTTTCTGTTGCCTGCATCGGCGGCATTACGGCGAAGGCCCTTGCGGAGCATGGGAGAAAGGCTGATATTATAGCTGAAATATACAGTATTTCCGGCATGGCGGAAGCCATTTGCAGGGATTGGAAAGGAGTGAGCCGGAATGAAGACGGAAGTATCAAAAACCTTATTTGAGGAATCACGGGAGTATTTCCCGGGAGGAGTGAACAGTCCGGTCCGCGGGTTTGGTTCTGTGGGAGGTGTTCCGGTTTTTGTAAAGAGGGCCTCGGGCTCCCGCATTTATGATGAGGACGGAAATGAATACATTGATTATGTGAGTTCCTGGGGGCCCTGTATTCTCGGACATGCATTCCCGCCGGTGGTGGAAGCGGTGAGGGAGGCCTGTCTTGACGGTCTGTCCTTCGGCGCGCCTACGGGTAAGGAACTGGTTCTGGGACGGCTCGTGAAGGAATGCATGCCTTCCATGGAAATGATGCGCATGGTGAGCTCCGGGACGGAGGCGGTCATGAGCGCCATCCGGGCGGCCAGAGGCTATACCGGAAGGGATGGGATCATTAAATTCAAGGGCTGCTATCACGGGCACTCCGACGGGCTTCTGGTGAAGGCAGGCTCCGGCGCCTTAACAGGCTCCGCGCCGGACAGCGCCGGCGTGCCGGAATCCTATACCCGGCACACACTGCTTGCCCGGTACAATGATGAGGACTCCGTCAGAAAGCTGTTTTCGGAATATCCGGATACCATAGCGGCGCTGGTGGTGGAGCCGGTGGCCGCCAATATGGGGCTTGTGGCGCCGAAGCCCGGATTTCTGGAATTTTTGAGGGAAATAACAGCCAGATACGGCGCCCTTCTCATTTTCGATGAGGTCATAACCGGTTTCCGCATGGGACTTGGAGGCGCTCAGGGGTATTACGGAGTGATCCCTGACATGACCACTCTGGGCAAGATCGTGGGAGGCGGAATGCCCATGGGCGTTTATGGGGGACGAAAGGAGATCATGGAGGTGGTTTCACCGGTGGGAAAGGTCTATCAGGCAGGCACTCTTTCCGGAAATCCCGTGGCAACGGCCGCCGGAATCGCGACCCTTAAGGCTCTCATGGAGCATCCGGAGCTGTACGCTTCCCTGGAAGAAAAAGCAGGAAGACTTGTGAGTGCCCTGCGGGAGAACCTTCCCCGGGCCAGAGTGAATCAGGCGGGCTCCCTGTTCAGTGTATTTTTTGCGGAAGCGCCGGTGGTGGATTATGAATCAGCCCTGGCTTCCGATACGGATCTGTACGCCAGGTATTTCCATTATCTGCTGGACCACGGCATTTATACGGCCCCATCCCAGTTTGAGATCCTGTTCCTTTCCGCAGCCCATACGGAGGAGGATGTGGAGAAAACCTGCAGGGTCATAAAGGAAGCCGCAGTCAGCCTGGGGCGCGTCTGATTTTATGGGAAAACGGGCGCGGAGCGGATGAATGAGGCGGGAGATCAGCCGGTAAACGGCTTTTCTCCGGCTTTTCCTTTTTCCTCTGGTTTATAGAAGTGAATTTTACTGTATAAAATCTAAAAGAACCATAAATTGTATTAACATTTCCGGTTTTCTATTGATAAATAAATCAATTTGGTATATTTTATTCATAGAGGAGGCTGAATAAATGGACTATTTAGTTGTGTATACAAGTAAAACCGGAAATACTCAGAAGGTAGCCATGAAGATTTTCGAAGCGCTTCCCGGAAAATCCAAGGATATTGTGAGCTTGGAGGAATTGCATGGAGAAGAAGCGGATACTTATTTTGTGGGCTTCTGGAATAACCGGGGGACCTGCAAAACAGAAGTGATGGATTTTCTTTCCGATCTGCACGGCAAACGGGTGGCATTGTTTGGAACCTGCGGGCTGGCCGGAAATAAAGAATATTTTAAACAGGTGGAAAAGCAGGTAGCGGTTTTTCTGCCGGATGATAACGAGTATCTCGGCTGCTTTCTGTGCGGAGGGAAGATGGCTCCCCATGTTTTGGAAAATTACAGACAGATGCAGGCGATTAACGATACCCCTCAGATCAGGGCTTTGATATCTGCATATGAGGATGCGATGCTTCACCCAAATGAACAGGATTTTAAAAATGCCTGCGAATTTGCAGAATCGGTTCTCAAAAGGTAGCAAAAGAAAAGGAGGCAGTATGGGTTTGAAAGACGATGGAAATTCGCAGAAAAATCCGAAAAAATCATTTATTTATTATTACGGAATTGTGATAATACTTATGATCATATTTAATTCGATGACGGTTCCCTGGCTCCAGTCCAAATCAGTGACCGAGGTTCCCTACAGCACGTTTCTGGAAATGGTGGATGAGGGAAAGGTCCAGGCAGTGGCCAAGACCGAGACCGAGATCCAGTTCAAATCCGATACCGGTGAAAAGGACTGGGAAGGAAATCCGGTCTATGACGTTTACAAGACAGGGCTCTGGCCCGATGACACGCTGACGGAGAGGCTCATGGCCCACGATGTGCAGTTTGAAAAGGCCATTGTGGTACAGATGTCTCCGATCGTTTCCGTCTTGATGACCTGGATCATCCCGATTCTGATTTTTGTATTCCTGGGTAATTTCTTATCCGGGCAGATGCAGAAGAGGATGGGCGGCGGCAATGCCATGACCTTTGGAAAATCCAATGCCAAGATCTACGCGGAATCGGAGACGGGAAAGACCTTCCGTGATGTGGCTGGACAGGAAGAGGCGAAGGAAGCCTTGAAGGAGATCGTGGATTTCCTTCACAATCCCCAGAAATACGCGGATATCGGAGCGACTCTTCCCAAGGGTGCCCTTCTTGTAGGACCTCCCGGAACCGGTAAGACCCTGCTTGCCAGGGCGGTGGCAGGAGAGGCCCATGTGCCGTTCTTTTCCATATCCGGATCGGAATTTGTGGAGATGTTTGTCGGTATGGGCGCGGCAAAGGTCAGGGATTTATTTAAGCAGGCCAATGATAAAGCGCCCTGCATCGTGTTTATCGATGAGATCGATACCATAGGAAAAAAGCGTGACGGAAGCGGTTTTACCGGAAACGATGAGCGGGAACAGACCTTGAACCAGCTTCTGGCTGAAATGGATGGATTTGACGGTAAAAAAGGCGTTGTGATCCTGGCGGCCACCAACCGCCCCGATTCCCTGGATAAGGCGCTGTTAAGGCCCGGACGGTTTGACCGCCGGATCCCGGTGGAGCTTCCGGACTTAAATGGGCGGGAGGCCATTTTAAAGGTACACGGCAAAAATGTGAAGCTGTCCGATGACGTGGATTTTCACGGAGTCGCTCTGGCTACGGCCGGAGCCAGCGGCGCGGAGCTGGCCAATATCGTCAATGAGGCGGCATTGAGGGCGGTCCGCATGGGCGGAAATACCGTGGGCCAGAGGGATCTGGAAGAAAGCGTGGAAGTGGTCATCGCCGGATATCAGAAAAAGGATGCCTCTGTCAACGTGGAGGAAAAAAAGATCATCGCGTATCACGAGGTGGGCCACGCCCTGGTCGCTGCTTCCCAGAACCATTCGGCTCCGGTCCATAAGATCACCATCATTCCAAGGACCTCCGGGGCTCTCGGCTATACCATGCAGGTGGACGAGGAAGAGCGTCACCTTCTGACGAAGGAAGCCGCTTTGAGTAAGATCGCCACATTCACCGGCGGAAGGGCGGCGGAGGAGCTTATCTTTCAGACCGTCACCAGCGGTGCGGCCAATGACATAGAGCAGGCCACCAAAATCGCCAGGGCCATGGTCACCCGCTACGGCATGACCGATGAGTTTGATATGGTGGCTCTGGAGACAGTGACCAACCAGTATCTGGGCGGAGACACCTCCCTGGCCTGCTCCCCGGAAACGGCCAGGCAGATCGACGATGCGGTCATCCGGATTGTGAGGGAACAGCATCAGAAGGCTCTTAAGATCCTTAAGGATAATATGGAAAAGCTTCACGAAATTGCGGAATATCTTCTGAAACGGGAAACCATCACAGGAGAGGAATTCATGGAAATTTTCAACAGAGCGGTATAAAAGGACCGTTGAAAAAATGAATAAATGTTAACGTTCCATCCATTTCGCTGAAAACAGAAAACGAAACACGCGCTCCGTCACAGGGTTTCCGAGAAGGAAGCAGAGGAGCAGTGACATAAGAAAGGCGAGCAGCAGGTTTTCCTGCTGACTGCCGTTTAAGAGGCCGTTTGCTTCTGCCGCTTTGATGAAAAAGCCGTGCAGCAGGTAAACGGCCATTGTATGTCCTCCCAGAGCGGAAAGAAAAGGGATCCTGCGGTCCGGAAGTGCGAAAAGGAGCCATAAGGTCCAGATTCCGGCGTTTAGGAGAAGAAGGCCCCGGATCCATAAAGAGTAATGCCCTCCCGCGTAAGAAACGGAATGATACAGCCAATCCGGTTCCACGGCGGAACGGACGGCCCACAGAAGCAGAATGCTTCCCGTTATGGCAGCAAGGAGCAGGAGACCGGGCCATGCCCCCTTTTCCTTAAGAATCTTTAAACGTTCTTTCCATGAATTATGGCATAAATATCCCCCCAGGAAAAACGGAAACAGCACAATGGTCCGGGAAAGCCCGAACCGGTATCCGATCCATGGGAGGAAGCCGGACAAAAGTGCAAGAGCGGCGGTCACAGCAAGAAACAGGCCCCTAAAACGTTTCAACCGGTCTATGACAGGCAGGAGCAGATACCAGAACGCCATGGAAATCAGATACCACATCAGCCAGTAGGGCCGGGTGAAAGGGTGGGGAAAGGAATTTCCAAGGCAGTATGTTTCAAACAGCAGGTAAAGGACCTGAAAGCACAGGTAAGGATAAAGGATCCTCTGGAACAGGCGGCCGGGTTTCCATGCTGCAAAGTATCCGGAGAAGAAAACAAAGGCCGGCATGTGAAAGGAATAGATGACCAGATAAAGGAAGGCCTTAAAATTTCCGGGAAACAGTTCCAGGAAATGTCCGAATACGACAAGGAAAATCAAAAGAGCCTTTCCATTGTCCATTTTGTGGTTTCTTGCCATTTGTTCCATCGTCTCTCCGCCTTTTATTTTTTCTTCAGCACTTCCGCGTACATCCAGCCGTTGTACCGGAACACCGACTGGTCCTTAAGAATGGACATCCGGCGGCGCCAGTCCCTTGGAGGCTGCCCCATGACGGCAAGGAAGTGCCGGTTAAAGCTTGATATGGAGTGAAAGCCCACCCGTTCCGATATGCTTAAGACCGATTCTTCGGTCATGCGCAGCAAGTCAGCCGCTTTCCGGATCCGGGTGGCGTTTAAATGCTCCAGGGGCCTGGCGCCCATGACCGAGGAAAATGTCCTGCGGAAGTGGGTGGGGCTTAAGCCGCATAAGGCGGCCAGGTTTTCCATGGGAAAATCCTCCATGTAGTGGTACCGGATAAAATCCAGTGCCGGTGCGATGACCAGAGCGTTTTCCGGCTGCCGGTCCTTTTTTTTATCCCCGGAAGCTGCGATCCGCATCAGGTTTGAGGCCAGGGCGAGGAAAAGCCCCCGGACCCCCAGCTCATAACCCGCCTCTTTCTTTTTCATTTCTTCTATGATCTCCGTTACAAGGGAATAGATCACCGGATATTCCTTTTTCCCCATGATCAGGCTTAAATGATGCTCGGACAGGGAAAATAAGTCCACATTGTGGATGTCCGTCCCGGAGAAAAACGGATGCAGCAGCTCTCCCAGATCTACGAACAGATAGGACCATTTGCTGCTGGTTCCCGGCGCGCTGCAGGTGGTGTGGGGGATATCACAGGATATGACGGTCACGTCTCCGGCCTTAAAGGGATGAGAGGTGTCTTCGAATTTCATCATTCCGCTGTCCGATTCGCAGAGGCCGATCTCCAGGCAGTTATGGATGTGCAGGCGTCCGGAGGGCACGTCGGAGATCCGCCAGTGCTCACCCGTTAAGAGGAGAACCGGAAAATGAGCGGGAAGGTCATAATCCCGGAATTCAATGATGGTTTTTTTGCGTCTGGGCATATCTTCCTCCTTTCCCCTGGTTTTACTTATTTTATTATACATTATATCTAATCTCTGTTTCAACCAAAACAGAGGCCCAAAAACAGGAATTAGAGAGGGAAAAAAGCTTATTGAAAGAAAATAATCAGAAAAACACCGGAATATGGAGAAAAGTTGTCCGGAATAAACGGGATCCCTGCAGAAGTAAAAGGTTGAAATTGCATAGTTTTCAATGGGTTTTGATTGGAAACGGGATTCCGGTTTTTTTATAATAATGTTATAAAAAAACACACGGATGGGAGGATGGGTTATGAAAAAATCCAAAAGGCAGTCAAATCCGGTCAGGCAGTGGCCGGGGAAAAGACATGGGGTGATCTGGTATTTAAGACGTGACTGGCAGTTATACGTGCTTATGGTCCTTCCCATGCTTTTTATCCTGGTGTTCAAGTTCCTGCCCTATACCGGGCTGTCCATTGCTTTTAAGGATTATAAGGTGGCAAAGGGGTATGGGGGAAGCCCGTGGGTGGGATTTTCCGTTTTCCGGAAGGTGTTCGGGAAAAGGGATTTCGGTCAGGCCTTCGGCAACACCCTTTTGTTGAATGTACTTGACTTGATTTTCAGCTTTCCCATGCCGGTCATACTCGCCCTGATCCTCAATGAAATCAAAAACAGGTATTTTAAAAGCGTGATGCAGACCCTTTTGTATCTGCCCCATTTTCTGTCCTGGGTCATCATCGGTGGGATCGGTTATTCCATGTTTTCCATAAGCAGCGGCGTTGTCAATGTGCTGATCCGGAACGCAGGCCACAGCCCCATCCCCTTTCTTCAGGAAAATACCTGGTGGCTGATCAGCTATGTGCTCATCGGCGTGTGGCAGTCCATGGGCTGGGGAACCATCATCTATCTGGCGGCCATTACCGGAGTGAATTCCGAGCTTTATGAGGCGGCCAGGGTGGATGGAGCCGGCAGGTGGAAGCAGTGCCTTCATGTGACCCTGCCCTGTATCCGCAGCACCATCGTGACCCTGCTGATCATGAATCTGGGAAGGCTCATGGGCGGCTCCTTTGAACGGATCTATGCACTGGCCAATGCCAAGGCGACCCAGTACACCACCACCATTCCGGTTCTGGTGTACCGTTGGGGAATTGAAAGCGGAAAATTCAGTGAAGCTACGGCCCTGGGGCTGTTCCAGTCCGTCATCGGCCTCGGACTGGTGCTGGCAGCCGACTACGCGGCCAAACGTCTCGGTGAAGACGGTTTGATTTAAGGAGGAATGACTATGAGCCGGAATCCAAACAAAAACCACAGGATGTGGACCAGGGCAAGAGTGAAAAATGCGGCGGTTGATCTGATTTTCCATCTTCTGCTTCTGCTCGTTTCCCTCACCTGCCTGCTTCCTTTCATACACATTTTTGCCAAATCCGTCAGCAGGGAGGCATATGTGATCGCCAACCGGATCTTTCTGATCCCCAGGGACATTCAGTTCGACGCCTATAAAAAGGTCTTTCAGGATGCTTCCATCGTGAGATCCTTGTACGTGTCCGTGATCGTGACCGTATCCTTTACGGCCATCGGGACCTTTCTGACCATCAGCGCGGCCTATGCCCTGAGCAGAGCCCAGCTGAGGGGACGAAAAGTCATGACCTTCCTGATCATGTTCACCATGTATTTTACGGCAGGAACCATTCCCGATTATCTGCTGATGAACAGCCTGCATATGCTGGATACCTGGTGGTGCATGATCCTGCCATTATCCTTTGCGGCCTACAATTTCCTGATCATGAAGAATAACTTTAAAGCTTCCATCCCGGACAGTCTGATCGAGTCGGCTCTTATGGACGGGGCCAGCCATTTTAAGATATTGAGCAACATTGTGGTGCCTCTTTCCAAGCCCATCATCGCCACCATCTCCCTGTTCTATGCGGTGGGACGCTGGAATGCCTATTCCGATGCCCTGTTCTACATCAAGCAGAGGGTGGATTTACGGCCTCTGCAGCTGAAGCTTTATTATCTCGTGGTGGCGGCCAGCGAATCCTTTAAGGCCGAGGGAGCCGTGGCGACCGGCCAGATCACCAACCCTGAGGTGCTGAAAGCCTCTTGTATTATTTTTGCAACCCTGCCGATCATCTGCATCTATCCCTTTGTACAGAAGTATTTTGTGCAGGGGACCATGATAGGAGCGGTGAAAGGGTGAATGCCATTGGCAGCCATATAAGAAAATAAAGGAGGGAAATTCATGAAAAAAATGAAAGCATGGAAAAGAGCGGCCGCTTTTGGTCTGGCGGCAGTCATGGCCGCCGGTTTTGTGACCGGATGCAGCAAAACAAAAGAGGAAACGGCTCCCGCTTCGGAGGATAAGGCCGGGGAGGAGGCCAAAGAGACCGGGGAAAAAGAGGAAGGGCAAAAAAGCTATACGGATTATTCCAAGGGTTTTCCGGAAAATGTGACCATAAAGATTCCGGTGTACGACAGAGGCTTTGAAGGCTGGGATCCGGTGAACAATTACTACACTCAATGGATTCAGAAGGAATTCGGAGATAAATACAACGTGACCGTCCAGTACGTGGCCATCAACCGCCAGAACGAGGTGGCGGATTACATGCAGATGATCGCCGCCGGCAACGCGCCGGATATCATCTTTCATTATGACATGCCTCAGGCGGTGAATTACAATTCCGAGGGAGCCATGCAGGAACTGGATCTGGATGAGATCAAGTATTACGCGCCCGATTATTTTAAAAAGACGGAAAACATCATAAATACCTATGGGAAGCTGGACGGCAGGAATACGTTCTTCTTTGCGGAACGCAATGCCATTTACTATAACTGGGTGACTTTGATCCGGCAGGACTGGCTGGACAAAACAGGAATGGAAAAGCCAACCAGCCGGGAAGAGCTTGACGCAGCGGCCAGGGCGTGGAAAGAGGCGGGGCTGGGAACCCTGGGCGCCCAGATCATCAACAAAAGCTACACCTATGAATATCCGTTTATCGGCGCAAATCCGGATAAAGAGGAGCTGAATTTATATCTGGATCTAAATGTGGCGCCTCTTACCTGGAAGGCCACCAAGGATTACCTAAAGACCCTGAATCAGGAATACAATGACGGCATTCTGGATCCTGAATTTTATTTAAATGCCGATGATGCCGCGTGGAAAGCCGATTTTGTTGCAGGCAATGTGGGAACCTATTCCTTCTATATTTCCGCCAATACCGATGCCATAAGCAGCCTGAAGGCAAATGACCCGGAGGCCGAAGTTTCCGTGATCAGCCCGTCCGCCCTGGTGCCGGAAGGCGGCCATGCTTATTATTACAAGTATACGCCTTACGGAATGGTCATGGGGATCAATTCCAAGTCAGGAGAAGAGCAGAGAGCGGCAATCTGGATGTTCTTAAACTGGATGGTTCAGCCGGATAACTTATTCTATCTGCAAAACGGCGCGGAAGGTGCCAATTATACCCTGGATGAGGAGGGGATCGCAGTTCCTGCGGCTGATTTTTCCGGGGAATCCAAGCTTTCCAATAACAACAACAAGGATTACTGGTGCCTGGTGGCCGAAGTGGCTGATTACGGAGATGAAGCGAAGAACTTAAAGGCAAATATCAGAACTCTTGCGCCGGCCGGATATGAGGACCTGGTTCAGCAGTCCTATGATTATACCAAGGAAGTGGAGCAATATGGACTGATCAGCCCCATCTTTACCAAGAGCGTGGCATCCACCAGCGAATACGCAGCGGATTTAACCGCCATGTGGCAGGAGTTCTATGTTGACATGGTGACGGGAAAGCCGGAGGAGCTGGATGGAAAGTATGAGGAATACTGCAGGGAATATCTGGATAACGGATATCAGGATATTCTCGATGAAAAGCAGGCCCTGATCGACTCGGGCAATTATGTGGCGGAATAAGTGAAAAAAGGGCTGTTGCAAATCCGCATCAGCCCTTTTTAAAGAAGCGGGCAGGATTTATCTGCTTAAGGCAGCAGGAAAAGGGAATTTTTATGACGGAATATATTTTTTACCAATCAGGGCAAAGGCCGGACGGAGCGATCAGGATCACGCCCTTTGATCGCTTGGGCCGGGGAACGGGAGCGGGTTTTTTTACGGAACGGTCCCCCGGGTCTTCCGGGCAATGTGCGCTGCCCGAGCTGAATTCGGGCTTTATGGCCTCCCCCTGGTTTCAGGGAGAGACCATCGTAAAGCAGGATACCCATGGATGCTATGTGGATTCCCAATCCATTATGAGCAGTCCGGGGATATCAGGAGACGGGAGGATCCCTCTTTCCTTTCAGGCGGATTTAAAAGCCCAGGGAAGGTTTCTGCTGACCCTGACCCTTTATGCCGGTGAAGACGAAGGGGAAGTCCTCCTGTTTATAGGAAGGCGGCAGCTGGTGTGGAAGGGAAGCTTAAAGGCGGGAGAGAAATGGAGCGGTTCCTTTCCCTTTTGCGTTTATGATATCATACCCAGAGGGAAAAACACCCGTTATTGGGACGGGTCCGTGGCGGCAACCGTAATCAGCCGGTCGGTCCGCATCTCAAGTCTTGGGATCAGAAAAGGGAGCGGCAGGACCGTGTTTGTTGCGGGAGATTCCACAGTTACGGACCAGAGCGCCGAATTTCCTTACGCTCCCGGGACCAGCTACGGAGGATGGGGACAGATGCTGCCCGCTCATTTAAACGGAACCATGGCGGTTTCAAACCATGCTCATTCCGGTCTTACCACAGAAAGCTTCCGGGAAGAGGGGCATTATGAAATCCTGCTGGAGAGCATAAGCCCCGGCGACATCTGCCTGTTCCAGTTCGGCCACAATGACCAGAAGCGGAAGCATTTAAAGGCGGAAGAGGGATACCGGAAGAATCTGGAGGCGTATGTCCTGGAAATCAGGGGGAAGGGGGCTCATCCGGTGCTGGTCACGCCTCTTGCAAGAAACAGCTGGAAGGGAACTGACGGAACCTATAACGACCTTTTAAGGGAGTACGGGGAGGCGGTGAAAGGGCTTGGAAAGAGCCTGGCGGTTCCTGTCCTGGATCTCCATGGAAGAAGCATGGCCTTCATAAAGGAACATGGCCTGGAAGATTCCAAGCGGTGGTTTTATCCGTCGGACTATACGCACACCAATGATTATGGGGCGTGGAAAATGGCCGGATTCGTATGGGAAGAGCTGATAAAGGCCGGTTTATTGCCTTCCGGCCAAAAGAAAAGGCCTGACTGGGAGCCGCCGGAGGTTTTTTTGACACCGCCTGTTTCCGGACATCCGTCTTTTGTGAATATACCGCCGGAAGGGGAAGTTTCCGTGCCCGACCGGCCGGAAGATATCCTTACCCGTGCGGAGGCGCTGGATCTTGTCATCCGGGCGGTCCGGTATTTTCCAACCAATGTGTACAATGATTTATTTTCCGATGTCATTGGCCATGAATGGTATGCGGGAACCATAGAATGTGCCCTTCAAAACGGGCTCATCCCGGAACAGATGGAGGAAAACGGCTGTTTCTATCCAAACCGCCCCATAACTCTGGAAGAGTTTCTCTGGATCGCGGTTACCGGATATAAAAGCAGGAACCGGCTTCCGGAGAAAACAGCGGGGGCAGCGGAAGAATCCCTTCCCTGGGCAAGGGAAGCCGTGGGCGCGGCCTGTGCCATGAAAGCGGCGGATCCCGGGGACAGCTTTAAAAGGAATATGACCAGAGGAGAAGCCGCCGTTATACTGGGCAGACTGGGTTTAAGACATGACGAGTGAAAGGGAGAACGCATATGACTGAAATGAGAAAAGGAAGCTTCACGCTTCCGGGAGAATCCGGCTATGAGGAGCTGACGCTTAAGCTGGCGGAACGATGGGGCGCCGATGTGATCCGGGACAGCGACGGCACCGCGCTTTCCGCGGAGATAACAGGGGCAGGGTACGGGATCTATTCCACCATCTGCCTGATCCGTGACCACAATGAGTGGGCCGCCGCCCATCCCGGACAGCTTCAGCAGACCTTTCTGTCCACAGAGCCCAGAACAGCAGGGAAGGGCCTTCTGATGATCCGCCTGATGGAAGATTTCTTTGGAGAGCAGTTCCGGATCAATGACAGCGGGGAGTCCATGAAATACTGGCAGGTCTTTGACCGGACCACAGACCGGGAGCTTTCCGCCCTTTTATGGACGTATGACAGGGAAACGGGCAGCGTCGTCATTGGGGAAGCCGTTCCCTTCCACCAGTATACGGTCAGCTTTCTGGCTTACCGGATATGGGAAGAAATTTCCATGTACAATCACGTGACCAACCACTGGGAAAAGGAGCATCTGATGCCTGTGGACCCCCGCCATGAGGAAACCGGGGAATACTTATGCCGATGGCTCAGGGCCTGGTGTGAGGAGCATCCTGCCACAACGGTGGTGCGTTTCACCTCCCTTTTTTACAATTTCGCCTGGATATGGGGGAGCAGTGAAAAGAGGAGGAATCTTTTCAGTGACTGGGGGTCCTATGATTTTACGGTGAGTCCCAAAGCCCTGAAAGAATTTGAAGAGGAATACGGTTACGCCCTGACTGCAGAGGATTTCATCAACCAGGGGAAATTTCACGTCACCCACATGCCTCCGGGAAAGCGCCAGCTGGACTATATGGCCTTTGTGAACCGGTTTGTGCTGGATTTTGGAAAGAAGCTTGTGGAGCTGGTCCACAGCTATAAGAAAAAGGCCTATGTATTCTATGATGACAGCTGGATCGGTCTGGAGCCGTATAACGGCCGCTTTAAGGAATTCGGCTTTGACGGCCTGATTAAATGTGTGTTTTCCGGCTATGAGGCCAGGCTCTGTGCGGGTGCGGAAGTGGAGACCCATGAGCTGCGGCTTCATCCATACCTCTTCCCCGTGGGCCTGGGCGGCGCCCCCACCTTCTGCCCCGGCGGTGATCCGGTAAGGGATGCGAAGGAATACTGGAACCATGTGCGCCGTGCCCTGCTGCGGGAAAAAATCGACCGGATCGGCCTTGGAGGTTATCTCCATCTGGTGGAAGACTATCCGGATTTCTGCAGCTATATGGAAAAGATCGCCGGTGAATTCCGGTTGATCAAGTCCTTTCACGAAAACGGAGAAGTGTATTCCCTTCCCTTAAGGACGGCGGTCCTCCATTCCTGGGGAAGCCTCCGGTCCTGGACCTTGTCCGGCCATTTCCATGAAACCCATATGCACGACTTAATCCACGTAAATGAGGCCTTATCCGGTCTTCCGGTCCTGGTGGATTTCATAAATTTTGACGACATCAGGCAGGGAGCCTTAAAAGAGGCGGATATCGTCATAAACGCAGGTGCGGCCGGGACCGCGTGGAGCGGAGGCGGGGAATGGGCCGATGCCGGGATCATAGAGGAGCTTTCCGGCTTTGTGCACCGGGGAGGAGTTTTTCTGGGGATCAACGAACCTTCGGCCCTGGAGGGGTACCATACCTTTTTCCGGATGTCCCAGGTGCTCGGGCTGGATGAGGACACAGGCGCCAGGGTGTGCCACGGACGCTGGGATTTCTGCCGGGAGACCGTAGAAGGACTGATACCGGAAGGCGCGTCGGTCAGGGGAGGAATGAACCTGTATCTAACAAGTGAAAAAACTCACGTGCTGGCCGCGGAAAATGGGATTCCCACCGTCGCGTTCCATGAATCCGGCAGGGGCTGCGGCATTTATTTAAGCAGCTTCCGGGTGAGCAGTGAAAACACAAGGCTGCTGCTGAATCTGATGCTTTTTGGCAGACACATGAGTTTAAGACAGAAGTACCTCACCGATAACCCACAGACGGAATGCGCCTGGTATCCCCAAAGCCGTCAGCTGGTGGTGATCAACAACAGTGAAAGCGTCCAGAGAACATCCATAGAAACCGATTTCGGCGTATCGGAAGTTACACTGGAGGGGTTTGATACGGTGATCCTGAAGCTGTGATTCTCTTGTGCGGCAATTCTGCCTTTTCCGGACGAAAATTCGCTTGATTTTTGTGTAAAATATACAAGAAATATTTCGCATGTTGTAAAATTGTGGTATAATCTGGATGAGATTTGTAATGTATCGGAAGGAGGATTACGCTATGGTGCGGAAGCTTTTCGGGAAATGGGAGAATCGTGGATCAGGACGCAGGGGAACGTCCGGTTCCGGACGGAGGATGGCGGGAAAAGGCCGCCTCTCAAACAGGATTGCATGGATCGCCGGGATCATGCTGGTAATTGTGTTTACGGTTCTGATCGGCATCACTTCGTGGATGACAAGGAAGGCCATGAAGCAGTCAGCTTTTGGAGAGCTGAAGACCCTGGCTTCAGAGAATGGGAAGGAGATCCAGCAGATCCTGGACAGCGCGGAGCAGGTTACGGACAGCATTACCTATTATCTGGAAAATTCCGCAGCCAACAAAAAGGTTCTTCAGGACTTAAGGATCAAGTCAGGTCCCTCCGCAGAACCGCTGTACAGAAGCCAGTTATTTGAAACGGCCGCTCTGGACAGCTATGGCATGAGAATGGAGGATTATATGCTGTCCACCATCAAGTCCTCCGTTCTTTATTCCCAGGATATCATGGGCGTGGGCATATTGTTTGAGCAGTATGTCATGAGCTCCGCCGTCAGAAGCTATTCCCTGTTCGCCGGCCAGGATGGAACGGTCACGGACTGCGGGTCTTATGAGGATTATTCCGCCAGGGAGTATTATCAGAGGGCGCTGGATGAGAAGAAGCAGATCATTACCGATCCCTATGAATCTAACGGATCCATGATAATCACCATAGCGGTGCCGGTGATCGTGGAAGACAGGGCTCTGTGTATCGTATCCGTGGATGTGGGCCTGGACCGTTTCCGCCAGCTGAAAACAGCGGACAGCTCTTATCCCAGCATGCGGACCCTGATCTTAAATGAGACGGGAACCATTATTTCCGAAAGCACGGGCAGCGTATCCGCAGGAGCCAATGTCTCCGGTTTCATCAGCACGGAAGACAGCCGGAAGAAAATTGAGGAGGGAATCGCCACAGGCGCTGATTTTGACACCCTGGATTCCGGCGGAGACGGAACGGTTTATTATTTCTTTGAACCCATCCGTTTAAACGGTTCCAGCTGGTATTCCGTCACGGCGGTGGACGGAGCCGATATGGACCGGGAGGCCAACCGGATGGCTGTATGGATGACAGCCATTTCCGTGGCTGCCATGGCAGTCATTCTGTTCATCATCACCTTCATTATAAAAAGGCAGCTGAAGCCCATCCATAAAGTGGTGACGGCGGCGGGAAAAATCGCCGAAGGTGATCTGGGGGTCTTTGTGGACGTGGAGACCAACGATGAAATCGGTCTTGTGGCGGATTCCTTTGAGCAGATGAAATCAAACTTAAAAGAGGTGATCGACCGGATTTCCCTTACGCTGCAGGAGATCGCTGACAACCATCTGGATCTGGACCTGGAACTGGGCCTTAAGGGGGATTTTTCACGGCTTGAGGAGGCGGTAAAGCAGATCGTCGGGAACTTAAATTCGGTGATGAATGAAGTGAACCGGGCGGCCGGCCATGTGGCGGTGAGTTCCGGCCAGGTGGCCGACGGCTCCCAGACTCTGGCGGATGGTGCGGAGGAACAGGAAAGAACCATCGGGGGACTGTCCGGTTCCATCAACCATGTCTCCCAGAAGATCAGGCGGCTGGCGGAAAAAGCAGGGGAGGTGTCCCTGCAGGTGCAGCAGACGGGAACCGAGGTCGTTAACTGTGACATGTCCATGCAGAACCTTTCCAGCGCCATGAATGAGATCCATGCCTCATCCGGAGAGATCGGAAAGATCATCAAGGTCATTGAGGATATTGCATTTCAGACCAATATCCTGGCCTTGAATGCGGCCATTGAGGCTGCCAGGGCCGGAGAGACCGGGAAGGGCTTTGCCGTGGTTGCCGATGAGGTGAGAAATCTGGCGGCGAAAAGTTCAGAGGCGGCGAAGAATACCACGGTTCTGATCCGCGGATCCATGGATGCGGTGGAAAAGGGAAGGGGCATCCTGGATGAGACCGTGCAGTCCATGATGAAGGTTCTGGAGGATTCGGCCAAGGCGGTGGAACTGGTGGATTCCATATCCGCCGTTGCAGGTCAGGAGGCGGATGCGGTGGAAGAGGTGACGAAGGAGCTGGGAAGGATTTCTGCCGTTGTGCAGAACAACTCCGCCACCGCGGAGGAAAGCGCGGCTTCCAGTGAAGAGCTTTCACAGCAGGCCCGGCTTTTGAGCGGGCTGGTCCAGAGATTCCGGCTGAAAGAAGAGTAAGAGAACGGGCGGCATAGCCGGATGCAGTTGCATCCGGCTATGTTTTTTGAGGAGCAGGGTTAAATTGTCAGAAAATAAATTATTTAATAATTAAAATAAAAAGTATAAAAAAACTAAATAGTTATATACAATTTGAAAATAAACAAATAAAAATAAGAAATAATCCAAAGAGTATTGACAAAATATGGCATGTACGCTATAATAAAGCCATAACAAAGGGAAACCGGAGTTAGAAGAGCAGAAGTTAAAATCTGACGAAAGGAGGTACGGTCCACCAGGAAGTTCAGTCTCGTTTCATTTATAATTTCATAAATGGAACAAAAGGAAAATCAATCTGCCGATGTTAGAAGCCGGTCTTTGACGGATAAGAACAAATGATATTTATTGGAAAGATAGAATCTATGGCAGGAGAAAGCTGCAGCGGATACCGGATATAAGGCCAACGGAAATTCAGTCATGCATGCGGAATATCAGCAGTTATGTAAGGAAGAGGAAGAACAGCCATAGAAATCGGTGAATAACAACGGGGAGCGGAAAAATTTAATATAGATCATGTCGGAACACATTGTACAACATGTCAGAAAGCATGAAATGGAAAAGAGGTATCAATTCCAATGGATGAGATAATATAGAAACGGGTATCGGTTGTTTGAAGGTTTAAACCGCTACCCGTTTCTATCTGCGTTTTTTTACCGGCAGATCCCTTCCAGATCGAAAGGCGGCGTATATTCTTCCCTGGCGCTGCTTTTTTCCTGCATGAATCCCTGGTCAAGACCGAGCCTTACGGCTTCATCAACCACCTTGTTGTATTCATAGGAAGTGATCCGGCGGTTGATTTCCGGAAAATCCCCGCTGTGACAGAAGGGAGTATACTGGCTTAAGAGGCTGATGTAAAACATTCCCTCCGGAAGTTCATCCTTCATCCAGTGAAGAAGGCGGATGGAGTCCTCTTTTGCTCCGGGAAGCACCATATGACGGATGATGACGCCCCTTGTCATGAGGGTCCCGGAAGCGTCGAACCGGGGGGCGCCTGTCTGGCGGATCATCTGCTTCACCGCTTTTGAAGCCATGGCAAAATAGTCGGGGGCTTTGCTGTAGCGGGAGGACAGCCCGGAGCTGAAATATTTTAAATCAGGAAGCCACACATCCACGTATTCCTCCAGCAGCCGGATGACCTCCTCCGATTCGTATCCTCCGCAGTTGTAGACGACCGGTATGGTGAGCCCGGGCTTTGCCAGGTCCAGGGCTTTTAGGACGGATGGCAGATACTGGGTCGCTGTGACCAGGTTGATGTTATGGGCTCCTTCTTCCTGAAGCTTTAAGAAGATGCCGGCCAGCTGGCGGTCCGTAAGCTCTCTGCCGAAGTGTTTCTGGCTGATGTGATAATTCTGGCAGAAACAGCAGCCCAGGGTGCAGCCGGAAAAGAATACGGTTCCGCTTCCCCTGCTTCCGCTGATGCAGGGCTCTTCCCAATGGTGAAGGGCGGCGCGGGCGGCCTTTGCGGCAGGGCCGCAGCCGCAGAGGCCGGGTTTTATATGGCGGTCTGCCCCGCAGCGCCTTGGACACAGGCTGCAGGACTCATACATATGGTCTGGATTCATGGATGCTTCTCCTGTTATTGACAAAGTGTCTTTTGTACATTAATATAGTAAACAATATGCAAAAATAATGCAAGCCAAAGGTGATGTACAAATGAGTGATGAAAATGATTGAAACAAAAAAAGCGGCGGCCCTCCGCTACGCATTTCCGAAAACCGTACCGGTGATGGCCGGTTATCTGGTTCTGGGAGCGGCATATGGAATTCTTATGAATGTCAACGGGCATGGGATCTGGTGGGCCCTTCTGATCAGCGTATTTGTGTACGCCGGAAGCCTGCAGTATCTGGGAATTACGTTTTTTGCGGCTGCCGTCAATCCATGGTACGCTTTTTTTATGTCCTTAATGCTCAATGCCAGGCATTTGTTTTACGGACTTTCCATGCTGGATAAATATAAAGGCGCCGGGCGGTTAAAGCCGTATCTGGTGTTTTCCTTAACGGATGAGACGTTTTCCGTTGTGTGCGGCGAGGAGCCGCCGGAAGGAATTTCCAAATACCGGGTTTATTTCTGGATTTCCCTCCTGGACCAGTTTTACTGGGTGACAGGGACCGTGGCGGGTGCATTGGCCGGAAGCGTCATAAGCTTTGACACGGCGGGAATGGATTTTGCCCTGACCTCCCTGTTTGTGGTGATCTTCATCGACCAGTGGAAATCGGGCAGGGGGCATCAGGCGGCTCTGGTGGGAGTCCTCTCATCCGCCGCCTGTGTGGTGATCTTCGGGCAGAGTGTTTTCATCATTCCGGCCATGATCCTCATTCTTGCCATCATCACCGCCGGTTATTTCAGGGAAAAGAAAAAGGAGGAAAGGTCTTGAACCAGGATATCATGAAATATGCCCTCATCGTGGGGGCCATGGTGCTCGCCACCGTCATCACCCGCTTCCTTCCCTTCCTTCTGTTTCCGGCGGGGAAGAAGACGCCAAAATACATCGCCTATTTAAGCCTGACCCTCCCCTATACCACCATAGGCCTTCTGGTGGTTTACTGCTTGAGGGGACTTTCTCTGGTTTCCTTTCCCCATGGGCTGCCGGAGCTCATTTCCATCGGGGCCATCGGGGTCCTACATCTCTGGAAAGGAAATTCTCTTTTAAGCATCGGAGCGGGAACGGCCTTATACATGGTGCTCATCCAGACCGTTTTCCGGTGAAGCAATGCCTTTTAATATCCTTCGGGCAGGCCTTTCTGCTCCCGGAATTCCTTGGGGGAAAGGCCGAATTCCTTTTTAAAGGCCCGGTAAAAGCTGGTGTAATCCGAAAATCCGTACTGCTGGTACAGCTCGCTGAAAGGGAGGCCGGACAGGATTCCGTTCTTGCTGGCATGAAGCCGCTTCTTTATGATGTACTGATGGAGGGAGATCCCCATATTGTTCTTGAACACGTGGGAAATGTGGTATTTGCTCGTATAAAAAAAGGAGGCCAGATGGTCCAGGGATAAATTCTCTCCCAAATGGTTGTTGATGTAATCACAGAGATTTAAATAAAGCACATTTTCGTAGGCTGCGGGGACCTGATGGAGCATATCGTAGGTGATCCGGTTCAAAAACAACAGGAAGGAATGGATCATGAGCTCCGCGTTCACTTTATGAAAGGCTTTATTGCCGTGAATTTCCTCCAGCAAATCCAGAAGGCGGCCCTGTATGTCCTGAAAGATGATAAAATCCGTGCGGAAACGGTACTGCCTGTTTTCGGACACATAGCGGAAGCTGTATGAAAAGTCCCGGGACCAGGAGCACATGGTTTCATAATAATCCCTGCTGATCCAGAGAACGAAGCGCTGATACGTTTCCCCGGTGGAATGGAAAATAGGGTGGTGCTTTGTTTCAGGCGGGATCAGCAGGTAGTCCCCGTACTGCAGGCGGTACTGGTTTCCTTCCACCTCATAGGTCACATCTCCGTTTAAAAAGAAATATACCTCATAATATGGATGGCTGTGATCCATAATGTGGTCTAAGTCCATATCCTTATAAAAAAACACTTCAAATTGGCCTGAATTCATGTACTGCCGCTCATCAAAGCCGGTGGACAATTCTTTTTTCATCCCAGATCCCTCTTTTTCCCTTATTTTCATGATTCAATCATTATTATAGTCCACTACCGCAAGTTTTGCAATGTGAACGGCAAGTAAATCCATGGTAATCCCGTGGCTTTTTGTTTATACTGAATCCATAAGGCAGTGATCCGTGAGCTGCCAATCATTTAAGTACGAGGAGGTATCCAATGAAATTATCATTCAGATGGTACGGGGACGACGACAAGGTCACACTGCAGAACATCCGCCAGATCCCCGGTATGTATTCCATTGTAACGGCAGTTTATGATGTTCCGGTAGGAGAGGTATGGAGCAGGGAAAGCATTGCTCATCTCAAAAAGGAAACAGAGGCGGCAGGTCTGGCTTTTGAGGTGATCGAGAGCATTCCGGTCCATGAAGATATCAAATTAGGAAAGCCCACCAGGGACCAGTATATCGCAAATTACTGCGAAAATATCAGGAGGGTGGCGGAGGCAGGCATTCAGTGCATCTGCTACAATTTCATGCCGGTATTTGACTGGACCAGGACCCAGCTGGATCATGTGCTGGAGGATGGCTCCACCACCCTGGTTTACTATCAGGATCAGGTGGATAAAGTGAATCCCCTGGAAAGTGACAGCGACTTGACCCTTCCGGGCTGGGATTCCAGTTATACGAGAGAAGAGCTGAGGCAGGTGGTCAGCGAGTACAATGCCATGTCAGAGGAAGACCTTTGGGACAACTTAAAATATTTTCTGGAGGCAATCATCCCTGTGGCTGCGGAATGTAACGTGAACATGGCCATCCATGAGGATGATCCCTGCTGGAGCATTTTCGGCCTTCCGAGGATCATCACCTCTGAGGAAAATCTGGACCGTTTCTTAAAGCTGGTGGATGACAGGCACAACGGGATCACCCTCTGCACCGGTTCTCTGGGCTGCTCCAGGAAAAACGATGTGGTGAAGATGGCAGGCAAATACGCCGCCATGGGACGCATTCATTTTGTGCACGCGAGAAATGTGGCGGTCCTGGATAATGACCAGGGCTTTGAAGAGCGCCCCCATTTATCCAGCTGCGGTTCCCTGGATATGTATGCAATCTTAAAGGCTCTCCATGACAACGGCTTTGACGGCTATATGCGTCCGGACCACGGCCGCATGATCTGGGGAGAAACCGGCAGGGCAGGTTACGGCCTTTATGACCGGGCCCTTGGAGCCACCTATTTGAACGGTCTTTGGGAAGCCATCGAAAAATCCAGCAGATAAGAAAGAAGGAAAAGATATGGCATTGACATTTGGAACGGATTTAAGCGGCAGAGTGGCCGTTGTAACGGGAGCCGGCGGCGTTTTGTGCGGCATGTTCGCAAAGACTCTCGCAGAGGCCGGAGCAAAGGTGGCTGTTCTCGATTTAAACGAGGGAGCGGCACAGGCGGTGGCCGCTTCCATTACGGAAGCTGGCCATAAGGCCATCGCCTACAAGGCCAACGTGCTGGAACGGACAAGTCTGGAGGAAGTCCACGCAAAGGTGCTTGCAGAGCTGGGACCCTGTGACATCCTGATAAACGGCGCAGGCGGAAATAATCTCAGAGCCAACACGGATAAGGAATATTTTGAAATGGGTGACATTGAGGCCGATACAAAGTCTTTCTTTGACCTTGACCAGTCCGGAGTTGAGTTTGTGTTCAATTTAAATTTCCTCGGGACCCTTCTTCCATGCCAGATATTCGCAAAGGACATGATCGGAAGGGAAGGCTGCAGCATTTTAAATATTTCGTCCATGAATGCCTTCACTCCCTTAACAAAGATACCGGCTTACAGCGGCGCAAAGGCGGCGATCAGCAACTTCACCCAGTGGCTGGCGGTTCATTTTTCCAAAACGGGCATCCGTGTGAATGCCATCGCCCCGGGCTTTTTTGTCACAAGCCAGAATGAGAAGCTTCTATTTAATGAGGACGGAACTCCCACACCCAGAACAAACAAGATTCTGGCAGCCACCCCCATGGGGCGCTTCGGGGAGGCGGATGAGTTGAACGGCGCCCTGCTGTTCTTTCTGAACAACGAAGCCGCAGGCTTTATCACCGGCGTGGTGCTGCCCATTGACGGCGGATTCTCCGCTTATTCCGGCGTATAGAAGTATAATGAGAAAAAAACTATCATAAAGAAACAAGTCTTGACAAATACCGGCCTCTTCCATATAATTGCGGTTAGTAATAGCTAACTCGGGAAGGGGTTGGTTTTCTTTATACTCATGCAGTTAGTTATGGATAACTAAAGAAAAGAGGTTGAGCGGAAATGAAAAAAATAGCGATTTACGGGAAAGGCGGCATTGGAAAGTCCACCACGACCTCCAATATTTCTGCCGCGCTGGCTATGCTGGGCTATAAGGTCATGCAGATCGGCTGTGACCCGAAATCCGATTCTGTTAAAAACCTTATGGGAGGAAGCAAGATTCCCACAGTCCTTGACCGTCTGCGGGAGGGAGGGGAAGATGTGGAGTTGGAGGATATTGTATTTGAGGGCTACGGCGGCGTTCTCTGTGTGGAGGCCGGCGGGCCTACTCCGGGCATCGGCTGCGCGGGAAGAGGGATCATCACGGCCTTTGAAAAGCTGGAGGAGCTGTCCGCTTACGAGATCTATAAACCGGACGTGGTGCTCTACGATGTCCTTGGGGACGTGGTGTGCGGAGGCTTTGCCATGCCCATCCGCCAGGGATATGCGGATCATGTGTTCATTGTGACCTCAGGAGAAATGATGGCTCTTTACGCGGCCTCCAACATAGCCCAGGCAATAAAGAACTTTGGAAACAGGGGATATGCCAGCTATGCGGGCGTGATCTTAAATTCCAGGAATGTGGCCAACGAGGAGCAGGTGGTGCGGAAGGCCCTTGAGGAGATCGGAGGCGACATTGTGGGTATCATTCCCAGAGACGGCGTGGTGCAGCTGTCTGAAAATGAGGGAAAGACGGTGATCGAGGCGTTTCCGGACAGCAAAATGGCCGGATGCTACCTTTCCCTGGCAAAGGAAATGATTGGAATCTGGGAAGGAGGGGAAGGCCATGAGCTGCCAATGCGGGGAATTTCGTAAAACCCTTCATTACGTATCTCCCGGCCACGGAGGCTGGGGCGTAATACGGATCGCGGCCCTCATACCGGAAAGCTATCAGCTGTTTGTGTCCCCCTTTGCCTGCGGACGCCATGGGGCCCTGGGCGGTGCGGTCAACGGGATCAAGGACAGGATTTCCTATGTGTATATTGATGAAAGCGACATTGTTTCCGGGAACTATGAAAATCTCATTCCGGATGCCGTGGATGAATTGCTGGAATTTCTGGATCATAGGCCAAAGGTGCTGCTCATATTCGTATCCTGCCTTGACGATCTTCTGGGAACGGACCATGTGGATTTAAACAGAAGACTGTCCATGAACCATCCGGACATTCAGTTCCGGTCCTGCCATATGAATCCCATCAGCATGGATACCAAGTTTCCTCCCGGCGTCACCCTGCAGAACAATATTTACAGCCTTTTAAGGCCAGGTCTTAAAAAGGCCGGGGCGATCAATCTGATCGGAAACCATTCGCCTGTGGGCAGGGAATGCGAGCTGTTTGAAATGATGAAAAACCGGGGGTATGAGGTAAATCACATTACGGACTATGAGACCTTTGAGGATTTTCAGACCATGGCTTCAAGCTGCTTAAACCTGGTCCTGTCCCCGGTGGCCGGGTACGCGTGCCGGGAGATGGAGAAATCTCTTGGCATACCGTTTCTTGATTCCTATGTCACCTATGAGCTGTCTGAAATAAAGGAATTTTACCGGCAGCTGGGAGAGCGGCTTCAAGTGGATATGGACACATCCCTGTATGAGGCCCGGGCGGAAAAAGCCATAAGGAGGGCAAGGGAAACCATTGGAGATCATCCGGTGTCCCTGGACTTTCAGGCTGTTAAAAAGCCCTTTACCCTGGCTAAGGCTCTTCTGGAATACGGATTCCGTGTGGAGCTGGTCATGGCGGACGAGGTGAAGGTCTTTGAAAAGGCGTCATACCGGTTTATCGTGGATAACCATCCGGAGGTGGAAATTGTCAACGCCCTCCACCATGACATGGCAAAATCCGTCTGGAAGGGAAGAGAATCTTTGTGCATCGGCTTTGTAAGCGGTTACGCCACCGGCTCCGGACGGGTGGTAAATCTCATGGATGATGAATACATGTTTGGATTTTATGGGATCACAAAGCTTATGGGCATGATGGAAAAGGCATATCTGGAGGCTTCAAACTTACAGGTGATGATAGAGGAGGCGGGACTGGTCATATGAGCAAACTTTGCATTACCCTTCCCCCCTTTGCCCCGGATTATTCGGGAGCCGCTTCGGCCCTCTTTGACATGGGCGGGCTGGTGGTCATTCATGACGCGTCGGGGTGCACGGGAAATTATACGGGATTTGATGAGCCCCGCTGGTTTGGCTCCGCCTCCGCCGTGTTCTGTTCCGGTTTACGGCACATGGATGCGGTGCTGGGCAATGACGATAAGCTGATAAAACAGGTGGTGAAGGCGTCGGAAAGCCTTGATCCAAAGTTTATCGCCATTCTGGGAAGTCCGGTGCCCATGGTGGTGGGTACGGATTACAAGGGGATCGCCAGTGAAATAGAAGTTCAGACAGGGATCCCTTCCATGGGGATCGACACCAGGGGGCTGTCCTATTACGGGAAAGGGATACAGGAAGCCGGCCTGGCCGTGATGAAAAAATTCATCGCCCACAACGCGGCCAAGATCCCGGGAACGGTGAATCTTCTGGGGGTGACCCCTCTGGACTTTTACATCAATTCCAACCGGGACGATTTTATCAGGCTGTTTGAGGAAAACGGGATGAAGGTCACCGCCTGTTATTTCATGGGAATGTCTGTGGAGGATCTGCAGCCTTCCGTTTCCGCAAGCCTTAACGTGGCTGTTTCCCAGTCGGGCATCGCCATCGCCAAATACATGGAAAGACGGTACGGCATTCCGTATATCACGGGGACTCCCATAGGGGACGGAAAAAACCTTCTGGAAAAAGCCCAAGCCGCACTGGAAGGAAGGGACCTGTCCTTTGTACCGGAAACCGGAGAAGCGGCGGCCCTCATTGCCGGAGAACAGGTCATATCCAATTCCATCCGGGAATATCTGCAGAACAGGCTGGGATACGGTCCGGTCTGCGTGGCGTCGCTTTATGACACGGAGTCGAAGGAGCAGGCTAAAGGGGATGTGACGGTGCGGGATGAGCACCAGTTAAGAGAGCTGTTAAACAGCGGGAGGTACAAAACCGTCATAGCGGACCCCATGGTAAGGCAGCTGATCCGCCGGGACGATATCTCTTTTTATCCTTTTGCCCATGTGGCCCTTTCCAGCAAGCTTCACTGGGAGGAGTGCAGAAGGCTGGTGGGAAGGGAAATGGAGGAATGGCTTTCAACCATAAAATAACGCAGGCTTTACAGGCCGGCTGCCGTATGATGGGGCAGAAGGCAAAATTACATAGAGGAGGAATCAACAGATTATGAAATTGAGAAAATTAACGGCAGGACTGCTCTGCATGAGCGTGCTGGCCGGCACAATGGCAGGCTGCAGTTCTCAGGCGAAAACGGAACCGGCTGCCACGACCGAGGCAGCACAAAAGGAAGAAACATCGGAAAAAGCGGATGAGACCGCCGGAGAATCAAAGGAAGAGGAGGCCAAAACAGGAGCCACACGGACGATCACAGATCATACGGGCGTACAGGTGGAGATTCCGGAAAATCCGGAACGGATCGTCATTTCCTCCATCCTGCCTCTTCCTTCCGTATACTGTTTATACCGGGGGTCCGTGGAGGGCCTTGTAGGCATGCATCCCAGTTCCATGGCGGCGGCTCAGAATTCCTATCTGACAACCGTTTATCCGGAGATAGAGGATGTGGATACCAGCTTTGTGGAAGGCGGGGAAGTGAACATCGAGCAGCTGATGAATTTAAAACCGGATGTGGTGTTCTACAATGCCTCCAATGCGGAGGAACGCCAGATGTATGACAATGCGGGGATCACCGCCGTAGGCTTTTCCACCACCATGGCTGATTTCAATACCATTGAGACCTATGCCAACTGGATCGATCTGCTGGGGCAGATCTTCGGAGGATCGGAGAAAGCGGATGAGATCATTGAATACGGCCGCTCCGTAGAGGCCGCGGTCCTTGAAAAGACAAAGGAGCTGCCCGAGGGGGAAAAGCCCAGAGTGCTCATCCTTTTCAACTATGCGAACGGTATCATAAAGACTTCCGGAAGCAAGTTCTTCGGACAGTACTGGATCGATTCTGCAGGCGGAATCAATGTGGCAAAGGATCTCACCGGCCAGGCGGAAATAAACATGGAGCAGATTTACGAGTGGGATCCGGACATGATCTTCATCACGAATTTCGCCCCGGTCCTGCCGGAGGATTTATATAATAACGCCATAGAAGGAAATGACTGGAGCAATGTGAAGGCGGTCAGGGAAAAACAGGTTTATAAGTTCCCTCTCGGCATGTACCGCTGGTTCCCGCCGTCATCCGACACTCCCCTTTCCCTCATGTGGCTTGCAAAAACCATACAGCCAAAGCTGTTTGAGGACATTGATATGGATCAGGAGATCAAGGATTACTACAAGAAGTATTACAATGAGGATTTAACCGACGAGGATCTTTATACCATCTATCATCCGACCAGGGAAGCGGCAGGGGTTTAATATGTTGAAGAGCAGAGAAATAAACAGGGCCACAGGCCTGCTTCTCCTGCTCCTGCCGGTGGTCACTGCCTTCCTCTGTCTGGGATTCGGCAGATTTTCCATATCGGCCGGAGAGACGCTGAAAGTCCTGGTGGACGGCATTAAAGGGGTGGGAGGCTCAGATATGAAGCATTCCGTCGTCTTTCAGGTCAGACTGCCGAGAATCGTTCTGTCCCTGTTTGTGGGAGCGGGGCTGGCGTGTTCCGGGGCGGCCTTTCAGGGACTCTTCACCAATCCCCTTGCCACTCCCGACACGCTTGGAGTGGCGAGCGGGGCCTCCTTCGGCGCTGTTCTTGCCATGATGTTTGATGCCAACTTAATCGTCATACAGCTGGCGGCCCTGGTCTTTGGGCTGGTGTCCTGCATGCTTGCCTGCTCCATAAGCAGGATCAAGGGAAGCAGTTCCATTGTGATGATCGTTTTGGCCGGAATGGTGGTATCGGCCCTGTTCCAGGCCCTGGTGTCCCTTTTAAAATATGTGGCAGACCCCCAGGACAAGCTTCCATCCATTACATACTGGCTCATGGGGAGCATGTCGGGGGCCACTTATAAGACTCTCTGGATCGGAAGCCCGTTTATTCTGGCCGGCATTGCGGTCATATTTGCCCTCAGATGGAGGCTCAATATTCTGTCTCTCAATGAGGAAGAGGCAAAATCCATGGGGATGAACGTGAAGGCCCTGCGTGTGGGGATCATTACGGCGGCCTCCCTGATCACCGCTTCCTGCGTTTCCATGTGCGGTCAGGTCGGCTGGGTGGGGCTTCTCATCCCTCATGTTTCCAGAATGCTCATGGGGAGCAACAACCGGAACGTCATCCCCATAAGCATCAGCCTGGGAGCCGTTTTTATGACGGTGATGGACACCTTTGCAAGAAGCGCCACCGCGGCGGAGATCCCGCTCTCCATTCTGACGGCTATCATCGGTGCTCCGTTCTTTATCGGGCTGCTAAGAAAGACAGGAGGTGCATGGTCATGATATTTCAGGTCAGGGACGGAAGCTTCAGCTATGGAAGCAGGCGGATCCTGGACAGCATCAGCTTTTCTCTGGAGCCGGGCCAGGTGATGTCAGTCCTGGGCTCCAACGGCGTGGGAAAGACGACTCTTTTAAAATGCATGATGGGCATACTCAAGTGGGAGAAAGGGACCACCCTCCTGGATGAAGTCCCCATTTCCCGTCTGAGCCAGAAAGATCTCTGGAAGAAGATAGCCTACGTGCCCCAGGCAAAGGGAATGGCCTATGGATATTCTGCCCTGGACATGGTGGTGCTGGGAAGAAGCGCCCATATCGGCACCTTTGCCCAGCCGGGGAAAGAGGATATGGCAATGGCCGAAAAGGCCATGGAGGATGTGGGGATCCCCCATTTAAAGAATAAGGCCTGCACTCAGATGAGCGGCGGAGAGCTTCAGATGGTTCTTATAGCAAGAGCCCTCACCGGTGCTCCCATGATGCTGGTTCTGGATGAGCCGGAATCCAATCTGGATTTTAAAAACCAGCTCATCATCCTGAATACCATAAAAAGGCTGTCAGAGGAAAAGCACATTTCCGCCATCGTCAACACCCACTACCCGGCCCACGCCATGCAGATATCGGATAAGGCCCTGATGCTTAACCGGGATGGCACCAATTTTTACGGCCCTTCGGAGCAGGTGATCAATGAGGAAAATATGAGAAAATCCTTTGGTGTGAACGTCTGCATCAACGAACTGGAGGTGGAAAACAACCGCTACCGGAGCGTGATTCCGCTGAGCCTGGCATAGAATTTTTTGTCGAAAGATATCTTTTTTAGTCTGTTGCACGAAAAGGATATCTTTTTCTTTACACATAAAAAGTTTTATAAAATACAAATATTTAAAAAAAATAATTGTCATTTTATGGAAAGATTGACAAATAGTTACAAAATGCATTATAATGAATACAACCATGAAAAAAGTGTTATGGTCACACTTACCAAAGACGAGACGAGGAGCATAAGAGAATGAAGACAGCGGGGGAAAAAAAGCGAAATCTAAAAACGTTAAGATCAGGGAAAGGAGCGGGACAGGAAAAGACAGGAAAGAGGGCAGCATCGATAAAAACGATGATCGCGTTAAAATCATTGAAGATGAAAATGCTGGTATTTATTATCGCTATTATTCTGGGACTGGCTGTGGCAAATATGGTAATCAGTATTTCAGTCAGTTACAGCGGAATCACGGATGTGGTAAAAAAGGATCTGGAATCAACCGGTAAGCTTGTCAACAGCCTGGTAGTGCAGAACATAAACCAGATGAAGGTGAGCATTGAAGCGAGCGCCCAGGGCGGAAGCTTAAAATCCATAAATTCCAGGGTTGTGACGGAATATCTTGCCAACCAGTGCAAGCTGTATGGCTATAAAGAGCTTGAGGTGATCAGCCAGGAAGGCAATGTTGCCCGCAGTGCCAGCGGGGAGCATATCGGAGACAGTCTCATTGATAAGGATTACATAACAAGAGCCATGAACGGTGAGACCACCATTTCCACGACAGAATTCGACAGCAGCAATGAGCTGGTGATCCGGGTGGCAACTCCTTATGAATACGGGGTGCTCCTGGCTACCTATGACGGTACCGTTTTAAGTGATCTGATCAAGGACTTGAGAATCGCGGAAACAGGCAATGCGTTTATCATCGACAATACGGGGACCATGATCGCAAGCGCAACGCCGGAGCTGGTTTCAGAGCGTCAGAATTTTATAGAAATTGCAAAAACAGATAAATCCTTTGCTTCCGCAGGCCAGATGTATCAGACCATGCTCACCGGAAATACCGGAATCGGCCAGTACGATTATACCGGAGTGAGCCGGTTCTGTTATTACAGTCCGGTAACGGGAAGCGACGGATGGGCTCTGGGTGTGGTGGCACCTGTGGGAGAGACCACTACCTCCATCTATACCGTAGTGATCGCCATGGGCATTTTCGCCGTCATCTCGGTTGTGGCAGGCTGCTTCCTGGCCTTCTGGTTTGCCGGTTCCATCGCAAGTCCGGTATCCGTCATTGCCGGCCGGATGAAGCAGTTTTCAGAGGGCGATTTAACCAGCGACGTTCCGGTGATCAAGCGCAGGGATGAGATCGGGATGCTGGCGGAGGAGATCACCAAATCCGTGGAAAGCGTCAAGGCTTATATCACAGAGATCGCATTGTCTCTGGGAAATATCGCCTGCGGAGATTTCAGCCAGTCCGTGGCCATGGAATTCCAGGGAGACTTCAGAGTGATCCAGGAATCCATTGTGAGCACGGAGGAGATGCTTTCAAAAACCATGAATACCATCAGCGTGTCTGCGGATGAAGTGGCAAAGAGCAGCGCACAGGTTTCCCAGGGAGCACAGAACTTAAGCCAGGGTGCCGTGGAACAGGCGGCATCGGTGGAAGAGCTGTCATCTTCCGTCAATGAGATATCCAACAGCCTCATGAGCACCGCAAAGGCAGTGGAGGGAGTGAATGAGCAGGCCGGACGGGTCGGAAAAGCAATGGAAAACGGCAATGTGCAGATGCAGGAAATGATGAAGTCCATGGAACGGATCAGCCGGAAATCCAAGGAAATCGAAAAGGTCAACAAGCTCATTGAAGACATCGCTTTCCAGACAAACATTCTTGCCCTTAACGCGGCAGTGGAAGCGGCCAGGGCAGGGGAAGCAGGCAAAGGCTTTGCCGTCGTTGCCGATGAAGTCCGCAATCTTGCGGGCAAGAGCGCAAATGCTGCGAAGGATACCTCCAGTCTGGTGGCGGACACCATCTCGGCCGTTGAAAAGGGAACCGGCATTGCGGCTTCCACAGGAGAGACGTTGAGCGGAGTTCTTGTGGAGACCAAGAACATGGTTTCCGCAATTCAGGAATCCGCCCAGGAGCTGAAACAGCAAAGCGAAAAGGTTACTCAGGTGACCGTCGGAATCGAGCAGATCTCTTCTGTGGTTCAGAGCAATTCCGCCACTGCCGAGGAGAGTGCGGCAGCCAGCGAAGAGCTTTCCGGACAGGCGGAAAACTTAAATCATCTAATGAGTAAATTTGTTCTTCGTTAGGGAGAAGTTGTAAAATATGAGAAAAAGCCCTTTTAGGGCTTTTTCTTATTCCGGAACTTTTCATCTTCACTCCTTCGCCTTATTCTTTGCATGAGGAATATAAGGATAAATATCTTCATACGCTTCCAGCTCGTCCTCGGTTTCCGGCGTTGCGGGGATGAGTCCGGTGCAGTCCATTGTGGAACACGCCTGGATGTCTATGTCGTAATTGTTCCTGGCGTCCGTTTTTTCCGTCTTTTTGTTTTGGGTTTGCTTTTTTTCCGATTTCATTTTATATTCTCCTTCCGGTATTTGTTTTAAGGGCCTTTTTTTAGTGTGAGGAAAAACAGCATAATTATGCGTGAATCCCGCCTCATTCCCTGATTTTGCGTTATAACCAAAATTTTGAAACGTTTCTGGGATGCAGGCCTTAAAGCCTGTAAACAAAAGATATGGTTACAGGGGGATGAGAAATGAAAATCGCTTTATTTACAAATGAAAAACAGCAGGATGAATTTAAAAAAGCCGGTTCCGGCAGCTGCAGGAACAATCCGTCAGGAGTGGATTGCTACTCCATGGAAGAGAGGGTCCTTCAGGCCATGGAAGGCGCGGTGTACGATGCCATCGTGGTCTATCCGGGGGGAAAGCCGGTTTCCTGGAGGGAGATCATCAGGCAGGTGAACTCACGGGGGAGAGACCGCATCATCACGCTGATCGATGGATATGGGAGCCGCCTGAAACAGACAAAATATACCACATTTTTTAACGGAAGGTCCTGCATTCTGGATACCCGGGACATCCTTTTTCTGGAATCCTATTACCGGAAAGCCAGCGTGGTTGTGGGCAAGGGAAGGATCCGGATACGGGCGAGGCTTGATGAAGAGGAGAAAAAGCTGCCCAAGGATCAGTTTGTCAGGATCAACAGGCACAATATCATAAATATGCAGTATATCAGGAATGTAAAAGGAGAAGCCGTGGAAATGCAGAACGGGGAAATCCTTTATGTAAATGTTGGAAGAAAAAATAAATTTCAGAAAAAATACAGAGTTTTCCTGGAGGAGAACCATATGGTATTGTAGTAAAATGTCGAAAAACGCAACAATGAGGGCAAAAGAAGCAAACCTCATTGTTCTGGCACCGGGAAGGTGATATTGTATATTTATCCAAAAATAAATATAAGGATATAAAGTCCGGCAAGGCATATCCAAAGGCACGTCTTTCCATTCTGCTGAATCAGGGCAGGCAGTGAAAATCAGCCGGTTTCACTGCCTGTTTTCCGCATGATCGGACAGGATCAGAGATATTAAGAATTTCTTAAGATTCAGCCGGTTTTCTTGACACCCCTGTCCCTTTTCCTTATAGTATCCGCAAAAGCAGAAGTTCCGGGGAAAGGGGTTTGGCGGTGGGAAACAGGGCAAGGGAGAAAATACTGGACATCTGGTACCAGATGACGCTGAAAAGGAAGCTGTATGTCATAATCGGCAGTGTGGCACTTATGATGGCGGCTTCCATTTATATTAATCTCAGGGTGGTTTATTATTTTATCGATAATGTGCAGACGATCATGGATGATAATCTGTCCTGCTATAAATTTCAGGATTCCCTGGGAAATGAGTCGGACCGTTTTAATGAATTCATCATGAACAGGACCACGGAGAACGAGCGGGCATACAGGGTTTCCGGTCAGGAGGCGGAAGGATATTTAAAAAGACTGCCCTATGACTACGATCAGGTGGGAGAGGAACCACACCTAAAATCACCGCATACACCAGGGTAATGATAACGCTGTAGGGAGAGGTGGTCCCCAAGCTGAATGTGCTTCAGCTCCCTTATTTGTACAGAGACGGGGCCCATATGTGGAAGGCCCTTGACGGGGAAATCGGCCGGGAGTTCATGGACAGCTTAAACGGACACGGGGTGGTGGGCTTATCCTGGTACGATGCGGGAGCCAGGCATTTTTATAATTCCGTAAAACCCATTGAACGTCTGGAGGATTTAAGGGGAATGCGGATCCGTGTGGCGGAATCGGGTCTCATGGAAGGCATGATAGAGGCTCTGGGGGCAAAGCCTGTGCCAATGGCTTACTCCCAGGTCTATGCCGCCCTTGAGACAGGAAGGATCGACGGGGCGGAAAACAACTGGCCCTCCTATGAGTCCATGGAGCATTTTGAGGTCGCCCGGTACATTACCGTTGACGGGCATAACCGCATTCCGGAGCTGCAGATGGCCTCCCAGGCCACCTGGGACAAGCTGAGCGGAGAAGAGCAGAAAATTATCATGGACTGTGCCCGGGAATCCTCCGTTTATGAAAGGGAACTCTGGGAGGAACGGGAGAAAGAGGCTGAAAAAAGACTTCTCGAGGAAGGGTGCATCATAACAAGGCTGAGCCAGGGAGAGCAGGTGCGGTTTCGGGCCTCCATGATGATCGTCTATCAGAAGTACTGCAGCGAATACATTGACGTGGTGAACCGTATCTCGGAGGTGCAGTAAGCAGGGAAGGACACTCCCTGCTTTTTTATTTTATAGGAAAGTTCTCCGAACTCCCCTAAAAAATAAAAATAGATATTGACAAAGAATGAAAGACAATGTTATAATTCATGAAACATATAGGAATAATAGGTATTACTGAGAGAAGGGAATGTATTGCATATGAAGAATAAAGTATTATCAGTCAGAAGAAATCATTGCACACACATGGACAATATGAAATCTTGTTGCAAAACTGTATGTATATATATGGATACAGTTCCTTTTTGTATATATAATAATACCTGAATGACCGGTTTTTGAAGTCTGCAGGTACTATAATAGTACCTTTTTTTTTACCGAAAATCATGCAGGGAAAAAAATAAATAAGTCGGATTATAGAATTGACTGGACAACCAGAGATTTCGGTAAGCAGTAATGCTTATCAGCTCTGGCTGTCTTTTTTTTATCTCAGCCATGGACCATAGAAAGGAGTAGAAAATAATGCTGCAGACTAAGCACTTTTTGATTAACAGATATTTTAAGACCACTTATATGTGCATTTATCGTGATTCTTGTGATTGTTTCAGCAAATGAATCTTAAATGAAGAGGAGAAAATTGTTTATGAAATCAAAAAGATCAATTGCCACTATTCTAACAGCATTGCTGCTCTTACTGCTGCTTGCTGGCTGCTCAAGTCAGAAAGCCGGCGAAATTAAGACTGAAGAAAAGGAAACATCAACTGAAGCAGCGAAAACTGAAGCACCGAAAGCGGAGGAAACCAAAGCAGGAAATGCAGAAACGGCTGCGGCGGAAAGTGTTACTGACGGGGAACCATTTAAATTTATAGCGGCCGTAGACTCAGGTACCTTTGCTTATCCTTTCTGGGTCGCTGAAAACAAAGGCATATTCGATAAATACAACATCGAGCCGGAGATTCAGACCTATGCGTACGGAATTGACACCATAAACGCCGTGACTCTGGATCAGGCAGACCTTGGTGAGGCTATGGACTTTGCTGCCATCAGCAGACTGGGAGGAGATAGCCAGTTACAGTTTATATCTTTTATAGCCGGAAACAAAATGGAAGGAAGCCATTTATATGTGTTGGGGGATGATATTAAGGAACCTAAGGATCTGGAAGGAAAATCAGTGGTAGTACAAAAGGGTACCGTAAATGAGTATGTTTTGGGAACAGCTTTATGCTCAGTATGGTATTGATTCTTCCAAGGTGAATCCTCTTTATATCAGTAGTAATGCAGAAGGAGTGGCTCTGGTGAAGGCGGGGGATGCCGATGCGATCTGGGCCGGAGGAGATATAGAATCTCAGGTAATAGAGCAGGGAGGTATTTCAATCGGAGACTATTCCCTGATCAATTTTGCTCCACAGGGCTTTCTTATGTTAAAAAAAGATTTCATAGCCGCGAATCAGGAGGGCCTGGTACGGTTGCTGAAAGCTCTTGATGAAGCGGTAATTTACATAAATGAGAATCCGGATGAAGCAGCCGAAATCGTACAGAAAAACTTTGGCATACCTTCAGAAAATATTGCTAAGGCACTGAAATCCAGTATTTTTGACGTACGTTTCTCCAACGAAGATGTAACCCAGCTTGACAGTGTCACCAAATGGTCCATTGAAAACCAACTGGTAAAATATGAATGCAACGGAACAGAGCCTTATTCAGATTCTTCAGGTTTCCAAAAGCTATGCTGCTGCGGGCAGCCATGACACAGCGGAACCGTTAGTGCTGTCAGATGTGAATCTGGAGATAAGAAGGGGAGAATTCCACATCCTTCTCGGCCCCTCCGGCTGTGGGAAATCCACCCTGCTCAATCTCATTGCCGGCTATATCCCTAAATCAGACGGAAGCATCCGCATAGACGGAAAAGAGATCGGTAAACCTGGAAAGGACCGGGGAGTGGTGTTTCAAAATGCGGATTCCGCCATCTTCCCCTGGCTGACCGTTCGGGGAAATGTTGAATTCGGGCTTAAGATGAAAGGAGTAAAGCGCAAAGAAAGGCGTGCTCTATCCTCAAGATATATCAATCTGGTGGGCCTGGAGGAACATATAAAAAAATATCCCAACGAATTGTCAGGAGGGATGAAGCAGCGTGTCCAGATTGCAAGGAGCCTTGCCAATGATCCTGAAATTCTTATTATGGATGAACCCTTCGGAGCTCTCGATGCTCATACCCGGCGCTTCCCTCACTTTGGTCTTTTCTAAATGGGGCATACGGGCGGCCAGGCGCCTGGAGGAGCTTTACGGAGTGCCCTGGATACTGATCCCGGATATTCCGGTAGGACCGGATGCGGTAAGCCGATTTTTAGAAACCGTGGGAAATGTCTTGAATCTGCCTTTATCTAAGATTCAGGAATACATCAGAAACAGGAAACAGAGATTTCAGTACACCCTTCAGCGAATTTCTGACTATTATTATTCAGAAGATATTAAAAAGAAAGTTACCATTGTCTCTGATGAAAATTATGCAAGAGGTTATGCGGATTTTCTAAGACGCTGTCTGGGTGCGGACATCGGTCAGATTATTGCAGCGGATTATCGGGAAGAGGAACAATCACCGGAAAAAGAACCGTTAAAGACAGATCCGGATACGATCAGGAAATCGGTTGTTGATTCTGATTCTCAGTTTATTCTTGTCAGCTCACTGGAAAGCAGGCTGGGAAGAGAGCTCCGGATTGCCTGTATGGCAGTGGAATATCCTCTTGAAAATCAGATCGTACTGGGTACTACATACATTGGAATCAATGGTGCCATACGGCTTGCGGAGGATTATATAAGCGCAGTCATCAGGCATAACCGAAAACAGCAGCAGCAAGCGGCAAAGATCCTTTTTGAATCGGATATATTTGGAATTTAATGAATGAGTGAAAGAGAGCGAGGAAATATAAAATGGGAAAATTTTTTACATCGGAATCGGTAACAGAAGGACATCCGGATAAAATAGCAGATCAGATATCGGATTCCATTTTAGATGCGCTGTTAGGAGAGGATCCATATGCCAGGGTGGCGGTTGAGACTACTGTAGCTACGGGACTGGTTCTGGTGGTGGGAGAAGTGAGCACCACCGCATATGCGGATATCCCCGGAATTATCAGGGAAACCGTTAAAAATATCGGTTATGAAAATAATGTGGGAGGCTTTGATGCGGATTCAATTGCAGTGCTTGTGGCAATTGATAAACAGTCCCCTGATATTGCCCGGGGAGTCAATCAGGCAATTGAGGCCAGAGAAGGTGACAGCGACGATGATTCAACCCTCGGTGCAGGTGATCAGGGGATCATATTCGGCTATGCAACCAACGAAACGCCCGAATACTTACCTCCTGCCATTTCATTTGCCCACCGGATAGCCAGGCAGCTTGCCAGGGTCAGGAAAGAAGGTATCCTCCCATACCTACCTGCGTCCAGATGGAAAATCCCAGGTAACAGTGGAATTTGGTGAGAAAGGTTCTGTCGCCCGTATTGATACCGTAGTAGTTTCAGCCCATCACTCGGAAGAGGTAACACTGGAAAGAATCCGGGAAGACATCTTAGAAAAAGTCATCAAAGCAGTTCTTCCGGTTGATCTTCTGGATGATAATACCAAATACTACATAAATCCCACAGGCAGATTTGTCATAGGCGGTCCCCAGGGGGATTCAGGTCTTACAGGGCGAAAAATCATCGTAGATACCTACGGTGGAGCAGGCAGGCACGGAGGAGGGGCATTTTCCGGTAAGGACCCGACAAAGGTAGACCGTTCCGCAGCTTACGCCGCCCGCTGGATTGCGAAAACGCTCATAGCTGCCGGTGCTGCGGATAAGGCAGAGATTGAGATTTCCTATGCAATCGGTGTCGCCAAGCCTGTTTCCATCGCTGTAGAGACTTTCGGTACGGGAAAATATGATGAAATATCTATAATAAAAGCAATTAATAAGGTGTATGATTTACGTCCCCAGGCGATCATCCGGGAACTGGATCTGCGCCGGCCGATCTATAAGCAGACGGCAGCATACGGACACTTCGGCAGAACCGATTTGGATCTGCCATGGGAATCTCTGGGTAAAGTGGAGCTGTTAAAAGAAGCATTGGAAAATGCATAAAAGTGAGAAACAGGGCATTCCCGGCGGAGAGTTCGACCAAAGTCGAACTCTCTTATTATAATATAGCCCGCTCAGAGACGTTCCCAACCGCAGAAGACCTCTGCCGGCTACGGGGTGAGTATCCTTATGGAAAGGCCGTAGCTTTTTTTATCCCCGGCACTTAAAGACTGGACATGGTTCTTATGGATGAATTCGTCATCCTCCGTGGCATAGACCGCGGAACCGTTCCACGGCTCGATGCAGACAAAGGGGGCTTCTGCCGGCTGAGGAGTCCAGAAGGCAACGGTGTCAAAGCCCGGGAAGGAAACCTCAGCCCCCCGTCCGTTCTTTCTGTTCACAATGGAAACCTTTCTGGAGGCAAGGCTGTCAAAATAGACGGCATCGTTCTTAAACAGTTCCCGGGTTAAAGGCAGAATACGGCTTCCGTTCAAGCGGCCGATCCTGTTATGAGGGTTAAATTCCAGCCGGCCGGAATCGTAAACCATGCTTGAAATGGTCTCCTCCTTTTCAAATACGAGATCATAATCTTCAAATGCCTCATGCGCTTTTAGGGGACAATTGAAGCCCGGATGGGCGCCCAGGCAGTAATGCATGGTCCTGGAATCGGTGTTCTCCACCTGGTAATCCATGAACAGGACCCCTTCGAAAAGCCTGTAGGCAAGGCTTAACCGGAAGGAATAGGGATAGATCTTTTTTGTTTCTTCCGTATCCCGGATCTGAAACGTGGCTTTTGTTTCTGTCTGTTTTGTAACGGAAAAGTCCATTTCCCGGCAGAATCCGTGTTTGGGGATCTCCCGGACCTCCCCTTCCAGACGGACCCGGTTGTTCCGGCAGTTTCCCACGATGGGGAAAAGAAGGGGGGAGCATTTATTCCAGAATTTCGGGTCTCTCTGCCAGATGTACTCCGTACCGGACGAATCTTTCAGTGAAATGAGCTGGGCTCCGACGGAATCGATGACAGCAGTTGTTGCGGAATCTTTCAGTGTAATAAGCATTTGATTTTCCTCGTTTCCTGGTTTTATTTTTTCTTCTCGTATTTAATAAAATTATACTAAAAATGAAAAGAAAATTCTATGGGCAAACCGGGAAAGGTTCACCCGTATGAAAAAATTGTCCATCTTTCCAGGCAGTAAAATATTTGATATAATAGATACCGGTACGTTTGGCAATGTCTGTCGGGGGGAGAACGGTATGAAAAAGCCTTTTGGGCACTTACATAAAATTTCCAAATTATCTGTCCGGATGTTTCTGCTGATCCTGGCATGCGTGGTCATGCCTCTGGCCGGGGTCTGTGTTTATGTGAGGATCAGCATGGAACAGTTTATTCAGGAAAAGCTCAGTGAGAAAGTCATCCAGAACATATCGAGAGGAGAACGCAATATCTGTGATACCCTGCAGAACATCGCCGCCCTGACCAATGTCTTTGTATACGATGAAGAATGGCAGAAGCGCATAACAGATCCGGACACTTCGGAATATGACAATACGAAATATTTTGACCAGATGGTCCATAAGCTCAGCATCGGCAACGGATTTGATTTTGTTCAGGATATGAAGATCATTCTGTTTGATGATTACGGGAGAATCTACTCCAACTGGAGCATGAATTATCAGGATTACCAGTTCCTTCTGGATCAGGACTGGGTAAAGCGCAGCAGGGAAAACCATGGGCATATCGTATGGTCCATGTTCAGTCCGGCGTATATCCTGGATGAACAGAAGGGGCAGTCTTATATTTCCCTGGCAAAATCTCTCTTAAAGGATTATACGGCCGGAGAATCTGTGGGCACCCTGATCATCAGCATAGACCAGCAGAAATTCAGCGACCTTCTGATGGAATATGCCTATGCCGGAGATGTGGCCTATGTTTCCCTGGAGGATGGGACCGTGCTTTTGCAGAATGACAGGCAGGGACTGATCCGGGATGAGAATCTGACCCAGCTGTATGAAAAGACCGGGGAAAAGAAGAGCGGAAGCCTGCAGTACAGGGCAGCCGGAGAGAATTATCTCATAAGCTATTATACGATCCCAAAGCCCTGGGTATTCAACGGGCAGCAGATGAAGATATTTCACTTTACCAGCTATCAGGAAGTGACCAACCAGATGGAGATGATCGGAAGGAGGATGAATCTGATCATTCTGGTGGTTATATGCATCCTGATCCTGATTCTGTATCTTTCAATAAAAATGCTGGTAAAGCCCATCGTCCATTTAAGCGGACAGATGGAGAATTACACACTGGACATGGATTTAAAGGAAATTGATGTGGGCCGGTCCGATGAGATCGGCCAGCTCAACCGCGCCTTCCGGAAGATGTCCGACAATATCCGCCATCTGTTTAAGGAGCTGGAGAATGAGCATGAGATAAAAGAAAAATACCGGTATGAATCCCTGCGGGCCCAGTTAAATCCCCATTTCCTGTTCAATACCCTGACCACCATCCGCTGGATGGCGATCATCAGGGGAGCGGATAACATCGTAGACGGGATAGATGCCCTGGCCCATATGTTAAAATACAGTATGAGCAGGGACCGGTGTCTGGTAACGGTGAGAGAAGAAGTGGACAACATCAGAAATTATCTCTATATCCAGAACTGCCGTTACGGGGACCATTGCAGGCTGGAGGCGGATCTGGATGAAGATATTCTGAATCTGAAAACCATTAAATTCATTCTCCAGCCCATTGTGGAAAATGCCGTTATCCATGGCTATGATAAGGACAGGGAAGAAATCCGGATCCGGATTTACGGCCATACGGAAGAAGACCGTCTTAAAATATATGTGGAGGATGACGGGGTGGGCATCTCTCCCCATGTGATCCGGCAGTTTGAAGCTTCCAGACAGGAGCGGGGGAAGGAGAGCAAGCTGACGGGCATAGGGATCAAGAATGTGGACGAGTACATACGCATTACCTTTGGCGATGGGTATGGGCTGACCATAGAGAGCTTAAAGTCACGGGGGACGGCAGTGCTGTTTACGCTTCCGGTAATCAGAGAGGAGAAGGCAGGGGATGAAAAAGGTTATGATCGTGGATGATGAGGTGCTGGTGCGCCTGGGAATCCAGTCGCTGATCAAGTGGGAAAATTATGGGTACCGGATCGTCTGTGACGCGTCGGACGGGGAGGAAGCGCTTCAAAAGATCAGGCAGTATGAGCCGGATATCGTCCTCACGGATTTAAAGATGAGCCCGATCGACGGGTTTGAACTGATTTCCGGCTGCAGGGAAAAATACCCCCACATCCAGTTCATTGTCCTGAGCAGCTACAATGATTTTGACAATGTGAGAAGCGCTATGAAACTGGGGGCATTTGATTATGTTTTTAAGCTGACGGTCAAGCCGGAGGAGCTGCTGAAAATCATGGATGAGGCCAGTGCCGCCGGCAAGGCGCCGGAGCCCGGGCCGGATACGGCCATAGTGGCTGACAGGAACATGGATGTGATAAAAAAGGGGCTGTTCAGGAAGATCCTAAATTCAGAAACCTTTTTGAATAAGTACATGGAAGAGCTTAAGAAACTGCCCCTGCATGTGGATTTCGGGCAGACCTTCTGTATTCTTTCCATCACCATTGATGATTTCCGGATCATGAGAAAAAAAGGAGATTTTATGGATCCGGAGCTCTTGATTTTTACCATGGAAAATATCATCGGCGAGCTGTTCGGGCGGCATCATAAGGCGGAGGTGTTTCAATGGGGGGAATTTGATTTCGCGGTGGCGGTAAACCAGGGGGAAGAAGCGGATTACAGCGCCTTTCTGGCGGCAATGGAAAAGGAGTTTGGGATTTTTGTCAATTGCGCCAGACAGTATTACGGGCTGGAGGTAAGCGGGGCCGTAAGCAGGGGATTTACGGGAGTGGACGGATTAAAGGCTGCAATGGCCCAGAACCGGGAAACCCTGGAACGGCGTTTTTTTTCAGAGCCGGGAAAGCTCCATCCCTATGAGAGAATCATAAAGGAAAAGGCAGTCCTGCCGCCGGAATTTCACAGCTCTGTTTTGGAACGGCTGGCGGCAGAGCATGACTTTTACGGGATCGGAAGGTTTCTGGAGGAATTTTTTGATTTCCTGAAAGAGAAAGAGCAATGGAATCCATCGGAGATCCGCTATCTGCTGCGAAAGGCTTATGGGGCCCTGGCCGTCTCATTTACCCGCCACAGCACGGATATCGACATGTTCCTGGACAAAAACGGGTTAAACATGGAGTCCGCGGTAAGCGATTATACGTTTCTGGACAGGATCCGGCAGTCTGTGCTGGCGCTGGCTGAACAATACAAAAAGGAATATGAATCCGCCAGCGGAAGAATCTGCAGAAGGGAGATCGCCGAAGCAAAGAGCTATGCCCGCAGCCATATGAAGGAAGAGCTTCCGGTTACGGAAATCGCTGCCATGGTGAACATGAGCGGCAGTTACTTCTCCCATGTGTTTAAACGGGAAGAAGGGATCAGCTTTGTGGAATATGTGTACCGGGTGAGGATGGAGCATGCCGGCCATCTTTTAAAAAGCAGTGATTTAAAGGTAAATGAGATCGCCGATGAGGTGGGGATCTTCAATCCCAATTATTTCAGCACCCAGTTCAAGCGGTTCACAGGCCAGTCCCCACTGGAATACCGCCAGGCCTGGTTAAAAAAACAGGAACAAAACAGCAGGATCTGAAAGAAAAACAGCAGGATCTGAAAGGTTTCAAAGAAACCGTCGGATCCTGGGGGTGAAAATAATAAATTTTTATAGAAAGACAGCAGACAGAAGGATTTTCCCGGCCTGCTGTTTTTGCTATAGTGTTAGCAGAGGCAAAAACAAAATAATTGGAGGAAAACACAATGAGAAGGTGGAAAAAATTAACGGCCTTTGGCATGGCGTCTCTTATGGCAGTGTCGGGAATGACCGGCTGCCAGAGCGGGGGTAAGGCAGGGCAGACCGATGCTGCGGCCGGAAAGACGGAGGCGTCAGAGACCGGAAGCGGAGAAACCGTGACTTTAAGGATGTGGGGAGGGGTTCCGGCGGAAGCAGGGCCTCAGGAAGTCTGCGACAACTTCAACCAGCTGTATAAGGATAAGGGCATACAGGTGGAATATGAACGGTTTGTAAATGATGATACTGGAAATTTAAAGCTGGAAACCAACCTTTTATCAGGAGACGGCGTGGATCTTTATATGACCTACAGCTCCGATGTCCTGACGAAACGGGCGGAAGGGAACATGGCCCTGGATCTTACGGAACTGATGGAAAGAGACGGATTCCAGCTGACCGAGTATTTCGGAACCATGGCAGAGGCATTTTATATCGGAGGGAAACCCTATTCCATTCCCACCAAGCTGGACCAGTATGGAATCGTTTTAAATAAAGATATGTTTGAAGAAGCGGGAATCGAGATCCCGGAAGAATGGACCTTTGACGAATTCCGGGAGACAGCCAAAAAGCTTTCCCATGGAGAGGGACAGGATAAGGTCTACGGCATGTTCTGGAATTCCCAGCAGGATCTGACTTACCCCTTTACTTATCTGGTGGCCCAGACCAACGGCGGGGATCCCATGTATAAGAGCGAAACGGAAACCAGCTTCGATGACCCGGTGGTCCTTAAATCCGTGGAGCTGATCAATAACATGATGAATGTGGATAAGACATCGCCCACCCATACGGATTCAGTGACCCAGAAGCTGTCTCAGGAAGGGATGTTCTTAACCGGAAAATGCGCCATGACCATTGGACCCTGGATCGTGAGAAGCGTTAAGGATCAGGCCAGCTATCCCCATGATTTTGAAACGGCCTTCGCTCCCTATCCTGTGGTTGAGGAGGGAAAGAGAAATTATACCCAGGGAGGCTACGGAGATCATCTGTGCATCAATCCCAAGTCCCGGAATGTGGACGCTGCATGGGAATTTGCAAAATGGTATGCCACAGAGGGCATGCTTCCTGTGGTCTCAGGCGGCCGGGTTCCGGCTTCCAATACCTATGATTCAGCGGAAGTGACGGAGGCATTCATAAAAGGAGCCGAGGAATATCTGGATCTGGAAACCACTCAGAAGATCCTCATAACCCCATCCGAAAATTACGCGGTTCCGTCCATCACCAATCACATAGCGGAAGTGAGGAAAATAGCTGTGGAAGAACTGGAAGGAATTTTCATCGGAAAACAGACGGTGGAAGAAGGCATGGCAAAGGCCAAAGCCCGCGCGGATGAGATCCTGCAGAAATAACTGTCCGGAATGAAAGGGGGTGCCGTAAAATGAAAAGAATCAACAGAATGATTCTGCGGCACCCTCACAACACAAAAAGAAAGGAGGGGATGGCCGGTCATGAAGAAAATCAGGCTGAGCAAACAGTTTAAAATTGATTTGACAGGATATACATTTATTCTCCCCAACATCATCGGCGTATGTCTTTTCACCCTGTTTCCCATGATCTTTTCTCTGATCATCAGCTTTACGGACTGGGATTATACCCGGGGAATCGGAAACTGGAATTACATCGGACTCAAGAATTTTATCGAAATGTGGCAGGATGAATGGTTTACCAGTTCCCTGATCAATACCGTGATCTTTGCAGTGGGAGTTGTGCCGGTCACTGTTTTCCTCGCTCTGGTGCTGGCGGTCATTATTGACAAATACTGTGTTGCCAGGCTTCCCATGAGGCTGGCACTTTTTATGCCCTATATATCCAACATCGTTGCGGTTGCCATTGTGTGGGTGATGATGTATTCCCCCTGGGGACCGTTTACCCAGATGGTGAAGCTTTTTGGTGTGGAGAATCCGCCCCAGTGGCTGGGGGACACGAAATGGGCGCTCCCTGCCCTGATGCTCATGACCGTATGGTCGGGAGTGGGGTATGCCAACATGATCTATACCTCGGCGCTCCAGGGGCTTCCCCAGGATGTTTACGAGGCTGCGGACATTGACGGAGCCGGAGAGGTGCAGAAATTTTTCAGGCTTACGGTCCCTTTTTTATCTCCCACCACGTTTTTCCTGATCATTACCACATTTATAACTTCATTTCAGGTGTTTGCACCCATACAGATCATGACGAGAGGGGGCCCCGGGACAGCGACCAACGTACTGGTTTATTATATTTATACGTCGGCCTTTACCTTTTACCGGATGGGATACGCCTCCGCCATGTCATGGATATTGTTCCTCATTCTGTTTGGCATTACCATGTTCCAGTGGGCGGGACAGAAGAAATGGGTCAGCTATTAAAGAAAGGAGGCTCTCAAGATGCAGAAGAATCACAGGGTCCTTTTAAAAATCATATTCACTGCGGCGGTCGGGGCTCTGGCTGTCTCCATGGTCACCCCATTTTTATGGATGCTTTCGGCCTCCATGAAGCTTCCCCTGGATGTAATGAAGCTCCCTATCGAATGGATACCGAAATATTTTTATCCGGACAATTACAAAAAAGTATGGAATATCGGAAACCTCGCGGCCAGGGATTACCATTTTGGCCTGGCTTACTTTAATTCCGTCAAGATCGCGGTCATCAATCTGTCCGGAGCGGTGCTCACCAGCACATTGGCGGGCTATGCATTCGCGAAAATCAAATTCAGGGGCAGGGATCTTTTGTTCCTCCTCTATCTGGCAACCATGATGATACCGAGCCAGGTGACGCTGATACCTAAATTTGTCATGTTTAATAAGATGGGACTGACGGGAACCCATATGACCCTGATCCTGCCCGGGCTTATCACCATAACGGGAACCTTTCTGATGCGCCAGTATTTTATGCAAATCCCGGATGAGCTGAGAGAGTCCGCCCGGGTGGATGGAGCCAATGAATTTCTTATATGGGCGAAAATCATGGTGCCTGTGGCAAAGCCCAGCATGGCTTCCCTGGCAATGGTGGTCTTTTTATGGAACTGGAACAGTTATCTGGAACCCCTGGTGTTTTTAAGCGACTGGAGGCTGTATACCATTCCCATAGCCCTTACCAATTTTATTGAAGAGAGCGTGACGGAATACAATCTGGTTATGGCAGCGGCGGCGTCTGCCCTGATCCCTGCCTTTGTGGTTTTTTTGCTGGGGCAGAAGTTTCTCATTAAAGGCCTGGTGGCCGGCGCTGTGAAAGGATGAGGTGTCAGGAATATGAAAGTTATAACGGAAAATAAAAGAGAAATACCGGTGATTCGGGAGGTTGACGTGCTGGTGCTGGGAGCCGGGCCGGCAGGAATCGGTGCGGCGGTTGCGGCGGCAAGAGAAGGAGCGGTGACCATGCTGGCGGAACAGACGGGAGATGTGGGAGGAATCGCTACGGCAGGACTCATGAGCCACTGGACGGGAAATACGGAAGGGGGATTTTATGAGGAGATACTGAACCGTTCGGCAGAATCCTCAGGAGAGGACAAAAACTCTTTTAACGGAGGGGAACGTCAGATCATTAACCCGGAGCGCTTAAAAACGGTTCTGCTCCGGATGCTTATGGAGGCAGGCGTCTCGCTCCGGTTATATTCCTTTGCCAGCGATGCCGTTATGGAAGGAAATACGGTAAAGGGAGTGATCCTGGAGAGCAAATCCGGCAGAGAGGCCGTTCTTGCCAAAATCGTCATTGACGCCACCGGTGACGGAGACATAGCCGCAAAGGCCGGGGCCCCTTATGGGAAAGGGAGAGAGAATGACGGCAGGATGCAGCCGGCCACAATCATGTTTAAGGTAGCCGGGGTGGATGTGGAACGGGGTGTTTTTCCGGGGGGCTTTGAGGAAAGCTTTGCTTTGCCGGAAGGTGATTTACAGGAGCTCGGGGGAAAGCATCTGCCCAGCCCGGCGGGGCATGTGCTTTTATACAAAACAACCCTTCCCGGCGTGGTCACCTGCAATATGACCAACTGCACCGGGGTCGACGGTACGGATACGGATGATCTCACAAGGGCTGCGGTGGTCTGCAGGGAACAGATGGATGAAATTACGGCTTTTTTAAGAAGGTTTGTCCCCGGCTTTGAAAACTGCTTTATCATCAGCTCGGCCTCTCTGATCGGGATCCGGGAAACCAGGCATTTTAAAGGGGAGGAGACCATTACGGAGCAGGACATTCTGGATGCCCGGGTCTTTGACAACTGGGTGGTGACAAAGGCCAGCTTTAATTTTGATGTACATAATCTCACGGGAAACGGCCTTGATGAGACCGGCTGCCAGAAGAATTTCACCCAGACCAGGGGCTATACCATCCCCTACGGCTGTTTTGTGCCCCTGGAAATTGACAATCTGTATCTGGCGGGAAGAAATATTTCAGGAACTCATATGGCCCATTCCAATTTCCGGGTCATGCCCATCTGTGCCAACATGGGGCAGGCCGTGGGCATTGCGGCAGCCATGTGCGCGGCCCGGGGAATAACACCCAGGAAGCTGGAGGCAAAGGCGGTGCAGAACCGTCTGATGGAATTGGGAGTAAGCCCGTAAAAGGAGGTAAAAATGACTGACTGCCGGAATTATCATTATGAATTTGTCGTGATCGGAGGCGGGATGTCCGGTATCTGTGCGGCCATTGCCGCCGCCAGAAGGGGAGTATCGACGGCCCTGATCCATGACCGGCCGGTTTTAGGCGGAAATGCCAGTTCCGAAATCCGGATGCATATCTGCGGGGCCGACCATCACATGTCGGTCCCCAATGCAAGGGAAACGGGGATCCTTGAAGAAATCCTTCTGGAGAACAAGCGCAGGAATCCGGAAATGGTGTATCCGATCTTTGATTCCGTTCTGTGGGAAAAGGTGCATTTTCAGGAAAATCTCACCCTTTATTTAAACACTTACATGACCGATGTTTTGTGTGACGGAGAGAAGATCGAAGCGGTATATGGGGTACAGATGACCACGGAGAAAAAATTCTGCATTTTTGGCACCCTGTTTCTGGATGCCACCGGAGACGGAGTGCTGGGGGCAAAGGCGGGAGCGGAATACCGGATGGGAAGAGAAGCCGCAGACCGGTACGGAGAATCCCTGGCCCCCCGACAGGAGGATCCTTATACCATGGGAAATTCCCTGATGTTCAAGGCCAGGGATATGGGGCATGAGGTGCCGTTTATAAAACCTTTCTGGGCCAACACTTACACCGAGGAACAGCTGAAGCTGCGGGACCACAGCGACATTACCTCCGGGTACTGGTGGATCGAGCTTGGAGGCGGAGACAGCAATGTCATTTCCGATGGGGAAATGCTTAAGGATGAGCTGCTGAAGGCCGTATTCGGGGTATGGGACCATATCAAAAACGGAGGGGACCACGGCGCGGAACGGATGGAACTGGAATGGGTGGGGTTCCTGCCGGGAAAAAGGGAAAGCCGCAGACTCATAGGGGATTATGTGCTGACGGAACAGGACTGTCTGGAGAACACCCGTTTTCCGGATGCGGTGGCCTATGGGGGCTGGCCCATGGATCTCCATGCGGTGGACGGCTTTCTCCGTGAAAATGAGGTTCCCACTGTGTGGAATAAGGTAAACGGCATATATTCCATTCCCTACCGGTGTCTGTATTCCAGAAACATAAGGAATCTTTTTCTGGGAGGCAGAGCCATCAGCTGTTCTCACGTGGCTTTTTCCTCTGCCAGAGTGATGGGGACCTGCGCGGTAGCAGGGCAGGCGGCCGGAACAGCCGCTGCTCTGGCAGTGCAAAAGAACCTTTTGCCGGCAGAGATGCTGGATCATGTAAAGGAGCTGCAGCAGGAGCTTTTAAAGGATGACTGTTATATCCCCTTTGCGGTCAACCGGGATCCCGGGGACCATGGCAGGCTGGCGGCAGTGACAGCCACCCACCATATTCCGGGCTGTGAACCGGAAAAGGCCGTCAATGGAGTCTCAAGGGCAGTGAAAGAAGAGACGAACTGCTGGCGTGCCAGAATAAAGGACAGACCGTCCCTGCTTCTCACCCTGCCCCGGCAGGTGCCCATCCGGGAAATACGGCTGGCGCTGGATTCCAACTTAAGCCGGGAAATCACGCCGTCCATAAACAGCCAGGTGCTTTCCCGTCAGGAGAAGCATCCGCCCTCAGAGCTGTTGAAGGAATATGAAGTGGATATTTTATGCCAGGGAAATGTGGTAAAGCACATTGCCGCCGGATCCGGAGGGCAGAGACTGCAGAAGCTTTCCTTTGACGAAGTGGAAGGAGACGCCGTCCGCATCAGCCCCATTTCCACATACGGAAGCGAAGAGGCCGGGATTTTTGAAGTAAGAATCTACTGACCAGTCATTTTTCCCTGCCAGGATTTGGTAAAACGTTTAATATTTGTCCTCCGCCTATTGACAATAGCATGAAAATCTGAGTTAATTAGTACAAAAGGTTCCGGAGGCAGACCATGGCAACGATAAAAGAACTGGCGAAATGCTGCGGTGTATCAGTGGCCACAGTGTCAAATATATTGAACAATAAACCCGGCGCAAGTGAGAAGACGAGAAAACTGGTTTTGGAAATGGCGGAAAAGCTGGATTATACTCCCAATGTTGTTGCAAAGAATTTAAAGATGCAGAAGACCAGAAGCATCGGCGTCATTGCGGAGGACATGACCATATTCAGCATCCCGGATATCATAGACGGCATAACGGACTACTGCCAGGAAAGGGATTACCAGATCCTGCTCACGAATTTACGGCTGTTTAAAAAATACAGCGACACTTATTATAACCGGGATGATTATTACGGACTGGTGGGGCTTGAGATCAAGAAGCTGATGGAGAAGCAGGTGGAAGGGATCATATATGTGGCGGCCCATGAACGGATTATCCGCTGTATCCCCGATACATTGCCAATTCCGGCCGTCATGGCGTACGGATATTCCAAAAGCGGGAAGGTGCCCTCCGTCGTGGTGGATGATGTGGGCGGCGCTGCGGAAATCATGCAGTATCTGGTGGATCACGGCCATAAAAGGGTGGGAGTGATAACCGGAAAGCCCGACAGCCTGCATGCCCAGGCCAGGCTCGTGGGATACCAGCAGGTCCTTTTTCAAAACGGGATCCTGTATGATCCCGGCCTGGTGGTGGAAGGGGACTGGACCAGGGAATCCGGTTACAGCCGCACCGGACAGCTCCTGGAAAAGGAAGTGACCGCCCTCTTCTGCATGAATGACTTAATGGCAGGCGGCGCCTATGACCGCATGGATGAACTGGGACTGAAGCCGGGAGAGGATATATCGGTGGCAGGATACGATGACCGGGAGCTGTCCGGCTACTACCGGCCGCCGCTGACCACCGTGAGCCTGCCTCTGCATGATATCGGACACAAGGCCAGCGAACTGGTCATCGATCTCTTAAACGGGCGGGAATCAGAGGCCGGCCCGGATAATGTCTGTGCCGTGGGCTGCCGGCTGCTAATCAGGAAATCCGTGAAAAACATTGCCGTGGAAGCATAGGACCGGCTGTAAAAATCAGAACGTTTTATCTGGTGTCACGCCATGGTAAGCGTTCTTTTTATTTGTCTGAAGTCAGGATTTTTCAGAATTTTCCCCATAAAAAACAGCCCGGATGATAAGGCACGACATGATATGACAAAAATAAAGTAAATATTACATAGTTAAACGATTAAATATTTTATATAATTGTGCAAAAATACTTTACAGAATAATTTGTATGTGTTAGTATGCAATCATAAGGATTAAAAACGATGATTACGGTGTTAAAAATGATGTTAAATTTAAAAAAACAGAAGAAATGTTAATTCTTATATTAAACGTTTAATATAAAGATAGAAAAAGATCCGGATTCAGAAAATGAGAGATGAACCGGTATTTCAATGAAAAATATAGGGGTTATCGATAATATCAGGAAGAAATACATAAAATCAGCGAAGGAAGCGATCATTCTATGCTGACCGGTTTTATTAAACGATTTAAAATGTGAGGGGAAACGGAGGCGGGATCATACAGATGGGTATCATCTGATTTGATAGAGAAGGAAGGCAAAAAGGAGGATTTTTTAATGAAAAAACGGGTATTGGCGGCGCTGCTTTGCGGGGCGATGGCAGCATCCCTGATTGCAGGATGCAGCAGTACGAAAGGAGATACCGCGGAAACCACCAAGGGAACCTCTTCCGCGGGGAAAAAGTCCATGGAGGTCGGCGGGGATGATGTGACCACATTAAATGTATGGACATTCATTGAGCTTCATCAGGATTTTTACGTATCCATGGCGGAAAAATGGAATGAGGCAAATCCGGATAAAAAGGTGAACCTGGTATTGAGCAACATGCCCTATGATGACATGCATAACAAGCTGTCCCTGGCTCTGGAATCAGGGGAGGGAGCTCCGGATGTGGTGGATATCGAGCTTGGAAAGTTTCCGGCATTTATGGTGGGAAATATCGGCCTGATGGAACTGAACGATGCAATTGAACCCTACAGGAAGAACATTGTACAGTCCAGACTCGATATTTATACCAAGGATGGAAAGGAATACGGATTCCCGACCCACGTGGGGACCACCGTGGCATTTTACAATGAAAAGCTGCTGAGCGATGCCGGGATCAACTACCAGGATATAAAGACCTGGGATCAGTTTAAAGAGGCGGGCGTGAAATATTACGAAGCCACCGGAAAATATTTTTCCTGCGTGGAAACCTCCGCCCAGTGGATGGTAAATCTCATGCTGGCTCAGAAAGGCGGCGATTATATCGATGAGAACGGAAAGCTGAATCTGACCAGCAAGGAAATGACCGCGGTGCTGGAGTACATAAAGGGCATGCAGGAAACAGGCGCATTTGCCACAGTTCCGGGAGGCCAGCCTGACAATGAGGAGGCGTATCCGTCCTATAATTCAGGAGAATATGCGGTGCAGATCATGCCTTTCTGGCAGACCTCCAGGTATGTGAATTATATGGGGGATTTGAAGAAGCAGGTGGCCATTGCGCCCGTACCGGTATGGGCTGAGAATGACGGCGGGATCGCCACCATCGGCGGCGGCGGCACCGGCACTGCAATCGTAAAAAGCGGCGAACACGCACAGCTGGCCGCGGAAGTGATGGCTTATATAAAGCTTTCGGAGGAATCCAACAGGGAAGTATGGAATGTTCTTGGATTTGACCCTGTAAATACCGCGGTATGGACGGATACCTCCCTCACCCAGAATCCGGATAACCAGTTTATCCAGTACTTCACCAATTATCCTTTTGATGCTCTGCTGAAAACAAAGGACAGCATTGGAATTCTTCAGGCTTATACGGATGAAAAGTATCCTTCCATCAACAATGAATTCTGCAATGTCACCTTGAACAGCATTTTTGAGGATGGCATGGAGGTGGCGGAAGCGCTTACCCAGTCACAGGAAACCCTGGACAACGAATTTAAAGAATAACAGGAGGGCAGGCTGCAGGGGATCTCATATCCCTGCAGCCGCCTGATCAGTTCCCATCAGAAAAGGGGTTTGCGAAATGAAAAAATTCTTTTATTCGAAAAAGATAGCTCCCTATGTATTCATCTGCCCGTTTGTGATTACGGTATTGCTATTCTGGCTGGTTCCCATCTGCAATGGCGTTCTTTTAAGCTTTCAGGATGTGTTAAAGGAGAAATGGGTGGGATTTGACAATTATACACGGCTGCTGTCTGACAAAATATTTTTAAAGGCATTGTGGAACAGTTTTAAATATATGGCAGGTACGCTGATTCTTCTGATTCCTTTTCCCATGCTTTTTGCAACTCTGCTGAACAGCAGACTCATGAAAAAGGCGGATTTTTTCAAATCCGTTTATTTCATTCCGGCCCTGACCTCCGTGGTGGTGGCTGGCACCATTTTCCGCCTGATGTTCGGGGAGGCTTCCACATCCCTGTTTAACCAGGTGCTGGGGGGATTCGGCATGGAGCCGGTCAAATGGCTGAAGGGGGCAGGGACCAGCTATTTTGCCCTTCTTCTTCTGGCCTGCTGGAGATGGACGGGAGTGAATATTCTTTATTTTCTTTCGGGCCTGCAGAGCATTTCCTCTGATTTATATGAGGCAGCCGCCATTGACGGCGCTTCCAAATGGCAGCAATTTTCCAAAATATCCGTTCCCCTGGTAAAGCCTACCACGGTCTACGTACTCACCATCAGCATTTACGCAGGGCTGTCCATGTTTCTTGAAAGCAATATGCTGTTTAAAGGAAACAATTCCCCCAATAACATCGGACTCACCATAGTGGGTTATCTTTACCGGCAGGGAGTGGAAAAGAGGGCGCTGGGCTACGCCTGTGCGGTAGGACTGATCCTTTTGGCTGTGGTCATGCTGGTGAACCTCATACAGCTGAAGATTACGGGAACCTTCGAAGAAGGGAGAGAGTGATATGAGCGGAGCGGACAGAAAAAAAGCGGCGGACATAAGAAGCAGGAGAAAGCTGGCGGCAGCCGGGCTGGTGATCCTGTTTTCCATACTTGCCCTGCTGATCGTTCTCCCGATCTGGGTGCTGTTTGTGGCAAGCTTTAAGCCGGGAAGCGATCTCCTGCAATACGGTCTCAATCTGGACATAAATATTTCCGGAATGAATTTTGACAATTATATTCTGCTGTTTGCCGGACAGCATGAATACTGGAACTGGTTTTTTAACAGCATCTGCCTTACGGTGATCACGGTGGTGAGCACCCTGCTTGTAAGTTCCTTTGTGGGATATGGATTTGCAGCTTATGAGTTCAAAGGAAAGAAGCTCCTGTTCATACTCGTGCTTTTGATCCTCTCCATACCGCTGGAGGTGGTAATGCTTCCTTTGTATAAGCAGATGTCAGCCTGGAAGATGATGGACAGCTATGGGGCGGTCATCCTTCCCTTTGTGGCCCACGCTTCCACCATATTTTTCTTCCGGCAGTATCTGGTCAGCATCCCCCAGTCTCTTATGGAGGCCGGAAGGATCGACGGGGCCACAGAGTACGGGATTTTCTGCCGGCTGATCGTTCCTCTTATGAAGCCTGCTTTTTCCGCAATGGCCATTCTTAACGGAATGAATGCCTGGAACAATTATCTGTGGCCTCTTCTGGTGATCCGTTCATCAGAAAAGTATCCCCTTACCCTGGGTCTCAATACCCTGATCAACCCTTACGGAGATAATTACAGCCTTCTGATCGTGGGTTCCGTGTTCTCGGTCATACCCATTTTCCTCCTTTTTGTGGCATTTCAGAAATATTTCATAGAGGGGATGATGGCAGGAGCTGTGAAAGGATAGAAGTGCCTGCAAAACAATATGGAATCATGAAATGCTTCCTTCAGCATTCCTCAGGATTTGTGTTAACCTGATGGAATGCTGATGTTTTTTTCTGAATCTTTCATTTTTTGTAAGAATTGGTAAAATTTTCGTCATAACTTGTCCGAAAACTTTAGGGAAATATAAGGAATTATTCCTGATTTTAAAGGGAGTCTATGATACAATTTATTTTGTAACATAGAATAGTATTAGGATGAAAAGGAGGCAGTGGATCGATGAGGATAAGAACGTTTCTAAGAAGCATATTGATCATGATGGTGACGGTATTTCTGTTGGCCGGGTTCACTGTGGCATATAAAGGCTATGAGCTCTACCGGGAGGCCCTTGACGGGACCGGACTTTCTGAGCGGGTGGAGGCCATTCGGGAAAAGGACGGCTATACGGAATTCGGGGACCTGCCGGAGGTCTATGTAAATGCGGTGCTGTCGGTGGAGGACCACCGTTTCTACCGGCATGGCGGGATTGATCCCATCGCCATCGCCCGGGCGGTCGCAAACGACATCAGAGCAGGGAAGCTTGTGGAAGGCGGCAGCACCATCACCCAGCAGCTGGCAAAGAATATGTATTTTACCCAGGAAAAGGATATTTACAGGAAAGCGGCAGAGGTGTTTATGGCATATGACATAGAGAATAATTATACAAAGGATGAAATTTTTGAACTTTATGTAAACTGTATCTATTTTGGGGACGGATACTACAGCGTGGGGGATGCGAGCATGGGTTACTTTAAAAAAGCACCCCAGGATATGACGGAGTATGAGAGCACTCTCTTAGCCGGCGTCCCAAACGCCCCGTCCAAATATTCCCCTGCCAAGAATCCTGCCCTTGCAGAGAAAAGACAGATGAAGGTCCTTCAGCGTATGGAAGCATGCGGGTATTTTTCCGCGGAAGAGGCGGAGACAGTGGCGGAACAGATGGTGGCCCTTAACTGATTATTTTTTTTCAGAAGGAAAGAATTTTGCCGGGATGCTTGATGGATAAAGCATCAGGCGTTATAATAACAGGGTAACGAAAGCTTTTGCAGAGGCGGGGGGAACTGGTTTCCTCCCGCATTCGGCAAGTTAAGGCATTAAGCCTTGATCTACATACAGAACGGAGGAAACTAAACTATGACTGTCAGACAGATAACAGGCAGACGTTTGGGTCAGTATGCGGAAGATTATGTGGTATTTGATCTGGAAACAACAGGGGTCAGTGCCGCCGAGGATTCCATCATTGAAATTTCAGCTGTCAAGGTGAAGGGGCATGAGCCTGTGGCAGAATTTACAGCTCTGGTAAATCCGGGCACTCACATTCCCGCCGGGGCCACCAGTGTCAACGGCATTACGGATGAGATGGTTAAGGATGCGCCGGGGCTGGCGGAGGTGCTGCCGGATTTTCTCTCATTTATCGGCGGAGAGATCCTGGTAGGCCACAATATTCAGTCCTTTGACCTGCTTTTTCTCTACCGGGCGGCGGGAGAACTGCTTGGGAGGGACGTGATCAACGATTATGTGGACACCCTTTTTATGGCCAAGGCGTGTCTGCCCCAGCTCAGACGCCACCGGCTGACGGACATTTCCGCTCATTTCAATATTAACACCCAGGGTGCACACCGGGCGATGAATGACTGCATTATGAACCAGCAGTGCTATGAGCATATGGGGAAGCTGCTTAAGGAGCAGAAAACCGAGATATGCCCCCAGTGCGGAGGCGTGCTCAGGCGCCGAAGCGGAAGATACGGGGATTTTTATGGGTGTTCCAATTTTCCCGGATGCCGGTTTACCAGGAATGTTTAGTTGATTATGATTTATTGAAAATGCAGACAACGTTTGTTCAATATGATTATTATGTTCTTGAAAAAGGGTACAGTTTACCTCTTTTCAAAAATTGTAGACGAAACATGAAAAAGGAAATATAATGAAATTGCTGTATTTGGTCTCCATTCTGTGACAGCAGAAAGGAGGTGCAACAGTTGGAATACATATTAACCCTTATACTTTCGGTCATAGCAGGTGTAGCAACAAAATACATTTGCAAATGGCTCGACCGGAAGGACAAATAACAGCGGGCATAAGAAACCCCAGGGACTGCCATCCCTGGGGTTTCGTTTGTGCAACAATTGAAATACATAATCCCTTTGTATCTCTATTTTACATCGAAGCTCCCAAAATGTCAACTGCCAGACAAATGTATCTCAAAATCTTAAATATTTTCCAGCTGAACATTATTGGCATTATGGAGCGATGTTAAAAACAGAATATTACTGCTGTATATTGAAATCAGACTGGAGCGATGGTAAAATAAATTTTAAAACTGCCGGAAAAGAGATCTGTGAGCCGGCAGGCTGAGATGATATATGCTAAAAAAGGGAAAGGGCATGGTGGAAGGAATATGGAATTTTTGATTGAAAGGGCCGCCCCCTCCGATTACCGGTCCGTGGCGGATGTGATCGAAGCGGTGTGGCAGCAGATGGAGCATAAAGACTGGTTTGTGCCCGATGATCCGGAACATATTTACGCCATGCTTCAGGAGAAAAACGGAATCGGATATAAGGCCGTTGAAAAGGACTCCAGGATCCTGGCGGGGATTTTTGTTGCTGTCTTTCCGGGATGGGGGGAAGAAAACCTGGGCCGGGATGCTGGGTTTTCAGAGGAGGAATTATGGAAGGTCGCTCACATGGAGACCGCAGCCATTCTGCCCGGGTACCGTGGAAACGGCCTGCAGTATGCCATGATGCAGACCGCGGAGAATGAACTGAGAGAGCGGGGATACCGGTATCTGATGTGCACCATCCATCCGGAAAATGTCCACAGCAGGAAAAACGCGGTCCGTCAGGGATACGAAGTCATCCTGACCAAAGAGAAGTACGGAGGTTATTTAAGGGACATTCTGCTGAAAAAGCTTGCATAGAAATACGGCCGATGCAAACGTTTGCATAAAAATCCGTTGACGTAAGGGGAATTTTTACGTATACTTTTTTTAACGGATGACAGAAGTCACCACTTGGCAGTGATCTTTGGAAAGTAAGTAAAAAGAAAAATAATGATAAAACAGATACCAGGAAGGTATGGGCATTTTTAAGGAATGCGTATGACTGTTTCTGGTATTTTTTTGCTTTGGAGAATGCCTGAAACAGGTTTTATGATTATGGAGGAGGAAAAGAGACGTGATCAAACGGAAATGGAAATTGATGATGGCGGCGGTTCTGGCCGCCGTATCTGTGACGGGCTGCGGAAAGGAAAGCATCAATCCGTCCGGGGATAAGGCCCAGGGGAAAGAGTCAGACAGTGTGGTCGTGGTAATGGGGGTCAGCTCAGAGCCTGAGGCGGGATTTGACCCGGCATACGGCTGGGGAGCGGGAGAGCATGTCCATGAACCGCTGATCCAGAGCACCCTTACGGTTACGGACAAGGATTTAAAGATCGGCTATGATCTGGCCACGGATATGGAGGTCAGCGGCGACGGACTGACCTGGACGGTGAAGATCCGGGATGATGCTTTCTTTACGGATGGAGAAAAATTAACTGCCAAGGATGTGGCATTTACCTACAATACCTTAAGGGATGCCAGCTCAGTCAATGATTTCACCATGCTGGACCGGGCGGAGGCAGCGGATGATCTGACCGCGGTGTTCCACATGAAGCGGCCTTATTCCATCTGGCCCTACACCATGGCTGTTACCGGGATCGTGCCGGAACACGCCTATGGAGCGGACTACGGAGAGCATCCGGTGGGATCGGGAAGGTACATGCTGAAGCAGTGGGACAGAGGGCAGCAGGTGATCCTGGAAGCCAACCCGGATTATTATGGAGAGGCACCCCTGATGAAAAAGGTCACGGTTCTCTTTATGGAAGAGGATGCCGCCCTGGCGGCGGTACAGTCCGGACAGGCGGATATCGCATACACAGCCGCTTCCTATTCGGATCTAAACGTATCGGGTTACTGGCTTTTGGACTGTAAGACCGTGGATAACCGCGGGTTCAACCTTCCTGCCGTTTCGCCGGGGACCGTATCGGAAAAGGGAATTCCCCTGGGAAATGACTTTACCAGTGATGTGAGAGTCAGAAGGGCCATCAACATCGGAATCAACCGGGAGGAAATGATTGAAAATGTGCTGAACGGGTATGGAAGCCCTGCCTACAGCGTCTGTGATAAAATGCCCTGGTATGAACCTTCCTCAAAAACAGAGTATGACCCCGAAGGGGCCGAGGCGCTTCTCGATGAATCCGGCTGGGTGAAGGGAAGAGATGGGGTCAGGGAAAAAGACGGAAAGCGGGCCGAACTTCATTTCCTTTATCCGGCCGGTGATTCGGTCAGACAGGCGCTTGCCGCGGATACGGTGAACCAGCTGAAAAAGATCGGGATTGAGGGGGAAATGGAAGGAGTCGGCTGGGATACGGCCTATGACAGAGCCCAGTCCGAGCCCATGTTCTGGGGCTGGGGAACCCATACGCCCATGGAGCTTTATAATATTTACCACACCGCAGAGGATACCGGGCTTGCCTCCTATTCGCCCTATGCCAACAAAAAGGTGGACCGGTACATGGAAGAGGCCCTCGCAGAAAGCGACCTGGAAAAATCCTATGAGCTGTGGAAGAAGGCCCAGTGGGATGGGGAGACGGGAGTCACCCAGAACGGGGATATTCCCTGGATATGGCTGGTGAACATCGATCATCTGTACTGGGTGAGAGACGGGCTGCAGGTTGCGGACCAGAAGCTCCATCCTCACGGCCATGGCTGGTCGATCGTCAATAACGTGGATCAGTGGAGCTGGAACTGATGAATACAGGATTGTTTTTATTCAGGAATTTATTGCGGATGGCGGTACTTCTTTTTCTGGTCAGCATTGCCGCTTTCTTTCTGGTTACCGTTTCGCCCGTCGATCCCCTGGATGCCAACATCGGTCAGGCGGCATTGGGCTCCATGAGCCGGGAGCAGATCGCCAGGCTTTCCCGGTACTGGGGAGTGGGAGAGCCTCCCGTAAGGAGGTATTTATCATGGGCCGGTGATTTCCTCCGGGGAGATATGGGGATATCCCTTCTGTACCGTCAGCCGGTTGCCCGGGTCATTGGAGTGAGGCTTTCCAACTCCCTGTGGCTCATGGCGGTATCCTGGATGGTTTCCGGGGCCGTAGGGTTTGCCCTGGGAATACTGGCGGGAGCCAGCCCGGGGAAAGCCGCGGATAAGGTGATCTCAGCCTATGCGCTGATAACCGCAAGCACTCCGTCCTTCTGGCTCGGTCTGGTGCTGCTGATGGTTTTCGGAGTCTGGCTGCGGGTGCTGCCCATTGGTTTAAGCGTTCCCATCGGCATGGAGGAGGCCGATGTCACAGGAATGGACAGGATCCTTCACGGGATACTTCCCGCCCTGACCCTCTCCCTGTCGGGAGTATCCGGCATCATCCTCCATACAAGGGAAAAAATGATCCAGGTCATGGAAAGCGACTATGTGCTTTTTGCAAAGGCCAGGGGAGAATCCGCTGTCCGGATCATTTTCCGCCACGGAATACGCAATATTCTCCTGCCTGCCCTGACGCTGCAGTTTGCATCGGTCAGCGAGATCTTCGGGGGATCGGTCCTTGTGGAGCAGGTGTTTTCCTATCCGGGCCTGGGGCAGGCGGCCGTGACGGCCGGACTTGGAGGTGATGTTCCCCTGCTTCTGGGCATTGCCGTCATCAGTGCGGCCATCGTGTTTGCAGGGAATTTTGCGGCCAATGTGCTTTACGGCGCAGTGGATCCAAGAATGCGCAGAGGGAGGGGAAAAGCATGAAACAATGGAGCCGCATGAAACAATGGAACAGCCGGAAGACCATGATGTGCCTTCTGATATTTTCCGCGGCAGCACTGACGGCGGTTACCATAGCCGGGCAGCTTTATGGGAAGGAAGCTCTGGTCACTGATTTTTCCAGAAAAAATCTCCCTCCCTGTCTGGCCTATCCCTTTGGAACGGACTGGCTGGGCCGGAATATGTTCGCCCGGACCGTCACAGGCGTTTCCTTAAGCATCCGGATCGGCCTTCTGACTGCGGCGGTCAGCGCAGGACTGGCGTTTTTTCTGGGGCTTTTTGCGGCGGTCATGGGAAAGGCGGCGGATGGATTTGTCATCGGTCTCATCGACCTTGTCATGGGGATCCCCCACATCCTTTTGCTGGTGCTCATATCCTTTGCCCTTGGGAAAGGCTTTCGGGGCGTGGTGGTGGGGATATCCCTGACCCACTGGACCTCTCTGGCCCGGCTGATCCGGGGGGAAGTCCTTCAGCTGAAGGAGAGCCAATACATCAAAATAGCGGGAAAGCTGGGACACGGGCGGTTTAAAACAGCCCTGAAGCATATGACCCCTCATCTGATCCCCCAGCTCCTCGTTGGCCTGGTGCTTTTATTTCCCCATGCCATCCTTCATGAAGCCAGCATCACCTTTCTGGGGTTCGGCCTTTCCCCGGAACAGCCTGCCATCGGAGTGATCCTGTCGGAAAGCATGAAGTACCTGGCAATGGGAAGATGGTGGCTGGCCCTGTTTCCGGGGCTGTTTCTGGTAATTGTGGTTCTGCTGTTCCATTTTACAGGGGACATGATAGGCAGGCTTCTGGATCCGGGCTGGGTTCATCGGTAGGAGGAAATGATTTGGAAGAGAAGAAAACGGTTTTGTCAATCAAACATCTGTCCGTGGCCTTTACCCAGTATGAACGGGGATTTAGGCAGACAGTCCTTCCTGCCATCACGGATTTAAGCCTGGAGGTGGGGGAAGGGGAGATGGTGGCTGTGGTGGGTTCCAGCGGTTCCGGAAAAAGTCTGCTCGCCCATGCGGTTTTAGGCATCCTGCCCTATAATGCCCGGTGGTCCGGAGAGATTTCCTATTATGGAGAAAATCTGACGGAAAAAAAGATGAAACGGCTGAGGGGGAAAGAAATCGTTCTGGTGCCTCAGAGCGTTTCCTATCTGGATCCTCTGATGAAAGCGGGACCCCAGATCAGAAATGGGAGGAAGGACAGGAAAAGCAGGGAAAAAAGCCGGAACGTGCTGGAGCGGTACGGCCTTGACGAACAGGCGGAGGGGCTGTATCCCTTTGAACTGTCCGGGGGCATGACAAGAAGGATCCTCATATCCACCGCAGTCATGGAGCAGCCCGGGCTGGTGATCGCGGATGAGCCCACCCCCGGCCTGCACATTGACATTGCAAGGCGTGTTCTGTCCCATTTCCGTGAGATGGCCGATGAAGGGGCAGGGGTGCTTCTTATCACCCACGACCTGGAGCTGGCCCTTGAAATTGCGGACCGGATTGTGGTATTCTATGCCGGTACCAATGTGGAGGAAGCGGCGGCCTCTGATTTTAAAGAAGAAAGGAAGCTCCGCCATCCTTATTCCAGAGCCTTATACCGGGCCATGCCGGAGCATGGATTTTTAGCGGAAGCGGGTGCTCAGCCTTATGCAAAGGACCGGCCCGCCGGCTGTCCCTATGCGCCCAGATGCGCTCTTGCAGAGGAACCGTGCTTAAGGGAAGTGGAGTACCGCAGCTTCCATGGAGGAAGGGTACGGTGCGTAAAGGCAGGTGAAGAGGTCCGATGAAACTGGAGGCAGTGGACATATCATTTCGATATGATAATGGAAACAGACAGATACTTAATCATTTGGGCATGGACTTAGTCAGCGGGGAACGCCTTGGTATGACGGCGCCCAGCGGATTCGGCAAGACCACCTTCTGCAAGATCCTGGCCGGGTATGAAAGGCCGGACAGCGGGGAGGTGCTTGTCGACGGAAAACCTCTTTCTTCCTTTCGCGGTTACTGTCCGGTGCAGATGATATGGCAGCATCCGGAGAACTCCGTAAACCCCAGGCTTCGGCTGAAGGAAGTCTTAAAGGAAGGGGACCGGGTGGAGCAGCGGGTCATTGAAGGGCTGGGCATTGAAAAGGACTGGCTGACCCGGTATCCGTCGGAGGTTTCCGGGGGAGAGCTGCAGAGGTTCTGCATTGCCCGGGCATTGGGGGCAGGAACCGGATTTCTGCTTGCCGATGAGATCAGCACCATGCTGGATTTGATCACCCAGAGCCAGATATGGAATTTTCTCATCACAGAGGTGGAAAAGCGGAATATGGGCCTTCTGGTGGTGAGCCATTCCGAAGGGCTTTTAAAACGGGTATGTACAAGAAGGCTGGATTTGGACAGGAGACAGTAAGAGGGAGACAGAGAATATGGATATAAGAAACATGCTTCAACAGGTCAGATCAGGAGAAATGGAGATTCAGACGGCGGAACAGCTGTTAAAGGATCTCCCTTATGAAGACCTGGGCTATGCAAAGCTGGACCATCACAGGCCCCTTCGTTCCGGCTTCGGAGAAACGGTTTTCTGTCAGGGGAAGCCGGATCTGTATCTGGTGGAGATATACAGGAAGTTTTACGAAAGGGACGGGGAAGTGTTCGGAACCAGGGCGTCCAGGGAACAGTTCCAACTGGTGAGGGAGGCGGTGCCGGAGGTCCGGTATGATCCCATATCAGGGATTTTAAAGGCAGAGCGCCCGGGAAAAGAAAAAAAGGGCTGCATAGCGGTCTGCACCGGAGGTACGGCCGATATCCCGGTTGCGGAGGAGGCCGCCCAGACGGCGGAATATTTCGGCTGCCTGGTGGACCGGATCTTTGATGTAGGAGTGGCCGGCATCCACCGGCTTTTATCCCAGAGGGACCGGATCAGCAAGGCAAACTGCATCATTGCGGTAGCCGGAATGGAAGGCGCCCTGGGAACCGTGGTCGCAGGACTGGCGGACTGCCCGGTCATAGCGGTGCCCACCTCTGTGGGCTACGGGGCCAGCTTCCACGGATTATCCGCCCTGCTCACCATGCTCAATTCCTGTGCCAACGGGATTTCGGTGGTCAATATTGATAACGGGTATGGGGCCGGGTACATGGCAACACAAATCAATCGATTGGCGGTAAGATAAAATGGGAAAAATTCTTTATTTGGAATGCAATTCAGGAATCAGCGGAGATATGACGGTGGGAGCCCTTCTGGATCTGGGGGCGGATCAGGAGGTCCTTACGAAAGCCCTTGACAGCCTGGGAATAGGCGGTTATCATCTCCACTTTGGAAGAACCAGAAAATGCGGGCTGGATGCCTATGATTTTGATGTCCATCTGGAAGAAGAAGGCCATAGCCACGATCACGGCCACAGCCACAGTCATGACCATGACCACCGGAACCTTTCTGATATTTATGCCATTATCGACCGGCTGGACTGTGCCGGCCGGGTGAAGGAAATGGCCAGGCGGATGTTTGGGGTTGTGGCGGAAGCGGAATCAAAGGCCCACGGCATTCCTGTGGAAGAAGTTCATTTTCATGAAGTGGGAGCCATTGATTCCATCGTGGATATCATAAGCGTAGCCGTCTGCGTGGAAAACCTCGGACTGGAACAGATCGCCGTATCCCCTCTGGCCGAGGGTTCGGGAACCATCCGCTGCAGGCATGGAGTGATTCCGGTTCCGGTGCCTGCAACTGCCAATATTGCAGCTGCCTGGGGGCTTAAGCTGCGCTTGACGGACAATGAAGGGGAAATGGTAACTCCCACCGGAGCGGCCATAGCGGCGGTCCTTAAGACCAGGGACAGCCTTCCGCCCTCATGCCGGATATTGAAAACAGGCATGGGAGCCGGGAAGAAAGACTTCAAGCAGGCCAATGTTCTGCGGGCAATGATCCTGGAGGAAACAAAAGAGACGGAAGGGCCGGGAGAAGAGATGTGGGTTCTGGAAGCCAACATCGATGACTGCAGCGGGGAAGCTCTGGGGTTTGCCATGGAATCCCTTTTGGAGGCAGGGGCGGCCGATGTCTGGAATACGCCTGTTTATATGAAAAAGAACCGTCCCGCTTATATGCTCTCCGTGATCTGCCGGAAAGAGGAAGTGGAAAAAATGGAGGATATCCTGTTCCTTCAGACCACCACCATCGGCGTGAGAAGATATCCTGTATCCAGGACCGTCATGAGCAGGGAGAAAATGAAAATAATGACGGAAGACGGAGAAGCGGAAGTGAAGATCTGTACGCATAAGGGCAGACGGTTCTTTTACCCGGAGTATGAAAGCGTGCGAAGCATCTGTAAAAGGAGCGGCCTGGATTATCAGACGGCATATTGCAAAATAAAAGAAGAGGCGGAACAGTCATGGTACAAAAAACAGATTCGGTAAAAAAGCGTCTGGAGCAGCGGATGGCGGAGTATGCCGTGGAGGATATCTGCCTGGCCTTTTCCGGGGGAGTGGATTCCAGCCTGCTGCTGAAAACTGCTGCGGATGCGGCAGGAAAGACCGGGAAAAAGGTTTACGCGGTGACCTTTGACAGCCGCCTCCATCCCTCCTGTGACTTAGAGATAGCGGCCAGGGTGGCGGGGGAGCTGGGAGGCATCCATAAAGTGGTTTCCGTCAATGAGCTGGAACAGGAAGAAATCCGTTTTAATCCGGTGGACCGGTGTTATTTATGCAAGAAAAAGCTTTTCCAGTCTCTTAAGGACCTGGCCGGGGAATTGAACATCCGTCACGTCATGGATGGGACCAATGAGGATGACCTCCACGTGTACCGGCCCGGGATCAGGGCCTTAAGAGAGCTGGGGATCATAAGTCCTCTGGCGGAACTGCACATAACGAAGGCCCAGGTGAAGGAACTCGCCGCAGAGTACGGGATCTCGGTGGCTTCCAGGCCCTCCGCCCCCTGTATGGCCACCCGCCTTCCCTATGGGGCGGAAATTGACTATGATGTCCTGGGGCGCATCGGAAAGGGAGAGGAGTTTTTAAAGGCTAAAGTAAAGGGGAATGTGCGTTTGAGGCTTCATAAGGATATTGTCCGGATCGAAGTTGACCGGGACTCCATGGGAGCTTTGCTTGAGAGAAACGGGGAAATCATCACTTTTCTTAAGGAATTGGGATTTTCCTATATAACCATGGATCTGGAAGGCTTCCGGTCCGGAAGCATGGATATAGGGCTTTCCGGGGCATAATTTAATCCGGCGGCCTGGGGCTGTTCGGTCTGCCCGGCTACATCGATGCAAACGGTACCGGGCTATACAGCATGTGGGTGGTTTTAGTTGCCAGCATCATCGCATTTTTAATTGCTTTGGTATCTACCATGATGGTATATAAGGAAGAGAGGTTGTAATCACAGTGCCTGCATGTTTTAAATAAGAAAACTCAGGGTACGCAAAAAAACAGGGCCGGAATCCGCAGAACAGGATTCCGGCCCTGTTTTTTATTGGTCTTACAGAAAAGCGAGCATGATGAAGTTCAAAAGGAATAATCCTGTACTGATCCAGAGGATCGGGTGGATGGTCTTTGCTTCCCCCCTCAGACACTTGATGATGCAGTAAAATATGAATCCGGCCGCGATTCCGTAGGAAATGCTGTAGCATAAGGCCATGAAAATGCCTGCGAAGAATGCGGGAATCGCCTCTTCCAGATCACGCCATTTGATATCCGCAAAGGCGGAAAGCATCATGATGCCGACCAGGATCAGAGCGGGAGCGGTTGCCTGTGTGGGCACGATTCCGATGAAAGGCGCCAGGAAAATGCTGACCAGGAACATGATGGCGGTGACAAGGGATGTGAGTCCGGTACGGCCGCCGGCGCCGATTCCTGCAGCGCTCTCCACATAGGTGGTGGTGTTTGATGTTCCGAAGATTGCTCCGATGGAGGTTGCAACCGAATCCGCGAACAGCGCGCGGTCCATTTTGGATTTAAAGCCGCTGGAAGATTCAAGCGTTCTCTGGTCTTCCTCGCTGAAAATACCTGTACGGCGTCCGGTCCCGATAAATGTGCCCAGGGTATCGAAGGTATCAGAAAGGCTGAATGCAAAAATCGTCATCAGCACCAGGGGGATCCTGGAAGAATCAGCGAAAAGTGAAAGCATGCCTTCCCGGCCGAATGCGGCTCCGAAGGTGGTTCCCAGCTCGGAAAAGGATTTTCCGATATTGGATTCGATGCCGATCTGGCTGATATCCACCACTTTCATTAAGATACCGATCACTGTGGAGGCAATGATGCTGATAAAAATGGCGCCCGGAACCTTCTTGACCACCAGTACGATCATCAGTATCAGAGATATGACGGAAAGCAGGATCGGCATGGTATTGAAGGTAGCCAGGGCAGGAACGATGCTGCCTCCGGTGACCATTGTGCCGCTGTCAAACACCGTGTAAGTACCGGGATCTGCGGTAAAGCTCAAAAGTCCCGCGTTCTTTATGCCGATATAGGCAATGAATATGCCGATTCCGCCGCCGATTGCATGCTGCAGGCTTTCCGGAATGGCTTTTATGATGGATTTTCGGATTTTAGTAACCGTGATGAGCACATTGATGATGCCGCAGATGAATACCATCGCAAGCGCCTGCTGCCATGTGAAATTCAGGCTGAAGCAAACCGTATAAGTGAAGAAGGCATTGAGACCCATACCCGGAGCCTGTGCATAGGGCACATTCGCAAAAAGCGCCATGACCAGCGTACCCGCGGTAGAGGCAAAGATGGTTGCAAGAAATACGGCACCATAAGGGATGCCGGTCTGTGAAAGCATTGCCGGATTGACGAACAGGATATACGCCATCGCAAAAAATGTGGTAAGCCCGGCAAGGACTTCGGTCGATACAGTAGTACCATGTTTTTTCAGTTTAAATAATTTTTCCATTCACAATCTCCTCGTTTCATTCATATGGATAATTGGTTCATACTTTTCCGCCGAACAGGCATGGCGGCCTGCACTGATCCTTGTTACAACCAACTCCATCATAACCGAATGACGGCAAAAATGCAATAAAATATTAAATTTTTTTAAAGTTTTTATGTAATTTTGATAAAGTTTGCAGTCATCCCGCCCACGGAGGAATCACTGACATTTTGTCCGGTTTCCTTCAGGGCCGTGTAAGAAATCATGGAATTCCTGATAATTAAACATCTGAGGATATTACGGGAAAGTAGAATGTATTATTTGAATTATTTGACTAAAAAATCTGAATTATATAGAAAAAATATGTAATAAAATATATATTGATGGCCGGCGGTACAAATATATGGAATAATATTGACGGATAAATGTTTTGAATATAACATTGTTGTATATGTAATATACAAATACCGATGATGCATATACCATATTTGAATTCGAAAGAGGAAAATTATGCGTTTGAATTATCAAATGAGAGTTGTTCTTGAGGTCTCGATGAACAGTGACACACCCATTGGCGTCCACGAGGTAATGCAATACTTAGACATATCAAAAAGCGCAGCATATCTTCTTGTACAGAATTGTCAGATCTGGCTTGTGGAAAATCAGTTTGAGAAAACATCCTCCCAGCAGCGGAGAGCGGTTTTTGCCGGAAAACAGGAAGTAAAGGAAAGCATAAGAAGCAGGCTTTCCTGCATTCAATCCGAGGATTTTGATTTTTCCGCCAGAGAGAGAAGGCTTTTCATTGTCATCCTGCTGATCCGTAAAAAGTATGCAAGCACCCATGAAATAACCGAACTCTTTCATATCAGCAGAAACACCTGCATTCAGGATCTGGCCAGGGTGAACCAGGTCCTTGGGAATTTTCAGCTGGAGTATTCCGCCGGAAACCGGGGGTATACCCTTAAGGGGAGCGAATATGATATTTACCGGCTGTGCCTGTGGACGGTATCGGCTGTTTTGACCGGGCTTTATCCCGATAATTATGAAATGGCCCTGTCCCTGTTTGATTTCCCGAAGGATGAAATAGGAGATATTTACCGGAAAATGGAAGGGGCTGTAAAGCAGTACCGCCTGCCGGCAAACAGGGAGGCGCTCTACATATTCTGCGCTTCCTGCACCCTGGTTTCAAAGAGAATTTCTCAGGATCACGAGATCAGCCCGGATATGATCCCGGAATTTCATGAAATGGGGCAATACAACAGCCGTATCCGCGGGATCCTTGTCCAGACCGGAGTGGCGGCTGCGGTAATGGCCGGACGGAATCCGGGAAACGGCTGCGGGGAGGCGGATCCCGGTCACACCAGCCTGGCGGAGTGCCTGGCTAGAATGCTGGTCTGTGTCTGCCTGGAGACAGGGGCGGATATAGTGAGCATACATATAAAGAAAGATTGTCTGGAAGATTATGCGCTTCAGATCATTCAAAAGTATGAGAGCTATATCGGAATGCTGTTTGAGAACCTGGAAGAATTGAAAAAAGCGGTGGCCCTCAGCTTAAAATGCGTTCTTCTGAGAAGAAAATATGGTTTCCAGATCTATAATACGCTGATCAAAGAGATAAAAAAACATTACGGTCATATCATCGGACTGATCGGAAAGTCGCTGGAAGGGATCCCCGGCCTGGAAGAAACCGCGGAGGAAGAATGCATCCTGTTTGGCATCAATTTTTTGGGAGAAATGTACAGAAGCAGGCAGGTGACTTCCCAGACGCCCCATATACTGGTCGTATGCGCGGGGAACGCAGGAACCAGCGTTCTGCTTCAGGGACAGATCGAAAAGCTTCTTCCGGGCGCGCAGGTGCTTACTGCTTCCTTATTTCACGATTTGTCCAGATTTTCCGAATATATGGATATGATTGTGTCCACAATCCCAATAGAAGTAAATGAGGTCCCGGCCCTGGTGGTCAATACGTTCCTGACGGAGCACGACAAGACAAGAATTAAAAAATTGACGGATCATAAGGTGATAAAGGACGGGAATCTCATTAAATTCCTGAAAGACTTCCTGATGATGTCAAAGGATTTTATCAACTCCGAAGACAGCAGGTATCTGCACCACAGGCTTGAGGAGTATTTTAAGATCAACAGGGTCAAAATTTTTTATGGCACAGGAAGCCGTCCGCTGCTAAAGGATCTGGTGACAGAAAACAGGATCAGGATCGTGGATTCGGCGGAGGACTGGAAGGAAGCGATCCGTCTGGCCGCGGAACCGCTGGAGGATGACAAAAGCATTGAGCCGGCGTATACGGAGGCCATGATCCGGTCGGTGGAAGAGCTGGGACCATACATTGTCCTGGCGCCCGGAATCGCCCTTCCCCATGCCAGGCCGGAGACCGGTGTCCGCTCCATGTCAATGGCTCTGCTCAAAGTGAATCACAGGGTGTATTTTACGGAAGATAAGTATGCCAATCTGTTCTTTGTTCTGGCGAGTGCGGACGGGAACAGCCATCTGGATGCGTTGAGAGAGCTGTCGGCCATTTTTTCGGAGGAAGCGGCAATCGGCAGGTTTATGAAGGCGGATACGCCCAAGGCGCTCTATCAGCTGATCTCGTGACGGACGCCGGCACAGCAGCAGGTTGGACAGAATATAAATTACATGATAAAAGGTGGAAATTATGTTTAGAGAATTGCCGGATGCGAGTCTGGAAGAACAGATCGAAGAGATGGATTTAAAAATCCAGGATTTACAGAAACGAAAAAAACAGCTGATGATTGAAAAAGAGAGAAAGGAGCTGCGTCTGTTTGTGGAAGCGGCGGAAAAGGAAGGGGTGACTCCTGCTGAACTGGCAAAGCGGCTTTTGGCCTGGTGAAGAACGGAAAAGTTAAAAAAAGCTTGGGAAAACGAGGTTCCCAGGCCTTTTTTTATTTCCCGTGAAATGTCTGTCTGCTTATTTGTGCTCGGATCTGTAATACTCCACCAGGATATCCAAGTAGGCTTTGGCGTATTTGGGGAGGTACCGGTTTTTCTGGAAGGCGGCTATGAGGGTGTTTTCAATTTTTTCCTTCCCGACGGATAAGCAGACCGAGGATGGGCGGTCTCCGGTATTTAAAAAGCGGTAGTAGCTTTCCGGAGCAAAGGCGGCTCCCAGGCCTTCCATGGCCAGTTGAATGGACATCTGGCTGTTTCTGGTGTGGAGAAGGACCTTTGGCTCCATTTCATAATCCTTAAACAGCTTCAGGGCCAGGCCTCCTGTATTCTGATCCGGATAGAGAAGGATGAAGGGTTCCTGGCGAAGCAGGCTGCAGTCGATCCAGGGATGCTGGAATCCCTGCTTTTTCACCGCTTGTTTCACCAGAGGGTTAGAGGAGGACAAGACCAGCACCATTTCCTCTCTTCCTATGATCTGGTAGTCTAAATCAGAAGGGAATTCATGGACGTTGTAAAAGGTTAAGTCCACGGTGTGATCGGTCAGGGTGTGCTCAGCCACGAAATTGACCTCCTCCATCATGTTGACCGTCACGTGGGGATAGAGCCGGTGAAATTTCATCAGGGTGGGGCCGATCAGGCTGTTTCCCAGCATGATGGGGATGGCAATGTTTAGGCGGCCGTGGTTCTGGTGCATAATATCATCGAATTCAATATCCCATTCCATGCCGTATTCCACGATTTTTTCCGCGTAATGGATGTAGCGTTCCCCGATGTAGGTGGGAAAATAACCGCTTCCCACCCGGTCAAATAGCCTGGTTCCAAGCTGCTGCTCCAGGTTTTTCAAATACTTGCTCAAGGATGGCTGGGAGATGAAAAGGGTCTCTGCCGCCTTGCTGATGTTCCTGCATCTGGCAATGGCCAGAATGTATCTCGCTTCTTTCAGTTCCATGGCTGGTTCCTCCTTTGGCGTTCCCATGGCATATTATTATAGCTTTACTGCATGGAAAATATAGATTATATGTATTTGACGTACAGTATATCATAAATTATAATAAAAGTACAAGTATAAATTAAAAATACTTATAAATAACTATAAGAGAAAACAATGAATGACGGAAGGAAGGCATGGTGGGGTCAAAATGAAGAAAAGTAGTGCGTTTGTAATGGTTGTGCCCGGACTTGTGATTCTGGCGGTGTGTCTGTTTCTTCCGCTTTTGAAGGTGCTGATCCCGTCGTTTCATACAGGGGATTACCCATTCAGCGCTTATGCGGAGTTTTTCCGGGATGAGTATTACTTAAAGATTTTTGGGAGGACGGTCAAAGTCGCGTTTCTCACCACTGCCGTCTGCATGGCGGCAGGCGTTCCCACCGCTTATTTTATCAGCCGGTGCAGGAAAAAATGGAGAGGAATTCTGCTGTCAGTCTCCATTTTCCCCATGATGACAAATTCGGTCATCAGAAGCTTTGCCTGGATCAATATTTTAGGAAGCAACGGGATCATCAACAAATTCCTGATGGCGGCCGGGGTTGCGGAGAAGCCGGTCAAGCTGCTGTATACGGACTTCGCCATCATCATCGGTTCCGTATACTTATTCCTTCCCCTGATGATCGTCACGGTGGCCGGCGTCATGGAAAACATCGGCGATGACATGATGGAGGCGGCCCTGAGTCTGGGAGCTGACCGGCTGAAGGCTTTTATGAAGGTGATTTTTCCCATGAGCCTTCCCGGAATCATTGTGGGAGGCATTCTGGTGTTTACAGGGACCCTGACTGCATACACCACCCCCCAGCTCCTGGGCGGAAATAAAAACATGGTTCTGGCCACCTTTATCTACCAGAGAGCCATGAGCGTGGGAGACTGGGATGGGGCGGCTGTCATATCCCTGATCATGATCGTTGTGACCCTGGCTGTCATCAAGGGCTTTCACGCCCTGGCGGCCAGACTGGACCGGAGAGGAGGAAGTCATGCGTAAAAATAAAATGCTTACGGCTTTTGCCCTGCTGGTATTCGGCTTTCTCATCATACCGCTGATCATTATTACGGTGACTGCCTTTGGAGAGGGCAGCGCCATCACCTTTCCCATTAAGTCCTTTTCCGTCAAATGGTTTGTCAAGGTGTTTGAGCTGAAATCTTTCCGAATATCCTTTCTGACCAGTCTGGAGATCGCCCTGCTGGCAACGGTGATCGCCCTGTTTGTGGGAATTCCGGCAGCCTATGCCCTGGCCAGGTCCGGGATGAAGGGCAGGGGATTTTTAAAATCCGTATTTTTATCGCCCACCATTGTTCCGGGAATTGTCATAGGCTTCGTTCTCTATCAGTTTCTCGTGCTGACCTTAAGGATCCCGGTATTTGCAGGCCTTCTGGCCGGACATTTCATGGTGACTCTGCCCTATGTGATCCGGGTGGTGGGGTCCAGTCTGGAACAGTTTGATTTTTCCGTGGAAGAGGCGGCCTGGAGTCTGGGATGCCCAAAGGCGGGGGCATTTTTCCGTGTGGTGCTTCCCAACATCACCTCCGGTATCTCCGCGGCGTTTATGCTGGCATTTATCAACTCCTTTAATAATATTCCGGTTTCCATGTTCCTTTCCGGGCCAGGTGTATCCACCTTTCCGGCGACCCTTATGAATTACATCGAATATAATTATGACCCTACTGTGTCAGCTGTTTCCGTGCTTTTGATGGCAGTGACGGTCCTGCTCATGGTAATTGTTGATAAAACACTGGGAATAGCCGCTTTGGCAAAATAGGAGGAATATACCATGGCATATATGACACTGGAAGATATTGATGTCTGTTATGATAGGAAGAAACAGATTTTAAAAGGGCTCAATCTGGAAGTAAAGGAAGGGGAGCTGGTTTCTCTTCTGGGCCCCAGCGGCTGCGGAAAGACCACCACCCTCCGTGTGGTGGCAGGGTTCATTGAACCGCAAAACGGGGTCTTTACCCTGGATGGAGCGGATTTGACCAGGGTTCCGGTCCATAAGAGAAATTTCGGGATTGTGTTTCAAAGCTATGCGTTGTTCCCCCATTTAAGCGTTTATGACAATGTGGCCTTTGGACTTAAGATGAGAAAGCTGGACAAGCCGGCTATCGATAAAAAGGTAAAGCACATCCTGGAGATCTGCGGCCTTACGGAATTTGCGGGACGTTTTCCCCAGCAGATGTCCGGAGGGCAGAGGCAGAGGGTGGCTCTGGCAAGAGCTCTGGTGATCGAGCCCAAGCTGCTCCTTCTGGATGAACCTTTAAGCAACTTAGATGCCAAGCTGCGCATCAATATGCGCATGGAGATCAAGCGGATCCAGAAGAAGCTGGGCATCACCACCCTGTTCGTCACCCACGACCAGGAGGAGTGCTTCTCCATATCGGATAAGGTGGCGGTCATGAACCAGGGGGTGATCGAGCAGTTCGACACGCCGGAAAACATTTACCACAGGCCGGAAACGGAATTTGTGGCCAGGTTTATCGGATTTGAAAATTTCCTTCCTTTAAATAAGGAGGGAGACGTATATAAAACGGAAGCCGGTACAGTATTTACCGTAGAGACCGCCCACAGTGAGGAAGCCCGCGTCGGCACCATACGTCCGGAGGATATCCGGGTGGCCGGAGAGGGCCAGGTGAAAAATGTCCTGGAAGGCACCATAGGCGTCCGGACCTTCCTTGGAAAGAACTATCAGTATGAGGTGCTTACGGCGGCAGGAAAATTCCTGGTGAGCAGGCCGGCGGAAGAGACCTATGAGGAAGGAAGCTCCATCCGCCTTTATCTGCCGGAGCAGAAGCTGATCCTGGTAAATGAATAGACATATTTCTCCCCGGGGAACGTATGGCTGGCGATATAAAATGGTAACAGCGGCTGAATCAGCCGTCAATGATAAATAAAGAGAGGATTGAGATTATGAAGAAAGTATTGGCATTATCCCTGTGTGCAGCCATTCTGCTGTCCGGATGCGGAAGCGCCGGAAACGCCGGAAACGCCGGAAGCACCGGTTCCGCCGGAGAGAAAACGGCCGGAAACGAAGAAAAGAAACTGGTTTTATCCACCTACGGTTTAAGCGAAGACATTTCGGAGGAAGAGGTGTACAAGCCTTTCGAGGATGAGTTTAACTGTAAGATCGTAACGGAAACGGGAAGCACCAATGAGCGCTATACAAAGCTTTCCGCAGATGCCGAGACCACCATCGATGTGATCGAGCTGTCCCAGGCCATGACGGCAAAGGGGATCGGGGAAGGCCTGTTTGAGCCCCTGGATTTAAGCAAAATCGAGAACAGCCAGTACCTGATCGGAGCGGCGAAGACCATGGCGGATGCCGGTCAGGGAGTCGCTTATACCATCAACAGCATCGGAATCATGTATGATCCGGAAGCCGTGGGCTTTGAGATCACAAGCTTTGATGATTTATGGAAGGCGGAGCTGGAGGGCAGCATTGCCATCCCGGACATCACGACTACCTTTGGCCCGGCCATGGTTTATATGGCCAGTGACTATAAGGGAGTGGATATAACAAGCGATGACGGAAAAGCGGCTTTTGAGGCTCTGGAAGAATTAAAGCCCAATCTCGTGAAGACTTATGCAAAGTCCTCTGATTTGATCAATATGTTCACCTCCGGCGAAATCAAAGCGGCCATTGTGGGCGACTTCGGCGTGCCCACCATTAAGGAGGCAAGCCCGGATCTGGTGTATGTCACACCTGAGGTGACTTATGCCAACTTTAATACCATCAGCATCACCAAAAACTGCAAGGACAAGGAACTGGCCTATGCTTACATTAATTACCGTTTAAGCAGGGAGCTTCAGGAAAAGACCACCAAAGCGCTGAATGAGGCGCCCACCAACAATCAGGTGGAGGTATCCGAAGAAGTTGCGGCCAATATGACCTACGGACCCACTGCGGATAAGGCCAGTGTTCTGGATTATTCCTTTGTCAATCCGCTTTTAAGCGACTGGATCGATCAGTGGAACCGTATCATCAACAGCTAAGAACAGAGGAATAAATGTGAAAGTTGATTTATTAATTCAAAACGGATGGGTCTACCGGACATACAGGCAGTGTTTTGAAAAAATGGACATTGCGGTTTCAGGGGAAAGGTTTTACGACATTTCCCCTTCCTCTTATTATGAGGCGGAACATGTGGTGGACTGTTCGGGAAAATATATCATACCCGGGTTTATTGATATTCACATGCACATCGAAAGCTCCATGACCTATCCGGTAGCGTTTTCCAGGGCGGTCCTGCCATGGGGGGTCACTGCTGTGGTGGCGGATCCCCATGAGATCGCCAATGTTTTCGGACTGGAAGGGATCAAAAGCTTTTTAGAGCAGGAAACGGAACTGGATATTTATTACGGGATCCCCTCCAGCGTTCCGTCCACCGGCCCGGGGTTTGAAACCTCCGGCGGACAGATCGGGGAAGATGAGGTCCGGGAGCTGTTAAAGGACAGGCGGGTCATCTGCCTGGGCGAGGTGATGAACGACCTGGACCTGATATCGGAGGAAGATACCCTGATCAAACGGATTGTGAGACTGTGCCGGAATGCAGAGCGGCCGTTACGGATCGAAGGCCATTGTCCGGCCCTGACCGGAAGGGAGCTGGCAGGGTTTATCCGGGGAGGCGTTGATGCGGATCATACCCAGCAGACGGGGGAATCGGTTCTGGAAAAAACGGATATGGGTATGTTTCTGGAGCTTCAGGCCAAATCCCTGACCCCTGATGTGGTGGAAACGGTGGTTTCCCATAAGCTTTATGAAAACGTGGCTCTTGTCACCGACGACACCATGCCGGATCATCTGGTAAAGGGCCATTTGAACCGGATCGTCCGCCTTGCGGTGGAGCAGGGGATGGCGGCCGAACTGGCAATTTACTGCGCCACCCTGACGCCTGCCCGGCGGATGGGGCTTCACGACAGGGGAATGATCTCGCCCGGAAAGCTGGCGGATTTTTCCATTCTAGATGACCTGACGGAATTTTCTCCTTTGGAAGTATATAAAAACGGAAAGCGGATTGAAAACAGGCCAAAAACCCAAAAGCCTGTGTTCCCGGATCATTTTTATCAGTCCGTGAAATGCCGCCTGGCTCTGGCGTCGGATTTTAAGCTGAACCGGTGCGGGATAAGGGAGGGGATGGCCACCGTAAATGTAATGCAGATCCAGGAATTCGGAACAAGGGCAAAGCATGTGAAAAAGGAAATTCCGGTCCGGGACCATTGTCTGTGCTGGCAGGAAGCCGGCCTTTGCCTGGCTGTCGTATTTGAACGTTACGGAAAAACCGGAGATGTTTCCTACGGCCTTGTAGAGAATGCATTCACCTCCCCCGGCGCGGTGGCCACCACATGGAGCCATGACAGCCACAACCTGCTGGTGCTGGGGAATTCGGTGGAGGACATGGTCCTTGCCCAGAATCAGGTGGTTCACATGCAGGGAGGATACGTGACGGCCAGTGAAGGCAGGATAACGGCTTCGGCGGCTCTGCCCGTCGGAGGCATCCTTTCAGACGGAAGCCTGACAGAGCTTTCCGGGGAACTGGCCGGGGTGAGAGGGGAAATTGAGGCCATGGGCTATGTGAATAACAATGTCATCATGTCCGTATCCACCCTGACACTTTTAGTATCCCCGGATTTAAAGCTCAGCGACAAAGGCCTCTTTGACGTAAGGAAGAAGCAGGGCGTGCCGCTGGTTGAAAAATATGAGTAATAAAGAACTGCCCCAAAATCACAGGCAGCGATGAGGAAAAGGTAGATAAGTGTGAAAACGATTATAGTAAATGTGACCGTGGTGACCATGAATGAAAGACGGGAGATCCATGATCCCGGTTTTGTGATGTTTGAATCGGATGTCATAACAGCGGTGGGAGATATGAAGGATCTGCCGGAAGAGGCCATGGCTTTTGCCGGAGAAGTGGTGGACGGCAGAAACGGCATCCTCATGCCTGGCATGGTAAACCTTCATACCCACATGGGAATGATCCCGTTCAGGGGGCTTGGCGACGACTGCCGGGACAGGCTCCGGGTGTTTTTGATCCCCATGGAGCAAAAGGCCATGGATGAGGAACTGGTCTACTTATCCACCCGCTATGCCGCCGGAGAAATGCTTCTGGGAGGCGTCACCACAGCCCTTGACATGTATTATTTTGAAGAAGCCGCCGCAAAAGCCATGGATGAGATGGGGATGAGAGGCTTTGCCGGCCAGACGGTCATGGAAGAGGGAGCCTGTGATTTCGCGGACCCTTACGAGGCTCTTGCCTACGGGGAAAGGCTGATTGCAAAATATGAATCCCACCCCCGCATTTCCGCCTGTGTGGCGCCTCACGGAACCAGCACCTGTTCAAAAGACGTGCTTTTGGCCGCTTACCGCCTGGATGCATCCCGGAAGGTCCCGTTTACCCTTCATACGGCGGAAATGGATTATGAAATGGATTATTTCCGGGAGGAATACAAAATGACGCCGGTGCAGTATTTGGACAGCATCGGTGTTCTGGGCAAAGAGACTCTGGCGGTACACTGCATCCACCTGTCCGGCGAAGATCTTGAGCTTCTTAAGCAGCGCGGAGCCGGGGTGGCCCACTGCATCGGTTCCAATACCAAGGCGGCAAAGGGCGTGGCTCCGGTCAGCTCCATGCTGGATTTAGAAATTCCCGCAGGCCTGGGCACGGACGGTCCGGCCAGCGGCAACACCCTGGATATCATTACCCAGATGAAGCTCTGTGCTGATTTTCATAAAAATGAGACCAGGGACCGGAGCGCCTTCCCCGCGGAAACCATAGTGGCAATGGCCACGGTTCTGGGAGCGAAGGCCCTGGGACTTTCCGGCATAACCGGATCTCTGGAGCCCGGAAAGCAGGCGGACCTGGTTTTGGTGGAGACGCGTTCCCCCAATATGTTCCCGGTTTACGATCCTTACTCGGCCCTGGTTTACAGCGCCAATCCCTCCAACGTGGAAGCGGTGTATGTGGCGGGGGAATGCCTGGTAAAGGATAAAAGGCTCTCAAAGGAGGATATGGCTGAACTCAGGGAGAAGCTTTTGGAAAAGATGAAGAGGACCGCTTTCCAAAATTATCTGGTGAGATAATTTATTTATAAAAATTTGATTTTTGTGTAAAATATAGTATATATCACGATAGAAGCAATTGACAACCCTAATTCCCTGTGGTAAACTGTACCAGTATGAATATGCGCCGGTACCCGGTATTTCGGAGACTCCAACCAATGCTTGGTATGAGGTGAGATTAAATTTTACAAGGAGGAAATCCATATGATTTCAAAGGAAAAGAAGGCAGCAATTATTTCTGAATTCGGCAGAAAGGCCGGCGACACAGGTTCACCGGAAGTACAGATCGCAATTCTGACAGAGAGGATCACGGAATTAACCGATCATCTCCAGAAGAATCCTAAGGATCATCATTCCAGAAGAGGTCTTCTGATGATGGTTGGACAGAGAAGAGGTCTTCTTGATTATTTAAAGAAGACAGATCTGGAAGGCTACCGTTCATTGATCGAGAAGTTGGGAATCAGAAAATAGTAAACTATTTAGGGTGGAGAACTTCTCCACCCTATCTGTCTATTAAGAAAAGGATGTTAAAAATAGAAGTATTCTCCGAGACCGCTGATGTGCGCGCAACAAGCAGAGCCAAGTGGCCGGAACCGGGAAGGGATATGCCCGCATATCCCTTCCCGGTTCCGGACATTTGGCGGGCAGCACAATCGAACTTTTTACGCGCAGATCAGTAGTTTCGGCATCTTCTATTGTTAATATAAATCTATTTTATGTAAAAGGAGATTCCAGTATGTACAAGAGTTTTAGTATGGAACTGGCCGGCAGAACATTGACCGTTGATGTCGGCAGAGTGGCAAAGCAGGCGAGCGGCGCAGCGTTTATGCACTACGGAGACACGGTAGTATTGGCTACCGCAACGGCCTCCGACAAGCCGAGGGATGGAATCGATTTCTTTCCCCTGAGCGTGGAATACGAAGAGAAGTTATACGCCGTCGGAAAGATCCCGGGCGGCTTCAACAAAAGAGAGGGAAAGGCATCCGAGAACGCCATTCTGACATCCCGTGTCATTGACCGTCCCATGAGGCCTCTGTTCCCCAAAGATTACCGCAATGATGTGACATTGGACAATATCGTCATGTCCGTGGACCAGGACTGCAGTCCGGAACTGACGGCCATGCTGGGTTCCGCTATTGCGACCTGCATTTCCGACATCCCGTTTGACGGCCCCTGCGCATCCACCCAGGTGGGACTTGTAGACGGGGAACTTGTCATTAATCCGACCCAGGCGCAGAAGCAGGTGTCCGACCTGGCGCTTACGGTGGCATCCACCAGGGATAAGGTGATCATGATCGAGGCCGGGGCCAATGAGGTGCCTGAGGACCTGATGATCGAGGCCATCTTCAAGGCCCATGAAGTGAATCAGGAGATCATAAAATTCATAGACACCATTGTGGCGGAATGCGGAAAACCAAAGCATGAATACACCAGCTGTGCGGTGCCTGAAGAACTGTTTGCCGCCATAAAGGAAACCGTGACTCCCGAAGAGATGGAGGAAGCCGTATTTACCGATGAGAAGCAGGTGAGAGAAGAAAATATCCGCAGGATCACCGACAAGCTCGCCGAAGCCTTTGCGGAAAAGGAAGAGTGGCTGGGTGTTCTGGGAGAGGCTGTTTACCAGTACCAGAAGAAGACCGTCCGCAAGATGATCTTAAAGGACCACAAGCGTCCCGATGGCCGGGCCATGGATCAGATCCGTCCTCTGGCCGCAGAGATCGATATGCTTCCGAGAGTTCACGGTTCCGCCATGTTTACCCGTGGACAGACCCAGATCTTAAATATCTGTACCCTGGCTCCGCTGTCCGAGAGCCAGAGACTGGATGGAATTGATGATATGGAGACCTCCAAGAGATATATGCACCATTACAATTTCCCGTCCTTCTCCGTAGGCGAGACAAAGCCTTCCAGAGGACCGGGACGCCGGGAAATCGGCCATGGCGCCCTGGCGGAGAGAGCCCTGATCCCGGTTCTTCCTTCCGAGGAAGAATTCCCCTACGCCATCCGTACCGTATCCGAGACCATGGAATCCAACGGCTCCACATCCCAGGCCAGCATCTGTTCTTCATCCATGTCCCTGATGGCGGCCGGAGTTCCTATCAAATCGGCTGTTGCGGGCATTTCCTGCGGTCTGGTTACCGGAGACACGGATGACGATTATATCGTGCTGACGGATATTCAGGGACTGGAAGATTTCTTCGGTGATATGGACTTTAAAGTGGGCGGTACCCATAAAGGCATCACAGCCATTCAGATGGATATCAAGATCCACGGCCTTACGAGACCGATCATAGAGGAAGCCATCCGCACCACCGGAAAGGCCAGGCTCTACATCCTTGATGAAGTTATGGCAAAGGCCATTGCGAAGCCTCGTGAGGAAGTAGGAAAATACGCTCCGAAGATCGACCAGATCACCATTGATCCTCAGAAGATCGGCGATGTGGTAGGCAAGCAGGGCAAGGTGATCAACAAGATCATCGAAGAGACCGGCGTAAAGATCGATATTTCCGACGACGGAAGCGTGTCCGTATGCGGCACCGATCAGGCCATGATCGACCGCGCGGTCCAGATCATCAAGAGCATTGTGACGGATATCGAAGCGGGCCAGGTGATCACGGGCAAAGTGGTGAGAATCATGAACTTTGGCGCCTTCGTTGAGCTGTCTCCCAATAAGGACGGTATGGTTCATATTTCCAAGCTGTCTGACAAGAGGGTGGCAAAGGTTGAGGATGTGGTGAACATCGGAGATGAAGTGACCGTTAAGGTGATTGAAGTTGACAAGATGGGCAGAATCAACTTAAGCATGAAACCGGGTGATCTGGCAGGAAAGCCAGAGGAACCGAAAGAAGATAAGCACTCGAAAGCAACGGAATAAAACGGCTGCGTTTATGACGGACAGCAGACAGACCAGGAAGATCTGTCCGCTGTCCGTTTTTGGATGAAAGGAAAATGGCAGGAGATATTATGAAAAATATTTATTATAATGGAGTGATTCATGCCGAAAAAGATATGGATGTCAGCGCCATGGGGGTGGAAAACGGTAGAATCGGGGTGATCGGAGGCCGGGAAGAGGCGGAGAAATGGGCACAGGGATCGGAGGCTGTCCGGCATGATTTAAATGGCTGCTTCGTTGTTCCTGGTTTTCAGGACTCCCATCTGCACTTGCTGGAATACGGATACGGGCTGAGCGCCGCCGGTCTTTCCTCCTGCACCTCATCTCTGGCCTCCGTGCTGGAGGGGCTGTCAGAGTATAAGGAGGAACGGGATTTAAAGCCCGGAAGCTGGATCGTGGCCAGAGGCTGGAACCATGATTATTTCCAGGATGAAAAACGGTTTCCCACCCGCAGGGACTTAGACCGGGTATCCCTTTCTCATCCCATCATCGCATACCGGGCCTGCGGGCACATTGCCTGCGTCAATACCGCCGCTCTGGAAGCGGCCGGAATAACCGGGCAGACCCCTCAGCCGGAAGGCGGCTGCTTTGATCTGGACGAAATGGGAGAACCCACCGGAGTGCTGAGGGAATACGGGATCGATCTGGTGAGCCGGGTGATCCCGCCGCCGGATAAAGGCCGGATCAAGAGCTTTATCCGCCAGGCCATGGGCAGACTCAATGCTTACGGAATCACATCGGCGCACAGCGACGATCTGTCGGCTTTTCCGGGAGTGGACTATGAAACGGTCCTTGATGCTTACCGTGAGCTGGAGGAGGAGGGCCTGATGACCTTAAAGGTCTACGAGCAGTGTCTTCTGCCGGATATGAAGACTCTGAAGCGTTTTGCTGAAAGCGGGTATCGGACGGGATCCGGAAGCCGCTATTTTGCCATCGGCCCCTTAAAGATCATCTCCGACGGATCCCTGGGCGCCAGAACCGCTTATTTGAGCCGGCCCTATGCGGACGATGAAGAGCATCCGGATAACTGCGGCATCCCCATCTACAGCCAGCAGGAGCTGGATGAGATGATCGGTTATGGCGCAGACCACGGAATGCAGGTGGCCGTCCATGCCATCGGGGACCGGGCCATGGAAATGGCGGTGGGAGCCTTGGGAAAGGCGATGGGAAGTGACAGGGAAAACCCGCTCCGCCATGGGATCGTTCACTGCCAGATCACCACAAAGGAATTGCTGAAGGAATTTAAAAAATGGAACCTTCATGGATACATCCAGTCCATATTTCTGGATTACGACAGCCATATCGTGGAAAAGCGGGTGGGAAAAGAGCGGGCTTCGGATACGTATCAGTTCAAAACGCTTTTCAAGCTGGGGACCGGCTTATCCAATGGATCGGATGCTCCGGTGGAGTGCCCGGATGTTCTGGCCGGGATCCAGTGCGCGGTGACCAGAACCACCCTGGATGGAACAAAAACCTTTCTTCCGGACCAGTCCCTGTCGGTGGAGGAGGCTCTGGAGACCTATACCGCCATGGGAGCGAGGGCGAGCTTTGAAGAGGATGAGAAGGGAAGGCTGCTTCCGGGCATGGCGGCAGATTTTACTGTGCTGTCCCGGGATATCAGACGCTGCGGTCCGGACCGGATCCGGAATGTCCGGGTAATGGGCACATATGTGGATGGAGTCTGTGTCTTTGGCCGGGATCTTGATTTTTCATCCAAAGGGTTGTATTCTTTATCTCAGGAACAGCAGACGAAAGGGAGAGGATGATGGAAAAACAGACGCTGGCAGAAATTGCCTCCCGGAAACTATTACACATGATACAGGAAAAGGGATACGCACCGGGCGATAAACTGCCTACGGAAATGGAACTGTCCCAGGTGCTTGGTGTGGGACGCAATACGGTCCGCGAGGCGCTGAGGATCCTGATGTCCCGCAACATTGTCACCATCCGCCAGGGAGCAGGAACCTTCATTTCAGAAAAAAACGGTGTATCAGACGATCCTCTCGGCTTTTCCATGATCGATGACAGAAGAAAGCTGACAGAGGACTTGATTCAGGTCCGGCTCATGCTGGAGCCCCCCATAGCGGCTCTGGCGGCCCAGAACGCGGAGGCAGAGGATATCCGGCGACTGGAACAGATCCTTCTGGAGCTGGAGGCGCGGATGGAGAACCGGGAGGACTATTCGGAAAAGGACTCCCAGTTCCATGCCCAGATCGCCAACTGCAGCCGCAATCTGGTCATGACCAATCTGGTGCCGGTCATAACAAATGGGATCCGTGTTTTTGCAGGAGCGGTCCAGGAAACGGAATATGAGCAGACGCTTTTGTCACACCGGAGGATTTTTTACGCCATCCGGGACGGGAAGCCTGTGGAAGCCCAGCAGGCCATGTATTTTCATTTAATGTATAACCATAACCGGTATAAGGAAGAACTTCCGTAACAGGGAATGAAAGCCGATGAAAGCCTGTTCATGGCGGGCTCAAAGGAACCGGAGCGATTGGCGCAAGCCGCATATTCATGGGACGAATATGCGGCTTTTTTAAATTTTTCTTGACTCATAATCGCCAATGTGATAAAAATAAGATATATTCATAGGACGAATGTGGTGCTTTTAAAATCTATTTTTATCGGGAGGTTTCGTACCGTGAGACAATTGTATGATGTATTGATTATCGGCGGCGGAGTGGTCGGAAGTGCGGTCGCAAGGGAAATGTCCGGATACAGCTTAAAAATCGGTGTTTTGGAGAAAAACCCGGATGTTTGCTGCGAGACAAGCGGACGGAATTCGGGAGTGATCCACGGGGGATTTGCCTATGATACCGGTTCTCTGAAAGCAAAGCTGTGTGTCCAGGGAAATGAAATGATGGGACGACTGGCTGAGGAACTGGATTTTCCCTTTCGCCGCTGCGGAAAGGTGCTGGTGGGGAATACCCGGGAGGACTTTCATACCCTGGAGCGGATGATGGCCCAGGGAGAAGCCAATGGGGTCCGGGGCCTTGAGCTCATCGGCGGTGAACGCCTTCATGAGCTGGTGCCGGAGGTCAGAGGATCATTTGCCATGTTTTCCCCCGGCAGCGGCATCGTGGATCCCTTTCTCTATACCATAGCGCTTGCGGAGAATGCCCATGCCAACGGAGTGGATTACTTTTTGGAGCGGGAAGTGACGGCGATCCGCAGGGATAGGGACCAGAACTATGTGATTACGGCATCCGGCGAGGAATTTCATACCCGCTGGATCGTCAACAGCGCCGGTCTCGGATGCGGTGACATTTCTGAGCTTCTGGGAATCAATGGCTACCGGATCATCGGCTCCAAGGGAGATTATATCATCCTGGATAAGAGGACCGGCCCACTCCTTCCCATGCCCGTATATCCGGTTCCAAGCAACACCTATATGGGGATCCATGTGACCAACACGGTTGACGGCAATGTGATTGTGGGGCCCAATGCGGATCTTACGGATAATTTCACCTATTATGGGGTGTCCCGGAAGAATATGGAGGACCTGGCGGAAAGCGCATCGGATTTATGGCCCTGCATCCATAAAAAGGATTATATCCGGAACTATTCCGGAATCCTTCCCAAATGGGTGGATGAGCAGGGCGTGATCCAGGATTTTAAGATCGAGATCAGAGACGATGAGGCGCCCCGGGCCATAAACTTAATCGGGATCGAATCTCCCGGCCTGACGGCGGCGGTGCCCATCGCCCGTTATGCCCTTGGACTGATGGCGGAAAGGGAAAGGCTGACGCCCAATCCTGAATTCCAGCCGGTCCGCAGAGGGATCCTCCGTTTTGCGGAGTTCACCAGGGAGGAGCAGAACCGTCTGATCCTTGAAGATCCGGATTACGGAGAGGTGATCTGCCGGTGTGAAAAGGTGACAAAGGCGGAGATCTTAAAAGCTGTCCATAACCCTCTGAGGGTGGATACCATGACGGGGATCAAGTACAGGACCCGTTCCATGATGGGCCGGTGTCAGGGAGGCTACTGCCAGATGCGCATCGCCCAGCTGCTGGAAGAGGAGCTTGGAAAGCAGGTGACAGAAGTGAGGTATGGCAGAAAAGATTCCTGGATGTTCTTTGGAAAGATGCGGGAGGAGGCGGAATGATGGCAGAAAATGAAAATGGAATCCGGAGGGAGAATGTTGATGCGGTCATTGTCGGAGGCGGTCCTGCGGGGCTTGCGGCCGCGGTGAAGCTTTACCGCCTGGGGATCCGGAACATACTGGTGATCGAGAGGGAAGGACAGCTGGGAGGGATCCTGCGCCAGTGCATTCACGACGGCTTCGGCCTGACCCGTTTTAAAACGGCCTTAAGCGGCCCCGAGTATGCCCGGCGCTTCATTGATGAGGCAGAGGAGCTTGGCATCCCTTACATAACGGATGCCACGGTGCTAGAGATATCCGAAGACAGACTTGTGACAGCGGCGTCCAGAGAGGGGATCCGGCAGTGGCAGGCAAAGGCAGTCATCCTTACCATGGGCTGCCGGGAGCGGACCAGAGGCGCGGCCGGGATTCCGGGAGAACGGCCTGCCGGAGTGTTTACCGCGGGAGCGGCCCAGGCTTATATGAATCTTTACAACACCATGCCGGCACGGGAGGCGGTAATACTGGGTTCCGGCGACATCGGCATGATTATGGCCAGAAGGCTGACCCTGGAGGGGGCGCATGTCAAGGCCGTCTGCGAGATCCAGCCCTATCCCAGCGGCCTGCCCCGCAACATCGAACAGTGTCTCAACGATTATGATATCCCGCTGCTTTTAAGCCATGGGGTGAGTGCGGTCCACGGAAGGGACCGGCTGACCGGAGTCACGGTTTCAGAGGTGGATGAACACTTTATGCCGGTTCCGGGCACGGAAAAGGAATACAGCTGCGATACCCTCATACTTTCCGTAGGCCTGATCCCGGAAAATGAGCTGTCCATTGATTCAGGGGTCCGGCTGGATGAGAGAACCAGAGGGGCTTTGGTGGATGAGCATTACCAGACCACCACAGCCGGGATCTTTGCGGCCGGGAACGTACTTCACGTACACGATCTGGTGGATTTTGTATCCATGGAGGCGGAAGGTCTGGCCGAAGCCGTGGCCGGATTCATCCGCGGAGGCGTTCTGGAACCGGCTGTCCTGAACATCCGGACCGGTTCCTCCATCGGTTACACGGTTCCCCAGAGGATCAGCGGAAAGAAAAGCTTTGATTTGTCCCTGCGGGTGAAGCGTCCGCTGGGGGAATGCCGGATCGTGGTGCGCCAGGACGGGAAAGAGGTGGCTTCCAGAAAAATGAAAAAGGCCATCCCTGCGGAAATGATCCGCCTGAGCGTCTCTTCCCGGAATTTCCTGTCCTGTTCCGATCTGGAGGTGAGTGTGGAATGATAAGAGAATTTACCTGTATCATCTGCCCCAATGGCTGCTGGATACGGGCGGACGTGGTATCTGATCCGGAAGGAGCCCTTACGGTCCGTTCCATGGAAGGGGCTCTTTGTCCCAGGGGAGAAGCTTATGTAAAACAGGAACTGACACAGCCCTGCCGCAGCATTGCGACCTCGGTGGCGGTAAAAGGGGGGATCCTGCCTCTGGCCAGCGTCCGGCTGACAAATCCCATTCCAAAGGCGGGCATCCTTGACGCCATGAGAGAGATCAGAACGTGCTGCCTGAAAGCCCCGGTATCCGCCGGAACCGTTGTAATAAAAAATATTCTGGGATATGATTCGGATGTCATTGTCACAAGATCCGTGCCGGCCCGCCCTGACCCGGAAGACAGGGAAAACCGGTAATTCCATAAATGCCGTAAAGCCGAAACGGTTTTACGGCGGTTCCCCTTAACAGGGTGTGTCTGAAAACGGCCTGTTAAATGTAGTAGTTGGGGAATTCTCTTTTTAAAATGGTCTGATCCGCCAGAGCGGTGGATATGTGCCGGACCATGGCCTCGGAAGCTTTTTTCTTGTCCCTTTCCTCAATGGCCCTGCAAATGGCCGTATGGTCATTGATGACCCGGTCAGATACATTGATCTGATAACTGAGCTTTCTCTGGCGGTCAAAGTGAGGCATGATGGTCTGCATGGTGTCGTAAATGAAATTCATTCCGCAGATGTTATAAAATTCTTTATGGAACGCAATGTCCAGATTCAGAAACTTCTCATAATTCTCCCGCGGTCCGTTGGAGGCGTAATCCTTCTGCAGGGTGATATAGTCGTACAGATTGTCCAGATGCTCCCTTGTGATGAAATCACAGCTCATCTCGGCCAGGGGTCCCTCGATCATCTTTCTCATGGCGCATACCTGCTCAACGATATCAGAGTCTATCAGGGAAATGAATATGCCTTTCTGGGGGTAGCTTTCGATCAAATGGCCGTTGGTCAGGGAAAGAATGGCTTCCCGGACCGGAGTCCGGCTGATATTCAGTTCTTTTGAAATCTCAATATCGGAAATCTTTTGTCCGGGTTCGAATTCGAGGTTGATGATCCGGTCCAGAAGAAATCTTAATGCGAATTCTCTGGCAGATTCTCCCGGATTCTGAATGAAGTTTTTCATTGGTCTGGTACTCCTTTATTATAAGGTATGTTTTGGAAGATGACACGACAAGTGTATATTATACACTGTTTAATATATTACTTGGCAAAAAACACACGGTATCTATAGTATACTGTATGATGCCTTGTTTTGCCATAGATAAAAATAATAAAGATAGAAAAGAAAATAGATAAAAATTACTTAAGGAATAAAAAATATGGTAAATATGCATAATGAAAAGAATAATTTAATGGGAAAATAAAACAAAATACCTGTTAAAAAATTAATTATGATTGATTTTAAGTTTCAGTTATAGTATATTTTACCTATAAAAATATATTACAATCAAATTAATATATTTTTGTCAGGAATTGGGAAAGACCAAAAAAGAGGAGGATTACAACATGAGAAGGATGAAGAGAGTATTATGCGCGGTGATGGCGGCCGGACTGACCGTATCAGCTCTTACGGCCTGTGCAGACAAGCCGGGAGGAGAAGCGGCATCCACAGCCGGAGGAGAAGCCGCCGGAGGGACCACTGGGGCGGGAGATCAGCCGGCGGCGGCAGGAAGCCCGGTGAAGGTGGGGGTTTCCAACATGGTGACAGGACCTATGGCCGCAGGAGGGCTTCGCATGAAGCAGGCCATAACCATGGCGTTTGAAGAGATCAATGCGAAAGGGGGAGTGCTGGGGGGCAGGCCTCTGGAGATGGTGCTGGTGGATGATACGGGAACACCCACCGGTGCGGTCAATGCGGTCAACAAGATCCTGGGGGAAAATGTTTCCGTCTCCATCGGGCCCCATACCTCTCCCATGGCATCGGCAAGCCAGGAGCTGTACCGCAAGGCAGGCGTTCCCTTTATATCGGCAGCCACTTCCCCAAAGCTTCTGGAGGCGGAGAATCCGTACTTTTTCCGGATTTCCGTTTCTGACGGAGCGGTGGGACCGGCAATGGTGGAATTTGCAAAAGAGAAGTTCGGAGCGAAAAAAGTAGGAGCTCTTTATGATACGGATGATTACGGGGTGGCAGCAGACAATGCGACCAGGGAATACTGCGGACAGAGCGGCGTGGAGTATTATTCGGAAGGCTTCACCAGCGGTGACAAGGACTTAACCTCCCAGCTTTCCAAAATCAAGGGCTGGGGACCGGATGTGATCTTTGATTTTTCCCATGACGCGGAAGCGGCGCTGATCGTCCGCCAGCTGGACGAGCTGGGGATGGGAGAGCTTCCTCACGTCGGACCCAATGCTCTGGCCCAGTCCCAGACCTATGACTTATGCGATGCAAAGCAGCTGGAAGGAACCTATGCTTCCACGGATTTCTACGCGGACCAGACCAGCGAAGTCATGAAGAAATTTCTGGATGATTTTAAGGCCCGGTGGGGAGAGGATGTGGAGCGTTATGCGGCCATGTATTATACCGCAGCCTATCTGACCGCAGATGCCATTGAACGGGCCGGTTCCGATAAACCGGAAGACATCCGCAAGGCTCTTTCTGAAACAAAGGATTTTGATGCCGTATTCGGCAAGCTGAACTGTTCTGAACAGGGGGAGATGAATACCAATCTCTATATTCTGGAATTTGACGGGGAAAAGAACATGTCCGTAAGCAAACAGGTATCCTTAAACGAAAAATAAAGAAGCATGCACGGCAGCCGGCGGTTTTAACAGCAGCCGGCTGTCCGTCAGGAGGAGGCATTATATATGCAGGTATTCGTTCAGCTGCTCATTACCGGCATTGCCATGGGATTCATTTATGCCCTGGTAGGCATTGAGTACACTCTTATCTGGAATGCGACGGGACTTTTGAATTTCAGCCATGACAAATTCATCTTATTCGGGGCTTACATGTTTGCAGGCACTTATGTGCTGGGACTGGGTCTTCCGCCTGTTCTGGCCATCCTGTTCACCGTTCTCACCATGTTTCTGCTGGGAATGGTCACGGCATTTATGATTTTCAATCCCTTAAGCAGGCTTTCCACCAATTTATTCGCCGTCATCGGAACGGTCATTCTGGGAAGGATCATGATCGAGGCAGTCCGGCTGATCTGGGGGCCCCTTCCCTTTACCCTGGATAATTTTTTAAGGGGATCCGTCCGCATCGGATCCGTGGTGGTATCCAAATCCCATCTGGTGATCATTGTGGTCTGTTCCCTCATCACCCTGGGGCTGCAGATTTTCTTTAAGACCACCAGGACCGGGAAGGCCATGCGGTGTGTGTCGCAGAACAAAACCGCCGCTTCCCTGATGGGGATCAATGTTCCCTTTAATATTGCCATTACCGTAGGCTTATCCGCCATCATCTGCGCCACCATCGGCATCCTGGTGATTCCTATTTTTAATGTGGAGCTTCAGATGTCCTCCATGATCGGCTTAAAGGGCTTTGCATCAGGCGTCATCGGAGGCTTCGGATATCTTCCCGGGGCCATTGCGGGAGGCATTCTTCTGGGAGTGGTGGAAATTTTCGGCAGCATGCTCATCCCTTCCGTTTACAAAGACTGCCTTTCGTTTGTGCTGCTGATCGTTTTCCTGCTGATTAAACCGTCAGGAATTCTGGGAAACAGGAAATAGGAGGACTGGTATGAAAATCAATAAAATTTCAGCTGCCGTTGCGGCGGCGGCAATTGTACTGGCCGCTGTACTGCCCGTATTTATTTCCAACAACTATCATTTGAACCTGATGATCCAGGTGCTGATCAACATCATCATCGTGGTGGGGCTTAACTTCATCACGGGCCTGACCGGGCAGATGAATCTGGGGACCGCCGGGATTTTTTCCATGGGCGCTTACACCTCTTCCCTGCTGGCCACCAGACTGGGCATCAATCCATGGATCTGCCTGATCGCAGCCATTGGCATGGGATTTCTGATCGGAATGGGTCTTGGTTATCCGTCCTTAAGGGTTTCGGGGGTGTATCTGGCCCTCACCACCATCGGTTTTTCCGAGATCGTGCGCATCCTGATGACCAATTTGACCGGCCTTACCGGCGGAGCCCTGGGGGTGACCGGAATCCCGCCCTTTTCTATTTTCGGGCATAAGTTTCAGACGAACAAAGAGATCTACTACCTGTATCTGGTCATTGCGGTCATCCTTATTTTCAACGCGTACCGGATCGTCAATTCCAAGTGGGGCCGGGCCTTTCTGGCGGTCAAGGATAACCCGGAGGCAGTGGAGGCGGGAGGGATCAGCATCGCTTCCATCAAGATCCTGGCGTTCACCCTTGCAGCCGTTTACGCGACCGTTGCGGGAAGCCTTTATGCCCATTACGTCGGTTTTATCAATCCCAGCGCCTATAACCTGGAATATTCCATTAATTACGTGGTCATGCTGGTGATCGGGGGAATCGGTTCCGTGCCCGGAAATGTGCTGGGAGCCATCCTGGTGACGCTGGTGCCGGAGTTTCTGCGGTTCATGGAGAACTATTACTGGCTGGTGTTCTCCGTCATAACCCTGCTGTTTGTCATTTTCATGCCCAATGGGATCGTATCCCTGTTCCGGATAGGAAAAAGACATGTGAGGGCGGCAAAAGGAGGGCAGACCAATGGCTGATAACCGAAATGGAAAAACCATACTTTCTTTAAAAAACGTGACAAAACGCTTTTCCGGACTGGTGGCCGTGAATGACTTATCCCTGGATATGAAGGAACGCACCATTCATTCCCTCATCGGGCCCAACGGAGCGGGCAAGTCCACCGCCATTCACATGATCACCGGTCTCCTTCCCCTTACGGAAGGGGAGATCTGGCATGAGGACACGAAAATAAGCGGCATGAGCGCCCACCAGATCGCCCGGACCAGATGCAGCAGAACCTTTCAGAATTTAAAGCTGTACCGGTCCATGACGGTGCGGGAGAATCTCATGATGGGAAATATGTCGGACCGGAAACAGGGCTTTGTTCCCTTTCTGTTTGACATCCCCGCCGCTTACCAGGAAGAAAAGCAGATGAAGGAAAAGGCGGATGAAATTCTGGAGTTCATCGGGCTTAAGGATTTGTCAAAGGAGTATCCGGCCAATATGCCTTACGGGAAACAAAAGCTGACGGAACTCGCCAGATCCCTTATGTCTGATCCCAGGCTGCTGTTTCTGGATGAGCCGGCGGCCGGGCTCAACCCCTCGGAGCGGGTGGAATTCGTAAACATCATGCTGAAGGTATTTGATTCCGGCATCGACATTTTCCTGATCGAACACAATATGGACGTGATCATGAACATCAGCAATTATATTACCGTCATCAACTTCGGAGCCAAGATTGCCGAGGGAACGCCGGATGAGATCCAGCAGGATCCGCTGGTGATAAAGGCCTATCTGGGAGACCGGTACAAAAAGAACATGGCAAGGGGGGCTTCGCATGCTTAAGGTAAACGGCATTGACGTGTATTATGGCAAGGTCCAGGCGCTGTCTGACATATCCATTGAAGTGGGAGATCGGGAGATCGTATCCATCATCGGTGCCAACGGCGCGGGAAAGACCACCCTGATGAAAACCATCATGGGGATCAACAAGCCGAGAAAAGGGACCGTTGAGTACAAGGGAAAGGTCATAAGCGGGCTGCCTCCCCATCATGTGGTCAGCCGTAAAATCGTATATGTCCCGGAAGGCAGGGAGATATTCCCCAACATGACCGTTCAGGAAAACTTGGAAATGGGCGCCTATTCCGTTAAGCTGTCAAAGGCGGAGATGGAGCGGCATCTGGAGGAGCAATATTCTGTTTTTCCCCGGCTGAAAGAGAGGGCAAAGCAAAAAGCCGGTTCCATGTCGGGAGGGGAACAGCAGATGCTGGCCATTGCCAGAGGGCTCATGTCCGATCCGGAGCTGCTGATGCTTGATGAACCCAGCCTTGGCCTTGCACCGGTGGTCGTTGATGATATGTTTGATGTGATCGTCCGTGTGAACAAGGTGAGGAACATTCCCATTGCGATTGTGGAACAGAATGCGTTTATGGCCATGTCCATCTCTGACAGGACCTATGTGCTTGAGGTGGGGAATCTGGCCGCCAGCGGAAAAAGTTCCGTGCTGATGGATTCGGATGAAATTAAAAAGGCGTATCTGGGCGGGTGATGCCGCCCTTTTCCGCCATTGGAAGGAGGTAAAAAGCATGCGTGCAATCTATTTTAAAGAACCCCGGAAGGCTGCCTGTATTGAGGTCAGGAAGCCGGAACCGGAAGAGGGGCAGGCCCTGATCAAAGTCCGGGCGGCAGGCATCTGCGGCAGCGATATAGGGGCGTTTCGGGGAACCAATCCTCTGGTATCCTATCCCCGGATCATCGGCCATGAGGTCGCCGGGGAGGTCATCTCCGTTCCGGAGAACAACTTAAGGGGCATCCGGCCGGGAGACCATGTGATTGTGGATCCCTATCTGTACTGCGGACACTGCTATCCCTGTTCCATCGGCCGCACCAACTGCTGTACGGATTTGAAGGTATTGGGTGTCCATGTGGAGGGAGGGATGTCCGACTATATGGTACATCCGGCCCATATGCTCTGCAAGCTCCCGCCGGATATGCCGTGGGACATTGCGCCCATGGCGGAGCCCCTTACCATCGCCCTCCACAGCATTCACAGGGGCGGGCTGAAGGAAGGGGAACGGGTGGCAATTCTGGGTGCGGGTCCCATCGGCCTTCTGGCCGCCATGTCGGCATTGGTCTATGGGGCCGTTCCCATTGTCATTGACGTGGTGGAAGAGCGGCTTTCCTTTGCCAGGGAGCTGGGGGTAGAGCATACCATCCATTCGGCTGAGGAAGACCTGGTGGAAAAGATGGCGGAATACACACAGGGGCGCATGGCGGAGCTTGTCATGGAGTGCTCGGGAGCCAATCCGGCAGTGCGTTCCACGCTGGATATCGTATCCAATGCCGGCCGCATCACTCTGACAGGCTGGCCGAAAAATGAAACTCCCATGCCCACCGACCGGATCACCAGGAAAGAAGTGGATATCCGGGGAGCCCGCACCAGCGCGATGGAATTTGAAGAGGCCATCGCGCTGATCCACTCCGGCAGGGTGGATGCCGGAAAGCTCCTCACCAGGACCGTTGGGATGGAAGAGGCGCCGGATATGATCGCCGGCATCGAGAAAAACCCGGGAAATTACATGAAGGTAAACGTTCTGTTATAATGCCGGATAAGGATTCTGAGACTTTTAATGCGTTTATTCCGTAAACACTGTTTATCGGAACAGATGCATTAAGAGTCTTTTTGTTTCCGGAGGACCGGGTATTTTTTTGCACCGAAGTGCGGAAAATGTATATTTGAGATCACTGGAAAAAGAAGATATACTGACATAAAAAGAGGGAAAGGAGGAAAAAAATGAGGAATATTCTGCTTGCATGCGGAGTCGGAGCTTCCAGCGGCTTTATAGCCCAGAAAATGAGGAAGGCGGCTCAGAAAAAAGGTCTGGAGGTAGAGATCAGAGCCGTCAGTGACACGGAGATCCTTGAAAATATTGAAGGGGTCGGAGTTTTGCTGATCGGCCCGCATCTGAAACACAAATTTGAAGAGATCCGGGAAGAAGTGAGCGGTTATAAAGTAAAGGCGGCCATTATTGACCGGAAATATTATGCCACACTGGATGGAGAAGCAGTTTTGAAAACAGCATTGGATTTGATGGGGGAATAAACATATGATGGAAAAATTCATGAACTGGATGGGGGATGTTGTGGCCCCGAAGATGGAAGAGTTAACTGGAAATGCATGGCTTTCCGCGCTGCAGAAGGCAATTATCAAGACCCTGCCCATGGTTTTGGTGGGATCCCTGATCACTATTTACAACGTTATTAAAAATTTTATTCCGGCGCTTCCCGTATTGACGGATTTAAGAAATTATACCTTTGGACTGATTTCGATTTTCATGGTATTCTTAATTCCGTATTACGTTCTGGAACTGAAGAAAAACAATAAGATGAAGCTGACGGCCGGATTTACCGGCATTGCACTGTTTATGATCATTGTAAATCCGCAGGTGACGGACGCGGGTTACATTTACCAGTTCACAAGCTTCGGCGCGGGCGGCATGTTCGTGGCCATTGTGGCAGGACTGTTCACGGCGGCAGTCATGAATCTGTTTGCCTCCTTTACCTTTTTTAAGAAGGATTCCGTGGTTCCGGATTTTGTGAAGGAATGGTTTGATTCCATGATCCCCATTGCGACGGTTGTTCTGATCGGATGGTTTGTGGTGCTTCAGTGCCGTTTCGACATGTACAGCTTTATTGTCAACTTATTCTCGCCGTTAAACAGCATTGCCCAGTCCCTGCCGGGAATGATCCTGCTTTATCTGATCCCCACCATATTGTACTCCATGGGAATCAGCGGCTGGGTATTCCAGCCGATCTTAAATCCCATCTGTCTGGTGGCTATCACAGCAAACGCGGATGCGGTGGCTTCAGGAATGGCGGCCACACAGCCCTTTACCAATGAGGCAACGTATGCGTGGCTGAGCCTCGGAGGAAGGGGGGCTACCCTGCCGCTGTCCATCATGCTGTTCTTCGCGGCGTCAAAGCAGCTTAAGGCCCTGGGAAAGGCGTCCATAGTACCCAGCCTTTTGAATATCAATGAACCCGTTGTGTTTGGCTGTGTGGCATGGAATCCTCTTCTGATGATACCCATGTGGATCACCGCCATCGTCCTTCCGGTCATTACTTACTTAGCTCAGGTCTCAGGACTGGTGGCAATTCCGGCAGAGGTATTCAATCTGTGGTATTGTCCGGTATTCATCAGTTCCTGGCTGGTTAACCACAGCTTATCGGGGTTGGTGCTGACAGCAGTCAATTTATTGGCGGCAACTATCATATTTTTCCCGTTTTTCAAGCTTTATGACAAGAGACAGTCTGAACTGGAAAAACAGGAGGAAGCAGAAGGTTAAAAGGAGAAATCGCTATGACAGCAGAAGACAGACATGAAATATTAAACGAGACGGATAATGACCAGAGAGAGCAGACAGCAGCGGTTGCCATGCAGATTGTTATTCATGCCGGAGATGCAAGGAACCTGATCATGGAGGCGCTTGACTGTATCGGGGAGAGTCAGTTTGGCGCCGCTAAAGAACGGTTAAAGGAAGCACAGGATGAGATCCGTCAGGCCCACATTGCCCAGACGGAAGTGATCCAGGCGGAGGCAGGCGGAAAAGAATTTGCCTATTCCATGCTCTTTACCCATGCCCAGGATACGGTAATGACCATCAACACGGAATTGAATCTGGCAAAGAAACTGTGCGGTATGTTTGAAAAGGTGGACATGCGTATCTCGAAGCTGGAACATGGCGGAGGGCTGGCAGTATGAAAACTGTGAACCGGGAATTTCCCGGCAGCTTCCTCTGGGGAGGGGCCGTCGCCGCCAGTCAGGCCGACGGCGCCTCCCTTCTGGGAGGAAAAGGTTATTCCATTGCGGACTATCATCCGTATATAAAAAAAGAAATGAGAGACGACAGGGGAGAGGATGCGGCCATCAGGAATGATGAGGGCTGTCTGAAAATAGATTCCGGGCTGTATTACCCGAAACAGCATGGCATTGATTTTTATCACCGGTTCCGGGAGGATTTAAGGCTGATGAAGGAAATGGGAATGAAATGCTTTAGGACTTCCTTTGACTGGAGCAGGATATATCCGGATGGAGATGAGGACTGCCCCAACCAGGAGGGGCTTAACTATTATGATGAGCTGATCGATACCATAAGGGAATGCGGGATGGAGCCGGTTATGACGATTTCCCACTATGAGATGCCCATCCACCTGGTAAAGGCGTACGGGGGATGGCTTGGCAGAAAGACCGTGGAATGTTATGAGCGGTACTGCCAGACCCTGTTTGAACGGTATCACAGCAAGGTCAGATACTGGATCACCTTTAACCAGATCAATCTTCTGACCTTTAATTCCCTGGGGATCCTGGGGGACCGGGCGGATAATTTCAAAGAGGCCGTCTATCAGGGCGTTCACCACCAGTTTGTGGCCTCCGCCATCGCAAAGAAGACCGCCCTGTCCTATTCCGGTGAGCTTATGGTGGGGACCATGGTCAGTGACAAGATCGCCCACCCGGCCACCTGCAGGCCGGAGGACGTTTTATTCAATTTAAGAAAGAATCAGATGCAGTTTTTATTTTCCGACGTGCAGATCAGAGGGGAATATCCGGGCTATGCGGCCCGATATTTTGAGGATGAGAACATAAAGCTGCGGATGGAGCCCGGGGATGAGGAGCTGCTGAAACAGTATCCCATGGATTTTCTGTCTTTCAGCTATTATTATACAAAAATCAATGATTCCGGGAAAAATACATTTGAAGCCATGGATAAAAGCAGCAACCCCTATCTGGAAAAGTCGGAATGGGGATGGGAAATTGATCCCCTGGGGCTGAGGACCGCTTTAAATACCTACAGCGACCGGTATCCGGGAGTCCCCCTTTTTATTACGGAAAACGGCCTTGGGGCCAGGGACCGGCTGGAGCCGGACGGAAGCGTTCACGATCCCTACCGGATCTCCTACTTAAAGGCTCACGTGGAGCAGATGAAGGAGGCCATCGCGGATGGGGTAAACTTGATCGGATATTGCTTATGGTCCCCCATAGACATTGTCAGCTGTTCATCCGCCGAGATGTCAAAGCGGTACGGCTGCATTTATGTGGATCAGGATGATGAGGGGAAAGGAAGCAAAAACAGGTACCCCAAGGACAGCTTCTACTGGTATGGACAGGTCATCCGCAGCAACGGCAGAGAGCTGGAATGGGAGGGATGACGGGAGACAGAAAGAAGGCGGCGCTCCGGGCGCTGGCGGCTGGAAGCCTGTGGGGAACCATCGGCCTGTTTGTTAAGCTGCTGTCCGGTTACGGGTTTACTTCCATACAGCTGACGGTGATCCGCTTTGTTGTTTCCGCCCTGCTCGTCACCCTGTTCTTCTGCTGGAAGAACCCCGGGGCATTTCTCATCAGGCCAAAGGATGGGGTCTGGTTTCTGGTGACCGGAGTGTGCAGCATGCTGTTTTTCAACGTCTGCTATGCCGTGACCATTTCCAAATCTTCCATGGCAACGTCTGCTGTGCTTTTGTATACGTCGCCTGCTCTGGTTTCGGTCATGTCCATCCCCGTATTTAAGGAAAAGCCAAACTTCAGGAAATTTCTTTCCGTTCTGCTGGCTGTCACAGGCTGTGCCTTTGTGTCAGGGATATTTTCAGGCGGGATGCGGATATCCGCGGAAACGGTTCTGTGGGGGCTTGGGGCCGCTTTCGGATATGCCATGTACAGCATAACCGCGGGGAAGCTGCTGAAACGGTATTCTTCCATGACCGTGCTTTATTATTCCTTTGTGGCTGCGGCCCTGGCGGGAATCTGCATTGGACAGCCCCAAAGCGCGGCGGCGGTCATCAGGGACAACCCCGGGACCCTGGTCATCTTTGTACTGTTTTCGCTTCTTTGCAATATTTTGTCTTATTTATGCTATAACCGGGCGCTGGAAAAAATAGAAGCCAGCAGCGTTTCCATACTGGCTTCTGTGGAACCGGCGGTGGCGGCTGTACTGGGCTTTTTGATTTTTAAAGAACCAGTCACTCCGGCAGGGGTGATCGGAATCTTCTGTGTTCTGGCGGCTGTGCTGATTCTGAATGGACCTGAAAAAGGGAAGGCGGAGGAATGATGAAAGGGAAGTTAATTGACGTAATCAGGACTTTGTTAAAAGAAGAGGAGCCGGTTACGGCAAAACAGCTTTCAGCTGTCTTAATGATATCTGAAAGAAGCATCAAAAACTATATAAGTGAGATCAATTATTTTGAGCCCGGCCTGATCGACGGAAGCAGGAAGGGATACCGGATTGATCAGGAGAGGGGAAGGGCCGCCTTACTGGGGCAGAATGTCCGCATTCCGGAAACGCCCGGAGAGAGGATCGGCTTTATAATCCTTAGGCTTCTTGCAAAGGATGGGGAAGAGGTCCGGGAAATGGACCTTTATGATATCAGCGAAAAGCTGTTCGTAAGCTATGAAACCGTGAAAAAGGATATGAGCAGGGTCCGGAAAAAGCTGAAGGAATTTGAGCTCTACATCAATACCGACGGCAGCAGGATCACGGTGGAGGGAAAGGAACGGAACAAAAGGCGTCTGTTAAGCTCCGTGCTGTATGAGGAATTCAGCCGGAATGTGCTGAGCCTTAATATCGTTCAGAAGGCATTTCCCGATTATGATCTGGAGGTTTTGAGGGAGACCGTATTGAAGCAGTGCAAGAAGTTCCACTATTTTGTCAATGATTATGCCATGCTCAATCTGATCCTGGATGTGGTCATAAGCATGGACCGGATCCGGAAAAAACGCACCTTCATCACCCATATTCCGGAAAAGAGGATATTCGGAACAAAGGAAAAGGAATTGTCGGAAAGCATCATCCGGCAGATCGAAGAAATTTACGATATGGTATACAATAAGCCGGAAAGAGAGGAGCTGACAGGCATTCTGGTCAGCCACTTCATGAAGGTGGATTTCGGAAGCTTAAATCAGGGAAGTCTCATAGAAACGGTGGGAGCCGAGTGCTATCAGGTGGTTTGCCGCCTTCTGGATTATCTCAAGGAAAATTATCTCATTGACGTGGAGAATGAGGATTTTACCATTAAGTTCACGCTCCATATCAGCAACCTGCTGTCCAGGCTGAAAAATCATTATTCGGCCAGGAATCCTCTGGCGGAGCACATCAAGAATACCTGCCCTCTGATCTTCGACTGCGCGGTCAGCGTGGCGGACAAGCTCCATGAATTGACCGGATACCGGGTAGGGGAGGATGAGATCGCCTACATTGCGCTTCATATCGGTGGAAATTTAATGACAGGCGGCAAAGGGAGGGATCAGCTGAAGTGTGTCCTGCTGTTTCCCCAGTATTATGATTTTTCGGAACGCATCATGGAACGCATCAAAGAGGAATTCGGGGAAAGACTTACCATAACGGCCGTGGTCACCGACCTTTGGGAAATAGGCGGCCTGGAAAAGCCGGATCTGGTCATTTCCACCCTTCCCGCAGAGGAAGCCGGCACCCAGGAGTGGGTGCTGGTGTCGCCCTTTTTAAACGACAGGGATATTGCCGGGATAAAGGAGAAGATTGAAAAGGTGATGCTGGCAAATAGAAAGCAGCATTTGAAGAGGCTTTTGATGCAGATCGCCTCGGAGGAACTCTTCTGCAAGAATCCGGAAGTGAAGGATCAGAAGGAGGCCCTGCATTTTATGGTGGACTGCATGGAGCGGGCGGAATATGTGGAGCCTGGGTTTATTGATCAGGTGCTGGAGCGGGAGGAGCACTCGTCCACCTCTTTCGGCCATATTGCCGTTCCCCATTCTCTGAAAATGGATGCCCGTAAGACGGGTATGTTCGTCATGCTGTCAAACAGACCCATCCCATGGGGGGAGCACATGGTCCGGATCATCCTGCTGTTTTCCGTGAGCCGGGAAGACAGGGCTGTTTTCCACGAGGTTTTTGACAATCTGGTGGTCCTGCTTCTGGAAACCATTCATGCGGACCGGATACTGAAGTGTGATTCCTATGAGGAGTTTATTGATACAATCGTTGAATGCTTTCAATAGGAGGGCGGTATGAGACAATTTCAGCATAAAATTCTCCATGAAGGAGGGCTCCATGCCAGGGTGGCCGTCAGCCTGGCGGGAATGTGCCGGGACTATGAAAGCCGGGTATCCGTTCAGAAAGGCGGGATGGCAGGAGACGGCAGGGATGTGTTTTCCATGATGAATTTAAAGGCTGCCCGGGGGGAGGTTCTGACTTTTCTCATCGAAGGGGCCGATGAAGCGGAGGTGGAGGAGCAGCTTTGCCGGTGGTGCGGGACATTTCTGTAAAACACTGGAAATTTGAATAAAATAACTAAAAAAAAGTTGAACCTGTTCTTCAAAAATGATAAAATATTCATCATATAAAATTTCATAGAGGAGAAGGAACGACATGACAGGACAACTTTCATTCAAGTTCAGAAATTCCAGACCGCCGTCCCGGCGGACGAAATTCCAGATTCTTGCCCTGGTGCCGATTTATTTCATTGCCGCAGGATTTTTCCTGCAGCCGTATGACGGGATCCTGAGGGGGGTCATTACTATTATCAGGGAGCCCGATTTCCTGATTACGGATTATTTTGCCATCGGAGGTGTGGGGGCCTCATTTGTCAACGCGGGTGTGCTGACATTGGCAAGCATTGTAATCGTTTATTTTCTGGGTATGGAGATGAGCGGCCATACCATAACCTCCTGCTTCCTCATGTTTGGCTTTTCTTTGTTCGGGAAAAACATCCTGAACATATGGGCTATCATGATGGGTATCTGTCTTTATTCATTTTATCATAAAACTTCCATTACACGTTATATTTATGTAGGCTTTTACGGGACATGCCTGTCTCCCATCATCACCCAGATCATGCAGATCGGTAATCTGCCCCTGGGCGTCAGGCTGGTCTTAAGCATTTTTGTGGGGATATCCATCGGCTTTGTTCTTCCTCCTCTGTCCACCCACACCCATTACTCTCATAAGGGATATTCCCTGTATAATGTGGGATTTTCTGCCGGCATCATTGCTACGGTCATCGTATCCATGATGAAGTCCTTCGGCATTTCCACAGAGTCCAGACTGATCTGGTATACAGGCCAGAATATGCTTTTCGCCAGATTGCTTGGGGTTTTATTTGTGGGCATGATGATTTTTGCCTTTTTTCTGTCGGATGACGTTGGAAGGCGGTACTTAAAAATTTTAAAGACCTATGGCGTCAGCGGGACGGATTATGTGAAAAGCGAAGGCTTTGGACCCGCTCTGCTCAATATGGGGATCAACGGAATTGTATCCACCCTGCTCATTCTGGTGATCGGCGGTGATTTAAATGGTCCCACCATCGGCGGAATATTTACCGTCGCCGGTTTTGGCGCCACAGGAAAGCATCTCCGCAATATACTGCCCGTCATGGTGGGAGTCATGGTGGGAGCCGGGACCAAGGAGTGGAGCATCACGGATCCCGATGCCCTTCTGGCCCTTCTGCTGTCCACCACACTGGCGCCGGTTGCCGGTGAATTCGGGGTGCTGGCCGGGATCCTGGCCGGATTTCTCCATTCCTCCGTAGCCCTTAACGTGGGAGTGGTTTGCGGCGGGATGAACCTGTATAACAACGGCTTTGCAGGCGGCCTGGTCGCCACCTTTCTGGTGCCGGTGGTCCAGTCCATCCGGGGCCGGACCGCCAGGGCCAGTACCCATGTTTCCCTGTGATTTTCCGGGGGTTTTCAGTTGAGTCCTTTTGTGATAAAATAAGGCAAATGCAGAAAAACAGAGGAATGAAGGATGCTATACCAGATAAAAGACGGGACAGTCACGGCGGGAGAGAATCTGATCCTGTCCCACATTGATTTTGAAATACACGGCAGTGAAAAAATTGCGGTGGTGGGAAGAAACGGAGCCGGAAAAACGACTCTTTTGAGACTGATTGCCGGAGAACTGGACTTAGACCGGGATGATAAGCGGATGAGTCCGGGTATCACCGGTTCCAGGCGGCTGACGGTGGGATATTTAAGCCAGCAGGCCTTTAAAGACAAGGACAGGACGGTGGAGGAAGTGCTGCTGGCGTACTGCCCCTCCCCGGACACCTTTGCCCTGGAGCGGTTCGAATACGAGATGGAATATGATAGGCTTTTTACCGGACTGGGCTTTAAGAAGGAGCATAAGAAAAGAAAGCTTTCCGGGTTTTCCGGGGGAGAACAGACCAAGATCGCCCTCATCGGCCTTCTGCTTTCAAAACCGGATATCCTGCTTTTGGACGAGCCCACCAATCATCTGGACATTCAGACCACAGAGTGGCTGGAACAGTATATGAAGCGGTATGAAAAAGCGGTGGTCATGGTGTCCCATGACCGCTTTTTTCTGGACCAGACGGTATCGGTGGTATATGAACTGTCCGGAGGCAGACTCACCCGCTATCCCGGCAATTACACCCATTACCGGGAGGAAAAAGAAAAGGCCATACGGCTTGGAACAAAGGCTTATGAAAGGCAGCAGGAGGAGATCCGGCGCCTGACGTCCCTGGTGGAACGGTTTAAGAACAAGCCCAGCAAGGCGGCCTTTGCCCGGTCCAAGAAGAAGGCCATGGAACGGATCCACCGTCTGGAAAAGCCGGAGGAGGACGATGTCCATATGTTCACCGGACCCTTAGAGCCCGCTTTTCCAGGCAGCAAATGGGTGTTTGAGTCCGAGCATTTAAAGATCGGCTACGACAGGCCGCTTTTAGAGATGACCATGAGGATCCGCAGAGGGCAGAAGATCGGAATCCTGGGTCCCAACGGGGCGGGAAAGAGCACCTTTTTAAAAACCGTGGCCGGCCTGATCTCTCCTGTTTCAGGGGAATATTCCCTGGGAAACAGGATCACCATAGGCTATTTTGACCAGCATTCCTCAGAAATCAATTCCTCTAAAACCGTGGCGGAGCATTTCCATGATTTATTTCCCTCCCTGACGGAAAAGGAAGTCCGCAGCATTCTGGGGGCTTTTCTCTTCGGAGGCAGGGATGGGGGGAAACGGGTGGACCGGCTGTCCGGAGGTGAAAAGTCAAGGCTGGTTCTGGCGGAGCTTTTGCAGAGCAGGCCCAACCTTCTGATCCTGGATGAACCCACCAACCATATGGACATAAGGGCAAAGGAAACCCTGGAATCCGCTTTCCGCGCCTATACGGGAACCATTCTGTTTGTGTCCCATGACCGCTATTTTATAAGCCGGGTGGCGGAATCGGTCCTGATATTTGAGGGAGGTTCCGTCCTTTACTATCCATTTGGTTATGAGCATTATCTGGAGCGCAGCAGAAGGGAGGAGGGCAAAACCGGCATGGCGGCCCGGATCAGGGCCGAGGAGCAGGCGCTCATTGCCGGTATGCGGGCGGTGCCAAAGGCGGAAAGGCACCGGCTTCGGGAGATTTCTTCGGAGGAGGCCTATGTGGAATGGAAGCTGAGACCGGTTATGGAAAGGCTTTTGCCCGCGGAGGAACGGGTGGAGCAATTGTCCGTTCTCATGGAAGAGATGAAGGAAAGAAGGCTGGAATCGGAATCCTTCTGGACCGGCGGACCGTGGGAGGAGGCCGGAGCTTATGCGGAATTGGAGGAAAAGCTCTTAAAGGCATGGGAAGAATGGGACGTGCTGTGCCTGGAATGGTATGATGCGGCTTTTGACCAGGGCATGTAAGATATATGTATATGATACGATATCGGTGCGGAGCAATGGATCCCGTCTCTGTATTGGCCGCCTGCCGATCCCATAACGGAGAATAAAGTTTTTAAGGTGTTGACCCGGTAATCTGACCGGGCCAATGCCTTTTTTTATTGCTTTTCTTCTTATCGCTTAAAACAATGGCATTAACGAAAGAAAAAAAGATACAAAATCATGAAAAAAGAAATGGAGAGAAAGAAAAATGAAATTAAAATGAATATAAAAGACGATGAATGAGAAACTTTAATTGTTAAATATTACCATAAAATACGGATGCAATTTGTCTGTATTGTCAATGTTATTCCCTGCTGCGCGATGCTATAATGTATACAAAATAGGGGTATTATTCACGGATAAGCGCCAATAAAACGTTAAAAAGTATACATTAATGGAAAGGAGGAAGAACGGTGCGGGCGCTTTTGGTGAAAAAATAAACGATATTAAGAAATCAGGAGGAAAGACTTATGAAATTAAGACAAATGGCCGCGGTTATGCTGGCGGCATGTATGACCGTATCCCTGGCCGCGTGCGGGTCTGCAGCCAGTGACGCGGCGGGCACTCAGGATGCGGCACAAACGGGCCGGAGCGGCGGGGACAGTGCCGGGGCCGGAGGGGGAAGCGGAAAGGATTCTGTTGTGGTAGCCTGCGCGGCAGAACCGGACTGCTTTTTCCCCTTTCACAGTTCCCTGAAAACCAATATGGATGAAGTGCCTATTTTACATAACATATACGAAACGCCGGTCAAATTCGGACCGGATGGTTCCCATGAACCTCTGCTGGCGGAGAGCTGGGAGATTTCAGAGGATGGGAAGACCTATACCCTTCATATCAGGGATGATGTGTACTTTCATGACGGGGTGAAGATGACGGCAGAGGATGTTGCGTTTTCCATCGATACGGCAGGTCATACGGCCCAGGGAGCAGCCCAGCTGGCAAATCTGGATAAAGCGGTTGCCATTGACGATAAAACCGTGGAAATTACCCTGACCGCTCCTTACGGGCCCTTTCTGAATGCCCTTGCAGGCCGTTATGCCCTGGTCGTGCAAAAGGCGCTTTATGAATCCGGGGGAGAGGATGCCTACAATGAAAATCCTGTTGGGACCGGGCCGTATACGTTTGCTTCCCGGGTATCCGGTGACAGGATCACCCTGGAAGCCTTTGACAAATACTGGGGCGGCGATTTTCCCGTCAAACATGTGACTTACCTCATTCTGACGGATACCAACACACAGATGGTTTCCCTGGAAAACGGAGATATTGACGTGCTGATCCAGGCCAATATAGGTTCTCTGACAAAGCTGGATTCTGATAAGGTGACCTGGCAGACAACGGATGCCTCATCCCTGTGCAGCCTGCATTTAAACTGCAAGGAAGGGCCGGCGGCTGACATTAATTTCAGAAAAGCGCTGCTTTATGGAATCAATAAAGAAGAGATCAATATCGGGGTGTATGAGGGGTATGCGACCGTGGGAGATATTCCCATCTGTCCGTCTTTTTCAGGAAGACCGGATCCGGGACAATACAAAACAGCGGAATTTGATCCGGAAAAGGCAAAGGAATACCTGGCGGCTTCCAACTACAACGGAGAGGAGTTCAAGATTCTTACCGTGGCAGGCAGCAGAAATGAAAGCGCGTCCCAGATTTTACAGGGGCAGCTGATCGGACTGGGCATCAACTGCACCGTAAACGCCCTGGATGCGGCGTCATACCAGGCGGCCGCGGATGCAGGAGAATTCGGAGCAAATGTCCGTGCCCAGGGAGTGTCCGTGCTCGACGCAGATGGCATGTATTTCCAGTACCACAGCACGCAGTTGCTTCAGCCTGGCATGTATGACGCGGGAATCACCTCCGATGAAATGGACGCTTATCTATCGGCGGGAAGGACGGAAACCGATCCGGAAAAGAGAAAGGAAGCCTATGCGCAGGCCTGCAACTTAATCATTGATGATGCCCTGAGCGTTTGTCTCTACTATGAAGTGAATGGCTGCGCATTTAATTCCGGTTTAAAGGGCGTGGTGCCGAGGGCTCTTACAGGACTTTACTTCTTCAATGACTGGAGCTGGTGAGTCCGGCTTTATGGACTGTTGACGGGATACGGAGGGAAAGGACCGCTTTCCCTCTTCTGAAAATGAGGTGTTGTATGGCTAAGTATATTTTTAAGAGAATCCTGATGCTGATCCCGGTGGTAGCCGGAATCACGCTGTTTATCTATGTGATCATGAGCCTGGCTCCCGGGGATCCGGCAAAGCTGATCCTGGGAACGGACGCCACATATGAAGAAATCGTGGCAAAGCAGGCAGAGCTTGGGCTGGATCAGCCGGTTCTGATCCGTTATGTGAACTACATCGGCAATGTTCTGAGCGGGGATTTCGGAAGCTCCTGGTATAACGGTTATGATGTCATGTCTGAGTTCGTGTCCAGACTGCCCAACACGCTGACCCTGGGACTCATGTCCATGGGGATCGCCGCCTTTATCGGCATCCCCCTTGGGGTGATCGCTGCGGTGAAGCAGAATGGGGTGCTGGATTATATCACCCTGGTTATGGCGATGCTGTTTTCTTCTCTTCCCGCGTTCTGGTTCGGTTTGATGGCGCAGATCTTTTTCTGCATCAAGCTGGGCTGGTTTCCGGCTACGGGAGCAGGTTCCATTCAGCATTTCATCCTTCCGGCAATCACGCTTGCAAGCGCATCCCTGGCCGGACAGGTGCGTCTGACCAGGACCAGCATCCTGGAGGTAAATAAGCTGGACTATGTGCGCACCGCAAGGTCAAAGGGAGCATCGGAGGGCAGGATCATCATGAAGCACGTGCTGAGAAACGGCATGCTCCCTGTTGTTACCAGCATCGGCAGCCATTTTGCAAACCTGATCGGCGGAGCAATTGTCACGGAGACGGTGTTTGCCATTCCGGGAGTGGCAAGCCTCTTAATCAATGCGGTGAAGCTGAGGGATATTCCGGTCGTCATGGGCATTATCGTGATCATAGCGGTCTTTGTAGGCGTGGTGAATCTGCTGGTCGATTTAACGTATGCGTTTATTGATCCGCGGGTAAAGCTTGGCTCCTGACGAAAGGGATGGTGGAAACATGAAAAAGAAAAACAGTAAGCTGTGCAACAAAAGCCAGCTGGGCATGATTATTTTCCGGTTCGGCAAGAACAAGCTGGCCATGGCAGGTCTGGCGGTCATTGGAGTGCTGGCCCTCATGTGCATGCTGGCTCCCCTTTACATTGACTATGAGGGAGTTTATAAGCAGAACATGGTGAACCGCTTTATTGCTCCCGGTTCTGAATTTATCTTTGGAACGGATCAGTTTGGCAGAGATTTATTTGCCCGCATCATATACGGTGGAAGAATTTCTCTTCTGGCAGGTCTGGTGGTGGTGGCCATTGCGCTGACCCTTGGAATCACCCTCGGAGGGATTGCCGGATACTGCGGGGGCAGAGTCGACGATGTGATTATGAGGATCTGCGATATTTTCATGGCGGTTCCCAGGATGCTGCTGTCCATGGCGGTTGTGTCGGCGCTGGGTCAGGGGACCTTTAAAATGCTGATCGCCCTGTCCATTGCGGCATTTCCCAAGTACGCCAGAACCATACGGGCCTCCATCATGATCCTGAGAAACCAGGAATATGTGGAAGCGGCCAAGTGCTGCGGCACCAGCCCGTTCCGCATTATTTTCAAACATGTGGTGCCCAATGGTCTGGGACCGGTCATCGTGCAGGCGACGCTGGGGCTTGGAGAGACCATACTGGCCATCGCCTCCCTTGGATTTCTGGGAATCGGCGTGGCATCTCCCACGCCGGAATGGGGAACCATTTTGTCAGAAAACAGGACCAATATCCGGTATTATCCCTACCTGGGAATGGTGCCGGGAATTTTTATAGCAATTTCAGTTATGTGCCTGAATTTTATAGGAGATGGTTTGAGAGATGCGCTGGATCCCAGAACCAAGAATTAAGAGGTGAGGACAATGGAAAAGAATTTGCTGGAAATAGAGGATTTATACGTTCAGTACAATACGGATGAAGCGGTGGTCCATGCGGTTAACGGATTTAACTTAAAGCTGAAGCCGGGGGAATCCCTGGGGCTGGTGGGAGAGACCGGGGCGGGAAAAACAACGGTGGCCCTGAGCATACTGAAGCTTTTGCCTCCCAGGGTGGGGGAGATCACCCATGGAACCATTACCTATGACGGAAGTGATGTGATCCATGCGGACAGCCATACCATGCATGAGATCCGGGGGGCAAAGGCGGCCATGATCTTCCAGGATCCTATGACCAGCTTAAATCCCATTATAACGGTGGGAGAGCAGATCAACGAGGTGCTGGAGCTCCACTTTCCCCATATGACAAAGGAAGAAAAGGACCGGAAGGTAGATTCCATTCTGGAACTGGTTGGGATCCAGAAGAACCGTAAAAATAATTATCCCCATCAGTTCAGCGGGGGCATGAAACAGAGAATCGGAATTGCCATGGCATTGGTGGCGGAACCGGAGCTTTTGCTGGCAGACGAGCCGACCACAGCCCTGGATGTCACCATCCAGGCTCAGATTCTTCAGCTGATGCAGGAATTAAAGCAAAAATACAATACGGCCATGATCCTGATCACCCATGATCTGGGAGTCGTGGCGGAATTCTGCGAAAATGTGGCGGTGGTATATTCGGGAGAAGTCATTGAGCAGGGAACGGTAGAGGACATTTTCACAAGAACGGAGAATCATCCCTATACGGAAGGTCTGTTTAACAGCATACCGGATCTGACCAGGGATATGGAACGCCTGATCCCCATTCCGGGATTTATGGCGGATCCAACCAATCTTCCCCCCGGCTGCCGGTTTGCCGACCGGTGCCGGTACTGTAAGGATGTCTGCAGACAGCAGCCTCCTCCGGTCTTTACGAGAGGAAGTCACAGCATAAAATGCTTTTTATATGACGTCAGGGGAGGGAAATGAGGATGGCAGCTCCGATCATTGAAACGAGAAATTTAAAGAAATATTTCAACACTCCAAAAGGCCTCCTTCATGCGGTGGATGATGTGAATATCCGGATTCTGGAGGGGGAGACCCTGGGGATCGTGGGAGAGTCCGGCTGCGGAAAATCGACCCTGGGAAGGACCCTGATGCGCCTTTTAGATGCGACGGAAGGCGAGATCCTGTATCAGGGAGAGGATATTTTAAAATATAACAGGCCGCAGATGAAACGCATGCGGACGAATATGCAGATGATCTTCCAGGATCCGTATACTTCCTTGAATCCAAGACTTTCCGTAGGAGAAATCATTGCGGAGCCCATGAAGGTGGTCCGCAATGTGAAAGGAAAGGAGAACAGGAAACAAAAGGTACGGGATCTGATGGATATGTGCGGGCTGCCTGAGCGTTATTACAACACCTATCCCCATGAGCTGGACGGAGGCCGGAGGCAGCGTGTGGGCCTGGCCCGGGCGCTGGCGGTGGATCCCCGGTTCATTGTGTGCGACGAGCCGGTATCCGCCCTGGATGTTTCCATTCAGGCACAGATCATCAATTTATTGATGGACTTACAGGATCAAAAGGGGCTCTCCTATATGTTCATCACCCATGATCTTTGTGTGGTCAGGCACATCAGCAATTACATTGCGGTCATGTACCTGGGACAGGTGGTGGAGTATGCTTCCAGAAAAGAGCTGTTTTCCCAGCCGCTTCATCCCTATACCAGAGCGCTCCTTTCCGCCATTCCCACCACGGATCTGTCAAGGAGAAACAGGGAGCGGCATATGCTTCAGGGCGAGGTGGGGAATCCCGTCAACCCCGGACCGGGCTGCCGGTTTGCCAGCCGCTGCCGGTATGCGTGTGAAGGCTGTCAGGAGCCTCATGCCCTGAAGGAAGTGTCGCCGGGCCATTTTGTCCGCTGTATGAGAGGTGAAGCATGAACGTCTCCATACCTTATTTAAACACGGTCATGACGGATATCCTGACCGCATTAAAGCTTCCGCAGAAGGATATCCGCACCGTTGTGGACTTATACATAGACGCCTCCGGGCGGGGGGTGGGGCATCATGATATCAGCTGCTTTCCGGACCGGGTGGAAATGCTGCGCAGAGGGGAGATAAATCCCTATCCGGCCATGAGAAAGCTGTCCTTTTTCGGCGGAATGGAAAGCTGGGACGGCGACAACGGGCTGGGGGAGGTGCTCTGCACCCACATTATGAACCGTGCGGTGGTTCAGGCCCAGAAGCATGGAATGGGCTTCTGCACCGTCAGGAAATCCAATCATTATCTGGCGGGGTCCCCTTACGTCCTTTTGGCGGCCCGGTCCGGCTGCATTGGCATCATTATGGCAAAGGGACTGCCCACCATGGGACTGCCAGGAACCGGTAAAAACGTGATCGGACAGTCTCCCGTTGCATTTTCGTTTCCCACGGAGAATTCCTGGCCGGTGCTGATGGATATATGTCTGGCGTATGCGTCGGGAGGAAAGCTGGCACAAAAAGCGGAAGCCGGTGAGGAAATACCGGGCTGGTGGGGCTGTACGGAAAAAGGAGAGGCGACCACGGATCCGGCCCGGCTGCTGCGGGGGATCAAATATCCCATTGGGGAGCACAAAGGCTTTGGACTGGCGCTTTTATGTGAGCTGCTTACCGGCGTCATGTCCAGGGGACTGATCCTGGATGAGGAAGAAAACGCACCTCATGCCGGGCTTCGTTCCTCGTCCCATACCGCAATTGCCATTAAGACGGATGCATTGATGAAACAGGAGGCGTATCTGGAACGGAGCGGAGAACTGCTCAGGCGGATCCTGGGGAGGTCGGAACAGGTGAGAATTCCGGGGAAAAGGGCTTATGAAGCCCGAAAAGACAGGGAATCAAAGGGAACCGCTGACGTGCCGGAGGAAACCATGGCCCGGCTTGTGCGGCTAAAAAAAGAATTGAATGAAACAGGAGGAGGAAAATGAACGAAACGATCTGGTGGAAAAGGCCCATGAGGGTGATTCAGTACAATCTCCAGGTGGCGGATACCCCGCTCATGGATCCTGAGAAAATTGCGGGAGATCTGGAGGAAGACTATGCAAATGCGGTGGTTTTCAATGTGGGCGGCATTTATGCATGGTATCGGAGCAGGGTAAAGTATCACCATGTCAATGAATTCCTGCCAAAAGGGCGGGATCTGCTCCGGGAGCTGATTGAAGCCTGCCATAAAAGAGATATAAAAGTGATTGCGCGTTTTGATTTCAGCAAGACCGATGATATCGTCTATTTAAACCGGCCGGACTGGTTTGTACAGCAAAAGGACAAAGCCCCGCTTATTTATGGAAAGGAGCGGATGGGCAGCTGGTCCCTGCTTTTGACCACCTGCATCAACGGGGGCTACCGGAATGAGGAGGTGGCGGTTCCGGTTCTGGAGGAAGTGGTCAGACAGTATGACATCGACGGGATTTTCTTTAATGCCCCTCATGGTTCCCCCTGCTGGTGTGAACGGTGCAGAGAAAAATACAGGAACCTTTATGGAACCGGTATGCCTTCAGAGGCGGAAGATTTTGCCGGGGACTGGCAGTCCGTTTGCCTGAAGGATAATATCAGCCTTCTCAATAAGGCGGTGAAAAATATCAGGGAGGATATGCCTCTGATCTTATATTACTATGGCTTTGATCTCCTTCCGGGGGAGACCTGGACCGTGGATGACTTGGACGAACGCTACGCGTCCGCGGATCTGATCTGCACGGAAGCCCAGGATGTGCTTTCGCTGGGAGTCAGGAACGTTCCGGCCATCTGGAAACCGTGTCTGAATATGAAAATCGGCAGCGCGGTGCCCGGATACCCAAAGCCCTTCGGGATCATCCATTCCTGTCCGGGAATGGACTGGCGGCATGCGGGCCTTCCCAGGGCGGAGTACATGTTCTGGATGGCGCAGGTTATGGCAAACAATGCCCATATATGGCATTCCATTACAGGCTTTAACGATACCGTCACCGACAAGCGCCTGCTGGCAGCCGTAAGGGAAATCAACCGCATGGTCAGTCTGTGCGAAGAAGAAATGGATCAGGCAGTCCCTTCCTCTCAGGTGCTTCTTTTATGGGATGGATCCAGAAGCGCCTCCGGCTGGGTGGAGGGCATGTGCTCCGCCCAGTATCAGTTTGATCTCATGGATATCCATCACCTGGATCCGGAACGGATGAAGCGGTATCCTGTTGTTGTGGTTCCTTCAGGGTTCCTGCTGAGGGAAAATCTGGCCCTGCTGCTGGAGGCATATGCGGGAGAGGGCGGTCATTTGCTGATCGAAAAAAATGACGCTCAGGATATGGAAGCCTTAAAAGATCTGATGGGTATTCAAAAAGATGTAACCGTAAGCGGAAATTTAACCGCCAGCTATCTTCGCCTTGAAACCGGGGATGAGCGAATGCGGAAAGGGTTGGAAGAGATTACGTTCATTCCGCTGCGGGGCCAGGTGTTATATATGAAGCCCCGGCAGGGGAATGAAGTGTTCATGACGCTGGTGCCGCCGTTCGCACCCATGGATGCGGTCGGCGCTCCGCCTGAGCGGGCCAGCATGCCGGTGAGCCGGACAGATCTGCCTATGGTATTATGCAGCCCTTATAAGGCCGGCTGCGTCATGACGCTGGCGTTTCCGTTAAGTGAGCTGATTCTGGACTATCATCTGGAGGACCACTATCTGACAATGAGAAACTGTCTGGATTATCTGACCGGAGAGGCAAAAGAACTGCGGCTGGAAGAGAACGTAAACGGACTTCTGGCAACCGTGTACCACAAGGAAAACAAGATCCTGGTTCACCTCATCAATGGGGCAGGCCAGCGTCCTCTGGCAGGAACCGTTCCCCTCTGGAAAAAGGAATTTTCAATAAAGCTTCCGGAGGGAGCGGAGGTGACCCGGGCCGTTCCCGTACTCGAGGATGAGGAACTCACTTACAGGCAGATGGGTGATGTGGTCACCGTGAGCTTAAAAAAGTTATCCGTATGGAATATGATCATAATTGAAACAGCCTGAGCGGGCAGAATGAGAGGAAAATATGACTTGGTGGATGCAAAATAACCTTAGGACGATACAGAATAATCTCCGGGATATTGATGCAGGGATGGACATTGACAGACACATTGAGTGGCTGAAAAGCTTTGACGTGAATGTACTTCAGATCGGATGCGGGGGAATCACTGCATTTCATCCGACAAAACTGGATTGCCAATGGGAAAACCCCTATATGAAGGGGGATTTCTTAAAAGAAGTTGTCGCAAAATGCCATGATAATGGGATCCGGGTAATTGCCAGGTTTGATTTCAGCAAGACCCATGAAATATTTTATAAGTCAAACCCCTCCTGGTATTCCCGGAAAAAGGATGGCTCTCCGGTCCGGTATCACGATACGGTGGCGACCTGTGTGAATGGGGAGTATCAGCGGAAACGGTCACTGGAGATCATAAAGGAAGTGCTGGAAAACTATGAGGTGGATGGTATTTTCTTTAATATGTTCGGCTACATCACCTTTGACTACAGCGGAAATCACGTTGGGATCTGCCAGTGTGAAAACTGTAAAAGCCGGTTTTATGAAATGTACGGGGAGGAGCTTCCGGAGGAAGAAAACGAGGCTGATCCTGTGTTCGAAAAGTATCAGGCCTTTAAAAGCATCACCGTAAACGAGATCCTGACCGATATTCATCATTTGACAAAGTCAGTCTCTCCGGATATCGCAGTCAGCACCTATGCATTCCATGGGATCGACATTATCAGAAATGAATCCAATTCTGCGGTGGACCGCCCGCTTCCTTTCTGGATTTATAACAGTTCAGATAATGTGGGATTGATTGAGGGCAGTTTTGATGATAAAATTATTTCAAACTGTGTCATCAATGCGGTTGATCTGCCTTACCGCTTTATGGGGGTCTCCAAATACTTGACCCAGATCCGGCTGTATGAAAACATGGCTGCCGGCTCCGGGCTGGACTGGTGCATCATCGGTAACTTCGATGATTATCCGGATTATGAAAATTTAAATGTTGTTCGGGAAGTGTTTCAGTACCATAAGACCTATGAGTCCTATTATGGGCATTTTAAGCATACGGCAAAAGTCATGCTCGTACACGATGGGGACAGAAGGTCCCTGAATAAGGAATACCGGGGGATTTTCCGGATGCTGAAGGAAGAGCATATCCCCTTCCGGATCGTGGATGTGAATACGCTGGAAGACAAAGGGGAGCTGTTGGATGACTATGACCTCATCCTGCTTCCGGCGGTCAAAAGGCTGCCGGCTGCCGCCCGGGAGGTCCTGGCGGATACAACGGCCTGCGTGGCGGGCAGCGGATTGGCCCTGGCAAAGGACGGGGCTTTGGTGGAAGAGCTTTTTGGGGTCCGATTAAAGGAACGCATAACGGATGTGAGAGGCACTTATCTCCTGACGGAGCCCAAATCCGTATTTTCGGATTTTGAGCAGAAGCAGTGGGTATTTCTGGATAAGGATTATTGTGAAATGGAGCTTCTGAAAGGAACCGGAGGGCTTCTGCCCAAGATTGAGAAAGCCATGTTCGGACCGCCGGAGCGGTGCTTCGGTCACGAACGCACCGACTCCAGCATGATGTCCGTCAGCTCCCATGGAAACATTTATATTCCGTGGATGATAGGAGAGCAGTACTACCAGTACGGATATGATGAGTTCAAGCGGCTGTTTCTGGATGTGACGGGAATCAGGAAAACCAGGCCGTTTGATACCAACGCTCCGGAGATGCTGGAGCTGTTCTTTTCAAAACGGGGGGATACATCCTATCTGCTTCAGTGTGTGAATCTGACCGGATTTAATGGAACGACATTTTTTGAACCTCTTGGGCTCAGCGGTATTTTTGTGAAATTCAAAGAGCTTCAGCCCGGATCCGTGCGGGAAATGGGGCGGGAAGGACTTAAGGACATTTCCTATGATGACAGCGGTATGGCCTTGTCCCTGGAAAAGGGGGAAGTGTACAAGGCATATTTAATAGAGCTTTAAGCAGGAGGGATCAAGATGAAGATTGTAGTTCTGGATGGTTTTACGGAAAATCCCGGCGACCTAAGCTGGGAAGGGCTGGAGCGGCTGGGAGAGCTGACGGTGTATGACAGAACTCCCTGGAATGACGAAGAGGAGGTCATAAAACGCATAAAGGAGGCCGGGGCAGTATATACCAATAAGGTGCCCCTGACGGAAGGGGTCATCAGCCGCTGTAAAAATCTGAAGTTCATCGGTGTGCTGGCCACCGGATACAATGTAGTGGATGTCCGGGCCGCAAAAGAGAAGGGGATTTTGGTGTGCAACATTCCCACATACGGCACCGCTGCCGTGGGACAGTTTGCCATTGCCCTGCTGTTGGAAATCTGCCATCACATCGGGCATCACAGCCAGGCGGTGCGGGAGGGAAGATGGACCGCCAGTCCCGACTGGTGCTTCTGGGATTATCCGCTGATAGAATTATCCGGAAAAACCATGGGCATTCTGGGATACGGGCGGATCGGGCAGACCACCGGCCGGATTGCACAGGCCCTTGGCATGAATGTTCTGGCATGCGATTCCCACCGGCGGCCGGAGCTGGAGACGGACACCTGCCGCTATGGGGACCTGGATACTCTTTTAAAAGAATCCGACGTGATTTCCCTTCACTGCCCCCTGCTGCCGGACACCCGGGGGATCATCAGCAAAGAGACCATTGGAAAAATGAAAGACGGAGTGATCATCCTTAACAACTCCAGGGGGCCCCTGATCGTGGAAGAGGATCTGGCTGAGGCTCTGACCTCGGGCAAGGTATCTGCTGCCGGTCTGGATGTGGTTTCCCAGGAACCGATCCGGGAAGACAATCCCCTTTTACAGGCGCCCAACTGCTTTATTACGCCTCATATTTCCTGGGCCCCAAAGGAGAGCAGGCAGCGGCTGATGGACATTGCCGCAGATAATTTGAAAAAATTCATTGACGGAAATCCGGTAAATGTGGTAAATCCTTAATTATGGAGGGAAAAACATGAACGAATCAATTCATAAATATTTTAAAGTGGGTCTGATCCAGTGGATGAGTCATCCGGGAAAGGATGTGCTTCAGTCCATCCGGGAGATCGCAGGGGATGAGTTTTTCGATGCCGTGGAGATCGGGCAGTTTCAGGATGGGGCCGTCCGGGAGCAGGCCAGGCGATTGCTGCAGCAGAGCCATCTCACCGTATGCTATGGAGCCCAGCCCCGGCTGCTTGGAACGGGTCTGAATCCCAATGACCTGGATGAAGAGGGCAGGATAAAGGCCGAGCAGACCCTGCTGGAGGCCGTGGATGAGGCGGAGTTTTTGGGGGCAAAAGGGATTGCGTTTCTGTCAGGCAAGTGGAAGGAAGAAACCAAAGAGGAAGCTTACGCCCAATTGCTTAAGACCACGGAAAATGTTTGCAGGTATGCGGCGGAAAAGGGAATAAGCGTGAATCTGGAGGTGTTTGACTTTGATATGGATAAAGCGGCATTGATCGGACCGGCTCCCTATGCAGCCCGGTTTGCCGGGGATATGAGATGCAGATGCAATAACTTCGGGCTTTTGGTGGATCTGTCTCATTTTCCGACTACTTATGAAACCAGCCAGTTCGTGGTCCGCACCCTGCGCCCTTACATCACCCATTTCCATATCGGCAACGCGGTCGTAAAACCGGGCTGTCCGGCTTACGGCGACCAGCATCCCAGATTCGGTTTTCCAAACAGCGCCAATGACACGGCGGAGCTGACCGATTTTTTCAGGGTGTTAAAAGAAGAAGGGTTTTTCAGGGCGGAAGATCCCTATGTGCTTTCCTTTGAAGTGAAGCCATGGCAGGACGAGGATGAGGATATTATTGTGGCAAATACGAAACGGGTGATAAACCGGGCCTGGGCACTGGCATAAAAAGGCATGGCAGGGAGGATAAAACGTTGGAAGAGAAAATGATGCAGCATTCTATGGAGACAACCGGCGGCATGATCGCGCAGGAAATACGGAAAGGAATTTCGGCAGGGCGCTATAAGACGGGTGAGAAAATAAAGGAAGCCGATTTGTGCAGGCAGTTCGGCGTCAGCCGGACTCCGGTCAGAGAGGCGTTCCGCCTGCTGCAGAACGAAGGACTGCTGATCCATAATCCCCAACGTGGCGTTCAGGTTCCTGAATTCAGGCTGGAAGAGCTGATGAATCTTCAGCAGATGCGCGCGGCGCTGGAATGCTTATCGGCCAGGAATGCCGCCCCCTTTGTGACGGAAAAGGATATTCTGCAGCTGCGGGAAATCAATGGCAGGATCAGGGAGTTTGATGCGGCCAACACTCATAAGACGGATGCGCTGGACCGGGAATTTCATATGACCATTGCCCGGATCGGGACGAATCCATACGTTCCGGAATTTCTCCAGAATATTCTGGTAAGATATGAGCTTTCCTCCTATGTCATACCCTTTCAGGAAACCCGCATTCCCCATACTTATAAGGAGCATGAGGATGTCATCCAGGCCCTGGAGATGAAGGATGGGGAACTGGCGGAGAAATACATGAGCATTCATTTTCATTACAGTACCTTGTCCTTAAGCAGGAAAATGAAGAAATATATGGAGGAGACGAAGCAGGTCAAGAGAAAGAGAAAACAGTAATAAATGATTTCACCGACAGGAGCCGGGCACGAAGAGTTATCCGTGCCCGGCTCCCTTAAAGTGCAGGGACGCGCTGTCATGGCGGTTTACGCCTCTTTTAAGCAGGCCCCATTTGTGGTAATTACGTTTTTATACCAGTAAAATGATTTCTTTGGGTATCGTTTCATGTCCGGAGAATTTTGGTCGACGTATACAAATCCGTATCTCTTTTCAAAACCTTCCCGGGTGGAATACAGATCCGTGGCGGACCAGGTTAAATAGCCGATTATTTCAACGCCTTCGTCAATGGCTTCCTCCATGCGCAGGATATGCTTTTTTAAGTAATCGATACGGTAATCATCCTGAACCAGGCCGTTTTCAAGAACATCCCGGTGTCCCAGCCCATTTTCCAGAATCAGGATGGGCATACGGTATCTGTGGTAAAGATCCGTAAGGTAGTGCTTAAAGCCATAAGGATCGACTGACCAGCCCCATTCGTTGGATTCACAATACGGATTGCCTGATTTTAAGCCATTCATCGGTTTTTCAAGAAGATTTTCATCACTTGAGATGCCGCTGCTGAAATAATATGTTGTAGATATAAAGTCCGGCTCCGAAGCCGCGATTATAGCTGCATCCCCATCGAAAAGAATTTCTGAAATATCATATTCCTCCACATGCTTCATGTATCTGGCAGTATACACCTTGCGGAAATAAATATCTCCGAAATCATAGAACATCCGGTATAATAATTTATCGCAGGCCTCCACATCTGCCGGATTGCAGGTTTTTGGATACAGGCAGGTGGTTCCCAGATTGCCGCCCACTCTGGCGTTTTTGTCCAGTTGATGGATCATTCCGGTCACTTTTGCATAAGCCAGGTTAAAATGATGTTCCATCCGGAATACTTCCAGTGCATTTTTTGCCTTATAACCAGTCATATACTCGCTGTCCATCAAGAGAAAATTCTGCTCGTTAAAGGGAATATAGTATTTGATTCTGCCCTTAAAACGTGTTACCACGGTTTCGGCATATCTCAGATAATCGGTCACGCATTGTCTTGACATCCACCCGTTATATTCTTCCAGCAGGTGCAGCGGCAAATCGTAGGCATATAAAGTGACAACCGGTGTTATTTTGTAACGTTCCAGTTCCGTAAGCATCCTCTCATAAAAAAGCAGACCTTCTTCATTGGGTTTTTCGTCATTTCCATTGGGAAATATGCGCGGCCAGGAGATGGTAAAACGATAAGCCTTAAATCCCATTTCCCCATAGAGAGCGATATCTTCTTCCATATGATGATAGTGGTCGGAGGCCGTTTTAAACTTATCGAAATCTGCCTCATCCGGCATATCTGGAATTTTTCTTACATCCGCAATGCTGAGCCCTTTTCCGCCTTCATTCCAGGCTCCCTCAAACTGCTGCGCATTGGTACTGCTGCCCCATAGAAAATTATCGGTAAATTCCATTTTTATATCCATTCCTTTCGCTTCGCTCAAGGCACAAAACGCTATGAAAAGCAAGTTGTGTCTAAGCGGTT
>JBCLPO010000016.1:0-126634 GCA_041223105.1 Lachnospiraceae bacterium 54-53
ATCATCTAAGTTTTCAAAGTACTTCTGCATGGGGTTATCTCCCTCCTTTTATAATCCTTGCACGGATACCGCCTGCTCCGATCCGGACAGCGGTTGTTGTACCGGCAGGACTTGCATGATAATCTAATTTCTATATGTATCACCATTCCTTTCTTGTAAAATTTTCCCATTCTCCTTATACTGTAGGTACAGGCTCCTGCCAGATCCAAGTACGAAAGAAAGGAGAAAATAACTTATGAAAGAGTTAACTAAAAATGCGGATAAATTTATCTGCTATTCCTACAAATACCATTTAGAACAACTACAAAACGGGGGCAGCATTGCCCAATCCAAAATTATTTCCTTTGACACCGCAATTTCCTTTAAAGACTTCTATAAATTACATCCTGAAGATGTTAAGGAAATCATCAGTGAAGCAGCCAGAGCCGGTTACGGGGAAATGACCATGGAGGGTAACTTTTTTATAGACGATCAAATGATTGTTTACATGGAGAACCGTTTTAAAAATGGGTTGATGGAGGTTCTCGATACGGTTTCAAAATTTATTCCTTAGCTCCATCGGCCGTGTCTTTTGATGCGGCCTTTCCTGCTATTCCATAAAATTTACGCTGACTGATGGATAAATCCCATTTTCCGGAATCAAAGGTTAATTGAAAATATGTTACATTTTCCAGGTTCTCACCATTAACAAGCAACTTTCCCGTTTCAGTGTCAAGGCTTAATGTCTTTAAACTATCTGGCACCTTCTCTCACCTCCTCTTTTCAATGTGCTGTTACTGCTGGTTCAGTGTTTGCCACCGGATACTGCTCAATGAACCGTTCCAGATCAGCCCCCCGTATCTTCTTAGATCCCAGGACCAAACATGGAAGCTGCCCGCGATTGATATACTCATAAACGCCAGCGGGATTTGTTTTCAGGATCTTTGCCGCCTCTTTAACGGTGTAAAGAGGTTCGTAAACTCTTACCACTAATGATCTTCCTCCTTTTCTGCGCCCTTGGTGTCTGTTAGAAGCTCCACAAGGGTGATTCCCATTTCATCCGCAACCTTCTGTAATGAATCAATCCTTGGATTAGAATCTGTCCACCCCCCTATTGTCCCATTCCCTAAGCCACATCTTTTTTCAAATACCGAAATAGGAATATTATTTTTTTTGCAGTATGCTTCCACTTTTTTATAGAACAAAAAATTCACCTCCTTTTTATTAGGAATATTCCTTAAATCTATTGACTTTTTTTAGATTATATTCTAAAATTAGTTTGCTGAACAAATTTTAAACATACAACCTATATTGTTGTGAATTTAGGATTTTTCCTAATCACAACTTCATTATATAGGGGTTTTCCTAAAATGTCAATAGGTATTTAGGATTTTTTCTAATACGAAAATGAGGGAGATTCTATGGTTAGTGGAGTTGAATATGTAAGAGATATTTGCAAGAAAAGAAAAATAGCTATTTCTACATTAGAAAAAGAATGTGGTTTTGCTAACGGCTATTTAAACCCTAAAAAGGTAACTAAGATTCCATATGATCGAGCAGTGTTAATATCTAACTATCTCAATGTCAATATAAACAACATTCTGGGAGTTGAGGCTCCTGAGAAGGAAGAACCGGAACTTAACGCTAGGGATAGAAGGGATATAGCCAAAGACTTGGATCGCATTATGGGAGAGATAGCTAACGACGAGGACAGTCCGCTGTATTATAATGGAGAGCCGATAGCCGGAAATAAATTGGATTTATTAAGGAATGCCATAGAAGTTGCTTTGGAAGATGCCAAAAAGAAGAATAAGGAAACCTATCGACCATACAAATACAAAGCCAGACCCCAAAAGGGAAAAGCTCCTGCGGACGGTGAATAAATTTGAATGATAGAATTATCAGACTTGTAGCATATCTCGTAAGAACGTATAAAACAAATGATCCGGCAAAAATTGCCAGATGTTTAGGAGTTACTGTTATACGGATGCCGCTTGATGACATGGCGGGTTTTTACAAATGCATTAAGCGCAGGAAGTATATATTCCTTAATTCAGATATCGAAGATAGTAGCTTCTTAAGAGTAGTCCTCGCCCATGAATTGGGCCATGCCATTATGCATCCTCGTGAAAACTGTGCATTTATGAATAAATACACCTTGCTACTGACATCAAAAATAGAACGTCAAGCGAATATTTTTACCGCCTTTCTTCTTATTAATGACAACATGTTGCTTGACTACGAGGGTTTTACACGGGAACAGTTCTGTGATTGCACAGGAATTCCGGAAGAACTAATTAGATTGAGATTAAAATAGCCTATGGCTTTTTTAATAAAAACAAAAGAAAGAGGGAAATAAGTATGGAAAACACAAAATATTGCAAGCATTGCGGCGAAGTTATTGACGTCGATTGCGTTGTTTGTCCAAAATGTGGTAAACAAGTGGAAAAGTTTTCAGGTAACGACACTCCAATTATTATCAATAATTCGGCCTCCAGTTCCGCCAGCGCGAGCGCAAGTGCATCTGCCACGGCTCCCATGGCAAGTGGACGTATGAAAAATAAATGGGTTTCATTACTCCTCTGTATTTTTACAGTATGCGGGCACAAGTTCTATGAAGGTAAATTGGGTATGGGCGTTTTATATTTACTTACCGCTGGATTATTTGGAATCGGCTGGATAATAGATATAATTTCATTATTAGGTAAACCAAATCCGTATTACGTATAAAAGAAAAACCGCCCAGCACTCGCAATGCTGAACGGCTTCACATAGATTTTCTCTTACCGGACAAACCGAAAAGATATGATATAAATGTCAACCATATTATATCATTTTCGGAACGTCCTGACAAGAGGCGTATTTTTTATACCCAAAAACAGAAAGGAAAATGATATTATGGGACAATTACGAACACGAAAAAGAGGATCCTCATGGCAGTATAGCTTTGAGGCAGCCAGGGTAAACGGACAACGCAAATCCGTTATGAAAAGCGGCTTCCGCACAAAGGATGAGGCGATCAAGGCAGGGACCAAGGCTATGAACGAATACAATAACTCCGGCCAGTCCTTCACACCGTCAGAACTCAGTGTTTCCGATTACCTGGATTACTGGTTTGATAATTACTGCAAGATGAATTTAAAGTACAACACCCAGCTTGGATATATCCAGATCATAGAGAATCATTTGAAACCACAGTTCGGTCAGTACAAGCTTAAGGCACTGACCACTGCCGTTATACAGGAATACATAAACCGGCTGAAAATCCAGGGCCTTGCGCGGTCCTCTGTTTTAGGAATCCTCTCCGTCCTGTCCGCTGCCTATGAATACGCCATAGAGCCATTGGCCTATGTCCGTGAGAATCCTTGTGCGCGCGTCAGATTGCCCAAATTCGAGCGTAAACCGAAGGAGAGATACATAATCGCCCCGGAAGACTTCAAGCGCATTCTGGACCGCTTTCCGGAAGACAATATATTTTACCTCCCGCTTATGATCGGATACTATACCGGGCTGCGGATCAGTGAGGCTTTCGGGCTCACCTGGGATGATATAGACCTCGAAAACCGAACGCTTACCGTGAACAAAACAATCCAAAAAAGAAATTATGGGGTTGATGTAAGAAAGGTACTGGAGCAAAAGGGAAAGAAAGAAGAAAAATCAGCGTGGTACTTTGCTACTACCAAAACAGAAAGCTCAAACCGTACAATCAAATTCGGATCCGCTCTTTACGGAGCCTTAAAACATGCCAAAATCGCTCAAAAGAAAAACCGATTATTATACGGCGAATACTATATGGAGCATTACTTAAAACCTGAAAAAGATGAAAAAGGGGATACCCTTTACCGGATCATCCCGATAGAACGCTCCGTTGAATGTGCCCTGAAAAAAGTTGCGCTGGTGTGCGTCAGGGAAAACGGCGAATATGTCAGCACAGATTCATTTAAATATTGCAGCCGGGTCATTCACAATGAATTAAAGATCGCTTTCGATTACCATTCCCTGCGTCACACCCACGCCACTGTCCTTATAGAAAACGGCGCCGATGTGAAAGACGTACAGGTGCGCCTGGGACACTCTCATATCAGTACCACCCTGCAGACCTACACTCACGCCACGGACACCATGGCCTCCCGCAGCGTAGATATATTTGAAAAGGCGGCGTCCATTTGACAACATCTCAAAAAAGGGTTGTCAAATGGTTGTCACCGCCCACTTTCAGTAATCCAAAAAGCCTTGTAAATCCTTACTTTACGCGGGATAAGAGCACAATTGTTTCTGTGTGCCCCGTACCCGGAAACATATCCACCCCCCACCCCTTCTTCGCCTCATACCCCTTCTTCCTAAAATACTCCAAATCCCTTGCCAATGTTTCCGGGCCGCAGGACACATAAACCACCCTTTCGGGTCTCATTTTTGCTACTGATTCAATAAAATCCTCCGTGCTCCCGCTTCTTGGCGGATCCATGAAGACCACGTCCGCGCGTTCTCCGCTTTCCGCCATATTCACCATAAATTTTCCCGCATCATTGCAGAAGAATCTCACAGTCTTAATTCCGTTAATTTTAGCATTTTCCACTGCATCCCGGACCGCTTCCCGGTTCAGTTCCACGCCAATGACCTCCTTTGCCAGCTTGCTGGCAACGATTCCGATGGCTCCGATTCCGCAGTAAGCATCGATCACCCGCTCTTTTCCCGTCAGTCCGGCCGCTTTGATTGCCTTCTTATAAAGGATTTCCGTCTGAACCGGGTTCACCTGATAAAAGGATTTGGAGGAAATGCGGAAACGGCAGCCGCAAAGAATATCTTCAATATATCCTTTTCCGTACAGCACATGCTCCTTGTCTCCCAGCACCATGCTGGTGCCCCGTCCATTTACATTCTGTATGATTGTAGTGATTTCCGGGTGCTTGTCCCGCAGTGCTTTCACAAAATTATTCTTTGACGGAAATACCGGCGATGCGGTTACCAGAACCACCATGATCTCGCCTGTGGAAAATCCACGGCGTATCAGCACATGGCGCAGCAATCCGTATCCGGTATCCTCATCATAGGTGCGTATCTTGAAGGATTTCAGCATGCCTCTGATGGTTCCGATTATTTCATCCGCCTTCCGGTCCTCAATCAGGCAACTTTCCACCGGGACCACACGGTGTGAATTCGCCTCATAAACGCCGGAAATGGGATTGCCCTTTCTGTCATGATCAAATACCGCGTGAACCTTATTGCGGTAATGGTTTGGATCTTTCATTCCGATTATGGGAGAAACACGGCAATAAGGCTTCAACAGCTTCTCCAACTGTTTTTGTTTCTGCTCCAGCTGCTTTTCATATGGCATATCCAAAAGCTGACAGCCGCCGCACTTACGGGATACCGGACATTTGGAAGAACCTTTCCCCGGTTCCGCTCCGTAAATGCTTCCTGTTTCCCGTGCCCCCCGATTCTCTTCCTTTTTATCTCCCTGTTTTTGGTTATTGCTGCTTTGTCTTTTAGGATTCCCTTTTCTTCCATAGGGCTCTTCACCCTTTCTGCCGCCGTTCTTATCAGTTCCCCTGCCGTCATGAAACCTCTCTTTTTTCAACCTGTTATCTATCATAAACGCATTCCACCTCTTCTATAATTTATCCCATTGCATAGCAATATCCCGGCATTTCCATATATCCATTTCTGTTCCTTTTCTTTTTGCCGGGATTTTTTTATTCTGATATTAATAGTTATTATAATACATCCACCTCCATAAAACTACAGAAATCTGCTGTTTGCAAAAAAATGCTTGCATTTTTTTCTGCCCCGGATATAATAAAGGCTAAAAAGACAAAAGGAAGTGTGACATCATGGCTGATATATGCGATACCTTTTACCTGGATAAAACTCTTTACGACGGACGGCCCGGGGATACTGCCGGACGCCTGGCAAAAGAAATCCACACCTATGATCTGCTGGATCGGCTGGGGATTTCTTATAAACGGCTGGATCATTCCCCCATACCCACCATTGAAGCCTGCCGTGATATTGACGCGCTGCTGGAAATTGATATATGCAAGAACCTGTTTTTGCGCAATGCCCAGAAGACAGATTTCTATCTTCTTTTGCTGCCGGGTGATAAAAAATTCCGCACGGCTGTCCTTTCAAAACAGATAGGCTCCGCCAGACTTTCCTTTGCCGAACCGGAATTTATGGCTGAGTTTTTAGATATTACCCCAGGTTCGGTTTCCGTGCTGGGACTTATGAACGATAAAGACCGCCGTGTCAGGCTGCTGATCGATAAAGATGTGATTTCCCATGAATATTTTGGCTGCCACCCATGCATCAACACCTCCAGCTTAAAGCTCAAAACCTCGGATATTTTAAATAAATTTCTTCCTGCCATCGGTTGTGGGTATACCCTGGTGGACATGCCTTCGGGACAGGAATAAAATTCCGTTTACGCAGCTTTCAGCCGGGAAATCCAGATGACCAATGGACCGGAATGGGGCAGGAGATTCGTCTCCTGCCCCATTCATTTAATATGATATTTTTAAATAGATCATTAAGTCAATTGCCAGATATTGTCATGGAACAAAGCGATGCGGTTCTTGCCGGCCTGTTTCGCGTGATACATGGCCCGGTCTGCCCTGGAAAAAAGCTTTTGGTAGTCTTCGCCTCTTTTTCCTGAACTGGAAACGATTCCAATACTGACAGAAAGGCGTCCTTCTTCCTCCGGCACGATCCTTTCTACCTTACCCAGAAGCTCTTCCGCCCGTTCGTGCACGCTTTCTTCCGATGTAAAAACTACAAATTCATCGCCTCCGACCCTTCCCACCAGATCCGGCTCCGGGTAAATATCACAGAGCATTCCTCCCACCTGCATCAGGATCCGGTCTCCTGCGGGATGGCCGAAACAGTCATTGATTTCCTTGAAGTTATCAATATCGATCATGCACAGCCAGCCTTGTCCACCGCCTTTCAGCTTCTCCTCCACCCGGTATTCAAAGGCCATCTTGTTGAATACACCGGTGAGTCCGTCCTTTATGGATCGGAGCAAAAGCTGCTCTTCCCTTGCCTTTTGACCGGTGATGTCCTGTAACTTTCCAATAAGCCTGGCTGGTAAGGCAGACCGTTCTTCCCACTGGGCAATCAGCTTGCAGCAGCACCAGTGGTACGGTTCACCCGATTTTCCCAGGCAGAACTCAAATGTCCGGACCTCCCCGGCTCTGGGAGCGTTATCCCTGTGCTTTGTGAAAAAACGTTCAAACGATAACCGATCGATCTGACCCTCCGCATTGGGTGACAGAAACAGACTCTTGTCCGGATAGGAGTATTCGAACAGAATCGTATCTGAGAACAGGTCCATGTTTCTGTACATTTGTTCCGTATGGCTAAAACAGAAGGATTCATGTTCATTTTCCATACTCCTTCCTTCTAACCGCCTTCCTGAATTTTCTGTCATGATACTTCCCCCTGTACCTTTTAAAATACTTCATTCCGCATCATTTCCATTTATATATGATACATGATAACGCTTTTTACCCGTATATGCAACTTGTTTTTCTGCCATTATTACGCATATAATACGTAATGTCTGTATATAATATCCTTTATGATTAACCAAGAGGTGATAATGATGGATGAACAGTTTGTCAGGAATAGGATCACGGAGCTTCGACTGAAAAAAGATATTTCAGAATACCAGATGAGCCTGGATCTTGGGAAAAACAAGAGCTATATTCAGGGAATTTCTTCTGGACGTTCCATGCCTTCCATGAAACAATTTTTTGAAATCTGCGATTATCTTGAGATTACTCCCATAGAATTTTTTAGCACGGAAAGAAATGATCAGCCCCTTCTAAGGGAGGCCGCTGAGCTGATGAAGGACCTGGCTGCAGAAGATCTGGAGGCGGTTTTTCCCATATTGCTGCGGCTCAGAGCAAAGGCGGACAATCAAAAACAGGCAGAACCATAGATCATGGGGTTCTGCCTTATTTTTCTGATCAGACTGTTCTTGTATTTTCCTTAAGCCACAGAGCTTCCTCCTGAGAAAGACAGGGGGAAATGGTTTCATAAACGGTCTTATGATAATCATTCAGCAGCTTGATATCACGATCCGTCATGACAGAAGTGTCAAGCGCTTCCAGATCAATAGGAACCATGGTCAGGAATTCGAATTCCATAAACTGACCGTACTCATTCTTTTCGGCTTTTTTACATACGACCAGATTCTCCGTACGGGCACCGTGGCTTCCTTCGATGTATACCCCGGGCTCGTCGGAAGTGATCATGCCCTCCTCCAGAATGCAGTTATCCTGCCTCTCCGGCACCATGCGCCAGCGGATCCCGTTGGGGCGCTCATGGACATTCAATAAATATCCCACTCCATGGCCGGTCCCGTGGTCAAAATTAATGCCCCGGCTCCAGAACGGCTCCCTTGCCACATAATCCAGCGTCAGCCCCCGGCTGCCATACAGGAATTTCACGGCTCCCAGACGCAGCATGCTGATGACGGTCAGGGTAAAATGCTCCCGTTCCTCTTCCGTCAGCGGACCTACCGCTATGGTCCTCGTCACATCGGTGGTTCCCTCATAGTACTGTCCGCCCGAATCCACAAGATAAAGGCCCTTAGGTTCCACTTTCGTATCATTTTCCTCGGTCGCCTTATAATGGCACATGGCCGCATTGGGTCCGTAAGCGGAAATGGTATCAAAGCTCACTCCCAGGTTTCCTTCCATCTCCGAGCGCAGATGATCCAGATGCTCCTGGGCGCTGACCTCGGTAATAACTTCTTTTCCCACATTCTGCTTCAGCCAGCGGATGAATTTCACCATGGCCACACCGTCCTTTATATGGGCCTTTTTCATATTTTCCACTTCCACCGGATTCTTTATGGCCTTTGCCAGTGCGGTCGGATTCATCCGGTCAAGGATCCGGTTGGATCCATCAATGCTTCTGAAAATGGCGTAATTGGTCTTAGCAGTTTCCAGAAGAACCTTCTGGTCTCTTAGCTGTCCCGCCGCCGTGTAAATGCCATTGTATGGGCGGATGGTAACACCCAGCCCCTTAAGGTAGGCTTTCACTTCTTCATTCAGAACACTGTCATTCACAAAGAAATAGAAGCGGTCCGGAGTCACCATGGCATAGGAGAGAACTACGGGATTGCATTCCACATCGTTTCCCCGGATATTTAACAGCCATGCAATATCATCCAGTGTGGTGAGAATATGAATGTTTGCCTTCTCCTTTTTCATCCGGCTTCTCAGTTCTTCTATTTTTTGTGCGGAAGATATTCCCGCATAATTCTCCTCCAGGATCCAGACAGGCTCCGCTGACAGGGAAGGGCGTTCCTTCCATATGATATCCACCAGATCCTCCTGATAGGCCATAGTCACATGCTTTTCCTCCAGAAGCTGTTCCAGCTCCTGTCCCAGCCGGCAGTTCACCACCCGTCCGTCAAATCCCAGACAGCCACCCTCCGGCAGGACCTGATCCAAATATTCTTCCACAGTGGGAACACCTGGTTGTCCCATCTTCTGAAGGGTGACGCCGGTTCCGTCAAGCTGCTTTCCCGCCTGCACAAAGTAGCGGCCATCCGTCCACAGGCCGGCCTCCTCCCGGGTTATGACAGCCGTGCCTGCAGAACCGGTAAATCCGGTCATGAATTCTCTGCACTTAAAATATTCTCCCACATACTCGGATTCATGAAAATCCGATGTCGGAATCATGTAAGCATCCAAATGACGCTGGGCCATAAGGCTTCTGAGTTGTTCCATACGTTCCTGATTCATTATATTTTCTCTCCTTTAGTTTCAAAATAATTCTCTATGGCCGCAGCGATGCCTTCGCTGTAAGTCGGATGCGCCCGCATGGCGAGCATAAGCTGTTCCGCGGTCAATCCGTTTGCAATGGCGGTCGCCATCTCGCTGATCATGTCCGTTGCCCTCGGGCATACGATCTGCGCCCCCACCAGCGTACCGGAATATTCTTCAAAGACCAGATGAATAAACCCGTTCTGTTCCCTGGTAATGATGGACTTTCCGTTCCCGCTCATGGAATAACGGCCGCAGCGCACTCTCATGCCCGAAGCACTTGCCGCTTCTCTGGTGATCCCTACGGATGCGATCTCCGGCTCCGTATAGATGCAGCTTGGCACAATGGGAAGTTCTACAAACATGCCGTTTGGCACAACGGAAAGCCGGATGGTGTGTTCCGCTCCTGCGATTTTTTCCACAACATAAGTCCCCTGGGCAGCCGCCACGTGAGCCAGCTTCTTCTCCGCCGCAGCATCACCGATGGCGTATACTCCCGGTTCACTGGTGCGGAATTCGGAGTCCACTTTCAGACGCCCGTTTTCCATTGCAAGATCCACATCCTTGCCCAGAAGACCCTTCAGGCGGGGAGCCCGGCCGGCCGCCACAAGAATTGATCCGGAACGGAGGGCCTGCTCCTCCCCGTTGACTTCAAAGACACACACCAGCCCCTGGTCAGGTTCTTCCCGTATTTCCTTTACCTTTGCCCTGCAGTGAATGCTGATTCCTTTTCCGGCCAGCTCCTCTTCCAGAGCCTGTGAAACTTCTGAATCCATGGGCCCCAGCAGATGTTCCCTGCTTTCCAGTATGGTCACATGGGAACAAAGGGCGCTGAAAATGGTGGCAATCTCCACCCCGATCACACCTCCCCCGATAACGGTCAGGCGGTCATAATTCCAGACCTCCGAGGCCAGAAGGCGGTCGCTGGTAAGCACTCCCGGCAGATCCTCTCCTGGAATGTTCAAGGGAACCGGTCCCGCTCCTGTGGCTATGATGATGTGATCCGCTTCATAGAAATCCCGGCCTTCCGGACCGTTGACTTCAATCGTCCTTCCCCGCCTTAAAACAGCTGTTCCATAAATCACAGTGATTCCGGCTGCCCTCACAAGCTCCGTTATTTCATCGCGGTACGCGGCAACGGAGCGTTTTTTGTAATCCTGCATTTTCTTATAATCAAAGGAAATAAAATCCGTGGACACTCCGAATTCATCACTGTTCTGAAGAGCCTCAAATATTCCTGAAGCATGAAGAAGGGCTTTCGTAGGGATGCATCCTCTGTTGACACAGGTGCCGCCCAGCTTTTCCTTCTCCGCAATGGCGGTTTTAAGCCCCAGGCCCGCCGCTTTCAGGGCTGCAGTATACCCGCCGGGCCCTCCTCCGATCACAATGAGATCAAAATGCTCTGCCATTTGAGTCCTCCTTACCGGAACAGTCCAAAATGCAGGCAGGCATTCCGGATTCCATCCTGGTCTATGGGATCCGTCACATAATCTGCCGCTTTTTTTAACTCATCCATGGCGTTTCCCATGGCAATCCCTTTCCCTGCCACCTTTATGATATCGTAGTCATTCATGCTGTCTCCGAAAGCCACTGTTTCGGACAGGGATATTTTATAATACTCACAGAGCCTTGCCAGTCCCACAGCCTTGGACGCCTTCCGCTCCACAATATCAGCTCCCCGTTTATCCGCAAACATATGCACATGGATTTCCGGAAACTCCTCCTCCATGGCCCTGGCGCCTGCCTCATCACCGATATAGGCCATGGTCCTCACTTCCAGCTCCTCCAGCTTCCGTGGATCCTCAAACACTCTTCCGCATTCTCCCCACAGATCTGCATCATGTTTTGTCACCACCTCCGGGTGAACGTAGTAATCCCGGTCTCCCACGGTGGTTCCCACGCTGTAAGGGGTTTTCTCCGCATAGGCTAAAATCTGCTTCATCAGCTGTTTGTCAAAGGTGTGCTCATAAATAACCTCATCTCCCACGGTAATCTTCGTCCCATTGAGATGAATGATGGCGTCAGGCCTTACCTGATCCCGTATCACAGTGCTGAAAAGGGAGTCCATATCTCTTCCGGTCGCCAGAACGATGGTATATTTTTCCCGCAGCTTTTCTATGGTCTCCAAAGCGCTGGCCGGAATCTGCCAGTCCTTATGGTCCAGCAATGTCATATCTACATCAAAGCTTACGATTGGCTTCATCTGTTTTCACCTGTTTTTCTTCCTAAAATTATCCTGTCTTTACAATCATATATTAATTTTTAAAATTTTTCAAGAAATATACTTTACCAATTCAAAACTTTCTGCTATAATGTCATAGTGTCAAGAAAACGGAGTATGGCGTAGCTTGGTAGCGCGCTCGGCTGGGGGCCGAGAGGTCGCAGGTTCAAATCCTGTTACTCCGACTGAAAAGAGCTTTGGAAAGCACCGTAAAATCTTATGAAACTGAGATTTTACGGTGTTTTTGTTTCCCGGAGGAATATAAAATTCAGTGTTCATAACCCTGGGCTTTATGATATAATTGTAAAAAAACAGGAGGTGTTCTCTTGAGCTATCATTATCTTGACATGGACCGATATCCGCGCAGGGGCCAGTTTGACCTTTTTCGCAATACCGCATATCCTTACGTGGGAATGACCGCAAATCTGGATATCACTGATCTGATGAAATGCATAAAGGAAAAGGAGCTGCCCTTTTATCTTACCTTTCTTTACGCGGCGGCCCGGACTGCCAACTCCATCCACCAGTTCCGCCAGCGCCTTTTTAAGGACCGGATTATCGAATATGATTACTGCATTCCTTCCTATACCCTGGCCCTGGAAAATGAGAACTATTGTTATTGTACGGCCGATGACCGTCTTCCATTCGGGGATTACTTAACAGACGCCGTCCGCAGACAGCAGTTGGCCCGTCAGGCGAAACAGATCACGGACGGTGAAAATGAAGAACAGCTTTTTTTCTTTTCCAGCATCCCATGGACAAGCTATACTTCCCTCATCCAGCCGGTGCCCATGCCGGCAGACAGCAATCCACGCATTACCTGGGGAAAGTATTTCATATCGGAAGGATCCTTAAACATTCCGGTGACGGTCCTTGGCAATCATGCCCTCATGGATGGATACCATGTATCTAAGTTTTTCACCGGGCTTCAAGGCAGATGCGATCAGGCGGATTGGTTGACATAAATCATTTCACGGCATATCTGTAAAATAAAAGTAAAATGAAACAGCCAATTTTTATAAGATTCGCTTGCCTTTTTTACTTTTTTCAGTTACAATGCCTGTATGGAGACATAGCTCAGCTGGGAGAGCATCTGCTTGACGTGTAGGGGGTCGCAGGTTCGAGTCCTGTTGTCTCCATTATTTTTCACCCCTGGTAAATGCAGGAATTCCTTGTAAATACCGGGGTTTTTGAATATTTGAAGTTACGGATATCCGATGAATAAGGCACATAAATCCCCTTAAATATAACACGATATCACATGAAAATGCAGTCAGAAAATGATATAAATCTCATGAAAGAGGCAGGCCCGGAATACCGGAACCTGCCTTATAATTATTGAAATACGAAGTGTAAAACATTCCAGGTAATGCCTTATAAATATAATTTTTAACTATCATTTAAAATCCAAAATTCTCGTAATCAGCTTTAGTGAATCTATGATAAATCGTATGACAATTTTCAATTTTTAGACAATACCTATAAGCATCTGGTTCTCCATCAGCAAAATATATCAGATAATCAAATTCACCGTTATTCATCTTTTTGCAAATAACATTATTTGAATGTCTATGAAATATCCCCAGTAAATCTTCCAGGGAACAATCATAACTGCTGATTTTTTCAATAAATTCTCTTAAAAAGCGGTTATCTTCAATGCTTTCATGAACGTAGTCAACTCCTTTTGGAGGAATAATAAAGCAAAACCTTGACCCAGTATTGGAATGCTCTACATTTCCTAACCGTTCTGTCACAAATGCACAAAACTGGTTTAATACTTCACTTAGCTCCGGGACCGTGTATGATGCACCTAATAGATTACAAATTGATTCAATGGGATAATACAATCTAATCGATTCGGTTCTGTAACCAATTTTAATCTGTTCTTCCTTTATGACGTCGATTATATTCTTTTCCAACTCTTTAAAGATGGATTCGTTCTGAACCTGCATAGCTTTCCTCCCAATTAAACTTAACTGAATTATTCTCTAAAAAATAACCCTAAAAATATTTACAGCAATTTTTTCATAGGAAATAAACAACGGTTAAAACCGCCAGATTTCAAGATTTTAGCTCATAAAAAATAATCTAAAAGCAATTGCTTTTTATATTAACATAATAAAATCTCTTTTACAATAGTATGGGTTACCTGCCTCAACACTCCGGCCACAGCATCACCGTCTCACTTGTGTTAGTTTTTGAAATAAAGGAAAGGCGCCCGATTACTCAGATGCTTTGGCATCTTTTTCCTGTTTCATTGTTTCAAGCATTTATTTCTGCCTGTTATTTGTATATAATAAAAACAGATTTTATTGCAACTGTTTTATTTATCAATTTTGACAGATTATTAAGAATATAAAAACTTCCTTCAGCAATTATAATAAACTACAGCCACTGAGATCCAACATTAACACTAATAAACTTAATTTCCTCATCTTTTCGAAGAAAATATGGGTTGACCACCTCTGTAAAACTTTATTTTCATGCTACTGCTACAATAACAGCCACTATTGCTATAACGGCAACAGGCATACGGAGAAAGCGCGTTTCCAGGACAACCCCGACTCAATTTGAAGAACAAATTTCATAAAATTCAATGAACTTCGTGTCTGCCAAACCTTGGAGACTCCAGGACTTTCTGCTTTTTAACCGCTTACCATAAGGAGGACAGACCAAAACAAAGTGATTCCCAGCTTTATTATGTTATTTGAGATCGGAAATAATTATAATAAAAATGAAAGGATTTTTACCTTTTTATTGAAAACGGATATGATCTTCCATGAATGTACTCCCTATCCGCTCTTGGTTATAACGACTGCAAGCCTGTATTAATTTGCAGTTTTATGTCGTATTTTCAGACATTAACAATCAATCCACAATTATTTCCACATTATTGTGGATAAGTGTCGTTTTGTCATAAAAAAAGAGAGGGGGATAACCCCTCTCAGTCGCGCTTATTGTTAATTATCGTTACAATTGCTGTCACTGCAGTTATTATAATAATCAACAAAATAAAACCTGATATTCCAGACATAACATTATCCTCCGATTGCAATCTTTTGCTTTATATTTTATCACAATAAACAAGCCCGGGCAACCAACTACCCTCTCTTTCCACTGATTTAGTATCCGCTGTCACACAGGGCTGTTCACTGATCAGGTCCGAGGGATGCATCTGCTTTATTCTGATATCGGAAAAGCCTTGTCCAAATCTGTTTATCAGAATATCTGATTCATTCTTCTTTGACTCTTTCCCCATCAGCTCCTGTCACGATCTTTCATATGTATAAGCCGGTATATTTGCATTATACGTACCGGACCTGTGCCCTTTCGACAAGAAATCCGGTTTTATACCGCCTGCCCCTCAGATCAAGAGTATTATGGCATGTCTTTCTTTGCATCTGATTTAATTCCTTTCTTTCTATAAAAATTTCACTTGACTTCCCGGCACTTCTATGTTAAGCTATCTCAGTATTTTAAAATAAAGTTATGATTTCGCATATATTTGTAAGTCATTATTCTTATTGATGATTTACATATATATGCGAATTTTTATTTTATTAGTAAATACAATAATTTTAAGGAGGTATCTTTCATGAATAAAGGTACAGTAAAATGGTTTAATGCACAAAAGGGGTTTGGTTTCATCTGCGATGAAAAAGGCAACGATATATTCGTACACTTCTCCGGTCTTGCTATGGAAGGTTTCAAAGCTTTAGAAGATGGCCAGTCAGTCACTTTTGAAACAACCCAAGGCAACCGTGGCCTGCAGGCTGTTAATGTTCACATCGCATAATCTCCCACCGTATGTATGAATCGCATCTAACTTATCCATTTTCTTCAAAATACCAAACTGATAAAATAAGTATGCATTAAAAATCTGTATATTAAAGCAGTCAGAGCAATGTTTAACTATTACAGCTAAGTCAGCAGGGTTTATTTATATATTCCTTGCTGGCTCAACCTAAAGATCTTAAAATATAGATCCCGTCTGCAAGAAGTATCTTCCTGTCGTTCCTATTTTCCCCGTAAATTCCTGATCGCATATCCGATAATTATCACAATATCTTAAAAAATCTCCTGTTACTTTTCTTCCTTATTACATTATACTCCACATCCCTAAATACAAAATTTCGCCTGAGACATTACATAAGAACATTTTTATCAATCATCTCCCTCGCTCCCGGGACTCCGTATGCCAGCATCTTTCAATAAAAAACACCGGAAATTTCCGCACCTCCACATAATAAAAAGGCGCATGACTCTGCACACGCCCTTTTTCAGTACATGCAGCCGCAGCTTGTTCACAGATCCTGGTGCCAAACATATATTATTATTACAGAGCCGATTATCAAAGCAGTTGCGGGGAGGGGAGGTTTTGGCAACGTACAGCCGCCACTTCACATGAATACCCATGACAAACAACTCATTTTCTGCGATGCCTGCGCCGATCCTCACTGTACGATAAGAGGTTCTGTAAAACTGCCCGATCATAAGTATGATACCTCAAGGGGCGGAAACCACTGCATCCTGGTTTCCGCCCTTTTTAAATGTCAGCCCGGTTTTCTTGCGGTGTTTGGCCCCATACCTTCCCGGCGGGAATTATGAGTCTGATTCTGGTTTTCCGGTCTGCTCTTTTCCGTTACGCTGTTGTACATATCATTTGACTTTTTCTGATTCAGCTTTTCCTGTTTTTTCTTGTCCATTTCCATCACCTCAGGAATAGTATGGCTTTCGGATGAAAGATTTATGTAAAAATGCGTTCTTCACGCATAATACAATCTTTGGCTGTGCACCATAAAAACGAGGTGATGACCATGTCTTATATAGCTCCGGCAGTCCAGGCAAAATTCGAAACTCTTTCTATAGATTTAAAAAATAAGATCCTGGAACGGAATGTACAGATCAACACGATTTACGATTTGATCCATGTACTGGAAGAGATCGTAAATGAAGGGAAATAACCGTTTTCCCAAAAAACAGCCGCAGACCGTCATTTGGTTTTATGGCTGTTTTTTTGTTTTGGGCAACGATTTTTGCTCATGGAAAAAGGGGCCGGACTCCAAGGTCCGCCCCCTATAAGAAACGTAAAAAATAATTATCTCCAGCATCTGGAAGAAGTCTTGCAGCTGTTGGAATTTGTGTTTTTACTGTTGCTGTTGGAACAGGAGTTGCTGCTCTTATTGCCGGAACAGCTGGCACCCTTGGTTGATCCGCTGTAGCAGTTGCCGGAGCCGGTAGTAGCGCCCTTGGTTCCGTTGCTGCAGCCGAGCTGGTTTAAAATACTGTTGATATTTCCCGTCTGTCCGCTGCAGTTTGTCAGATAGCTGCTGAATCCGGATGTTGGACAGGTTGCTGCCTGTGCGGTCATAGGCACACCTGCTACTGTCAGGGCGGTTGCTGCTGCTAATACGAATACTGGTAACTTTCTCATGGTAATATCCTCCTTATTTGTTACATAATTATTACATTTCTGTTACAAAATGTATCATAACATACAGGATTTGGAATTTCACTAGGAGAAAATTGGCAATTATCCTTTGTTTTCCAATTGGTATTCTTCCATCCCCAGCTTTAAAGCGCCCATAATGCCCTGATTGTCATTCAGGCTCGGAAGCACAATAAAACTCTCCATATCATCAAGTTCTTTTGTCTTAATGTATCCGGCCAGCTGGCGCTTCACCTCTTCCCTCACCAGCGGCATCATGTGCTCCTGATGCATAACGCCGCCGCCCAAAATAATGCGTTCAGGGGAGAGGACCATGATATAATCCACCAGCGCCTGAGCGATGTAGTACGCTTCCAGCTGCCAGACCTCTTTCCGGTCTGCCAGCTCCACGCCCTTTTTCCCCCAGCGCGCCTCTATGGCCGGTCCCGCCGCAAGGCCCTCCAGACAGCTTTTATGGTAGGGACAGCCGCCTTCATAGGTATCATCCGGATGTCTGGAAAGCAGCACATGGCCTCCTTCCGGGTGGAGCATGCCGTGAAGCAGCTTTCCGTTGGTGATGATCCCTGCTCCGATCCCCGTTCCTATGGTGATGTACATGCTGTTTTCAAGCCCTTTTGTAATGCCCCATGTGGCTTCTCCCAGAGCCGATCCGTTCACATCCGTATCGAAACCCACAGGAACGCCGAGAGCCTCCTTAAATGCTCCCACAATGTTGTAATTGGCCCATGCCAGTTTGGGTGTGGTGGTAATGCAGCCATATGTCTCAGAACTTCTGTTTAAATCTATGGGACCGAAACATCCGATTCCAAGGGCATCGATCCCCTTATCCATAAAATACCCGATCAGCTTCGGCATGGTGATTTCCGGTGTCTCCGTAGGTATGGAAATGCGTTCAAAAATCTCACCGTTCTCATCGCCTGTGGCACAGACCATCTTTGTGCCTCCTGCCTCTAATGCTCCAAGTTTCATATCTTTCTCCTCCCGCCTCATTCCGGATTGGAACAGATGACAGACATCGTTCCTTCGAATCTGCACTCTCCGCTGTTTGCCGGCACGATGAAATGCTGTCCCGCCTCCAGCGGAATTCCGTTTACAGAGCCTTTTCCGCTAATCACGCTCACATTTGTAAAGTACTTCTTAAACTCCTTCGAAAACACGCCTTCCACATCATATTTATCCACCGTGTAATATCTGCAGGTCACAAAACGGGTGTGCCATGCTCCCGGCAGCTTCTCTGTCTCCGGATGGATCTCTTCTTCCTTAAAAGGAGCCCTTATGGTTGCTATGCTCTGCTCCACATGAAGCTGCCTCGGCTTTCCGTCGGACATCCGGTCATAATCGTATACGCGGTACGTGATATCGCTGCTCTGCTGGGTTTCGAGGATCATGGTCCCCCCTTTGATGGCATGGACACAGCCGGGATTGATCTGGAAAAAATCGCCCTTTTTCACAGGGACCGTACGGATGAATTCATTCCACTGTTGATTCCGGATCATGGCTTCCATCTCTTCCCGGTCCTTTGCATGATGGCCGATCACGATTTCCGTTCCCGGTTCACAGTCCAGGATATACCAGCATTCCGTCTTGCCAAGGGAACCGTTTTCATGGATCCTTGCATAACTGTCATCCGGATGAACCTGAATGCTTAAATCTTTTTTTGCATCAATGATCTTAATCAGAAGCGGAAACTGGTCGCCCGGGTAATTGCCGAACAGCTCCGGCTTCTCCTCCCACAGGCTGCCAAGCAGCCTTCCGTCATATATGCCCCCCGCAACCCGGCATTCTCCATTCTTATGGGCGCTGATTGCCCAGCATTCTCCGGTTGTTTCGCCCGGTATCTCATAGCCGAATACCTCCCGAAGCCTGGTTCCTCCCCAGATGGCCTCTTTAAATACAGGCTCCAAAAACAAAAGTTCCATCTGTTTTCCTCCTTATGTGGCGATTTATGCTCACTTTCTATATTTTACCTGAATATGGGTAAAAGGAAAAGAGGTATTTCTATTTTTCTCAAAAATGCCGGACAAAAAAAAGTGCCGGAAGGACCGACAGCCGGTTCTTCCAACACTCTCTTTTTGTCCGTTATTTTACCGTGTCTTTCCCGTATACCTGGATCTGGGTAAGCGCCGGGAAAGGGGAGGGATCATCTGCTTTTATCAGATGACTTAATTTCACCCAGGTGATGTTTTTCCTCACTATGGAAAATACATGAGGCTTTACGCTCTTTTCCATTTCCACGGTCTCCGTGGTGCCGTCAGAAAAAGTGAGGTCCGCCTTTACCCACCAGTTGTCATGGGGAAAGTCTGCCCTGGTGTACAGAACAATCCGGTCAAAATCCACGGGGCGGCCAAAATCCAGGGTCATCTCCGCGTCGTCCTGCCGGTTGATCCCCCAGGATTCATAAGGCCACTCCCCATGGGATTCATTGGCCAGCACGCCGTCAATGGCATTGCGTGCGGCAAACACCGCTTCTCCTCTCGTTTCCACATTGGCCAAGGCATGAGGGAAGCAGCCCGTATCCCCATGCTGGTCCATGACATTCATCGCCAGGTTCCGGTAAGCGGCTGTCTCATGGTCACAGGCCCTGCGCACCGTCAGATAATGCTTCTCTCCGGTAAAGGATCTGGGATTATAAGAGACCTTCTTCTCTCCAAAAGGGATGGCATAAACCACCTCAGGCCTGGTGATATAGACAAAAGCTTCATCCATGCAGTCATCGATGCGGACCACGTAATGAGCGTCTGTTTTATCCGTTCCAAGTGTGATGGTATCCCCTTCCACATATGCGCCTTCAAAAACGAGGACTGCCTGATCCTCTCCCTGTGCAGAGGCTTTCACCCCGCCATTTAAGTCCTTTACGGCAATTGATACATTGGCCATGCTCAGTCCTCCTGTTCTTCCTGTTCAAAATAATCCTTATACTCTACTTCGATCTGGTACTTCATCCTCTTCATGCTATAATACAGATGTTCTCTGAGAGACCGTTCCAGGCCTTTGATCTCCTTTTTCTCCAGCAGATCAAAAAGCTCTTTGTGCTCCCTGATGATCCTGGTAAAATCGGTTTCCGTCACGAAATCAAGCATACGGAATCTGGTATAATGCAGCTGCTGGGCCTGTATCATATCCCAGAGCTTTCTCTTGCCGGTGGCTCGGTACCAGATGGCATGCATTTCCGCATCCATGCGGTAAAACTGTTCCGGCTCAAATCCTTTTTCCTGGATCAGGGCCTGCTGCCGGCGGATCATATAGCGCACTTCCTCCATCCACAGAGGCGTTGCCATATCCATAAAATCCCGCATGACCATGGTCTCCACCGCGACACGCATGTAGATCATCTGTTTGATATTATCCAGATTCAAAAGCGTTACCTGTGTGCCGGAATAGGGCACCGATATGACAAATCCCTGCTCCTGCAGCCTTCTCACCGCTTCCCTGACAGGTGTGCGGGAGACGCCGAAGCGCTCACAGATTTCATTCTCGCTTATCATCTGGCCCGGCTTTAATTCCAGATCCAGGATCTCCTGCTTTAAGGTTTCAAACACCAGCTCGCCACGGTTTTTGGTCTTGGTTTTTCCTTCCATTGAACCCTCTCCGTCCTCTATATTATACATGTTAAAAAATATGCCATGACCTCCGCCCTGAAAGCAGACATCATGGCCATATTTTTTTCATAAGTAAGGCTATCGCCTTTTTAATCTGAAAATTACTGTGGCTGCTTGCCAATGTAAGCCAGAATACCGCCATCTACATAAAGAATATGTCCATTGACAAAATTGGAAGCGTCAGAGGAAAGGAAGACTGCAGGGCCTGACAGATCCTCCGCTTCTCCCCAGCGTCCGGCCGGTGTCTTTGCGATAATGAACTGATCAAAGGGATGTCTGGAACCATCCGGCTGAGTCTCACGCAGAGGAGCGGTCTGCGGGGTTGCGATATAGCCAGGTCCGATGCCGTTGCACTGAATGTTGAATTCACCGTATTCGGATGCAATGTTCTTGGTCAGCATCTTAAGGCCGCCCTTGGCCGCAGCATAGGCAGAAACCGTCTCACGGCCCAGCTCAGACATCATGGAGCAGATGTTGATGATCTTTCCGTGGCCTTTCTTGATCATGGACGGGATAACTGCCTTGGCTACGATAAATGGAGCGTTCAAATCAACATCAATCACCTGTCTGAACTGCTCAGCCGTCATATCGCACATGGGAATGCGCTTGATGATGCCTGCGTTGTTAAACAGGATGTCAATGACGCCGACCTCTTTCTCAATCCGGGCCACCATTGCGTTTACGCCTTCCTCATCGGTAACGTCACATACGTAGCCATGAGCGGTGATTCCCTCTTCCTTGTAAGCGGCAAGCCCCTTATCAACTAATTCCTGCTTGATATCATTAAAAACTATGGTTGCACCTGCTGCTGCAAGGCCTTTTGCAATTGCAAATCCGATGCCGTAGGATGCGCCTGTGACTAATGCAACTTTTCCTTCAAGGGAAAACTGGTTTGTTAAGTAATCCATATTCATGATTCAATATCTCCTTTACTAAAAATTTTTGGTCAGTTATCTCGTCATTACTGCGCTTTGCAGAATGTATCCAAATATAATAATTTGTATACAAACTTAATGACTTGTATATATGCTATCATATCCCAATTCTTTTTTCAATGTACATATTTACCAAACAAAGAAGATTTTATTTAGTTATAATTTTCCAAATAATGGAGTCCGCCGGAACAGGCGCAATTCATATGTTTTTTCATAGAAAAAAGAGGGTGCGCAAAATGAAAAAATCAAGAAGATATGGTATCTGATTATCTGATCAAACCAGTATCTTGTATGAAAAATTCATTTTGCGGCACCCTCTTACATAACAAAAGGATCAGTGACAGCCGCCGCCTGGATCCGCTGATTTCCAATGGGCGGGATCCGCCATTTTCCGGTTTCTGAATTCCTGGGCCTTTCCTTCATTCCAGTCATGCACCGGCCGGTAATATCCTGCGATCCTGCTGTAAACATCCGCCGGCTTTCCGCAGACAGGACAGGTTTCCCTCATTCCGGAAAGATACCCGCAGGTCTGACAGACGGAATATGCAGGCGTAAAAGTCACATATGGGATATCGTAATGCTCAAACATATTCTTTAAAGAATCCCGGACCGCCGTACAGTCCTTCGCCTCCCGTTCCATAAATACGGAAAACAGAGTCCCCGCAGTATAAAGGGGCTGAACCCGTTCCTGATTATCAAGGGCATCGGAAAGCGTCCCTGTGAAATCGGCAGGAAGCTCGGTGCTGTTGGTATAATAGGGGATATCCCCCTCTTTTCCGGCGGTGAGAATTCCGGGAAACTCCTTTTTATCAATGAGCGCCAGCCGGTAGGCGGCGGATTCCGCCGGAGTCGCCTCCAGACAGTACAGGTCCCCATATTCCTGCTGATAGCCGGCCAGCCTCTTTTTTAAATGCTCCAGCACAGCTGCCGCGAAATTCAGGGTCCTTTCGGACTCCATTCCCGCCTTCAGCCAGGAAGCGTTTAATCCCGCTTCATTCATTCCGATAACACCGATGGAGGAAAAATGGTTTTCAAAGCTCTCCAGATAGCAGGACGTATACGGATATAACCCCTTTTCCAGAAGTCTGGCAACCACGTCCCGCTTGATCTTCAGCGACCTGGCCGCAAGATCCGCCACCCGGTCCAGACGCCTGTAAAAATCCGTTTCATCCGAGGATAAATAACTGATGCGCGGCAGGTTGATGGTGACCACACCAATGGAACCGGTATTTTCTCCGTAACCGAAAAATCCGCCCGCCTTTCTCCGCAGCTTTGTGAGGTCCGGCACCACGCCCTGATAGGAGATCCTCACATCACCGGGAACCTGTCCGCCCCGGATATAGTTGGAAAAATAGGGGGTTCCGTAATGGGAGGCCAGGGAAAACAGCAGCCGGGTGTTCCATTTGTCCGACCAGTCAAATTCCCGGGTGATCCCATAGACCGGAATGGGATACTGGAAGCCCATTCCCCCTGCATCTCCGGCCAGCATGGTCTCCAGAAAAGCCCGGTTTATCATATCCATTTCCCTCTGGCAGTCCCCGTAGGTGAAATCCGCCGGCCGGCCTCCGATTATGGCCTTTTCTTCCTTCATGTCCCCGGGCACCGTCAAATCCAGGGAAATATGGGAAAATGGTGCCTGAGTGCCCCAGCGGCTGGGAGTGTTCACTCCGAATACGAAGGCCTCCATGCATTTCTTTACCTCATCGTAAGAAAGGCCGTCGGCTCTGACAAAGGGAGCCAGGTATGTATCAAAGGATGAAAAGGACTGGGATGCAGCCCATTCATTCTGCATGATTCCGAGGAAATTGACCATCTGGTTGCACAGGGTGGCCAGATGCTTTGCGGGAGAAGCCGTTATCTTCCCCGTAATTCCTCCCAACCCATCCAGCAGAAGTCTTTTTAAGGACCAGCCGCAGCTGTATCCCGTGAGCATGGACAGGTCATGGATGTGGATCTCACCTCTATGATAGGCATCGGAAATTTCCTTGTCATAGATTTCGGAAAGCCAGTAATTTGTTGTCACGGCCCCGGAATTGTTCAGGATCAGACCTCCCACGGAATAGGTCACGGTGGAATTCTCCTTTACATGCCAGTCCTCAACCTTTACGTAATTGTCCACCACATCCTTGTAATCCAGGGTGGTGGTTCCCAGATTCCTGATCTTTTCCCTCTGTCTGCGGTACAGGATATAAGCCTTGGCCACATCGGTGTAGCCGGTTTCTTCCAGCACCTTTTCCACGCTGTCCTGGATGTCCTCCACCGGAATGCATTCTTTTCTTACCTTATCCTTAAAATCAGAAGTCACCCTTAATGCCAGCAGCTCCACGATGCTTTCGGTATAATATTTTCCCGTTGCCGTAAATGCCTTTTTCATGGCTTCCGCGATCTTGGATAAATCAAAGCCCGTTACGGCACCATCCCTTTTTATAACATTCAGCATTCCGATCCTTCTCCTTTAAACGCTATTTTACCTGGTAAATCATGATGCGGTCCCTGCTCTGCAGCACCTGCTGGAAATACCCGCTTTCCCCGTTCACCTCCAGCACCACCCGGCCGGTCAGATTCTTAAAATCCAGGCCGGAGTATTCCAGCATATCCATGAGATAATAGGGACGGTTGTCCTGTTTTAAGGGAAGTGTGAGAGGGCGGTCATTGAGAAAAAAGGTGATCTCCGCAGGGGCGGGACGGACATCTTCCCCCGGCTTTACGGCTTCAGTTCCAGGCTCCGGCCGAACCGCTCTGACGGTTTCGGTTTCCCGGGGGCCTTCCTTTTTTACTTTTTGTTTCCCGGCAGGCTCCTGCCCGAATAAGATGCTGTCCCCGGACTTTAAGGGCACATCCTCCTTCACTTCTTCGCCGTTTACCAGCACCTTTCCGCCTTTGCCGGGTTCCGCCACATCAGATAACATGGCCGCGGCGTTCTTTCCGTGGCTGGCGGGAATGAACACGATCCGGTCTTCCGCCTTCACGGGATCGGAAAGCTGGGCTTCCTCTCCGTTGAGTTTTAAAACAGAGGGCTCCGCCTTCTCCCCGTAAAAAACGTTCCTCTTTCCATTTACGCTCACCACCAGATTCTGACCGGACCGCCCGATCATGTCCTGGTAATTGTAACCGTTCATCATGAGAACATCCATTACGGTAAAGCTGCCGCTCCGGAACAGCTTGGCTGGCCTGTCATTTAAAATGATCCGGAAGCTGTCATTGACGATGTTGAATCCTGCCGATATGACGATGCCAAGGGGCGTCGCATATTCCGGATTCTCAAGATCGTATTCCTCGGAAAAGGCGTTCATTTTAAAATTATTGCCGGCAATGGCTACACGTTTGGGATCTATTTTCAAATGCTCCACAATTCCCTCTTTTAAACCGGAGAGCCTGCTGCCGCCGCCCGCCAGGAACACGGCCGAGGGCATTCCGCCGTTGACCTCCAGGATCTTTGAAGAGATCTCCTGGCAAAGCCTGTAGGAAGCTTCCTTAATGCTCTCAAAAATGGCTTCCCGGGTGATGGTCTGTTCAAAACCAAGAATATCGGTAAAATGAAGCTCTTCTGCATCGTCAATCTCTGCTTTGACCTTTTCCGCCGTATTAAAGTCCACCAGATACTCTTTCATGATGGACTCCGTGATCTCGTCTCCCGCAAGAATCGCCATGGTATAGCCGGTCACGCTTCCGTCGCGGCAGACTGCGATATCGGACGTGCCCGCTCCGATGTCCACCATAGCCAGGTTCAGCAGGCGGATGTTCTCGGGAATAGCCGCGTTGATGGCCGCAATGGGCTCCAGGGTCAGGCTTGCGACCTCCAGACCGGTCTTGTGCATGGCCGCATAAAGGCTCTCCACCACCTCCGTGGGAAGGAAGGTGGCAATGATATCCGCCTTCAGGACCCGCCCGTGATGGTCGATTAAATTGGAAATCATATAATTATCCAGATAATATCTGCTCACCGTATAGCCCACCAGATAAAACTGCCGGTCAGATTCCTTCCCTTCCCGGTTCATAAATATCTTTTCCGCTTCACTGATGGCTCCCGCCTCCAGGCGGCTCACGGATTCCGCATCGATCTTCCGGGCTCTGGAAAGCTCCATTTCATAGGTCACACTCTCCGTGCGCAGAGCCCTTCCGGCGGCCGCCACACATACCTTCTCCAGCCTGCAGCCCAGCTTTTTCTCCAGCCTGTCCTTTACCTGTCCCGCGATCCTGGCGACCTGATCGATATCCTCGATCTGGCCGTCGATCATCGCCCGTTTCGTGTGTTCGGCTCTCTCTATGGCAACGATATGAATTTTATCCCCATCAGGCATCCCCACCATACCGATGATGCTCCTGGTCCCGATATCCAGTGCGAAAATAGCCTGATCCGGAAGTGTGTCTGTCAAAATGCTATTCCTTTTATTCATAAATAATGCCCCATTCTCTTATGTATTTATCTTTATTTTACTAGTATAAACTGCCTCCGTCAATCGAATAAAGGAAACTTTTGCGTAAAAAAGGCGTATGAAACCATGGGAAAACAGGCCCTGAGGGGAATTTCCCTTCAGGGCCTGTTTCATCAGCATTCGTTCCTGATATCAAAGCTTGGGTTAAATGCATAGAAATTCCTGCTGTCCAGATGATCCTGGGTAATCCTTAAAGCTTCCCCGAATCTCTGGAAATGAACGATTTCCCGTTCTCTTAAAAACCGGATGGGATCACAGATTTCAGGATCGGTTATAACACGCAGAATGTTGTCGTAAGTACTCCTGGCCTTCTGCTCCGCAGCCATATCCTCCACCAAATCGGTAATGGGGTCCCCTTTTGACTGGAATTGATTGGCATTAAAGGGAACTCCTCCGGCTGACTGAGGCCAGATACCCGTGGTATGATCGATGTAATACGGGCCAAAGCCTGATTCCACCACCTGCTCCGGCGTTAAGTTCCTGGTCAGCTGGTGAACGATGGTGGCAACAATCTCCAGATGCGCAAGCTCCTCCGTACCTATATCCGTTAAAAGTCCCTTGCATTCTTTATAAGGCATGGCATAACGCTGGGAAAGATAACGCATGGAGGCTCCCATTTCTCCATCCGGCCCTCCTTAAAGCAAAAACATATAAAAAAGAGAAGTGATGATTCACTCCTCTTTTTCATAAGCCCTTCTGTTTTCTTCATATCTCAGGGTATTCGGTCCCAGGAACTTTCCCGTCTCCCAATGATTCTGAAAGGTTTCCGGTCTTTTGTCCGTATCCTTTGCAGGTACGGCGCCTTTCCTGTTCTTTTCTTTTTTCTCCATGTTCTTCACCTCTTAAATAGTATGCACGTCCCGGATGATAATTATGTAAGTGTTTTCGCCTTCCGCCAGACTCATATTTCCTCCGGCCGATCCATATATTTATAGAAACCTTTCTTTTATGAGGCTCTTATGCAGACAATCTCCCGGAGAACGCTGGCGGACACCATGCTCTATCAAGATATTCCTGTCCTCACTTATACGATCCATTACCCTGAGTTTACCACCACATGCAGCCAGGCCGCGGCCCAAAGCATTAACAGGTTCCATGCCTTTCAGTCGAAAAAGTCAGAAGCTTACTGCCGCACCGTGCTATACCCACAGGCGATGGAACAGGCCCGGTATGTGCAAAAAAATCAGTTCCCGTTTCATGGATATGAATTTCTTTCCACCTACCAGATCACCTACAACAGCGACTGCATCACCAGCCTTTATACGGATCAGTACAGCTTCCTTGGCGGCGCTCATGGAAATACCGTCCGGGAATCCCATACCTGGGACTTTTCCACCGGCAATGCGCTGGGCTTAAGTGACTTTTTCCCGGATAATCCAGGATTTACGGAAGAGATTTTCAGGGGCATCGAGCAGCAGATCGAGCAGCAGCTGAAAACCTCGCCTTCCGCCTATTTTGACGACTATAAGGCTCTCCTGCGGGGCAATTTCAATATAAATGGATTTTATTTACGGCCTGACGGGATCGTCATCTATTATCAGCAGTATGATATCGCGCCATACGCAAGCGGGATCCCGGAGTTTTTCTTTCCTTTTGTCAGCTGTCCCCCCGGTTCCGTCATCTGCTTTCCCTCCCAGACCAACTTATAATTTCCCGGGCAGGCTCTGCTTCGCTCTCTCAAAACCCGCGGATTCCATCATCCGGTTCTGAATCACCTCTGCGATCTCCCTGCGTTTTTCTTCCGGAAGAGAATCCATAAGAACATCCATGCCTTCAATTTCCACGTAATTTTCAATTATCGGTTTTTTGTTCATATTTCCGTCTCCTTCCATGTAAAATGTATGTGACACGGATTGTACTTGTTTCCTTCCGTTTTCCAGTCCATAACCGGAAAGAAGTGATACCTTTGAACAAAAAACCTGTGTTGGAGATCGGCGCCGCATATATCCGGGTAAGTACCAATGACCAGACGGAGCTGTCTCCCGACGCCCAGCTGAGGGAAATCAAAAAGGCTGCCGAGGCCGACGGCATCCTGATTCCCGGAGAATTTATTTTCATTGAAGAAAAAGGCGTCAGCGGACGCCGGGCCGATAACCGGAAGCAGTTCCAGCGGATGATTTCCATGGCCAAGGCCCAGCCATCTCCCTTCCGGTATCTCTATCTGTGGAAATTTTCCCGCTTTGCCAGAAATCAGGAAGAGAGCATGTTTTACAAGGGCATTCTGCGGAAAAAATGCGGTGTGACCATCAAAAGCGTTTCCGAACCCATCATGGAGGGCATGTTTGGACGGCTCATTGAAAGCATCATTGAATGGTTCGATGAATATTATTCCATCAACTTATCCGGAGAGGTCACCAGAGGCATGACGGAAAAGGCCTTGCGCAAGGGCTATCAGGCTTCTCCCTGTCTGGGGTACCAGGCCGCAGGAGAAGGGAAGCCCTTTCTCATCAACGAAGCGGAATACCGGATCGTGGAATACATCCACAAGTCCTTCCATGGCGGCATGGATTTATCGGCGATCGCAAGAAGTGCCAATGGGCAGGGATTTTTAACAAAAAGAGGAAACCCGTTTGACCGAAGGGGCGTGGAGCGCATTTTGAGGAACCGGTTTTACGCGGGAATTGTGACATGGAAGGACATCTCCTTTCAGGGTTCCCATGAGACCAGAGAGTCCGTGACTTCTGTCTTTGAAGACAATCAGAGACGTCTGGAAAGGGAGTACCGGCCCCGGAGCCGGAGAGAGGTATCCGGCTGCCGCCATTGGGCCTCCGGTCTGTTAAAATGCGGCTGCTGCGGAGCGAGCCTAAGCTTTAACAAAACCGGAGACGCCGGCCGCTCCGGCTATTTCCAGTGCTGGCGGTATGCCAAGGGATTTCATGAGGAATCCTGCAGCATATCCGTTCAAAAGGCGGAAGATCTCATTCTGGAATCTTTAAAAAAGGCCCTGGAACCGGGAGCGCTGACATATGAATATGTACCAAAGCCCCTTTCCTCCCATACCGGAGAGGAAGAAAGAATAAAGGCCGCCTTATCCCGGCTGCTGCTTAAGGAACAGCGGATAAGATCTGCCTATGAAAACGGCATTGATTCCCAGGAAGAATACAGGGCCGGAAAAGAACGCATAAAAATTGAACAGAGCCGGCTTAAGGACCGGCTGGAAGAGCTTCAGAGCTTAAAGGACCGTGACGAAGCCATGGATCAGCTTTACCTGGCTGTCCGGATCCGGAGCGCCTGCGATATCATCTCCCATCCGGACGTGGATACCCAGGCCAAGGGAAGGGCCCTGAGAGGTGTGGTGAAGAAAATAGTGTATGACAGGCAGGAAAACAAACTGAAATTTTTTTATTATATCTCCGGATAACAAAAAAGGAGGCTGCTTATGCCCCCTGTCACATCTGTTTTTGAAATAAGGTCCGCCATACTGACTCATAATGAACATGGCGATCTTGGGATTGGGAGTGGTTATATTCACCGGGTACTGCAATCTCTTTTCATATCTCCACATCAGCCGCACTCTCCTTCCCAGGGCCATGGATCATCGATCCAGGTCCAGTAGTTTTCATCCATGACACCTTCAACCATCAGGGGACCGCACTGCTCCTCATAGGCCTGCATTGCCTGTTCCCTCAGCTCGGATACATAGCAGTAATAATTCAAAGCTTCCTGATCATCCGGATGGGTATCCAGATACAGCACCACATCATCCATGGCAAAGCTGGTTTCATATACCTGCTTCAGCAGCATATCACATTCAGAATAGTTTCTCATCACCGGCACCCCCCCATAATAAATGGTTTATCCAGATCCGGGAAAATGGTCCCTCTGCTTAAAGCCACGTCTATCGAATAGACCTGCTGCCAACGCTGCCAGGGAACATAAGTCATTCCGACCGGAAACTCATCGATATTTTCAGTTGCCGGTGAAACAGAACACCATGGTTTCTGGGATCTGGCCGGCGACGTGCCTGTTGATTTCTCCGGACATTTCCCGCACCTGGTCTCCGCCTGTTTTTCCGGACATCTCGCCGGACTCACATAGGAAGGCTTCTCCGGACATCTCGCCGGACTCACATAGGAAGGCTTCTCCGGGCATCTCGCCGGACTCACATAGGAGGGCATCTCCGGGCATTTCACCGATCTCACACAGGAAGGTCTCTCCGGGCATTTTTCTGATCTGGTTTCCGCCTGGCGTTCCGGGCATTTCATTGGTCTGATTTCCGCCGGCTTTTCCGGACATTTCACTGTCTTGACGCAGGAAGGCATTGCAGGACATACGGCGGGCTTGATTTCTGCCGGTTTTTCCGGGCATTTCACTGTCCTGACACAGGAAGGCATTTCCGGGCATTTCACCGTCTTGACGCTGGAAGGCATTTCCGGGCATTTCACCGTTTTGACGCTGGAAGGCATTTCCGGGCATTTCACTGTTTTGACGCTGGAAGGCATTTCCGGACATATGGCGGGCTTGATTTCCTCCGGCTTTTCCGGACATTTCACTGATCTGGCTCTCGCCTGTTTTTCCCGGCAGGCCATGGCGCCGGATCCCATTGTCTCTTTGGACGGCATCCAGGGACAGGGCTCTGAAGGCATTTCCGGGTAACGCATGGACATAGGCTCAACTGCCATCCCCGATGTCCTGGCCGGACCGGAACCAAGAGGCATGTCAGGACGGATCACCGTTCCGGGATTCATTGACATGTCAAGCCCCATGGCGTACTCCCAGCCGGGTGTATTCACACCGGTCTGGCATCCGGGACACCATTGCTTCGTATAACAATCCATAGGATGTATGACTCCTTTCACTATTGAAAAGTTTCTAATATCAATCTATGAAAGGAATATTCTGTTGTGCAGGGCCTGAGGATATTTTTCCATTAATTTCAAAAGAAGATCCGTGGCACGGGCACTCCCATTTTTTATCATACCGGTTCCAGCATAAACGGCATCCCATGTGTGGACAGTTCACCGCTCCGGGCATCACGCCTGCGGAAAGTCCTTTCACGGACTGGAGCCCATGGGAGGCCAGGGTGCCCGCACAAGCCCGGATGTGATGTCTCCGGGGAGAAAAAACCGCATCATAAGGACTTTTTCTGCCTGTGATCTGGGTGCTTAAGATCTTTGCCGCCGCCATGGAGGAGCTCATGCCCCATTTTCCAAAGCCTGTGGCAACGTACCAGTCCGGCCGGAAGGAGGAAAATGTTCCTATATAGGGAATTCCGTCTAAGGTCATACAGTCCTGGGCGGACCATCTTCCCGTCTCTTCCGCCTCCGGAAACAAATGCTCTCCCGTCCGTTTCATGACCGTAAAAGGATTTTCTTTCGGCTCCTTTCCGGTCCTGTGGCTTCCATACCCCAAAAGCAGCTTATCCCCGGCATTCCGGAAGGAATAGGCCCTGGAATCAATGCCCAGATACATCCCGCGAAGAGATGCTGCAGGCTCCAGCTCCAGAACATAGCTCTTTTCCTGGTACATTTTTGCGAAATAGAATCCGGGTATGTTGACAAAGGGGTAATGACAGGCAAATACCACTTTTTCCGCCTTCACCACTCCCTTGTCCGTCACCACCTCATGCCCCTGCACCTTCGTGACCCTGGTCCTTTCATAGACCGTAAGTTCCGCGGAAATATCCCTTAAAAATTCCAGGGGATGGAACTGGGCCTGTCTGGTGAAACGCACCGCTCCGTGTACGGGAAAGGGGAGGCCCGTCTCACTGACAAAGGATGCGGGCAGCCCCAGTCTGGCCGCACACTCCGCCTCTCTTAACAGCACTTCCGATTCCTGCACGGAATACAGATAGGCGTCCGTCTCTTCGTAATGACATTGGATGGAATAACGTTTGATCAGTTTTCCATACTCCTCCACCGCCAGCTGGTTCGCCTTGCCGTACAGCCTCGCCGTCTCCTCCCCCACCGTCCGCTCCAGCTTCCGGTAAATCAGATTGTGCTGGGATGTGATTTTCGCCGCGGTAAAACCGGTCTGCCCGCTTCCGATCCTGTTTGCCTCCAGTACCACCACGTGAAGGCCATGCCTCTGCAGATAAAAGGCGGTGAGCAGCCCCGCCATTCCCGCTCCTATTACCACGACCTCGGTCCGCTTGTTTCCTCCCAAAGGGTTCCGGCGGGGGATGACAGCGGATTCTGTCCATATTGATTTCATTTTTGTCACCTCTTAATTTAAACACTTCAATCACTGGTCTATGCTTTATTGGTATTATTATTCTCCCTATTTCCAGAATAATGCCTTTTGTTCTTCTTCCAATTATTTCTTGCTTTTATAATACAATTAGGCCAAACGGGAGGTAATCCACATGAGTTGGTTTCACAACAAAACGGTCCCTGCTCCCCAGGCGGAGCCAGGTGCACGGAAATCGGATGAGACGGCCCTCACAAGCAAGCCGGAACGGGAAGCCTGCCTGAAGCATTTAAGTCTGGTCATGAGCTCACCGGAACGGGGTGCGGTGTTAAAGCTGTACATTGAGAATTTCAAACGGCTGAATCAGGTCTTCGGTTACGAATACTGCGAAAATCTTCTGGATCAGATCCTCGCTTATTTAAAAGAACATACGAAAAAAAACGTTTATCATTATATCGGTGTGGAATTCATCATCATTCTGGACAGATTTACCCAGGGACAGGCTCTGGAGCTGGGGGAAGAGATCGCAGCGAGATTCGACCATGTCTGGAAGGCAGGGGGTACGGACTGTCTGTGTTCCGTGCAAATGGGCATCTGCTCCTATCCGGGCCACGCCCACGGGCCGGAACAGATGTTAAAATGCCTGGACTTAGCTGTTTCAAAGGCGGAGGAAGGCGGACCCAACCAGGCGGTCGTATTTGACAGCGCCTTGCAGAAACAGCTGCTCCGCCGCCAGACCATTGCCCTCCCTGTTTCCCCGGTCCTTTTTCTTCAGGAAGACTTTTTAAGTGAAGTGAAAAAGGCCATGGAAACCTACGGCATTCCAAGGGGAAAGCTGGCCCTGGAAATTCAGGAAAGCGCACTGACCATGGCATATTTAAACATCAATGTGATGCTGCAGCAGCTGCAGGAAATGGGCGTGGAGATCATCCTCAATGAATTCGGTTCCGGCTATTCGGGAATCTCCAACATTCTGGATCTGCCGGTGGACACCTTAAAGCTGGAGCGCCTGTTCATCTGGCAGCTGGAGACAAATCCCGGATCCCGCCATATCATAAAGGGCCTGGTCCGCATGGCAAGAGACCTGGATCTGAATATCATTGCCGAGGGCCTGGAAACGGAGAATCAGGTGCAGATACTGACAGGGGCGGGATGTAATTACCAGCAGGGCTTCTACTATTCCCCCACTTTGGAAAAAGACTCCCTGTTAAGGATACTGGGAACCTCCCTGACGGATTCCCTCCCTGTGCTTACAGAGGAAAAGGAAAAGATGAGCCGGAATTGACCGGCAGAAAAAAAGCGTTTCCCGCCGGGTTTTCACCGGGCAGGAAACGCTTTTCGTTTCATGATTCAGTTACTGGCAGCTGCCTCGCAGTCCGCCGACAAGGGCTGCTTCAGCAGCTCCTGGGACTTGTTGTAGAAATACCGGATGATATCCTTCCGGGTAATGATCCCGATAAAATTCTTCTGGTCATCCACCACCGGTACAAAATTCTGGTTTAACGCCTTGTCGATCAAGTCTTCCATATTGGAATCCGCAAACACGGGACGGTTATCCGACCTTCTGTCAATGGCAGCCGCCGTCACGTGCTCCGCTTCCTTCAAGCTTAAACTGAATTTGTTCTTGATTCCCCAAAGCATGTCCCCTTCGGTAATGGTTCCTACATATTTGCCCCGCCTGTTTATCACAGGTACAGCGGAGTACTTGTGGTACTCCATTTTCTCAAGCGCCTGGCGCAGAGATTCATCTTCATAAATATAAGCCACCTCATTCTTAGGTGTTAAAAAAAACAGTATGTTCATAGCCACACTCCCCGTTTGTTTTTCGGATATAGTATAGCAGATGACTCTTAATCACGTATGAACATTTTATTATTTTTTTATAACTTTTTCCTGAGGCTTCCAATTTGGCTTACTGCATATAATCCAACGGATCTATGGCTTTGTCTTCATGCATTACTTCAAAAAATACGTTGGCGCCCTCAATGGAATAATACTTGGTAGGTTCGGACACATAGCCGAGAACTGCGCCTTCTTTGACATATTCATTTTCCACAACCTGCAGTTCCTTTAACTGGCCGCAGATGGCGGTATAATTGTTGCCCATATCCAGGACAACATAGCTTCCAATTTCTTCATTGGAGCCGATTTCCTGCACTTTGGCATTGGCAGGAGCTACAACCGGAGTGCTTACATCTCCCTGAATGACCAGACCAGGATTGCATTTATACTGATCCAGGGTCGGGAAATAAATGGTGGACTCCATATTGTAGTCCAGGACCACGTTTCCGCGTACGGGCCAGGTCATTCTGGTGGCATCATTAAAATTAAGTACCAGAGACGTAGCCGCATTTTTGTCTGTTCCGGCTTTTACTGCCGGCGCCTGTGTTTCCTGCTGTGCAGTGGCTTTCGCGGAATCCGCCTCCTGCATCTCCTCTTCCATATTCTGGGCTGCATTGGAATCTCCTGCAACCGCTACCTGTGTTTCCTGGGGGATGGTCTCTTCAACAATCATATCGCTCTGATCCGGTACTTGCAGATAAGGGCTCTCTTCTCCACCATTTCCTCTTTGAACGGTAATGACTCCTGCTGCAGCTACTATAGTCAGCAGGCCTAGAACCAACAGGACAAGGAATACTTTATCCTTGAACAATTGACTTATTTTTTCCTTCACGTTTATCACCTCGATAATATTCTTACCAAGAGTGAAAGAGTTATTCAGAAATCAAAACAATATTTTTATAAAAATAAGGAAGAATTTTTTCAGCCTTCCAGCCCTCCTCCGCTTTGCATTTTGCTCCGTACTGGCTCATGCCGTATCCATGTCCGATCCCCTGGCAGACCACCCGGACGCCTCCTTCATATTCCTCGAATCCAAAGGCCGGGGACGGAAGTCCCAGGACACGCTGGATCTCTTCTCCGGTATAGGTTTTTGTTCCGATCTGGAGCTGTTCCACATATCCTCCTTCATCACGGAGAACGATCTGGCAGCTTCCCGGGATCTGGTCCGCCTTTACCGGCGCATCCCCGGAGATCTGGTTGACCTTTCCTGCGAAATCTTCCCGGCTCCAGACAGCCATGGTGAGGAAACCTTCCGCTTCCACATCCCGGCTGCTGTCCACGGCCTGCAGATAGGGATGGTTTTCATCTCCTCCTCTGGTCTTTCCCGTGCTGGCCCGGTGAAACAGCGGATCGATGAGCTTGCCGTCATACATCATGACGGTTTTGGCCGTGGACCGGACGGCATCCTCCACAGACTGGTAGCTGGTCACAAAGGATTCGCTTCCCCACAGCTTTTCCATCTGTTTTTCCTCCAGATATTCCATATGCAGCTCCGATTCCTTTATCTCATTCTGCCCGTTCATTTTCCCGTATATGTATGTCCGGGCAATGACGGCCTGGGCGCGGAGCGCTTCCTTTCCGTAATCGGCGGGCATCTGCTTTGCCACCACGCCGGGCAGATATTCCTCCACATCCATATAAGACTCCGAACCCTTCCGGTCCAGCAGGATCCTCTTTCCGCTGGTAATGAGGGGAACCTTTTTCTGCTCCTCAATTTTTCCGGTCCAGGCCAGGGTGATGATATAGGGAAACAACAAAGCCAGAATGCATACCGTAACCGCCTTTTTTATCATTGAAAAACGCCCTCCTCCCAATAATAAAACAAACCATTGTTTCAATATATGCAAAAAAACGCCCCGGAATCACTTCCGAAGCGTTTTTATGGTTTTATGGCTGTTCCTGTTCCAGTTCCACCTTCACCTTCTGAAGGTGCCAGATATCCCTCACATATTCCTCAATGGTCCGGTCAGAGGTAAACTTGCCGCTTGCGGCCACATTCCGGATGGCCGCCTCCGCCCACCAGGCTTTATCCCGGTACGCCTGATCGATCCGGCGCTGGGCCTCCGCATAGGAAGAAAAGTCTTTTAAAATGAAATAGGTATCCGCCCGGTCGCTGCTCTGGGTATTTAATAAGGAATTATAAATATCACGGAACAGCTCCGGATCCAGGGGAGAATAATAGCCGTTTATCAGCTGCATCAGGACTGTGCGGATCTCACTGTTGGTGTTGAAGATTTCCATGGGATCATAACCGCCGTCTCTCTCGTAACGGATCACCTCATCGGAAGACATGCCGAAGATAAAGGCGTTCTCTTCCCCCACTTCCTCCACGATCTCCACATTGGCCCCATCCATGGTTCCAAGGGTCAGGGCCCCGTTCAGCATGAATTTCATGTTTCCGGTTCCTGACGCTTCCTTGCTGGCCGTCGATATCTGCTCGCTGACGTCAGCCGCGGCAAAAATCATTTCCGCATTGGACACTTTATAATCCTCAATGAAAACAACCCGGATCCTGCCTCCGATGCTTTTGTCGTGATTGATCACATCCGCCACCGCGTTGATCAGCTTTATGGTCAGCTTTGCACGCCGGTAGCCTGCGGCAGCCTTTGCCCCGAATATAAAGGTACGTGGGACCATATCCATATCCGGGTGATCCTTTAACTGATTGTATAAATACATGACGTGAAGAACGTTCATGAGCTGGCGCTTGTATTCGTGGAGGCGCTTTACCTGTACGTCGAACATGGACTCAGGATCCACATCGATGCCGTTATGCTCCCTGATGTATTTTGACAGCCTCACCTTATTCCGGTATTTGATATCCATGAATTCCTGCCGGCAGACAGGATCCCCCGCAAAGGCGGCCAGCCGGCGGATATGGGGGAGATCCAGGATCCATTCGCTGCCGATTTTATTCGTCACCCAGTCTGCCAGCAGAGGATTCCCATGGAGAAGGAACCTTCTCTGGGTGATGCCGTTGGTCTTGTTGTTGAATTTTTCCGGCATCATCTCATGGAAATCCTTTAACTCCTGATTCTTTAAAATTTCCGTGTGCAGCCTGGCGACGCCGTTTACGGAAAAGCCGCCCACAATGGCCAGATTCGCCATGCGGACCTGCCCGTCATAAATAACGGCCATACGGCTGATCTTTTCCTGATTTCCGGGATACATCTGCTGAATCCTCTGCAGAAACCGGCGGTTAATTTCTTCCACGATCTGATAGATTCTCGGCAGCAGTCTGGAAAACAGCTCCACAGGCCACTTCTCCAGGGCCTCCGACATAATGGTGTGGTTCGTATAGGCACAGGTCCTTGTGGTGATCTCCCATGCTTCATCCCAGCTTAAGCCGTAATCATCCAAAAGAATTCTCATAAGCTCCGGGACCGCCACCGTGGGATGGGTATCATTCAGCTGGAAGACGGTCTTTTCATAGAACTTATGTATGTCATCGTGCTTTTCCATATACTTGATCACCGCTCTCTGCACGCTGGCGGAGATAAAGAAGTACTGCTGCTTTAAGCGGAGCTCTTTGCCCGCATAGTGATTGTCATTGGGATAGAGGACTTCAACGATGGTCTTTGCCAGATTTTCCTGCTCCACAGCCTTCTGATAGTCACCTCTGTCAAAGGAATCCAGGCTGAAGGTATTAATGGCTTCCGCATCCCAGATGCGCAGGGTGTTCACCACATTGTTTCCGTAGCCCACGATGGGCATATCATAGGGGACCGCCCGGACAGACTGGTACCCCTCATGAACAAAACGTTCCCTGCCGTTTTCCCATACGGTATTCACATAACCGCCGAACTTCACCTCTGTCGCATATTCCATGCGGCGGATCTCAAAGGGATAGCCATTCCGGAGCCAGTTGTCCGGCACCTCGACCTGATAACCGTTTTCTATTTTCTGCTTGAACATGCCATACCGGTAACGGATGCCGCAGCCGTAGGCCGGATATCCCAGGGTAGCCAGGGAGTCCAGGAAGCAGGCCGCCAGGCGGCCCAGCCCCCCGTTGCCGAGAGCCGGGTCCGGCTCCTGGTCCTCAATGACGTTTAAGTCAAAACCCAGCTCGTCAAGAACTTCCTTTACCTCAGCCTGTGCCATAAAGCTTATGATGTTGTTGCCGAGCGCGCGGCCCATCAGAAATTCCATGGAGAGATAATACAGGGTCTTCACATCCTGCTTTTCATACTCTTTATGGGTTGCGATCCACTCGTCAATGATCACATCCTTTACCGCATAGGCCACCGCCTGGTACATCTGTTCCGGTGTCGCCTCGTCAACCGTTTTTCGGTACACATTTTTCATGTTGAACAGAACGCTTTTCTTAAAGGTTTCCTTGTCAAATCCCATGCTCATTTCACACGACCTCCTGACCGTTTACTGAAGCTTCTCCACGCCTAAGGTTACATTTTCGCTGTTGATGTTCCATTCCTTCACATATCCGGCTGTGCTGTCCAGTACAATGCGTTCCGCAAGGACTTCGCCCTTTACTTCTTCCTCATGGGCTCTTAATATATCCTCAATTTTTTCATTGCCGCTGCTGTAGACCAGAATATGGTCCGTCACCTCGAAACCGGCTTCCTTCCTCATGGTCTGGATCTTGCTGATCAGCTCTCTTACAAAGCCTTCCTCCAGCAGCTCCGGAGTCAGATTCGTATCCAGCACAACGGTAATGGAATTGTCTCCCTCGGAAACATACCCCTCTGTCTGAGCGGTATCAATGAGAAGATCATCCCTGGTGAGCACCACCTCCGTCCCGTCAAAGCTGAACGTAAGGGCTCCCTTTTCATTCAGGGTGTCCATGGCCTCATTGCCGTTGATCTCTGAAAGGGCTTTTTTAATATTGCCTAACTGCTTTCCGTATTTCGGTCCCACGGTCTTCAGCTGGGGCTTGAAGCTGTAGGATGTGAACTCCCTCACATCATCGGTAAACACTACGGAGTTTAAATTCAGCTCCTCCTCAATGATCTCCTGATAAAAAACAGGAAGGGCATGAGGCGCTTTGATGAACATCCGCCCGATGGGCTGACGGTTCTTTAAGTTTGCCGTATTTCTGGCCGCCCGGCCCATGACCACGATTTTTAAAACCTCATCCATATCGTCTTCCAGCTGCTTATCGATATAAGACTCATTGACGGCCGGATAATCGCATAAGTGGATGCTCTCCGGAGCGCTCTTATCCACACTGCAGACCATGTTCTGATAGATCTGCTCGGTCATGAACGGAATTAAGGGAGCCGCCGCCTTGCTCACCGTAACGAGAGCCGTGTGCAGCGTCATGTAAGCGTTGACCTTATCCTGCTCCATGCCCTTGGCCCAGAAACGTTCCCTGCTTCTGCGGACATACCAGTTGCTCATATCGTCGACAAAATCCTGAAGCGCTCTCGCGGCTTCCGGGATCTGATATCCATCCAGACCGGCATCCACGTCCTTAACCAGAGTATTGAGTTTGGAAAGAAGCCATTTATCCATGACCGGAAGCTTTCCGTAATCCAGAGTGTATTTCGTTGGGTCAAACCCATCAATGTTCGCATAGAGCACAAAGAAGGCATAGGTATTCCAGAGCGTGCCCATAAATTTGCGCTGGCCTTCCATAACGGCCTTGCCATGGAAACGGTTGGGCAGCCAGGGGGCACTGTTGACATAGAAATACCACCGGATGGCATCCGCTCCGTAGGTCTCCAGCGCTTCGAAGGGATCCACCGCATTTCCCTTGGATTTGCTCATTTTCTGCCCGTTCTCATCCTGGACATGGCCCAGAACGATAACGTTTTTATAGGGCGCCTGATGAAAGATCAGGGTCGAGATGGCAAGGAGGGAATAAAACCAGCCTCTGGTCTGATCCACGGCCTCGGAAATAAAGTCCGCCGGGAACTGCTGCTCAAAGAGCTCCTTATTCTCAAAAGGATAGTGATGCTGGGCAAAAGGCATGGAACCGGAATCAAACCAGCAGTCGATCACCTCCGGAACTCTCTTCATCTGCTCTCCGCATTTGGGGCATGTAATGGTCACTTCATCGATATAGGGACGGTGAAGCTCGATATCCTCGGGACAGTTGGGGGACATGCTCTTTAATTCCTCAATGCTGCCGATGGAATGCTGGTGCCCGCACCGGCATTCCCACACGTTGAGCGGGGTTCCCCAGTAGCGGTTTCTGCTGATGCCCCAGTCCTGGACATTCTCCAGCCAGTCGCCGAAACGGCCCTTTCCGATGCTTTCGGGAATCCAGTTGATGGTATTGTTGTTGCGGATCAAATCTTCCTTAACTGCCGTCATCTTGATGAACCAGGATTCTCTTGCATAGTAGATTAACGGCGTGTCACATCTCCAGCAGTGGGGATAGCTGTGCTCAAATACAGGTGCGGAGAACAAAAGCCCTCTCTCATCCAAATCCTTCAAAATCATTGGATCTGCCTTTTTACAGAAAATACCGGCCCATTTCGTCTCTTTGGTCATTTCACCCGCCGCGTCAACCAGCTGCACAAACGGCAGATCGTATCTTTTGCAGACCTTGGAGTCATCTTCACCGAAAGCCGGTGCGATATGGACCACTCCGGTACCGTCCGTCAGAGTAACATAATGATCACAGGTCACGTAATAAGCTTTCTTATCCGGCTCCCCAAAGTCAAACAGGGGCTCATATTCTTTGTATTCCAGATCTTTCCCCGTATACCTCTCCAAAACGGTATAGCCGTCTTCCAAAACCTTTTCGCAGAGAGCCTCTGCCAGATAATAGGTATAATCCCCGCTCCGCACCTTCACATACGCCTCATCCGGATTCACACAGAGGCCCACATTGGAGGGAAGGGTCCACGGGGTCGTGGTCCATGCCAGAATATAGGCATTTTCCCCTTTTACCTTAAATCTTACAATGGCGGAACGTTCCTTCACATCCTTATATCCCTGGGCCACCTCATGGCTGGACAAGGGCGTCCCGCACCTGGGACAATAGGGAACGATTTTAAAGCCTTTGTACAAAAGGCCTCTTTCCCAGATTTTCTTTAAAGCCCACCATTCGGATTCAATAAAGGAATTCTCATAGGTCACATACGGATCATCCATGTCGGCCCAGAAGCCAACGGTCTTTGAAAAGTCCTCCCACATGCCCTTGTATTTCCAGACGCTTTCCTTACAGTATTTGATGAACGGCTCCAGCCCGTACTCCTCGATCTGTTCCTTGCCGTCAAGGCCCAGCATCTTTTCCACTTCCAGCTCAACGGGAAGACCGTGGGTGTCCCAGCCGGCTTTCCGGGGAACGTCATAGCCTTTCATGGTTCGGTATCTTGGGATCATGTCCTTGATCACACGGGTCAATACATGCCCGATATGGGGCTTTCCATTGGCAGTGGGCGGCCCGTCATAAAAGGTGTAGGTCTCCCCTTCCTTCCGGTTTTCCATGCTCTTTTTGAAGATTTCATGGTCCTCCCAGAATTTCTCCACCTCTTTTTCTCTCGCTACAAAATTCAAATCTGCAGGAACTTTCCTGTACATCTTTTGCGACCTCCATTTCTTTTTCATACAATAACGAGTCCGCTTGCGGACACTGGCGCTGACGCGCTGTCACTTTAGTGACATCTTCCTCTTAAGCATCATGCGCATCCAGCGGGTCGTGCTTTTTATATAACGGGGAAGTTTATGGAAGTTTCCTGTTATATAAAAAAGGACCTTCATCCCGTAATCAGGACGAAAGCCGCACTATATCTTCGTTATACCACCTATTACCGCATACCAGCATATGCTTCCCCTTAACGCAGGGAATACGTCCTGACCTACAGCCAGCGCCTTCAGCCGGAAACTCCGGAGTGATGTTCGTATCCAGTCTACTTTCGCCAGGCTTCCACCAACCCCCGGCTCTCTATGGATTTCGCAAGGAACTACTGTCTCCATCAAAGTTTTTCTTCCTATTATATGGTTCTTACATATTATTTCTGTGTCTTCTAATTATAGGGATTAAAAAAAGAAATGTCAAGGCTATTTTAATTTCTCCGCCTGCCGATGCACATGAAAGAACGGGTACCGAATCATTTTAATGAATTCCGATACCCGTTCAACTCGCTTTCATCCATTGGTTTCTAAATACCTCTCTCATAGTTTATTGCTGCGGCATTCTTTGGATGCTCTATATGAATTTTTCCGTTTCCTTTAGCCATATTATCCTCTACAATCTGGATTCTCTGCTTCGTCGCTTTCATTCTTCTATATTGTTATTCAGCTGACCTGTGAAAATCCAATCCGGATGAATCAAATTTACTCATCAAATGACTCATACGATGAATATTCCTCTGCAGTTATAACGAATTATAGGCATATAAGAGATTGGTAGATTTTTATCCCGGCTTCATCCATGCTTTCGCATTTATTCTTCACCTGGTATGAGTTGCTGCTAAAGTTTAACGGGGTTGCCTATTGCCCGATCCTGCCGTTCGCGAAAATCAGGCGAAACTCATGTTTTCGGCGGAATCGACCTCCTTTTCTTCTCTGCCGCCTTCCGGCGGAGACCGGAAGATGGTTGAATTTTATTTTCTTTTGTTGATGGCTTTATTATATATCATCCATTTCATTTTTGCAAGACTTTTTACAAATTTTTAATAAATTAATTGTTAATTTTCAAATTGTATAGTATTATTTTGATTATTTGATAATTCTTGAAAATTTGTATGCTGTAAAGCCTGTTCAATGTTCGTTATTTTTTTGTCAATTCCATTGTTTTTTTGTAAACTTATGGTATAATGTGCGAAAAGGATTCGTAAAAGGAGAAAAACTATGAGCCAGCGCAATTTAACTTTATTAACAGACCTCTACGAGTTGACCATGATGCAGGGGTATTTCAAAGAAAAAGATGCCAACGAGACCGTAATATTCGATGCCTTCTACCGCAATAATCCGGGCGGTAACGGGTATGCGATCTGCGCTGGCCTGGAACAGGTCATTGAATACATCAACGAACTCCATTTTGATCAGGGTGATGTGGATTATTTAAGATCCACCGGCCTGTTCGAAGAGGATTTTCTGGAATATCTCAATCATTTCAAGTTTTCCGGCGACATCTATGCCATACCGGAGGGAACCGTCGTATTTCCCCGTGAGCCCCTGGTGAAGGTCATCGCCCCCATTATGGAAGCCCAGTTAATTGAAACCGCTCTGTTAAACATCATCAATCACCAGAGCCTGATCGCCACAAAGACTGCCCGTGTGGTATACGCTGCCGCCGGCGACGGGGTCATGGAATTCGGCCTGCGCCGTGCCCAGGGGCCTGACGCGGGAATTTACGGCGCCCGGGCGGCCATGATCGCCGGCTGCATCGGCACCTCCAACGTTCTGGCAGGCAAGATGTTTGACGTCCCCATAAAAGGGACTCACGCCCACAGCTGGATCATGAGCTTCCCCGATGAGCTGACCGCATTCCGGAACTATGCAAAGCTGTATCCCACCGCATGCATCCTGCTGGTGGACACTTATGATACATTAAAATCCGGCGTTCCCAATGCCATCAAGGTATTTAAAGAAATGCGGGAGGCAGGGATCCCCCTTACCTCCTACGGCATCCGTCTGGACAGCGGAGACTTAGCCTACCTTTCCAAAAAGGCAAAAAAAATGCTTGACCAAGCCGGATTCCCCGATGCGGTCATTTCCGCCTCCAACGATCTTGACGAAACCCTGATCAACAGTTTGAAAATCCAGGGAGCCACCATCAATTCCTGGGGCGTGGGGACCAATCTGATCACCTCCAAGGACTGTCCTTCCTTTGGCGGCGTCTACAAGCTGGCAGCGGTCATGGACAAAAAGACCGGCCGTTTTGCCCCTAAGATCAAGCTGTCCGAAAATGCCGAAAAGATCACCAACCCGGGCAACAAGGCGATCAAGCGCATTTACAGCCGGGAAACAGGGAAGATCATCGCAGACTTAATCTGCCTGGAAGGAGAGACCTTTAAGGAAAACCATTCCCTGCTCCTCTTCGATCCCATTGAGACCTGGAAAAAGACTCATCTGGCCCCTGACACCTATACCATCCGGGATCTTCTGATCCAGGTATTCAAGGACGGGAAATGTGTTTACCCAGCTCCTTCCGTCATGGATATCCGGTCCTACTGTGAGAAAGAGCTTGACACCCTCTGGGATGAATCCCGCCGGCTGGTAAACCCTCACGAGGTTTACGTCGACTTATCCAATGAGCTCTGGCATATGAAAAACCAGCTGCTGGACAGCTATCATTTCCGGGACTGACCCGGACCCGGCCGTTGTTCACATTATGGTCATAATCTTTTTACACCGCAGTCAAACTCTCTTCATATTTAGCCGATATACTTAAATCATCAGAAAAAGATGTTGCCAACATACTTTTAGATAAAATTTTTTTCATAATTGCCGGTATTCTTTTAAAGGATACCGGCTCCTCCCTTTTTAAGGGATGGAACCATTCTTTTCCTACATCTGTTTTTTCACGACGGAATATTCACAGCTGTTTTTTCCCATTCTGCCGACTCCTCCCTTATGCCTTCCGCCTGCTTTGCCAGACCGCTCCTGCCGCCCGTTTTAAGAGCTTTATGACTGTTTCGTCAAGGACCCATGCAGCCCCTAAGGAGAGCAGGAACGTGAGGGCCGCTCTGCCAAGGATCCCCGGCACGTAATAATGTCTCAGGAACGACGCCTCCACCAGCCTGCATGCAGCCTGTCCCAATACCAGATAATGGATCAGGTAGATGGAATAGCTGTATCTGCTTATGAATCCGGCGGCTTTTGCAAGGACAGGTATGGAGACATTGCCGAAATATTCAAAAAACAGAAAAATGGCCGCAGCCATGGCCGTCATGGCCGGGGCAAGGTCGTGGATCCCCGGGGTAAAAGCCGGGGTGAAGCATTTCTGCAGCATGGTGATGCCAAAGCCTGCCATGCCCATGACCCCAAAGGGAAGGTAACTGCCGCCGTGGCCAAAAAGGCGTTTGCAGGCGTAGCCCAGAACAAAATAGATGAGCCAGCCCTTAAATATCATGTATTGCAGGCTCTCTCCCACATCCAGTCCCAAAGCCGGCAGATAAGTCAGAATTCCCTGAACTGCCAGAATTAGAACCAGGAAAAGCTTTAATTCCTCATCGTTCATGGCCTTCAGCATACGGGCCAGAAAGGGGGCGCAGAGATATAGCGCCAGGATCACATACATAAACCACATGTGGGAGGCCATGGGAATGGTTCCCGTCAGAAACTCTTTTATGAAATCCGCCAGGTGATCCTGCCATGTAAGCCGGTCCTCCCCCAGATATATCCTGTAATACCAGTAATAGATCCCGCTGTAAAATGCAAAAGGTATCAATATGGACAAAAACCGGTTCCTGTAAAATTCCGGAATATCCTCGGTGCCGGATCTCAAAATAAACAGGCCGCTGAGCATAAAATAAATGCCCACAAAGGCCAGGAGCACCGGCATGAGAGCCGCCGAAAACAGCCATTGCCTGGAATTTGTTATCTCCGCCGGAACAGCATGTACCATTATTATGGCGAAAACTGCAAGCGTCCTTAAATAATCGTATTTGATCTCGCGCTTTTTCCGTCCCATATCAGGTCCTCCTTCCTTCAGCTTTAAAAAAGTATAGCACATGGGACCTGAATTTGACAAATTTTTATTTTTTATTTTAGAAAAAAAGTGTAGACAAACAGAATATCCTATGGTATTATAATGAAGCTGTCAGAGATGACACAAAAAAAGGCCTATTGGTCAAGCGGTCAAGACGCCGCCCTCTCACGGCGGAAACCCGGGTTCGATTCCCGGATAGGTCATAAAAGCATGGCAGAAAAGCCCGGTATTTCGATCAGGAATACCGGGCCTTTTGTCATCCAGTCATGTGAATGATATTTTTTTTCAATAAAACCTTAGAGAGATAAACTATCACTTTGAAAAAGCTGTCCTGATTGTATCTTTTTCCGGAATATGCTATATATAAATTAATATATTTTGCAGGGGGAAGAGAATCATGTTTAAGAACTTTTTTCAGAATACCCGGAAACCTCAGGGCATGGCCGGAACGCTTATGCTTCATATGATGAACAGCGGACACCGGCAGATGGCAGGATGGGGATTTACCCATATTTCACCCAAATCCAATATATCCGCTCTGGATATCGGCTGCGGCGGCGGAGCCAACCTATCCGCCCTGCTGAAACTGTGTCCGGGGGGCCGGATCGCCGGAATGGATTACTCCTCCGTCAGCGTGAACAACTCCCGGAAAAAGAACCGGAAAAGCATTCAGGACGGAAGGCTGAAAGTGGTCCAGGGAAATGTGGCTTCCATCCCATTTCCGGATGAATCCTTTCATCTGGCAACCGCTTTTGAGACCATCTATTTCTGGCCGGATCCGGAAGCCTCCTTTAAGCAGGTTCACCGTGTGTTAAAGCCGGGCGGTACATTTTTGATCTGCAATGAAACATGTGACTCTGCCAATGATCAATGGACGAAGATCATTGAAGGCATGACCGTGTACAGCAGGGAAGAATTGGACCGTTTCCTGAAAAACGCGGGATTTTCTTCCGTAAAGGCAGACATTGAACCGAAAAAGGGCTGGATCTGCATCACTGCGGAGAAAAAGGCGTGAGGACCGCGGAAAACCGAAAAAAACATGGGCGGCAGCGGTAAAGCTGTTCTCACCCATGTTTTTATTTTTTCTATTCTCAAGCGAGTGCTTTTCCCAATTCCTTGCAGTCTGCTTCTCCGTCTTCATCTGGAGCATTGTTGCAGATCACGCTGTCATGGGCGAGTACGGCGCCTGACTCCTTGCAGGATTCCTCCCAGTTGCGCATCCACTCTCCGTCGCCCCAGCCATAGGAGCCGAACAATGCGATCTTTTTCCCCTGAAGCTTGGATTCGCATCCCTGGAACATGGGCTCGAACTCGCTGTCTTCCAGTTCCTCACCGCCCATGGAAGGACAGCCGAAAGCAACTGCGTCATACTCATCCATCATGTCCCCGTTAAAGTCTGAAGCCGTAAACAGGGAAGCCTCCGCTCCTGCCTCCTTTGCGCCTTCCAGAACCTTCTGAGCCATAGCCTCTGTATTACCGGTACCGCTCCAATAAACAACCGCAACCTTACTCATCTCATCCTACCTCTTTCTTTCCTATTTATTTGTTCAGGCAGCTACCGTAAGCTGCCAGACAGATCTTCCGTTCTGCCAAAGACGGGAATACACCGCCCTGCATTTCTGGTACCTGGCAAATATCCTGACGGCCTCACACTCATTGCAGTATACCTTCCAGCATCCGATGCATTTGCAGTTTTTGCCTGAATTCTGTATAAAGCCGATCACATCTCCGAGAGGATACCCAAGAAAAATACCGATCTCGTGGGGAAATGCCCCGTCTTCTCCCAGCCGTTTTTTCAGCCTTTCAAGGGCATAATCCGCTTCCATGCGCTCATAGCCGTATTTCTTTAAAAATCTGCTCACTCCGGGCCGGTTTAAATCGGCCTGCAGATGGGATTTTCTGTAGACATAGATCAATGCTTTGTTCCTGCGCCTGTATAAGGACAGCAGCATGATTCCTTTCTCACCAAGCTGACTGTTCAAGTCGGTCAGCTGCTTTTCCAGCTCTTCTTCCGATGAGAAGGAATGATTGAACAGGCTTGCCGTCTTTATGGAAGCCAGTGTCGGGGAACAATATTCAATTAGATGCCTTTCAAGTGACATTTCCGTACCTCCACAGTCATAATTTATCTCCCACTGTCCCTTCGGAATGGCTGCAGCATTCACGGCATGCCGCTTTGGTTAGCTTTAGCTAACTATTATATAAATACCATATTTTAATTGATCAATCAATACCCAGTTGGCTTAATGGGAAATTTTCTACTATATCATATTATCTGCAACAATCACATGTATAATTTACCAATTTCTGTCATAATTTTTTCATTCATTTCATAATTTCTTTAGAACCTGGTCAAATTTCCTTCACATTTCTCCTGTATGATAATAATATAAACATAGAAAACCCACAAAGCGGTCAGAGTGCTTGTATACATATGTTTTTACTAAGTCGGCGAAGTCGCCCTGAAAGGCTTCTTTGCCGGCTCAACCTAAAAAAAAGTCCGGAGGACAAATTACCCGCTCCCGGAGTTTAATATAAATGAAAAAACCGATGCCCGGCTGACAAACATCATCAGCCGGGCATCGGTTTTTTCATTTTTCTTTTTCTTCCGTTACCTCAGGCGGTATGCCTGGCTGTAGCCGGAGGACACCGCCTGCTTAATCCTTCCGGTCCGGTCCGCATCTCCCAGCAGGATGACCCTTTCACATTCCTGTTTCAGCTCTTCTGCCAGAGCGTCATTGGACCTTACGCCGAGGGATATTACCACCTCCTGTGCGGGAAGCTTAAAGGGTTCTCCATCCTTCTTTTTCAGAATGACTCCGTCGGAAAGGATCTCCACCAGCTCATGACCGGGATAGTATTCCGGTTTTGACGGCTCAAGCTTTTTCTTTATGTCTGAAAGAGGCTGCCAGTATGCGCCGGGGCCGATCTCCTCCGCCATGTCCACGATGGAAAGGGAATTTCCCCGGGAAGCCAGAAGCTCCGCCGTTTCCATGCCCGTAAGTCCGGAGCCGATCACCGCCACCTTCCGGCCTGACAGCACCTTTTTGCCTGAAAGGATATCAAAGGCGGTGTGGACATTGGCTCCGGCGATTCCGGGGATGGACCGGGGCACGATGGGAAGGGCGCCGGTGGCGACAAAGACCGCACAGGGATTTAAGTCTTTCACCGCCTTCACGGTGGCAGGCGTGCCCAGAAGGACCCTGACTCCCTTTTTCCGGAACATATTCTCATAAAAATCGATCATCCAGGCCATCTTGTCCTTGTGAGGCGGTCTGGACCCCAGCCACACCTGACCGCCCATGCGGTCATTTTCTTCAAACAGGGTCACGTCAAAGCCCCGCTCCTGCAAGGTCAGTGCGGCTTCCATTCCTGCGGGTCCGGCTCCTATGACAGCCACGGCCCGGCCGTTTCCGTCACGTACCAGATCGTTGTAAAACCATTCCTGGCCGGTCCTCGGATTCACGGAACAGCTGATCCCCTCCATCATGGTCTCCATGCAGTTTAAGCAGGAAATACACCGGCGGATCTCATCGGCACAGCCCTCCGCCGCCTTGTTGCACCAATCCGGATCAGCCAGCATCCCCCGGGCAATGGTCACACCGTCAACCCTGCCCCGGGCAATGACTTCTTCCGCAAAATCGGGATTGCGGATGACTCCCACACCGAATACCGGCACATTGACAGCTTTTTTGACGGTCTCTGCCAGATAGAGCTTCCAGCCCTCGGAATAGGATACCGGCTCCCAGGCTTCATTCATGGTCTCATATACACCGGCAGACACATTGACCGCATCGATCCCGAACGGAACCAGGTATTTGACGATCTCAACCGATTCCTCCAGCTTAAGCCCCGCCTCTCCCTCGGGGATGGGGAAGATGGAGCGTTCCAGAAATTCATCCGCGGAGATGCGCAGCATGATGGGATAATCTCCCAGCCGCTCCCGTATGCCGGTGACGATCTCCTGAATGATTCGAGCCCTCTTTATGGGTGTTCCGCCGTATTTATCGGTCCGTTTATTGGTAAAGGGGGACAGAAACTGGTTCAGCAGGTAGCCGTGGGCGGCATGCAGCTCGACGCCGTCGATCCCTGCCTTTTTGCACCGTTCCGCCCCGTCGATGAACTGCACAACCAGCTCCTCCACCTGTTCCGTGGTCATCTCAAAGCAGGGCCAGTTGATCATAAGGCTGGGCACGCCGCTGGGTGTGGCGCATTTGCCCCCGGGAACAACGGTCTGACGTCCGGGATGATGGAGCTGGACAAAGATGGCCCCTCCGTAATAATGAACGGCATCCGCAAGCTTTTTAAGCTCAGGTATGAATTTATCATCCGCTGCAGAGGCCTGGCGGTCTCCCATCATACCGTGTTCATTGTTGATCCGCGTCACCTCGTTGACGATGAGTCCCACACCTCCCCTGGCACGGGCCGCATAATATGCGATCTCACGCTCGGAAGCCGTCTGGTCCGGATTTGCGGTCATATTTCCCATGGCTCCCATCACGACACGGTTGCGTATGGTGAGGGAACCGATTTTTAACGGTGTAAACAGATTGGTATATTTCATAAAAAAACCTCTTTCTTATTTATATGGAAGAAAATCTATTCATAAAGGTCATAAACGTTTGCCATCATGTCCGTAAGCACGGCTTCATCCTGTTTGACGATGCAGCCCATGCGCATCATTTCTCCCATGGCATATTCCACCGTGTCCATGACTTCTTCCCGGCGGATGCCCAGTTCATTCAGGGAAGGGATGCCGATGCTCCGGTTGAAAGCCCGCACCGAATCCGCCAGCTTCTTTGGAAGTTCCTCCTCCGTCAGACCGGAAAGGCCGAAGATTTCCCCTACCTTTCCATAGACTTCCGGCCGGGCGGCGGCAACCAGCTCTATGACTGTGGGAGTGGCAAGGGCACAGCCGATGCCGTGGGGGATATGCAGCCTTGCTCCCAGGGCATGGGCCATGGCATGGCCCACATTGACCTGGGAATCCTGAAAGGCGATCCCTGCGAAGTTACTGGCTATTGCCAGGTGATAGCGCGCTTCCTTATGAAAGGGATCCCTGACCGCAACCGGAAGCCATTTAAAAATGCGTTCCATGCTGTCCAGTGCCAGAAGATCGGAGTGGGGGTTGGGAACCTGGTTGCACAGGCATTCATTGCAGTGGGAAAAGGCATCCATTCCGCAGTAAGCCGTAATCAGCCGGTCAAGACCCAGGGTCAGCTCCGGGTCAACCACAGCCGCACCGGCGTTTACAAAGCAGCCGCATTTCTGATGGGTGTCCGTGTCTGTGATGACCGCAACGCAGGTGGATTCCGAACCGGTTCCTGAGGTCGTGGGGATCATGACGGATTTCAGGGCCGGCAAAAGGGCAATGGGATGAAAGGGATCAAAATGAATCATGGTATGAATGTCCACATGATCCATATTTACTGCATAGAGAGCGATTCCCTTTGCCGTATCAAGGCTGGAACCGCCTCCGCATCCTATGATCCCGTCCACCCCCAGACGTCTGGCTGCCTCCGCGCCCTCCACCACGGTGGAGTCCGGCGCATCCATCTGCACTCCGTCATATACGGAAACCCGGATGCCGCATTCTTCCAGGCTTTTTGCCGCCCTCCCGGGAATTCCTGTTTCCAGGATGGTTTTTTCCGTAACCAACAGAACATGGGTCATTCCCAGTTCCTTTGCTGCCGCACCGGTCCTGGCGATCTCTCCCGGTCCAAAATGAACCGGACATAATTGTGAATAACTTGACATAGCATCTTCTCCTTATTATGATAATACTGTCAGATGAGATTGTCATACTAATAACAATCATTCCATTGTCGAGTATAGCATCCCTCATCCCCTGATTCAACGGAGGATATTATGAACTTCTCACAGTTTGTTGTCCTGTTTTAACCAACCGGTTATGTTGGATTATGACAAAAATACCGGGGATTTTTGTTATATTTTTACAACTGCCGGCGTGCCCGGTAGGGATCATATGAAAAGCGGAGGAGATTCGGATATGGAAAATCATTTTGCTTCGATCACAGTCATGCTGGAAGGCAGCATTGGAGAGGTAATTCACGGGGAAAGGGAACTGTCCTTAAGTTCCTTTGCTCTTTTTAAGGGCAGAGGGGAGAAATGCTTTGAAAGCTGTCTCTACCTGGCTAACGCCGGTCAGCTTCCTCCTGCAGTGCCGGAAGGACTGTCCGCACTTATCCTGGTCCCGGATGAGCCCATCCCGGAGGCTTACCGGAGCTTATGCGTCATACGGCTGAACAAAGAGGCGGATATCCTTGGGATCGTCAGCCGGCTGCAGGAAACATTCCCGGCTGCGGACAGCAGCGAAGGATTCATGAACCGCCTGTTAAAGGTGACGAACAGTCCCCGGAGCGTCCAGCAGCTTCTGGATCTGGGATACCAGGAGTTAGGCAATCCCCTTCTTCTGGTGGATGTCTCCCTGTGCTTTGTGGCCCATTCCGGCGGCGGGCAGATCACCGATGAGCCTTTGTGGGACTGGACTCTGAAAAAGGGGTATGTGACGGAGGAATACGTGAAATACGTGATGGGGGACGATGGGAGCAGCTCCGGCTTTCCGGAGGAGGGAGAGGAGACCTCCGATTCCCGGCTGATCTGGCAGAAGGGACTGCTCCACCACTCCCAGCTTGTGGGAAAAGTCATCAGCGGAGGGGTCCCTCTGGGCTATTTAAAGCTGCTGGAATACAATCAGCCCATTACCAGGGAAGCGTCGGAAAAGCTCCTGATCCTGTGCCATTTCCTGGCGCTCTGCATGGATACCTCCAGGGAACCCCTTCCCCGGAAGGAAGCTTTGGTGGAAACCTTTCTGACTTCCATGCTGACCCAGCGGCTCTATGAAAAGAACGCCATTGAGGAACGGGTGAACCGGTTCCGCTTAAAGCTGTACGACAATCTGCATGTCATTGTGGCGGGCACCCACGATCTCATCACGGACCGGGTGTATTTTTTCAAAAAGAAGCTGAAAAATTTCCTGGTACGGGAGACCATCGTCCTTTTTCAGGGGAATCTGGTCATACTCTATGATCACAAAGAGCAGGCCCCTTTCTCGGAGAATGAACTCACCAATTTCCGGAACTTATGCGGGGATTTCGGAGTCCGGGCAGGCATCAGCAACGGCTTTACGGAGGTCCAGTCCTTTGAGGCCTATTACCGCCAGGCCCTCACCTCCCTTGAGCTGGGCGAAGAGACGAAAAGCTCTGACCCGGTCGCTTTTTACAGGGATTTTTACGTGCTTCACATGGTAAGTCTGTTTGCCCAGCACAACGATCCCAGGGACATCATCCAGCCGGCGGTCTTTCTTCTCCGAAACCATGACCTCCAGTATGGCAGCGAGTTCTGCGATACTCTGATGAAATACCTGGAGAATAACCAGAACATGGCCCTGACCGCGGACATGCTGAACATCCATTACAATACCTTAAAATACAGGATCCGCCGGATGGCCGAACTGACGGGCCTGGACTTAACGGATAACGGGCTTTTGTTCCATCTCCGTCTGTCCTTTCTTATCCTTGATTATCTCGCCAAGACAGGCAGACTCCTATGAGCAGGAAAGGGGGTGCTGCAAAATGAATTTTTCATACAAGATGCTGGCGTTTATCAAACGCCCAGATACCACATCTTGTTGATTTTCCATTTTGCAGCTCCCCCTTTTCCTCATTTTTCTGAGACCGGCTTTCTTTATTTAACCAGGTATCCCCCATCCACGGGAATGGTGGCTCCGTTTAAATAATCCGATGCACCGGAGGCAAGAAACAGTACGGGTCCCTTTAAATCTTCCGGTGTTCCCCACCTTCCGGCCGGGATCCTTGCGGTGCACTCATCCTTTCTGGCCTGGGTCATATTGGAGCACATCTCCGTGTCCATATAGCCGGGACAGATGCAGTTGATGTTGATCCCCCGCCCGGCGCAGTCCACGGCCAGGCTCTTGGTCAGCTGGGACACTGCCCCTTTGGTGGCTGTATAAGCCGGAACAGTGGTCCCTCCGAACCAGATGACCATGGAACCGATGGTAATGATTTTTCCGCCTTCCGGCTGTGCCAGCATCACCTTTAAGGCCTTTTGGATCATGAGGAACACATGGTTTAGATTGATATCCACCACCAGATCCCACTCGTCCATAGGAAATTCCTCCGGCAGATGCCTCCTCTGGATCCCGGCTGCCGGAATGAGCACATCCAGCTTCCCTTCAAGCAGCTCCATGGATTCCCGGAAGATGCGGTCGATCTCCCTTCGGTCTGCCAGATTCCCCGGGATCCCCCTCTTTGACATTGGTGACGTTTTTTCCTGCTTTTACTACTATCCCTGCATTCTCATGCCCCGGGACCAGGGGATAGCTGGAGCAGGGGTTTTCCCCTCTGTAAATATGTAAGTCGCTGCCGCATACACCTGCGGCCTTCATTTGGATCAGTACCTCATCGTCCCCGGGTTCAGGTATGGGGATTTCCCGGATCTCATAATGAAACGGGCTGGTGATCACACATGATTTCATGTCTTTCTTCCTCCTTTTTTCTCGTCAAGGCGTCTGCAGCGCCCCATCCCGGCGCCTGGTCTGGGTCCAGGTGACCACGGGATTTCCGCAGGGATATTTTGCGGCTTCCTTTTCATCCAGATCCACGCCAAGACCCGGCCTGTCATTGGCATACACGTAGCCTCTCCGGAATTCCGGCAGTCCCGGAAAAACCTCCAGCAGGGCGCCCCGGGGACCTTTTAAATCCTGAATCACAAAATTGGGCGGTTCGATGCCCGACCACTCCTGCACGCCGAAATTCGGTGCGGCCAGGTCAATGTGGATATTTGCCGCATGAGCCACCGGAGACATGTCCCCGGGCCCGTGCCAGGCGGTCCTGACACCGAACTGCTCCGCAAAGATCTGCAGCTTTCTGGCCGGGGTGATGCCTCCGATCTGGCTTACATGGACCCGGATGAAGTCAATGAGCCGTTCTGCAATGATCTGCTTCCACTCCGCTCCGTTATTGAACAGCTCTCCCAGGGCAATGGGAATGCCGGTCTGACCTCGAAGATTTTTCAGCCAGGGAAGCTGCTCGATGGAAACCGGATCTTCCAGGAAGAACAGATCAAAGGGTTCCAGGGCCCTTGCCAGCCGGATAGCTTCGGGAGGAGCGATCCTTTCATGGACGTCGTGGACCAGATTCATATCATACCCGATCCTTCCCCGGATTCCTTCAAACAGCTTCACCGTTTTCCGGATATAATCTCCCGGATCCAGATACACACCGGCCGGCGCGCCTTCGGGGGCTGTCTTCGGGACGCTTCCGTAACTGTCCCCGCCATATCCCCCGCATTGGCAGCGGATGGTGGTAATGCCCATTTCCTGAAACCTAAGAATGTTGTCGCAGACCTCTTCCACATCTTTTCCGTCCGCATGGCGGTACACGGGAATTCCTTCCCTGCATTTTCCGCCCAGCAGCTGGTATACCGGCATTCCTGCCATTTTTCCCTTTATGTCCCACAGAGCCATGTCCACACCTGAAACAGCGTTGTTTTCAATGGGACCGTTCCTCCAATAGGCATTTTGATGCATGAGCTGCCAGATGTCCTCGATCCGGTCCACCTCTCTTCCCTTCAGCAGGGGGGTTAAATACTCTTCCACCACTGTTTTCACCGCCAGGTGGCGGTAGGCAAAGGTGGCGCAGCCCAGTCCGTACAGCCCCGGCTGATTGGTCAGTACTTTTACAACCACCAGGTTGATTCCCTCGGGCGCCGTACAAATCACCTGAATGTCACTGATTTTCGTATCCATGATTTCCTCCGTATGCTTCCGCCGCCATGCCGGCTTCCATATTCTTCGCTTTTTCCCTGGCTTCCCCGTAAAAATGACAGGCAACACAGTGCCCCTGCCCCGCATCCAGAAGCTCCGGCTTCCGGGTCCGGCAGATATCCCGGCTCAAAAAACACCTTGGAGCAAACCGGCAGCCTTCCCCGGGATTTATGGGGCTCGGGACATCCCCCTTCAGCACGATGCGGCTGGTTTTCTTCTCAAAATCGATCTTGGGCACCGCAGACAGCAGGGCAATGGTATAGGGATGGAGGGCATTTGCAAAAATATCGTCCGTATCCGCCATTTCGATGATCTGTCCCAGGTACATGACCGCCACCCGCTGGGAGATGTGTCTTACCACGCTTAGGTCATGGGGATACTTTTCCAGCACGTATTTTTCCAGACCGCACAGCTCAATGATCTTTTCCATTTTCTCCCGTCTCTCCTGCCCGGTGCAGAGACCGTGGATGCGGTACGCCTCCTCCAGAATGCTGTTTATGGTCTTTTTGGGATTTAAAGAGGAATAGGGATCCTGGAAAATGATCTGGATCTTTTTCCGAAACTCCATGCTCTCGCTGCCTCTGGAATCCAGGACATTCTTTCCTTTAAACAGGACTTCCCCGGCCGTTGCCTTGTGGAGCCTCATGATCACATTGCCCACCGTGGACTTTCCGCAGCCCGATTCCCCTACGAGTCCAAGGGTCTGTCCGGGCTGTACGGAAAAGCTGATGCCGTCCACCGCGTGAAGAATTCCCTTGTTTTTTACCTTGAAATGCTTTTTAAAATTCCGTACTTCCATGACCGGAAGATTCTGATTATCCATTATTTGTGTCCCTCCCTTTCCCAGCAGGCGACCAGATGGCCGCTGCCGCACTCATGAAGGGGCGGCATTTCCTTTTTGCACCGGTCCGCGCAGGATCCGCAGCGGGGATGAAACTTACAGCCGGATGGAAGGGAACAGGCCCCAGAAGTCCCTTGGTGTACCAATGTTTCGGGTCTGTAAATACCTCCTCCACGGTGCCGTATTCGATGATGGTGCCGGCATAGATGACCGCAACCTTCTGGCAAAGCTCCGCAATGATGCCCAGATTATGGGTGATCATAAGAAGAGAGCTGGAACGCTGCCTCTGGAGCTCCTTCATGAGCTCCAGGATCTGAGCCTGTATGGTCACATCCAGGGCTGTGGTCGGTTCATCCGCAATGAGCAGCTCCGGATTGCAGGCAAGGGCGGCCGCAATCCCCACCCTCTGTCTCATCCCTCCGGAGAACTGATGGGGAAAATCGGACAGCCGGTATCTGGCGATCCCCACCATCTCAAGCAGCTCTTCCGCCCTTTTTGCCGCCTCCTTTTTCCCCAGATTCTCATGCTTCCTAAGTACCATGGAGATCTGCTCTCCCACCGGAAAGAGGGGATTTAAGGAGCTTAACTGATTCTGAAAAATCATGGAGATCTTGTTGCCCCTCATTTCCTCCAGGCTCTTTTTGTTCATATCCAGAACGGATCGTCCGTCAAAAGCAATGGAACCTCGGGTCACATTTCCCACCCCATGAGGAAGCAGCTTTAAGGCGGCCAATGCAATGGTGGTCTTTCCGGCTCCTGTTTCCCCCACCAGTCCCAAAGCCTCTCCCTTTTCAATGGTCAGGCTGATCCCGTTCAGTGCATGGGCGGTGGCGCGGCCTGTTTTGTATTCCACATGCAAATCTTTTATTTCCAGCAATGGTGCCATATCTTCGCCTCCATACTCAGTCTTTGTTCCTGGGATCCAGAATGTCGCGGACTCCGTCGCCAAGGAAGTTAAATGCCAGTACAATGATCATCAATGCGACTCCGGGGACAACTACCGTCCAGGGAGCCGTTGCTATGTATTCCCTTCCATCCGCGATCATGGATCCCAGGGACGGATTCGGCAGGGGAACTCCCATACCCAGAAAGCTTAAATTAGCCTCCGTCAGAATAACAAATCCGATCTGCTGGCTCATCAGGATGATGAGGGGTGTCAATACACAGGGCAGGATCTGGGTGAGCAGAATCCTCGCATTGGAAGCCCCAAGCACCCTTGACGCCTGAATGAACTCAGAATTCCGGATCCCCATAACGCTTCCCCGCACCACTCTTGTGTATGAGGTCCAGCCCACGAGGGCCAGGACCAGCAAAAGATTGGGCACGCTGTTCCCCAAAATGGCCATGACGGTTATGGCAAGCACCATGGTGGGGATGGACAGCTGAATGTCACAGATGCGCATGATGATATTATCCGCGGCTCCGCCGAAATAACCTGCCACAGCCCCCAGCGCCGTTCCGATGGCAGCCGGTATCAGCACTCCGGCTGCTGCGATCAGCAAAGAGATCCTGCATCCGGTCACCAGCCTTGTAAAAATGTCCTGCCCCAGGGCATCGGTCCCCAGGATGTGTCCGCCCAACCCGTTTCCGAAAAATTCCGGGGAAATCAGGCGTTTCCTTAAATCCGACTGGACGGGGTCATGGACCACAAACAGCGGAGATGCAAATGCCGCTATGGTGACCAGGACCGCTATGATCATTCCCATAACGAAGAATTTCGATTTTTTCATTCTTCTGAACAATTCACTCTTCTTCATGTCATTCCCTCCCTAACTTAAGCTCATGCGGGGATCCACCACCACATAAATGATGTCAACCAGAATGTTGATGATTACAAACAGGGAAGCCGTTACAAGAAGGATGGACTGGAGCAGCGGAAAATCCCTCATATTGATGGCCTTTACGGTCAGACTCCCAAGCCCGGGCCAGCCGAATACCTGCTCCACGATGATGGCTCCTGCCAGAAGCTGGCCGATCTGCATGCCGATGATGGTAATGGTGGGAAGAAGTGCATTTTTCAGAGCATATCTGGTATAAATTTTAAAATTGCCGATTCCTCTTGCCTTTGTCGCCGTTATGTAATCCTCTTCCAGTACCTCGTACATTCCGGACCGGAGCATTCTGGTCACCAGAGCAGCCAAAGGAAGGCCCAGCCATACCTGGGACATGGACATGCCCAGAAGAGCGAATACCATGGAGATAAAATCGATCAGCGACCCCTTTTTGATGCCGGAAATGATCCCCATGGGAAAGCTGACGAAAATCGAAACAACAACGGCTGCAAAGGTCAGAAGCCCGGTTGCCGGAAGGCGCCCGAAGATGAGTTCTCCGCAGGAACGGTTAAAAAAAATAGATGTACCCAGATTTCCGTGCAGGACATCCACAATATAGATCAGATATTGCCGGATCAGCGGCTTATCCAGCCCCATTTTGGCTTCCACAGCTGCGATCTGCTCTGCCGTGGCATTGTCCGGCAGCATGAGAGCTGCCGGATTGCCGGGGGCCAGGCGCATAAGGCCAAAGGCCACAATGGATACGCCAAAAAGCACGATAATTGCCGAGAGAAGCCTTTTTAACATAAATCGCATGAAATTCTGCATGCTGATACCCCCTGGTTTTTAAGTCTTAATTTTTCATTACCCTTGAAAGGTCAACAATGGTGTCATTGTAAAGCTTAATTCCGCTCAGCTTGTCGGAATAGGCGTTGATGGTGTCAAGATTGATGAAATAACACATACGTCCTCCGTCCTCCATCATCAGAGTGAATGCCTTTTTTAACAGCTCATCCTGGGCTCCGGTGTCAATGGTCTGCCTGGCCTCCGTCAGCAAGGCGGTGATCTCCGGGTTCTCAAGCTGGGTATTGCAGGAATCGGACAGCCAGTGTGTGATCATATGCCTCCAGGGAGATCCGTTGTTATAGAAAACATTGGAAAATGCGATGTCATAGTCTCCGGCCGAGCGCTTGGTAACGAACGTGGCCCCTTCCATGATCTCCAGTTTTACATTAAAGCCGGCTTCGGTCATCATGGACATCACCGCCTGAAGCACTTCCTTTGTCCGGGGCACCTTCCCGTCAATGGCCATGAAATAGATCTCTTCGCCGTTATAATTGCTTTCGGCCAGAAGCTTCTTTGCAAGCTCCGGATCGTACTGGTTGTATTTGCTCTCCATTTCCTTGTCATATCCGGTCACTCCTTCCATCACCGGCCAGTAAGCAGGGGATCCGGAGCCCAGGATGCTCTCTACGATCAGCTCCCGGTCAATGGCATGGGTCAATGCCAGACGGACATTCTTATCCGCAAAGGGTTTTCCGTCTCCGCACTGAAGCGCCATCCAGCTGATGGTCGTTCCTGGCTGGGAATCCACCGCCACTCCCTCACTGCCGGAGAGCACCTCCACCTTATCCGGAGGAATGTTGGAGATCATATCAAATTCACCGGTCCTCATGCTGGATACCCGGGTGGTGTCCTCGGAAATGGGTTTATAAATGATCTTGTCCACATTGGATTTCTGATCTCCCCAATCCCAGTAATCATCATTTCTCACAAATATGGCTTCATTGCCGGGATCCCAGCTGACGAACTTCCAGGGACCTGTGCCCGGGCTGGTTTTAAATAAATCTTCCCCCTGCTCTTTTAAAGCCCCGGCCGGAAGCATGGGCATGTAGGTGAGCTGGTTCAGCATATCTCCGATGGGCTTTTTGCAGTGAATGACCGCCGTATAGTCATCCACCGCTTCCACGGATTCAATGTCTGACCAGAGGAAATTCATGTTCAGAATATTGTTGAACGCTCCCCGTTCCAGGGTCGCCTTCACAGACTCCGCATTAAAATCCTCCCCGTTGTGGAACTTCACTCCCTCTCTTAACTGAAAGGTCCAGTCAAGGCCGTCTTCGGTCACGCTCCATTCCGTAGCCAGCCCGGGTTCATAATTCCCGCCGTGGTCGGTACGGACCAGCATGTCATAAATAAGAAGCTGGATGCTGTAGAAGGGAACCACCGGCTGTCCCATGGTATCCCATGTATACACATCCTCTGACATGGAGAATGTAACAACGTTTTCCCCGCCTTCCTTTTTTGCGGAAGAGGTCTCTGTTCCCGTTCCCGTCCCATTCCCGGCTCCGCCGCCTCCGCAGCCCGCAAGCAATCCCATCCCCAGGGATGCTGCCAGTAAACATGACAACAATCGTTTCCTCATAATTTCCTTTCCCTTTCTCAATACATATTCACACCAAACCGAGCTCGTTGCTGTACCAAGAGTATAGCCCAGTCCATCCCCCGCTGTAAATATCCCATTCTTCCACTGGTTTCCATTATTTATCCTGGGAGGATAAAATATGTTAATAGAACAAAATTTATCAAGTGAATCTTCCTTTTCAGCACTTGTTATCAAACTTTAAATCTTATATACTTGTTTTTGTAACTTTTGTATAAGAGTTTTCAGAGGGAGTGATGAACCATGAATCAAAATTTGAAAGATCTGCTGAGAAAGTTTAAAAACAAAAAACTGCTGACTCAGCTGTTTACGGTTATGGCTGCTTTCAGTGCCATCCTCATGATGGTGGTATCCATGGTCGTCGCCCACCAGACAACCGCCGCCTTTATCAATAATAATAACCTGATCTATTCCAATACCTTAAATGTATCCATCCAGACCCTGGATACCCTGTTTTCCGGATTTCACAACTCCCTGACCCACATCACCTATGATGCAGGCATCGTGGATTCCGTGGTGACGCCAAAGCCTCTGGACTCGGTGGCCAATTATCAGGTCTGGTCTGTCCTTAACGGATATTGCCAGGAAACGGAGGCCATCGAAGAAATTTATCTTTATGTGAAAGAAACCAGTCAGATCCTCACTTCCACCTATGAGAAATATTCCCTGGAATTTTTCCGGAAAAAGGACCTGGTGGCAAACCATTTCGCCGGCCCCCCTGCCACCGTCATGCTCAAAAGCGGCCGCACCACTTCCATTGAAATGTACAAAGGCAGTATCTATATGGTCCGGGATTTCCCTCTCAACGGGGAAAAAGGACTGGGCACACTGTTTATGAAAATGAAGCCCTCCATCTTATATGATTCCTTAGAGGGGGCCCAGACCTCTTTCAGCCGTCTGCTGGCCTTTGACCACGACTGGAATCCCCTGTTTCCCCATATGCTTGATTACAGCGTTCTGCCGGAAGAGGTCAGAAAGGATATCCCGCTTTTCCTGGAACAGGGAAGGAATACCATGTATTTCGGAAATCAGCATTATTTTTTCTGCCGCTCGGACCAGACCGGAATCAATATGGTTCTTCTGGTGGATGATTTTGCCTTTATGCCGTCTTCCCGGATCATATTTATGAACTCACTGCCCTTTTTTGCCCTGATTTTAATTTTGAGCATCCTGCTGTCCGTATGCGTCCTTTACCTCAGCTACATGCCGGTGCAGAAATTAAAGAAAATGATTTCCTCGGAAGGGATAAAGTCCGGCAATGAGGAGATCCGGAACGAATGGGATTATTTAACGGAAAGCTTTTTAAAAATATCCAACCATAAATGTCAGCTGGACTATATTCTCAGCAGCATGATCCCTAAAATTTCCAAGGAATTTTATTATGATCTCTTAAACGGCAAACCCATGGAGCTCTCCTATATCCAAAGCATCCTGACCAATATCAACAGCCCTCTGGGCACGGAAGGGGCATGCAAAACCATTGCCGTCACCTATTTGGAATCCGCAGAAGCCTCTTTGAAAGTCCGGCTCCTGGAACATCTCTCCCGGGTACTGGACAGTTGTTCGGCCGGGATCTGCCGCTATGTGATACAGCAGATCGACGAATCCCTTTATGCCGTGATTCTCCAGTTTCAGCCCGGCGCTGCAAATGGTGAGATCACCGGCTTTGAGATCCGGCTGGAACAGGATTTTTTTGACGGGGCAGCCGGCTCCGGCTTAAAGGATTTCCCGGAAGACGCAGTGATCCCCAACCACCATTTCTTCCAGCTGCAGTTAAAGTCCATTTCCGACTTAATTATGAAAGGAGAGACCGACCAGGCCCTTCAGAAGGCTCTGCATATCTGCCATACCTTATCCCGGGACGGCAGCCCGGAGGAAATATGCAAGGCTTATGAATTTTACCGCCTGGCATTTTTAAGCACGCTGGCAGCCTACCGCATCACGGATACGGACCGGGAGGAATACGCCTTTATTTTCAGGCCGGGCCCCCATGCCGGCGGCCGCCAGGAGGATCCGGGACTGATACAGGAATATATGGTGCCGTTCTGTACGGCGGCCATTCACCTTCTGGCGGAGAAATATCAGAAGCAGCAGCACAAATACCTGGTCCGTGCCAAACGCTACATCGAAGAAAACTATACGGATCCCGATCTCTCTTTAAACCTTCTGGCGGAACAGTGCAAAACCACTACCAGCTAATTGAGCCGGCTTTTTAAAGAGTGCTTCGGAATCAATTTTGTGGATTATTTAACCAGTACCGGATCAAAAAGCGAAGGAACTGCTTCTGACCACCGATAAATCCGTAGAAGACATCGCATTTACCACCGGCTTTAACTCCCAGCAGAATTTCATCCGGGTATTTAAAAAGCATGCGGGAGAAACTCCCGGACAGTTTAAATCAAACCTTTCATAGTGCACCGAAATGCAGTAAAAACAGCCGCTTATTTTCATGATCAAAGGCAGAAAAATCATGAAAACAAGCGGCTGTTTTTTCCTCCCGGATCCCCGCACTTCACTTTCTGATTTCGCAGACATACTATATATAAGAAATACGTATTTCTAAAACCCGTAAAAAAGGAGGCGTTATAATGGCAAACTACAGACCTATTGTTAAAACCGTAGGCGCAGCTTCTGCTGTCTCGGCGGAGCTGGTTTCTGCTGATCTTTCCACAACAAGCTGGGGATTGCTTTTAATCAGAGGAACGGCATTATTCAGCAACACCATACTGCCCAGCGGCGCTGTAGCCGTGTGGGAAAGCACCAGGGCGACAACTGAAACTCCGAGCCGATTAACATTCACCGATGCCAGAGCGACTTATGGAATTACCTGCCGGGCCGGCGTACAGCTCAGATTTAAGTTCTACAGTCATTAACTTTTCAGAGGGCGTCCCGGAAGCTGTTTTGAGGCGCCCTCTTCCGCAGATTTGTTATGTAACAAAGGAGGCGAAGGAATGTCATCTAAAATTACTTTTACAGGCTGTCAGATCATCTGCTCCAGAATAGTGACCGCGGATATTACTTTATCCAATGATAATTTTTTTTAATAAAGGGAATTGTATACAGCCCAACAGGTGAACCGTTGCCCAATGCCGCCGTTGAAATACGTTACATCGACAATTCCCAAACTCCTTCCGTAGAAAAACACCTCGGTGTGACCTTCACTCTTCCGGATGGTTCCTACGGGATATCTATACCCAGAATCAGCGGAAGACAATATAAATTAATTGCTTATTCACCTGTTTGAACGGACAAATGAACCGGCTGGGGTTCCGCTTTTCCAAAAAAACAATTGACAGGGAGGTTGTCATGAAAAAATATGAAACATCGGATGGATATCACGTCTACCGCATCAAAAAAGAAAAGCACTATTATTTTCTGGCAGACAGGAGGAATTATAAAAAGGAGATCGACCGGTTATCCCGGACACTGGAAGACTTAAAATTTGATTCCCTGATCTTTATTTTCGGAATCGATACGGGAGAATATCTGCAGGAAATAAAAAATCTGGTCTGCGAAAAAAACAGAGTGGTCATTTTTGAGCCAAACCAGGCAATCTGTAAAAAATACCCTTCGCAGATCGCCGGTCATATCCGGCTGGTTCCCTTTGAAGAAAAACGGGCAAAGGAAATTTTTACCGAAATGATCAGTTTTAAAAACTTTAACAATGTTTATTTTCATGCCTTCGGCAGCTATGCCGAAATTTACAAAAAAGAATATGACCGTCTGGTGGAACATCTGGACTGGACACTGATCAATGCCGCTTCCCAGATCGACCTGGCAAAGCGTTTTAAAAACATATTCATTCAGAATATGATTGCGAATTTAAATGTATTGAACCGGTGCACGCCCATCCACCATTACAGGCTTACAAACTTAAATGTGCCGGCGCTGGTGGTATCCGGAGGCCCATCCCTGGATGGCAACATCAGGGATATGGTCCGTTATAAAGATAAACTCAGAAATTTCTTTATCATCACAGGAAGCCGGACCGTGGAAGCTCTGGTAAAAAACGGGATCCTGCCGGATATGATCGTATCCGTTGACCCGGTGGATGCAAACTATGAGATGATGAAAAACTGTCTGGATCTCAATGTTCCGCTGGCATTCTATGAATACAGCAACCGGTATCTGGTGAGAGATTATAAAGGTGATAAAATATTCATTTCCCTCCTTTTCTCCCAGACAATACCCGGCCTTCAGCATTTAAAAGGCGTATACTGCGGAGGCTCCGTAGCCCATGCCTGCACGGATATCGCGAGCTTGCTCGGATGCTCTCCCATCCTGTTCGCAGGCCAGGATCTGGCGCACACTTTCCGGAAGCATCATGCCGACAGCGCTGTTTTTGATTACGATAAAAGCCTTCATTACAAGACCCAGATAACCGTAAAGGATGTATATGGAAACCAGGTGGAAACTACTGTCACTCTCGATCATTACAGAAGAAAACTGGAACAGTACATCAGTCTTTATAAGGATCAGAAGCGCATCCGGTTTATCAACGGATCCTGGGGTGCGGATATCAAGGGCGCGCCTCATAAGGAGCTTTCTGAGGTGTTTGAGCAGCAGAAAACCTGCGGAGAAAAAAAGGTCTGTTTCCCGGCCCATGACATTTCCATAAACAGCAGGGAAACCGTAAATTATATCCTGGCCTTTATCGATGAATCCATTATAAAAGCGGATCAGGGGCTGGAATTATGCCATTGTATCATTTCGGAAAACCATAAGAAATCCTTATTGGAAGCCGATGAAACGGATCTGGATCTGCAGAGGATCCTCTATATCCTGCAGATTGTAAATGACTTTGAAAATGCTTCCGCCAGCAGATATCTGGGGGGATATTTTAATGAATTTGTATTTGAAATGAAAGAAAAAATCTTCTGCATGTATGCCAAGGACTATGAAAGTCTCACATCCGATTTACAGCATCAGGCAAGAGCTTTTCATATTTATTTTAAAAATATGAAAGAAATGCTGGAAAAAGTAAAAGAGACAGCCCTGGAAACGGTAACAGAATTCTACAAACAGCATATAGTTAATTAAAATAGGTAGAAAAAGGGGGATTTTCCATGGACCTTGAGAATAAAACCGAAGATCTGATCGGCGCCAATTATAAAGAAGTGAAAATAAATAAAATCATCATTGACGGAAAAGAACAGGCAGGAAACATCATTTCTGCCGAGGATACAAAAGATAAGCATGAATTGAGCGTAGCTGTTTTTACAGAGGAAAGTAAAACCGGGGAAACAAAAGGAGGGGGGGCGCAGCAGGCTCTATGAATTGCTTAAAAAAGTCCTTTTTCCTGATAAACGGAGCTAAACTCCAATCCTGCAGAGAGAATCATTTCAACTTTTATTTAAAAAGGCGGAGCTACCAGATAATCAGGGGAACCGTTTACAACAAAAACCGGGAACCGTGCGCGGGAGCGGCGGTCCAGGTGACCCAGATCAACTGCGGGGATCAGTCCAGAAGCATGCTGGGGTATACCCTGACGGACGAAAACGGAAACTATTTATTCTCCCTTGAAGCAAAGCCTCACATGAAGTATGAGCTGGCTGTATTTGCTCCTCTTCTGCGCAGCGAAAAGGAGGGATCCTGTTGAGCAGTTATACCGAATTAATCATATCCCCGGAGAATTTAAGGGATGGGAACATTTTTCAGACAACCATTACCATAGACCGGTCAAAGGAAGTACTGATGACAGGTACCGTTTATAATTCCCAGAGAAAAGCCATCGAAGGCGCCGTGATACAGATAACGGAAATTCATCCGGATGATTACCGGGTGAATAAAGGCTTTGTCATAACCAACCGGTCCGGGGAATTCGCCCTGACCGTAACGAAAAGCAACTGCATCAATTATCAGCTGGTCATCTATGAACCACTGATGGCCGTTTTAAATCAGGATGAGCATGATGGGACAAATATATGATGAAACTAATACGGAACCGGTACTGATCCGGGGCCGGATCCGCTACAAGGATTTCACTCCGGTAAGGGGTGCTGTTGTGATTTTGGAGAAAATTTCCGTCGTTTATAACGAGGAGCTTAAGGAGGAGAAACAGCAGGAAAGCTATATCAGCCATGCCCTGACAAACTGTATGGGAGAATTCTGCTTCCCTGTGACCGACAGAAACAGCAGCTATAAGGTAAAAATTTTTGATAATCATCACAGGTAAGGGGGAGCAGAATGAAAAAAGTTTTAGTTACGGGAGCAGACGGATTTATAGGCAGCCATTTAACGGAAACACTCATCAGATGCGGATATGAGGTAAAGGCTTTTACCTTTTACAATTCCTTCAATACCTGGGGGTGGCTGGATTCCCTTCCCGGGGACATAAAAAAAGAAGCAGAAATTATAAGCGGTGACATCCGGGACCCCAACGGGGTGAGGACCGCGATGGAAGGCGCTGAATCCGTATTTCACCTGGCCGCATTGATCGCCATCCCGTTCAGCTATCACTCCCCGGATTCCTATGTGGATACCAATATCAAGGGAACCTTAAATGTTTTACAGGCCGCCAGGCACTTAAGCACCGGCAAGGTGCTGATCACCTCCACCTCCGAGGTTTACGGCAGCGCAGAATATGTTCCCATGGATGAAAAACACCCTTTTAAGGGACAGTCCCCCTACTCCGCGACAAAAATCGGAGCGGACCGGCTGGCGGAATCCTTTTACAGAACCTTCTCTCTTCCGGTTGTCATTGTACGTCCATTTAATACATACGGTCCAAGGCAATCCGCAAGGGCCGTCATTCCGGCCATCATCAGCCAGCTGCTTGCGGGAAAGGAGGAAATCCGTCTGGGAAGCTTAACCCCTTCCAGAGATTTTAATTATGTGAAGGACACGGTGAACGGGTTTATTGAAATAGAAAAATCAGAAAAAACCGTGGGGGAGGAGATCAACATTGCCAGCCAGAAGGAAATCTCCATCGGAGAGCTGGCCCTGGAACTGATCAGGCAGATCAATCCTGATGCCAGGATCGTCTGTGAAGACCAAAGGCTGCGCCCGGAAAACAGCGAAGTCTCCAGACTCATGGGGTCAAATAAAAAGCTCATGGAGCTGACCGGCTGGAGGCAGGAATATTCCCTGGCCCGGGGGCTGGAAGAAACCATCGGCTGGATGAGAGAAAACCTGGATCAGTATAAACCGGATATCTATAACATTTAGAAAGGAAACCGCAGCAAGGGAGGACCTGGCATGATACCATTATCTGTTCCTGACTTAAGAGGAAATGAAAAAAAATACATTCTGGATGCCCTTGATCAGGGCTGGGTATCGGCTGCCGGCAGCTATGTCACAAGATTTGAGCAGGAAATGGCCGCATACTTAAAAACAGAGGGCACGGCCGCGGTTCAGAGCGGAACGGCCGCCCTCCACTTAGCCCTGCTGCTGTCCGGTGTGAAGCGGGAAAATGAAGTGATTGTCCCCACACTCACCTTTATCGCTGCCGTCAATCCGGTAAAGTACATCGGTGCGGAACCTGTTTTTATGGATTGTGACGACACCCTGAACATGGACTGCGACAAACTGGAAGACTTCCTGAAAAAGGAATGCACCATGACCTCACAGGGTCTGCAAAATAAGCGCTCCGGACGGATCATCAAAGCATTGGTGGCTGTCCATGTCTTCGGCAATATGGCGGATATGGAACGGCTGGTGCCATTGACCCGCAAATACGGTCTCCGGCTGACAGAGGATGCCACGGAAGCGCTGGGAACCTGCTACAGGGAAGGCGCCTGTAAGGAACAGTTTGCAGGGACCATGGGCGACTTTGGCGCCTATTCCTTTAACGGGAATAAAATAATAACCACCGGAGGAGGGGGCATGCTGGCGGCAAAGGATGCCGGCTCTCTTAAAAAAGCGCAGTATCTGGCTTCCCAGGCAAAGGATGATCCCCGTTTCTACGTGCACAATGAAATAGGCTATAACTACCGCATGACCAATCTCCAGGCGGCCTTAGGGGTGGCCCAGCTGGAATATCTGGAAGAATTTATTCAGATCAAGGAAAAAAATTATAATTACTATAAGGATGCCCTGGGATCCATGGACGGCTTAAAGCTCCTTCCCTTTCAGGAAAAAGCCCGCTGCAACCACTGGTTCTATTCCCTGTTTCTGCAGGATGGCAGGAGAAACCGGGATGACATCATGGAGAAGCTGAAGGAAAAGGGGATCGAGACAAGACCGGTCTGGCAGCTGATCCACAGGCAGAAAATGTACAGGGACAGCCAGGCCTACCGCGTGGAAAAAGCCCCCTTTTACCAGAGCCGGGTGATCAGCCTGCCCTGCAGCACCGGCCTTCACAGGGAAGAGATGGACTGCGTCATTCAGGCCCTGAAAAGCTTGTAGCAGCGGGAAGGAAGGATAGGCATGGAAGTCAGTAAATTTTTCATTACACCGGATATTCCCATAAGAGACGCGATCAGGCAATTGGACCAGACGGCAAAGAAGCTCCTTGTTGTGGTAAAAGATAATAAACTGGCCGGAGTCCTGACAGACGGGGATATCCGGCGGTGGATCTTAAAAAATAAGGATATCTCCCTGCCCGTCCATCTCATCATGAATCCCAGCCCCGTATTCATAAAAAAAGAGGAACGGCACCTGGCCCTGGAGATCATGAAAGAAAAACAGATCGAAGGCCTTCCCCTCGTCAACGAGGAACATGAGGTGACCGAGATTCTGTTCCGGAATGAGATCAGCAGCCGCGAACCAGGCCCCGGGGAACAGAATCAGACACCTGTCATCATCATGGCCGGCGGAAAGGGCTCCAGGCTGTATCCCTATACAAAAATCATTCCAAAACCCCTCATCCCCATCGGAGACACTTCCATCGTGGAACGGATCATGAATAAAATCATGGAATATGGGTTTTATGAGTTTTACATCACGGTCAATTACAAAAAGGAACTGATCAAAGCCTATTTTAACGGAGATCTCCCCTACCATCTGCATTTCATCGAAGAGGATGAGCCGCTGGGCACAGCCGGATCCCTGAATCTGGCAAAGGATTATATCCGGGGAAGCTTTTTCGTGAGCAACTGCGACATTTTAGTGGATATCAATTACGCCAAGCTGCTCATTTACCACAAAACCAGCAATAACAAAATAACCGTTGTCACAGCGTTAAAAACCTATGAAATTCCCTATGGGGTCCTTACCCTGGATAAGAACGGGAGCATCAATGCCTTAAGCGAAAAACCCAGATACGAATTACTGGTCAACACCGGATTGTATGTACTGGAAAAAGAGATCTTAGGATATATTCCGGAAAACCAGTATTTTGACATGACGGATCTCATACGGAAATGCTTGAACAGCGGGGAAAAAGTAGGCGCTTATCCGGTGATGGACAGCACCTGGCTGGACATGGGGGAGTTCAGCGAAATGAAAAAAATGGCGGAGCGATTAAAACTATGAAAAAGAAAATCATCCTCTTAGGGGGCGGCGGACATGCAAAAAGCGTCATGGATTCCATCCGGACCCTGGGGAAATACAGGATCGCCGGCATTTTAGATGATCCGGAAAAGGCCGGCAGCCAGGTCCTGGGCGTAAAAATAACAGGCAGTGACAGAGATTTAAAGGACCTTTATAAAAAAGGGATCAGATATGCGGCGATCACCGTAGGCAGCGTGGGAAACACCGGCACCAGGCGGAAATTATATGAACTCTGCAAGGAGGCAGGATATGAACTTCCCAACATCATGGATAAGAGCTCCCTGGTTTCCGGAAATCTTCGGATGGGAGAAGGCAATTTTATCGGTAAAGGAGCTGTCATAGGTTCCGGGGTCGTCATGGGAAACGGGTGCATTGTCAATACGGGAGCCATCCTGGAACACGGCTGCAGGCTGGGGGATTTTGTACACATCGCACCCGGAAGCGTCCTGTGCGGAAATGTCCGGATAGGGGAAAATACCCACATCGGCGCCCATTCCACCGTGATCCAGGACATTTCCATCGGCAATGACACCGTGATCGGCGCCGGAAGCCTGGTGCTTAAAAATATTTCTCCGAACCAGCTGGCTTACGGAAGTCCGGCAAAGGAGGCAACCATTCATGAATAAAATAATGATCATCGCGGAAGCAGGAGTCAATCATAACGGCGACATCCATACCGCCAGACAGCTGATCGATGCCGCAAGCGCCGCGGGAGCGGATGCGGTAAAATTCCAGACCTTCCGGGCAGAGCGCCTGGCGGTTCCCTATGCGGGAAAAGCGGAATATCAAAAGAAAAACACCGGCCCATCTCCTTCCCAGTACGACATGCTGAAAGAACTGGAATTGTCCTGGAAGGATTTTGAGTCGCTCTACCACTACTGTTCCTTAAAAAAAATCAAATTCCTTTCCTCCCCCTTTGACGAAGAAAGCATTGATTTTTTGGACCGGCTTGGCGTGGATTTCATAAAGATCCCGTCAGGAGAGATCACCAACTATCAATATCTGCAAAAAACAGCCTCCATAAAAAAGCCGGTTATTTTATCGACGGGAATGGCAACCCTGGAAGAAATCGGCCAGGCTCTGGAGCTCCTGGATAAAAGCGGCCGGGAAATCATACTGCTTCACTGCTCCAGCGCCTATCCCGCTCCAATGAAGGATGTCAATTTAAAGGCAATGCATACATTAAAAGAGGTTTTCCATAAAAGAACGGGCTACTCGGATCATACCCTGGGACTGGAAGTTTCCATGGCCGCTGCCGCCCTCGGCGCCTGTGTGATAGAAAAGCATATGACTCTGGACAAAACCATGCCCGGACCGGATCATAAAATAAGCCTGGAACCGGAGGAATTCAAGGGTCTGGTGGATGGGATCAGAAATATTGAAGAAGCGCTGGGAAACGGGATCAAACAGCCGGCAAAGGCCGAAATGAAGAACCGGGAATTCGTCAGAAAATACCTGGTGGCCGCGAAGGAAATCAAAAAAGGGGAAGCCTTCACAACCGATAATCTGTGCGCAAAGCGCTGCGGATACGGCATCTCTCCCATGAAGATCCATGACCTTCTGGGAAAACCGGCACAAAGGGACTATTTAAAGGATGAGAGGATCGGGGAATGATAAAATTATGTGTGGTGACCGGCAGCCGTGCAGAACTGGGCCTGTTAAACCCTGTCATAAAGCGGATCCACGAAGATCCGGACTGTGAACTCCGGCTGCTCGCCACCGGAAGCCATCTGGATACCCGCTATGGACCGGATCCCATGGAGTTGGAAGAACAGGGGATACCCATGGATGAAACCATTGAAATGAACCTGGCCTCCGATACCCCCCGGGGAATATGCAAATCCATGGGCCTGGAGATGATCAGCCTGCCGGAAGCCTACGAAAGATTAAAGCCGGATATGATACTGCTTCTCGGCGACCGCTATGAAATCTTCATGGCCGCAGCTGCCGCCGTCATCTGTAAGATCCCCATTGCCCATATCCACGGCGGGGAAATAACCAGAGGGGCTTACGATGACTGCATGAGGCACTCGATCACCAAGATGAGCTATCTGCACTTTACCAGCACGGAGGAATACCGGCAGAGAGTCATACAGTTGGGGGAAGACCCGGAAAGAGTGTTTCATGTAGGGGCGCTGGGCATTGAAAATATCAAAAACCTCCGGCTCCTGACAAAGGCGGAGCTGGAACACGCATTGAATCTGTCCTTATCCGCTCCCACCGCCCTTGTCACCTATCATCCGGCCACCCTGGAGCCTGAGAGCATCTCCGGCCAATTGGAGCCGTTGCTGAAAGCCCTGGATTCTTTCCCTGATTTGTTTGCGGTCTTCACAAAGAGCAATTCGGATACCGGAGGCGGCAGAATCAACGAAATGATCGAAGATTATGTGAGCAGGAATCCCCTGAGATCTGCGGTATTCACCTCCCTGGGAACGCTCCGGTATTTAAGCCTGATGAGTCACAGCCAGATGGTGATCGGAAATTCTTCCAGCGGGATCATTGAAGCGCCGTTTTTAAAGGTGCCTGCCGTCGATATCGGAAGCAGGCAGGAAGGAAGGGTAAAGCCTCCCTCCGTCATAAGCTGCGGCCATTCCGTAAAGGGGATCATCGCCGCCATCGAACAGGCACGGGCCTGTGACCGGAAAAAAGACCATGGTCCCAATCCTTATGAAGGACATCAGCCCAGCCGGGAGATCCTGGAGATGATCAAGCAGGCTTTTGAAAAGGGGATCCAGCCGGAAAAAAAATTTTATGATATGGATTGGAGCCGTCATGTATAAGAATAAGACGTTTCTGGGGATCATTCCTGCCCGAAGCGGCTCAAAGGGAATTCCAGATAAGAATATAAGAGAAATAAACCACAAGCCTCTCATGGCATACACCATTGAAGCCGGTAAAAAGTCAGGGCTGTTTGACCAGCTCCTGGTTTCAACGGACTCGGAACTCTATGGGGAAATTGCAGAAAAGTATGGAGCCAGCGTGCCGTTTTTAAGGCCCGGAGAACTGGCTTCCGATCAGGCGGCCACAAAGGATGTCATCCTTCATGTCCTGAAGGAATTAAGCCGGCAGGGGAAAGCCTTTGATTACTTCATGGTCCTGCAGCCCACTTCCCCTCTCAGAAATGAAACCCATATCCTGGAAAGCGCCGATCTGCTGCTGAAAAAGAACGGGGACGCTGTCATCGGCGTGTGCAGAACGGAATCCGTCTCCCATCTGGTGGTACCATTGACCGAAACAGGAGAAATAAAGGCCGGATTTCCGAATAAACAGCCGTCAAGAAGACAGGATCACCCGTCGGAATGCAGGATAAACGGGGCCATCTATCTGGTTTCCGCCAATCTTTTTCAGACACACGAAAGCTTTTACGCAGGAAGAACCTTCCCTTATTTCATGAATGCCCTTGATTCCATTGACATTGATGATGAATTCCAGTTTAAAATCGCGGAGCTGTTCCTGACCGGTCAGGCAGCCCCTGTTCTGGGTTAAAACAGGAAAAAGGAACCCGGGGTTCCTTTTTCCTCATCTGCCGACGCTAAAAATCTTCTGTCCTTATGAGCCCAAGGGCCAGTCTGGTGCTTTTTTCCAGTTCTTCTTCCGTCGTAAACTCATTTGTGGTATGGACTTCGTTCATGCCGCAGGACACTACGATCCCCCGGATTCCGTTGCGGACAAAATGATTGTTATCGCTGCCGCCCAGGGTGTATTGGGTGGAGCCCGGGAGCCCTAAGTTCCCGCAGACTTTTTTAAATCGTTTGACCACTTCTTCCTCATCGCCGATCTCATAGGCTTCGATCTGTTTTTCAAAACAGATCTCACAGCCTCCTCCGGATCCGGCCGCCGTACTCTCAAAGACTTCCTTCAGCCTGTTCCATTCCTCCATGGCCTTGTGATCCTTTAAGCTCCGGATCTCTCCCCATACGATGCATTCGTCGGAAACTATGTTGGTCTGTTTGCCTCCGCTTATCTTTCCGATGTTTACGGTGGTTTCTTCATCCACCCATCCCTGTTTTAACCGGGATATGGCACGGGCCGCGATCTCAATGGCATTGATCCCAAGCTGGGGGCAAAAGCCTGCGTGGGCATTTTTGCCTTTCACCTGAATCTCAAAGGAAAGAAGGGTGGGCGCCGCTGTGGCAGCCAGACCGATCTCCCCGCTTAAGTCAAATACATAAGCCAGTCTGGATTTTATTTTGGAATAATCCACCAGCTGACTTCCTTTCCCGTAATTTTCTTCCGCAACAGGGAACAGGACCTCAATATCCGGATGGGATAAGCCGTTTTCCTTAATCACCCGGATGGCCTCCAATATGGCGGCGATGCCGGAAAGATCATCCGCTCCCAGCACCGTATCCCCTTCTGAGGTGATCCTTCCATGCTCATCCTCTGCGGCCCGTTTTCCCTTGCCCGGCTTAACCGTATCCATATGGGCGGACAGCAGTATGGGTTCCCCTTCCCGGTTTCCCTTTAAAAAGCCGTAGAGATTTCCTGTGGGGACGCCGGATCCATAATCCGGTATTTTTTCTTTTAGCCGGAAACCGGCGTCATCCTCCCGTACCTCAAGGCCCAGCTGCTTTAATTCTTCTGTCAGATAGTCCGCAATTTCCCGTTCACCATAGGTTTCGGAATCAAATTCCACCATCCGCTTAAACTGGCTGACAAGTCTTTCTCTGTTAATCATGATCATACCTCTTAAATTTCTCCTCCGGGGTTTTGCTTAAATTCTTACGGTCCTGGGGAGCGGACCATATCCCTTCGTAATCAATCTGATTTACGAAACGGGTGTTGAAATCCTGGAAAAAGGATTTGTTTTCCGATTGAGGCGCCGCAATATCCCGGAAGTATGTATTGTTTCGAAAGGCAGGAATCTCATACAAGTCCCTGCAGTATCCCCAGATGTTCTCATAATCCACCACCCGATGCTTGATCGGGCCAAGATTCCGGTAATAATGAGTATCAAACCTGGCCAGGGTCACAAAAAGCCTGACGTCGCTGTCCGTCACATAATCTCCGAATAAGAACCGGTTTTTGGACAGGCGTTCCTCGATCTGATCCAGGGCCCGGTAAAAATCTTCAAACGCTTCCTCATAGGCGGTGATGGACTGGGCGAACATCATCCGGTAGGTCCCGTTGTTTACATTGGGAAACAGCCAGTCGTTGTAATCGTCAATTTCCTTTCTCAGCTCCTCCGGATACAGATCCGGCGCATCCGGGGCCTGAAAAGGACGGAAGGCTGTTTCAAAATAATTGGTCAGTCTGTGGTAATCATTATTGACCACCTTTTTTGCCGTGACGTCAACAAGAGCCGGAACGGTGCAGCGCCCTTCGTAGTCCGGGTCTGCATTATAATAGAACTCGCTTAAAAATGAAACGCCCAGGACCGGATCTTTTCTGTCTTCATTATACACGAATTCCCACCCAAATGCACGGTTTTCTTTGCTGTGTCCCACCAAATTGATGGAGATGGCGTCGTGAAGACCAAGCAGTTCCCGTACGATGGAAGCACGGTTGGACCAATGGCACCCTTTTGCCCAGAATAAGCGGTATCTGCCGCTTTCCGCTTTTATTTCACCCTCTCCGTCACCGAAGGGAGTGGTGAAGCGGTTTGGCTGGCGGATAAACGCGCCCCGTTCGTCGGTTTCCTTTTCTATTTCCTTCGGGCGTACTTTTTGCCCTGTGCTTAAGCCTGACATAATCAAATCCTCCTGTTCACTTAAAATTGATCCGGTCTCTTCCATGGGGAGCCTTCCAGCCGGAAAGATCCGGCCCCGCCGGTACGATGCCGAAGGGATTATTGGAGACCGCGCATAAATGATAATGCTTTTTGATGGCCTCAAAATCCGTGGTGTCCCCAAATTCCGGCTGTGAATACAGATCTCTTGCATATCCCCAGAGATTGGGGAAATCAGTGATCCGGCTGCGGTTTAACCAAAAGCCGTTGTAATAGGCCCCGTCAAACCGGGCAAGGGTCACATACAGCCGGACATCGGATTCCGTGATTCTGTCCCCGAAGAGATAACGGCTGCGGCTTAAGCGCTCCTCCAGCCAGTCCAGCCGGTGAAAAACCAGCCGGTACGCTTCTTCATAAGCCTCCTGGCTTCTGGCAAATCCCGCCTTGTACACGCCGTTGTTGATCTCATGGAACAGGATCTCATTCAGTTCATCGATCTCTCCCCTCAATTCCCGGGGATAGAGATCCGGGGCACCGGGTTTATGGTATCTTTTCCATTCCACCTCCCAGTACCGGGTCAGACTGAAATAATCATTATTCACCACGTTTCCCGTTGTTAAGTCCACAACGGCAGGAACGGTGAACCGTCCCTCATAATCAGGGTCGGCTTTTAAATAAGCCTCACTTAAATATCGGATCTTAAGTACCGGGTCTTCCTGGTTTTCATCCAGGGTAAACGCCCAATCCGTTCGTCCCACATCCGGCCTTACCGGGTCCAGCGTTCCCAGGCTGATCACATCCTGAAGACCCAGCAGGCTTCTTACAATGACGGACCGGTGGGCCCAGGGGCAGGCCGGAGACCACAGGAGGCGGTATCTGCCCGCTTCCACAGGCAGCTGCCCTTCTTCTATGCCAAAGGGTGTTGTAAACCGGTTTTTCTGCCGTTTAAACTTCCCATCCTTTTCTATTTCATTGGTTATGAATTTTTCCGACATGGCTGATTCCTCATCTCTTTCTCACATCTGGTCTAACGCTTCATATCCTCTCTGCCGTATTCATCGGCAAAACGGAATTTTTCCGGCAGCAGAAAGCCTTGCTGATTCATCCAGTTCAAGGTCTCTTCCGATCCGCAGAATATGCTCATAGCCGTCTTGTTCCTGCGAAATCCCATTTTCTCATACAGGGCGACTGTCCTGGGATGGGTGTACAGGATCACATTCTGACCCCTGACCTGATCCAGAAGCCTTGTGATCAGTTCCCTTCCGATCCCATGGCCCTGGTACTCTTCATCCAGGGCTACGTTATAGACGGCCGCCTGGCAGACTCCGTCGGAGATGGCCCTGGCCACGCCTATGACCGTTTCCTTATGAAAGGCAAACACCACGGCATAGCTGTTTGTAAAAATGACTTCCTGTTCTTCTGCCGGGCGGCTGGACAGTCCGGAACGGTGAAGTACGCCGGCGACCTCCTGCCAGTTGATCTTTTCTGTTGTTATCTGAAAGGATATCTCATTCATGACTATCCTCCCGGCGTTTCAACTTTTCCTCCGGATCACGGCTTAAGTATTCCCTGCCGGCAGGAACTTCCCAGCCGCTCACATCCGGGCCCTTGGCAAGGATGGAATGCACATTTCCCCAAAGAGGCTTTAAATGGGGAGAGAGCTGGTAGCTCTTTTTGTAAGTGTCAAAATAAGTGCTCTCCTTTATTTCCGGCACCTGATATAAGTCTCTGGCATAGGGCCACAAATTCTTATAATCCACCAGCCTTTTTTTGTTGGCGTGAAATACCTGATGGTAGACCACATCGAATCTCGCCAGCGTGGGATAGAGCCTGATATCGGAGTCCGTGATATAATCTCCAAATAAAAATCTCCTTGTTTCCAGTCTTTCATCCAGAATATCCATGGCCTGGAAAAATGCCTCATAAGCTTTTTCATAGGTTTCCTGAGACCTTGCAAAGCCCACATCATACACCCCATTGTTGATCCTCGCAAAGATAAAAAGATTGAGCACGTCTATTTCTTTTTGAAGCGCGAGAGGATAAAGGTCCGGCGCTCCCTTCTTATGGTACGGCTTCCAGGTGGTCTCAAGATAGACCGGGATCCAGAAATGATCATTGTTGACGCCTTTCCCGGTGACCGTATCCACGATTATGGGAACGGTAGGTCTTTCCCTGTAATCCCCATCCGGAGCATCTCTGTCATATATTTCTTTTAAGTAATGGATTCCCAGGACCGGATCCTTTTCATCGGGATCCTCCGTAAATACCCAGCCCTTGGGGTCCCGGAATACCCCTGTGGCTCCAAGGCTGATGACTTGATCCAGGCCCAGAAGCCTTCTGGCAATCACCACCTTATGGGCATGGGGGCAGGCCGGCATCCAGATCAGCCGGTACCGGTCCGCCGTCACCGGCCATTCCCCTTCCCCATTTCCGAACTTCTTCCGGAAGAAGTTATCCTGCACTTTTATTTCCCCGTCCGCCTGAATCTGGTGGCGGAACGTACGTTCAAATACTTCGATTCCTTCAGCCATATTCCTTCACCTCGTCATATCGCATAATCTTCGGTTTCCAGCATATGGATCTTTACCAGAAACTCTTTTAACCGTTCATTGTCCGGATGATCAAATATTTCTCTCGGGGTCCCGTCTGCAACGATCTTCCCGTTTTCCAGAAAAATGATCCGGTTCGCCACATTTCTTACAAAATTCATTTCATGGGTCACAAGCAATATGGTATTGCCTTCCTGGGCCGCTTTCTTTATGGTAACCAGTACCTCGCTCACCAGCTCCGGGTCCAGCGCGGAGGTGGGTTCATCCATGAGGAGCAGCTTGGGATCCATGGCCAGAGCCCTTGCGATGGCGACCCTCTGCTGCTGTCCGCCGGATAAATGCCTGGGATAATGGGACAGCCGGTCTCCCATTCCGACCTTGCGCAGGTGCTTCTCCGCAATGCTTCTGGCTTCCTTTTTCTTTAATTTTTTAACTACCGTCAGCCCTTCCATCACATTTTCCAGAGCCGTCCGGTTCTTAAAAAGGTTAAACTGCTGAAAGACCATTTCCGTATTCTTCCGCAGCTCCAGCTTTTCCCTGGCTGATTTTGTGGTAAGGCTGATCTCCTGACCGTTTATTTTGATGGTTCCCTGCTCCGGCTTTTCAAGGAGATTGATGGAACGGAGCAGGGTGGATTTGCCGGTTCCCGAGGGGCCGATGATCGCAACCACATCTCCTTCATCAATGGATAAGTCCACGTTATCCAGCACGATGTTGTCTCCATACCGCTTGCTTAACCCACGAATTTCAATCACGCTCATCCTCTACGCCTCCTTTTCCGCCGCTACCTGCTCCGGCACACTCATCCTTTTCTCGATGTACGTAAACAGCCGTTCTATAAAGATGGTCAGAACCCAGTAGATGATCGCCAGGGAACAGTAAATCTCAAAATACCGGTAACTGTTTCCCGCCAGGATCTTGCCCTGGGCTGTTATTTCAACCACGGAACAGGTAAACGCAAGAGAGGTTCCTTTTACCAGCGCTATGAGTGAATTGCCCAGGGAGGGAATGGCCACTGTAACGGCCTGGGGAAACAGTACCCGCCGGAATATCTGAAATCCTGTCATACCCAGAGCCTTGGCCGCCTCCACCTGCCCCTTTTCCACGGACTGTATGGCCGCCCGGATGGTTTCCGAATCAAAGGCCGACTGATTGAGTCCCAGTGCCACAATGGCAAAAATAATTGGCGGTATTCCATTTACGTTAAAAGAAGTTCCATTGTAGTAGTTATAATACTTTAAAGCGATGGGAATTCCGAAGTACGTAAGATATAACTGAACGATAACCGGGGTCCCCCGTATGACTGAAACAAACAGGGTGCATAACTGCCGCAGAACAGGGATGTTATGAATTTTTACAACAGCGATCAACAGGCCAATCACCCACCCGATCACAAGAGCCGTTGCCGTCAACTGCAGGGTCACGGGCAAGTATTTCAGCAACGCGGGGATTTCCGAAAACACCAGCCGCCAATCAAATATTTTGCTCATTTTGTTCCTCCGGCTTTATTTATAAGATGGTGAATAATCGGAGCCAAACCATTTTATATTGATCTCCTCAGAGGTTCCGTCCTCAATCACTTCTTTTAATGCCTTATTAAGATCTTCCACCAGCTGGTCATTTCCCTTGCTGACGATCAGATAGCTGAAGGGCTCTTCCATCAAATCCTTGGAAACCGAATTGCTCAGTGAGATACCGGTCACATTAAAATTAAATTCTTTCTGATAATATTCAAACATGGGCTTATCCATTAACACGAAATCATACTTTCCCGCTTCCACATCCTGGATCTGGAGCACAAGGTCCTCTTCGCTGTAATCGATGGAAATGGGATTCTGGGGATTGGCTGTGTTATAATTTTCCAGGGCCGTGGTAATATTGATGCCTGCCTGGGAAATGGTCTTTAATCCCGCAAGGTCATCCCAGGTCTCGATCCCTGCGCTCTTGTCATTGTCCTTTGCAAAAATGGCAACGTATTCATTGGCAAAAATCGGATCGGTGAATAAGTACTTTTCTTTTCTCTTCTCATTCTTTGCAAAATTATTTACGCCGATCTGGTAACGGTCCGAATCCAGGCCTGCAAATATAGACGTGAAGTCCGTCACCTCGATCTCAAGCTTATACTGGGGAAGCCGTTCAAAAACAGCCTGAATGAGCTCAATATTGTGACCGGTCAGCTGGTTGCTGCTGTCCACAAAGGTAAAGGGCTTGGGGGAGCCGCCTGTCGCCGCATAAACGGTTATGGGGTCCGCCGTGCCGGCTGCTTTTTCCGTCTCTCCCTGGGAAGCCGCCACGCTGCTCTCTTCCTGTTTTGTCTGTTCCTCAGTGCCCGCCCCGGTGGTGCTTGCGGACTCCTGGGTTTCATTGCCGCTGCTCGTGCAGCCGGCCAGGGCTCCCAACACGGTCACTGCCGCCAGAGCACCTAAAACGGTTTTACGAATGATATTTTTCTTCATAATAATTCTCCTCTTTTTTCATTTCTTTCTAATATGATTACTTTCCAAATTTTTCTTCCCTGTTATTCGGCTCATTCCAGATGGAAATGTCCGGGCCCAAAGGAAGGATCCCGTAAGGATTATGGGCATGGCTTCCCAGAAGATATCCCCTTTTAATGGAATCAAAATCCGTGGCCTCATGAAATGCCGGAACGGTATACAGATCCTTTGCATAATTCCACAGATTGTCAAAATCAGAGATCCGGTTTCTGTTGGTCTTATGGCTGAAATAATAAGCTACGTCAAATCTGGACAGGGTAACGTACAGACGGATATCGGAATCGGTCAGCCGGTCTCCAAATAAGTACCTGCCCTTTCCGAGCCGCTCCTCCAGCCAGTCAAGCCGCTTAAAAAGCACGTCATAGGCGGTTTCGTATTCTTCCTGGGACTGGGCAAATCCGGCCTTATAGACCCCGTTGTTCACCTCATGGAACAGAATGCCGTTCAGCTCGTCGATCTCTTCCCGTAAATCCTCCGGATACAGATCCGGCGCTCCCGGCTTGTGAAACGGCTTCCATACGGTCTCCCAGTAATTGGTGAGATGATGGTAGTCATTGTTAACCACCTTTCCTGTCTTTAAGTCCACAACAACGGGTACGGTCGCCCTTCCTTCATACTCCGGATCCGTTGCCGCATAGATTTCCGGAAGAAAGCGGATCCCCAGCACCGGGTCCACGCCCCCCTCATCAAGGGAAAACTCCCAGCCGTCTTTTGTTCTTACCGGGCTGACCTTGCCCACGCTGATCACGTCCTCCAGCCCCAGAAGCTTCAGAGCGATGATCTGTCTGGTGGCCCAGGGACAGAGGGAGGTCCAGATCAGACGGTACCGTCCCGCTTCCACCGGAAGCTCTCCCTCCCCCTCGCCGAAGGGTGTGACAAAATAATTTTTCTGCCTTACAAATGCGCCTGTAGGGGACACTTCATGGGCATCCTCCGAAGTCGCCACCTTTCCGAATTTCTCTTCTATGGCCATATTTTTTTACCTTCCTTCCTGAATTTGAATACTAAAAAAGCAGATGCCGTCCGACACCTGCTTATCTGCGCCAAAACACCATGGGCAGGACTGTCAGGTTTCAAAACGCATTTGAAACAAACGGCTCTTCTGTTATGCGGCTGCAGCACATCATTTCCATCTTCATTTCAAACATGTTAAAACTCCTTCCCAGCGTTCCTGCTTTTGATATTTATATCATATCATTCCTATAGGTTTTTGTATAATATATAAAAAATACAGCTGGCAATAAGATAATCTTATAACCAGCTGTCTTGAAAACCACCAGTCATCTCATAAGTTCGGAAAGGTTTAACCGAATAACGGAGTGGACAAATAACGGTCACCGGAATCCGGCAGAAGAACAACTATGGTTTTGCCTTTGTTTTCAGGCCTTTCCGCCAGTATCTTGGCTGCTTTTAACGCCGCACCGGAAGAGATGCCGACCAGAATTCCTTCTGATAACGCAAAGGTCTTGCCTTCCTTGAATGCATCCTCATTATCCACGGTGATGACTTCATCGTAAATTTCCGTATCCAGTACCTCCGGAACAAAGCCGGCGCCGATTCCCTGGATCTTGTGAGGCCCTGGCTTTCCGCCGGAAAGCACCGGGCTGCTGGCCGGTTCTACCGCCACGATCCTGACATCCTGCTTCTTTCCCTTTAAGTATTCGCCCACGCCTGTAATGGTTCCGCCTGTGCCGACGCCGGCAACAAAGATATCAACGCTTCCGTCCGTCTGCTCCCAGATCTCCGGTCCTGTGGTTTCCTTATGCACCTTGGGGTTGGCCGGATTGATGAACTGTCCCAGTATAATGGATCCGGGGATCTCGGCTTTCAGCTCTTCCGACTTTTCAATGGCGCCCTTCATGCCTTTTGCACCCTCGGTCAGCACCAGCTCTGCGCCGTAGGCTTTTAATAAGTTTCTTCTCTCAACGCTCATGGTGTCGGGCAGGGTCAGAATGGTTCTGTATCCCTTGGCTGCCGCCACCGCCGCCAGGCCGATCCCGGTATTTCCGGAGGTGGGCTCAATGATGGTAGCCCCCTGCTTTAAAATCCCTTTCTCTTCCGCATCCTCGATCATGGAAAGCGCGATCCTGTCCTTTACGGAGCCGGCCGGATTTAAATATTCCAGCTTCGCTATAAGGGTGACCCCTTCGATTCCTTCCTTTGCGCTGTAGCGGTTTAATTTAAGTACCGGTGTTCCTCCAATGAGTTCTACTGCACTTTCTTTAATTGTTCCCATATCCTTACCTCCATATTTTTATTTATTTGATTTATGAACTGTTTGATATAAAAAAGAGCAGCCGCCGATCATGGCACCTGCTCTTTTGTTCTGCATGAAATATGAAAAAATATCATATTCTGTGCTGTCAGGCATCATAAAAGGCATTATAACAGAACCGCAGCTTTCTTCCTGCATACGGCCTGACAACAACATCCGTTATTCAATAATTCATGGATAACATTCCGATTATTCTTCATATTGATCATTCCTTTTCATTACATATATGTTTAATAGGTTTATATGTTATAATTATATTAATACACCTTAAGGAATGTGTCAATACTTTTTTAGAATATTTTTTAAAGGCTCAGAACGGCCTTTTCCAGATTCTGCATGGCCTGTGCCAATATGGACCGGGGACATGCCACATTGATCCGTTCAAACCCCTCGCCGGACGGTCCGAACATGGCTCCGCTGTCCAGCCACAGCCCCGCTTTCGACACGATTAAGTCTTCCCTCTCATTTTCCGTCAGTCCCAGCTCATGAAAATCCAGCCAGAGGAGGTAAGTTCCCTCCGGTTCTATGAGCCTGATCCGGGGAAGCTTTTCCTTTAAGAAGTCCCGGACAAAAGCGATATTGCCGCTTAAATACTCCATCAGCCGTCCATGCCATTCCTCCCCGTGCCGGTATGCAGCCTCACAGGCGGTCAGACCCAGGGTATTCAGCTGGCTGTAGCCGGCGGCCCCCACCTGTCTGCGGAATTTTCTTCTGATCTGCGGGTTTGCAATAAAAATATTGGAAACCTGCAGGCCGGCCAGATTAAAGGTTTTGCTCGGTGAGGTGCAGGTGATGGTCCTGTTTTTCAATTCCTCACTTAAATCCGCAAATACCAGATGCCTGCCACGGAACACAAAATCCTGATGGATCTCATCGCTCACCACAAGGATGTTTTTCCGTATGCATATGTCCCCCAGTCTCTCCAGCTCTTCCCTGGTCCAGACCCGTCCCACCGGATTATGGGGATTGCACAGAAAGAACAGCTTCACATGGTTCTGCTCCGCCTTTCTTTCAAAATCCTCAAAATCGATATGGTATTTTCCATCCTCTCCCAGACAGAGAGTATTGTCCGCAAGAATTCTTCCGTTGTCTTCAATGACCTCACTGAAAGGATAATACACCGGCTTCTGGATCATGACGCCATCCCCCGGGTCCGTGAATGCCTGGACAGCCATGGCGAGGGCGAATACCACCCCCGGTGTCTTAATCAGCCACCTGCTTTCCACGTCCCAGTCATGCTTCTTCCGCATCCAGCCCTGAACCGCCTCAAAATACTCTTCCTGAACCTCGCTGTAGCCGAAGATCCCGTGATCCACTCTGTCATGAATGGCATCAAGTACTCTCCGGGATACTTTAAAATCCATATCCGCCACCCACATGGAGAACAGGTTTTCCGGTTTTCCCCTGCGCCTTGCGAAGTCATATTTTAAGCTGTTGGTATTTTTACGGTCAATGATTTCATCAAAATCTATCTGTTCTTTACACATGAAATATCCGCTCCATTTCTTCTGTCAGATCTTCAATATCTTCAATTCCAACGGACAACCGCAATATTTTATCCGTTATTCCGTTCGCCGCCAGAACATCCTTCGGAACGTCGGCATGGGTCTGGGTGATGGGGTATGTGATCAGTGTCTCCACGCCTCCCAGGCTCTCCGCAAAATGGATCAGACGGACCTCTTTTAAGATCTTAAACGCCAGCTCCTTTGATTCCACCTCAAAGGTGACCATACAGCCAAAGCCTCCCGCCTGTCTTTTACAGACCTCACGTCCCGGATGATCCGGCAAACCCGGATAATACACCTTTACCACCTTTTTTTCCTGACTCAGCCACTCTGCAAGCCTTCCGGCGTTCTTCTCCGACCGCTCCATTCTAAGAGCCAGGGTCTTGATCCCTCTCAGTATGAGCCAGCTGTCAAAGGGGGCCAGGCCGGAGCCCACCGTTTTTATGATAAACCGGAGCTTTTCGGATATCTCTGCCGAAGAGGTGACCAGAAAGCCGGCTATGGTATCGTTATGCCCGCCTAAATATTTGGTACCGCTGTGAACCACCACGTCTGCACCCAGATCCAGGGGGTTCTGGAAGTAAGGAGACAAAAATGTATTATCCACGATGAGAAGCAGATCATGCTTCTTTGCAATTTCCGCCAGTTTGACGATGTCTATGACATTCATCATGGGATTGGTAGGGGTTTCAATAAAAATCGCCTTCGTACTTTCACCGATCAGTTTTTCAAATTCCTCATAATCATCTCCCGGTTTGTCTTCCCCAAGCAGTGCGGCACAGTTCACGGAGCTGAATCGAAGTCCGTTTTTTTTGCTGATATTGTCAAACAGACGGATGCTCCCGCCATAGAGATCGCAGTCAGTTATGATATGGTCCCCCGGCCGGAACAATTCCATCAGAGCCGTGATCGCCGCCATACCGCTGGAAAAAGCCAGGGCATCCAATCCTTTTTCCAGGGAAGCCACCACCCGTTCCAGCTGTTCTCTGGTGGGGTTCTGCAGGCGGCTGTAGTCATAGCCGGTGCTTTCCCCCACCCCTTTATGGGCAAAGGTCGCGGTCTGGTAAATCGGAAAGCTGATCGCCCCTGACTTGTCCACATCCACTTCCGCCCCGTTTCCATATAAGCATCTTGTTGATATTCCATACTCCATATTCGTCACCACTTTCACCTTTTATCTTTGATTCTTTCCTTAAGTATAACAAGTTAAAAGCCTCCATCGTTATTACTAAAAAGCAATAGCCTGTTATAATTTATTCCTATTGGAAAAGAAATTATATATTGAATACCTATTCAGCCTATGATAAGATAGGTATTGATACATCATATTATTTAGTAAGGTGGTATACTATGAAAATATCAACACGTGGACGCTATTCCCTTCGAATGATGATTGATTTGGCAGAACATTACAACGATGAATTCATTGCCTTGAAGGACATTTCCGAAAGACAGGACATTTCAAAAAAATATCTGGAACAGATCGTTCCTTTTTTAAACCGCAGCAACCTGCTGATCACCTACCGGGGACATATGGGCGGCTACAAGCTGGCAAAGCATCCGTCCAAGATCACCATCGGGGACATCCTGCTGAGCTCAGAGGGAAGCTTAAGCCCTGTCAGCTGCATGGAAAACGATCCCAATCTCTGCCCCCGGAAGGCCGACTGCATGACTCTTCCCATTTGGCAGGGGCTGTCTGAGGTCATTGAAAACTATTTAAACGGCATAACCCTGCAGGACATCGTTGAGAAGCACATGGATTCCCCCGAATATTATATCTAAATCAGTCAGAGCACCTGTTTTTCGTACCTTTTTAACTCCGCTATATATTTTTCACCAAGGATACTTAAGGGCATTTTCCTCTTTTTTATATAACCGATCCTCATTTTATCACTGGTATCCAGAGGAATTGCCCTGTATTCATTTCCGTTTAAATCCTCGCACAGGATTCCGGAGCACAGGGTGTACCCATTTAAACCGACCATGAGATTCAATAAGGTGGCTCTGTCGTCCGCCTTGATGATCTGCTTGTATTCATAGGTGCTGAATACTTCCTCAGACAGATAAAAGGCGTTATTATTTCCCTGTTCAAATGAAAGGCAGGGGTAATTTTTCAGGTCTTCGAATCCGATTAAATCTTTCTCTGCCAGCGGATTCCCTTTCCACAAATAAACATAAATGCCGCAGCGGAATAATTCCTCAAATTCCAGTTCATTGTCGCTGATCAGCTTTTCGATGGCTTTCTGGTTAAAATCATCCAGATATAGAATCCCTAATTCACTTTTCTGGTTTTTGACATTTTCAATGACTTCATAAGTCTTTGTTTCATGGACCGCAAATTCATAATCATCCATTCCGAATTCCTTTGCCATGTGGATGAACGCCTGGACGGCAAAGGTGTAATGCTGCATGGACACGCTGAATTTCTTTTTAAATTTCTCTTTTTTTACAAACCTCTCTTCCATCTGCCGGTACTGCTCCAGCATCTGCCTTGCATATCCCAGGAATTCCTCCCCCTCCGGAGTGATGATGATCCCCCGGTTGGAGCGCAGGAACAGCTGTAAGCCCATCTCCTCCTCCAGATCCCGGATGGCGCTGGATAGGCTGGGCTGCGTGATAAACAGCTCCGCAGCCGCCTTGTTCATGGATTTCTGATTTGCAATGCATATGGCATATCGCAGCTGTTGTAATGTCATAGGTTCCTCCTTCCGCTGCATTCCCCATTCAAATCCATAAGTTCCTTCAACAGCGAACGGCTGCCATAAGAACTATGGCAGCCCGCTTCCGGTATTCTTACTGAACCGCTTTAAATGCTTCATCCAGATCCTCTATGATATCGTCTGCATTTTCCGTACCTACGGATAAGCGAACCGTGTTTGGTTTGATCCCCGAGCCCAGAAGCTCTTCTTCCGTCATCTGGGAGTGGGTGGTGGAGGCCGGATGAATGACCAGGGATTTCACATCCGCCACGTTGGCCAGCAGGGAAAACAGCTCCAGCTGATCGATAAAGTCTTTGGCCTTCTGGGCGTCTCCCTTGATCTCAAAGGTAAAAATAGAACCGCCGCCCTTGGGGAAATACTTGGCATACAGCGCCTGCTGCTCCGGATCCTGGGATATGGAAGGATGATGCACGGTTTCCACCTGAGGATGGTTTTTTAAATAATCCACCACCTTCAGCGCATTTTCCACGTGGCGTTCCACCCGGAGGGATAAGGTCTCCAGACCCTGCAGGAAGAAAAACGCATGGAACGGGGACAGGGTGGCGCCCGTGTCACGAAGTAAAATCGCACGGATCTTTGTCACATAGGCTGCCGCTCCCACCGCCTTAGTAAAGCTGATCCCATGATAGCTGGGATTGGGGTCCGTAAGAGATGGGAATTTGCCGGAAGCCTCCCAGTCAAATTTACCGCTGTCAATGATGACGCCGCCGATGGCGGTTCCGTGTCCTCCGATAAATTTGGTGGCCGAGTGGACCACAATATCCGCACCGTATTCAATAGGTCTGACCAGATAAGGGGTTGCAAAAGTATTATCAACAATTAACGGAATCTTATGCGCATGGGCAATTTCTGCGATCTTTTCAATATCCACCACATCGGAATTCGGGTTGCCCAGGGTTTCAATAAAGACCAGCTTAGTATTATCCTGAATGGCATTCTCCAGCGCTTCATAATCAAAAGGATCCGTAAATGTGGTCTCTATCCCATACTGGGGAAGGGTATGCTCCAGTAAGTTATAGGTGCCGCCATAGATATTATTGACAGAAACCACATGGTCTCCGCTTTTTGCTATGTTTTGAATGGAATATGTAACTGCCGCCGCTCCGGAAGCCACCGCAAGGGCTGCAACTCCGCCTTCCAGGGCTGCAATCCGTTCTTCAAAAACCCCCTGGGTCGGGTTGGTCAGCCTTCCGTAAATATTGCCCGCATCGGAAAGGCCAAATCTTGCGGCTGCGTGGTCACTGTTGTGAAACACATATGAGGAAGTCTGGTAAATGGGAACCGCTCTCGCATCGGTAACGGAATCCGCCTGCTCCTGCCCTACATGCAACTGTAATGTTTCAAATTTAAAATTTCTTTCTGCTCTTCTCTTTTTAGCCATCTTAATTTCCTCCTGTTTGTGGTATTTACTGCCTGATTCATTTCTGTTTAGACCCATTATACCTTTTTTTCCGGATAAACGCTAATATTTATTAGTATTATCCGGTTATAGATAAAATTTATAACAAAAACCCGGTGAATTGCCGTCCTGCTCTGCTTATCCATCATATATCCCGGACTACCGAATATATATATAAACAAATAATTCAAGCAGGGAATCAGCCCATGAATGAACATTACCCATTTGTGAATCCTCCCCTCCCATACGCATATGATGCACTTGAGCCTTATATTGACACCCAGACCATGTACCTGCATCATGACAGGCACTTACAGAGATATGTACTCAATCTGAACACCATTCTGAGGGACTATCCTGAACTGCAAAACATGTCATTGGAAGAGCTGCTCACAAACCTGGATAGCCTTCCGCCGGAAATCCGGCAGTCCATCATTGACAACGGCGGCGGAGTTTACAATCACATCATATATTTTAACGGCATGACCAATTCCATGGAACGTTCCCAGGCACAGACTCTGTACCCCGCCATCGTGCAGGAGTTTGGGACGGCGGAGAATTTTTTTGATGAATTCAAAAGGTATGCGCTGTCCGTATTCGGATCCGGCTATGCCTGGCTGGTGGTGGATCCCGGCGGCAGACTCAGCATCGTCACCTCTCCCAATCAGAATTCGCCCATTTCGGACAATTTATGTATCATCGCAGGCATCGACGTCTGGGAACACGCATACTATTTAAAGCGTTTCAATGACCGGGCCGCCTACATCGAAGACTGGTTCCACGTCGTAAGCTGGCAAGAGGCGGATGCCCGGTACAGAACCTGCATCAACGCGGAATAACCCCCGCCTCCTTACAGAAACGGGCTGCCGGCTTTATGAATTGTACATATTCAATGATTTTGTACCTTAAAAAGTAACAGCAGGAAAAATCAATGATATATTAAATTATAACGCTTTTTAAGGAGCTCATATGATACTTACAAATCAGCAGACAGAACTGATCTGTCCGACAGGAGCGGAGGTTCCCTCCGACATAAGCCAGGTAACCGATTTAACCGGACAGCAGTATACCCTGGAGCAGCTGTCAGACTATGCAGGCAGTTTTCACGCGGAACTGTCCCGAAAACCATCGGATATTCCCTTTCCGGAGAGCGGCCCCTCCATCCTGTTTCAGGACTGGTCTGCTCCTTTGGAAGAAAATGAACCGGAATTTACGGTACCTTGTTTGATGAATCATTGGATTTATATGGGTGTATATCTCCAGCCCTCAATGCCCGCCCTTTCCCTGCCCTTTTATATGACGGCCGTCAGCTCCTTCGGTGCTGCGGGTTTTCTATGGAGTACGGTTTATTTCCCCATTCCCTCGCTGGACTCTCCGTTTTCCGCCCCCTTTCCGATCTCTGTCTTCATTCCCATGTCAGTAATTACAGGAATGATCTGTTAAGCATATGATCTGTACGCAAAAAGAGGAGCCGCATGAAAACGGCTCCTCCGGTTTTATCCCGCTATATCAAAGTCCTTTGGTAATCCGGGCGGTTTACAAGGTCATCCCACACCATTTCACGATATTTTTAAATACGGCCTCCCCTTCGGCATCAAAGCCGATGAGTCCCAATGTTCCGCGAAACAGGGACATATAGTCCGGATAATTGACAGTTGGAGGCAATGCCTGCTATTCCGTATCGGTAAATGAAAAGGGGGAAAGGAAATAACAAGGTTTATACCCTTCTTAAATCATTCCAGGCTCCCGACGTATCTGCAATTTCCCCATTCTTTTTTTACGCCGTAATTCTTTTATAAAGTATCAAATGGACTTACACTTATCTTCAAATTATGAATATACCTAATATAAATAACCTATCTAGGAAATCCCGGTATGAACGAGCACTATCCATTTGTAAATCCCCCGCTTCCTTATGCTTATGATGCGTTAGAACCATGTATTGACACAAAAACAATGTGTCTGCATCATGACAGGCATTTGCAGACATATGTGAATAATCTCAACAATACTTTGAAAGACTGCCCGGAGCTTCAAAACTGGTCACTGGAAAAACTGCTTTGTAACGCTAAGTGTTGTAATAATGAGGTATGGACCTCAATTAAACATAATGGCGGCGGAGTCTATAATCATATTTTTTATTTTAATGGCATGTCTGATTCTGAAACACGATTTCAGGCCGGATCACTTTATTACGCCATTGTCGCATGCTTTGGATCCGTAGAAACTTTTTTTGACAAATTCCGGGAAAAAGCTTTATCTGTTTTTGGTTCCGGCTATGCATGGTTAGTGGTGGACCGGAACTGTAAACTCAAAATAATAACCACAGCAAATCAGGACACACCCATCGTACAATGCCTTTGTCCGATCCTTACCATAGATGTTTGGGAACATGCTTATTATTTGCTCCATTATAATGATCGGGAAGCTTATATCTGCAACTGGTTCCAGGTCATCGATTGGGAACGGGCATGCGAACTCTACGCCAAGTGTGTATCGTGTAAGAAGTAAACTGGCAAATGTCTTAGAGGGGATCCTCTTATAAATACTTTCTTAATTCATAGGGTACTCCAAAAAAGAGGGGCCGATTTTTCGGCTCCTCTTCCCTTTATCAAATAGTACTTTTCCTTGTAAAATCAGGGTTTTTCCTTAGAGTTCACCTTCTTTTGCTGCTGATTCCAGGCTGACCGCCACAGCCACGGGGCAGTTACCCATATGCAGTTGGGAGTATTAGAAAATCTGATATAATAAGGAATCTGCTGAATATCTGCCGTGAGCGTCACCGATTTAAAATTCTCCGATGTACTGCATCCCATTGATATCCGTCTTATACAGAGCACATTCCAGTTCATGCCCTGCTCTCGGCTCAAAATAATACCATTTGTCATCGATCTCCTGCCAGCCGGTGCGTGCGTATCCGTCCGGATTGAAATGATATTTATGACCGTTTATGACCTGCCAGCAGGATTTATAATAAGTGGTCTTTGTATCTGCATACCACCATCCGTTACTGTCATGGTTCCAGCCTGTCGTATATTCCGGCTGCTCCACCAGGGACCAGTCCGGCCGGCCGTATCCATCTATCTTACTGTTGGTCAGGACGTATTCTTTCTGGCAGACTTCTCCACCATTGGCAATTACCTCCGTTCCACTGCTGGTATTCCCTTCCGTGGTGTATACTTTCGTGCTTGTGACCTTATAAACCATTCCGGTATGGTAAATCCTGACGCCGTTCTGGAAGAATATCTGGTCTCCCGGAAGCGGATTGGATTTATGATATTGGCCCTTATTTTTATAATATTGTGCGCTGGAGGGCGTGTACGCGCTGAAGCCACCGCCCAGAAGCTGCCGGGCGGCAACTTTCCCGAACGTCTGAACAAAACACCAGTCCACGAACATATCGCACCACGGCTGCCCCTGGAGGGAAGGATACAGTTCCGCAGCGTATTTTGTATAATTATTGCTTCCGGCATTGCCCGTCTTGCTGTCAAGCTGGCTATTCGACTTTTTTTCAAGGTAACCAACCTCCGCTTGTGCGGTTTCAAGTAATTTCTCTGCTGCGCTCATAAAAATCACCTTGTCCTTTCATTTTTCTTATTCTATAGAATATGACAAAAGGACCGGGATTGCCTCAGGCCTGGTGTCCTTTACCAAAATGGCCGGAAGCGGCATGCACTCCTTGTTCCCCGGATTGGCCCGATAGTTCCATCTTTGAAAATGATTTAGTCCAAATCTCAGTTTACCTTATTTACAGCAATAAAAAACTACCAGCTTAATACTGATAGTTAGTAATTTTTTTCATGTTCACTTTTAATGATCCGGCATTCTACCCATAATCTGCAGGTTGCAGATGGAATTTATCACAATCAGGACCTACCAGGCATTCTTATGTATTCTCCCGGTTACAGAGTATTCTTTTTGCTTCACGCATGAAGCATTTGCACGCTCTTTTCCCACAGCTATAAAACACGGCATAAGGTAATCCTCCGGAAAATTTAAAACTTTTCTTGCCCAGTCTCCTTCATCTCCTAAAGGAATGCGTAAAGCAGATGCATATCCCTCAGCAGTGATTGCCAGAAACATATTCTCAATACAACACCAAATAGACGCATAACCATTTAGGTGAGAAAAATTTTTAGGATGCAGTATATCCGTCTTTTGTTTAAATAATGGAACGATCAAGCATGCTGCCTCTGCTAACATTTGATACTGTTTTGGAATTGCATCTTTGTAGGCATTTTGTTGGCAAGTATCATTTAAGTTCCAGTTCCGCAATATGGCATTGATTTCGTCATCAGATATTTGCTCTGGTATTTTATTAATTAATTTAACTACAGCATTCTTATCCTTAATAACGATGAAATGCCAATCTCTCATGTGGTCATTTGTAGGCGCTTTCATTCCCGCTGAAATAATTCTTTCTATGACTTCATCATCTATGGACTCGTTTTCAAAATCTCTAATTGTCCGCCTTGAATTGATTACATCATAAAAGTCTCTCATAATGCTACCTCTCTGAATTCCTGTTTGGATTTTGTATCAGACATCGCCGTATCTCTGCCTTCAAGTACAGAATACCACCAAACTTACTAACTATCAATATTATATTTTCAATATACAATGACTTTTCAATCCACTCGCCCAAATCTCTCCTTCAGAGATCGCTTCCAGCCGGCCTCCACCTTCTTCCGTCTGCTCTGACGATCATATGTACAAACCCGTCACACTTTCCCGGTATGCCCTGTTTTCATTACTTAAAACCAACAATTCGTTACATTACCCAAGTCTTTCTTTAAAGACATATGGTATTATCTTCGTAATCAACGATATCGCTGACAGGAATACCCGTCTGATCTCTGCCCGCATTTTCAGCCACAGCGCTCCGGTCCTCCATCTTCACGATGCGATCTTCAAGAATCGTTCCGGTTGATAACTTAAGTTTTTCATCGCCAAATCCCCCTTTTTCTCCGGCTCCCTAACTTGCAGCCGGACCGGTGCTTATCCTTCTCATATAACCCAGACTTCCGAATATATATATAAAAAGAGTAAAACAGGCAGTCCTATTCATGAATGAACATTATCCTTTTGTAAATCCTCCGCTTCCCTATGCGTACGACGCACTTGAGCCCTATATTGGCACACAAACATTGTACCTGCACCATGACAGGATTCTGCAGCGGTATGTACAGAATCTTAACAGCATTCTGATAAATTATCCGGAACTGCAAAACATGTCTTTGGAAGAACTGATTTCAAACCCGGAAAGTCTTCCGGCCGAAATCCGCCAATCCATCATTGACAACGGCGGAGGGGTTTACAATCACATCATATATTTTAACGGTATGACTGATCCTTCAGCACGCTTTCAGACTACATATCTGAATCCCGCGATCGTCAGGGATTTTGGTACGGTCGAACAGTTTTTTGATGAATTTAAAAGGTATGCGCTGTCCGTATTCGGTTCCGGCTATGCCTGGCTGGTGTCAGACCCCAGCGGTAATCTGCAGATCGTAACAACACCCAATGAGAATTCGCCTATTGCGAATAATTTATGTATCGTCGCAGGCATTGACGTCTGGGAGCATTCGTATTATTTGCAGCATTTTAATAACAGGGCTGCATATATTGAAGACTGGTTCCGGGTTTTAAACTGGGAAGAGGCGGAAAGACGCTATGAAAACTGCATAAACGCCGAATGACTCCCTTTTATTTCCCTGACTGCCTGGTCATGGAAAGCTCGCTCTGACAACAGAAGCATTGGCGGCAGCTTTCCGAAAAGGACAGGCGTTTTTTGCATTCAATTTTATTGGATTCACTTAATACTCAACAGGAGCCCAGAATTCCGTTATTTAGAAAATGCCAGTTTATACACCTCGTCCTGCTCCGGTAAATGAGTGACATATCCAATGGGAATCTTATTTTGTGTTGCCTCAATGACAGCTTTCGCTCCTTCTTCTCCGAACGCTCCACAAAGTTCAATGCAGGTCACTCCTTTTGTGTATAACTCCTTCGCAACGGTACAGGCTTCGTTTATGTCCGAAACGCCTGCAATTTGTGCCATTCCATTATGTATGACCGCCCTGTCACGTTGTGAATCAAATTGTCCCATAATAATAAATGCAAATACCATAACACACCTCCTTGAATACCTGCTTGTCTGCGCAGCTAATCTTTACACCCAGAGTACCACTAAGATTACCATCTATCAATATTAAGTTTTCGACAGATCACTTTCTTTCACAAACTCTTCACAGATTCCTCATATAACCGTCACAATTCCCCGGTATATTAATAATTGTAAAGAGGCCGATAACCTTCAAATAAAAACTTTTTTTCATAACTGCCGGCAGGATTCCCCCGATCTTGCCGGCCCTCCCTTTTTTATAATGATATACCATGTCCAATGTCCATATGGACAAAGTCTTTATAATACCTTTCACTCAGCCGACAAGACTCACCAGTCCTGCCGGCCACTACTTTTTATGGTTGGTTTACATGAAAAAAAGGAGCCGGTTTTTTCGGCTCCTCTTCCCTTTATCAAACAGTACTTTTCCTCATAAAATCAAGGTTTTTCCTTAGAATTTACCTTCTTTCGCTGCGATCTCCAGACTAACCGCCACTGCCACGGTAGCTCCTACCATGGGGTTATTTCCCATACCGATCAGACCCATCATTTCCACATGGGCGGGAACGGAAGAGGAACCGGCGAACTGTGCATCTGAGTGCATGCGTCCCATGGTGTCTGTCATACCGTAGGAAGCCGGGCCTGCTCCCATGTTATCCGGGTGGAGCGTACGTCCTGTACCGCCGCCGGAAGCCACGGAGAAGTACTTTTTGCCCTTTTCCGTACATTCCTTCTTATAGGTTCCTGCTACCGGATGCTGGAATCTGGTGGGGTTGGTGGAGTTGCCTGTGATGGAAACATCAACGCCTTCCTTCCACATGATGGCAACACCTTCGGTCACGTCATTGGCTCCGTAGCAGTTTACCTTTGCTCTTAAGCCCTCAGAGTAGGATTTTCTCCAAAGCTCTTTTACTTCTCCCGTGTAGTAATCCATCTCTGTTTCCACATATGTAAATCCGTTGATTCTGGAAATGATCTGCGCCGCATCCTTTCCCAAACCGTTTAAGATGACTCTCAATGGTTTCTGGCGTACCTTATTGGCTTTCTCTGCAATACCGATAGCTCCTTCAGCTGCCGCGAAGGATTCATGACCGGCCAGGAAACAGAAGCAGTCCGTCTCTTCCTCCAGCAGCATCTTGCCAAGGTTGCCATGTCCCAGACCTACCTTACGCTGATCGGCAACGGACCCTGGAATACAGAATGCCTGAAGGCCTTCTCCGATTGCTGCCGCTGCGTCTGCCGCTCTTGTGCAGCCCTTTTTGATCGCGATAGCGGCGCCTACGGTATAAGCCCAGCAGGCATTTTCAAAACAGATCGGCTGGATATTCTTTACCTGTTCGTATACATCCAGACCTGCATCTTTTGTAATCTTTTCAGCTTCCTCAATGGAAGCGATACCATAGCTGTTTAATACAGAATTGATTTTGTCAACTCTTCTCTCATATGATTCAAATAAAGCCATTATCTTGTCCTCCTTATTCTTGGCCAAATATCTTCACTTCCATAACCGGATCCCAACAGGCAGCTGCCTCTCCGGTTATTCATGTCTCGGGTCAATGATCTTCGCAGCATCTGCCACACGGCCATACTGTCCCTTTGCCTTTTCCCAAGCCGTATTCGGATCGTCACCCTTCTTGATGAAATCAGTCATCTTTCCAAGACTTACGAACTGATAGCCAATGATCTGATCTTCCGCATCCAGTGCGATGCCGGTTACGTAGCCTTCCGCCATCTCCAAGTAACGAGGACCTTTCTTTAATGTTCCGTACATGGTTCCAACCTGTGAACGAAGTCCCTTTCCCAAGTCTTCCAGGCCCGCACCTACCGGAAGTCCTTCTTCAGAGAACGCGCTCTGTGTTCTGCCGTATGCGATCTGTAAGAATAATTCTCTCATCGCCGTGTTGATGGCATCACAAACAAGGTCTGTATTCAATGCTTCTAAAACGGTCAAGCCCGGCAGAATCTCTGCTGCCATAGCAGCTGAGTGCGTCATACCGGAGCATCCGATAGTCTCTAGCAATGCTTCCTGGATAATACCCTCTTTTACGTTCAGAGTCAGCTTGCATGCACCCTGCTGGGGAGCACACCAGCCAACGCCATGTGTCAAACCGGAGATATCTTTAACTTCTTTAGATTTTACCCATTTCGCTTCTTCTGGGATTGGAGCAGCGCCGTGATGAACGCCCTGTGCCACTGTGCACATCTCTTCTACTTCATGTGAATAAATCATGTTAAAACTCCTTTCGAATAAGTAATAATTGTGAAAAGTACTTTGTTAATAATATCACATCATACTTGATTATATTTTCTCATATTCTGTCGAAATCCGCAAGTCTTTTTTGCCTGATAAAGGAAACGGGAAGGCCGGAAACCGGCGTTTCCAACCGGCTCCGGACAGGAAAAAAGCGCAAAAAAATACCGCGGTCCGGAGGTCTGGGACACCAGTTCCAGCCTCCGGATCACGGCATTTATATTTCATTCATTATAACACTCTTCTCACGGAAAGAATGGTACGATATGTAGCGGTTCCCACCTTGATTCCCGTTGACGGGGAACTTGCATGTACAATTTGTCCATTGCCGATATAGATCCCCACATGGCCCGCATAGCAGATAATATCTCCCGGCTGCGCTTCGGAATAAGATACCTCCCGGCCTGCGGAACGCTGCTCCGAAGAGCTTCTCGGAACGGAATAACCAAAATGCCTGTAAATGGACTGAACGAACCCGGAACAGTCCGCACCACTGGTTAAACTGGTTCCTCCGAATACATAGGGATTCCCTACGAACTGAAGGCCATAATCCGCAACCGCCCGGCCTTCCGCCGTTCCTCCGCTGCTCTTGGACGCGGACGGACCGGTGTATTTGTTATTATTGGAGGCTGGAGTCTTACTGGTCGCCGACTTCTTTTTGGACGCTTCTTCCGCCTTTTTCCGCGCTTCCTCGGCAGCCTTCTTTCTGGCTTCCTCTTCCTTGGCTTTGCGGATCTCTTCATTCTTCTTGGCTACTGTCTGGGCATAAACAGAGGCATCCTTCTTCGCCTTGGCAAGCTCACTGTCAAAGTTAGTGACTTCCTTTTTCTTTGTGGAGATCAGGCTCTCCAGCTGGGTCTCCTGTTCCTTGTACTCCAGCTCCATGACCTCCATCTCGGCCTTGTCCTCTTCCAGATCAGACTTATAATCAGCCACCTTCTGCTTCGTCTCCTGGAAGGTCACCAGCATATTCCGGTCATATGTATAAATTCCTTCCACATACTCTGCCTTATTCAGCAGGTCCGACATGTTCTTTACCTGAAGGAAAATGTCCAGATACTCCGTATCTCCCTTTTCATACATGTACTGGATTCGCTTCTTCATGGCGGAATACTGCTTTTCTTCCTCTTTTTTAGCCGCTTCATAATCAATTTCCGCCTGTTTGATCTCGGCTTCCTTGCTGGCCATATCAGCTTCCAGAATCTCTATGTCCGATAAAAGAGCCGTTAAGTCTGAGGACAGCTTGGACACCTGATTCTGAGCGGCGTTCTTTTTGCTTTCCGCTTCCTGGGCTTTTTGATTCGCCTCTTCCAGCTTCTTCTGCGCTTCCTGTTTTTCTTTCTCCGCTTTGGTCGTTGCCCAGACCGGTGCATTCTGGCCGCAAACCATGGCGCCGACCAGCAGACCGCACAGAAACTTACGCAGTACTCCCATATTCCGTCTGTTTACCATCTGTATTTTCCGTTTCATCGTCTGTTCCTTTTACCCATATTTTCTAATTTATATGTTAACGTAAAACAGGGGTAAAATACAAGTCCTATTTCATAAATTTTATAAATTTTTTAAACTTTTACAAATCATACCCCTCCATCCGACAAAAAACAAACATTTTTTCAAGAGAAATGACTTTTCAGATCCCGGGATGTCAAAAAGGCTGCCGGACAGCCGGCAGCCCTTTCCCATATGGGTCATTCCTTTGAGGAAAGATACTCGTGGATTCCTCTTGCTCCGGCTCTTCCGGCTTCCATGGCCAGAATAACGGTAGCAGCTCCCGTCACCGCGTCTCCTCCGGCGTAAACGCCATCCTTGCTGGTCTTTCCTGTGGATTCCTCAGCGATGATGCATTTGCGCTTATTGATGTCCAGCCCTCTGGTGGTGTTGGATATGAGCGGATTGGGGGAAGTTCCCAGGGACATGATAACCGTATCCACGTCAATAACGAATTCCGATCCTTCCACCTCAACCGGCCTTCTTCTGCCGGTGGCGTCCGGCTCGCCCAGCTCCATTCTGACGCATTTCATTCCATTCACCCAGCCTTTTTCATCGGTGAGGATCTCCACCGGGTTGGTCAAAAGGTCAAAGATGATCCCTTCTTCTTTTGCATGGTGAACTTCCTCCGCTCTTGCAGGAAGCTCCGCCTCACTTCTTCTGTATACAACATGCACCTCCGCGCCCAGACGAAGAGCTGTTCTGGCTGCATCCATGGCGACGTTTCCTCCGCCTACCACCGCAACTCTCTTTCCTGCCACAATGGGTGTATCGTAATCACTGCGGAAGGCCTTCATCAGGTTGCTTCTGGTTAAGTATTCGTTGGCAGAAAATACGCCGTTGGCATTCTCTCCCGGAATCCCCATGAACATCGGAAGACCGGCTCCGGAACCGATAAATACAGCCTGAAAGCCTTCCTCTTCCAAAAGCTCATCAATGGTAACGGACTTGCCGATGATCACATTGGTCTCGATCTTAACTCCAAGCTTTCTCACGTTGTTGATTTCAGGCTGGACCACACCCTCTTTGGGAAGACGGAATTCCGGAATGCCGTAGGTCAATACACCGCCCGGTTCATGGAGGGCCTCGAAAATGGTGACCTCATATCCCATCTTGGCCAGGTCTCCGGCGCAGGTCAGTCCGGAAGGACCGGAACCGATGACAGCCACCTTCCTGCCGTTGGTTTTCTCCGGCGGAGCCGGTGCGAATCCATGCTCCCGTGACCAGTCTGCCACAAAACGCTCCAGCTTTCCGATGGAAACCGGTTCTCCCTTGATTCCCCGGATACACCTTCCCTCACACTGGCTCTCCTGGGGGCATACCCGGCCGCAGACTGCGGGAAGAGCTGAAGATTCGGCAATGATCTTTGCCGCTTCCTCGTGATTCCCCTCTTCCACTTCCTTAATAAATCCCGGGATGTTTATGGATACAGGACAGCCGACCACACATCTGGGGTTCTTGCACTTGATGCAGCGGCTGGCTTCCTCTCTTGCTTCTTCTTCGTTATATCCAAGGCAAACCTCTTCAAAGTTTGTCGCTCTGACCTTCGGGTCCTGTTCTCTAACCGGTACTTTCTTTAAAACATCCATTACGCTTCTCCTCCACACAGTCCGCATCCGCCATGATGGGTATCTCCTTCGCGGGTCTTCAAAATTGCACGTCCCTCTTCTGACTTGTACATCATCTGGCGTTTCATGGCTTCGTCAAAGTTAACCAGGTGACCGTCAAACTCCGGCCCATCCACACAGGCGAATTTCACTTCGTCGCCGACGGTTACGCGGCAGGCGCCGCACATGCCGGTCCCATCCACCATAACCGGGTTTAAGCTTACAACGGTGGGGATTCCTAATTCCCTGGTCATGAGGCAGGTAAACTTCATCATGATCATCGGTCCGATGGCTACGCATACGTCGTATTTTTTTCCCTGATTCTGAACCAGATCCCTGATGACCTCGGTCACCATGCCCTTTCTTTCATAAGAACCGTCATCCGTAGTCACATACAGATTACCGGCCTGTTCTCTCATGGCGTCTTCCAGGATCAGTAAGTCCTTGGTTTTCGCACCCATAATAACATCTACATCTATGCCGTGTTCTCTCATCCATTTCACCTGGGGATAAACAGGAGCGGTTCCAACACCTCCGGCTACAAACAAATATTTTCTCTTCTTTACTTCCTCAAGGTCATCGTGTACGAACTCAGATGCATTTCCAAGAGGACCCACCACATCTTCAAAGCTGTCTCCGGTTTTTAACACGGCCATCTTTTCCGTACTGGCTCCAACGGTCTGAAATACAATGGTAATCGTTCCCCTGTCACGATCATAGTCACATATCGTGAGAGGAATCCTCTCTCCTCTGTCGTCCATCTTGACGATAACAAACTCTCCAGGCTGGCAGGCTTTGGCAATCCGGGGTGCTTCCACATCCATCAGATAGATCTTGTCAGCTAACATCTCTGCTTTTAAAATCCTATACATCTTCATCCTCCTAATGTCTTCGTGAATATACCTGTACACCTTTCCTGAACGCCTTCCCAAACAATCAGGCTAACGGTACTTTTACTATCTTATCATTTTTAAAGAAAACTGACAACATTTATTAGAAAATATCGTTATTTTTATATCGATATATAATCTTTTTAAACTTTGCCGGAAGCCTTTTTCCGCCGGTACATACGAAAGGTATAGCATAAATCAAAATAAGTCTGTTCCTCGCTTTCCGCCTCCATTTTCCAGTCCGGATCCTGATCCAGATCGGGAAAACGGGTATCTGCGCTGTAGGAATAATCAATGCAGGTCACATGGGCCGTATCGCAGAACGGCAGAAACTGTTCATAAATGCTCTGTCCGCCGATGATGAAACAATTCTCATCCGGATACCTTCCAAGCTCTTCCAGAGCCTGGGAAAGGCTGTAACAGACGATGGCCCCTTTCACCTTATAATCCGGATTCTTTGTCAGCACAATATTTGTCCTGCCGTATAACGGCTGTTTCCCCGGAAGGCTCTCCAGGGTCTTCCGCCCCATGACAATCACTTTTCCTGTCGTTTCCTCCCGGAACAGCTTCTTATCCCCGGGAATGGAAACGAGAAGCTGGCCCTGATTGCCGATGGACCAGTTCTTATCCACTGCAACAATGATATTCACCGGTCAACTCCTCCTTTTCATTCAATCGTCTTCCGCAAGGATCAGCTCTTTCGCATAGGGAAGAGTCCCGATCCACCGGCAGAAGGTATGCCACTCTTCCAGCTTGTGGTTTCTTCTCGCAAAATAAATGTTGGTGAGTGTTTCATAATTCAGGGTGCATGTCCTCATCTGGTTATAGCCGGATGGAAGGAGCTGAATTAAGTCATACCAATCCTCTTTTTTCTTTGTCTCCATATAACGGAGACGGATTTTCTCCAGCTCCGCAACCACGGTTTCCATAAAAGCCAGAGTCTGTTCTGTCATCTGGTCGTGGCTGAAATCCTCCAGTTCAAAGGGCTTGCTGTGGATCTTGTGCATGGTGCTTGTGGAATTTGCCACGGTAGCCACCTTATAGGTATCATATTCCTTCCACCAGTAGATGGGCGCCGTAATGTCCACGGAAACGAAGACCTGCCGGATATATTTGCGGTGATCGCTTCCCGCCTTTCTCAGACGCTTTGCAAGGCCCAGGTCATTGGGACCCAGAATGAATTCCCCTTTTTCATTATAAGCGCTGTCCATCCGGTCCCAGCTGTTCATGGGATTCCTCGCTCCGCGTATGGCATTTTCCAGGTTCATTACACTGGTTCTTTCACATTTTAACATGATCTTTTCCTTTCTCCGGGTTTATTCCTGTTTTCACGCCTTTTTCCGTCACAGGCGCAGAATCTCGTTCCAGACGCCGTCATCCACGTAAATTCCGTTTTCATCATGGTCCTTATGAAACCGTTCCAGCCCCTCCCCCGGCACATGGATATCGCTGCCAGGCTCCGCCGGCCGTGAGGTTTTTAAATATTCGGAAGCCTCCTTCACCTTTTGCCGTAAAGCCTCCGCGTCACTGTAGGTGGCGGGATTTATTACGATAAAGACCTGGGAACAGCCGGTACAGCTTTCCCTCTCCTCTTCATCCATGTTTTTCGCTGATTTTCCCTCCGTCAGGGCCGCTCCCAGGACGTCCAGCATAAAGGCAAAGGCAGAGCCCTTCCAGTATCCCATGGGAAGAATCCGTTTGCTTGTTTCAATATCTCCCGGAACATCGGTCAAGTTCCCTTCCTCATCGTAGCCGCCCGGATAAGGCAGCTTCTTTCCCGCCAGCCTTGTGACCTGAAGCTTTCCGTAGGAATACTGGGAAATGGCCATATCCATGAACAGCGGTCTTTCATCCTTTCCCGGCATGGCGAAAATAATGGGGTTATTGCCGATCCTGGGATCCTTGCCGCCCCAGGGAGGCATGACGGATTCCGTATTGGTCCATAAGATCCCGATATATCCTTTTTCCGCCAGGTATTTCCCGTAGGAACCGCCCCGCATCCAATGGGTCGTATTGTTGATGCCAACCATGCCGATTCCATGTGAATCCGCCAGCTCCATGGCACGGTCACAGCAGAACAGGGAATTGGTGATTCCCGGTCCTAAGTTCCCGTTATAAATCCGGATCGCCCCAAACTCCTTTGACAGCTCCGGCTCCCCGTCTTTTCTTACCCAGCCTCTGTCCAGATAACTGCAGAAACGCGCCACACGGTTGGTACCGTGGGAATACACTCCGTCATAAGTAGTTTCCGTGTGTATTTTTGCACAGATTTCTGCCTTTTCCTCCGGCAGGCCGTGTTTCATAAAGGAATTTTTAATTGCTGCTTTCATTTCACTGCTGGATACTCTCATCCTTTTCACCTCGGCATTCTTCCATTATAATGTAATACATCCATAGGCCATTATATCGGAATTTTTTATTTCTGTAAACAAGGCGGGACAAATAATGACAATCCCTGCACATTGCCGGCAGACTCAGGAAAAGCGGTTTTTGCTAGTTTATTCCTATTATTTTATTTGCAATACCCTTTTTCAATTGGCAATTATGGGCCCCGTATGGATTAAAATTTAATCAAAGGAGAATAATATCAATGGATGAAAATTATATACCGGAAAGACTGGCACAGCTGCGGACACAGAGGGGCGTATCCGCCAGGGATATGAGCCTTTCCATGGGACAGGCCGACAACTATATCAACAATATTGAAAACAGAAAATCCATGCCGTCCATGCAGAATTTTCTATCGATCTGCGAGTATCTGAAAGTGACTCCGGGGGAGTTTTTTGATGAAAACAATTCCAATCCTCCGCTTCTGAATGAACTGATTTCAGAATTGAAGCCATTAAACGGCAAGACTCTTGAATACCTGCTGAATTTACTCTTAGAGCTGCAGGGAAGGTTAAAAAACAGCTGACATGATCTTCAAACGGAAAAACAGGGCCCATCCCGGCAATGCTTCACCCGCCGGAAGGCCCTGTTTTTCCGTTTACATACTGCCGTGAAGCATTTCCGGATCCCACTGGATCCTGCTCCCCTTTTCCGTTTTTCTGACCAGAAGCTTCTTTCCTATCTGCTCTTTTAATTCCGTCACATGAGAGATGATTCCGATAAGCCTCTGTTCACCTGCCAGCTCCTGGAGGATGCGCACGGCCTTAAGCCTGGATTCTTCATCCAGGGAGCCGAAACCCTCGTCAATAAACAGGGCATCCATGCGCACATTCCCTGCTGTGCGCTGGATGATATCAGCCATGCCCAGCGCCATGGCCAGCGCCGCCATAAAGGATTCTCCTCCGGACAGGGTCTTCACATCCCGGATTTTGTCCGTGGCCATGCTGTATACATCCAGATCCAGGCCTACCTCTCCCTGTTTCCCCAGGGCATCCATATCCCTGCACTGCAAAAGGAACTGGCCATCCGTCATCACCTTCAGCCGCTGGTTGGCAGCCTGAATCATCTGACTGAAATACTGCCTCTGGACATAGGTCTGGAAATCCAGGCTCACCGCCCCGGCCATCTTCCCATTGGCGGTCTGGAATAAGGTGTGATACAGCCGGTATTCGTCTTCCAGCTGCTCCCGTTCTTTCCACAGCCGCTTCAAATGATCAGCCGCCTGAACGGCCCTGCTGCGTATCCCCGTAAGCCTTGCCCCTTCATCCTGAAGCCGCTTCTGTTCATCCCGAAGCCCGGCTGCCTCCTGCATCCACCGGTCCGTTTCCATCCGTTCACGTCCCCTGGTCTGCTCCCTGTATTGACCGTAAACCGTACGGGCTTTTAAAACCGCCCTTTCATAAGCGAGGTTATCTTCCTCCCACTGCTTCATGGTTTCCGGCGCCGCCTTTGCCTTTAAGTAGTCCTCCTCCGAGGCAAAGCCCAGCTTCTCCAAGGCGGAATGATAGGCGTTTTCCGCATTTTCCGCCGCAGTTCTTAAAGCTTCCCGGTTCTCCTCTTCCGAAGCCAGACGTCCCTTCTTTTCCTTTCCTTCCTCCAGAATATGCCTGTACCGTTCCTCCGCAAGCTCTGAGGCTTTTAAAAGCGCATCTTTTCTGTTCTTTAAACGCTCCCGCTCTTTTTCCGCTTCCTTTTCCCCGTGGGCCGGCAGACGTTCCCTTAAGTTTTTGGCTTCCGCCAGAAGAGAAGCGGTTTCCAGCTTTTTTTCCTGCCAGATGCCCAGGGCCTCTTCTTTGGCCGGTTCCAGTTCCTCTATCCTGCTCCTGCCGGTTTTTCCCGCTTCCAGTATTTCCTCCAGCATCTGAACCGCTTTTAAAGCTTCCTGTTCCCTTGCCCCCGCTTCCTCAAGCGCTTTCCTGCAGCCCATGATTTCTTCCGGAAGCCTTGCTTTCAGCTGCTCCGGGGAATATGCCTCCAAAAACCATTTCCGGGTTTCTCCTCGGATCTGCTCTTCCTGATGGCGGCAGGACTCCAGAATCTTAATAACGGCTTCCGTCGCCTTTGAACGCCTCTCCTCCGCCTGATCCCTGGCCTCCTTCGCCTGCTCGGCCAATTCCTGGGTGACCGCTCCCTCCGCCAGTTCTGCCCTGGACGGATGATGGATGGAGCCGCAGACCGGGCAGGGCTGTCCCTCCGTAAGCTTTTCCGCCATAATTCCGGCCTGCACAGCCAGAAATTCCCGATACATGTGATTGTAAGCCTGTTCGGCCCGCTCATAATCTTTCTGGGCGTCTGCGGCCCGGACCTGGAACCCGCCTTTTTTTATGGTATCCGCCTCCAGGACCTTTACAGCCGATTCGATCCCTTCCAGAGCCTGCAGCTTTTCGGACAGCCCGGCTTTTTTCTCCCTCGCCTCCGGCAGATGCTTCGCTTTTTCCTCCAGAAGTTCCCGCCTCTTATCATTTGCGGCCAGCTGTTCCTTTACACCGGCCAGTTCCGTTTCCATTTTCCGGTAATGCCGGCCGGCCTCCTCTTCTTCCCTGTGCTTTTTCAGGCAGGCTTCTTCCATGGCCCTCCAGCGGGCATAAAGGGGCATGGCTTCATCAAGCCTGGCAATGAGAGTCAGCAGTTCCGGAATCTCCTGATCCGATGCCTCTCTGCTTTTTTCTGCCTCTTTCCGGGCTTTCAGCTGCGCCGTTTTTAAATCCTCAAGCTCTTTCTCCAGCTGTTCTTTCCGCTTAACAGCTGCCTGGTATTCCCTGGCCTTGTCCAGAAATCGGGTCTCGGGAAGGCCTGCCATCTCCGCCTGTCTGGCCGCCTTTAACCGCTTTGCAGCCCTTTCCCGGCTTTCCGCCTGCCCCTCCAGAATTTTCAGCTCGGCTTCCGACCGTTCCAGGCCGTCAAAAAGGCGGTTGATCTCCGCCGCACGGCTCAAACGGCCTTCCGTTTCAGCAAGAAGCCTCCTTTTTTCCTCCTGTTCCTCATGAAGTCTCCGCTCTTTCTCCTCTATCTCCTCCAGAACCCGGCTTAAAAGCTCCCGGATCTCTTCCGTCCTCGTTTCCTTAAATTCCAGCAGCTCCCGCCATGCATCCCCATAGGGACTTTCCTCTAAGAGCTCCACATTCCCAAGCTCATGAAAGCACAGCTTCCGGTTGTCCTCCAGGCTGCCGTAAAGCAGGCTGTTTAATTCCTTTAATTTCATCTGAATGCGGCTGTAGATCCCGGTGTTGAAGATCCTGGAGAAAATTTCCTTTCTTTCTCTGGAGGTGGCATGGAGAAGTCTTAAATAATCCCCCTGGGCTATCATGGCGATCTGGGAGAACTGACTCTGGTCCACTCCCATAATTTCCTGGATCTTCTGATTGATGTCCCGGAGGCTGCCGGCATATTCCAGGCCGTCAGGCATCAGCAGCCTTGCCTTTGCCGGCACCATAACAGCGGAATATTCCCCGTTTTTATTCTTTCTTTTACTGACCCGGAGATATGCAGGGCTCCTTGTGATCTCATACACGCTTCCCCTTTCGGAAAACCTTAAGGAAACATAAGTATCCTCATCCTCGGAAGCGTACTGGCTGCGCATCATGGAAGCCTCCCGTTTCTGTCCGCTGGTCTCTCCAAACAGCGCGTATGATACGGCATCAAAAATAGTGGTCTTTCCCGCTCCGGTGTCTCCGGTTATAAGAAATATCCCATGATCGATTGTTTCAAAGTCCACCGTCTCCCTTCCTCCATAGGAACCGAAGGCGGACATGACAAGCTTAAGCGGTTTCATATGCCCTCTTCCTCCTTTGCTTCCTGCACGATCCGTTCCATGGCCTTTTCCGCCTCCCGGGTCATCTCTTCTCCCCTCACAGCCTTATAAAACTGACGGAACGCATCCAAGGGCTTAACCGGTACGGGCTCTCCCCCCTCCATAAGCCTTTGTCTGGTCCGCTCATTATCCACCCGAAGCTCAAGCATATGGTCGTATACCTCCTCCAGCCGTTCCCTGACCCGGTAAGGTTCCTCCTCATCGGTGAGAGTAACGCTGACGAAATCATGGCGGTTGTCTTCTGTGGCCCTTGAAAGAATCTCCTCCAGGCTTCCTCTCTCCCGCCTGACATCCTGAATCCCTTTTAAGGGAAGAAAGCTGATCTGAGGCTCCTCTTCTTTTCTTCCCAGAGTCACCACGGTAACGGATTTTTTGTGAAATTCCTCGCTGACAGAATATTTATAAGGAGTTCCGCAATAGCGGACCCTGTTCCCTCCCACTTTTTGGGAACCGTGGATATGCCCGAGAGCAACGTAATCAAAGCCGGAGAGAACCGAAACATCCACCCGGTCCAGTCCCCCGGACATGATCACCGCCTGCTCCGATTCGCAGGTTTCCGGCGCTTTGCCGCCGGAGGCGTAAAATTGATGGGACAAAAGGACGTTGCGTTCTTCATCATGGATCGTTTCCCGTTCCAGAAGGGCCCTTACGGCGCCTTCATATCCTTCCGGCTGATTTTCCTCAAACACAGGCCTCACGTACCCGGGTTTTAAGAAAGGAAGAAAGTAGAAGTTCACCGGTCCGTATTCATCTTCCATTGTCACCTTTTTTAAATATTCCTCCGGGCGCTGAGGCGGAAAAACTGATAAATGTATGCTGTGCTTTTCCAAAAAAGAGCCTGCATAGGACAGCCTTTCCGGGGAATCGTGATTTCCCGCAATGATCAGCACAGAGATCCGGGGCTTTATCTGGGAAAGTGCCTCCAGAAAGCTGCCGAATATGGTGTAGGCCTCTCCTGAGGGGGCTGTTTTATCATAGATATCGCCGCAGATCAGGATCACGTCCGGCCGGCAAGCCGCTGCGTAATCCACGATCTGCCTGAAAACCGCTTCCTGATTTTCCTTTAAGCTGTAGCCGTTCAGTTGTTTTCCTATATGTAAATCAGACAAATGAAAAATCTTCATCGCATCCTCCCCAGCTGTTTTTTTTCATCATACCACAATTCAAGGGAGCTGAACAGAGAAAGTCCGGGGCATTTCAGGCAGCAGCAACCGGTTTTACCGAATAAATAAGAAGGGCAGAAACTCTCCGCCCTTCCTCATTCCATGGATCATCTCTGAACTTCCATAATTCTATTTAACAGATCTTCCAATCCAGGGCTGAAGCTGACCCGGACGATCTCTTCATATTCCCTGGCCCTGGCCTCATCCTCAGGCGTCATCTCAATAACCGTGACGCCCAGATCCTGAAGTTCATTCAGAAGGGCCTCCTCTTCGGCCGCGATCATCTGTCTGTTCCATTCAGAAGCCCTTCTTCCGGCTTCCAGCAGGATCTGCTTATCCTCCTCGCTTAAGGCATTCCACTTTTCTTCTGCCATAAGAACGATGCCGGGACTGAAAACATGACCGCTCAACAGGTAATAAGGCGCCACCTCATACAATCGGCTGGTTATATATGCCGGCAGGGGATTTTCTCCTCCGTCCACGATGCCGGTCTGAATGGCATCATAAAGCTCGCTGTAAGGCATGGGCACCGGCTGAGCGCTGAGCGCCGATATGGTATCCATCATGAGAACCGATTCAGGAACACGGATCTTTTTGTTCTGGATATCCTCCAGATTTCTGATCTCTCTGGAGGTAAAAAGATTGCGGGGGCCTTCATCCGTATAAAACAACCCGACCATTCCGGCGCCGATTTCAGAACCTTCCGACAGAAATGCCTGTCCCAGCTCCTCATCATTGAGAACCTTCCACATACCCTCCCGGTCTCTGAAAATATACGGAAATCCGAACATATTCAGTTTCCGGAAACCGTATCCGGTCAGGGCATTGGTATTTCCCCGGTACATATCAATGGCTCCGCCTCCGGCCTGCAGGGTCCTCAAAGAAACCCTCTCGGTTCCAAGGGCATCATTGGGATATACTTCGATCCTGATCCGGCCGCCGGACAGCTCATCCACATATTCCGCAAATTTAAAGCCCACTCTGGTGATGATATTGTCTTCCCGGTTTACTTCCCCATATCTAAAAATCAGTTCCGGCTCTGCAGAATTCCGGACTGCCGCCTCCGCAGTTGCCTGGGCAGCGGCTGCCTTCGTTTCCTTTGATGACTCTTTCGTTGTTTCCGTGCCCGATATGCCGGAGCCGGAACCGCAGCCTGCCAGGCACACCGCCACGGCGGATATGAGTATCAAAGCCAGTGATTTTTTCATAATGCTCCTCCTAAACTGTAATAATACACATTCTGTCAAAGGACTTGTGCCTCAATTTCCTTCCCGCTGCCGGTCTCGTAAAAGAGAGCAGTGTCCCTGCAGCCGGAAATCATATTGACGGGCACAATGCCAAAAATTGCATTCATCCTTATTATGCACATAAATGAAAATTATTATTACGTTCAGGGATATGGAACAGGCCGAAAGCCGGCTTAAATGATCTCTAAGAATCTTTTTCCATACTTTTCAAATTTAAACTCTCCGACTCCGGAAACGGACAGCATCTCCTCCTTTGTCTTCGGCTTTTTCGCGGACATATGTACCAGCGTCTTATCGGAAAACACAATATAGGGGGGCACCTTCTCCTCCCTGGCGATCTCTGAGCGCAGCGCCCTCAGCTTTTCAAACAGCACTTCATCCGCACCCGTCAGTTCCAGCGCCGCCCCGCTGGATCTCTTCGTCTTCTTTCCGCCCTTTTCTTTCGTACCGGACTCCTGTTCCTTTGCCATCTTCATGATCACGGCTTCTTTTTCTTCCAGAATTGTCCTGGATTTACCGGTCAGCTTCACGATGGCATATTCATCATCGGTCACAGCCAGGCATTCATTTAAAAGAAGGTGGTTCATCACCTGCCGGAGCCTGTAGGAAGGCACCTTTGCCAGCATTCCGTACTGGGGATTCTCATCCATCCGGTAATTCCGGATCTTCGCCGTATTGGCTCCATGGACCGTATCAATGATAACCGTGATTCCATAACGCTGTCTGCTTGAATCAACACAGCCGATCAGCGCTTTTGCCATATCCGTCACATCCACGGTCTCAAACTGGGTCAGGCAGTTGGAACAGTTCCCGCAGTAGTTTTCCCCGTACTCTCCAAAATACCGCAGAATATAATCCCTGAGGCATTCGTTGGTAAAACAGTAAAAGGTCATCTTCCTGAGCCTCTCCCGGTCCCGTTCCGTAACGATTCTCCGGGTGAGAGGATCCAGTTCCTGATTATCCTGGTTATGATCAATGAACATCTGGTTGGTCACCACATCCTGCCCGCTGTAGAGGAGGATACATTCCCCCGGCTCTCCGTCTCTGGAACACCTTCCTACCTCCTGATAGTAGGATTCCAGGTTCTTGGGCATATTATAATGGATGACAAACCGTACGTTGGATTTATCGATTCCCATGCCGAATGCATTGGTAGCCACCATGATCTGGCTTCTGTCATAAATAAAATCATCCTGGTTCTTCCGTCTCTCGGCATCGCTCAATCCGGCGTGATACCTGGTGGCTGAAAATCCGTCCTCATTCAGTTTGTCACAGACCTCCTCCACCAGTTTTCTGGTCAGGCAGTAAATGATTCCGCACTTATCCCCATGACACTCCACATAATTCTTCAAAGTGGCATATTTGTCCCTGGGAGACTGCACGCCCAGATAGAGATTGGGCCTGTCATAACCGGTGGAAACCACCGACGGCTCCCGGAGCATGAGAATATCGATAACATCTTCCCTGACCTCTTTTGTCGCAGTGGCCGTAAAAGCGCTGATGACAGGGCGCTGCGGAAGCTTATCAATGAAATCCACGATCTTTAAATAGCTGGGCCTGAAATCCTGACCCCATTGAGAAACACAATGTGCCTCATCCACGGCTACCATGGAGATCCTGGCATGCAGCGCAAAATCGAGAAATTCATCCGTCACGAGCCGCTCCGGTGCTACATAAATAATGGGATACCGCCCCTCCCGCGCATAGGCCAGGGCTTTGAAATACTGACTTGCTGTCAGAGAACTGTTCAGATATGCGGCGTGAATGCCTGCCTGATTGAGAGTTGACACCTGATCTTTCATCAGGGAAATCAGAGGGGATATGACCAGTGTGATTCCTTCCATCATGAGAGCCGGTATCTGGAAACACAGGGACTTTCCCGAACCCGTGGGCATAATACCCAGGGCGTCCCTTCCGGCCAGAATGCTGTCAATGAGGATCTCCTGTCCCTCCCTGAAACTGTCATAACCGAAATAGTGCTTTAATGCCTGAAATTTATCCATATGACGTATATTGCTGCTCCTTATCATTTGCTTTTTTTTATTATACCACTCACTGATAAAGTATGCCACATCCTTTTGAAACTTTTCCGGGATAAACAAAAACGCCGCAAACCTGTCAGAATGCGGCGTTAAGACCGAAGGAACCGTTCATTTCTCAATCCAATGAGTGCTTTGACTGGCTGATGGATTTGATGCAATAGCTGGATACCTGAACGAGCCATATAATTGAGATAACCGTAACAGGCATCAGGCCAAAATTCCAGAGATTCGTCCCGATCACACAGAACAGCCATAATACCAGACAGGTTACGGTCACCGCCCGGTAAGATGCATATGCGGATTTATAAATACCAAGCCTTTCCGCTTCGTCGCAGCTCTTTTCCCACTTTTTCGCAAATTTCTGATCAAATATGCTTCCCTGCTTTTCCGGATTGATCTCCTTCTCAAAATTGACAATTTTCTGCTGGGCTGCGATGGTGCTGACAACTGCGGCCAGAAATCCCCCGAACCAGTAAGCTGTGTCCGATCTTTTCAGAGAATCAAAAGCATGGACATTAAAATAAGCGCCCAGAGCGAAAAAGAAAAAAGACAGGATGAGCAATATGGAAGTGAACCAAAGAGCATAGCTTAAGCCGGTTTCAATCCTGATTATTTCTTCTTCGCTCTCGCCGTCCCAGGCCTGATACAGCCTGCGGCATTTCCGATACAGGTAAATGACGGGAGCTATCAATGCCACAGTCATAACAAGATTAGCCACCGGGAAAATTCTTTTCAGAAATTCCATCAAGCCCCCCGCGATCCGGACGGAAGTATCTTCGTCGATCCGGTTGGATATGACGCCGATTACCAGTCCCGTAAACAACGAAGCCACCATAATGAGAGCGAACCTGTAAAGAGCCCTCCTGTCTTCTGATTTGTTTTTACGGATTTTTTCACTATTCATCTGAATCTTCCTCCTCATAATGAAATATGTCTTCCACTGCAGCATCAAAGACCTTCGCTATTTTCAGCGCTAAGGTCACAGACGGGGAATAGTCCCCGCGTTCAATCTGGCTGATTGTCTGCCTTGATACTCCGACCCGCCTTCCCATTTCATATTGGTTTATTTTAATACCCGAACGATATTCCTTTAAACGATTGTATAATGGCACATTCTCTCCTCCATGTAATTTTCCCCTTATGATTGACAACTATTCTTGTCATTGTAATCTCATCATATCACTGACAACTATAGTTGTCAATATATTTCGTAAAAATCATCTTTTCTCCGCTTTCCCCATATTATAAAAAGGCATGCTGCAATCCGTCCCTTAGAAGCCGGATTTACAGCATGCCCTGTTCATTACACGATCTCATTGTATTTCAATTAAAATCACTTCACACTTTTTCATTCCCCTGACAGATATGCTTTGCCGGACCAGGACCGCGGCCCTTCCTGTCTTATGTATGCAGTTTCCGGTCACATAAGGCATATTCTGTTAATCCCTTTTAAAGCTCACTGATAACGATAAACATGACAAACAGGCCGCACAGAAGAATAATTCCCCCCGTTGTTTTTACAAAAATCCTTGATTTTGCAGCCGGAAAAATTGATTGAAATTTTTCATAAGGCAAAAAAAGAACCAATACACCTGCTGCGCACAGAAGCACACCCTTTAAAATATTAATTCCGTTTGCCATACTCCTTTGATCCCCCTTTTATTTATTTTTATAAGTGTTTTTGAACTGCCGGTCCTGAAATATCCTGTCCGTAAAACACTTAATTATAATATACTACAAAAATCGACATAATTTTTTTCATGTCATAAATAACGGTTTAAATGTAACTTTTGGTATAAAACTGATTGAAAATACTCCATGCCTTACAGCGTTTCTCCATTTGATGCAATCACTTCTTTATACCAATAAAAGCTGTCTTTGCGATATCGTTCCAATGAACCGTTGCCCTGATCATCCTGGTCCACGTAAATAAATCCGTAACGCTTACTCATTTGAGAGGTCCCGCAGCTGATTAGGTCTATACATCCCCAGGTTGTATACCCCATGAGTTCCACTCCGTCTTTGATGGCTTCCCGCATTGCTGCAATATGTTTCTTTATGTAATCAATACGGTAATCATCATGCACCTGTCCTTTTTCAGTCAGGACATCTTTCGCGCCCAAACCATTTTCAACCACAAATACCGGTATCTGATACCGATCATATAATTTATTTAAAGATATCCTCAGCCCAACCGGATCAATTGGCCAGCCCCATTCAGATAATTCTAAATATTCATTCTTAATGGGACTGTCAAAGGTTCCGGCTAACTTACCCGCATCCGGCCGCGCTTCTGTTACATGGGTCATATAATAGCTGATTGAAACAAAGTCCACGGTCCCTTCTTTCAAAACTTTCTCTTCTTCCTTTTGGGTCACGACCTGAATGCCGTTTTCTGAAAAATAACGGTTCATATAGCTCGGATATTTCCCGCGTACCTGAACATCCGGATAAAACATACTTAACTGATTGGATTGAATTGCCTGTAATTGATCCTCTGGCTTTGTCGTTTTTGCATAGGATTCGATTTGATTGATCATACAACCGATTTTTGCATTCGGAGCTATTTCGCGGGCTGCCTTTACTGCTAAAGCGCTTGCAAGAAATTGATGGTGTGATGCCTGATAGGTTGCCTGTAATTTATTATCTATCAAATCTTCTAAAACGCCGGCACCGGTATATAAGCTATTCAGATTCAGATTCATTTCGTTGAATGTGATCCAATATTTCACTTTAATTTTATACCGTTTCAGAATAACCCGGGCAAATCTTTCGAATAGAGGTAATCATTCACGGCTGACCCAGCCATTATATTTATAAGTCAGTTCAACAGGCATTTCATAATGTGACATCGTTACCAGCGGCTCGATATTATATTTGAGACACTCATCAAAAACATTATCATAAAATGCAAGACCCGCTTCATTCGGTTCCCCTTCAAGCCCTGTCGGGAAAATTCGCGCCCATGAAATTGACAAGCGAAATACTTTGAAACCCATTTCCGCTAATAAAGCAATATCCTCTTTATATCTGTGATAAAAATCAATCCCCCAACGCTTGGGAAAAAAATATTTTTCAGGATTTTTCGTATATTCTTCCAATTCTACGGAACTCACATCAAACGTAAAATTATTTACTCCTCCATCGGCATATGGATCTTTGTATGCCGCGTAATCAGAAGTGGACAACCCTTTTCCGTCTTCATTAAAGGCTCCTTCTATTTGATTGGCAGCAGTCGCTCCTCCCCACAAAAATCCTTCCGGAAATCCATTCACTACTTTTGTCATCTCATTTACCTTCTTTCTGATTTTTAACAATCAACAATTCCTGACCCATTGCCACACTTCCCTGTTCCATAATAAAACTGAAATCATTAAATTGATCCGTATTCGTTATAATTAATGGCGTAACAAGTTTGTACTGTTCTGCAATCATCGCTTCACGGTTAATTTTGACCAATGGCTGCCCTCGTGTTACTTTCTGGCCGCTTTCAACCAATACATCAAAGTATTTTCCCTGAAGATTTACTGTATCAAGACCTATATGAATCAACAATTCAACTCCGGCCGGTGAAACCAATGCAATTGCACGTTTTGTTTCAAAAATCATTTTTCACAGTCCCTGAAAACGGTGCATAAAACATATCATGATCCGGAACTACAGCAATCCCTTTTCCTAATAATTTTTCTGCAAATACCTTATCTTCAACCTGCGACAGAGGAATCACTTTTCCATCTACAGGGCTTGTAATTGTCGTCACGGTTTTTGCTTCGGCCTCAGCCTGGGTTTCTGTATCAAATCTCCAGACCAGGATAATTAAGAATGCCAGAACAAAACTCCCTATATAACATCCGACAGCCAATATAAGATTAAACCGATTCCCGGATGCATACCCTGGAATTGCTAATATTCCCGGAGTTGTGAATGCATATGCTTTAAGCCCCAGGGTGACTGCTGTCGCACCAACAATACCTCCCGAGATGATAACGGCGTAAAAAGGTTTTTTATATTTCAGGTTAACTCCGTACATTGCAGGTTCCGTGATTCCGAAAATGGCTGACACACCTGTTGAAAATGCGGCAGATCTCATCTTTTTATCTTTTGTCTTCAGACCTGCCGCAAAGGCGGCTCCAGCCTGCGCACTATTATGAATTAAATTTGCCGGCAGCAGAACTGTATCGTAACCAATTGACTGAATGGATTGAATGGCGGTAGGAAAGAACGCATAATGGATTCCTGCCATGATAATCAGCGGCATCAGACCCACATAAATCAAGCCGGCAACCGGAGCCGCATTGGCAAACAACCAGTTAATCATTTCAGCAAAATAAATTCCTGCATAATTTCCCAAAGGCGCAAAGACAATCAATGAAACAGGAACCGTAACACAGAGGGTCAGCATAGGAATAAACACATAGCTGAACATATTGGGGATCACCTTTTTAAAGAACTTATCCACATCTCTTCCTCAGGCAAAGCCACCTTTAAATTCTTCTCAATAATTTCAAGGGCTCTTTTCCCTATTTCATATTCTTTGGCATATGCCTTTTTGATTTCCCATCGAATCGGGTTTCTGAATACACCCCCTTCTTTATTCCTTTCAATTGCATAAGAAATATGATCTGTTAAACTAAGGTATATATAATCACTGAGTGTAATATTAAGTTTTTCTTTCGCATGATCTACGATTTCTTTTATTGTTTTAAAATAACTTTCATCTAAATCTGCCAAAAACTTTCCTAAGATATGGGCCTGATTCGTTGTCTCCAGCTGGAACTTTTTTTGAATCGCCACCTCATTAACGCTTTCATTTACAGATTTGCTAAATCCAATCCCCTTCCCCATAAAAACAAATTCATTTTTTTGTTCATCTTCTGCCAGCAATACGTTATTGTTGAAGATCTTCTTAATAATGAACAACTGATATCACCTCCAAATAAAAAAAGCGAAACAAAAAGAATATCTGCATACTCTTTTAGTTTCGCCTGCTTTACCAGTAACAATCCACAATATTTTAATGTAAACGTCTACTTTATTATACTAACATATATAAAAAGAAAATACAATACATATTTTAAAATTAACGTTTAGACATCATTAAAAGGAAACGATTTAGAAAAATAAAGAACCAATTCTTAAAATTTTGCCGGACGCTCATCTCACTGATCAGGCGTTTGCCGGTTTACGCCGGCTGCCTCCTTAAAAACCGGATACATACCGGCGACCCGGTACCAATTTGGTTTATCTGTTTCAGACAACCATTCTCTTTGATTTCGAATACTATAATTGTATCACTATCCTGATTGCCAACCAGAAGATACTTACCGGTTAAGTCAACAGCAAAATTCCGGGGGGTTTTTCCATAGCAGGATTGCCTCTCAATGAATAGCAGACTACCATCTTCTTCTATTTGATAACATACCAAACTGTCATGCCCACGATTCGATGCATAAAGAAATTTTCCGTCTGGAGTAATATGAAGATCAGAGCAAATATTATTTCCGGTAAAATCCTGAGGAAGTGTATTTACATCGTTCTGAAATTCCATCTTTCCGGCTCTATATGTAAAATGCATCACCTGTGAGCTTATTTCGTTAATTAAATAAAAGTGTTTTCCATCTTTTCCAAACTCCCCATATCTGGGTCCACTTCCTGACGGCACACAAATATCAGCTTTATTCTCAGGAAATACAGTACTGCCTTCATATCGGTAAGCGACGAGCTTATCGATTCCCAGATCAGGAACATACATCAATTCCTGATCCGGGGCAAAAATGCAGCTATGTGCATGCGGTCCTTTCTGACGCACCGGATGAATGCTTCTGCCCTCATGCTGGAATAACCGGTAATCGTTTTTGACATTTCCTTTTTCATCAATTGGATACACGGTCACTGAGCCGCCTGCAAAATTTGCCGCGGCAGTAAACTGTCCATTAGGTCCGACTGCAATATGGCAGGGATCTGTACCAAAAGTATTCCAGCTTCCTTCAACTCTCATATTGCCTTCTTCATCGTAAGAAAGCTGAGTCAAGCCACCTCCGGTCTTTCCCAGGTATTCTTTCGTCTCGTTGACCGCATAAATCTTTTTATTCCGCTCATCCACACTCAAAAAAGAGGGATTTCTCAATGCAATTTCATTTTTTACTTCAATAATGCCATTTTCAAATGTGCAAAATGAAATCCCTTTCCCTTTTCCCTCAAAAACCTCTCCTGTGCCAAACAAAATCGGCTCCGTATAACTGCCTGTCACAAAATATTGTTTCAAATTTTAACTTTCTCCTTTCTCCTCTTTTACAAGATCACAATTATAATTTTTCCGATGAATCGTCATTCAGCCTGCTGGTAATCTTAACAGCCTCAATGATAAACTGATCCCGCTTTGCCACATCATTTTCAATGCTTCTCTTCTCCCAGTCATAAAAGCCCTTTCCGGTCTTTGCTCCGAGATTTCCTTCTGCAATCAGGTCTCGGATATATTCATTTGCATGCTTCTCGGCGCAGATATCGGGAAGAACTGTATCCTGAACGGAAAGACCCAGATTTAATCCGATTGCATCCAGGTGCTTCAGCGGTCCCCATACAGGAAAACGCATTGCCATTCCGCAGCTGATGGCAGTATCCACATCCTCTGCACTTGAAAGCCCGGATGCAACAATGTCGATGGCCTCACGGATAATTGCCTGAAACACACGATTTGCCAATTGCCCTGGCAGATCCCTCTTCACCAGAACAGGGGCTTTCTTCCAGTCTCTCAGTTCATCACGGACTTTTTCAGCCACTGCCACATCAGTTTTATCACCCATAACAACCTCTACAAGCGGAACCAGATGTGCCGGCAGCCAGAAATGCGTTGTCACAGTACGCTCCGGATGTCTGCATTTTTTGCTGATGTCCGTAATCCTCAATCCACTGGTGTTGCTGCAAATTGGAATTTCCGGTGGGAGCATCTCATCCAGTTTAGCAAACAGCTCTTGTTTTGCTTCAATATCCTCAACGATTGCTTCTATCACCATAAATGCCGATGCGGCTGCTTCGGACATATTGGTACTGGCCTCAATAAGAGCCTGGGCCCGCTCAGCCTCCTCATGTGTGTTCAGGCCATTATCTTCTCTCAGCTTCATGCATCCAATGGCTTTTTTCACACCTGACCGTACATGTTCTTCATCTACATCCACCAGCAGCGTCTTATGTCCGGCAAGTGCACTCATTGCGCCAATACCGCTTCCCATCATACCGCAGCCGACCACCATCACATAATCTCTCATTGCTTATCCTTCTCCTATCTATGGATGAATTACCACTTTGATAGAACCGTCTTTCTTATGTTCAAAAATATCGACGGCTTTCTCATATTCTTTTAACGGAAATGTGTGAGTAATCAGTTCTTCACCTTGAATTGCTCCTGTTGCGAAGAAATGAAGAACCTCTTCTGACACATTCGGATTAGCCTTGGAACCAACGATTTTAATTTCATTGAAATTTACGGTATTGGCAGGAATTATCACTTCATTGGAATGATATGTAGCAATGAGCGCCACACTCCCGGTTTTTCTCACCATTTGACATGCTTTCATAGGAGAATCCGACGCTCCTGAACACTCCATAACTTCATCAGCTCCAATGCCATTTGTTATCTCCAACACTCTTTGCACCGGATCCTCTTTTTCGAAGTCAATGCAGATATCCGCCCCCAGTTCACGTGCCTTTTCCAGTTTTGCCCCGCGTCCAATCATGACAACGCGTCCGGAACCAAGAGCCTTACACTCCATCATTGCACAGAGGCCAATTGCTCCGGGTCCAAAAACCACACTGGTACCGCCCGGTGTAACGCCTGCCATCTGTACGCCATGAAAAGCAACGCCTGCGCAGTCACACATGGACGCGACATCATAACTGACATTTTCCGGAATTTTGTGCAATGCGCTGGTTTTATAAACATTATATTCTGCATTTGCACCCTGCCAGTAAAAACCATAATGACGGTGTCCCATGTCAAGATTCCCCATACTGCCATCTTTACCATAATTCAAACATACTGTGTAATGCCCTTTTTTACAATTATCACATTTTCCGCATCCGACATGGGCTTCTCCGGCCACTCTGTCACCGGGCAAGAAATCCTTTACTCCCTCGCCGGGGGCCACAACCTGTCCTGCCCATTCGTGCCCCATAACAAAAGGAAAATATGGCGGCCAATTTGCAAACTTATAACCTCCATGAATCATCTTCGGATCTGAACCGCAGATCGCTACAGACTTTATACGGCAGAGAACTTCTCCAGGACCTGGCTGGGGAACCGGCATTTCTGCCAACTGCAGTTTATCATAAGCAGTCAGTGTCATTGCTTTCATTTTCTCAGGAATAACAAAATCTTCCATTTTCAATCTCCTCTAAATATTGTAATATAATACCTGATCGTATATATTATCGCTGATAACCTCTTCTTAAGCTGCGTGATTCGTTCGGGCAAATTATATCAGTTAATTCTCAGTCAAATACGACTACCGTTCTTCCCAGGCTGACCCCATTCCGCAAATTCTCAAGAGCTTCATTTATCTGCTCGAGCTTATATGTTTTATAAATATATGGTATGACAACACCTTTTTCTACCAGACGAATTGCTTCCACCAAATCCTCTCTGGAACTCCCCCTGATTCCTATGATTTCTTTTTCTTTTATAACGATCTCCTGGTAATTGGCTTCAAATTCCGGATCATTATACCCCACTACAATGACCTTACCGCCGGGGCGAAGCATTTTCAAGCTGTCTTCAACAGAACTTTTTACTCCGATATTATCGAAGATAACATCACACTGTTCTCCATTTGTGATCCTGTCAATTTCTTCAATCAAATCGCATTTTGCAGTATTAATAACCTCATCAGCGCCGAACTGTTTTGCTATTTCCAGCTTTTTATCCTGTCTGCTGGTCGCATATACTTCCGCGCCAAAATACTTCGCAATCTGGATACCCTGAATTCCCAGGCCGCCGGTGCCCAAAATCAGCACTTTATCGCCTGCCCTCACCTGCCCTTTATTTTTTATGGCATGATACATGCAAACCACGGCATCCGGGATCACTGCAGCCTGTTCAAATGGTATGGAGTCGTCGATCGGAAAAATATTATTTTCAGGGACAACCGCATATTCTTCATGAGAGCCATTGATTTCAAATCCAATCCGGCGGAGTGAACGGCATAAGTTCGTATGACCGGTCAGGCAAAAGCGGCACTTGCCGCAAGTCACATCAATTGATGCAACCACATGCGTTCCAATTTCCAATCCTGTTACTCCCTCTCCCAGCTCGCAAATTTCACCTGCCATTTCGTGTCCCGGAGTAAAATTTAAACTCACGCTCGGCAAAATCCCGTCAATAATATGTAAATCTGAAGCGCACAGTCCGCTCGCCTTTACTTTCACCAACACCTCTTTGTATCCTGGTGATGGAATATCCGTCTCTTCTATATTTAATCCTTTATGAAAATCACGCAAAAATGCTGCTTTCATTTTTCCTGTCATATCATCACACTTTCTCTACTTTTTCTTAATATATTTTTGTGTATCAACGGCTACAGCAAGCAGTATGATGACACCTTTTACAAAATACTGCAAATATGGATTAACCTGCGCAAATACTAATCCATAACTGATGATCTGAAACAAAAGCACACCGGTTACCACACCGCCAATGGAACCCACACCACCTCTCATGGAAACGCCGCCTACAACACAGGAGGCCATGGCATCAAGTTCATAAGAAGCCCCTAATGCATTCGTTGCACTTCCGGTTCTTGCAACCTCCAGGGCGCCGCCAATCCCGTACATAACACCTGCTATGATATAAATGATCAGCATGTTGCGGATAATATTGATTCCTGATACATTGGCTGCCTCGCTGTTTCCGCCGATTGCAAACATGTTTCGGCCAAGCACGGTCTTATTCCAGATAAACCAGATAACCAGTATGGCGATCACGGCATAGCAAACGAGAAACGGGATTCGTACACCGCCTAATTCAAAGGCTCCCTGAGCCAGCTTTGAAAACTTCGGATTCAAGACGCCTATGGGCGCCGAATCATTCACTATATCAAAATAGATAGACATCAGTCCATAAATAACTAACTGCATACCTAAAGATGCGATAAAAGGAGCAACTTTTAATTTTGCCACAAAAAAACCATGCAGTACGGAAAACAGGGAACACAGTATCACGGCCCCAAAAATCGGTATGATGAGGGGAAGCTCCGGTAAATGAGGAAACACTCTTGATCCGTAAGCAGGGTCCTGCAACAGAGAAGCCGTAAATATTGCAGCCATGCCCACACTTCGCCCCAGAGATAAATCGGTACAACCCAATACCACAATACCGCTGACGCCAAGAGCCAGAATAATTCTGGTGGACGCCTGGCTTAAAATTGCAGAAACATTTTTCAGACTTACGAACTTGGGATCAATGTAAATGATTACCAGCACAAGTATAAGAAGTACAATATAAATGGACCATTCTAAAAGAATGCTCTTCCATGATTTGTCCTGCCAATTGGGCAGAATGCCTTTAACCTTTTGCATATCTTATCTTCCTTTTCTTATTCTTTATAAATATTTGGCGGATAATTTAAGAATTTCCTCCTGGGATGTGGCTGCCGTATCAACAATCCCTGCAACACGCCCATTGCTCATAACCATGATCCTGTCTGTGATTCCAAGAAGCTCAGGCATTTCCGAAGAAATAAAAATCACGCCGTTTCCCTTGGCTGCATACTCCATTACCAGCTGGTATATTTCATATTTCGCCCCCACATCAATACCCCTTGTGGGTTCGTCTAACATCATGATCTGGGAATCAATTAAAAGCCATCTTCCCATAATAACCTTCTGCTGGTTCCCACCGGATAAATTACCGATCTTTTCACTTTGAGAGGAAGTCTTTACACGAAGCCGGTCAATTACCCATTTTGTATCTCTTACCATCTTTTTTCTGTCAATCATTCCCAAAGGATTTGCATAGCTTTCCATGTTTGCAATTGTTGAATTGAATTCAATGTCAAGACCTGCAAAAATCCCGCTCTGGCGTCTGTCCTCCGTTATCAATGCAAATCCGTTATCGATAGCTTCTCTTGCATTAAAATTTCCTATTGCTTTCCCGTCCTTTTCAATGGTACCGCTTTCTTTCACTCTGACGCCAAATATGGTTTCAACCGTTTCAGTCCTTCGTGAGCCCATCAGCCCGGAAATTCCCAATACCTCGCCTTTTCTCAGTTCAAAGGTGGCATCTGCTACGGTAGGACCATACAATCCTTTTAAATGTTCCACCTTTAAAAGAGCTTTGTTCTGGGGAACATTGATCTTTTCCGGAAATCTGTTTGTCAGTTCCCGTCCTACAATCAAAGCAATCAGCTGGTCGGTATTCATCTCATTGGCATGCCCGGAATAAATATACTGCCCGTCTCTCATAACTGTCACGTCATCAGAGATTTCAAGAATCTCCTCCATCTTATGAGAGATATAAATAATACCGCATCCCTGTTTTTTCAACTGTTCAATAATCCGGAACAAATGCTTTACCTCAGTCTCCGTCAATGAGGAGGTCGGCTCATCTAAGACAACTACTTTCGCTTCCGCTGATACAGCTTTTGCGATTTCTATCATCTGTCTCCTTGATACGGACAGATGACCGATTTTTTCCCTGGGATCAATCGTTAAATCCAGATTTTCAAATATCTTTTTTGTATCCTCATACATCTTGGTATCATCCACAATGATTCCATTTTTGGGAATGCGGCCCATCCAGATATTTTCCATAACCGATATCTCAGGCACCTGGTTAAGCTCCTGGTGTACCATGGAAACGCCGTGATCCAGCGCCTGTTTGGGATTGGTAAACTGAACCTTTTCGCCCTTAAATTCAATTTCACCGCTGTCCGGAATATAAATCCCAAAGAGGCATTTCATCAATGTGGACTTTCCGGCGCCGTTTTCTCCCATCAGAGCATGAACCGTGCCAGGCCGAACATTTAAATTAACCTGATCAAGTGCACGCACTCCCGGAAAAGTCTTTACGATATTCTTCATCTGAAGGATATATTGTTCATCCTTTCTTTCCATTCTTCCACCGCCATCTTTTTCTGCTTTGAAAAGCTTCCGGGAAACTTTCACTGGAAGTTTCCCGGACATCAAATGCTTATTTTGACAATACCCTGGCATACATATCACGAGCCACTGAAACGTTATCCTTGCCCACAGGCACGTATGGAACCCGCAGATCCTTCATATCTCCTAATTCTCCGTATATTCCATCCATAACCTCTCTGCCCTCCAGCGCATTATAAGCCATGCTGTATATGGACATTCCCTCATCATAAGCGTTTGACATGATAGATCCAATGATTGTCTGATTTTCAATCATATCCAAAACTTCAGGTAAAGCATTAATGCCTACAGCTCCCATCACTTTATCACCGGCGCCAAAGTAGCCCTCTGCTTTGCAGGATTCAATTGCACCAAGCAGCATCGCATCATTGTTCGTCAAAACCATTTCAATCTGGTCCCCATATTTTCCCATCCAGACATCCATAACATCCTTTGATGCCGCCGTCTTAAAATCGCCTGTCTGAGTATCCAGAAGCTCCGCGGCAAATCCTGCCTTTTCAAAGGTTTCCTGGTTTGCGGCAGTTCTTGCGACAGCATCCGGGTGCCCCATGGTGCCCTGAATAATTACATACTGCATAATACCGTCCCCATTTTTATCAAATGCCGGATTATTCTTAAATGCCTCCATGACCATCTCCGCCTGAAGCTTACCGCTTTCATATGGATCATTGCCAACGTACCAGCATTTATCGTAGCTCATCATATCCTCCTTGGAGGGACAGCGGTTAAAGAATACCAGAGGAATATCCGCTGCTTTTGCTTTTGAAATAATCGAAGACGCTGCTGTCGGATCTACAGCATTGACGCAGAGAACCTTTGCCCCCTTATTAATCATTAAATCTACTTGCTCCACCTGCTTTGCCTGATCGTTTTGGGCATCTACCATTTGGATTTCCACATCATCACCGGCAACAGTTGTAATGGCATTGCGGACATAGGTCACATAATTGTTGGCATAATCAAAAATCATAACACCTATGATAGGCTTTTCCCCGTCCTCGACAGCAACAGCCGCTGATTCACTTTTGGCTGTTTCCCCCGCTGCCACTGTCGTCTCTGTTGTTTTTGAACCGGAACAACCGGTCAGTGAAGAAACCATCATCACCGCTGCTGCCAATAAGGCCATACTTTTTCTTATTTTCATCATAACACCTCTCCTGTTTCCACATAGGTTTGTAAATTTGTGAAAAATATGTACTAAACTCTTCTTGATTTTGGACTTTCATGCTTCATCATCTCAAATTTCTTTTGCAGATTTACGATTGTGTTGAAATGATGGCTGGCTCCAATCCGCTCAGCACCTTCCGCATCACCTCTGTTAATTGCTTCCGCCAGCTCCGCATGCTCTTTGACCACTTCTTCCCCTCTCCCGACAATATGGTATCCTGCATCTCTGTTACGTTTTGATATCAAATACAGCTGCTTTGCCATATTCATCAGAATCGGTGTCTTCAGGCTCTTATAAATCAGAAAATGTAATTCCTGATCCACTTCCATAAATCCCTTCTCATCTCCCGTCAGATAACATTCTTCTGAACGATTTGAAAGCCAAACCAGTTTTTCCTTATCCTCACCTGACATGTAACGGGAAGCCGAGCGAGCGGCAATACCTTCTAATGCTGATCTTGCACAAAATATTTCATACATCTCTTCAGACATAAAATCTGCCACCCTGGCTTCTTTATACGTAATTTTCACTGCAAGACCAAGTGATACCAATTTATTAACGGCATCTCTGACCGGTGTACGGCTTACATTCATCTGTTTTGAAAGCTGGTTCGTATTTAACGGGGCATTGGGAGGCAGCTTTCCCGATAAAATCTGATCTCTCAGGATTTCGTATACCCTTTCCTGCAAGCTTAAATAACCATCCATAATATCAATATTATCGTTTTCCAGAAGTCCCATGCGCTTTTCCCCTTTTATTTTTTGTCTTGGCCAAAACAAACTGACTTAGATATTGTATCCAACTCATAGCCATATGTTATCATTATGAACAAATACTGTCAATAAAATCTCTTATTTTTATACATTTTGTGCAATCCGGGCTTTTTTTGCAAAAATTGGATTTTGTATAATGTATACATATGTGAATTAAATATATTATAATTTGCGGAAAATGGCATAGTTAAATTCATTTGGCATGAAGTTAGTCTTGCATAAAAATTGGCTGCATATTATTAGTGCTCCAGATGCCATTAATAATGAAATTACTACATTTAAGGAAGGAGGTTCAGATAGAAAGTTGTACTTCATTAGGAGGAAAATGATCCCATGTATACAAATGAACAAGAAGAAACAGTACTGAATGAATTTGAGTTTACAGGGTCGGTTCAGGCTGCTGTGCAAATTCTTAGATGCTCATTTCGAGCAACCTTATATAGGTGGTATGAACATAAAGAAGCATGTATTGAAAATAATTATGTGACACTGGCATTTCCAATTAAAACTTCTGTAAACACACATTTGGGCAATGTGTCGGAGCATTACCGTCATCCATCTGGAAAATAAAAATGAATGTATTGCATCGTTGCTTTGAACGTAAGCGTCAAACCGGTTCTTTCCAGAGTTAGTTGATTTTGCTGCATAAAAGTTATATAATTGCGGTGAGGTGACAAATATGCAGAGTGC
>JBCLPO010000017.1:0-121114 GCA_041223105.1 Lachnospiraceae bacterium 54-53
AAAGACTGGGAGGTTGCAAGAACGTGTTTCATAACCTCATCGGTGCCTTTCGCAGAAAGGCGGATTTATAAAGATGATAGATAACAGCGAACTGCCAATTGGCTTTACCATGGAACTGGCACAGCACTCAGACATTCTGACCCGGTTTGCCGGATTGCCGGAAGAACGGCGGAATCAGATTGCAAACGGCGCCAGGAACATTGAAAGCCGGGATGAAATGCGAAACTATGTGGAATCCATGTTTCAGGAAACAAAATCATCCTTCTTTTAAAAAGCTTCCGCAGGGCCAAAATTTTTTCCGTCCTGCGGAGGCTTTTGTAATCATTCCCCCTTCCGCCTAATATATTATAATAATCATTTCAATAAGGGGCAATGTATGAACAAGTACAAGACAGCTGTCGCACAGGAAGCCGCTGCTGCCGGCTCTCTTCAGGTAGATGTTGTTTCATCGGAAAACAACTTTCCCATAAGGGATGCTGAAATCACCATCTCCTACAAGGGAGACCCGGAGAGCACTCTGGAACAGCTCATCACCAACATATCGGGGCAGACAGAGGATATCAGCCTTCCCGCTCCGCCCGTCGACTTAAGTCTGGCGCCGGGACTTATCCAACCCTATTCAGAATACACGCTCATGGTCCGCGCCCAGGGCTTTGAACCGGTGGCCATATCCGGCACGGAAATTCTCGCCGATACCCTGGCCATCCAGCCTGTGCGCATGACTCCGGTCAGGGATGCTGTATCCCCGGATGTGCCCGTCGTTATTCCGGACCATACCCTCTATGGAGAGTACCCTCCAAAAATTGCGGAAGCAGAAGTAAAGCCCACGGCGGAAACCGGGGAGATCGTTTTAAGCCGGGTGGTGGTCCCTCAGACGATCATCGTCCACGACGGAGTTCCCACCGATCCCACGGCTCCCAATTATTATGTTCCTTACGGGGATTACATAAAAAATGTGGCTTCCAGCGAAATCTATGCCACCTGGCCCCGGTCTTCCATCATCGCAAACGTTCTGGCGATCATGAGCTTTACCTTAAACCGGGTTTACACGGAATGGTACAGGAACCAGGGATATGATTTTACCATTACATCCTCCACCGCCTTTGACCATAAGTGGATCTACGGGCGGAACATTTATGAAAGCATTTCCCAGGTCGTTGACGAGATCTTTAACAGTTACCTGTCCAGGCCCGGCATCCGGCAGCCTATCCTCACCCAGTACTGTGACGGCAACCGGGTACAGTGTCCCAACTGGATGTCCCAGTGGGGAAGCTGTGACTTGGGCGAGCGGGGCTACACCCCCATTGAAATACTCCGGTACTATTACGGAAGCGACATGTACATCAACACCGCGGAACAGGTCTCGGGAGTCCCGTCCTCCTGGCCGGGTTATAACCTGACCATCGGCGCCAGCGGGGAAAAGGTCCAGCAGGTCCAGGAACAGCTGGATACCGTTGCCACCGTTTACTCTGCCATCCCCCGCATAACGGCTGACGGCATCTACGGTCCGGCCACAGCCGAGGCGGTCCGGCAGTTCCAGTCCATCTTCGGTCTGCCGGTGACCGGCATCATCGACTTTGCCACATGGTACAGGATCTCCCATATCTATGTCGGCATCACCCGCATCGCCGAATATTCTTGATAAACAGGATAATCAGGAGGGGGCCGCAAAAAATAGCTTATTTATAGTTATTGAGCGGCACCTTTCCTTTTGCATACTTTTATAAAGCCTTTCTTTCTGAATTTTCCCATACAGCCGCTTGTTTCCTTTGGCCTTTGTATACTTATCTTTTTTCAGGCAGTTACTGCAATCTTCGCATTCATATACCGTCACTTCCGATTCATAGCCGTTTTTGCTCTTTTTTTATAAAAGGCTTTCAGCTTCCGGCCTTCATGACAAATACAGGTTTCGCGTTCTTCCTCATATTCCATGTTTTCACGTTTGCTGATATCCTTCTTAAAGCTTCTCTTTTTCCATCTTTCATAATTCCGTGGTTTTATATAATAATTCTGATGATTCTCATCTAAGAAGCAATACGCTTCCTCGCTTTCGTATCCCCCATCTGCCGTCACACTCGCATATTTAAATCCCAGGTTTTTTCTCCATATATTTAAGAATGGGACCAGGGTCCAGACATCGTTCCTCTCCTGAAAGATATCTGCCTCCATCACATATTCGCTGTCTACTGCGATCAGCACGTTATATCCCGGCTTTAGCTGGGCATTTCTCATGTGGTCATCCTTCATGTGCATGAGCGTGTCATCAATATCAGTTTTAGAATAACTGTTTCTTCCATGAAATCCTGAGTGATGCAGGTCATAAAGAAGCTGCCTGTCCAAAAGCGCCGAAAAAAACTCATGGTACTTTTGATGACTGTTTTTGCGTTTTCCCCTTATCTTTATGCATGAACATCTTATCACATCAGGGCCGGACTAACTGATTGGATTCTGCTCCGCAATCCTCTAAACTTTTTCGCAGCCTGTAAGTATTGCAGTAATTGTTTTTATTTCAACACAATTAAGCAGATTTTTTATACTCAATAATTATCTTGGATTTTTTCACTTCCTGCGATTCCTGTTTTTAACTTTGTTTCCTTCCCTGTTAAAATAATAATTTCAGCTGCTGCCAATGGAATATACCCATAAAATACACCCATGAATCCAATATGTAATATTACAACGCAGCCTGCGTATCCGCCTGCCAGAAAACCGAGTATTGTAATCGTATAGATTCTGGCTCCAGTCAACGCTTCCCTTTCATGATCTACCAGAAACCTCAGCCAGTGATGTACACAGTTTTTCAGATTTCCGGTTATAAACAAACTGGCACTTGCATTTTTTCCCACTCTGTTAAAAGTGCCCCACTGAAAGCTGGTGACTACAAACAGTGGATATAAACGCAAGTAATGATCTACGTTATCCGGCATGAATGCAGAGATTGCCAGTCCCACTGCATCTAATAAAAGACTTATTTCCCGCATAGGTAAAGTAAAAAATCGATAGAGCAGCCATGAAACTGCAATTCCAGTGCAAAAGAGAACAAACGCTCCGACTCTTATCAAGGTCCCCCTGATATTTCCATCAACCAGATTTATCACCAAATTCATTAGATTTCCAGTCTGAGCAGATCCGTAATTTTCAAAAGCGCAGAGTGCATACAAACCCATGAATCCCCCCATAAAAGTCATAATATAATGCAGGATTTCTTCCTCGTTCTTCTTTATAATCTCCATATTCTCACACTTCTCCAAATCTAAAAACATTTGTTCTTTCTCATATAATATGTTATAATAAATACAAACATATCCAAAAGAGGTTTAATTATGAATGCAATTGCGCGTAAACAATATATTATTCAAAAACTCCAGTTAGAAAGCTACGTCGACACAAACCAATTAGCATCAGAACTATCCGTTTCTTCCATGACTATCCGCAGAGATTTAAATTCTTTATCTGATGATGGCTTGATTTCCCTTCAGCATGGTGGTGCTGTTTTAAACAACGGATCATTGTTCGAATTTAACATGGCCATGAAGAATTCCGAACATATGGCTGAGAAGATGACCATCGCAAAGAAATGTATGGATTACATCAACGAAGGAGATTCCATCTATCTGGACGCCGGTACTACTGTCAGCTGTCTGGCATTACTTCTGAAAGAGACTAAGAATATTATAGTAATGACCCATTCTCTTCTTGTCATGAATCAATTGTCGGATTGTAAAAATCTCCGGGTGATCATGTGTCCAGGAGAATATCGTTTTGACTCTCAAGCCGTTATGGGAGCACTTACCGATAATTTTATCTCACAGTTTAAAATAGATACTCTCTTCTTAGGAACTGAGGGCATTGATTTAAAACATGGCCTTACCGTTCCCCATATAACTGATGGCACTACAAAACGTGCTACGATTCAAGCCTCCAAAAAAGTAATTTGTATGGCAGATAGTTCAAAGTTAGATACATCTTATTATTTTAGTATTTCTTCTTTGTCCGATATCAATCTGATTATCACGGACCACGAAGCTGACCATACGTTGTTGGATAAATATATAAATGCTGATATTCCAATTATTACCACTTAGGTTTTCTTAATAACTGAGCCCCGGCAATCTGCCGAGACTCTCTTTGTACTTGCGTCTTTATTCCACCGGTTCCCATACCAGCGCCTGATCTTTCTGCAGCAGATAAGGACGCAGATAAGCCACGGTTGAACACATCGGCAGTACATCCTCTGACAGTGGAATTCCAAGTATATCCTGTAAATATGATCTGCGGGCCTGCATTCTCTCCCACATATCAGGATATTCCTTCTGAATTTTCTGACGTAATGCTTCATCAGCCAATGCAATGGTACTCTCAGCGCTTGCACCACCATATCCAGGTACGGACGGAATAATATCAATCTGCAGTAACATACCACTGCGTAAAATTTCCTCTGAATTCTTACGAATCGGAGAACAAAGCCACTCTTCTTCCGCTGTAAGATGTCCCGGGCACAATCCCCAATGATATTGCGATTGCGGAAGCACCTGCTCTATCAGAGCATACAGCTCTCCGCCCTTCATCCCAACATGAATTGCTGACAACCAATGGGCATATGCATGAAAGTATGGTGCTGCAACTTTTTCCAGATAATCTTCCATGTTCTCCGGCATCTCATCACTGTTATGAACCGCATAGCCAGCGCGGCTGGAAAGACCTCCCCTGTAACCGGTGGTAAGGGAAATAGGGTCTCCCACCTTTACGGTATTATTAGTAGGATACATGTTAGCCTTAACAAAACGCGGGCCGCTGGAGGCAATAGTCACCACACTATTATGCTGACCATAACGATTAAGCTTATCTCCAAGCATCATCTCCGAAGCACCCTCTTCTATGGCATCCATAGCATCCAGAATACAATCCGATGCAAGAGCAGCTGCAAATTCATAATGTGCAATTTCATTGGCATTATTTACTACGCGTGCTCCGTTTTCTCCAATAAAGATTGCAGCAGCATTCGTAATATATTCCTCTCCCGCAATACTGCGGACACAATCGATTATAAAAGCCGGAACATCAAACATCTTGTCATTCTGTTCATATGGATCTGTAAACAGTTTCCAGCCCGCAATTCCCGTATGCTTTCCCGGCTCAACGCCAGCAGCTATGAACTGGTCACGAAGTTTTCTTCCACACTCACTAGGCTGGTTAGGAAGTGAAAACATAGGAACATGTATACATCCTGCATGAATTCTTGCCTTGTCCGCCTTATTTAAGTTCTCATTTCCCAACATCAGGTTCATCTGACCGTTGTCCTTGATTACCAGAAGGCCCTCTTCAAATCTTGTATAATAACCTATTAAGTAATTAAAATTACCGCCATGCTCCATATCACTATATACAATCAGCTGTTCTATGCCATTTTCCTTCATTCCAGATAGAATTTTTTCTTTTCTTTCTTCTATCGTATCATCACTTAAAAGAACCGGTACACATGTACAATCTTTTAGCGGTGCTTTCACTGATTTTAATTGCACCTTATACTCTTTCATTCGATCCTCCAAAAAATTTAATTAAATGCAAATAATGGATCCTGCACTTCAACAGGTCCTTCTACAGGTGTTCCCATCTCCCCCAAAGTCAAATAATTAGACACCAATACCATCGTTGTAGTATCATATCCACTCTTTTTAATGAATTCAAGATCAAATTCGACAAGCAGATCTCCTGCTTTCACGGTTGCCCCGGCTTCCACTTTTACCTGGAATCCTTTTCCGTTTAATTCCACCGTATCTATACCAATATGCATTAGGATTTCCATACCACAGGGTGTCAGCATCCCAACAGCATGTCCAGTGGGAAAGACCGCGCAAGCCGTTCCATCTGCCGGTGCATATAATTTTCCTTCTGCCGGAATAATTACCAACCCCCGCCCCATCATGCCACTGGCAAATGCTTCATCCGCTGCGGTATCCAATGCCATCGCTTTTCCCTTCAAAGGACTGTAAACAGTCTTTGGAGCACAGGCAGTGTTTCCAACTTTTTTATCTTTATTTCCCAGCAATGAGTCTAAAAATCCCATATATTTCCTCCTGCATTTACAGGTCCATCACCTGTTTGATTATAACTGCAAAAATTTCCTCCATCATATATTGTCCACCGGATACATTGGTCTCATGATCTTCTTAAATGGTATCTTAGCTGTATTCTGAGGAGTTGCTCCATCTGTCAGGGACATTACATAAAACGCCGCTGCCGCCTTCAGTTCCGGGAAAATATATCCCTGCTTTACTACAGTGATGTCATAATCATTCCAGTCAACACCGGCATGATCATAGATTGTTTTTTCTGAAAATGTCTTCTCACTGTTTGCTACTACAATATCAATACCGGTTCCTTTTACATTAACTGTAACGCTGTGACCAAATACCACCATCATCGTGGATCCCATGGTTCCGGCACGAACGATATCGCCCTTACCTTTTACGATTACATCAAGTTCTACTGGTGTACTCATTGCGTCATGTCCAACACCCAGAGTAATATGGGTTTCTTTGGCAATCTCAACTTTTTTTAAATATTCAAAGCATTTCGGATCACAGATAGAAGCAAAAAGAATTTTTTTCTGAAGATTTCTCACCGCCAAAACCTGACGCAGAATGTATGTATTCCATCCTGTTGCACCACTGGTTACATTATCTCCGGAATCCGTAATAAAAACGGGTCCTTTCTCCTGGGAAAGTGCCAGATCAAGAGCTTCCTCCGGTACAGCCGTCAAGCCGGTATAGTGAAACTCATGGCGTTTATCCCACACATATGCAGCCAGTTTATCTGCTGTTTCTTCTGCATAATCCTGATCTGCTCCGGTCATAGGTGTTACCACAATGCCACATCCTGCCACATCACAATCATGACGGATATAGCCTACATGCCAGCTGGCACTTAAGATCCTTGGATCCTTTTCCAGCTCATCCATATATACATTAATACTTCTTACAGGTTCATCAGCAGATACACTCTGCTCTCCACCCAGAATCAGCGGTAATTTTCGATATACAGCGTGAATATTCTCACGTTTTTTCAACTTCTCACATAACATTCCTGCTACGATTTTACGGGTTGGAATACTGTCCGTATGCGGAGACTCACGGTAGCTTCGAACTACCTGAGCACTTTCAACATATTCCTCACACAGATTTCCATGTGGATCACAGGCAATCATAATCGGTATGTAAGGACCAACAATTTTTCGTATTTCTTTCAGAATATGGTGATCTCCGGATCCAATTTCTTCAACCTCACTGGCTCCATGAAGCATAAGATAGATTCCGTCTATTTCATTCAGATATTCTTTTGCTGTTCGAATAAAACAGGCCTCAATGTAATCAAAGGTATGCTTCTTAATCACGCCGGAAGCTCCAGCTACAGCATAAATTGCAGGAATCACCTCAATACCGGCTTCTTCAAAAATCTCACCCACCTGCATTTTTCGAATGCACTCATCCCCAAAAGCAATATTATATGCTGTAATTTCATTTTTGTATGGAACATTTTCATTGGACTCCGTAATGAATTCACCAATTAAGACTTTCATAATACCCTCTCCTTATTTATTATTATTTAGCAGTAGATAATGCGACTTCCGGCAGACAGAAACAGATAGAAGCCGCATTATTAAATTCAATTAAATTTATTTAGACTTTTTTCCATCTCTTGAAATAAAGATCCTTGTACTGATAAATGCAACTGCAATTGTCACTGCTGCCACAATAGCGGCAATTACCACATAGTACAGGCTCCCTGTATCATCAATATACATAATAAAAGTCATCAGACCAGGACAACCTATCTGCACATATTTTTTCAAACCAAAGATACCGGCAATCAGACCACCGGCCAATGCGCCACATGCAGTACCCATCAAAGCTTTTGGTCTGGAAATCAAAGCGCCATAGAAGGCAGGCTCAGTTACACCACAAAGCGCTGTTATGCCAAAAGAACTGTAAAGTCCCTTCATAGCCTTGTTATCCTCTCCCTTTAACTGGGTTGCTACAGCCAGAGCAGCAGCTCCTACAGCAATGTTGGAAATAAATCCCATATTACCGAAAATAATATCATACCCCTGCTCTGCAATCATTGCAATGGAGATCGGTCCAATGCCCTTATCGATACCAAACATAACCATATAAGGATAAACTGCTGCCAAAAGCGGCTGAGTAACAAAGCCCAGAGTGTTGGACAACCACATGCAGGCGGCTGCAACACCGTTGCTTAAATAGGTTCCTAAAGGTCCCAACACAATCAGCTCTACTGGTATTACAATGATCATTGTAAGAAGAGGAGTACCAAAAAATGTAAACATTTCCGGCATAATTTTCTTTACAAACTTGTAAACGAAGTACATAAAGAATACACCAAGCATAACAGGAAATACGGTAGAACCATAGGAAACCTGAGGAATTGGAATACCCAGGAAGCTCAGTCCTTCAACACCATTAATGCGGTCGCAGATTAGAACAGCGCCCAGAAAAGCCCCATATATTTCAGGCATCTTCAGCTGTTTTGACATGGTAAAGCCAACGTAAATAGGGAAATAAGTGAAGCCTGCCTGGAACAGAGCCATGCAGATGTTCACAGTGCCGGTACTTGTATCCAGTCCAAAATAATTGATGCCCACACGGGCAAGCGCCAGAATCATACCACCTACAATCATGGCCGGCACAATAGGCATGAATACAGGTGCCATAAATCCGGCCACCTTATCTAACGCCCATTTTGCATTATGTATTTGATTTGCACTCAGATCTTCTACCTCTGTATTCGCATTCATACCCGGCTTCCATCCAGATAATACCAGAAAATCATTGTAGGCATCATTGACCTTTGGTCCAATGATAATTTGAAGCTGACGTCCCTTGTCCACAATACCCGCTGTATTCGGAACTGCCTTCAATGCTTCCATATTGACTTTGCTTTTCTTAGCGACCTCAATTCGAAGTCTTGTTGCACAATGAGTAACATTGGTAATGTTCTCAGTGCCTCCGACATTTTCCAGAATATACCGGGACATGTCATCGTAATTTCCCATACTAATTTCCTCCTAATATTTTTTTATTAAAAATTGATGACTCATCATCAATCTTAATACGTTCTTTGTATCTTTGAATTGTTAGATTTTGTTCATTTTATACTAATTTTTTATTTATATTTGTTCTATCATATCATTTGATATTTGTCAAAGAAAATGTTTAAAATTGCATATTTTTTTAATTATATATACCAAAAACTTTCATTTATTAACATCTTCATAGTTTTCAAGCAACATTTTTCAACATATCTTCTTGCTATTTTTTCTATTTTATTATATGATAAATCTATAACTCAAAATTATTTTAACATTTTCTGGTAATTAGGGGGTATTTATATGAATTACTTATTAATTGCTGTGTTTTTTATTTTGTTTGATTTTAACATAACTCTGGCTGGAGTATCCTTCAGTCTTCTGCCAGGAGCTGTCGGATATCTGCTTCTATATATGGCAATGAAACAGTTACAGAAAGATAGTCCTGTTTTAGAGAAATGTAAGCCTCTCTCCCTGTTCCTGGCATGCTACAGTTTTATCACCTTAATCTGTTCTGTAACCGGCCTCACTGCCAATCCGTTAGTATCCTACATTATAGGTCTGTTTGATATGTCAGGAAAATTATTTATTACTTATCAGTTGGTTCAGGGATTGAAAGAACTGGAGCTTAGCCGAAACATTCAATTCTACTCCACTCGACTGCAAAAATACTGGGCTCTAATCGTTTCTTTTCAAATATTTTCACTTTTGCTGATTACAATTCTGTTGTTAAGTGTACTTAGCACAATCATCAGCTTTCTATTCAGTATTTTATTTTTTCTAACCCTTAATATAGCTCGGATCAACTGGAATAACGGAACTGCACAATATGTATCAAACGAAGGCGGAAAATGACGAACGGAAAATTAACAAAAGATTTTTTATGGGGAATTTCCGGTGTTTCCTATCAATGTGAAGGCGGCTGAAACGAAGATGACAAATGAGAGTACCTGGAAATAATCTGTCGTATTTGTTCCTTTGCAACAGCCATAAAAATACTCCTTTTTGATAAGAATTGTCATATCGTAATTCTTATCAAAAAGGAGCCATTTTTTACCAAAGCACAAACCGGATTGCACTATCTGTTAGTGAAATGTCATATTAGTTTTTGACGAATTTTACTCTGCATTAAACTCACTGACATGTGCAATATCATTTCCCATCGAACAATGAGCCTGTGGATCACAAACAATATCAATGACATAAGGCTTATCAGAGGCTTTTGCACGTTCAAATGCCTTAGCAATGTCATCTGGCTTAAATACGCGCTCAGCTTCACAGTTAAATCCCCGGGCTACGGCCACATAATCGACTTCGCCCTGATTCTCCGGCATTGCAACAGCATATTCATAATTGTAAGCAAATTTCTGGTTCTGTCTGATGAGACCAAGGTATGCATTATTTACGATGCATACAACCAAAGGCACATTGTTCGTCGCTGCTGTAGCAAGTTCCTGTATATGGAAAGTAAAACCAAAATCTCCCATGACACAGACACATTTATTTTTTTTCTTGTCTCCTATCATTGCTCCGATTGCTCCCGGAATGTCCCAACCCAGGCATCCTGCTCCGCCTGAAGGGAAGTACCGTCTAGACGCATTAATCTCCTGCATTTGTCCAGACCAAATTTGTGTAATACCGCATCCGGTTGTAAACATTATATTTTCGTCAAACACTTTATTTAATTCTCCAAACACACGGTGTGGATTAATCGGAACACAATCATGATCAGTTTTTCGCTTCATACCTTCTTTCTCAGACGGAATATGGGCAACGCGTCCGGAGCCTTTTTGCTGTCCAAGTTTCTTTGCAATTTCCAGCAACTGGCCAATCGCATCTTTTGCGTCTGCGACAATTCCGAGATCCGGCGCAAATATTTTACCGATTTCACTCGCTTCCACATTGATATGTATAAACTTGCGGTCTCCTTTGTAAACGTCAATATTGCCAGTATGTCTGTCAGTAAATCTGTTTCCGATTGCTAGTACAACATCTGACTCCAAGAATGTTTTATTTCCAACAGGATTACCGCACTGGATTCCGGGCATACCTGCGTATAACGGATGAAATGTGGGAATTGCACCTTTTGCCATATAGGTGATGACAACCGGGATGTTCATGATTACCGCAAATTGAATCAGTTCTTTTTCTGCATGGGCCAAAACAACACCGCCGCCCATCAGAATAACCGGATTCTCGGCTGCAAGCAGCATGTCCATCGCCGCGTTAATGGCAGCAGAAGATGCTTTCGGATTTGTTACCTTTACCGGCTCATATGTATCCGGATTAAAATCCACTTCAGCCTTTTGCATATCCAAAGGAATATCTAATACGACGGGTCCCGGTTTCCCGCTTTTAGCAAGGCGGAGCGCTTCGATCACTTCATCAACCGCTGTCTTAGGATTCATAATGCAAACGGCGTGCTTTGCTACGGAGCGAACAATGCTCGATTCATCTACGCACTGAAATGCATCTTTGCCAAGCTGAGCCCGGACTGCCTGACCAGTAATGGCAACCAGCGGAATGCTGTCGATATTTGCCGTATAGATTCCCGTTACAAAGTTGGTGGCGCCAGGACCTGATGTACTGATGGCAAGTGCCATTCTTCCGCTTGATCTGTAATAACCGTCTGCTGCATGCACACAACACTCTTCATGACGCATCGTAATATGTTTGATTTCAGCTTTCACATCTTTTAGTGCATCATAAAATGCATTGCATCCCGCTCCGGGAATTCCGAATGCATCTGTAATCCCTTCTTTTAATAAAATTTTGATTATTGCTTGTGATAAATTCATATAAATCCTTCTTTCTTTTACTTTATACATTCATGGCATGCCACAAAATGATTTGGTGCTATTTCGACTAATGGATGAGGCTCTTTACATTTTGCAGAAGAATAAGGGCATCTTGGAGCAAATCTACAACCCGGAGCCGGATTAATCGGATTGGATACTTCTCCTTTCAGCACATAACGTTCTCTGCTGCGTCTGCTCAAATCAGTTGTGGGAATGGCTGATAACAAGGCTTTTGTATACGGATGCACCTGATGTGAAAAAATTTCTTCTTTTGAGGCGTACTCTACGACCTGTCCCATATACATAACCATAATATCATTACTGATATGTCTTACGACACATAAATCATGGGTAATAAACATGTAAGACAAATTATTCTGCTCCTGTAAGTCCATCAGGAGATTGAGTATTTGCGCCTGAATCGATACGTCAAGAGCCGATACCGGTTCATCGCATACAATAAATTTCGGATCTAAAACAAGTGCCCTTGCAAGGCCCACCCTCTGTCTGCGGCCTCCATCCATTTCATGGGGATAAATGTTGTTGTAACGTTCCGGCAATCCGCACAGTTCCATGATTTCTCTTACTTTTGCAGCTATCTGTGATCTTTCGGTAACAGTCTTACAGACTTTCAGCGGTTCTGCGATTAAATCGCTTACAGACATCCGCGGGTTAAGTGAAGAATATGGATCCTGAAATACCATCTGCATCCCCATCTGTACTTTGCGGAACTCTTTTCCTTTCAGTGGAAGAATGCTCTTCCCTTCAAGAAGGACATCTCCGGCTGTCGGTTCCTGCAAACGGAGGATGGCACGGCCAAGGGTTGATTTACCGCAACCCGATTCCCCCACTACGCCTAAAGTCTCACCAGCTTTGATCTTTAAGCTAACGTCATCTACAGCATGAACAAATCCAAATTTATGCGGAAAATACTTTTTTAGATTTTTAGTCTCCACTATTATTTCGCTCATTTATCCGCACTCCCTTCATCTGAATAGTAACATTTGATAAAATGACCAGGCTCCGCCTCATGCATATCAGGTTCTGCCTCCAAACACTTATCATGGCATTTGGTACAGCGGTCAGCAAACTTACACCCCTTCGGCAGTTCACTGGAATCGACCATGTATCCGGGAATCGGTGTCAGACGAGGTTCATTCGATGTTAAATCAGGAATGCAGCGGAACAGCCCGGTCGTATATGGATGATTTTCCTTACGAATAAAAACTTGTTCCACCGTTCCCTTTTCAATTACGCTCCCGGCATACACTACGGCCACACTGTCGCAAAACTCAGCAACAATACCGAGATCGTGTGTAATTAAGATCATAGCCGAATCAAATTTGTCTTTCAGTTCTCTCATCAAAGCTAAAATCTGTGCCTGTATTGTCACATCCAGTGCAGTTGTCGGTTCATCGGCAAGCAGTAATTTTGGCTCGGCAACAAGTGCCATAGCGATGACAACGCGCTGTTTCATCCCTCCGGAGAACTGATGCGGATACTGATCTTTTCGTTCCGGAGTGATCCCGACCAGAGACAATATATCATCCACTTTCGTATCCTTTTCTCCAGTTGTCATGCTGGTGAAATGTAAATCCAGCACTTCTTTAATCTGATCGCCGATTGTCATAACCGGATTCAAACTTGTCATGGGATCCTGAAAGATCATGGAAATTTCTGCCCCGCGCAGTTCCCTGAGCTCCTTTTTACTTGCCTTTAAAATATCGAGGTTATTATAATGTATCGATCCTCCCGTAATCTCCCCGACCTGCTCGGGAAGCAACCGCAGCGTACTGAGCGCCATTGTGGTTTTTCCAGCACCGGTCTCTCCTACAAGCCCAAGCGCCTCTCCTTTTACCACGTCCAGGCTAAAACCGTTTAAAGCGTGTACCACGGATTCATCTGTGTTGTAATGAACATATAAATCTTTGATTTCCAGTAATTTATCCATTATACACCTCAATTCTTCATCTTGGGATCAAGTGCATCGCGCAGCCCGTCGCCAATGAAATTTAAACTTAACACAGATATCATGATAAACACTCCGGGGATAATTCCCAAATGCGGATAGTACATTAAGCTTGCCTGGTTTTCAGAAATGATAGTTCCCCATTCCGGCGTAGGCGGCGCTATTCCGATTCCCAGGAAGCCAAGGCTTGCTATCTGTAAAATCGTTCCGCCCAGTCCCATCATGACTCCGACAATTAACGGTCCAAGAACATTGGGGATAATATGCTTTAAAATAATCCTGGCATTACCGGTTCCACAGCTCCTGGCCGCTTCAATAAATTCCTGATCCCGTAAAGTCATAACAGACGCACGAACGGTACGCGCCTGCCTGGGAATTTGGGAAACGCTGAGCGCAATCAGCATCTTAAACAGCCCTTGTCCCAATGCCGCAACGATTGACATTGATAATAGAATTCCAGGCACAGACATCAGGACATCGCAGAATCTCATCACGACCGTGTCCACCCGGCCGCCAAAAAAACCTGCGGCTCCCCCCATTGCGATACCGCAAACGAAAGCAATTCCCATCGTTACCAGACCTGCAAAAAGAGAGATACGGCCGCCATAGATGATCCTTGCGAACAAATCACGGCCATATTGGTCCGTTCCGAAAAGATGACTCCAGCTTGGCGGCTGAAAAGCATTTGCTATGCTCTGGGAGGCCACGTTGGAGTACGGGATGTACAGGGGGGCAAATAATGCCAATAACAAGAGTACGGTCAGGATGATTAATCCCAGCATCGAAAGCTTATTTTTTCTAAACCGGATCCATACGAGTGAAAACTGACTTTTATTTCTTTTTGCTTTTATTGTATTCATGTTCTGTCTGCTGTTTGTTTTCATTTTCTGATCCCTCCTGTTTATCACGATTGCCCCGTCTGGACACGGGGGTCAACGATTGCATATGTCAAATCAACCAGCAGATTGGTGATACCCACAACAATTGAAATGATGGTGATGCATGCCATAACAATCGGGATATCTTTAGTTTTTACCGCATTAATCAAATATGAACCGATTCCGGGGAAAGAATATACCGTTTCCGTAATGACGGATCCGCCCATGACGATTGAAAAGCTTACGCCAATCTGAGTGATAACCGGAAGCAGGGAATTACGAAGTGCATGTTTCATGATAACCGTAATTTCTTTATTTCCTTTGGCCCGGGCGGTCCGGACGTAATCCGACCGGATCACGTCCAGAAGCCATGTTCTGGTAGTACGGCTGTCCGCCGCAAGAATACCACCGCTAAGCGATAATGTCGGAAGGATAAAACTTTTCCAGGAATCCGCTCCTGAGGCAGGAACCCACCCAAGCTTTAACGCGAAAAACATCTGATAGATCATTCCAAGCCAAAAGGCAGGCGCCGAGGCTAGAATTAATGCCAGAAATGTTACAACATAATCTGTCACTTTGTTATGCCTTACGGCTGCTATGACACCAATTGGTATTCCGATTGCGATTGCCACAATAATTGACAGAAAACCCAGCGATAATGTATATGGAATCCGATGAGAAAACTCATTCATAACATCAAAGCCCTGATACCAGGAAGTGCCAAAATCTCCACGAACAGCTCCTGACATGTATTTGACATATTGTACTATGACCGGTTGGTCCAGTCCCATCTCCACCTGCTTTTCAGCAATTTCATCAGCAGTAGCCTGCCCTCCTAAGGCCATCAGTGCCGGATCCCCGGGCGATATGGAGAGAACAAGAAATACCAGGAATGTAATGCTCAGTATGACTGGTATCATCAACAGGATGCGCTTAAGCATATATTTGAGCATATAAAACCTCCTTTCAGAATCTTGCCAAACCTATTTCCATCTCCAGTAAAATACGCGCCAGGCATTGTTGGGATTTAGCGTGATTCCCTCAAGATTTTTATTATATGCCATGGTAGATGTACCATTATATAACGGTACGCTGTATGCCTGATCCTGAACAATGGTAAATACTTGCGATATTAACTCTTTTCTTGCTTCCGGATCTATTTCATTATTTGCCTGCGCACAGAGGGCATCCAAGGTATCGGCTTCTTCAAAAATCGGCCCTGTCGTATCCTGAATGCGGTATTGGGTGTTGCATGAGGAAACATCATTTAAACTGCTGCTTGTTACAGATATGTTCATATCGTAAGCTCCTGCTGTCTGAGCCGCAAAATATGTACCGGTATCAGTTGCCACAACCTCCATTGTGATACCGGCTTCCATCAATTGGCCCTGAATAATCTGAGCTGCTTTTTCCTGCTCAGTGCCACTTAAGCAGATAGTTTTTAATGATTCTCCATTGTAGCTGGACTTCGCTAAGTATTCCTTTGCTTTATCAAGATCCCGCTCGATAACGGGATAGGTTCCCGGGTCCGGCGATCCCGAATAAATGGAAGGCACATCAATATCCAATATTTTTCCTTCCCCATCCACACAACCAAGCAAAATATCCTCCTTGTAAATCGCATACTGGATTGCTTTCCGAAGATTTAAATCTTTTGTGGGTACGTTTAAACCGGGCCAGTCATTTAATATCATAACCATTCTTGACGCTGAGGGGGCACTCAGCCAGGTTGCGATATCCTCATCTGTAATTTGTTTACAGGAAGCGATATCCGCCATGTTCACAACATCTATATTACCGCTCTTTAACGAAATAAACTGGGTGCTGATATTCGTAATCGGGCGAATAGATATGGATTTTATACCGGCTGTACCACCCCAGTATTTATCATATGCTTTCAGGACAATTTCCTGACCGCTGACACGGGAATCAAAATAATACGGTCCGGTTCCAATCGGTTTTTCATTATATCCGGCGGTACCGACCTCTTCATAATAACTCTTGTCAATCAGGAAACCTGCACGCGTCGATGTTTCAGCAGGGAATGCTGCAAATGGTGCTGTCAATATAAATTTAACATGTGTATCATCAATCACTTCGGCCTTATCAAAATTAATCAGCAGATTTGTAGTCAGAGTTGGATTCTTTTCCTTACAGAGATTAAATGTAAATGCCACATCTTCCGCTGTCAGCAAATTACCATTCTGAAAATAGACATCATCACGAATAGTGAAGATATATTCCAGGCCATCTTCAGACATTTCATAATCGGTTGCAACCCATGGCTGACATTCACCGTTTTCATCCATCCAGAGTAAATTCTCATAAACCTGAAACAGCACGGGACTGTCCTTTGCCTGATTGGAAGAAAGGCTGCTGTCCTGACAGAAGAAAACAGTAGGTTCCTGTGCCGTTGCGATAACCACACTGTCTTTTCCGGCATTTAAAGGCTGTCCCGGCGTACCGGATTCTGTGTTGTCTCCAGCTAAAGAAGCTGTTCCTCCGCTGATTCCTTTTCCATCAGTTGATGCGCTGCATCCAGTAAATACGAATACCATAAGAGTAAGCGATAATACCAACGCTTTTTTTAAAACTGATAAACCTTCTCTGATATCAGTGTTCATTTTCTTCTCCTTTTTTGACTCAATTTTTTCCTTTCACCTGCGTACCCCTCCCATTGTATTATCAGGTACACATCGCAAACAGATGTTCTTTTTAAATGTTCTTTCTCGTTCGGCTTTCTTCGTTTTTATCCCCCTTTCCGTCACTTTTGCAAATCTGGCAACTCATAAACATCGCCTCAACCACGTATTGGCAATTCTGTAAGAACGGTAAAATACAGGGTCTTTTTGTTATGCAATGTAAGGATAACCTCGCCGCTATACCTTTTCATATGCATGACAGAGGATTTACACAATTTAGCACTGGTGATTGCTTCCAACGGAATCAAATAAGCTTTCCCGGACTATTGTCATTATGTTTAATAATGATCAAATATGATACATTGTGTTATTTTTAACATTTTTGACGAGCAGACATTTTTCAGTATATATCACTATTTGAAATCACATTTTAAAATATCTCTTAATTAAAATACCATTATAACGCCTGCATTGTCAATCATTTTTATGCTTTTTAATTAAAATATTTTAATTATCAAAAAGTACTTGCTTTTCTTGATATCATCTATTATATTTAAGTTGTTCTATTACAACTATGCATTTGTGTTCGAAAATGTTTATTCTAACATTTCAACAAATGTAACCTCGCCGCACAGTATCAAAAATCTTATTATCAGCCGAAAAGGAGTGTCGAAAATGAAATATTGGTATCAAAAAAACCTGCGATTTCTGCAAACAGTTTTACGTGAACCGGACATTATTGATTATGATGCGAAAGCTGTAGTTGCTTATATGAAAGAGACGAATACTAACGTCTTAGTAGTTAATGCAGGCGGCGTAATTGATTTTTTCAAAAATCCTTTGCCAATGAGTAAAGAAAATAAGTTCATGAAAAAAGGTCAGGATATCCTGTCAGATGTATGCCGTGAAATCCATGCCGCAGGAATGCATGTAATTGTACGGGTGGATTTTCGCGGAGTGGAAAAAGAACGTTACGAGCAGCATCCGTACTGGTTTGCTAAAAATGCCGATGGAAGCCCTAAGATTGTAAAATATGAAAAGGACTTTTACAGTCCCTGTTATTTAAGCCATTACTCAAATGAGCATGCCGTTGAATATATCCGCTATGTTATGGAACATTACGATTTAGACGGAATTTGGGAAAATGCGGTTTCTTTTGGAACCGGAATCTGCTATTGTGAAAAATGCAGGAACCGCTATCTTAAAGATATCGGGAAAGAGCTTCCTGTGTTAAAAGTCAATGCAGACAGGCATTCTGTGATGTTTGACTCTACAAGCGAGTTCTTCACTCCTGAATTTGACGAATACCGGTCCTGGAAAGCAGCCATTGCAGATGAGCACATCGTCCGAATGAAAAATGCAACAAAATCCTTTGGAGAAGACAAGGCTTACAGCGCAGAAATATTTGATCTGTATAACAGTGTAATCAGCAAAATCTGCAGCATTGGTCACGACAATGCAAAAAGGCACTTTGATTATCTGATAAGCTGTGTATTTATGGATGCGGCATTTACGCAGGAACAGGCGAACCGGCCGTATGACATAATTAATAACGCGGGAACTACCATTCGTTATTCCAGGGCTTTGCAGGAAACAAAGCAGCCGGTTATCAATACCGGAGGAAATGGAACGAGAGCACGTTACGTATGCGATCCGCTCATAGAAAACAGGCTATGGCTATGGGAAATTGCCAGCGTCGGCGGAGGAATCTGGAACTGCTATTTCAACGGTCAGCATCCAGGCGCCACATATGATCTGCGTGCATCACAGAGCGAAAAAGACGCTTACACATTCCTTGCGGATAATTCTGATATTATATCCGACTCCCGTCCGGTTCGGGATGTGGCCATGTTCTATTCTTTTGCGAACCTGGAGAAATTCGGGAATCCCATTCAAAGCAAAGATGATTTTCAGGCACATTTTCGTGGCGCTGAACGTGTCCTGATTGAGAATCATATACCGTATGGTTTTGTGATCGGAGGAAAATACTTTTCACTCAGTGATTTGGAGGGAGTAAAGACTTTGATTCTCCCCAATGCAGGGATCCTGGATGACAAAGAAATGGAAGTGATCCGTGAATATGTAAGAAATGGAGGCGGTCTCGTTGCGTCATTTGAAACGTCTTTATACAATGAAGACGGTTCAAAACGTCCGGATTATGGTCTTGCAGATGTGTTTGGCTGCCATTATAATAATGAATCCATTCTCACTGCCAATGACTACTATTTTAAAATCAAGAATCCGGTTTCTCCTGTCTTAAAAGGCATTCTTTCGACAGAGCTGCTGATGAACAGCGGCAAAACAGCTATTTGTACCGCCGATAACAAAGAGGAGGAGGTTGCCGGCTATCTGCCTGAAATTTTGAATCAACCGCCGGAATATGCATGGATTCAGCCAATGGATTCTCCTTATGCGGGCATAGTCGCCCGCAGCTTCGGAAAAGGACGTGTCGTTTATTTTGCCAATACCGTGGATGCACTCTGCTTTACGAACGGACATGAAGACTTCACTGAAGTCTATGCAAACGCAGTCAATTATACTTCCCGGAAAGAGTATACCATGGAAACAGATGCGTATCGCAGCGTACATACAAATCTGATCGAACATATTGAAAACGAAACCACAACCTATATCCTTTCTTTTGTCAATACAACAGGGACACAGCAGCGCCCGGTTAAGGAAATCATTGCAGTCGGACCTTTTACCGCTTCCGTTCCGTTAAATGGCAGAAGGCTTACAGACAGTTCAATTCTTTGGGGCGAAGGCAGAATCACTGCGGACAACGAGACAGTTATAATTTCCGTTGATTGCCTGAAGGACTTCGCAAGCATCAAGCTTACTGTCGAACAGGGAGGATCCAATTATGTCGGAAGTCTTGATTATTGCAGATGATTTGACCGGAGCAAACGATACCGGCGTAATGATGGCAAAACAGGGAATGACTGCCTGCACAGTTTTAAACGAAAGCCGGACCGGAGCGGATAAACTGCACACAATCGCCTGTATTTCTTATTCTACAGACAGCCGCGGACTTTCCGCTGAGGAATCCTATGCACGTGTATTCCAGGCGGTGAATCAGTTTCGTGCCCCGGACACGATTGTTTTTTCAAAACGGATTGACTCAACTCTTCGCGGAAATCCGGGTGCAGAAACGGATGCCATGTTAGATGCGATAGATGGAGAAGGGGAAGATCATATTGCCATTATTGTCCCTGCATTTCCACAGGCCGGAAGAATCTATATCGGCGGACATTTGCTTGTGAACGGCGTTCCACTCTTTCACACTGCTGCGGCAGCTGATCCAAAAGCACCGATTAACACCGCTTCTGCTTTGAAACTCTTCCGGAAACAGTCAAAATACAAGGTATGGGAAATTGAACTGGAGGAAATGCATAAAGGTGTTCAGTATTTGTCGGATAAACTGCATGCTCTCCGCGCAGACGGTTATCGCTGCATAATCTTTGATGCCGTTCAGGAAGAGGACCTTGAATTAATTGCTCAAGCTGCCGTGTTAAGTAAGCTTCCGTTTATTGCCGTTGATCCGGGAAGCTTTACTTCCCATGTTGCAGCCGTCATGCACAAGGATGATCTGATCAATGTCAAAAAAAAGAAGATTCTGTTTGCAATAGGAAGTGTAAATGAGGTCGCCGCCATGCAGACGAAAAACCTGATGAATTGCCCGGATGTCGGTCATGTATTGCTCAATACAAAAAAACTGTTAGAATCCAAAGAAAAGCGTAATGAGGAAATTCAGCATGCCACGGCAGAAGCGCTCCGGCTTGGAAAGATATTTGACATCTGCTGCTTATGTACCAATGGAATCTTTTCAGAAAATCGTCTTTCACTTGATTCTTATGCGGAAAAAGAGCATGTCAGCACAGACGATATTTCTGCAAAGATCAACGATTCCATTGCGGCTATTGTCCTTGAAATCATGGCTTCCAAGCCGGAGTACCAGGGACTCTTCTGCTGCGGTGGAGATACTGCGATTGCTGTCTGCACCGCACTCCATGCATACGGTATCTTTCCGGTTGATGACGTAGTCCCCCTGGCCGTTTACGGACATCTGGCCGGCGGCCTTCATGATGGCTTATCTCTGATCACAAAAGGCGGTATGGTGGGCAATGCTTCCACCATGATTGATTGTATTGCATATTTCCAAAATATTAAATAAAAGGAGTAAAAAATGACGAAACCATGTATTGTTATTCCAATGGGTGATCCCGCAGGCATTGGCCCTGAAATCACGATTAAGGCTCTTGCTAAAACAGAAATTAATGACTGTGCAAACTGCTGTGTTGTCGGTGACGCTAATGTTCTTCAGGCTGCAATGGGATACGGCGCAATGCCTCAAATGAAAATCCATAAAATCTCATCTCCGTCAGAAGGATTGTATGAATCCGGCATTTTAAATGTGATCGATCTTGAAATGATCAGCATGGATACGTTTGAACCGGGAAAAATATCCGGAAAATGCGGTCGTGCCGCATATTCTTATATTGAAAAAAGTACCCTGTTATGCAAACGCGGTGAGGCTGATGCCATGGCCACTACGCCAATTAATAAAGAATCTTTGCGTGCCGGTAATATCCCATTTATCGGACATACTGAAATTTTAGCAGAACTGACGAATACAGAAGATCCGTTAACGATGTTTGAAGTACACGGAATGCGTGTATTCTTCCTCAGCAGACACATCTCTCTGCGAAATGCCTGTGATGCGGTTACTAAGGAAAGGATTGTTGACTACGGCCACCGCTGCACGGATGCGCTGCGCCGGCTGGGTGTGACAAAAGGCATGATGGCTGTCGCAGGTCTGAATCCCCATAGTGGTGAACACGGATTATTTGGAAACGAAGAAGTTGATCAAGTAGAACCCGCCGTCAGGCAACTGCAGGAAGAAGGATATGAGATTTGCGGCCCTGTCAGTGCCGACTCAGTCTTTCATCAGGCACTTCAGGGCAGATTCAACAGTGTTTTATCCCTCTATCATGACCAGGGACATATTGCGACTAAAACCCTGAATTTTGCACGAACCATTGCGATTACAAACGGACTTCCATTTCTGCGCACTTCCGTTGATCATGGAACAGCTCTGGATATCGCAGGTAGGGGAATTGCCGACTCTGTCAGCATGGAAGAGGCCATTAAGCTGGCTGTAAAATATGCCCCGGCGTTCACCGTGGCTAACATGTAAATAAGTGCATAAGTAATATGCGGCGAATTTAAACAAACGAAGCGGAACTATTCCTGTATTATTTTATAACAGGTTGGTTCCTCTTCGTTTTATACTCTCAATTCGGAAAAGCGTATTTTCTTATCACATTAAGACTCAAATGCCTTATATCCCATTTTTCTTGAAACATATTCCGCCATCTGCTGAAGACTGGGGATCCGAGGTCTGATAAAGGTATCGGTGAGGCGATTGGCCGGACCTGTAACACTGATACCGGCTATTACTTTTCCGGAAGTGTCATAAACAGGAGCGGCAACACAGCGCGCACCCATCTCACACTCTTCATTATCATATGCGTAACCTCTTTGACGAATGGATTTGATTTCTTCCTTTAGCTGCCATTTGCTTGTTAAGGTATGTTCCGTAAAGCGCGTCAGGCCTTTTACCTGAACGAGGTGATCCAGCTCAGCTTCTGAATAATTCATTAACAGAAGCTTACCGATGCCCGTACAGTGCAACGGTGCTATATTTCCAATTCTCTGCGTGGTTCGAAGTATCTGACCGCTGCCTTCCACTACTTCTATATACACGACCATCCCGTTATCTTCAACCGCCAGACATACAGATTCACCAAACATTTTCGATAGTTCCTCCATATAAGGCTTGGCAATTGTCCGAATATCACTTTTGACGCTCACTCTATTAGCAAGAGCGCAAATCTTATAAGTCAGATAATACCTGGATGTTTCCTCATCTTGCGCAGCATATCCTTTATTCACTAACGCAGTCACAAAACGCAGTACTGTGCTCACGTTTACTCCCAACTCTTTAGAAATATCCAAAAGGCGGACTGGCTCTCTCTGATTAGCCAGATATTCCAGTATTACCAGCATTTTCTCAGATGATTGATTGGCTTTTGTTCCGGAGTTGTGTTCTTTTTCCATAAGAGTTCCTTTCAAATCCCATATATTTTGATTGTTGAAATCAAATTCATAATTATTCTGTGATTATATCAAAGAGAAGCAAGATTTGTCAATGCCGACAAATCTTATATTTAGATACACCTTTCGCAACTTTATATATAAAATAAGATTGCTTTTTTTTTTAAATTATGTTATTTTTATAATATAATAAAATTATGTTTTAATAAATGAAATTACGGAGGTGTGAGAAATGAAAGATTCAATTCACAAGTATTTTAAAATCGGAACCATTCAATGGATGAGTCATCCACCAAATCAATACCCTGTCTTGGATTCCATCAAAACAATTTGCTGCGATGATTTTTTTGACGCACTGGAAGTTATGCAGTTCAAGTCTGATGAAGAGCGTCTGGCAGCAAAGGAAATATTGGAACAGTCACATATGAAAGTTTGCTATGGTGCACAGCCCAGACTGCTTGGTACCGGACTTAATCCAAACAATATCAATGAAAATGAGCGCTTAAAAGCAGAAAAAACTCTGCTTGAGGCAGTTGATGAAGCAGAATTTCTCGGAGCGGAAGCAATTGCATTTTTGGCAGGCAAATGGCAGGAAGAGACAAAAGAACAGGCATATGCCCAGCTCTTGAAAACAACCCGCAGTGTCTGCGGCTATGCTGCCGCAAAAGGACTGTCTGTAAATCTGGAGGTGTTCGATTTTGATATGGAAAAAGCTGCCCTCATTGGACCGGCTCCTTATGCGGCACGATTTGCAGCAGATGTCAGAACCTATTGTAAAAATTTTGGTTTACTGGTAGACCTGTCTCACTTCCCAACCACATATGAAACGTCGAAGTTTGTGGTTCAGACCCTGCGTCCCTATATCAACCATTTCCATATCGGAAATGCGGTGGTGAAAAAGGGCTGCCCTGCATATGGTGACCAGCATCCGAGATTTGGATTTCCAGACAGTGCCATTGATACACCGGAGCTTTTGGATTTCTTCCGAGTATTAAAAGAAGAAGGTTTCCTGAATGCAGAAAATCCCTATGTGCTTTCTTTTGAAGTGAAGCCATGGGCGGACGAAGACAGTTCTCTGATTTTAGCGAATTCAAAGCGTATAATTAACCGCGCCTGGGCGATGCTTGAGGATTGAGCAGTTATGACTGAGTTCCACTCAATTGGATGGTTGGAGACCAGCCCTATGATGAAAGGAGTCATATGAAAATAGTAGTATTAGATGGGTATACAGAGAATCCCGGAGATATCAGCTGGGGGGAGATGGAAAAGCTCGGTGAGTTGACCGTTTATGACCGCACTCCCGCTGAACTGACGCAAATGAGAATTGGGGATGCAGAGCTTGTCATCACAAACAAGACTGCCATTACAGCCGACATCCTTTTGCATTGTCCAAATGTAAAATATATCGGTGTATTAGCGACCGGTTACAATGTCATCAACACTGCGGCAGCAAAAGAACGCAGCATTCCTGTTTGCAACATTCCGACCTATGGCACCACAGCCGTTGCACAATATGTGATGGCTTTGCTTCTTGAGATTTGCCACCATGTCGCAGATCATTCGGCTTCCGTAAAGAATGGAGACTGGAGCGCCTGCGCTGATTTTTGCTATTGGAACTATCCTCTAATGGAACTTGCCGGTAAAACCCTTGGTATCATCGGCTTCGGGCGGATCGGTCAGGCAACCGCAAAACTGGCCGCTGCTTTCGGAATGAAGATACTTGCCTATGATGAACACCCTAATGAAACCGGGAGGCTGTATGGCACCTATGTTTCACTTGATCAGTTATATGCTGAGTCCGATGTGATTTCACTGCACTGTCCGCTCTTTCCTTCTACAGAGGGTTTGATTAATAAAAAATCTATTGCTAGGATGAAAGATGGCGTCATCCTGATCAATACCAGCCGTGGTCCGTTGATTGTAGAGCAGGATCTGGCGGACGCACTCAACAGCAAAAAGGTTGCATATGCTGCCTGTGATGTAGTGTCTGCTGAGCCCATAAGACCCGATAACCCACTGCTCGGCTGCTATCATAGCATTATCACGCCGCATATCGCATGGGCTCCAAAAGAAAGCCGCCAAAGACTGATGGATATCGCAGTCTCAAATGTAAAAGCATTCCTATGCGGTACACCAGAAAACAGAGTAAATCTGTGACCTGACAGAGCTGTTATCCGACCCACTAAACAAGAAACACCCCACTACCGGAAAAAGCCAGCCCCGATTACTGATCACAATCCAATCAGACAATGCTGTACGGCTTAAAGCCACGCCCATGTCAGACCATTCCTTTTCCTGTTGCTGTCCTTGTTATGGCAGCAGGATAATTGTGTGCTAATATATGCGAAAGATAGAGAACAGCGGCCTAATGGTAACACATTTATAGAATAAAAAGACCTGTCTGCTATTGTCAATTTTCCGGCTAATTACGCATCTAGGCCATGTTTTTTCTTATTGAGCAGATCCTGATAGATTGCCAGATCATCGTCTTTAAAAACATTAAAAATAACCTTTTTAATACTGCTGTTGGTTTTGAGGAATTCGTTGACCACACCTATCGCAATTTCCGCCGCCTTCCGATTTGGAAAGTGATACTCCCCTGTGGATATGCAGCAGAATGCGATGCTGTTTAACACGTATTCCCCGGCCAGCCGCAGGCAGGATAGGTAGCAGCTAGCCAGCATATCACAGTCGTGCTGTGTCAGATTGCCTGTGATAACAGGCCCTACGGTATGCAGAACATGCTTGCAGGGTAAGTTATAGCCCTTCGTTATTTTAGCATGCCCTGTGGGTTCTTCCTGTCCCTGTGCCCTCATAAGCCGGTTACAGGCTTCCCGTAACTGCAGACCCGCCGCTGAATGGATAGCATTATCAATGCAGCCGTGACACGGACTAAAGCAGCCCAAAAGGGCGCTGTTGGCCGCATTTACGATAGCGTCCGCATTCAGCCTGGTGATATCCCCCTGCCAGAGAACAATTCGGGCGTCGCTTGTTGTCGGAAGTTCCATGACGTCAACCACGCCTTTCTCATCACGCTCCGCACAAAGCAATTCGTCCTGCAAAACAAGGTATTCTTCCTTCAGCGGCTCTGGTGACCGAACGTTCATCAGACTCCTCAACAAGCGGCGCCGGGAAAAAACATCCTCCTCAAAGCATTGCGCCTGATTGCGATATTGCGGCATTTCGTCAAGCAGTAGTTGATTTAATTTTTGAATTGTTTTCAATCGTTTTATCACGCTTGCCGCCTCCAGAAACTTTCTTGATTGTATTTGCTGCATTTGCCGCAGTCACTGCATCCATTGCAAATCAGCCGGCTGGCACATCGCTCACAGTTTTCCCGGTAATGCGGCACATATAAATCCTTTTCCGGGACAGAACCATATTCTGTTTCCAGCATGAATTTCATGTGCTTTCCAACATAGTTCATGCCAGATTTATAGGCCATCTCGCTCTGTATGACTTTCTCTGGAATGTGGTATCGTCTGCCGTCTTTTATAAAGCAGGTTCCCGTTTCAATGAAACAAAAGGTCACATCGGCAGCTGCACATTCACTACGCAAGCTTTTTACCCAATCAAAATCACAGGGACGGGCGCCGTCATAGTCTTCACCACCGCAGATGACCTGCTCGATCTGGCCGTCAACAAGGTATTTCCCGATACTGGCCGGACCAATCAGCGGAGCATACATGATCCCCTTGTGCCTGAAGGGCATTCCACGCCTCATCACGCCACTCGTCCGCCTGCTCCAGAAAGAAATTCGAAGACATACACACACGGATCAGTTCTCCGCTTTGAATTTTGAAACGCCCCTTGCGGTCTTTTTTCAGTGGATAGGTAAACCATCTTTTGTTCTATAAATATCGGCAGTATTTCTTCCCTGCATGCGGTCGGGAAAATACATGTAACAGTGCTCACAGCCCTCGCTGCATTTTACGCAGCCGTGCCACGGATTCCATATATCATGTATATCAATCCTCCTGTTTATCCCAGGTCCGGCGGGTCATATCCTGCAAGGGCTGATCTGTCATGCTTTTAAAATAACGGGTAAAAAATTCATCCGGAAGCTTTTCCTGCCACAGGGAAAGCCCTGCTCCATTGCCAGGAAGCTCTGTCAAAGTACCAGCAAAATAACGCCGGTTTACCTCCACAGCGAAATCCCGCAACTGTTCCGTATCTTCCCGGCCGATATTGTTTGACTCCAGCACGGCCAATACCTGCTGCTCTGTTGTTTGATCAAAAAAGTCTGCGGCATATTCGGAGAAATGAAGCAGGTTCTCATCGCTTTTTTCATTTTTTACAGCCCACGCAGGTACATCCACCGGAATGGTTTTGTAAGACATAGAGTTATTTGAGGCGATTTCCAAAACACCATACTGGTTTGGCGTTACTGCCATGCAGGAGGTAGCGATATCGGTAACGCCTTCTGTTTGCATGATGTGCTGAAGGTGCATATGCCCGCTGAAATGAAGGTTGACGCCATATTCCTTATATAGCGTAAGCAGATCATCCGCACCAAGTATTTGGAATCCATACTGAAACAGGCTGCTGTGAGCCAACAAATTTTGATGGCTCACCCCGATAATGGCGGCTCCCGACTCATGTGCCTGCTGCAGCTGCTCTTTTACCCATGAAAGCGTCTGCTGAGGGATAAAGCCTTTCTCTCTGTTTGCATTGACGTCTAGCATTAAAAGCCATAGATCTTCCGTCAGCTTTGCGGTATAGCTAAGCGACGCATCATCCTTTGAAAGCGCCTGTATATATCCCAGGCTCTCATAGATTTGAACAAAGTCCTGGCTGGACGTTCCTTCGATTGGCAATACATCATCACCGGAAAAACGGTAAGCTGTTCCATCCACATCGTGATTTCCAGGCAGAACATATACCCCTATGCCAGCCTCATTCAAAAGCTCCAACAGAGCTGCCAGATCCTTGTGACTCTGCTCATCACCGTTTAACGTAAGATCACCGCTGAGGACCACATAATCCGGAGAAGCTTCCAGAACCTGTGCCACAAACGCCTGTATGATTTCGGGTGTATAGTGTGTCATTTTTCCATCGGCTCGCCGGATAATTTCCATAAAATGTTCCCCATAGTCCGTCATAGCAGGAGAGAGGTAATGCAGGTCACTGGCAAATACAATGGATAAGGCTTTTTTATTCTGCCCGCCGTCAGTACGCTCAGAGTTGGTTTGTCCGGTGCTTCCGGGTAAAAGCACAAGGCTTGTGATGATTGCCGCCGCCACCTTCTTTTTAAGTATGGTCATTTTCTTTACCCCTATTGCTGCCAACTCCTTTCAATATAATACTCAGGTTTATAAATGATCATCGTCACAGTGCAGACCCCTGCTGCCTTAATCAAGTTGCCCGAAAATCCATCTTTGCGAAGGAATTCGAGAACAGCATAGGGATATCAAGAAAAGACAGCATAAAAGCAACTGCGGACAGCATAGACACTGCAACCAGCTACTGAAGCCTAACGCGCTTCATTGGTAATCTTACTTTCAATAACAGGCGGGCTCATATACGGGTTGCCACGTTCTTTGTCATTGGAGAGCAACAAGCGAATCGTTTCCTCCATATCTTCATCAAAGGAGATTGTGCGTTCCAAATTCTCTTTCGCGCCCATAGGATAATCCCGATTCATGCGGACCAGCACGGCGTGGGAATACTGATGTGCCATCTGCTCAAAGGGATAACGGATGATGCCCGGTGTGTTGAAGCCGACTCCCAGTTCCAGAAATACGGTGCGTTTCTTTTGAATCCTCCGCACATAAGCCTGGTATCTATCATTCTGAGCATACCAGGCATTGTCTTGCACGAAATAATTGTTGTGCCGTAGGTTTACATCCATCGGCCCACCGCAGACCGGACACACCGGCACCAGATAGGAGGGTATCTTACAGTTTCGTGTTTCAGCCACCATTTGTTTTACCAGCCGCATATTCTCATACCGTTTTGAATGGCAGCCCTTGGCGCACTGTAAATAGCCATAATTTCCCTGCACCTCAAAGATTTTATCCATTGGAAAATCTGCCTTTTCAAATTGGCTTTCTACGTTTGTGGTGATAACAAAGAAATCTTTCACCCTCACCAGGCACAGAAGGTCCCGGTACAGCGGAGTGGGACCCTCCAAATAGCGATTGACGTCGATGTGCCGTGCCCAGTGAGCCCATAATTCCTCCTGGGTGGGAAACGGATAAAAGGAGGCGGAGTACATGTCCTCTACGCCATATTTTTTAATAAAGTCCGCAAAATTGCCGGTAAACCGCTTGCCGGAGTAGGTAAGGCCGGCAGCTGCTGAGAGACCGGCGCCGGCGCCAATCAATACATGATCTGCGTTTTTGATTGCGTTTTGTGCAGCCTTCAGCCGCTGCTCATAGTCATACATTCCAATACTCCTTTGCTTGGGTTTAAAAAGAAGATTATTTAAGATACCATTAAAAAAACAGTTTTTTTCCAGCGGAAACCGTTTTCCGCTCATATGGGGGTAGGTACAAAGCCAGCGGCTGGATAACCGATATAGAGCATACAGACAGACTGCCAATTATCCGGCAGGCCAAGTATTTCCCTTGCCTTATCCTCATCAAAATAACTGATCCATACCGTACCGAGGCCAATACCGGCAGCTTCCAGCATCATATGCGTTGCAACGATTGCAGCACCGGTAGAGCCGCTGCTTTTTTTGTTCCGGGGATTTTCAACGAGTTTTCAATAAGGCCATTAACATGAAGCAATCCTCAAGTCTTTGAAAAACCCTTCCGTGCCCACATCAACCCAAAGCCCTATGGCACCCTTTTTATCCGCCCCATGTTTCAAGTCATTAACCACTAAGATAGGGTGTGCTAAGTGATGTAGATAAAGTTTAGCGCATTTGCCCTCTACCTCGATTTTTAAATCGATCCATTCATCAAGGCCCATATCAGCATAGGATTCATATTTTCCCGGACATTCAGCTCGTAAGCGATCAAACTTATAATTCGGATAGGAAAAATATTGAACTGAACGATTTCTTCTTAATTGGTCTTTGCTTCTGCCATTTGTTGGACGTATATAGAGAGCTTCAAAATTCGTGTTGCTGGTGTCAATACGAAATGCAACACCAATAAAACCTCTGGCAAATTCAGGCGCATCCGGCAATAGTCTGCTTAATACCTTTACCTCAATAATGCCGTTTTGAAATTCGGAGCCGATAAGTCTTGCGTAAGTAGACTCGTCAAAAGCCTTGATAATGGGGTCCTTTGTTATCCTTAAGACTTCCATTCCATCGAAGTCAATGTTCTTCACAAAAACATTGACAGGGTTAAAACCATCTGCATTTAAAGCTATTGGCTCATTATTCTGTTTCATTGAAACACTCCTCTCTGCCATAACAAATTCCCTCCTTCAGCAACCTTTATCACGATTTTTCCATTCACTTCTCCACTGTCCATATCCTCACACGCTTTTGCAATTTCTGAAAAATCATACTCCTTTCCCATACAAGGCGTAAGGCTATGATTATTTAGGAAAGCAAAAATATCGTCAATGATCTTTTGCGTCGGGGTATTACTGAAAAATCCTGTCAAGTATACGCCATTGGGAATATCCTTAATAGGATCAAACCCATTCAGTGTATAAACACCTCCGAGAATGCCTGTGTTACAAACAACCCCACCTTGCTCCATACAGCACAGCGTATCAATAAGTGTTTTCGGACCAACAAGCTCCAACGCTTTTGTTACACCGGATACTTTTCCCTCTATCGTGCCATCATCTAATAATGCCGCATCAACATCGCACTCCTCCAGTAATGACAGCTTGCTTTTTCTGTGTGTAGTGGCAAGCACTTCGCAGCCAAGCTCTTTTGCTATCTGAATTGCGGCATATCCCAACGCGCAGGTTCCTCCCCGAATAAGCAGTTTGTCGCTTCTGTCAAGATGTAAGCATTCAAACAGAGAGCCCCATGCGGTAAAATAGGTTTCCGGAACAGCAGCAAGCCGCTCCCATGAAAGATTAGAGTTTACTGTAAATACATGATGTGTCGGAAGCAAGCTATATTCCGCATAGCTTCCGTGAAAGCTGCGTCCCATGCCGCCCATTAGTGCAACTACTTTTTGACCGATTGAAAAGGCAGAATCGGAAGCATCTGCAATTTCACCGACGCACTCTATGCCAGGAATAATTGGTTTCTTGATGTATGGGGCGTTTATTTCTGTTTTTCTCAAAATCTGTTCCGAATGATTTAAACCAAATGCATGAATGCGCACTAATACCCAGCCAGATTTAACTTTGGGAATTTCGCACTCAGTTAAAACGATATCCTTTGCTTCCGTCTTTTTATTCAGTACAACGGCTTTCATATTTCACCTCTTTCCAGCACTGCGGATCAGGGGCATACATATTCCCGTGGTAACCGTAGGACACAGCGGGACACCCCCGACAGAAGCGCAGCAGTTCACACTTGGAACATTTTTCTAAGTTCTCGTAGACGCGGTATTTTTCATACTCCGATCCGGTAAAAAGATCATATAGGTCATCAGTCAGGGCGCTGCCGACCTTGCTTTCCATACGACGGCAGGCGTAAACCGCACCATCAGAAAGAATAGTCAGATGACAGTTCCCGCAATTGCAGCCGTCGTACACATATTCATCATCTGGATAAGCCTTGGGGTCAAACAATCCCTTTTCATATTGAAACAGCGTCCAAAGATGATCTTTCAGATTGAAGGTTGTACTGCTGTCCTTGTACTGCTCAAATTTCTGCCAGCACTGCTCCATCATCCCATGGTATTCTTCCGGGGAACAGCAGGATTGCTTGCTGTCTGCATCGGGACAATACCGGGCAAAGGCAAAGATATCCGCATGGTGTTCCACCACAACATCTACCAGTGCTGGAATTTCTTTGTAATTCCAACGAGAAACGGTTGCCATGATTGCTACGTCGATTCCTGCCTTTTGCAGCATGGGAATCACGGACAGAGTTTCATCAAAAGAACCCGGACGGCGGATACGGTCATGGGTTTCGCTGAGGCCGTCCAATGAAACCTGATACTTCCGACAGCCGTGTTCATGCAGCCGCAGGCAGATTTCTGCAGTCAGGTGGAACGGGTTTCCAAGAATGGCAAAAGGAATATGCTTTGCTTTCAAAAACCCGGCTAATTTCCAAAATTGCGGATGGAGGACCGGGTCACCGCCTGTAATATAAAGGTACGGCATCCGATTTGCCTTTTTGCAGAATTCCTCAATATTTTTGATGACCTTTTCCATATCGTTGACAGATATTTCCTTAAATTTGGCATGGCTGCCCAACGCATATATATAACAGTGTTTGCACCGTTGATCACAAGCTTCAGTAATGTGCCACTGAAATGCAAAATACTCCATATTCAGGTTCCTTTCATTTTCTAATCAGGAAAAATTCATCCCTGCAGGCAAAGCCCGCAGGGATGATTCACACAAGCTTACTTCTTGTCGCCAGCACCACAGGCACTGCCGCAGGCAGCGGGCTTTTCCTCTGGTTTCTTATCGCCAGAGCCGCAGGCAGAACCACAGGCAGCAGGTTTTTCTTCCGATTTCTTATCGCCAGAACCGCAGGCAGAACCACAGGCGGGAGCGGAGCTTTCTTCGTACTTACCAAATAAATTTTTCAGAGCCATTTTCTGTTTCCTCCTTATTAGATTTAAGGCAGAACATCCATAAGTGTGTCCCTTCTACCTATATTATTATTATACAAACCAGCATAAACACTCACAAGAACGCACCTTTTTATTACATAGTTACCTTTTTGTAACCTTTGAAAAATCTATTGCAAAATAGAGCAATGTTAGTTACAATAAGAATACAACATTCAAAAAGAAACTAATGGAGGTATCAAAATGTTAACGAAAGAAGAACTGCCAGCTTGTCCAGTGGCGACGACCGTACAGTTAATCGGAAACAAGTGGAAGCTGCTGATTTTACGTAATTTACTGGCTGACACACAACGCTTTAATGAAATCAGAAAAACCATACCCGGCATCAGCCAAAAAGTATTAACAGAAAATCTCCGTTCTATGGAGGAGGACGGCATCATTGTCCGCACAGTCTATGCCGAAGTGCCGCCCCGCGTAGAATATAGTTTAAGCGAGCTGGGAGACTCTATGCGCCCCATTATCAAATCCATGGAAATATGGGGGCTTGGATATCGGGATTTAGTCAGAAAATCACCCAATTGATATCCTATCTATCTGAAAAGAAGCTGTTGTTAGCTTATTAATCAGATATATTTATGGTAATCTCACAGCTTGCTTTATTTAACACATGTTCGTAATCAGTCCAGTTTTCTATTTTAAGTCTTGAAACAGGTCCGGCAATTGCAAGGCTCGCATATATGTGTCCGAAAGTATGATATATTGGAACGCCTATTCCTTCACAGTTGGTATCCATTATTCTGCAGGCAGAGAACCAATAATATTACTAGAACACTTTTATGGTTGATAAAGCAAAAGCTGCGAATATCAGCAAGGGACTAATCTATCATTATTTTAAGAACAAAGCTGAATTGTTATTTTCTTATCAAGATAAATTAGAGGAATGCCTTAATGAAATAATGAATTCGCAAGTGCAAAAGAAGCGCAGGATCTAAAAAAGTCATATCAATATTTGAAGAATGAGCATACTATGAAACTCTTTATATTGGATTTGCTTTTCTATTGCCAAGGCAGACCTTTCCTCCAAGGGGAAGGTCTGCCTTGTTGCCTATTCCGGCATTTTTGAAGTCAAAAAATTCTTCAGCCCGAGTCATTGACCATACCATGCAAGGCTATTATTTATTAAGCTATATCTGAACCACACTTTATCTTAACCCCTCCATTGTCTCTCTGTCGCTTTCCGTTCCGAAAATGGCTGTAAATTCTATATCTTTTAAATCCGGGCTTATTGACAATAAATCCTTTGCTATCATTCCAGCTCCTGCAATGCCTAATCTCATGCTGATTCCTCCCTTTTATATTGCGGTAAAAATATCAATTCCTGGAAATTACCCTTATTCCATTTTCTCCGGCTATAATCAGCCTGGTAACCTCTTCTGTAAAAACTGAGGTTTCAATCACGCCTGAAATGCGTTTGAGGTTGTCATTTGTTTCCTTCCAATTCCCGATATTATAAAAAATCACATCTAAAATAAGGTTTCCGTCATCAGTTATCAAATATCCGTTCTTATTATTGCTAGTCCTCGCCATAGGGCTGCCACCTATTTTTTTTATTGTTTTGCTCACATAACCTAACGAATCTTTAAGGATTTCAAGAGAAAACGGTTGTTCCGGACTTAATTCTTTTTTTAATTTTTGTTCATCTATCAGTAATATATACTCCTCTGCCATAGACCCGATTAGCTTTTCCTTTGTAAATACGCCTCCGCCGCCTTTTGAAGCATAAAAATTCTCATCCACCTCGCCACAGCCATCAAAGGCAACATCCACATCTTCCACACAACAGATCGGGAGTACTTCTATTCCATATTGAATACAGATATTTCTAGTATTGTCGGATGGGGTAACAACCTTTATATTAAGTCCGTTCTCTGCAATGGCTTTTCTCAACAATTCTATGAGACACGCAATGTTTCTACCTGCGCCTAAACCAATTACCGTATTATCTTTTATATAATCCATGGCTTTTTCAGCACATAATTTTCTTAAATCTTCTTCCTTCACTTATATAATCCCCGCATTCCTACAATTTTCATTCTATTTTAAATGCTTTATCGTCACTTCAAATCCTTTACCCCTGCTTCTAGTATTTCCATTTGCAGTAATGTTTGTTCATCCGTGATTGTTTTATTTTTGCCGTTTAAAATGGCTTCGTATAAATCATCATATACCCTTCCATAATCTCCATTTACTGATTTTACTTTTTCCTCATGAATTTCTCCATTATCATCGATATAAGTAATTATACCGTAATGCTCAAATGTATCAATGCCGAAATCCTTGTTATCGGGCATATAAAACAGCTTCAAATGCTCTTCCTGACGATCTTTTTTCTCTTTTACAAAACACCCTTTTTTTCCATATACAACAAAGCTTGGCCTGCTCTTTATTCTGAAATAACTGGATTTTACGGATACTTTTAGAACCCCATAATACAGATCCAAATCAAAATAGTCATTCATCCTGCCCTTCCCCAGCAATTGTCTCACATCATAATGAATACGATCCGGTCTGCCAAAATAACTGATTACCTGATCTAGCGTATGACAGCCGTGACCATATAAATATGACATGTAAGATTTAAAGCTTTCAGCAGATTCCGGTATTTCAGGCCTGAAATAATCAAAATGCATCTCTAATTCTAATAATTCGCCTAGCTTTCCTTCCTCAATAACTTTTTGAACGGTTAAGAAATCGCTGTCAAATCGTCTGTTTTGATAAGCTTGCACAACCAAATTTTTTTCTTTTGCCAGAGCAAATATTTCTTTTGCCTGTTCTGTTGTTTTCATAAATGGCTTTTCAACCAAACAGTGTTTGTTGTGTGCCAATACCAATTTTGTATTTTCATAATGACTGTCATGGGTCGTACACACGACGACCAATTGTATTTCTTTATCATTCAAAAGCTCATATAAATCAGAACTATAATTTACTCCCTCAATTCTTTTCCATTTTTCATGATCAGGGTTTCTTTGATAGATAGTTTTTACTTTTATATTTTTTCTTTGAAGAACAAAGGGCAGATGATATCTGTTCGTACTTTTACCATTCCCAATATAACCGATTGTAAGCATAGTGCCTCCTTTAATTAATTTCTCTAAAATCGCTTGGTTTACAGTATCATAAATATTCACTTAAACATTCATATATATCATTGAAGAACAAATAAGCCTTATATAATCGCTTGCTCTCCCTCCGTTTTGTCATAGCCAGTACGCCTTATTTGAACCATAATTTCAATGGAATCTTTCCAGCTCATTATCTCACCTTGAAGCTTCTTTTCATATATACATTTCACCATTTCAGAAATTTGATACTCAAATCCATTTATGATTTATAATGCTATAATTACGCAGGAAGAGTACAAAATTATTTCGTACTCTTCCTGCGTAATTATTACTCTTCTTTAAATCCAACAACATAAGTGAAAATAAAGCCAAGTCCAAATCCTATGGCAGCCCCAGCACAAGCCAGGAAAAGGTTCATCATAGATTCTCCACCGATAAAAATCGGCAGGGATAACAGAGTCGGCGACGCGATGGCATAAGCTTTGACCTGGAATATACCAAGAAACATCCCTGAAACGCCGGCTGCAGCACATGCAGAAATCAGCGGCTTGCGCAGGCGGATCAGACAGCCGTAAAGAGCAGGCTCCGTTACACTGAGCAGGGCGGTTACACAGGAAGAAAATCCTACGCTCTTATTCTCATTTTTCTTTGCCTTTACTCCCACAGCCAATGCTGCACCAGCCATAGCAAAATTAGCGGCTAATGCTCTGTCTAATACAAATGAATATCCGCTCTCAGCCACTTCATTTACCATTACCGGCGTGAACAAGTATTGCATACCGAACATAACCGTAATGGGATGTAATGCAGCCAGAACTGCCATTGCTACCGAGCCAATCGTATCCATCAGCCAGATGCACATATATGCAAGTCCTGAACCTATTAAAGCACCGGCAGGCCCGAAAACAAACAGGATTAAGGGAACCATAATAATCACCATAAAGAGCGGTTTCAATGTAAAATGAAAAGCAGCAGGTATGATTTCTGTCCAAAGTCTGTCTACCTGATATAAAACAGGAACCATGAGCAGGGACGGTATAATCGCATTTGCAAATTTAATATTCGGTATCCCGATTCCCAGCATGGACATGGCTTCCTGCTGGTTAAAGCTTACAATCATTGCCAAAGACAGAAATGCTGCAATATATTCATTCGTACCTAATTTACGGGCTGCCGAATATGCAACAAAAACAGGTAAATATGCAAATCCGATATTCGCTACTGCCGCCCAAGCAATGTACGTTCCCCCTTCTTTGTCAAGACCAAGCAACACTGCAATCGCCAGAACTGCATTGATCATACCCGCTCCGATCAAAACCGGAAGGGTTGGCTGGATGGCTCCTGAAACATATGACATGACTCTGCTGAAAACACTCTGTTTCTTCATATTATCTTCTTCCGCTGCCATTTTGTCATCAACAGCCGGTCGTTCAACAGCTACGTTTTGGAGCAGCGGAACCAGATCTTTATAAACGCTTTCCACTGCCGGGCCTATAACGACTTGAAACTGCCCGTTCTTATCGACCACCCCCAAAACCTCTTTCATTGAATTCAACTCTTCCTTTTTTATTATGGAATCATCCTTAATATCAAAGCGCAGCCGTGTCGCACAATGCGTAAAAGTATTAATATTATTTGAACCGCCGATATTTTCCAATATTTTCCGAGCTACTTCTTTCGTTTTCATTTTCCCCATCCTCTCCTTATCTTCCTTGATTCAAGTCTTCCCCATTTGACGCAATCACTTGTTGATACCAGTTAAATGACTTTTTCTTGATACGCCTCATGGTGCCCTTCCCCTCATCATCCAAATCCACATAAATAAAACCGTAGCGTTTGCTCATCTGGGATGTGGAGGCACTGACGCAGTCAATACAGCCCCAGCTGGTATAACCAAAAACCTCAGCTCCATCTTTTACTGCTTCTTTCATTTGTTCAATGTGAGCTTTTAAATAGTTAATCCGATAGGAATCATTAATGGTTCCATCTTCCTCAACCATATCCATAGCTCCCAGACCATTTTCTGCAACGAATAATGGTTTCTGGTAACGGTCATACAATTGATTTAAGGCCGTCCTCAAGCCCTTGGCATCGATCTGCCATCCCCATTCATTGCTTTCCAGATACGGGTTCTCAACACCGTTTGTAAGCAGATTTCCCTGTACCTTGGAATATCTCTCCGGATGTGCACTGACAGCCGTAGACATATAATAACTAAAAGATACATAATCAACGGGATAGGACAAAAGAATTTCCTCATCTCCTTCAACAGTTTTTATCTTCACCCCCATTTCCTCGAACCATCTGGCCGTGTAAGAGGGATAGCAGCCTCTCACCTGCACGTCACTGAAAAACAATGTCATTCTCTGAAGCTCTGCCGCTCTCTGGATATCATCCGGCTCACAGCTATATGGAACCGGCATCTGATAACTGATCATACAGCCCATAAAAGAACCGGCAATCAATTCGTGACATGCCTTTGTAGCCAATGCACTTGCCACAAACTGGTGATGGGCAGCCTGAAATTCGTCTTGTTCCAAATGGTCGTTGACTTCTTCTATGACGCCGATACTTGTAAACGGATGCCTGAGAATGCTGTTTATTTCATTAAAGGACATCCAATACTTCACTTTATTTTTATAACGCTCAAACAGACATCTTGCATATTTTACATAAAATCCCACCAGCTTCCGGTTTACCCAGCCTCCATATTCCGTCACCAGATGAAGCGGCATTTCATAATGAGAAATTGTAACAACAGGCTCTATATTATATTTTAACAGTTCATCAAAAACTTCATCATAAAATCTAAGACCTTCTTCATTGGGTTCCTGTTCATCTCCATTAGGAAAAATCCTGGTCCAGGCTATTGACATGCGGTAACATTTAAAGCCCATTTCAGCGTAAAGCCTGATATCCTCTTTAAAATGGCTGAAGAATTCATTTCCTACCCGCTTCGGATAATATCGGGGGCTGTCGGGGTTCATAGCTTCCCTCACCTGCGCTCTGGTCATCTCATGCCATTGAGCGCTCCACTTCTCTTTTGGAAGTAATGGATCAAAGGTATAGCAGTCAGCTACAGACATGCCTTTGCCTGCCTTGTTAAATCCCCCTTCGATCTGATTGGCTGCAGTCGCACCTCCCCATAAAAAATTTTCAGGAAATGTTTTACGTGTTATAAATACCATTTTCCCCTCCCTATTTCTATATTTTATCTTAATTTTTCATTTATCCGATAAATTTATTATACAAATATTACAAAGAAAAAGCCATTCAAAAAAATTCTCTACCATTAAAGTGTTTTTTTGAACAGCATTTTTTAAATATTGTATTTTATTCATTTTCTCCAATTATGTCTGAAACAGTACTAAAAAAATCAAGTATATCCTCATCCCCTTGCCTGAATTGTACAAAAACTACTTTACGAATCTTTTTATTCTGAAATTTAACTGGAAAATTTATTGTAAATAATTCAATTTTAGTTTTGGCTAAAGGGCTGATTCTCCCTATATATATCATACCGTTTCCTATCGTATGGTAACTCAAAGTCCCATCCTGTGAACACTTTATAATCTGATCGAGACATGTAAATTTGTGTTGATTCTGATTCACTGTTTTTACCGACAGATACTTTTCCCTTAGCTTTTGTTTCTTTTCATCATAAATTTGTGTTGATCTTCTTTGAAATACCATATTTAGATTGATCAAATCTTTATGAGTAATTATACAATTTATCAGATTAAAAGACCTATCTATAAATAAAACTTCCTGGTCGGTCGTTAAAAGGAAGTCGTAGCTAAAGCGTATATCAGTATCTTGTTTAAAAATATAGACTGGAAGTGCTTTAATTTCTTTTATTTTGCCATCCACATTTTGACAGAATATCTTTTTAATATAGTTTATAATGCTCATATTTTGATCACTGACCAAAAGAATCGACACTCTCTCCCTGTAAGCATTCAGATTGGAAGCTAAAAACAATGCCAAAAAGGAAATTTCCTTATTGATCGGTATTTGAAAGCAGTCGGGAAATAAACGGTATATCAGGTAAGCTTCAAGGGGATAACGAGCCACAATGTCCTCATTATAATGATTCAAAGCTATATTTCCCGCCCTGGCGCGTAAGTGCATTTTGCAGATATGCTGCACTACCATATCACGGTCAGCAAATATGGGGGCCTTCGGGATATTCAGCAGCGAGCAGATTTTATCTTCCATTAAAGCAAGTTTTCCTTCAATTACCGGATTGGAAACATTCTCGACAAACAATAGACTGCTTTCTTCCAGTATGAAATGTATATCGTTTAATTCGGCCGCTTTCAGGTCATATCCCAGCCTTTCTCTGACCAGGCGGGCGACTGTCAGCGTAAGGGGACTGTCAGGCTTATGCACTTCTTCTGGCGGCCGCTTATATCCCAGGCGGGAACGCAGAATACAGCTGGCAATAAATCTGCAGTTTTTATGATACTCTTCTCCCGTTACCAAATAGCCATAACTGGTAAATGCCTCTATCAGTATCTGTCCAACAGCTTCTAAGTATTTTTCATATTCATCCACCACTTCTTTTTGCAGGGGAATGCTTCGAAATACATTCACTGTCCCAAATTTGGCACAATGAATGCGTTTTCTAATTTCCTCTGCGTGAATTATAATACCATTTTTATTCGATACCTCCATTTCAATGCCGTCACACCGGTCCACCCACCTCTTTACCGTGTTTAGTTCCAGAGAAACTGCAGATTTTGACATGTAAAAAATATCGGCCAGCATCTGCATGGTGACATATGAATTCATAAATAAAAAATAAAGAACAAAAGCAGAAGGGCGAAGTCTCAAACTGTTTCTCCCGCCATAACGAGTTACTTCCTCCCTGATAAAATCCTGTGCATCATCAGACAGATATTTGAGAAAATAACCGCTGTGATGGCTGGTCAATATCATACACTTATTTCCCAGACTCTCTGAAATACTTTTTATTTCAAGCTGAATTGTTTTTCTGTTTAAGTCAAAATGCAAAGATAACCTCTCGCTGGTCACCCACTCTTCTTTACTTAAGAGATATGTTAATATATTTATCTGCCTGATTGTCAACATCACTTTCCTCCCCTGCTCTTCGCAGTAAGGATCCTTTTTTCCATTTTATTTTAACACTAAAAAATAGTTCAGGCAATGTACATTTCTGCTATCTTTGTAATGCGTTGACAAAGTCTCTTTCCTTATTTTTCTGAGAATACCTGTCACTGCAACGGTTCCGATAAAAATTCTGCTGAAAATGATTATTTTTGTAAAACATCCGTTTTTTGTAATTTATTTACTTTCAGTTTATTTTACCGCTGTATATTACTATCTGTATATCTCACAAAATATGATCGAAGAATTTTCTTTTCACACTGTATTTCCAGTTTCACTGTTTCTTTCAGATAAATGCAGGAAAGGAGGGATGCGTTCAATGAAAAAGCTATTTGTATCATCAGAGAATAGTTTCTACAACCAGGCAATTAATTATCCGGTTACGCTAAATGCCATAAAATGCCCGCTGCACTTACTGATATTATTAAAAGATAGCAAAAGGAAGCCGCTTCAAGAATGTCGGATTCCAATAAACTAGACAACGAAGGAGTTTATATGACAAAGAAAAAAATAGTTATAGTCTCAAGTACCGTGTTATTATCCGCTGTTGCTGCAGTATTTATCCTTACAAAATTTCTGAGCGGCAATAAGGAAGAGCTTGTATCTGAGATCCCCCCCGCAGTAACCGTTGAAAAGCCTCAGACCCGTACCATTGAACTGGCTAACGAACTGATTGGAACCATCGAACCTGACAGCATCGTGTATATCACCCCTCTTGGCTCTGGAGAAGTTACCAGTGTAAGCATTCAGGCCGGAGACATAGTTTCTGCCGGACAGCTTCTTTGTGTCATTGACACGAAGCAGGTGGAAAGCTCCAGAATCACTGCGGAAACAGCAAAAATCACCTATGAAGATGCAAAAAAGAACCTGGATCGTTATGCGGTTCTTTATGCAGCAGGAGATGTGGCGGAAGCGGATTACCAGTCTCTGGCGGATAAAGCGGAAATGGCAAGACTTCAATATGAGAATGCAAAGATCGCTTATAATATCCAGCTGGAAAGCAGCCAGATCACGGCTCCCATCACCGGTCATGTGGAAAGCATCAGTGTAAACGTCCACGATATGGTATCTCCACAGACCACGATCTGCGTCATTTCCGGTGAAGGAGGGAAGGCGGTGACCTTTTATGTGACGGAACGGATCGTTTCCGGACTGAAGGCCGGTGATACCATTACAGTTGAAAAGAGCGGAACCAGCCATAAGGCGACCATTACTGAAATAAGCACCATGCTTGATAAGGAAAGCGGTTTATTCAAAGTCAAGGCATCCGTTCCGTCGGGAGACACTCTGGCTACAGGAACCTCAGTGAAGCTTTATGTCACCTACCAAAAGGCAGAAAATGTACTTACAGTTCCTGTAGACAGCATTTATTATCAAAATGGCAGTTCTTTTATTTATACATATAAAGACGGTACTTTGAAACAAAATCCGGTAACCGTCGGACTGGCAGACGAACAATATATTGAAGTGAAGGATGGAATTGCCGCCGAAGAACAGGTGGTTTCCTCCTGGACCAGCGAAATATTTGACGGTTCAAAAGTCACCCTTGCATCTGAAACAGAAGAAATCCTATCGGAAACTTCTGTTTCAGCAGAGTAAAGGGGGGGGATAATATGGGAATTATCAAAGCTGTTCTAAAGCGCCCTATCACAATGGTTTTAGCCATTCTTTGCCTGGTCGTATTCGGTTTATCCTCCATACTCACTGCAAAAATGGAGCTGACACCGGAAATGAGTTTCCCCATGATGATCATCACCAGCGTCTATGCCGGAGCTGGTCCTGACGATGTCAATGATCTGGTCACCAAGCCGGTGGAGGAGGCTGTGGGCACCTTATCCGGCATCAAGAATATCCAGTCGGTCTCCCAGGAAAACATCTCCATTCTGATCCTGGAATATGAATACGGTACCGACATGGATAAGGCCTATTCTGACTTAAAGAAAAAGATAGATAATGTAGACTTGCCGGATGATGTGGAACTGCCGGACATTATGGAATTCAATTTAAATGACTCTTCCGCCGTGACCCTGGCTGTCAATGATTCTTCCCAGAAGAATCTGTATAACTTTGTAAATAATAAGATTGTGCCTGAATTTGAAAAAATCTCTTCGGTTGCCAGCGTAGATATAAGCGGCGGACGGGAAAATTATGTCAGTGTCAGCCTGATCCCGGAAAAAATGAACCAGTATCATCTGACGATGAATTCCATCAGCCAGGCCATCAAAGCAGCTGACTTTACCTATCCGGCAGGAAGCACCGGAGTGGGGAAACAGGATTTATCGGTCAGCACGGCGGTAGAAATTGAGACGGTGGAAAGCTTAAAAAAAGTTCCGCTGGTTGCAGGAAACGGGAAAACCATCTATATAGAGGATATCGCCAACATTTCAGAAGCCTCTAAAAAGCAGGAAGCAATCGGACGGTATAACGGTGAAGACACCATTACATTATCCATCAACAAACAGCAGAAGGACAGCGCGGTAGATGTTTCAAAAGGCGTCACTAAGACGCTTGATAACTTAAAGCAGGAATATCCCAGCGTGGGTTTTGTGGTGATTGATGATACCAGCGACCGTATTATGTCCGCCCTGAACAATGTAAAGAATACTATGATCATGGCGGTAGCCATCTCCATGATTATTATCTTCCTGTTTTTCGGTGACTTAAAAGCCTCTCTCATTGTAGGAAGTTCCATTCCCGTATCCATGCTGATTGCCCTTATCATGATGTCGGCTATGGGATTCTCCATGAATTTAATCACCATGAGCAGTATTGTCCTGGCCATCGGAAATATGGTGGACGACTCCATCGTCGTTCTGGATAGCTGCTTCCGGGCACAGAAGGGAAAAGGATTCCGGGAATATATGAAAGCGGCAATAAGCGGTACGGGAGAAGTTTTTGCGGCCATTTTAGGCGGGGCGCTCACAAACTGCGTCGTATTCATACCGCTTGCCCTCCTGGAAGGAATGTCCGGCCAGTTGTTCAGGCCTTTGGGATTTACTCTTATCTTTGCTTCCCTTGCTTCTGCGATCTCCGGACTGACCATTGTGCCCATGTGCTACACCAGGATCCGTCCCATTGAAAAAAACAATTCTCCGGTAGGCGGCATTGTAAAAGCGCTGCAAAACGGTTATACCAGACTCGTTTCCAGACTCCTTGACAGAAAGGCTCTGGTCATGACCGTATCGGTCCTCCTGCTGGCGGTCTCTTTTCTCCTGGCCGGAAGACTTGGATTTGAACTCATGCCTGAAGTGGATGAGGGAACCATTTCCGTATCCATGGATGTCAAGCCGGGCCTTAAGGTTGAGGAAATTGACAAACTCCTTCAGCAAGTGGAAAAAATCGTGACCCGCGAAGAAGATCTGGAATCCTATATGACCACATATGGAGGCAGCGGCTTAAGTTTAAGCGGCGGGGGAGGCGCCACCGTGACGGCTTATTTAAAGGATGAACGAAAGCTTTCCACAAAGGAAATCGTAAATAAATGGAAAAAAGCGATGAACCAGTTCCCCAATACCAATATTACCGTTGCCTCCTCCTCTGACACCGATACCTCCGATTTTGAAGTAATTCTCCAGAGCGCCCAGCTAGAGGAACTTAAGGCTTCCTCAGACCGGATGGTTTCAGAGCTGTCAGAACGTTCCGATTTAATCAAGGTACATTCTGATCTTGAAAATGCGGCGCCTGTCATCAAGGTACGGGTAGATCCCCTACGGGCTGCTGCCGAAGGAGTCTCTCCGGCAAACGTGGGCGCCGTGCTAAACGGGTTGCTCAGCGGTGTAGAGGCAGCTACCATGGATATGAACGGAGAAGAAATTTCCGTTGAAGTAGAATATCCGGAGGATTCCTACGATACTTTGAATAGGATTGAAGGAATTACGGTCCCCAACGGCTCCGGAGGCTCGGTTGCCCTGACGGATATTGCCGGCATCGGCTATGAAGACAGCCCTTCTGCAATCAACAGAAAGAACAAGCAGTATCTGGTTACCGTAACGGGTTCCTTTACCGATGAAATCCGGACAGGAAAAGACAAAGTATTGGCGAAAAAATCCATTGACCAGGAGGTGGTAAGCAAATATTTAAATTCTGCGGTTACCAGAGCCAAAAACAGCGAGGATGAAACCATGGCGGAAGAACTAACCAAACTGATTGTGGCTATTGCCACGGCCGTATTCCTGCTTTTTGTAGTTATGGCAGCCCAGTTTGAATCTCTTAAGCTGTCTCTGATGGTTATGACCGCCATTCCTTTCAGTCTGACCGGCGCTTTCGGATTAATGGTAACAGTAGGCATAAAAATCAATATGCCGTCTCTCCTGGGCTTTCTGATGCTGGTGGGCACGGTAGTGAAATCCGGTATCCTTTATGTGGAAACAGCAGGACAGTACCGTCTTACCATGGAGAAACGTTCCGCTGTGGTTCAGGCCGGCACCAGCAGATTCCGGTCCATTTTGATGACCACGCTTATCGCCATCGTTTCCATCATACCTATGGCTTTGGGAATCGGGGATGACGGCGAAACCATGCAGGGACTTTCCCTGGTCAACGTAGGAGGACTTACTGCGTCCACGGTCCTGACCCTTCTGCTACTGCCGGTATATTATTCAATCATGACTGGAAAAACTGATAAGAGCGTGGAACCGGATTGAAAATCCGGCCCGAAATTCCAGTCAAACAACTCCGGTGACAGCAGTTTAAAATCCAAACGAGGAGGATTAAGAGTGAAAAAATGGAAACAGATCAGTGTGTGCTGCCTTGCCGCAGCGTTCACTGTTTCCGGACCGGCGGCCACAGTATGGGCCGGCAGTCCGGAGTTTGCAAGAACCCCTGAGGAATGGGCGAAGCTTAGGGACAATACCATGGAGTATGAGGAGCTGGCCGGACTGATCCGTGAATATAACGTGACGGTCCGGAATAACCAGCTGGATATCAATGACAAGAAAAAGGACGACCTGATCACCAGCGATGAGAACGCCCAGTATTACCGGGATGCGGCCAGCGATTACCGCAGCTCCATAACCGGAGATGACCCTATTACCGATGCCCAGAATGCGGTAGAGGCCAGCAGCGCCGATGCCCAGGCAGATAAAAACACGGAAGATTTAACCGTATACCAGCTAACCTATCATCAGGAGGAAGCAAATCTGGTGGCTTTGGCCCAGTCCGCCATGATCTCCTATTTCAGTCAGCAGTATGAGCAGGAAAGCGCAAAGGACAGCTTAAAGCTTTCAGAGGCGATCTATCAATCCATGCTGGCGAAAAAGGAGGCAGGCATGGCGACCCGGACCGATGTGCTCTCGGCCAGGGAGGACGTTCAGAATACACGGACCTCCATCGATAAGCTTGCCGCCTCCACAGAGCAGGCCAGACAGACGCTCTGCATCATGCTGGGCTGGAAGTATAATGATATGCCCGAGATCCGGGAAATTCCGGCCATGGACATGGAACGCCTTGCGGCCATGGACCCGAAAACGGATAAGGAAGCCGCCCTCCGGAACAACTATACCTTAAAGACCAATAAGCGGAAGCTGGAAAACGCCACTGCGGACATCACAAAAGAGACCTTGAACCGGACGATCTCAAACAACGGGCAGAACATAAGCACCGATGTTGTAAAGAACCACCATGCGGTGCTGCAGGCGAAGGCTTCCTATGAACAGACGGCTGCGGAATATGAACTGGAGAGCAAAAACATGGAAACAGCTGAACGAAAATATCAGGCAGGCACATTGAGCAGACTGGATTATCTAAAGCAGAAAAATGCTTATAACACAAAAAGGATCGCCATTAAGACCGCAGAGCTTGCCCTGTTCCAGGCGGCCCAGGCCTATTATAACGCGGTGGACGGTCTGGCTTTAGCAGGAGGCTGATAAGATGAAAAAGAGAAGATTCCTGTCCTTATGCATGGCAGGGGTGCTGTCTGTTTCTGCGGTCCTGCCGGCTTATGCAGAGGTGGGACCCGGCAAGACAGAGGACCCCATTCCTGATGGGGTGACGCAGGAAAAGTGGGTGAGACTGAACGACCAGTCCATTGAATTTAATGAGCTTGAGGATCTTGTAAGGTATTATAATCCTGACATGCAGAACACGGTGGATACCATTCAAAACTCCATAGGAAATATGAAGTACATCCAGGATGAAATGACAGGCTATATCCGGGACTTAGAGAGTGAGGCAGAGGACTTAAAGGTTCGGGGCGGGACAGACAGTATAGATGGAATGAAGCAGTATATCATTCTGAATGCGACGATAAAGGGGATTAAAAGCTCATCGGAATCCCTGAGAAGGACTCTGAACTATATGAACCGCGCAAATTCCTCGGTGAATTCCAACATCATATTTGCCGGAAATAACTATACGTATTATGCCAGCCAGATCATGACCGGATATTCCCCGGATTCGTCCCCGGTGATCGGCCCGGTTCCCGAGCTGGATCCGGCAGTTCTTTCAAATATGGATTTAGAGGCCGACACGGCAAAAGCCTTGGGCAACAATTACGAACTCATTTCGGAACGCCGCACGTCATCGGACAAGACCACAACGGGGATGAAGAACAAGGAGGCCAGGGTCTTAGAGGGAGAGCAGCGTGTGGCGGTCACCATGGAGTCCTATTACCAGGCGGTGCTGCAGGCAGGATCGACCTATGAAGCAGCCTGCACAGCCTATGAAAGGGCGGAATTGGAAAAGGTAAAGGCGGACCGGTCCATTCAGCTTGGTATGCTTGGAAAGATCAGTTACTTACAGGCCCAGATGTCATATTTACAGGCGGGGAGCGAAAAGCAGAGTGCCTATAACACCCTGTATCAGGCATATGATACGTATCAGTGGGCGATTAAGGAAATTATAATGACTCAGACTCAGTAGGAGGAGTTTTTTAGCAGACGAATCATAAGGAGGATAATATCCAATGATAATTTCTTTTCGTTTTAAAAACTTTCGCTCCTTTTTGGATGAAACATTTATCAATATGAATGCCATAAATTACAACGAACTTCCAAGCCATTTGATATCGGCGGGCAATAGAAAACTGATAAAGACCCTGGCTGTCTATGATGCAAGTGCCAGTGGAAAAACCAATCTTTTTCTTGCTCTTGCGTGTTTTCACTCACTCATTTTTGGGCAGCTTTTTTCCACAGAAATGATTTCCCCAAATCATTTCATGTCACTTTTTCAGTTAAGCAATATGAATAAAATTGAACCATTCCAAACAACTGGGGCCAATCCTCATCCCACTGAAATGGAACTGACTTTCATAAGCAGTCAAAGGATTTATGAATACAGCTTCACCATCTGCGGCCAGGAGGTTCTTGCAGAACACCTGACGGTGGATCATCATGTAATATTTACACGGACTGAAGGCGAACTTTCCATAGGACGCCAGTTTGAAAGACCTCTGCGTCAATGGGAAAAGCTGGGCGCTCACAATAACCAGTTGTTCTGTTCTGTTTTATCGTGTCTGAACATCCCGGAAATTACGGCAGTTATGGAACCGTTTAAGAACTTTTTTTTCGAACAGATTTTTTATCACATTGATATTCCTGAACCATTCCAAGGCCTTGAGAGAATGAATACTGATAGAAGAATATACAAAATTACAGAACATTCCAATGCACTTCATTATGGTTTAAAACAGCTTCAAAAAATTGGAATTCCTGCAGAAGCTTTTGTCATGGAGCATGGCATCCCTATGCTTGGATACCGCATCAAATCCCGTGCCACGGGCCAATTTGAAACACGGTATATGGACTTCACAAAGATTTCTGACAGTACAATAAAATATCTGTCCTTATTTGTTAAAATATACCATTTACAGTCCAAAGGAGGAATTCTAATCATTGACAATATGTCGAATGAATTTCGGCCGGTTGTCATGAAACTCATAGTGGATACCTTTCAACAAGAAAGCAACAAATGTACTCAGCTCATTTTCTCAACCCATGATAGCTCTATTTTAAATAACCAGCAATTCAGGAGAGATGAGGTGGCTTTTGTGGATATGAATGAATATCAGGAATCCAGGCTCTATACTCTGGCTGATATAAAAGTTCGGTCTAATGCCGGCTTTTCAGGAAACTATCTTCTTAAAAAGTATGGGACTATTTCTCTTGTTAAAGATTATTTTAATATATCCTGATAAACTATCCTGCTTCTAAATAAGAGTATTGATTTTTACATAAAATTCAATATACTATTAAGTAATACCATTTCAGCCGATATTTAATAATACTTCTTTTTTATTTTTGTAAATAATTCATTATGGAGGTGATTATATTGTTTAGAATACTTGTAGTTGAAGATGATACAAATACCAGAAAACTGATGTGTGCGGTATTCCGGAGAAACGGTTTTGATGCTTTACAAGCTGAAGATGGAATGGCCGCCCTAAAAATAATGGATCAACAGCATGTTGATCTGGTGGTGTTGGATTTAATGATGCCCAACTTAAATGGATATGAATTGTCAAAGCAACTCCGTCTTACTTGGGAGAATTTACCCATATTAATGGTAACGGCAAAGCAGGAACCCAAGGATAAGCGAAAAGGGTTTCTTGCCGGTACCGACGATTATATGACCAAACCAGTGGATGAAGAGGAAATGTTGCTTCGTATCAAGGCCTTGCTTAGAAGAGCTCAGATTGTAAGCGAGCACAAACTCTTACTCGGTGAAGTAACACTTAACTATGATGCACTTACTGTTACACGTGAAAAGGAAGAAATCAGTCTGCCACAAAAAGAATTCTATCTTTTATTTAAACTACTCTCATACCCCAATATTATTTTCACCCGTTTGCAGCTGATGGACGAGTTATGGGGTATGGAAACTTCAACCAACGATCACACTCTGAATGTACATATCAATCGTTTGCGGGAGAAATTTCGTGACTGGACGGAGTTTGAAATTGTTACAGTACGGGGTCTGGGATATAAAGCGGTAAGAAAAATATGAGGTGGATAATAAATTTTTCCAAAAAATGGAGTCTTACGTTCTCTCTGATATTGTTTGTTTTTGCCGTTATGATGGCAACATTCATTTTAATAGGGGTGATAATAGGAGTTCTTTATTACACAGGCATTATTTCCTTTCATGACCTTGTAAGTATAGACTTTCATGAACATAACTTTTTTGATCTGATGATATTACTCTGCATCTTACTTGGAATGGCGCTTACTCTTTTATTCAGCAGAAAAGCACTGAATCCCATTCGTAAGGTAATCGAGGCTATCCATAAGGTAGCTCAGGGTGATTTTAACGTACAACTAGAGTTAAAGGGTATCGGAGAACTGGAGGAACTATCACAGAGCTTCAACAAAATGACACATGAACTATCATCCATCGAGACCTTGAGAAACGATTTTGTTAATAATTTTTCCCATGAATTTAAAACGCCGATCGTATCCATGAGAGGATTTGCCAAACTGCTGAAAGAGAAAGGTCTTAGTGAAGAAGAAAGATGGGAATACCTTGATATTATTATTGCGGAATCAGAGAGACTGGTCCAGCTTTCCGCCAACGTCCTAAACATGTCAAAATATGAAGCCATAGAAATCATTTCAGATAAATCTTCGTTCAGACTGGATGAACAAATCCGGAGGGTTATTTTGCTGATGGAATCAAAATGGAACCGGAAAGAACTTTCCGTTAATATCGAAATGGAGGAGGTTATTTTTAAAGGAAATGAAGATTTCACACAACAGATTTGGATCAATCTTTTGGATAATGCAATCAAGTTCTCTTATCAGGGAGGGTTGATCAGCCTGTATCTCGTAAACGAAGACAACGGTATTTGCTTTACCATTGAAGATGATGGTCCAGGCATGGATGCGCAGACGAAAGCACACATCTTTGATAAATTTTATCAAGGCGATGCATCTCATTCCGCGACCGGAAACGGCCTTGGTCTAGCAATTGTAAAAAGAATTGTTGAGCTATGTGGTGGTATAATAAAGGTGCAAAGCGAACTAAGAAAAGGCAGCTCATTTATGGTCTTTTTACCAAATGAGATTTAAATAAAAACAATACAGTGACATTACTTTTTTTAATAGCACGAATTTGCTTAATTTACCTGTATTAAACCAAAAAATAACAGGAGGGTGTTGCAAAATGGAAAAAGTCAACAAAATCTGGTATCTTGTCGTTTGATTAAGCCAGTATCTTGTATGAAAAATTCATTTTGCGACACCCTCTTTGTTATGGACTATACTTAGCTCGGTTTAGACTGATAAAGATAAGCATTTGGGGTGAGGTGGAACGCTTTTATCTGTCAGATACCACTCCATATCTTCATCAAAAGACGAAGACCAGGTAAGAAGGTATTTTACATTTCCGGGTTTCAGCCACCATCTGTTTTACCAGCCGCATATTTTCATACCGTTTTTGATGGCATCCCTTTGCACACTCAAAATAACCATAGTTTCCCTGCATCTCAAAAATCCGGTCCTGTTGAAAATTTGCCTTTTCATACTGGCTTTCCACGTTGGTGGTGATTACAAAGAAGTCCTTCTCCTTCACCAGGCGCAGAAGCTCCTGATACAAACGAATGGGGCCATAGAAGAATAGTTTTTAAGATACCGGACTTTCAAAGTATCCTCCGTCCCTGTTAACCTTCTCCTCCCAGCATGCCGGCCAGAACATATCCCAGCAGAGCCAGGGAGATCCCTCCCAGCAGCTGGTACAGCCTGACGCTTTCCCATGGAACATCCCCTAATATGACAAAGGGAGAGGAAAATACCAGTCCTGCAATGATCCGGTACATCTGGCGTTTATAACGGACGAGAAGCTTCTCCACGATCCCGGCAAACAGAAATACTCCCAAAGCCATGCCTATGGCATAGGGCGCCAGGACCATTCCGTTTACAAACAGACTTAAAAAATCAAGAGAAGAAACCGCTCTTATGCAGGCATTGTTGGTCTGCAGTATGGGCTCATAGAATCCCAGCATCATCATGATCATGGAACCGCTGACGCCGGGGACCACCATGGTGGCCGCGGCCAGCAGGCCCACCAGAAACAGGGTCAGTATCCAGAACCGGCCGGAAGAGAGATAGGCGGCCCCGGAGGCCATGTTCATCCCTTCGCCGCTGTGCCCGGAGCTTATGACCGTTTCAGCTGTAAAAGTGATCAGGATCACCCCGCCGCAGGTTAAAAAAGCCGTCAGTATCCCTTTTTTCCAATCCGTCCGGTCCCTGGAAAACGACTTTCCAAGGAGTGACGGAAGGCCGCCGCCGATCAGCCCCAAAAACGCCATTTTGGTTTGAAGGGGATATGTATGGAAAAGATATTCAAAGGCCAGGGAAAGAAATACGACGCCTGCCGCCGCCCCGATTCCATAGGGAAGAAGGACCCGGATGCTTTTTAACGGCTCCCGGAAAAGACGGGTCACCGCATGAATTATCTTATCGTATACGCCCATGGATATGGCCAGCATTCCTCCGCTGATCCCCGGAAGTATGTTTGCCACTCCAATGATCACGCCTTTTAGAAGCTCATTGATATACTCCAAGCAATTCCTCCTGAATTCATTGTGTATACCATATCCTATGCCTTTTTCACCGCTTCTAATACATCTTTTACCCGTTCCAGATGATAATCCGCTGGGCTCTGGTCAAACCGGTACCGCACGTCCGTGACCGCCGCGATCTTCATTCCCGCACCATGGGCCGCCTGGATCCCCACGGTGGAATCCTCAACGGCCATGCATTCCTCCGGAGAAAGCCCAAGCCGGTTTGCCGTATACAGGTAGATTTCCGGATCCGGCTTGCTCCTCTTAAACTGCTCTCCGCTGACAACCGCTTCAAAATAATGCCTGATCCCGTTTTCCTTTAAGACCCGTTCCACCAGCTCCAAATGAGTGGAAGAGGCCAGAGCCAGCCGGTATCCGTCTTTTTTCAGCTGCTCCAGGACTTCTTTTATCTCAGGCCGGAAAATTTCCCGGTAATCAATTTCACTGTATATATCCCTCTGCCGGAACTCGTTTCTTAACTCTTCCCAGGTTTGTCCGTTGTTTACCGCTTTTTTCAGCACTTCCCAGGACTCCCTTTTTGTGGCTCCCACCATGGGAAACAGCTGCTCCGCCTTGACCTCAGGATTCTTCCTCCTGGCAAATTCCAGCTGGTACTGCAGATAAATGCCTTCGCTGTCAATGATCACTCCATCCATATCAAATATAACTGCCTTAATCATTCTCTATCTTCTCCTTTGTTGTCATACTGATTAAGACATTACGACAGGGACCTCCGTTCTGTCAAGTCATGAAACAAAAAAAGCCGCAGGATGGTGACTTTTCTAAAAAGCCCCTAGCCCTGCGGCCCTTATGCTTCAAATCACAGCCGGCCTTTTTACCATGAAGGTGGGGAATCCGAATCTTCTTAAGGCCTGCTCCATGCGCACCGCGTTATCAATATTGAGAAAGGCTCCTACCCGGACCTTATACAATCCATCCTCAAGTACGATGAATGCCGGAAATCCCTGGGTCTTTAAATAATCTGCCTGCTCCTCCGCCAGAGAGCGGACCCGGTATGCTCCGGTCTGTACCTGGTAATATTCCGTCTGTGCCTCTTCCTGCTCGTTAAAGGTGTTTAAGATGCCGTTTGCGATGGCCTGGGCAATCGCATCAAAATTCTGGTCAAAGAAGTAGTTATCCGACTCATTGTCAATGAACCCCGCTTCCACCAGGACCGATGGAATATTTGTCCGTCTGAGGACCACCAGACCCGGACGTTCCACAACGCCTAAATTGGTAAATCCGGTCTCTCCCAGGGCCTCTCCGATATTTTTCGCCAGCACGGCCTGGGGCCCCTTGTCTTCAAATAAAAGACATTCGGTTCCGGAACCGGTGCCCGGAACGGGCATGGCATTACGGTGTATGGAAATGAAAAAATCCGCTTCTGCGTCATTCGCCATTAAGGCCCTCTCAAGCGGCGTGTTGTACGTATCGTCAGTTCTGGTATACCTGACATCAATTCCGTTGTCTGCAAGAATTCTCCCCACAGCCAGCGCAAGCTTTAAATTATCATCCTTTTCCTGCCGTCCGCTATAGGTTGCGCCCGGATCCGCTCCCCCGTGGCCGGCATCTATGACTACGATTTTTCTATCAGCCAAAAGAAAAACTCCTTTCACATACTTCTATTAATAACGTATGTAAAGGCCGCTTTCCCGGTACCATTTTTTTGTACCGGATTTATTCTTTTTCTCCCAATTCCGCCATAACATCCACACCTCTGGGGCCCACGGGCGTGGAGAACACGATCTGGGTGCTGGTCTTCCCGTACTTCTGCAGCTGTCCGATAAAAATGTCCAGCTCCATGGTGCTCTGAAAAGCCACTTTTATCAGCATGGAATAATCTCCCGTGACGCAGTTGCACTCCAGCACATTGGGAATGGAATCCATGTAAGAATAGAACTGGATTTTATCCACCGGCAGGACATCCAGATTCACAAATGCAATGATGTGATATCCCAGCTTCATGGGATCCACGGCGGCATGGTATCCGGTAATGATTTTTTCCCGCTCCAGCTTTTCAATTCTGGAGGAAACAGCGGGCGAAGACAGAAAGGTATTTTCTGCTATGTTCTTTAAGGATGCCCGGGCATTCTTCTGCAGGGTCTGCACTATTTTCTTATCGATATCGTCCATATCTTCCTCCTCAAATAAAAAAAGCGCCAGCACCACCAAGGTACTGAACGCTTTTGTTCTTACAAATTAAGCTGCAATCTTATGAATCTTTCTTTAGACTAATCATAACCAATTCTCAAATACTTGTCAACGTTTATTTTATTAAGGATGGTATTTTTTTCATCCGTTCAATGGCTTCCACCGTATTCTCATAGGTCCCGAAGGCCGTTAAACGGAAGTATCCCTCGCCGCTGGGCCCGAAACCGCTTCCAGGAGTTCCCACCACGCTGGCTTCCCCAAGGAGTAAGTCAAAGAACTCCCAGGAGGTCATTTTCTCCGGAACCTTCAGCCAGATATAAGGCGCGTTAACGCCCCCGTAAACCTCAAAGCCCGCTTCCTTCAGGCCATCGTAGATGACTTTCGCATTTCTCATGTAATAAGACACCTGATCCTTTAACTGGGCCCTTCCTTCCGGGGAATAAACTGCCGTCCCGGCTTTCTGTATGATATAGGCAGCTCCGTTGAACTTGGTCCCATGGCGTCTGGCCCACAGGGAATGAAGGGACACGCCCCCCCTCACCAGTTCCTTCGGAATGACCGTAAAGCCTAAACGCACGCCCGTAAAGCCGGCATTTTTGGAAAAGGAACGGAATTCTATGGCACAGGTCTTGGCCCCTTCGATCTCAAAGATAGAGTGAGGCACGTCTTCCTGGGCAATGTACGCCTCATAGGCGGCGTCGTAAAGGATGACCGCACCATGCTCATTGGCATAATCCACCCATACCTTCAACTGTTCTCTTGTCAGGGTCGTGCCCGTGGGATTGTTGGGCACGCATAAATAAATGAGATCCGGCGTCTCTGAGGGAAGTTCAGGAACAAAGCGGTTCTCAGCGGTACAGGGCATGTAGATGACATCGCTCCATTTCCCTGTCTTTTCATCGTATTCCCCTGTCCTGCCCGCCATGACATTGGAATCCACATATACGGGGTAAACCGGATCACAGACCGCTATCCTGCAGTTCCCGTCAAAAATTTCCTGTATGTTTCCGCAGTCGCTTTTCGCTCCGTCGGAGACAAAGATCTCATCGGCGGAGATCCGGCAGCCTCTGGCCCCGTAATCCTCCCTGGCGATGATTTCCCTTAAAAATCCATAGCCTAAATCCGGCGCATAGCCATGAAAGGTTTCCCTCTGCCCCATCTCCTCCACGGCCCCGTGAAGAGCTTCAATGATAGCCGGTGCGATGGGCTGGGTCACGTCTCCGATTCCGAGGCGTATCACCTTTTTATCCGGGTTTGCCTCCATATAGGCATTCACTTTTTTTGCGATTGTTGAAAAAAGATAGCTTCCCGGAAGCTTTAAGTAATTTTCATTGATTTTAACCATAGGTCCCTCCTGTAAATTCAAAGATTTTTTATCTCAAATGTACCCTCAAACACTTCTGTTGCCGGCCCTGTCATGAACGCATGACCGCTTCCTTCCCTGTCCCAGAATATGGTCAGATTGCCGCCCTTCAATTCCACTTCCACCCGGCTTAAGGTGCGGCCGCTTAAAGCGGATGCCACTGCGCTGGCAGCGGCTCCGGTTCCGCAGGCATAAGTCTCCCCGCTGCCCCGCTCCCACACCCGCATGCGGATGTAACCGGGATTCACCACTTCAATAAACTCCGAATTGGTCCGTTCCGGAAAGCGTTCATGATTTTCAAAAGACGGGCCCATGGATTCCAGATCCAGGCTGTCAATGTCATCCATATAATAAACGGCATGGGGATTTCCCATGGAAACACCGATAAATTCATAATCCATTCCATCTATGCGGATGGGCTCCGGCACCCTGCCGGTGATCTCCGGCACGCCCATGTCCACCGTCACCAGAACGGCCCTTCCGTTTTCCTCCGTGATCTGTAAGCGCTTGATCCCGGCCTCCGTTTCCACATCAAATTCCGTTTTATCCACCATGCGGCGATCATACACATATTTTCCCACACAGCGGATTCCATTGCCGCACATCTGGCTCTCTGAGCCGTCGGCATTGAACATGCGCATCCGGCAGTCCGCCTTTTTGGAAGGGCAGATCAGGATCAATCCGTCGGATCCGATCCCGAAATGGCGGTCGCTGACCTTTTTTGAAAGCTCCGCCGGATCCTCCACCTGCTCTTCAAAACAGTTGATATAGACATAATCATTACCTATGCCCTGCATCTTTGTAAATTTCATAATTTGCCTCCTAATGCGCCATAAAGTTCCCTTCCCCTACCTATAGATTGATCAGGCTCATGATCATCTGGGCGGTCTCCACCATGTTGGTCCCGCTGTCCATACTGCATTTCTGGATATAACGGTGGGCTTCAGTCTCAGACATGTGGTTCCTTTCCATCAGAAGCTCTTTGGCCTGCTTGATCAGATCCTGCTCCTCCCTGCTCCGTTCCCTGGGCTGGCTTTTCAATTTCTTCCGCCGTCTTTCCAGGGTTTCCGTCATCATTTCCAGGGTGCTCACAAGGTCCTGGACCTTTAAGGGAAGGCCAAGGCACATTACATCCTCCGGAGCTCTGCCGCTCCACTGGCTGGGAGAAGCCACAAGGAGCATCTGCATCCCCCCCGGAAGGCATTCATAAATCTCCTGATACACCATATCGGCAAATCTGCATCCGCAGACCACGATTCCGCTGCCCAGCTCATCGGCGCTGTTGACCGTCTGAGCGCCGGAGGTGCAGACCGCTGGCACCTTAAAGCCGTTCCTCACAAGAATATTCTTTATATTTTTCGCATCCTCCGCTTTGGAAAATGCCACAATCACATTGGTCAAACACTCTCACCTCCAGATAACCGCATCAGGGTACAGGAACCGTCAATACTTATACAGGTATTCTTCTACTTCCCAATCTGTCACCTGGGCCCGGAATAAGCGCCATTCGGTCTCCTTTGCTTCCAGGTATTTGGTGTAAATGTGCTCGCCCAGCACTTCTTTTATAAAATCGTCTTTACGAAAAGCCTCGATGGCTTCGCCCAGGGTCTCCGGCAGCTGTTCGATGCCTTTTTCCAGGATCTCTTCCTGAGGCATTGAAAAAATGTTGCTGTCAACGCTCTTTGGGGGGACCATTTCCTTCTCAATCCCATCAAGGCCGGCAGCCAGGCAGGCGGCCAGAGCCAGATAGGGATTCACCGCAGAATCCGGGCTGCGAAGCTCGATCCGGGTGCTTTCCCCTCTGGAGGAAGGGATCCGGATCAGCGGACTTCTGTTGGACTTGGCGGACCAGGCGATATAGACAGGAGCATCGTATCCCGGCACCAGGCGCTTATAGGAGTTGACCAGAGGATTGGTGAGAATGGTCAGTCCTTTCATGTGATAGAGGATTCCCGCCATGAACTGGTAGGCGATCCTGCTTAAGCCAAGCTCATCCGATCCATCCTCAAACATGTTTTTCCCCTTTAAGTCGGACAGGGACATATTGATGTGCATTCCCGATCCGTTCACACCGGCCTTGGGCTTGGGCATAAAGGTGGCGTGAAGGCCGTGTCTCTTGGCAATGGCCTTTACGGCCATTTTAAAGGTCATGATGTTATCTGCCGTCACCATGCCTTCCGCATACTGAAAATCGATCTCATGCTGTCCCGGCGCGATCTCATGGTGGGAAGCTTCGATCATGAAGCCCATTTCCTCCAGCGTCAGGATCATATCACGGCGGACATTCTCCGCCTGGTCAATGGGAGCCACATCAAAATAGCTGGCCATCTCATGGGTATCCGTGGTGGGTCGCCCTTCCTCATCCGTATGGAAAAGGAAAAATTCGCACTCCGGGCCTGCGTGGAACACCAGCCCCATATCCCGGGCTTTATTGATTACCTTTTTCAGCACAAATCTCGGGTCACCTTCAAAAGGTGTCTGATCCGGACAGTATACGTCACACATCAGCCGGGCCACCTTCCCCTGCTGGGGACGCCACGGAAAGATCTCAAAGGTGTCCAGGTCCGGATAGAGATACATATCGGACTCTTCAATCCTGACAAAGCCTTCAATGGAAGAGCCGTCAAACATGCAGCGGTTCTCCAGAGCCTTGCCCAGCATATTTTTGGTAATGGCAACATTTTTCAGCATACCGAAAATGTCGGTAAACTGAAGCCGGATAAATTCCACATCCTCTTCTTCCACAATTCGGAAGATATCTTCTTTGCTGTACTTGCTCATAATCAGTCTCCCTTTCTTAATTCTAGAATAAAGAGCCCCGCTCATCCGGGACTCTCCTCCGCAGCGCGATCCTCGCGGAGCGTTTCTGCCCTATGGGGAACGAAGTTTCCTATAGAAAGTAATTCCCAAAAAAAGGGTAGGCAAACACAGTCACACAAAAATGGACCGTCTTCGCACCACCCGTCATATGTGTAAAATATAACAGCTAGAAAAAAATTTGTCAATGTGTTTTTATGAATGCTTCTTATACTTTAACGCCCGGATCGCGTTGAGAATGGCCAGAACGGAGACACCCACATCACCGAATACCGCCGCCCACATAGTTGCCAGTCCCAGGGCTGACAAAGCCAGTACAAGGACCTTTACCCCTATGGCAAAAACAATGTTCTGCTTTACAATAACAAGGGTTTTTCTGGCTATTATGATAGCGTCCACCAGCTTTGACGGTTCGTCCGTCATGATCACAACATCCGCTGCTTCCACTGCTGCGTCAGAACCGATCCCGCCCATGGCGATCCCCACATCTGCGCGGGCAAGAACCGGAGCGTCATTGATTCCGTCACCTACAAAAGCCAGAGTGGAACCGGCCTGTTTTAAGGATAAAAGTTCTTCCACCTTTCCTACCTTGTCCCCAGGGAGAAGCCCTCCATGAACTTCGTCAATTCCCAGCTTTTCACCGACTATCCGTGCAACTTCCGGCTTATCTCCGGTCAGCATGACCAGCTTTTTAATGCCTGCAGCTTTCAATCCTTTTAGAGCCGCGGGCACATCTTCCCGAACGGTGTCGGAAATGCTTAAAGAACCAAGGTAGCTTTTTCCATCGGCCACATAAAGGATGGTTCCAGCAGCCGCGTTTTCTCCGGAAACCGGAATTCCCTGCTGCTCCATGAGCCTTGCATTGCCTATGAACAGCTCACGTTTTTTGTCTTCCTCTTCCACTTCGGCCCGGATGCCATACCCGGGAATCTCTTCCATCCGGCCGATCAGAGCTTCCTGAACCGCCTTTCCATACGCTTCCCTCACGGACAGCGCGATGGGATGATTGGAATGGAACTCTCCGTATGCGGCCAGCCTTAAGAGCTCTTCCTCCTCTGTTCCTTTTGCGGGATTCACTCCGGTGACCTTAAACCGGCCGGTGGTCAGGGTCCCTGTTTTGTCAAACACCACCGTTTCTAAATAACCCACGGCTTCCAGATAGTTGCTTCCCTTCATGAGAATCCCCTGTTTGGAGGCCGCTCCCAGTCCCCCGAAAAAACTGAGGGGCACGGAAATCACCAGCGCGCAGGGACAGGACACCACCAGAAAGCTGCAGGCGCGGTAGATCCAGGTTCCCCAGCCCCCGCCGGTCACCAGAGGGGGGACCACGGCAAGGATCACTGCCAGAACCACCACCACCGGCGTGTAAACTCTTGCAAATTTCGTAATGAAGCTCTCAGCCTTCGCTTTTCTTGAGCTGGCGTTTTCCACGAGCTCCAGAATCTTTGCCACCGTAGAATCATCAAACAGCCTGGATACCTTTACCTCCAGAACACCGTTTAAGTTAATGGAGCCGCTGATGACAGCGTCCCCCTCCTTGACCTCCGCCGGCATGGATTCCCCGGTGAGGGCCTTTGTGTCAAGGCTTCCGGCTCCTTTTTGCACCACTCCGTCAAGAGGGACCTTTTCTCCGGGTTTCACCACGATGGTGTCCCCCACCTGGACTTCATAAGGATCCACCTTTTCTTCTTTTCCATCCCGGACCAGATTTGCATATTCCGGATTGATGTCCATGAGCTCGGTGATGGATTTTCTCGACTTGTTGACCGCGTAATCGTTAAAAAGCTCCCCGATCTGGTAAAACAGCATGACTCCCACGGCCTCTTCCAGGGCGCCGCAGCCGATGGCACCGAAGGTCGCCAGTGACATCAGAAAATTCTCGTCAAACAGCTGGCCGTTCCGGATGTTTCGCACCGCTCTTAAGGGGATGTCATATCCTGCCGCCAGATAGGAAATCACAAAGGGGATCCAGTACCAGGCGATTCTTTTCTCCAGAAGCATTCCTGCTGAAAAAAATACGGCGCTGGCCACAAGCCTCATTACCATTTTTTTCTGTTTCTTCGTCATCGCTGCTCCTCTGATCCTACCGGAGCACCTTGAATTCGGCTTCCGGTTCGATCTTGAACGCAACCTTCCTGGCTGCCTCCACCACTTCATCCGACTTGTTGTCTTCCACTTCCATGGTCAGCCTCTGGGTCATAAAGCTTAAGGAGGCGGCTTCCACGCCTTCCAGCTTCTGAACTTCCTCTTCTATTTTAGCCGCGCAGTTGGCACAGCACAGACCTTCTAACTTGATGATCTTTTTCATAATCCATTCTCTCCTTTTTTATTTATTTTATTGCAGCCTGTATTACTCGTTGATGTGTTCCATTCCCTGGGCCAGAATCGTCTCGATGTGGCCGTCTGCCAGCGAATAGAATACGGTCTTGCCCTCCCTGCGGAACTTCACCAGCCGCATCTGCTTCAAAACCCGAAGCTGATGGGAAATGGCTGACTGCCCCATCTGGAGAAGGTTTGCAATATCGCATACACACATTTCAGACTGGCTGAGCACATACAGGATCTTCACTCTGGTCGCATCTCCAAAAACTTTATAAAATTCCGCCAGGTCAAGAAGCTCCTGCTCCCTGGGCATTGCTTTAAGGACCTGATTTACAACGCTCTCGTGGACACAGATAAAATCACATTGGTCGATTTCACTGTCCGGCATATTTTTTTTATTGTCCGGATCCATTGGACACCTCCTTCCTCCTGTTATTATTATATGAATATCTGTTCATATGTTTATATTATCACTTATTCAGGAATAGTCAAGGAAATTTATTGAAACTTTTTATCCGTTAAAAACGTCCCCACACTTGACAGCACATGTCCCCGGTGATAGACTTAAATTCCTTTTCCAATCTAATTTCACATCTGACATTCAGGAAAAGAGAATATTGATACCACGGCAGAGTCCCCGGAAGCGAACATGCACCCCGGAGAGCAGCGTCTGTATTGGCAGCCCCAATGGCGCTCACCGCTTGGCAAGATATCGGGACCCTCTGACCAGTCATGACAGGTTTTTATGGTTTAGCAGAAAAACTGTCCGCTGCCGGAAAGATGGGGTTCACAAATATTACTACCAGGAGGAACCTTTATGATTCAAGTGGAACACATCAACAAAACTTTCAAAGTCGCAAGAAGAAGCGCCGGCTTTTCCCAGGCGGTAAGAGCACTTTTTCACAGAGAGACGGAACTCATCCACGCCCTGAAGGACATTTCCTTCACCATAGGAGATGGGGAAATGGTGGGCTGCATCGGCCCCAACGGCGCAGGAAAAAGCTCCACCATTAAAATTCTCAGCGGAATACTTACACCGGATAACGGCACCTGCCTGATCAATGGCCGCATCCCGTGGAAAGAACGCAAAAGGCATGTAAAGGATATCGGCGTTGTCTTCGGCCAGCGCAGCCAGCTCTGGTGGGATGTCCCTGTCATCGATTCCTTTGAACTGCTCCGCGACATCTACGAAATCCCCAAACACCAATACAGCCGCACACTCAGCGAGCTGACCGGACTTCTGTCTCTGGAAGAACTTTTAAGGACGCCCGCCAGACAGCTTTCTCTGGGCCAGCGGATGCGCTGCGAGATCGCCGCCTCCCTTCTTCACAATCCCAGGATCCTGTTTCTCGATGAGCCAACCATTGGTCTGGATGCAGTGTCCAAGCTTGCCGTAAGAGATTTCATCCGAAGGCAGAACCGGACCCACAAAACCACAGTACTTCTTACCACCCATGACATGCAGGATATTGAAGCCCTGGCGGACCGGGTCCTGCTCATCGGAAGGGGGCGGCTCCTGCTTGACGGGACCCTTGCGGATTTAAAATCACACCGTCCGTGGGAAGATGCCACTCTGGATGAAATGATCGCCGCCCTGTACCGGGACTACCGGATTTAGGAGGCGGAACATGAAGAAATACTGGTCTTTTTTCCGCATCCGTTTTATCCGCGGCCTCCAGTACCGGGCTGCCGCAGTTTCCGGCATGGTCACCCAGTTCGTATGGGGAACCATGGAGATCCTTTTGTTCCGGGCCTTTTATGAGGCCGCCCCGGAAAATTTCCCCATGGAATTTCAGGCCCTTTCCACTTACGTATGGCTTCAGCAGGCATTTCTGGCTCTCTATATGACCTGGTTCTGGGAATCGGAGCTGTTCGAGGCCATTACCACCGGTAATGTGGCCTGCGAACTGTGCCGCCCTGTCCGCCTTTACAACATGTGGTTTGTCCGGGGGCTGGCCGTCCGCCTTTCAAAGGCGGTCCTGCGGTGCATGCCCATTCTGCTCCTGGCATGGCTGATCCCGGATCCCTACGGACTCACATTGCCCCTTGATCCGGAAACGTGGTTTTTCACCCTTTTGTCCATGGCTCTCGGACTTCTTTTTGTGGTGGCCTTTGGCATGATCGTGTACATGTCTGTTTTTTATACCACTTCATCCCAGGGGATCCGTCTGATCGTCACATCGCTTTCCGAGTTTCTCAGCGGTGCCGTGATTCCCCTGCCTTTCCTGCCGGACAGCTTCCGCAGGCTCGTAATCGTTCTGCCTTTTGCTTCGGCACAGAACGTTCCTTTCCGGATCTTCGGGGGAGATTTAACCGGACCCGGCATGTATGCAAGCCTTATGGGGCAGGTATTCTGGCTGATTTTGTTTCTCATCATCGGACGCGCCATGGAACGGAATGCTTTGAAACGCATTGTGATCCAGGGCGGCTGAAAGGAGGTACCCATGAATTCTATCCGGCTGTATGAAAAATATCTGCTCATCCACTTAAAGAGCATGATGCAGCATAAAACATCTTTCTTCTTAACGACCCTGGGACAGTTTCTGGTTTCTTTCAACGTATTCCTTGGAGTATACTTCATGATGGACCGTTTTCAGGAGGTAAAAGGCTTTTCCTACGGAGAAATCCTGCTCTGCTTTTCCATCACCCTCATGGCCTTTACCATTGCGGAAACCATTTTCCGCAGTCTGGACACCTTTGATTCCATCATCGGAAACGGTGAATTTGACCGCATCCTGCTGCGTCCCAGAAACAGCCTGTTTCTGGTTGTGTGCAGCAAAACAGATCTGACCAGAATCGGCCGGCTTTTACAGGCCGCCGTCATGTTCGCCTATGGTCTTTCTTCCGGTTCCGTAAACTGGACCCCTGCCCGCGCGGGTGTCACAGTGCTCATGGTCCTGGGCGGAGTCGGGATATTTGCAGCTGTTTATCTGATTTTTGCCACCATGTGCTTTTTTACCCTGGAAGGCCTGGAATTCATGAATGTGTTTACGGACGGAGCCCGGGAATACGGGAAATATCCCATCGGCATCTACGGCAAAACGCTTTTGACCATATGCACCTTCCTGGTCCCCTTTGCCCTGTTCCAGTACTATCCGTTTTTATACCTGACGGGAAAATCCTCTGAGGCGTGGTACTGCCTTCTCCCTCTGGCCGCCTGCTTATTCCTGATACCGGCCGTCCTTTTATGGAATTTCGGCCTGTCGCGTTACCAGTCCTCAGGCTCCTGACTCCATAAAGCGGGGGCGCCGGGAATCCTAAGATTCCCGGCGCCCCCGGCTCATTTTTAAAAAGGCTTCGTCAGACCGCTCACTGCACCATGGCCCCATCCGGGCCGAAGGTATAGGAAACACCGTCAATTGCCATGGTGGTGTCATGGATCATGATGCCGTTGGAATCCAGATAGTACCAGACGTCTCCCACCTGGACCCAGCCTGTCTGTTTCATATAGTTCTTCGTATAATACCGGTTTCCGTCGATGATCTTCCAGCCTTCCGGGGAAATGACGGAGCCGTAATCCGCAAAGGAAAGTTCTATGGTCACATCCCCGTCGATCCCGTCGACTCTCCCCTTATCCGTGCACTGCCAGATGGTCCGGTTCCGGCAATTGTTTACCGTCCCGTATCTGGCATACCAGACGTCATAGGGCACCTGGTCAATATCGATGTAACTGGTCAGCCATTTGTTGTTGGCATAGACCATGGGATGGTAACCGGCCTCCTCGATCGTCCTGCAGAACGCGTTGATATTATCGGTGATCTGCTGCTTTGACAGCTGGTTGTCGAGAAGATACTGGGACTCCACATCATAGGCGATGGGATAGGAAATCGGATAGTCCTTCACCATGCGGAGCACATATCTGGCTTCCTCCACCGCGGTGGCGGTATCAAGGGCCTGGGTATAAAAAAATACGCCTGTCTTGATTCCGCTCGCCGCCGCATTGGTCATATTTACGGTATAGTAAGGGTCCCTGTCATTTAAATAACCGATGCGGACCATGGCAAAAGAGATGCCGTCCAGAGCCACCCGGTTCCAGTCGATCCCTCCGTTCTCCGCATTCTGGCGGTTCTGGTATTTGGTCACCGTGATCCCTTTTTCCAGCACGCCTTCAATGGGATTTCCCGATGCGTCCACATACTGCCCGCCTTCCAGCTTCCAGGCTTCCGCAGAAAATCCATTTATGGGTGCGGCCATGATCTCCGAGGCCAGAAAGCCTGCAATCAGACACGCACCAACCTTCCATCTTATGTTCCTTTTCATTGCTTCCTCCATCCGTGGCTCATAACCGCGTCTATTCCGTTTCCTTCCGGAACGCATTGATATCGTGAATCAGGGTTTTTACGCTGTCGATAAAAGAATCAAAAGCGCCGAACTCATACAGACTGATAAACAGCATACCCACAGGCACGGCCAGAATCATTCCGGCGATCCCGCTTATTTTAAACCCCAGGTACAAAAAGAACAGAGTCATGAGAGGATCCAGTCCCATGGTATCCCCCACGATCTTCGGCTGTATGACCTGCCGCAGCACCAGGGTAAGGATATACATGATAAAAAGGCCGAAGGCAAAGGGGTACTGGCCTGAAACAAGACGGATCAGGGCCCAGGGTATGAGGACCGTACCGGTTCCCAGGATAGGCAAAAAATCCAGGATCGCTATGATCAGGGCCAGAAGCAGCGCATAATCCACCCCCAGAACGAGAAATCCTGCTGCCAGAACCGCCGCAATGATGAACATGATCTTAAACTGGGCCAGGAAATATCCTCCCACCAGATGCTTTACATCTTTTTTGAAATACCTGTAATACTTCGTCCCGCCTTCCGGCACATACCGGTGCAGCACTTCCATGATCTTATCCCTGTCCACAATGAAGAGATACGAGGAAAAAATCGTCACTATGGTGTAGACCAGCGCAGCCGGAATGCTTTTCACCACATTGCCTGCAACGATGAACGTGGGGGAAGCGATCTTCTGCACCACCACATTTAAATACTCGCCCATGTGGGTAAAGAACTGGCTGACCGATTGCTGGATCCCCAGAGGCAGAAACTGCAGCAGCCCTTCCAGCCGCAGGAGGATCTTCTGCACCTCGACCCATGCGGATTCGTAATACCTGGGTATGTCTCCGGCAAATCCCGCGGCCTCTGAAACCAGCTTGGAAATCAGAAGATAGAGCACCCCGATGATAAGAGCCAGCACCGCCACCACAATCAGCATGGAGCTGTGCTTTCTGACGATCTTTAACCGTTTTTCCAGGAAACGGACAAGGGGATTGGCTATGACCGAAATACCCCAGCCAATGACAAAGGGCAGAAAAAATCTTAAAAACCTGGGTCCCCACACACAGACCAGATAAAAAATCAAAACCGGTATGACAATATTGAGCAGTAATCTGCTATACTTTCTGACATTTTCCATTTCAATCACCTGCCTTTCATTATACTCCCCAAAAGCCTGTGTGACAAATGAATAAAATCTAAAGATATTCTTTCAAAAAACTGTAAAGCTTTTCCATTTCCTCATCCGTTCCGATGGTGATCCGCAGATGATTCTGAAGTCTCGGCTGGTTAAAATACCGGACAAAAATGTTTTCCGCCCGGAGAGCGTTGTAAATGTCCTCCGCCCTGCGGTCTTTATGAGAGGCAAAAATGAAATTTGCCATGGAATCCGGGAAAGAAAAGCCCAGGCTTCCAAGCCTTTCCTTGGCCGCCTCCCTGGTGTTTATGATCTTTTCAAGGGTTTCCTTAAAATATCTGTCGTCCTTAAGAGCTTCCGCTCCCAGAATCAGGGAAGGCGTATTCATGGTATAGGAATTGTAGGAATACTTTACATCGTTCAGCGCCCGGATCAGATCCGGATGGCCAAAGGCACAGCCGATCCTCATCCCGGCCATGGACCGGGATTTGCTGAAGGTCTGGACCACCAGCAGATTTTCATACGTTCCGATCAGCTTTAAGGCGCTTTCTCCGCCGAAATCAATGTAGGCTTCATCCACGATCACCACTGACTTTTGGTTGCGGGCCACAAGTTCCTCCACATCCTCCAAAGCCATCAAAAGGCCTGTGGGCGCATTGGGGTTTGGAAATATGATTCCCCCATTCTCCCTGTAATAATCTTCTTTCCGGATGCAGAAGTCCTCATCAAGCGCAGGAGTTTCATAAGGAATGCGGTACAGCTCCGCCCATACCCTGTAAAAAGAATAGCTTACATCCGGAAACAGCACCGGCGCATGGGAATTGAAAAAGGTCAGAAAAGCCATGGCTATCACATCGTCGGACCCAACGCCCACGAATACCTGATCCTCTCCCACCTGATAATACGCTGCAAGGGCACCGGTAAGTGCCGAGGCAGCGGGATCCGGATATTTGCGGAACCGGTCATAGTCCATGGTCTTAAGAGCCTTTTGCACGCCGGGCGCCGGTGGATAGGGATTTTCATTTGTGTTCAGCTTAATGAGATTTTCTCCCTTGGGCTGTTCTCCCGGCACATAGGGAGCCACCCTTCGTATATTTTCTTCCCATGGCTTCATATCAATTCCTCCCCTCTGTTCCTAAGCCGTATTCCTTTGCAATCTCCTTGAATGCGGGAAGGGAGCGGAGGATCTGATCATGGGAAACACAGTAAGCGATCCGTACATATCCGGGACAGGCAAAGGAGCTTCCCGGCACCACAAGCACCCGGTGCTTCTTGCAGGCCTGGCAGAATTCCTTATCTTCCACCGGCGCCTTTACGAACAGGTAAAAGGCTCCTTCCGGCCGGACGCATTCAAACCCGTATTCCGTCAGGCTGTTGTAGATGAGCTCCCGGTTCCTGTTGTAAGCCTCCAGATTCACCTGCTCATCCACACAGCGCATGACCACCCGCTGCATCAGGGAGGGGGCATTGACACAGCCCAGCACACGGTTGGCGATGGCTGCGGCAGTGATGACCTTTCCGGAATCCTCAAGCTCATCGGGGATGACCAGATAGCCGATCCTCTCCCCGGGAAGGGATAAGGATTTGCTGTAGGAATAGCAAACCATGGTATTGTGATAAAACGGAGTCACAAAAGGGACTTCCACACCGTCATAAGCCAGTTCCCGGTAAGGCTCATCCGAAATCAGCACAATGGAGGTGTGAAACTCCTTTTCCTTTTTCTCCATTATTTCAGCGATTTTCTGCAGGGTTTTTGCGGAATAGACCACACCGGTGGGATTGTTGGGAGTATTAATGATCACCGCCTTTGTCTTTTCCGTGATCCGGTCTTCAAATTCCCGGAGATTGGGCTGAAAGGAGTCCGTATCCGGGGGGACAGTCACAAGCACTCCGTCATAATTCCTGACATAGGAACCGTATTCCATGAAATAAGGAGCGAACACCGCCACCTCGTCCCCCGGATCCAGTACGGTCTTCAGCAGGACGTTCATGCCGCTGGCCGCACCGACGGTCATAAGAATATTATCTGCCCGAAAATGAGTCCCGAACCGCCGGTTTAAGGAGCCGGCGATGGAATCCCGCACATCCTGGAATCCCGCATTGCTCATATAGCCGTGGATCAATGTGGATTCCTCTTCCTTCACAATGTCAAGGATGGCCTGGTTGACCGCCGAAGGAGCCGGCACATTGGGATTTCCCAGACTGAAATCATAGACATTCTCCGGTCCGTATACGGCCGCCATCCTTTTTCCTTCCTCAAACATGGCGCGGATGGCGGAATTGTTCTCTACAAGGGGTCTCATCTTGTCTGCTATCATAATCTTATTCCTTCCTTTATCCTGAAATGATTTTATGGGGATTATATCACAAGTGGGGGAAGAGGTCTATTCATATTTCGCACAGCCTCCTTCTTCCGTCTGCCTGGCCTGCTCCAGGGCCAGAAGAGCCCGGTCACAGGAGCCGTCAAAATCCCGGTTGTGTATTTCTATCATAACAAAGCCGGCGGCTGACGGAAGCAGGAGCCTGGCCTCTTTCGCCGTAAAAGCCTGGTTTAAGCTTCCCCCAATCCGCTTCAGCTTATTTTCCATATCATTTTCACGAATATTCTTGCAAAGCACCATGACCCGGTATTCACCGCTTTGGCAGATGATGTCATCCTCCCGGAAATAGCCGGTGAGCTGTTCCAGCAGCCTGTCAAACAAAAGCTTCCCCGTTTTTGAGGCTCCGGCGCTTTCCTTCCTCGGCCTGCAAAGCTCAAATAAGACCAGGGCGGAGGACTGGATCCTGCGGCAGGCCATATACTCTCTCATCCGGCTGAATCCCCCGCTGTCAGGCTCCCCGTCGGGAGGTTCCGTGGATTCCCATTGCATGCGGTCCATCTGGTCCAGTATTTTCCGGCTCTCTTCCACCTGTCTGCGCAGGGCTTCCAGCTCATCGTTCTTGAACCGAAGGACTTCATTGGTGTCCTGAAGCTCTTTCTGCGCCAGGACCGTATCCGTAATATCCATGCAGGCGCTCACTATGGCCAGCCTTCCGTCCTCCGCCTGGACCACACGGCCCTTTGTCATAAGCCACAGCCAGCTTCCATCCCGTTTTTTCATCCGATGCCGGAAGGAGTATTCCATTCCCGGCGATACATAACGGAGGATATTTTCCTGTATGAGCTTTAAATCCTCCGGGTGAATGATGCTTCCGATCTTTCCTCCTGTCTCCGCAGCAAATATCTCATAGGAATCGTAATCCAGAAGGCGGAGCATTTCGTTGTTTGCAAAATACAGAGGGAATCCCTTTTCACAGTAAATTCCCAGAAGACCTCCGGGCGCGACCTGTGCAAAAATGGCGCTGGCCGCCCACTGGTTTTCCTGGGCTATGTTTTCAAATGAAATGTTCCTTCCCGCGAGCTTCAGCACATCCCCCAGAATCTTCTGGGAGTCCTCCAGCTTGCGGCGCTGCTCCATCTGCTCCGTCGCGTCTCTCACGGAGCCATAATAAAGGCGGTGTCCGTCCTGTTCCCTTAAAAAGAACACGCGCAAGTGCACCCACATGAGTTCTCCGCCGGAACGGTAGCGCCGGAAAATGCCTTCGGCTCCCCGGACCGGATTGCCGTACGCATTTTCAAAAATATTTAACAGCCAGTCAATATCATCTTTATAGATTTTACTCAATACATATCTCCTGCGCTCCTCCATGTCCACCGGATTGTCTCCGGTGACGCGGTAATACTCCTCGTTTACCCGCAGGACTTCACACCGGTCCTCAAACACATCGTAAAGAGCGATGGCCCCCAGCATGTTGTTTAACATGGTCTCGCTGGTAATATCCTCGTTGAATAAATCCTCCAGCTTCAGCTGCCTCATCTGCCGCGCCTGGATTCCCCGGAAATCCACATTGTCCTCATCCATCAGAAGCGCCTGGGCCACTCCAATGGCCAGGGGTTTGTAATAATAATATCCCTGCCCGTAAATGCAGCCGATGTTTTTCAGGAAATCCACCTGCTCCTTTTCCTCCACCCCTTCGGCAATGACCTTCAGCTGCATCACCCTCGCCATACGGACAATGGTTTCTAAAATCCCCATTCCCCGGCTCCGGCTGTTCTCATTCATATCCAGGAATTTGGTATCGATCTTGATCACATCCACATTGACGTCTTTTAACATGTTAAGGGATGAATAGCCGCTTCCGAAGTCATCCATGAATACGGGAAAGCCGGCCCTGCGCAGCTCCTCCACAACCTTGCGGATCAGATCATAATCCTCCGCGTAGGCGCTTTCCGTAATTTCGATCTCCAGGAACTTAGGTTCAATCCCATACTTGTCCACAAGCTCCTTAAATTTCTCCACCACATCGATGGCATAAATATCCATGCGGGACATATTGACGGAAACCGGTACCGGGCGTATCCCCATGTTGATCCAGGAACTCAGCTGGAGGCATACCATTTCCCAGATGTAAAGATCCAGGTAAGTAATAAAACCGTTCCTCTCCAGAAGGGGGATAAATTCTCCCGGTGTGACCATCCCCCGGTCCGGATGCTGCCATCTGACCAGGGATTCCAGGCCGATGATCTTGCCTGTCACCATATTGCACTGAGGCTGGACATAGAATATAAATTCCTTTTTTTCCAGCGCCCTCTGAATTTCCGACAGCAGGACCTGGTCATTTTCCATCTTCTGCTTCATGCTCGGGTCATACCAGCCAATGCGCCTGGTATAATTGCCTTTCACGGAGTTCAGCGCAATGGCCGCCCTGTCATACATGATGCCCACCGGAAGGCTCCGGTCCTCGATCCGGTAGATGCCGAAGGCGGGAAGGAACCCCGCATTTCCACCGTACTGTCTGGCATAATCATTGATCTCATCCTCCAGGCTCTTCAATATGGAAAGGTCTTCCGGCAGAATGATGACGAAATCATCTCCCCCCATATAGCCGGCCACGGAGGCATAGAACTCCTCCGCCGCCTTTAAACGGCTTCCGATCCGGACCAGGAAGCGGTCCCCTTCCTCTTCCCCATACCATTCATTGAAAAGCTTGAAATGTTCAATATCAATGGCTACCATAAAATATTCCGTGCCGGACTGATTTTTCAGCAGCAGCTCCGCCTTTTCAAAAAAGGGCCCGTAGCGCAAAAGTCCTGTCAGGGAATCCGTTTCCTCCCGCTTGTTCCGGATTATCCTCTGTTCTTCCTCTTCCTTCTTCTTTTGAACGTCAATATCCTGGACATAGCACATGATGACAGGACCCTCACAGTCCCCGTACCGGAACAGAACAGCGCTTAAGCAGGCCCATCCATACTCTCCCCCTGACAGCTTCCTGCGGAATTCCCCCTTCATGATCTTCCCGTTTGCATGGAGACGGTCCAGCAGCGTGGAAAGATCCCAGAACTCCAAAAATGCATCCCTGTCCTGGGGATGGATCATGGTATCCGCCGTCTCCAGGAACATGGTATCCAGCTGCCCTTTCATTTCCGGAACCATATACTTCTCTTTCTGCTGAAAAAGTATTTTATACGTGTTCAACCCAGGATTCAATTCAAAAAGTTCATCGTAAACCGTATTATCTGCCAGATTATAAAACAGATTTTTATTCCTCTCATCCACAGGCCGGAACATAATGAGCCTGCATTCCCCGTATCCGGGCCAGTCAATTTTACCGGAAGACACATCCAGCCACCGCTGTGAAACCGTATTGTAAAATATCACATGCCCGGAACTTTGACTTATGTCCGGACAGTCCGGACATGGAGAGGATTCCTTTTCAATTCCCTGATAACAGTACATCCCCGCTTTTAGATCCGGATAATATGACCTTGCCATGTCATTCATATAGATGATCCTGTAATCATGGTCAATTATGTAAATACCGGCTTCTCCGTTTTCAGCCGACATATCATTCATAAGCTCCCGCCTCTCCTGCATTACATTCTCTGCACACCAACTGAATTATTGTAATTATAGTATAAAAATGCTTCTTTCGTCAACAAGGTTCCGCATGGACCGATAGGTTTTGCAGCCATACTGCCGGTTAAATCCCCGGGGGATAAAAACGGCGCAAAAAACAATGGGCGGAGGCTGTTTTAAAACCGGAAGCATACACATAAAATGAAGTAATTACCGAAAGGTGCCCTGTGTTTTGGGTGAGAGGTATAAACCGGAATGTGGGTTGAAAAGATCAGGATCCTTTCCGGAAGAAGGGCTGCGGGAAATGCCGTCATTGTCATCGCTTCCGTCATACTGGTGTATTTGCTTGTTTCCTTATACTTTATGAATCACTTCTTTGTGAACACCACAGTGAATGAAGTGGATGTTTCGTTAAAAACAGGTGAAGACGCGGACCGGATCATGAGGGCTTACGTAAAAAACTACAGCCTTTGTCTCATGGAACGAAACGGAGAAAAGGAAGAGATCACCGGAAGGGAAATCGGTCTGAAATATAAAGAAGAAAACAGTATGAAGGAAATTCTTGGCAGACAGAATTCCCTGAAATGGATCGTTACATTCTTCCGCGTCCGGAAACTGTATGCCTGTGATTTATTCACCTATGATGAAAAAGCTCTGGAAAATAAAATAAACGGATTGAACTGCTTGAATAACAACCGGATCAGACCGGAAAATGTGGGATTTCACTATTCCGGCGGTTCCTATGAGCTGGTGAAAGAGGTATATGGAAATATAATAAGGAGAGAGCGTTTAAACGCAGTTATCCGGACGGGCATTTCAAGGGGTGAGACCGTATTTGATTTAAACGAAACCCTTTGCTATGAAAACCCGGAATATACCTTAAACTCTCCGAAAACCCTTCACACCGGGGATCTTTTAAATAAATACGTATCAACCAGCATCACCTATGTGTTCGGCAGCAAAAAAGAGACGCTGGACGGAAATATCATACATCTGTGGCTCCGGGTGAACGATGAACTGGAAGTGGAAATAAATAAGTCCTCGGCTGCGGAATATGTGAGAGGTCTGGGCAAAAAATATGACACGGTGGGAATTGCAAGATCCTTTCAGACATCGTTGGGGAAAGTCATAGAAGTAAACGGCGGGATCTATGGCTGGAAAATCAATCAAAGCGCCGAAACAGAGGCGCTGCTGGAAAACATAAGCCATGGACTGGTAATCTTTAAGGAACCTGTTTACACACAAACGGCCGTATCCAGGGAAGGAAATGAAATAGGAAACACCTACGTGGAAATCAACATAACCAGACAGCATCTGTGGTTTTATAAAGACGGAAAGCTGATCGCTCACGGCCCGGTGGTCACGGGAAATCCCGGCAGAGGAAATGCAACCGTGGTCGGAACCTATATGCTTAACTACAAGCAGAGGGATGCCCTTTTGACGGGCCCCGGCTATGCGGCTGCCACAAAATACTGGATGCCCTTTTACGGAAATATCGGCGTCCATGATGCCAGCTGGAGATATTCTTTCGGAGGCGAGATCTACAAAAGAAACGGAACCCACGGCTGCGTAAACGCCCCCTTATATCTGGCAAAGGTAATTTTTGAACACATCAGCGAAGGAATTCCCATCATCTGTTATGAAGAGCCGGAATAAAGCAGGGATCTGCATAGAAGGGGCCGCTGCTGCCCCCTCTGATCCGATCCCCTTATTCCAGCACTCTCAGCTGCTCCGCCATTTCATGGGAAAGCGTAAATCTGCCCACATAGCCCACTTCCCCTGTCATCAGCACATTGCCGTCTTCCTCTATTTCCACCTCCAGCACGCCGCCGGGCATGTGAACATACATCTTGGGATCCGTAAGTCCCATGCGGTATGCCGCCCCCGCCGCCGCGCAGCCGCTGGTTCCGGAGGCCAGGGTATATCCCGCTCCCCGTTCATAGATCTCGATCTCTATATTGGTCCGGTCCAGCACCTTTAGAAGCTCCGTATTCACCTTTTCCGGAAAATAATCGGCGGATTCGGAATGCTTTCCGATGCGGCAGGCCAGCTCCCCGGATATCTCGTTCAGCCAGATGACACAGTGGGGATTGCCTATGGACACACAGGTGACCCGGTAAGGGATGCTTCCGAACATCATGGTTTCATTGAGCACCTCTCTTCTCGGTCCTGTTACCGGAATCTCATCGCTGAAAAAGTTCAGCTTGCCCATGGAGACCTTGATCCTGGTCCCCTCTTCATTTAAGTACTGGATGGTCTGCTGTCCGCTTAAGGTGTTGACAACAAAGCGATTTTTCTGCACATACCCGGCATCCTTTAAATACTTGCCGAAAATCCGCACACCGTTGCCGCTTAATTCGGCTTCGCTTCCGTCCGGATTTAAAATCTTCACCTCCAGCTTATCCTGCCCCAATATGGGGCCCACCAGGAGCCCGTCAGATCCCACCCCGAAATTCCGGTTGCAGATCAGGCGGATATTTTCCTCCGTCAGCTTCAGCTCATTCTTATTGGGATCAAAGATCAGATAATCATTCCCCAGCCCATGATACTTTTCCAAAGTTATGTTCATGATAGAACTCCTTTCCCATGTTTTGCAATATCCTCGCATAATTCATCATATGTAATTCCGGCCGCCGCAGCTTCCTTCGGAAGAAGACTGAAGGGTGTCATACCCGGCAGGGTATTGGCTTCCAGGCAGTAAAGGCTGCCGTCCTCCTCCATGAGGAAATCGATTCTGGAGTAATATCCCAGACCGAGTACGGCATGGACAAAAAGGGCCAGCCGTTCCATACCGGCCGCTTCCTTTTTTGTAAGCCTGGCCGGACAGATCTCCTCTGTCAGCCCGGGCTGATACTTGTTCTCATAATCATAAAACCCGGTCCTGGGTATGATTTCAATGGCAGGCAGAGCCTTATTTCCCAGAATTCCGACGGAAAACTCTCTGCCTGTGACTTTCACCTCCGCCAGTATCCGGTCCTCGTAAGCAAAGGCACTGCTAAGAGCCTGTTCCCATTGTTCCTTATGGTCCACCATGGCGACGCCCACACTGGATCCGCAGCCGCAGGGCTTTACCACACAGGGAAAGGGAAACGGTTTTCTGTCCTCCCCCCTGGTATACAGCTTCCAGTCGGGCGTTGGTATTCCGGAGGCCCTCATCAGCAGTTTGGCCAGATGCTTATCCATAGCCTTTAAGCACCCTTCATATCCCGTTCCCGTATAGGATATGCCAAAGGCATCAAGAACAGCCTGTATCTGCCCGTTTTCTCCGGCTCCTCCGTGGAGCGCAAGAAATACCACATCCACAGGCTTTAAGGCCTCAATGACCCCTTTTCCCATAAATCCTTTTTTCCGGCCTTCTGCCATAGTCTCCGGGGCGGGAGCGCTCTTCCCGATCCGGTGGAAAAAATCCGCGCCATACTTTAAGCATTTAAACCGGACCTCTTCCTCCTCCCCCACGCCCGGATAAGAATCCAGCAGGCAGACCTCATGGCCATTCCTTATGAGCGCATTGGCAATCATGGCTCCCGAGGATAATGACACTTCTCTTTCCGGGCTCAAACCGCCCGCTAACACTGCGATTTTCATTGTAATCTTCCTTCTGCTCGTTCGGATCATCTGTTTCATACGTTTTATTATATACAGCACTATTTATCATTTCTACCAAAATAATGCTTTTTATATTGCAGATTGTGTTGTATCATAGAAAGTGAGGGAAAGGAGAAAAAACGGTTATGGACAACTATGAAAAACGGGGATATTTAAACAGCGATTTCCGGCTGTTTCACCTGATCGACACAAAAAGGCAGGATTTTGAATACCACTACCATGAATTTGATAAAATCATTATTTTCATCCAGGGGAACGTGACTTACCGGATCGAAGGATGCGCTTACCGGCTGGAGCCCTATGACATCATCCTGGTGAGCCACAACGACATCCACAAGCCGGATATCGACCCGTCGGTCCCATATGAGAGGATCATCGTTTATCTCTCTCCCGGCTTCCTCCATGCCTACCGCTCCGACACCTATGATTTAAGCACCTGCTTCCGGAAATCAAAGGAACTCCGCTCCCACGTCCTGCGGATCCATTCCATGGAAAAGAGCAGCTTATACCGGACCCTGTCGGATCTTGAATACGCCTGCACCCATGACGGCTATGCCAGGGATTTATACTGCCAGGTGGTTTTTCTGCAATTCATGATCCAGTTAAACCGCGCTTCCCTGACCAACCGGGTGCAATATCTGCCCCCGGCCACCGGTGACCCCCGCATATTGGATATCATGGATTATATAAACAGCCGCTTAACGGAAGAAATGACCGTGGATGCCATTGCCCGGGCCTGCTATATCAGCCGCTACCACCTGATGCACCTTTTTAAAGAAGAAACCGGCTATACCCTTTTCGATTACATCACGGAAAAACGCCTGGCCCTGGCCAGGGAGCTTTTAAAAACCGGAAAATCCGTCACTGAGGTCTGCTTTGGCTGCGGTTTTAAAAATTACTCCACATTTTCCAGGGCTTATAAAAAACATTTTCACACATCGCCTTCCGAGACCATCAAAGAGCATGTAAATATATAATGTTTTCTTAAGCTTCCCTTACTTTCGTTGAAACTGTTGAAGGAGCATGATATTCTGAAATTGCCATTTTTTAGAAATACATAATCAAAGGAGGGGTTCCATGAGAAAAAGACACTTAGGGATGGTCCTGCTGGTTCTGGCAGCTCTCAGCTTAAACGCATGCGCAGGAAAAAGCTCTTCAACCGGGCAGAATTCCAGGGGGGATTTCGCCGTCAGCATGGATGCGGGGATGGAGGAAGCCGCATCCGCAGCAGTCAGCCCGGCGGCGGAATCGGAGAAGGGGGACGCATCATCCATCACAAACGGGAGCGGCAGCAGCCAGGTGCTTCCTGCCGGAAGGAAACTCATACGCAATATTTCCATGGAAGTGGAAACGGATGATTTTGACGGCCTGATCGCCGGGCTGCAGGATAAGATCGCCGGGCTGGGCGGGTATGTGGAAAAGTCCGACATGTCCGGCAACAGCTTAAATTCCTATGGAAAGCCCGGCCCTAGACATGCCGGCATCACGGCCCGGATACCTGTGGACCAGCTTGACAGCTTTATAACCGCTGTGGAAACAGGCGGAAATGTCACAAACAAATCGGAATCCACTCAGGACATCACCCTGCAGTACAGCGACTTAGAAAGCAAGAAAAAATCCCTTGTCATGGAGCAGGATAAGCTGTGGGAATTTCTGGAACAGGCGGAATCCGTGGATACCGTCATCACTCTGCAGCAGCGGCTTTCAGAGATCCGCTACCAGCTGGAATCCATGGAATCCCAGCTCAGGCTTTACGACAATCAGGTGGATTACAGCACGGTGGAGCTAAACATCAGTGAAGTCACCATATTCACCCCCACCGCCCCGGAATCCGCCCTCACCCGCATCAGCAAAGGATTCACCGAAAATGTTAAGGTTTTCACAACTGCCATGGTAAATCTCATGATCGGCACCATTACAACCATTCCCTTCTGGCTGCCCCTCGCCCTTGTGGCCGGAATCATCATTTTCTTTCTGCAAAAGCGCCGGAGGAAAACACCTCCTGCCCTTCCCCTCCACGGGAAAGACAAAGAGACAAAGGACAGCGCCGGCTCTTAAATCCCGGCGTCCGGGAAATATAATGGAATATAAAAAGCTTCGGCAAGGTCACGCCTTCCGAAGCTTTTTCATATATTTATCCGTGCCTCCCGTTGTTTTTCCAGGAGCAGAACACAAACAGGACACCTGTCATTCCAAAATAGAACCAGGTGGTGGGATTGCTGAACCAGGTGGTGAAGAAGGACAGGATCATATACATGGCAAACTGGGCATAAAACAGATAGCCGATGGGATTGCGGATCCTCTTTGCCATTCCCATCAGGAAAAACGCCGCCGCCCCCAGAATACAGCCCAGCAGCAGAACACCCGCAATGCCGAAATCATAAAAGGAATCGTAAAACAGGGTAACTGTAGTCAGTTCCTCTTTGGTCACATAGATGGGAAAATCCACAAGAGCCGGTACAAGGAACTTAAGGCCTGTAAGGGCCCATAAGGGAAAGAGCATCCGGAGACCAAAGGTATGGGACGGAAGCCATTCCACCAGACAGTTGAAGTTATCGTAATTGTTGGCGATATACATGTAGGGCTGGGTGATGAATATGGGCATCTGGCTGTTTTTCATCTGAAAGATACCGTTTAAGTAAGAAACATCATGCCCTCTCGCCATGGTAAGAACCACATAAATGGGGATCATCCCCAGCGCCAGGCCTGCGGCATAGGTGATTTTCAGCCTGTGATCCATGACAATATAGGTGAGAACCGCAAGTCCCACAGCCAGGATCAGCTGAAAACGGGACACGCACAAAACCGGAATGGCGCAGGAAACCAGCACCATAAGTACGGCCAAAATCATACGGAAACCGTTTCTTCCCTGTTCTATGCTGAAATATAATACGGCCAGAGACGGAACCAGCACACAGGATACGGTGAAATAATGGATCCCTGTGATGTGGAACGACGAATAGGCGTGAGGCACTCCCTGAATGAAAAACGGAATGAATCCCAGGATCGCGGCCTCGATGATAAATGCCCCCAGGGATAATAACGTGATCAGCAGCATGGACAGAAAAAGCGGTCTTTCATACCCCTTAAAGCTGAACCAGCTGGAGCGCTGCCCTCCCGACTGTCCCTGCATTCTCGCAAGAAACTCAAACGTTACCCAGAACCCCAGGAATGCCAGCAGAAAGCAAAGCCATGTAATAATGTTCCAGTCAGAAGAGAGCTCGGAAAGCTTTAAGCAGGAAACGCCTTCCCCTCCCACCCAGAACAGGGAAAACAGGCCTCTTAGATGAATGATGTTTTCGGTTCTCCGGTAATCATACCAGTACAGGAAAAGTGCCGTCAGCAGTAAAAGAATGCCTGACAGCCAGTAATGCCCGGCTCTTGCAAATAAAAAAGATGCTGCATAACTGATCAGATAAACGCTCATCGTAACATATCCCCTTTGGTAAATAATCGCAACGCAGCCCGGTATATGGAAGGGCAGCCGCCGCCCTGGCGACAGCTGCCCTTTACCGGCGCGAGTCCATTATGAATGACTGATGAACTCCTTCATATATTCTTCTACCTCTTTCACGGTGACAAAGGTCATGGCCTTTTCCGCCACCGCCTGCAGTTCTTCAATGCTGTATCCGGTGATCAGCTTTCTGGCGTTTAAAATGGCGGAGGCGCTCATGCTGAATTCATTTAAGCCGAATGCCAGAAGCAGAGGAATGAGCATGGGATCGCTGGCGGCTTCTCCGCACATGCCGACCATGATTCCTTCCCTGCGCCCGCACTCGATGATATGCCGGATGCTTCTTAACACCGCGGGATTCAAGGGGGAATACAGATAGGAAACCTTGTCATTTCCCCTGTCCACGGACATGGTGTACTGGGTCAGATCATTGGTTCCTATGCTGAAGAAATCCACTTCCCTGGCAAATGCATCCGCCATCAGGGAGGCGGCGGCTGTTTCCACCATGATCCCTACCTGGATATCCTTTTTATAAGAAATTCCCTTTTCATCCAATTCCTTTTTGACCTCTTCAATCAGAGCCCGGGCCTCCCGGTATTCCTCCAGACAGGTGACCATGGGAACCATGATCCGGATATTGCCGAAAGCGCTGGCCCTTAAAAGAGCCCGGAGCTGGGGCTTATACACATCCTCTTTCCGGTCCAGGCAGAAACGGATGGCACGGTATCCCAGGAAAGGGTTCTCATCCTTTTCCAGTCCCATGTAAGGAATTTCCTTATCCCCACCGATGTCCAGGGTACGGATGATCACAGGCTTGCCGTTTAAGGCAACTGTCACCTTCCGGTAAGCTTCAAACTGCTCCTCTTCCGTCGGCATCGACGTACGGTCCATAAACAAAAACTCGGTCCGGAACAGGCCGATTCCCTCTCCGTCATAATGAAGCACCTTTTCCACATCCTCCGGCCGTCCGATATTGGCGACCAGCTCAATGGATGTGCCATCCTTTGTCACGGTGGGCTTTCCGATATACTGCTCCAGTTCCTTCTTTTCTTTTAAGAAAGCCTCTCTCTTCGCTGCATATTCCTCTTTTACGGACTGGTCAGGATTTACGATGACAATTCCCTTGGAGCCATCCAGAACAATGTCCTCCCCATCGGTTACCTGGTCCAGAAATCCTTCCAACGCGACCACAGCCGGGATCTCAAGAGCCCGGGCAAGGATGGCGCTGTGGGAAGTCTTTCCTCCCAGCTCCGTGACAATGCCTGTTACCTTTTTCGGGTCGATCCCTGCCGTCATAGATGGTGTCAAATCCTTTGCAGCGATCACACTTCCTTCCGGAAGGGAGGAAATATCCACGGAATTCACTCCCATGAGTATTTTCTGGATGCGGGTCTTGATGTCATGCATGTCAGTGGCTCTCTGCTGCATCAGCTCGTCTCCCATGGAAGCAAACATATCGGAATAAGTATTGCAGACCTTTTCAACCGCATATTCGCTGTTGACCTTCTCCTCTGCAATGGAATTTTCAATTTCACCGGTGAGCATGGGGTCGGAAAAAAGCAGTAAATGCCCGTTTAAAATTTCCGCCTCCTTCCCGCCTACCTTTGCGGCCAGATCCTTTGCCAGTGCAGCGGTTTCCTCCATAGCCTGCTCTACAGCAGCCTTAAAACGCGCCTTTTCCGTCTCAGAATCCACAATTGTCTCTCTCTTGATCTTCAGTTCTGTCTCTTCCACGACAACGGCCTTCCCAATTCCGATTCCCGCAGATGCGCTTGTTCCCTTTAACATAAGGTCCTCCTAATTAATTATTTGATAAAAAATCTATTCGCCAAGGCCCCCCTCAACAGCCTTGACCATGGATGCCAGAGCTTCCTCTTCATCTGCTCCCTCACAGACAAAGGTGATCTCATCGCCGCTTTTTACGCAGGCGCCCAATACGCTAAGCACGCTTTTCGCATTGGCGGTGGTATTCTTAAACTGAAAACTCACCGTTGAATTGAAGTTCATGGCTTCCTTACAAAGAATTCCTGCCGGCCTCAAGTGCAGGCCGGTAGGATTCTTTATAACAACTTTAGCACTGACCATACTGAATCCCTCCATTCTTTCATCATTCTGCCCCGCCATTTCCCCGGGGGGCAGTCCGCTTACTGCGACTCCTGCGTTTCCGCAGAAGCCGCGGTGGCGCTCTCTTCCGTTCCCGTTTCCTGTATCTTATGGGAAACCGTAACGCTGAACGGCGTAAAGCCGACCACTTCAAATCCTCCCGAAACTTCAAAGGTCAGTGTTCCGGGGTGGGATCCGGGCTGCAGGCCCGACACATCAAGAACCGCATTCAGTTTATCTGCGGACAAGGTATCCAAGTCTTCTTTCAGTCCCTTTATCGTAACATCGGAGGTTTCCTGGTCAAAGCCGTATTCAAAATCGGCCTCCGCCCCCTTCTGGTTCAGTTGATTCAGTTCCAGGGTGAAGACCCTGGTCGTCAAAGGCTCCACCTTCAGCTTTACGGTAACATTTTTATATTCCTCTCCTGTGACGGAGGTACTCGGCGGCAGGTATTCGCTTAAATCCAGCTGGACGACTTTGTCGGTAGTGGCGCCGTCAATATTTAACTTATCCGACGAAACGGACAAGATGGACAGTGACGCCAGAACGGACTTGGTTCCCACAACCGGCACCGATTTGATCTCACATTCCACACCGGTAAACCGGTATCCCTTTGCCACCTCGCCTGAAACCTCAAAGTTTAAGGTGAGATCCTTGGCTTTCAGTATGGATACGGTGTATTCGATCTCCTGCCGGCTCACTGAGATCTTGTTTCCAAGCTCCGTCAGCTCATTGCCGTTGGCATCATAAAAGACCGGGGAAGCCGTCCCTGTCAAATCGGCAGCGGCATTGTCCACATCAATCACCACTCCCATGTGGTTGATCTTGCCGATCTGGGATACCGGTCCCTCCACCGTCACATAATCCGGCGTCAGGCTGATCAGCCCTATTTCATATCCATCCTCCTGCTTCCCTTTGGTGTTCACCTGAAGATCGAACCGCTTGCGCTGAAGCTCTTCCGTGATGACCCGGATCACCATGGGCTTGGCCGTAATGGTATCGCTTTTGACCAGATTTTCCTTATCCTTGTTGATCTCCACCGTGATCGGAATGGCTCCGGTCACATTATAGTCTTTCAAGTCCGCATATGCGTGAAAATCAGAGGCCTTCACCAGGGAACGGTCCCTGGTCCTCACCTGATAGCTGACGGTCACAACATCTTTTCCCGCAATATCATAGGTTAAATTGGCGGCATCCAGCGCTTCCTCATTGCGCATCTCCACCTGGACCTGCTGGGAATCGTCAATGATGGGATCGGAAATGTTGACCACCGCCATCCAGACGGCAAAGGCAAGCGCCAGGGAAACAACCTTCAGGCCAAGATTATTTAATAGTTTTTCCTTCATTCTTACGCCTTCCCTTCAAAATCCTGAATCTGCTTCCTTCCTCTTCCTCATGTTTTATTCCGGCAAGGATCAGCCGGAGCATATCCGCATCCGCAATCCGCCTCAAGCCGCCTTCCAAAGCCACGGTCACGCGTCCGGTCTCCTCCGATACCACGATGGTAACGCTGTCGCTGACCTCACTGACCCCTACGGCTGCCCTGTGCCTTGTGCCCAGGTCCTTGCTGATGGTCATATTATCCGACAGGGGCAGATAGCAGGTGGCCGCAGCCACACGGTTTCCCCGAATAACCACCGCTCCGTCATGGAGCGGCGTATTATGTTCAAAAATATTGATGAGAAGCTGGCTGCTGACAATTCCGCCCACCTCGATTCCGGTACGTTCGATCTCCTTTAAGGAATCGCTTCTTTCGATAACAATCAGGGCCCCGGTCTTGACCCTTGCCATCTCAAAGGTGGCCTTCACCAGCTCATTGACGGTCTTATCCGTAAAACCCGAATTGTCCCTTCCGTCATCAAACGTAAGGATCCCTGTGAACGGGTTTTTGCTTCCCAGCTGCTCCAGGGCTTTCCGGAGCTCGGGCTGGAAAATAACGATCGCCATGGTCACCGCCGGCGTGGCGATCTTGTTGAGAATCCAAAAAATATTATCCAGCCGGAAAATGTAAGCAAAGACATAGAAAAGAAGGATTACAATGATCCCCTTTAACAGAGTCCAGGCTCTCGTGTTCATGATCCAGGTCAGCAGTTCATACAGCAGAACAGCTATAATTATAATTTCAACCAGGTTTGTTTTTGAAATCCTGGGCAGAAATGAAACCCAGGAATACATCCCGTCTAAAAAATCTGCCATGTTATCCACCTCCCTTTTATTTCTTACTACCTCTGCGGTCTTTGGAGTTTTCTGGCATTGATTTTCTGAACCTTCACGTCAGGCGTGCTGACGGTCAGTTTCGGCACCGCCTTGACATAATAATAATAATCGTCATCTTCAAACTGGACATACTCCGTCCGGGAGTAATCCACCGCAAAAACAAAGAACGTATAAATCCCTGCAATCAGTATGGATATGAGGATACCGACCAGAAGCTGAATGACCGAAACCGACACATCCGAGGTAATGTCTCCGATAAAAATCACGCCCAGCTGGGCAATGGTACCTCCCACAATGGCGATGATCCAGGCATAATCCACGGATAAGCTCCGGGTGATCACCACGACCACAAGGGCGAGGGCAAAGGCCACTGCCATGACGAGCATCAGCTTATTGGTCAGCAGGCTGTTCATGAGCTGCATGAACTTCTGCACTTCATCCACGGACATGTCATTGGTCAATACCCCTGCATTCTGTTTCACATATAGAAGGGTGTAGTAAATGAAAACACCGCAGCTTACTGGAATGACGGAAATCAGGCTTCCCGACAGACCCACAATGAGGGGTATGGCATAAGGTATCTTTAAAAGGAAAAATACCGGGGTCAGCACCAGCAGATAGCTGTCCCCCGGCTGGAATCCATAATAAAGCAGGGCCACCACCACCAAAAAGGCGGCCATTACCAGCGTGATCTCAAGGGAAATCCCTGACAAATGGGCGAGCATGAATCCTCCCGCCAGAAATGAGATCGCTCCATAGGGCAAAAATGAGCACACCAAAGCGAGAACCAGAGGAATAAACGGCTCTGTCAGCTTTGTCATAAAACCGATATTGTAATTCATAAGGAAAAATGCCAGGCAGCTGAAGACAAACTTGATCACAGGTGTTATATAAATATCAAACCTTGTATAAAATTCTTTCAATCGTTCTTTAAATACAAGAAGGCCCATCATGTTGTCCGTCCTCCTTTTGTTCTTTTTAAAGGTCTTGCCGTCCCTTCATACCGCTTGTCCAGCCGTTTTAATTTGGCCAGGTACACCTTTATCCCGCGGCTGGCATATTCATACCGTTTCATATATACATAAACACTGATCCCCAGATAGATCACCAGCCCGGCGGCGTAAATCACTCCGACCCGCGTTCCGGCAGCCGTCAGGCTGTTTACATCCATGGTGCTGAGCCACCGTTCCATATAATACAGTCCCCACAAAAGCAGGCATATGATAAAGCTCAGGGTGTAGCTGAAAAAGGAACGGAACAGCTTACTGCCGATGTAATCGCTTTTGAAATAGCGGTTGACTGGAAATATCTTCTTTCCCTCATGCTTTTCAAACATGGCAAGATTGGTCATGATTTTTATTTTCTCTTCACTAAGCATATGGTCTCCTCACTATACCATAAGATATCATCTTATTATAGCATAGAATTATTTACTTTGCGAGTCCCATACGGAATTTTTATTATTTTGTTATTTTTTTTATTTTTTCATTACCTGCCATGTCCGGAACAGCCTGCCTTGCCGGGCATGAAAAACGCAGCGTTTACGCTGCGCCTTCTATTCGTATCTCAGGGCGTCAATGGGATCCGCCCCGGCGGCCTTGGAGGCCGGATAAATGCCGAAAAACAATCCTACCAGGGCCGAAAATCCCACTGCCACCAGGATCACGGCCGGTTTTATGACCACCGTGATGCCAAAGAGCGTTCCTCCCATCAGAACCAGTCCCCCGCCCACCGCGATTCCAAGTATTCCGCCCATGGCGGAAAGAATGGCCGATTCGGTCAGGAACTGGATCAGGACATCCCGCGTCCTTGCGCCCAGGGCCTTTCGTATTCCGATCTCCCTTGTTCTCTCGGTAACGGAAACCAGCATAATGTTCATGATTCCGATTCCGCCCACCAGCAGGGATATGGCTGCGATTCCGCCCACGGCCGCCGATAATCCGCCCATCATGGTGTCCGCGCTTCCCATCTCGCTGGCCGCGGAATAAAAGGTGATATCTTCCACGTTCCGTCCCTTGGCCTTTGCCAGATAAGCGGAAACCCTGGCGGAAAAGGCGTCCATGTCGGTTCCCTCCTTCGCATAGAGCCTGACATTGAAAAAGGTGTCATTGGGCCAGGTCAGCAGGGTATTGGGAACATAGCCCGCCCTGGTCTTGCTGCTTCCCATCATCATTGCCTCAAAGGGACTCTGGTCGAGCCGGTAGATCCCCACCACGTTATAATCATCGGTGCCCCCGTAAATGGTGGTCCGGAACGTTTTCCCCACGGCGTTTTCCGTGCCGAACAGCTCTCTGGCTCCCCCTGCCTCCAGCACCACATTGTTTTTTCTGCCTTTGATGTCGGCCTCATTCAAGTTTCTGCCGTAAACGATATTGATCTTATGCACGTCAGGATAACCGGCGTAAATGCCTTCAAACTGGTATTTGACCTTGTTGCGTCCGAAAACGGCATCCGCGCTCACGCTGGCATTGCTGTCGATATAGCTGATATCATCACCGAAAACTTCCCTGATCCGCTCCATCTCATCGAGGGTGAAATAATCGCTTTCCCTCATGTCATCCCCATCCTTGGGCCAGACATAGATATTGGCCAGGGTCAGCCCCACATTCTTGTAAAGATCCGATACCATGAAACGCATGGTATCCCCAATGGACACAATGGCAATGACAGAACCGATGCCGATGATGATTCCAAGCATGGTCAGAAAGGACCGCATCTTGTTGGCCTTAATGGCGTGAATGGCCATACTCATATTTTCCAGTAACATGACGCTCCTCCTTTATTCATACCTCAGCGCCTCGATGGGATCCGCCCTGGCCGCCTTGGAAGCCGGATAAAGTCCGAAGAAAATACCTACCAGGGCGGAAAATCCCACTGCAAGGACCACAACGGCTGGCTTCACGATGACGGTCATTTTCAGGGCGGCGCCTCCGGTCTTAACCAGCGCCACGCCCAGGATGACTCCGATCACCCCTCCGCAGGCCGACATAAAGGCTGACTCCGTTAAAAACTGGACCATGATATCCCTGGTCCTGGCGCCCAGGGCTTTTCGGATCCCGATTTCACGCGTCCGTTCCGTGACGGAAACCATCATGATATTCATGATCCCGATCCCGCCCACCAGCAGGGAAATGGCCGCAATGCCTCCCACCGCGGCCGACATGCCGGAAAGCTGGGCATCCACGCTTCCCATCTGCTCCACCACGGACATGGTTCTGATTTCCGATTCCGGCCGGTTTTTCAGCTTTGCCACGTATCTGGTCAATTCTGAAAGAAAGGCGTTCATATTGACCCCATCCCTGACATAGAAATTTAAATCCTGAAAATAGTCATTGGGCTTCGTGAGCACCGTATATGGCAGAAATCCGGACTGGCTCTGGCCGTTTCCCAGCATCATGGCCACCATGGGAGACATATCCTTATGGTACACCCCCACCACCGTATATTCCCGGGTATCCTTATTTATGGTCATGCGGAAGGTCCTGCCCACGCAGTCCGCCGTACCGAACAGCTTCATGGCTCCCCTGTCCTCCAGAACCACATGGCTGGCCCCGCTTTTTACGTCCGACGGATTTATGTTCCTGCCGTAAATGATATTCAGCGGCTGCACATCCCCATAATTGGAATCAATGCCCTGGAACTGGTACTTCACCTTCCTGCGTCCGTTGACCGCCTCCGTTTCCGCGGTGGCATCGCTGTCGATATATTCGATCTGGTCATGATAAACTTCCCTGACCCTCTCCATCTCTTCCCTGGTGAAATAATCCGACATGCGGAAATCCTCCACCTCCCAGGACACCATGATGAGGGCGCGGTTAAATCCCACGTCCTTATAGGCGTCCGTAAAGAGGTTTCTCATGCTGTCTCCCACGGATACAATGGCAATGACCGCCCCGATGCCGATGATGATTCCAAGCATGGTCAGAAAGGACCTCATTTTATTGGACTTTATGGCGTGAAGGGCCATACTCATATTTTCTATCAGCATGGCGCCCCCTCTCCCCGCAGCGTTCCGGCCTCCTCAGGCTTAAGGCTTTCAGGAATATTGGAGGTGTCGCTCACCAGCTGTCCATCCCGAAACCGTATGATCCGCTCCGTAAATGCCGCAATGTCCTCCTCATGGGTCACCAACACCACGGTAGCTCCTTCCCTGTGAAGCTTGGAAAACAGCTCCATGATCTCCAGGGAGGAAGCCGTGTCCAGATTTCCTGTGGGTTCATCCGCCAGAATGAGAGGCGGCTCATTGGCCAGGGCTCTGGCAATGGCAACCCTCTGGCGCTGTCCGCCGGATAGTTCATTGGGCATATGCTCATACCGGGTGCCAAGCCCCACCCTCTCCAGAAGCATGAGGGCCCGATCTTCCCTGGCTTTTCTTGAAATACGGGCATAGGTCATGGGCAGCTCCACGTTTTTTAAGGCAGAGGTGCGCGATATCAGATTAAAGGACTGGAACACAAACCCTATCTTGCGGTTTCGGATGGCCGACAAGTCATCCGGCGGTAAGTCGGCGGTGTCGATGCCATCCAGGTAATAATGACCCATGGTAGGTCTGTCCAGACAGCCTAAAATATTCATCAGCGTTGATTTTCCCGATCCCGACTGGCCCATAATGGCCACAAATTCACCCCGTTTAATGGTCAGGTTCACCCTCTTTAAGCCCAGCACCTTGATGGAGCCGGTATCGTAGACCTTCACCATGTCCACAAGCCGGATTAAGTCATCCCTGACGTTTTCCGTTATGTAAGCCGGGAGCTTATCTTTCTTTTTCCACATGCTGCATCCCCCTTACTGTACCGTGGGAGCCACGGTCACTGTCATGCCGTCTGCGATCATTTCGGAGGGCGTATCAATCATCTGCATTCCTTCCGTAAGGGTCCCCTCTTCTTCCGGTATGATTTCTACCTGAATATCGCTTTCCACTCCGGTTCTGACCTTTATGAATTTCACCTGGTTCTGATCCACCGCGGCAACGGCCACACTGCCGTCAGGCTGCTGGATCAGAGCGGAAATGGGAACCACCCAGGCATTTTCCGCCTTCTGAAGCTCGATTCTCGCCTTTGCCGTAATACCTGCGATCAGGCGTGTATTCTGGTCAATGATGCGGATGGTGGTGGGGATGACCCGCTCTGTGGAGCCGTTTCCCTTTTCCTCCCCGGTGGGGGAAATGGCTGTCACCTCGCCTTTTACGGTCTCACCGTTTAAAATGTCGGCGCTGATCTCCACCGGCTGCCCCATGGCCACCTTGCCGATGGAATACTCGCTTACATTGATTTTCATTTCCAGCACATCTAAGTTATTGATGATGAACATGGGCTTGTCGTCATCGGTTTTATCCGCGAACCGCCCCACTTTGCAGTTGACCCGCACAACGGTACCGGTTATGGGGCTGGTAACTCTGGTGTTGGTAAGGGCCTCTTTCTTCTGTTCCAGTTCAAAAGCCGCCTTCTGGATCTGCAGGGCATAGGATTCGTTGGCCACCGGCCTTCCATCCTTTAATGTATAGCCGCTCATTTCCCTCCGGGCGTCATTCATGGTGTTGGAAGCAGTCTCCAGCTCCACCTGGGAAACGCTTCCTCCCTGGAAAAGGGAAAGGGTCCGGTCATAATTGGCCTTTGCCGTCTGATAATCCTGCATGGCCTTTGCATAACCGTTTTCCGCCTCCAGCTGCTTGTCGTTGTAGGTGCTGACAGCCAGATCATAATCGTTCTGGGCGATATCCACTTCTTTCTTCGCGTCCTTGTCATCCAGAGTGGCCAGAAGCTGGTCCTTTTCCACCCTGTCCCCTTCCTTGACCGGAAGCTCCAGGATCTCCGCATGAAGATTGGAAACCACCTCCACACTGTCCGTCCCCTGCACCGGTCCGCTTACCGTAAGCATCTCAACCACCTCTCCCTTTGCAAGGGGCATGGTATTGACCATAACAGGCGCGCCGCCTCCGCCTCCGAAAATCCGGAAGGCAACAAAAAAGGCCACAATGGCCGCCGCCCCTCCCGTTATGATTTTTCTTTTTCTGCTCCATTTCTTTCTCAGACGCTTCTTTTTCTTTTTTCCCCCGCTTTCTTCTTCCAGCAGGTCCTGCAGTTCTTTATCAAAAGCTTCATCGGTCATGGGTTCTTCTTCCGGTCCCACTTCCGTGATCCCTGCGTTTTCTTCCCCATTGCGGTTGAACAGTTTCATACCCAATTTTCCCTCCTGATTCCTTGTAATGTCTATTTTTTATTAGTATAACGGATCCTTATAACAATTTTCTGTATGAAATTCTTATAATTTTCTAAACATTTCCAATTTTTCTGCCCGGCTCACGAATTCCCGGCAAAAAATGCATCCACAGGAAAAGCCGCTGCGGATGGCGAAGGGCCAGCGGCGCGCAGCAGCTTTTATTAAACAATTATTTATATGCGGAATCTGTATGCCAGCTCTTTCAGCAGCCTGGCCTGGGCAGATAATTCTTCACTGGCCGCGGAGCTCTCCTCAGCCGTAGCGGAATTGGACTGGACAACGGAGTTCACCTGCTCAAGCCCCATCAGCACCTGGCCTAAAGACTCCGCCTCTTCCTTGGAGGCCGCGGAGATCTGACTGACCCGGTCAACCGATTCCTTCACTCCGGCAAGGACCTCCATCAGAGCGAGGCCTGTTTCTTCCGCTATTCTGCTGCCGTGATCCACCGCCTGGATCGTGCTGTCTATGAGAGCCGTTGTATCCTTTGCGGCCTCCGAGGATCTGGTGGCAAGGCTCCTCACCTCATCGGCCACGACGGCAAACCCTTTTCCGGCTTCACCGGCCCTGGCCGCCTCCACCGCAGCATTGAGGGCCAGAATATTTGTCTGAAAGGCAATGTCCTCGATGGTCTTTATGATTTTCCCGATTTCGGAAGATTTGCCGCTGATATCCTGAATGGCCGCAAGAAGCTCCTTCATCCGCTCACTGCTCTTATCAGCCGCTTCTCCTGCCTGTCCGGCTCTTTGGGCGGCCTCCTTTGAATTCCCTGCGGTCTCCGTTATGTTTTCGGATATCTTTTCCATGGATGCGGACAGCTCTTCCAGAACACCAGCCTGTTCCATGGTCCCCTGAGCCAGTGTCTGGGCTCCGTTTGAGACCTCCCCGGCTCCGTTTGAGACCTGTTCCGAGGCTTCCATGATTTCCCCGATGGTACTCTTAAACATATGGGAGGTCTGAAGGAGGGACTCCTTGATGACCGCAAACTCTCCTTTATAATCCTGAAGCAGATTTAAAGTGAGATTCCCTTTTCCCATTTCACCCAGAGCCTTTGAAACTTCATCTATGTACGCGATGTAGCTGACCAGCCTCGCCGTTAAGTTTCTCATGGAATCAGCCAGACGGCCGACTTCGTCCTTTCCTCTTACATCGATCTCCACGTTTAAATTGCCGGCTGCCAGCTCATCGGTGGCTTTGGTCAGCTTTTTTAGCGGTCTTGCTATGCTCTTTGCAACCAGATACATGACCCCGATCAGCAGCAGGCCGATGCCTGCAAACAAAAGGATGATATTTCCCGTGACTTCTGCTGCCGCGCTTAAGAAATCATCCCTGTCCACGGTTATCATGGCCTTCCAGCCCACGCTTTTCATCTCCCTGATGACGCTGCAGACCGCTTTCCCCTGTTCTTCGTATGCGACCACCTCTTTGCCGGAATTCTCAAACTCGGCAAGGACCTTTCCGTCCAGACCGATTTCATTGATGTTTTTTAGAACCTCACCGGGATCCGGACTCACCAGGATCTGACCGGCCGGGCTTATAATACGGATGGTTCCGGTCTCATGAGACAGTTCATAGCTCTGAATCTGCTGTGTTAAATCGGTCAGCTCCACATCAAGAGCCGCCACCCCCAGCACCTTAAGGCCTGCCTCATCATAAACAGGTGCGGAAACCGTAATCACCTGCGCTCCCGTATCCAGATCCACATAGGGATCGGTAATGATATATCCCTTCTCAAGCTGTTCCTCCGTAAGAAAGGCATAATCTCTCTGGCTCAGAACAAAGTCCTCATCAGAGATCCAGTCTCCGCCGTCAAAAGCCGTATTGGAATCATCGTCCGCATAATAGGCGGATAAAATCTGGGAATCTGCCTCCATGGTCTTCTTCAGCATGAGGTAGGTTCCCTGCCAGTGAGGGGAGCTCTTAAGCTGGCCGTGGGAGGCGGTTTCCTTAAGCAGCTGAATGGCGCCGGTATCCTCCGTCATCTGACGGGCTACGGCAATGTAATGCTCAAAATAGCTGTCAGCTTCCGCCGTCATCCGCTCCGCCGAAAGTGCGGCAATGGTGCTCTCATCGTCTATGACCGTTTTCTTCGTAAAAGAAACGATGAGAATGCCGGTAATAACCATAAATAAAGTAACGATACCGCCAATGATCCATATGATTTTCGTTTCAATGCTCTTCATAAATGCTCCCTGTCATGTTATAGTGTGTTCGACTTTGTCGAAAAATGTCATTTTTTAACATTATGTCATCGGAGCAGGGAAAAGTCAATGTCATTGCCGGCAAAATTACCATTTTCCCCCAATGGATGGCAGAAAAAGAAGCCGGGAACATGATCCCCGGCTCTCTTCTCTGTCATTCATTAATATACGGACTTCCATTCGTCAATATTGGAGCTGTCGAACTTAAACGGAGGCCCAAGTATGATTTCCGTTCCGCCGTCGGAGGCTTCAATGACTTTATAATCTCCCATTTCTCCGGCGGTAAATGTGTCCCCGGCTGTTCCCGTGATGGTTCCCTCCACCAGGGCGATGGACGTATAGGCGCCCAGAGATCCCACATCAATGGGATTCCATAGATACATGTAAGGGCAGGAATGGGCGTCGTCATCTCCGATGTACTCAGCCATTTCAGAAGGAAGGCCCAGACCTGTCAGCTTCACTTCTGATTTTTCATCCTGAAGGACCTTGGCTGCCGCATTGATCCCAACGGTAGTGGGCGCACAGATCACCTTTAAATCCGGATATTTGGATAAAAGAGCCTGTGTCTGGTCTGTGGATTTCTGGGGTTCGTCATCTCCATAGGCCACTTCAACCAGATTGAGCTTTGCATACTTTTCTTCCTTCATGACCTCCTTCATGGCCTCGATCCACGCGTTCTGGTTGGTGGCCTGGGATGTGGCCGAAAGAATGGCCCAGTCCCCTTCCCCGCCGGAAATGTCATAAACGGCTTCCATCAGGGCCTGGCCGATTTCTTTTGTACCGGCCTGGTTGACGAAGGTCTGCCTGCTGTCTTTGTTCACCTTGGAATCCAGACAGGAAACTTTGATCCCCGCCGCCATCGCCTCCTCCAGGGCCGCCTGCAGGGCATTTTCATCATTGCCCGCAATGCAGATGGCATTCACTCCCTGGGAGATCAGGGACTGGATCACAGAGACCTGGGCATCGGCAGTCGCGGATTCCGGATGCTTGATGATGCAGGTCCCGCCCTCCTGTTCAATGACTTTCTGGAAGCCTTGAGCCATCTTTTCATTGTAAGGGTTTCCGGCGGCCTTGGTGATGACCGCATAGGTCTTTCCCTGAGCCCCCTCCCCTTCCTGGGCCGCCTCCGTATTCCGGGCGGCGGGCTGGTTTCCGGCCGCCTCTTCCTTACCGCCGCAGCCGGCAAGAATCCCCAGAGCCATTGCCCCACACAGGAATCCGCATACCACTTGTTTTCTCATCTTCAGATTACCTCCCTTTTCATATAATGGTTTTTATACTGAACACCCATGGTGTCACGTATCATACCCGCTTTTTTTTCGCTTTCTTTAAAATTTCCGGCATCATGACCGCCAGGATCAGCAGCGTTCCCAGCACCACCAGGATGACCTGGGGATTCATGTTGATCTGTCCTAATCCGATCCTTAAGCAGATGATGATGAATGCCGATATCATGGCACCTGTCAGCTTCCCCTTTCCGCCGGCCGTGGAGATTCCCCCGAACACTGCCATGGCTATGGCATCCAGCTCGAAACCGCTTCCCGTGGTGGTGTTGGCTCCGTACAGCACCGAGACCAGAAACATGGCGCTGATGCCGGCCATCATTCCGGCGGCGGTATAAACCAGAAGACGGATTTTACGGACATGTATACCGGAATAATAGGACGTTGTCCGGTTGCTTCCAATGGCGTACAGCCTTCGCCCCAATACGGTCCGGCTCAAAAGAAAGGCGAAGACAGCGGCCGCAAACATAACAGCAAAGAAAATGTAAGGAACCAGACCTATTTTACCGGCCAGGGCCCGGAAGCCCTGATTGTTCTTTAAGGAAACAGATCCGCCGCTGCCCAGGGCGATCTCCGCGATTCCCCGGAAAATGATCATGGTCGCCAGAGTGACGATCATGGACGGCAGCTCGTCGAACAAGGTGACCGCAGCTCCGTTAAAAAGGCCGCAGGCCGTTCCCGTCAGGATCCCGGCCAGGAGGACCACAGGGAAGGGAAGTCCCGCGTTTCCTGCCAGACAGGCCGTTGTCGCCGACAGACAGACCGTCGCTCCAACCGAAAGATCGATCTCACCCAAAATGAGGATATATGCCATGGGCAGCAGCAGAAATACCTCGGTTAAGTATTTGGGCATCTCACGGAGCACGTTGGTAAGCTTGTAGCTGGGAGAAATGGCCATACAAAACAGATTTACCGCAATAAACAAAATGATCAGCACGCCTTCCCAGCTGAAAAGACTCTTTTTCCAGTTCCCATCGGATTGTGCGGAAATGCTTCTTCCTGATTTCCCTGCCATGGCTACATCTCCCTTCCTTTTAAATTCTCTTTTTGCATCATCCGCTGGGCCATAACGTTGAAAATGATCACCGCCAGGATAATGCCTCCTTTTACCGTGTTCTGCACGATGGAATCAATTCCCACAAGAGGAAGTGCCTTTGCAATGACCGCCAGGATCAGGGATCCCAGCAGGGCGCCCGCCACCGTTCCCCGGCCGCCCGACATGCTCACTCCCCCGATGACACAGGCCGCGATCACATCCATCTCTTTCCCGTAAAGCATGTTGGGCTGGGCGGAGGAATACACCGCAACCGCCAGGGCGCCGCACAAGCCGGACAGCATTCCCATCAGCGTATAGACCAACAGCTTGATTTTCACGGTATTGATTCCGGATATGGCCGCCGCCTCCGGATTGCTTCCCACCGCATAAATTTTTCTTCCGGTCCTGGTCCATTTCATGACCGCAAAAAAAATGACGTAACACACCAGCACGATCACGATCACGTTATTTAATATACCAAAACCCAGCTCCTTTTCCAGAGCGAAGTTTTTAAAATCTCCCAGGTTTTCCGCACTCGCCCACTGGCTTTTGGCGATCAGGTAGGCGAAGCCTCTGTAAATATACATAAACCCCATGGTCGCGATGATGGGAAGCACCTTTCCCTTTGACACCGTAAGCCCTACCCCCGCTCCGCACAGGGCGCCCACCGAAATTGCGATGAGAAACAGGAGAAAAGGCTGGCTGACCACATGGTATTTGAGAAGCATCCCCACGGTCATTCCGGAGAGGGCCAGGGTGGAGGTAATGGAAATATCGATCCCTCCGATCAGCAGGACGCAGAGCATCCCCAGGGCCATGATCATGATGACCGCATTGTTCTTTAACATATCCTGAATGGATTTTGCCGTGAGAAACGAGGGGCTGAGTATTTGGATCACCCCGCAGAGGATCACCAGAACAAGGAGCAGACTGGCTTCTCTGGAGCCTGTGATCCTCTTTAACAAGCTTTTTTTCTCCATCATTGCGGACTCCTTCCTCTGTCTTTTTCGGATTTTTCCATGGCATACTGAAGAATGGCTTCCTGGGTCGCCTCTTCCCGGGACAATTCTCCGGACAGCCTGCCGCCGCACATGACCAGAATCCGGTCGCTCATGCCCAGGATCTCCGGCATCTCGGAAGAGATCAGGACGATCCCGTAACCTTTCCGGGCCAGGTCTCCCATGATCTGGTAAATCTCGGCCTTTGCCCCCACATCCACTCCCTTGGTGGGCTCATCCATAATGACGGCCTTCATCTCCTGGCTCAAGGCTTTTGCCACGACCACCTTTTGCTGGTTCCCGCCGGATAAGGAGCTGGCCGGGTCAAAAATGGAAACCGCCTTGGTATCCACCTCTTCCAGAAGCCTCTTTGCGGTCTCCCGCTCCGTTTTTTCGTCGGCAACGCCATATTTTGCATATTTCTGCAGAACCGGAAGGGTGACATTGCGCCCCAGTCCCCATTCCAGGATCAGCCCTTCCTTCTGCCGGTCCTCCGGAAGAAGGACGATCCCCTCCCTCATGGCATCGGAAGGATGCCTTATGGTGACCCTTTTCCCTTCCAGATAAACACTTCCCGAATCCGGTCTCGTAATACCGCAGATGCTTTCCGCCACCTCGGTCCGTCCCGCCCCCACCAGCCCGGTAAGCCCAAGGATCTCCCCCTGGTGCAAGTCAAAGCTGATATCCTTGAAATACCCGGTCCTTGACAGTTTTTCCACCCGCAGGACCTCCGGGCCTATCCTGATCTCCGGTTTGGGGAACAGATCCCGGATCTCACGGCCGACCATGGCCCGGATCAGCTCCTGGCCGGTTATGCGGTCCTTTCCATAAGTGCCTATGTACTTCGCATCCCGAAAAACGGTGACCCGGTCCGCCAGCCGGTACATGTCTTCAAATCTGTGGGAGATAAAAATGACGGAAACGCCGGAAGCCTTCAGCTTATCCACGATCCGGTATAACTCCTCCGATTCATTTTTGGTCAGGGCCGCCGTAGGTTCATCCAGGATGATGATCTCCGCCCGGGCGGAAAGAGCCTTTGCAATCTCCACCATCTGCTGCCGGGCCACGCTTAAGCTTCCCATTTCATCCGAAGGTTTAAAATCCGCATTCAGCTCCTTTAACAGCTTCCATGCCTCCTGGTTCATCTGTTTCCATTGAATGATGCCGTTTTTCACGATCTCATGGCCCATAAATATGTTTTCCGTCACCGTAAGATCCGGATAGGAAGTCGGATGCTGGTAAACCGCCGCGATCCCGGCCGCCTGGGCATCCCCCGGCCCCTTAAATTCCGTCCTTTCCCCGTTTAAGAAGATCTCCCCCTCATCGGCCTTGTGAACTCCTGTGATCACTTTAATAAACGTGGATTTTCCCGCTCCGTTCTCTCCCATCAATGCGTGGACTTCGCCTTTTTTCAGTACAAAATGCACCTGATCCAGGGCTTTGACCCCGGGAAATATTTTTGTAACCCCTTTTAACTCCAGTACATATTCGGACACGGCCTCTTCCCTCCTTCTTGATTATCCTCAGTTTACCATTGACGGGAGGGAAGGCAAACAGCATTATTTTTTGATAACGGGTAATATCTTTTTACTTTTTTGCCAATAAGGATAGAAATGATGATTTTTACTTGTATTTTTTAGTGGTTTTGCTAAAATATGAATCATGAAATGCATGTGGGAGGGGAACTGTCATGAAATTGCTGATTGTTGACGACGAAGAGCTTACACGCATTGGCCTGATCTCTTCCATTGACTGGGAGTCTCTGGGGATCTTTCAGCTGTTCCAGGCCGAGGACGGAATAAGCGGACTTCGCATTGCAAAAGAAGTAAAACCTGAAATTGTTTTGTGTGATGTGAGGATGCCCCGAATGGACGGCATCCGGCTTGTGGAGCGGCTGGAAAAGCTCCTTCCAAATTCGGCCTTTATTTTTATGAGCGGTTATTCGGATAAGGAATATTTAAAAGCCGCCATACGCTTAAAGGCCGTCAACTATGTGGAAAAACCTCTGGATCCCGCAGAAGTGAAATGCTCGGTAAAGGACGCCTGGCACAGCGTCCGCCAGAATATGAAAACGGTGAAAAATGAATTGTTCTATTCCAGAGGCACCGCCTCTTCCTTTGCCGCAGCTCTCACCCGTCCCTACAAAGACAGCCGGGAAACCATTTCGGCCCTCGCCGGGGAGCTGGGTCTTAAAATCACGCCTCATTCCAGCTTCACTTCCTTTGTCGTTAAGCTGGAACAGAGCCAGGCGGATCTAAGCCATATGGATCACATGCTCACTGACTTAGAGGCGATTCTTTCCCATTCTTCCATGAAGGTTTTTTATGTTTCCAAATATATCCAGTACCACATCTTCCACCTCCTGTCCCCCGCCCTCCCTTCCCGCGGGTCCCTGGAACGGATCGGAACGTTCCTCAAAAACTGCTTTGACCGGACATGCGCCTTCCACATCAGCAGAGGGGAGACTTACACGGGCATCGGAAAGGCTTATGAGTCCTACGCATCGGCGGTATCCCTCATGCAGAGCAGCTTTTTCTTTGACTCCGGAACGCTGTTCACCTCTGAAATAATAACGGCCGGATCCGGGAACAGACCGGAGGGGATTCCGGACAACCGTTACGTATGCCTTCTTTCAGAAGCCCTTCTGTCGAAGGACAGGAATACGGGAAGGGAGCTGCTTTTAAGACTTTATGAGGATTTTTACCGGCGAAACGACGTATTTCCCCATGAGGCAAGGGATCTGTATTACAAGCTGCTCATGACTCTGGAGGACTGCCGCCAGCAGCTTCGGCTGGCTCCGGCCATGGAGCCGGAAAACGCCATGAAGCTGGTTGAAAGCTGCTTCTGCTTCAGCCAGCTTCATCAGAGGCTTGTACAAAAAACAGAGCTGCTCTTTGAAGCAGCTCAGACCCGTATGCCGGAAAATTCCACGGTTTTTCTCATTAAGGACTATATCCATTCCCACTATGGGGACGAATCCCTTTCGGTGCGCGACATCGGCAGCCAGGTTTTTTTGTCCGCTTCCTATGTGTGCACTTACTTTAAAAATGAAACAGGGCAGACCATTAACCAGTATCTGACTGATTTCCGGATGAAGAAGGCAAAGGAGCTTCTGGCTGATCCCCGGTACCAGATCGCCGATATCTCCTCCAGGGTGGGATACAGCAACGGAAATTATTTCAGCAAAAGCTTTAAAAAGCTGACAGGCTTATCGCCGTCGGATTACAGGGAGAAAATGTTGAGATGAAAAACCTGATTCAGAGAGGAAAGACTTATTATAACAGCATGATGCTGCAGACGAAATTTACCATAACCCATCTGGTCATCACGACCATTCCCATGCTGGTCATGTTCTTCTTTTTTCAAGGAAAGCTTTACGACATGGTTCTGGCGGATACCATCCGGACCGAACAGACTGCCTCCGCCATGACCATGCCCCGGATCGACCAGCTCATCGACAGGGTCCTTGACGCGCAGAAAAGCCTGGAGGAGCATCCCTGTTACAAAAGCCTGTTCCGCTTAAAGGGATACCCGCCTTTTGGCCTGGTCCCCGGCTCCGAAGAGACATCCGGCTTCTGCCGGCTGGCCGAAGAAACCATTGACGGGGAATACATAACCGGCATACGCATTTATATGGATATTCCCGCCTCTCAGGAAATTTTCCGGGACAGTGTCACCGGCCGGATCTTCCGCCCCATGAGCGAGGCCAGAGGATCTTACTGGCATGGGATCTTCCAGGGAGACAGATCCCGTGCCTCCCTTTTCTGTCCGGGATTCTATTTAAGTCCCATAGAAGTCAGGGAATCGGGGGATATGGCCTTTATCACAAAGACCTCTCTTCTTTATGACAGTGAATACCGCACCTGCTACACCGCCATCTATTACTCCAAAGCACCCTTTGCAAAGCTTTTAAAAAACAACTTAACGGAAGATACCAGTGTGGCCTATATCATCAATGACCGGGACAGCACCGTGGCTACCTCCGATGAGGCCCTTGCCGGGATTTACCATTTCAGCTATGACAAGGTCCGGGATTTCTTCATGTCGTCAAACAGCTTCATCTTAAAAACCGTTCTGGACCAGGATGTGTACGCCGGATTTTACCACATCCGGAAAGCGGACTGGTTCATGGTGGCCGTCATTCCCACCAGAGCCATCATCCGGAAAAGCTTTCTGATCATGATCGGCTTTTTCCTCATATACCTGGTCTGCATACTGACCGCATTTTTCATTGCCAACAGGCTGTCCCATTCCATCACCAACCGGATCTCCTCCGTGATCGGCCAGATGGCAAAGGTGCGGACCGGTCCTCCCACTCCCCTGCCCGCCTCCGTTTATCACGATGAGATCGGAGGGCTGATCGATACCTATAACTATATGACCAGAACCATGAACCAGCTGATCGCGGAACAGGCAAAAGCCGCGGAGGACTTAAGGACCGCTGAATTTCATTCCCTACAGGCCCAGATCAACCCCCACTTTCTCTACAATACCATGGACATGATCAACTGGCTGGCAAAACAGGGCAGGACGGAAGAGGTCTCCGAAGCCATCGTGGATCTTTCCCGGTTTTACAAGCTGACCTTAAGCCGCAAAGAAACCTTAAGCACGGTGGCGGATGAACTGGAGCACGCCAGGACCTATGTCCGCCTGCAAAACATGCGTTACCACCATATCATTGACTTTGTCGATGATATGCCGGATCATATGATGGACTGCCCGGTTCCCAAGCTGACCTTCCAGCCTGTGGTGGAAAATTCCATCCTCCACGGCCTTCTGGAAAAGATCCCGAAAGGGGGAACCATCGTGATCACCGGCTGGCTGGAAAACGGCACGGCCGTGATCCTGATTTCCGACGACGGAGTGGGAATGCCCCCGGACAAGCTGGACCGCATCCTTTCCGGGAAGGGAACCAGCAAAAGCGGGACAAACATCGCAGTGTTCAATACCCACCGGCGGTTACAGATCCTTTACGGCCCGGAGTACGGCCTGGCCTATAAAAGCCTGCCGGGGAAGGGAACCGAAGTCGAAATCAGGATCCGGTTTCCTCCTTCTTAAAGATCCGGACTGTTTGATACAAAAAGCAAAGGGTGAGAACCAGATACAGCCCTCCTGCCCCCGCATACAGATGCGGAAGACCCATAGGCTTTAAAAGCCACAGAAAAAACATCAGCGCGGCGGCAGCCCCCATATAATGTCCAAACAGAAAACCGATTTTTTCTTCCCGGGGAGATAATTCCAGTTCGCCCGCCGCCATCCACCGAAGCCCCGGAAGGGAAAAAATCAGGGAAATAACTGCAAACAGCACAACTCCATATATCATGATATCAATCCGTTCTCCTTTAAAAATTCCCGGGCGACTTCAGCAGGAGTCTGCTGCAGTTCATCCACCTTGTAATTCAGCTCCATCATGACCTCATCCGTTAACAGTAGTCCTAATTCTTCCACAAGAGCTGGGATTTCAGGGTACTTCTCCAACGATTCCCCACGAATAACCGGTATTGCAAAATAGGGCGGGAAAAAATTCTTGTCATCAACAAGGGTTTTTAAGTTGAATTTCTTTAAAAGCCCATCCGTTGCAAAGGCATCAATGACATCAACCTCTCCCCTTTGCAGCGCCGAATAACGCGGTGCGCTGTCTAAAGCAAGACTATTCCCTAACCGAAACCCATAAACCTTCTGAAGTCCGGGAAGCCCGTCTTCCCGGTTTTTAAACTCAAATGTCGTACCGGAAGTCATACTGCCGGCTTTTTTTGCAAAATCACTGATGGTTTCAAAACCATACTTTTCTGCCGCCTCCTGGGTAACTGCCAGCGTATAAGTATTGTTAAAATTCATCTGCTTTAATACGCTGATATCGTATAGCTCTTTAAATTCTTCCTTCACGGTCTCATAGACCTCTTCCATGTCACTGATGGGCAGATGTTTCAGCATATCCGTATAAGCGGTTCCGCTGTATTCAATATAAAGATCAATGTCGCCGTTATTCAGCGCGCCGAAGCAGACCTGGGTTCCTCCAAGGCTCAGCCTTCTGTTTACGGAAATATCCGTCCGGTCCTCGATGAGATCCGCAACCATGTTTCCCAGGATTTCCTGTTCCGTAAAATCCTTGGAACCTATGGAAATGGACCGGGCGCTCTCCATCTGTCCTCCCGCTGACGTAAAAAGAAATATTCCTGCCAGAAGCAGCGCAGCAACGCTGAGTCCGGCCTTCTGAGCGGAACGCCTTTTTTTCTTTGAAGCCGCATCTCCCTTTTGAAGGCTCACCGGCGTCACCAGCTTCTCAACCAGACCGAATAAAAAGTCCACCAGCAGGGCCAGCAGGCAGGCGGGTATGGCTCCGGCCAGGATCTGGTTGTTATTTACCGTCCTTATACCGGAAAAGACAAGATAGCCCAGGCCTCCGGCGCCGATAAACGCGGCCATGGTCATCAGCCCCACCGCTGTTACCGAGGCGATCCGCACTCCAGCCATAATGACCGGAAGGGCCAGGGGGATCTGCACCTTTGCCAGCACCTGGAAGGGAGTCAGCCCGATTCCTCTGGCAGCCTCCAGGGTCTGGGGATTGATATTTTCAATTCCCGTGTAAGTATTCTTGATGATGGGAAGCAGAGAATAGAGAACCACCGCTACGATTGCCGGAACAGTTCCGATTCCAAACAGAGGAATCATGAATCCTAAAAGCGCCATGCTGGGTATTGCCTGGATTACATTGGCAATGGATAAAACCGGTTTGCCGGCCTTCGACGCATAGGAAATGAAAATGCCAAGGGGCACTCCGATCAGAATAGCCAGACCTACCGAAACGGCGGTCAGCTTCAGATGTTCGATCAGCAAAGAAAGGATCTGTGAATAATTGCTTCCTATATAATTCCAAAAACTCATTGGGCCTCCCCTCCTTCATAATCAAAATACTGCTGGCTTAAAGTCGTCACCAGACTGCTTCGTGTGATCAGGCCCGCCAGACGCCTTTGTTCATCCACCACCGGAACCGTGGATACCTGGTTTTCCGTCACTATTTTCAGGGCATCCAGGATGCATTGATCCGGTAAAAGGGATGGGAAGTCCTCATACATATATTCTTCCGCCAGCCGGGCCCTGTCTTCCACTCCCCGCAATCTGCCGGCCTTCACGATTCCGGCCAGACGCCGGCTGTCCCGCTCCACGATCAGAAGACTGTCGACCTTGTTCTGGCGCATTTTGTCAATGCATTTTAAAACAGAAAGGTCCCTGAATGCAGTGACCGGATTCTCGATCATGATATCGGACACTTTTATATATTCCGGTGAGGACCAGATCCTGTTTTTTCCAACGAAGCTGGATACAAAATCATCCTTGGGATTGTTGAGTATATTTTCCGGCGTGTCGTATTGAAGAATATCGCCATCCTTCATAATGCAGATCATATCCGCAATTTTAATGGCTTCATCCATATCATGGGTTACGAAAACGATGGTTTTTTTCAGCTTGGCCTGCAGCTGCACCAGCTCATCCTGAAGATCGGATCTGGTCATGGGATCCAGCGCAGAAAAAGGCTCATCCATCAGGATAATATCCGGATCCGTGGCAAAGGCCCTGGCTACGCCGACCCTCTGCTGCTGCCCTCCGCTGAGTTCCGTGGGATAGCGGTTCAGAAACTCTTCGCAGTCAAGCCCCACCATCTGCATCAGCTTTTCTGTATTTTCCTCAATATCCTGAGCAGACCTTTTTTCAAGCTTTGGGATCAGCTCAATATTTTCCTTCACCGTCATGTGGGGAAACAGCCCTGTCTGCTGGATCACATAGCCGATGCTCCTGCGCAGAGCCACTTCATCCATGCTGCCGATGTTCTTGTCATCAATGGTAATCATACCCGATGTGGGTTTAATCAGACGATTGATCATTTTTAAGAGAGTTGTCTTTCCGCATCCGCTCTCACCGATAACAGCCACCAGGCTGCCGCTATTAATCGTAAATGTAACTTCATTTAGAACCTGTTTTGTCTTATACCGTTTTGAAATGCGTTCAAACCGTATCATTTTTATCCCTCCTTCTCAGCAAAGTAACAACTTAATTATATTGTAAAGTTGTCACTTTGTCAAATCAGGGTTTGAAAAAAGGGTGCCGCAAAATGAAAAAATCAACAAGATGTAGTATCCGGCCGTTTGACCAACACCAGTATCTTGTATGAAAAATTCATTTTGCGGCACCCTATGCGGCACAGCTGCTATTTGGAAGGATATAAAAAATCTTTTACCCTGTCCAGAGTATCATCCTGCGTCACAAAATATATGGTATCATTTTCCGAAAGAGCAACGTAGGGCCCCGGTGATTTCATGAGTGTATCATTCCTGCCGACCCCAATGACGGTCGCCCCTGTACGCTGCCAGAACTGAATTTCCGTGACCGTCTTATTCAAATAGGCGCAGTCCCTGGTGATCCTTATTTCAAAGGGCATGAACGGGTTCATGGACCGGAAATGTACGGAAGCTTCAATGAGGTCCTTGAGACAATCATTTAAATACTCCATTTCCTGCTTCTGGCGGCTCACGCTCTTTAAAAGGTTCTCCTTGATGGTGTCAATGGTCTGCCGCTTGCCGTTTTGCTGGATATATTCCGCCGCCTTTTTCTGGGATCTGATGATGATCCCATTGCCCTTCTCGGAAGTAACGATTCCAAGGTCGCTGAGGATACAGATCGCCCGCCGGGCGGTTTCCGGGGATACGCTGTACTGGCTGGCTAGGGAGGAACGGGCATAAATTTTCTCCCCTTCCGGATATTCCCCATTGGCGATCCGCGCCGCCACCTCCACCGCTATCTGCTGATAGCGGGGAATGGCTGGTTTATTTTTTAACTCTATGGCCATACGATTCACGTTTCCTTTTCTTTTATGATGATGTTAAAACAAAATCAGTATAGCCTAAAACGAAATACAAGGCAAGACGAAGAAGACAAAATATCAGGTTATCCATATTTTGCCTTCTGATGAATCAAGCGGATATGCTTGCATATTTATCCAATTGGATTATAATCGACTTCTCTTAAACAGATCTGACCCTTTAATTCACCGGGCAGCTGGTTGGGCAGATACAAGGAGGCGTCCTTTTTTAACAAGACTCCATCCGACATCTGGAGAAGCTCCGCCACAAACTGGGAGCAGAAATAGCGGTTGGGAATCCTGTGAGGAATACGGAGCATGCACAATAACAATCCGATCCTGCAGTAATGCCAGTCCTTCCTTTTTATAGCTTCCGACCACGGCATCTTCCACGGTCTGATACCCCTCCAGCACACCGTCTTCCACTTTTTTGTATGTATTTATGACACGCTTGCCCATTTCACCTGTTTTCAGTCTGTACCCGCTCATAATTACCTCCATGTTTTATTCTTTTCACGTTTTGATTGTCTGACCGGAACTTCCATGCCGGCTTTCACTCTTCCCTAATTCCTTTGCAGAGCGGAATCAGGCACAGCATCAGAATGATTCCGACCATGCCCACCGCAATGCCAATCACCAGATTGCTCCACACCATGACCATGCACATGCCAACGCCCAGAGCCAGGGCTCCGATGATGCCGGTGACAGCGGTCAATACTGCTTTCCCCGTTATCTTAACCGGCGTCTTATGCTCCATCCTTCTCCACACGAATACCGTAATAAAGGAAAAGAGAAGGCCCACACAGCCCACAATAACTCCCGGCCGAAACGCGTTCCATTCCGGCAGCATGGCCATGCACATGCCGAGTGCAAAAAAGACACAACTGATGGTCCCCAAATTCAATGATACAAAACTGCTCTTTTTCATGAATGATTCCTCCTCATTTTAAATGAATTGTTTTTCTCTGTTTATGCATGCATCCTAACATCCCTTTATTCATAAATTGCTTAAGATTTGTTTTAAAATTATTAATTATGAACAGATAACTGTGGGAATCGGAGCTTCAAACGCCTCTTCCCGTTCACAGTCTTTTAAAAGCGGTCACTTAAAAAAGCAGCTGATTTTTTGTTGACTTTCCATACCCGTATGGGTATAATGTACATATACCCCTATAGGTATAGGAATGGAGGAAATCAAAATGAAGGAATGGCTTTTATTAATACTTTTCATCATTGTCGGGTTAGGAATGCTGGGGGCCGGAATTATTTACATGCACAAGGAAAAAAATGACTCCGAATCAGTAAAGATTTACAGGGTGGTCTCTGTCATAGGCGCCGTACTGACTGCAGCAGCATTACTAAAAAAATTTGTATTTTAAAAATGGTGCCCTGATTTGGAACAGGCCGGTTTTATTTGCATAAAACCGGCCTGTTCTTCTCATTTCATATCCTGTAAAATCTCCGGCTGCTCAATTTTAGGGAAGACGTTAAATTTTAAAAATTCTTTTACCGGGAAGATATTTACGAGCGTATTTTAATCCCGCTTTCTGTACTCTTTCGGCGATAGCCTGATTATTTCCTTAAAATTACGATGAAAAGTTCTTAAATTGTTATAACCGCAATTAAGTGCTATTTCACCGATCGACTGATCTGAATTTTTCAGCAGATAGCATGCCTGGGAAATCCGATAATGATTTAAATAATCTGTGAACGTCATATTCATCTGCTGAACAAACAGCTTTGATAAATAAGGATAATCATACTGCAGGTCCTTCGCAACATCCTTTAGCGTACAATCAGCCGTGTAATTCTTTTCTACCAGGAACAGCATCTTATAAAGTACTTTGGTCTGAGGTGAATGCTGAACAGGAACAAATGATTTCTGATTGATCAGATCGGCGCAGACAGCATATAAAAAACTTTTCTGACTGTAGCCCGTCTGAAGCCTGGTAAAATCAACCGGGCTTTCCAAACGCAGCGAATTGTCATCCGGGATCAGATTTTTGTAATTCATGTAAAAATCCCCGATCAATTCCGGAGAAAAAAGAATGATCGTAACCTCTGAACAATCCACTGTTTTAAATGCATGGATCTGGTTTGTAAAGATAAATACCAGATCATTTTCCTTTAACAGATATTCGTTTTGGTCTATGGATACATATAATCGTCCGGAATTCACATAAATCATTTCATATGCACGATGAAAATGAAGTGGAAAATTATAATTTTTCAAAACAAAACAGCGAAAGAAATCTTTGTCCTCAACCCCATGTTTTTCAAATAAAACCATATCATACCCCTTTATCAAAACACTAATATTGTCTCAAAGTATACTACATTTAGAATAGAACTGCCAGCTGTTATTGCTTATAATTCAAAGTATAAATCAAATATCAAGGAGGCTGTAAACGATGGAGTATCATGTAGCGAAAACAGGTTCTGATTTAAGTCAGGGGAACTTACAGGACCCTTTTCTCACAATTAATAAGGCCGCTTCCGTTGCTGTGGCAGGCGATAGGGTTATTGTCCACAAAGGCGTATACCGGGAATGGGTAAAACCAAAGTATAAAGGTCTGAGCAATAAGCGAAGAATTACTTATCAGGCCGCTGATGACGAAAAAGTAATCATCAAAGGCTCCGAACACATTCAGAACTGGCAGCATGCGGAAGGGAACGTTTGGAAAGTTGTATTACCGAATGCGTTTTTCGGCACGTATAACCCTTATGCTCTTGAAATAACAGGGGATTGGCTGGTCACAATTGAAGAAACCCGGCACTTGGGAGATGTTTATTTAAACGGAATGTCTTTCTATGAAGTCAGCAGCTATGAGCAGCTGATTGACCCCCAGATCAAAACAGAAGTGCTGGATCACTGGACAGGAAAAATTGTACCTGTTCATAACCGGGAACAGACGAAATATGTCTGGTTTGCAGATGCAGATACTGATAATACCACCATTTATGCAAATTTCCAGGGATCGGATCCGAACAAAGAACTTGTTGAAATTAACGTTCGCAGATCCTGCTTCTATCCGGAAGAGACAGGAATTGATTATATTACGGTAAAAGGCTTTGAAATGGCACAGGCCGCAACACCGTGGGCACCTCCGACAGCGGACCAGCCCGGTCTGCTTGGGGCCAACTGGAGCAAGGGCTGGATCATTGAAGACAATATCATACACGATGCAAAATGCAGTGCAGTCAGCATAGGAAAAGAAGCCTCCACCGGGCATAATTACCGTTCCATCCGGAAAGACAAACCCGGATACCAATACCAGCTGGAATCTGTCTTTTCTGCTGAAAGAAATGGCTGGTGCAAGGAAAAAATCGGTTCCCATATTATCAGAAATAATACAATTTATGACTGTGGTCAAAATGGAATTGTAGGTCACTTAGGCGGTGCGTTCAGTGAAATCCATCATAACCATATTTATAATATTGCTCTGAAACGGGAATTCTATGGTCATGAAATTGCCGGAATCAAGCTGCATGCCGCCATTGATGTACAGATTTATCATAACCGCATCCATAATTGCTCTTTGGGATTATGGTGTGATTGGCAGACACAGGGTACAAGAATCAGCAAAAATATATTCTACAGCAATAACCGGGATTTATTTGTTGAGGTGAGTCATGGACCATATATTGTTGACCATAATATCATGGCTTCTGAATATGCCCTGGACAATGTATCGCAGGGGGGAGCTTATTTAAACAACCTGATCTGCGGAAAGATGAATCTGCGGAAAGAACTGAGCCGTTCCACGCAGTATCACCTGCCCCATAGTACCAAGGTCGCCGGATTTTCATTTATTTACGGCGGAGATGACCGTTTTTATAATAATATATTCATAGGCGCCGACGGATTAGAGGGGGTCGGAACATCCCATTACAAAAACTGCACAGCCTCTTTGGAAGAGTATATAGAATATGTGCATAAAAAACCCGGCGATGCAGAATCCTTCAATTTAGTGGAACAGCCTGTTTATATCGACAATAATGCTTATTTTGCCGGAGCCGAGCCGTTTGACAGAGAAAAAAACAAGCTGGCTGATAAAGACTTTCATCCAAATCTTAAAATAATCGATGAGGGAGAAGAGGGTTATCTCGCCTGTGAACTTCCAGATGATTTTGACCGTTTTGCCGGTCAGGTGCATTCAACCGCAACCCTGGCAAGGGTGCGCATTGTTGATGCCGAATTTGAATGTCCTGACGGAAGTGACTTAATCCTGGATACTGATTTGCTGGAAAATCATAAAACAGAAAAAAGTCCGTTAGGACCGGTTGCACTTTTACATAAAGGTAAGAATCATATTAAAATCTGGTAAGAAGAAATATTCCCAATTTGTAAACCTTCAGGCTGATGCATAATAAAATCACTCAGCCTGAGGTTTACACAAATTGGAGGATCCCTGGTGGTGCGGATCACAGGCAGCATCCATCTATTCAGACAATATAAAAACCATCTTTTTATGGGAAGACAGCTCTTCATGGAACCGATATCCCAGCACATCAAAACCTTTCAGTCCATCTGCACCGGTGATATTGTTTCCTGCCATGTAGCGGACCATCTCACCTCTCGCCATCTTTGCAAGGGTTCCCTTCTGCTTCACCTTTCCATCCGCCAGTTCTCCGAATTCGATGGTGATAAAGCTGTCTTTTGCAGTCAGATACTTTTCCACTGCCTGTGAATACTCTTTAGAGGCAAGATTGATCACGGTGCGGTCCTCATCCAGAACCGCCTCATATATTCTGCTGCCCCAGAAATCATACAGGTCCTTCTTTCCCTCCGCAGAAAGCTTCGCCTGCATCTCCAGTCTGTATGGCACAACTCCGTCAAATGGTTCAAGTACCCCGTAAAAGCCCGACAAAATCCGAACGTGTTCATCAACATACCGGATCGCTTCTTCCGTGAATACTCCCGGGGACATATGCTGGTATTGAAGTCCTTCATAGGCAAGTACGGCAGGAGTAAGATATTTTTCCAAATCCATATCCGCGAATCTGGTAAAATTCAGCTCTGCCAGCTTGTCATTGCAGTTCCACAGTTTCTTTGCTTCCCCATAGGAAAGCCGCCTTATTGCACTGCAGAGAACTTTCGTTTCTTCCATAAAACGGGGCATTCCTTTGACTTCCAGCGAATCCGTGTTCACATTCATCTTCTTGGCCGGAGAAACAATAATCTTCATCCTAAAGTTCTCCCAGCATCTGTGCCGGATTGTCTCCTGCTTTGACCTTGCCGAAGGCCTTGACGATCACGCCTTCCTCATCAATGAGATATGTGGTGCGGACCACCCCCATTATCTTCCTGCCATACATGTTCTTTTCCTGCCATACATCATATGCCTGAATCGCTGACAGCTCCGTATCAGAGAGCAATGGAAACGGCAGCTTGTAATTCTCTTCAAATTTTTTATGGGATGCCACACTGTCCCTGCTCACACCCATAACCACCGCATCCTTTTCCAGAAACTGAGGATACAGCTCACCAAAACCGCAAGCCTGTCTGGTACAGCCTGCGGTGTTATCCTTTGCGTAAAAATAGAGAATAACTTTCCTTCCCCTGTATTCCTCCAAGGTATGTACCCGGCCATTCTGATCCGGTAATTCAAACACCGGTGCTTTCGTTCCTTCTTCCAACATTTTTGCCTCCTGATGTATCAAGCGGATATGCCTGCACATCCAATGTTCTCAATGCCGGTCCGTCTTGTTAAAATCTCATTTTTTATTTTTATGTTCCGCCAACAGAGTCAATTATACCACAGACCTTGCCATTTGTCAGAACAACCTGCATCTGCTGCTTTTTGATGTACCTGGTTGCGGAAAGCGTAGGACTTGGAAGCAACCCTCAGTATTTCAGTCAGGTATTTAAAAAATTTTCGGGGAAGACTCCCTCACAGTACGCGGAAGAATTGCAGGAAACCTTTTCCGGAGACTGATTGATGGAAAAATCTGCCTGGAAAGGCATGCGGAAATGTTCCTCCTGCTGCAAATACGGCATAAAAATAATGCATAGACTGTTACGCCATACCGCTTCGCGTAACAGTCCATGCATGTGCTGGGTTTCCATTTTCTTTGTTATTGTTTCTTTATTCCAATTCCAATCCTTTTATATATATTTTATATGCTTCAAGCCCCGAGAGGTCCACATCTTCAAGGGTGATCACCTCTCCCTTTCTCACATCCTTTAACAAGGCAGCTCCGTTTAAGAGATAGAAAGGCGCTGCATTGCCGCTTGTTTTCCGCTCCAGCAGTTGAGGAGTCAATCCTTCAATGGAATGATGATGTCCCGCCACACGGAGCACGGTTCCCTTCGCCAGATCATCGTCTGCCACACCGGTAAGAATCGACACCTGGCGGCACTCCGTATGTGTGCCGATTTTCATAAAGTCGCCCAACAGAATGGAGGCAGGCGTTTCCAGTCCCATGAAGTGATATGGATAATAAATACAGGCGTATTTTTCGCTGCGGCTCATGACATGACCTTTGCTCTTTAAAATATCCCACATATTTTTGTTTTCGCACTTAACAATGATAAATTCCCCGCCGCAAAAGCTGGCCTCATCACTGCCGCGCAAATTATAAAACACATCAACAACACCTGTCTTTTTCAAGATCCCGCCATCTTCTTCCGGAATAAAGATATCAGCCAGTTCGCTGATCTTGGCAATCGGGTAGCTCAAAAACGGAGAATGGGGCACCAGACCGGTAATGTTTGATACCAGGTTCATCTCACAGAGGTCAGCCGAAATTACGTCTGTATATTTTTCAAGAAGTTTTCCTCTTCCCTCCAGTGTTTCTCTCCCTTTGTAGTACCAGTACTGCAACAGTTCAGGCATGTTTTCCGTTTCGCTTTCCTCATCCAGATATATTAAATCTCCGTTTTCTCTGTCCCAGACAAAATCGTATTCACTGGATTTTCCGGCTGCCACAACCTCTAATCCCAATAACATTGCCCATGAATAAAGATCCAGAAGATTTCTGGGCTGGTCGCCGTTTACCAATGCGTATATTGCATTGTTTTCAGCAGCCACCTGATTCAATACCGTACCGCATACACTGTCGGTTTCTTTGGAAACCATGTAGACATTGATTCCTTTTCGAAGGGCCAATAATGCCGCATCCAAGCTTACCTCCGTATTCCCGGTGCACTCCACCAGGGCCGTAATGCCACACTCTGTCACCAGGCGATAATCACTGACAATCAATATTTCATCCGGTTTTGCCTTATGGATCTCCTCTTTATCCATGCAGACTGCGATTTTACTTTCGTCATACCCGATCTCCTTTAACACAGCTGCACATTCTCCAGGATGTCTGGAGCAAATGACCCGCAGCTCCATGAGCTTTACTTTTGGAATCTGAGCAAGCAATGTATAACCGTATCCACGGGTTGCACCTATTATACCAACTTTTGATTTCTTTCCCGTAGCATCATTCTGTAAATTCGTATAATCCATAGTCCTAATCTCCTTTATTATTTGCAATGTAATCAGGGTTTGTCTGAAAACTGCCCGTGCCGGGCTGAGGGTTCTGCTCTGCGGGAGGCAGGATGGGATCCCGCTGCATGATGCTTTACGTAAATGCAACGAAAACCAGCCATGCAAGCAAAGGTCCAAATAAAATAACTATTGCAGATGTATAGAGCAGAGTCTTATACAGCGTTCCTTTTTCTTTGCCCTGGGCATTGGCAACAAAGATCGCTCCAGTTGTTGAAAACGGACAGATATCTACAATACTGGCAGAGAGGCATATACAGGCTAAAACCCCCACTGACCAGATGCTTGGTGCTTCCAATATGGAAACGGCAAGAGGAATCACTCCTGCAAGGAACCCGGTTGTGGATACAAATGCCGAAACAAATCCGCCTATATAGGATGTTACCAGTGCGGCCAGTTTGGGATTACTGAAATTACTGATGAGCTGTGTCAGATAATCCATAACGCCCACCTGCTGCATGACACCGACATACGTGACAATACCGGATACCATGAAAATAATGCTCCAGGGCATACTTTTGATAATTTCACCCTGACGCTTTGGCTGCATAAAAGCCAGCAAAAGTCCCAGCGTCATTGCTGCAAATCCCATGTTCATTTCAAATACGATACCCATTACCACCAGTGCAACCAGGGCTATAAGAGATATGACACGATATGGCGTCAGCTCTATCTTACTGTTTAAAATCGCTGTTATCTCGTTTTCTTTCCCTTCTTCCGTCTTCAGCAGATTTTCCATTCTTTTATGTCCCAGATATTTCACTCCACCAAAAACGATAAATGAAATAAGTGCCAGACCAAAGGAAAATGCCACCGTACAAAGCCACATGGCAACGGAATTTGAAGGCAGCGCGTATTCGTCAAGCACACCTTTCACCACCAGGCCCATGATATTAAGGGGTGAAAAGATACCGCCCGTCATACCAAAGGCAACCATCAGAGACATCATAAGCTGGCTCATGCCGCAGGCATTGGCAAGCTGTAATGCAATAGGGGTCACTATGATGATCGCTGCCGTTCCCTGTGTGCCTATACTGCAAAGAAGCCAGCTCATTAAGAACATCACCCAGGGAATAAGCCCTAAGTTTCCCCGCACCATACGCAGTCCTGCTGCTGTAATGGTATCGATAGTACCGTTATCTTTCAGTGTATTAAAGAAATATGTTACACCAGACAGTATAATAAATAACTCCACCGGAAAACTGCCGAAGACTTCTTTGGGAGTAAGCCCGCATATGATTGTTCCCACAACAAAAGCGGCAACGAACCCCATGACACCAATATTTATAGGACGTATGGCACCTATAATAAACATTACAAATAATACACCGATTGCGACAATGGCAAGAATCTCAATCCCCATAATTTCTCCTTCCTTTTTGTTAAAACAGCGCAGATGAAACGCTGTCATTTCCCCCAATATGCTGCTGATATAAAAGTTCCGTTCCCTCACGGCTGCCGTCTGACGAAACAGAGGCTTTAAACAGCTGGTGATTCATATATTTTATTGATGCTGCTGCCGCGCAGCAGCCAGGCATTTCGGGCAGCTTCTTCTATTTCTTCCATATCATAAAATGCAGCTATGATGTCAGAAGCTGCAACAACCGGTCCATGATTTGCCAACAAATAGGCCCGGGATGTCCCTAACTTTTCCTTAAATGCCTGAAACAGCTCCTGACTTCCCGGCTTGGCATACGGCACATACGCAATCTCTCCCACACGCATTTTTAAATAAGGGGTGTGGGAAGGAATTACTTCGGAGCCGGGCATTAAACAGGACCACAATGTTGCGTAAGTACTGTGGGTATGCAAAACCGCCCGGGTGCTTTTGTCATGCAGATACAACATGTGGTGCAATGGAAACTCCTTGCTTGGAGCAGGTCCTCCCAGATGCTTCCCTTCCATATCAAGAACGGCAAAGCTGTCCTCCCTCAAACGTCCAAAGCAGCTCCCGCCGGCGCTGATATAGATAGTATCTTCATGCCGGAAGCTGAGATTAGCCGCAGAACCGCTCACCTTTCCGCGCGAAAATAAACTTTCTGCAACCCAGATCGCATCGGCGATCTTTTCACTGCAACGATTACTCATGTTATTTTCCTTTCTTCATAATGATTATACCTTTGTTAAGAAACTCGTCATCTCCAAAATTCCCGCTCTTAAGCGCTATTTGTACTCCCGGCATGCCTGTGGGGTATAATATGGGGACGCCCGGAGCTATGGAGGGCCCGATTTCGAAGGATTTAACTCTCAATCTTTGAATGACGGCTCCTGAGGTCTCTCCTCCCGCAACGATCAGGTTTTTGATTCCATGATCTATGGCGCGCTTTCCTAATTCAGCAACTGCATTCTCCAGCACAGCAGAGATTTTCTCCTGTTCAATGTCCGCCTGCGGCTCATTCTCATTATAACTATGAACAAGCAAGTCTCCTTTCTGAGTGAGGATCTCTTTCCAGACGTCCTCTAAGGTCTGTTCTCCTGTCAGAAGCTTTTGAGCAGATAAATAAACAGCAGCATTACCCCTGCTTATATAATTGCGTATCTGTTTTCCCGTCGCTTCCGAACAGCTTCCTGAAAGAATAAGTACTCTGGAATCATCTGGCAAGGTGCGCCTTACGCCAGCCCCTTTATCAAAATCATGCTCTCTCATTACCCGGTAAAAATGCGGCGGCAGTGCCGAACCTCCGCTCGCTAAAACCAAATCCCGAAAAAATTCTGCAATCTCCATACCCTGTTCATCATCGATGTAGTCAGGAACCAGATAAAAGTGATTGCCTGCCCTCTTCCATTCTTTGATTTTTTTATGCAGTTCCTTTTCATCCGCAAGGAGCCCTTCTTCTATTACATAACTGGGATAGGAACTCTGGGGCTTCATTAAGGCCGGGATAAAGCTGTCCCACATGGGGTTAACCGGATGATTCTTCATAGGACTCTCACCTAATGGAACTCCCGACACATATAAAATCCCATTTTTCACTGTTCTCTCGTTAACCGGCAAGGATGGACATAAGATCGTATATGGCAGCTGATATCTTTCCATCAGTGAATCCAGAACAGGTCCAATATTGCCGGCCGGTGTTGAATCAAATGTGGAACAGTACTTGAAGTAAAGCATTCTGGGATTCTGATCTGACAGCCAGGAAAAAGCTTCAAGGCTTTGGCTCACTGCATCATTCGGCAGAACACTGCGTGTTTTAAGCGCAATTACGACAGCATCATAATCGTCAGCAAGCATGGTGCTGTTATCCGGCAAGCCATTAATCAGTAAACATTTTGCCCCGGCTTCTTCTAAAAACGATGCCAGATCACTTGCTCCTGTAAAATCATCGGCAACGCATCCTATAAGAATTTTATGCAATTACGTATCACTCCTTTCGGTATCTTCCGCATTATATACTTCAAGTATACTTGAAGTATCTATGGTCATATTACCACTTTGTAGTTATTTTGTAAAGTGATAATCTTATATTTTTATAATTATTGTACATATTGTACAATTACGCAAAGGGAAGCCTATGCAAATTACATGGGGAAGCGGAATGGAAAGCAGCGGTCATACGGTGAATGAACTTTCAGATATACATAACGGCAATCTATGTGTTATAATGGGTTATAAAGCAAAACATAATTGATAATGTCGGGGAGATCATATGGCTAATTATAAGCAGCTGAAAGAAAAATCATATGAGTTGATTAAACAGGAAATTCTGTCAAACAGATTGGAATCAGGTCAATATTTAGAAGAAAAAATGCTTTGTGATATGGTCGGTGCCAGCCGTACCCCTGTCAGGGAATCCATTAATATGCTGGAACAGGAACACTTAGTCCAGACCATTCCAGGCAAGGGTGTATTTGTCACAACCGTATCCGTCCAAAGCATCAAAGAGCTTTTTCAAATGCGGCGTATGCTGGAACCTCTTGCACTGCAGATGGCTCACGAACGGCTGAACATAGACATGCTTCTTTCATTTCGTGATAAATTTATAGTTGAAACAGAAAATAAAAATTATAACATTCTGCATCAACTGGATTATGAATTTCACAACTATATAAACGATAATTCGAACAATGAATATATGATACGTTTTTTACGTATTCTTTCAGATAACTTTCAAAGAGTGCGCACTCAGCCCTTTTATGCCGAAAAAAGGACGTTAGGCGGTGCGAGAGAACATTTAACCCTCATTGATTTCATTATTGACGGAAATATTGAAAAAGCAAAGGATTTCCTGGTTGAACATATTGCCAATACGGAAAAGTACTACTTCAAGAGCCTTTCCAGTAATGGATAAATGCAGTCAGCCGCAGCCGCTTCCCGGGGTGATTTAATTCCGGCACCTAAAGGGCCTGTTGCCGGCCGGCAATAAAAACTGTCCGATTTATAGAAACAGTTTCTTGATATCTTTCCAATATTTAACAGTAGAAAAGAAGCACTCGATTTACTCAAGCGCTTCACTTTGTTACTATATAAATACTTCTATTGGTTTCCAAATATTTTTATTTGTTACATCCTCTGCCCACTCTGTATTGGACAAATAAAGCTGAGTTCCGACTGCTCTAACAAATCCCCAATTGATTCCTCCAAATCTCTGGGCATATTCTTTCAAGGCATCAAACTTGCGTCCTGCATAATGGTCAATGTTATTAGAATCTCCATCGGCAGTCATTCCTCCCTTAGCTTCAATAAGCCATATTTCACCATTCTTAAGCTTAATGATGTAATCAGGGTAAAAGTTAGCTCTTCTAAATGCTTTCCGATATACAATGCTAAAGAATTCATCACCTTTATCTCCATTCTTATAGCACCATTCTACAGGGTCATATTCTTCGCACCATTTCTCAAATATTATTTCTGTATAAGAACGATTAGGCTGAATCAGAATATTATTACCATATTCATCAAACACATTATACTCCATGATAGCAGTACTCTGAATTTTCTTGTGTTGCTTGTAATACTGATATACAGGAATAACCCAATCAGTAGAAAGAACATCCGCCTCCTTAATCTCACCTATCTCGTTCTCACTTATTCCGCTAAATATTTTTATCAGCTTATCACGATTGTTGATCAAAAAAGCATTATACTCTCGAAGGCTCATACCTTCTAAAAGCTTATGGCTACGTTCAAATTCCTTTTCTTCTTGTGATAACAAGGACATTTGCTCATCCATCGGCCCAAATAATACTCTCAAGGCATTATTGGATATGTTTTCATCAATACTCATAGCTTGAGCAATTCTTCTTTTTGCATCTCGAATAATAAAACCATCATCATGGTTATTAATTTGATGCTCACCACCAAAGATGGAATTTAAGTGCATCATATCATGTGTAGTACGAGCAACACCTTCAAATGCTTCTGTTTTAAGCTTAGTTCCGAATACAAATCCTTTGGCAACTTCCAACTCATGTTTATCGAGTTTTCCATCATGATTTAAATCGAAAGAATCAAGCATCTGTTTCCAAACGACTTCTACAACGGCCTGCGGGTCGACTGCGAAACGGTCCGAACCATTTAGCGATTCTTTCTTCAATACAATATCAGGAGCATTGACCTTACGTTTGTATTGATATGTATAAAATGAATCTCCAATACTATTGGTAAGACCTTCTGTAAACTCTTTATCAAGAGTATACAGATAGCAATTATCTATCAAATCGCATTCATAGTGTTTACGTTCAGGCATACGTCGAATACGTCCAACAGTCTGAATATTAAATCGTTCTGTTCCACCTTCTCTTAGCTTGACTAAAATTTTAGCTCTAGGACAGTCCCATCCCGTTGCAATAGCTTGTTTGAATAATAAGAAAGAATACTGTCCATCAAGTTTCTTAAGCTCTTCTGGGTTGTCTGGATGGTCACCACTAAACCATGACGTTAACATTCCTGAACTCTCTGGATAATTTAAATCAGCAAGTGCATTCTTTACCCTTTCAATCCATTCCTCTGAACCATTAGGGAACTGTATAATGACAAGAGGGCGAATATTTAATTTTCGATTATCATACTCTGCTTGAATCTCTTTTCGTTTCTTATCTGCCAAATCAAGAAGCAAAAGATCATCATCTAAGCTATTATTTTCTTCAATAGCTTGCGAAACGCCTTCATTGATAGAAATACCTGTAGCAATTAATCCTGCAGTAATAACTTCATCATCCTTGATTGTTTCCGTATGGTCACCCTTGCCTATAGGGGTAGCAGAAATCCTTAGAACGTGAACAGGTTGTATGTTAGCAACATACTCATTAGCAGTGTCTCTATACTTGTGTTCTTCATCGATAATCATAAAAATATCGATATCGCTGTTATGACAAGCTAAGACCTTTGCCATCAAATCCTTATGTTCACCTTCTCTAAGGACAACATTAGATGCTCTATTAATCTTATCCCAGTTTATAAAATAAACATTTCCTCTCGGGTCAGATTCAGAAATAAACGAATAAACATCACCATATGAAATTCCTGAAGTTACTTCTTTAAAACTATCCTGTGACTGCTTTTCTAAGCTTCCTGTTCCCGGGCAAAGCCATAAAAATACCGTATTGGGATTCTCGTCTAAATAATCATCAATAAACTTACATGCTAAAACTGTCTTTCCTGAACCAGTAGGAGCACACAACACTAGTTCTTCGTGATCAGCACATTTTTTTAATAAGTTTTCTTCATGCTTTTTCTGAAAATCAAATAATTTTGCTAAAAACATTATTCTGCTACCTCCTTTAATTCTTGACCGAAGAATTCGCGAGGAATACATTTAAATCCCTTAGTCTTAAGCAACTTCAGTTCTTCAGAATTTAAAATCATATTTTGATTTAACCATATATTTTCTATCTGGGCATATACTTCAGGATTCATAATAATATGCTTAAAATCATCTTTGTTTAGTAGTAGTACGTTTTTTACATTATTAATCTCAATTGCATTTTGTAACTCGATCATTTCCTTTATATGTAGGCATAATGCATTTGAGAGAAGATATTCTTCAGGTTTTCGTGGTGTCCAGCCACATTTATAAAACTTGACATTAGATACAAATCCTCTTTCCATTGGAATATCGCTTCCCAAGTAATTTCCCTTAAGTGGCTCTCCATTAATATTTCTCCCCTCGATGCTACAAACTGTCCTCGGCCAAGTAACGTAGCGTGCAATACCTAATTTTTCCCACTCAGTATCTCCTATGTTATAGCCTTTTTTTGAAAGCTTTTTAGCCTCATTTAATGAAACCTCATTATTTGTTACTAATATGCACGTTCTCTTTCCACCATCTTCAGCATTCAACAAATTAACAGCGTGCAAGGTTGTTCCAGACCCTGCAAAAAAATCTACTATAACTGCATCAGGTCGGTTACCACATACAGCGCGAATACACTCTTCAACAGTATATAAAGATTTGGGATAATCAAACCTTTTTTCTCCTAAAATTTTATATAGTAATTTCGAGCCATAACTATTTGCATTATAGTCTTTTTTATCCCATATAGATTTGTATGTAAAATGAGTTTTATATCTGATAATATCAAATATCTCTCTATTTTTATTCCATTCAACATGCAACTCATCTCTTATGGTTTCAACCGTCTGTCTAGCGAAAACCCACTTTTTTTCATTTCCACTAACATCTATAGGATATACTTCTATTAAACCATTATCCTTAATTATATTGGCTGAAACTGGATGGAAAGAATCCTCACACACTTCTCCAAATCCTACTATTTGTTCATCCTTAACATAAATCGGATAAAAGCAATTCTTCGCATCTGTTCTCATATTATTATTACCAGACACATCGCGTAATGGCCTAACGTCAGGAGACTCTGTTCTATTCTCTAAACTCAATAATTGGTCTCCAGATGGAAGTAAAAAATAAGCAAACTCATTTGCAATTCCAAAATTCTTTCCTTGATTCCCATTTGGATTATGTACAACAGTAATACAAAACTGTTTATATCCTGTAAATATTTCCTGTAATAACAACCCTGTTGTATTAAGTTCATTATCATCAATGGCTACTATTAAAACTCCCGTAATAGGATTAAGTATTTTTTTTGCCAGAACTAATCTGTTACGCATCATAGAAAGCCACTTACTATGGCGATATACATCATTACTATCCACATAATCATTATTATATTTCCAGTCCTTTGCCCCAGTATTATAAGGTGGGTCTATATATATGCAATCAACTTTTCCTCTGTGTGTTTTTTCAAGCAAATAAAGTGCTTGCAAATTATCTCCTTCAACAATAAAATTCCAAGGTAAACTATCATCCTTACATAAACGGCGTTCAGAATCTGCACAAAAAACAGGTATATTTTCCCGAAGCATTTCATCAACAGCTTCAGAATGTTCTTCCCAAACCAGACCATACTTTTTTTCTCTGAGCTGATTCTCTATTTCATTAAATGCCCTAATTGAATCGTCATCGGAGTGATCAGCTTTTAACTGTTCCAAGAATTTAATCATTCTATCTCTTCTAATCTTAGATAAATTAGCCATTACTTTTACTTCTCCTCATTTTCAACAATAATCTTTGATACTTTAATTAGTGCTATTCTTCTAACAAACTCGTTATATGAAGCATATACCTCAAACCGGCTTCCTGCTTTAACATATTTAATTTATCCTCGCTAACTCTAATTCTCATTGAAATTGCCTTATTCATATCAAAGCCCCCCTAAAAGAATTATACTTTTCGCGTGCTACATTATCAATACATTTCTGCACGCATTATATCGGGTAGGAGGCTAATCATTAATTGATTAGCCGACCTCCCACACCGCGCGTACGTACCGTTCGGTATACGGCGG
>JBCLPO010000018.1:0-120324 GCA_041223105.1 Lachnospiraceae bacterium 54-53
CTCATCCACGAATTGTGAATGGCTTGTTTGCTATACTCTTCTTTACTGGCCAACTGCCACATTTAAGTTTCAAACTTTTCACCTTAAAATTCATTTGCTGGTTTTTATCACAGTATACCATGGAATTTGTTTTTTTTCTCTTCTTTTATGGAATTGATTGCTGGATGATTCTGGTTATGGCCGGTGAGACGGTCTGGAAAAATAACAGAAAAAAATGGCCGTAACAAAAAGGAGGCCGGCAGAACGAATTCTGCCGGCAAAGTGTGAGAAAAGTTATTAAAAGGATATTACCTGTTTACAGGTTTAAGTATACCGAAGGCTTATGTAGAAAAAATGTGGAAAATGTGAAGAGTTTGTGAATCAATCCATTGACTTCTAAATACGGAATTGTGAAAGGTTCCTTGAAGCAACACCCTTATACAGAACACCATTTCGCGGTTTCGGGTGCAAACGTGAAATCGAATGAGGAAAGAGAAAATGCGGTCCGGCAGCTTCTGATTGATTTGAAAGGCAATGAGCAGCTATTTGAGGACATGAAGTTAAAAATTGAATGCTTTCTTGAAAAGATAAGCCGGGAGCACTTGGAAATCAAGCAGATTCTATACTATAAATATGTTGAATGTAAAACCAGTGTAGAAATTGCGAAAATCATGAATTACGATGTTTCCATGATAAAAAAGAAGATTAATAAGTTTTTGGACTTAGTGAATCATGAGGGGAAATAGCAATTAGAGAGTTAGTTCCATAAAGTTATTTACACACTCAAGCTTCTTAGTATTATAATAAAAGAAAATATACTTGAAGGGAAATGATTACATGAAAATATATAAATTCTTAGCTGGATCAATATTAATGATATCAATATTAGGGCTTTTATTATTTTTTATAAAGAGATACTATATAAGCCGGACAGTCTCAATTATTGGAGGAGCAGATGGCCCCACAGCAATTTTTATAGCTGGAAAATCCGAAAGTTTTATACCGCTTTATCTTATTATAGGAATACTGATTTTAATTATAATCGCTATTTTATTTTTTAGAAATAAATAGCAAGTTGTTAAAGTTGAGTTTGAATGTTCTATAATTAATATGTCTTAGGAGTGATGATTAAATATGAAAAGAAAGTATTTATTTATAATTATATTTATAATTTTTTTATTGTTAAGCTTTACTGTTTTTAAAAAGGCAAATAAAACAGAAGAAAGCAAATATCTTAATAGTGGGAATCAGATTGATACATATGCGAAAAAGTTTATGCCGGCTATTGAAGATTTACCCACATATCAAGCTATATCATACGAATACAATCGTGTTTCAATAATATTATTTGAGACAGAAACATTAATGCTTGTCGTCAAGTATGATGAAGAAATATATAAAAAGGAAAAAGCAAAATTAACAGAAAAGTATAAGTTTTTAGACCATAAAGTGATTTCAGATTTTGATAAAAAGAAATATTATATTCCTGAGTATCAATTCTCAATAAATAACTACGAGTTTAGAGTTGTAGACGGAAGTGACAGTTATAAAGCAGAATATCCAAAGTCATTTGGTATGATTGGAATATCTGATGAAAAAAAGAGTATAGCATATTTATATTTCTATGATTATGATTTAGACTATATCCAAAGTGATGATGAAAGCCCGATGGTTGGTTTTGTTAATAAGTATTTTAAATATGATTTTTAGGCATAAATAGTAATTTAACAACACTGGCCGCCAACTTTACTGCTTATAGCATAAATGTAAATACCGGAGCAGTTACCGCAGTAACTACAGTAAAATTTGCTAAAGCTGGGAAAATAGGCTATATCACGGGAGTGGTAAAAGTCGTTGCGACATCGGGTGGCATACTGTCCATTCCTGGCGTTTCGATGGTTGGTACACAAACCGGTATTGCTTATCAAAACTTATCGCTGGGTAAATCATGCAGGTATGGATTAAGGGTTGACAGCGCCGCTGGTGACACGACATTAAGCCTGCATGATATGGAGGTCGATATTAGTTACAGCCTATGTATACCTTTTATGATTCCATAAATGATCATTTAATCAGTATACAAATAGGCAACAGTGCAAGTACAGGTTAGATTGTCACCATTGAGATTAAGATATCGATTCGACGTTATCGCCATTATACCATATTTTGTGCCGCTATAGGCTGCGATCGGGATAATTAGTTTCGTGCCCGCAGAGGATAATCCGATTTCGCTGTAAGATCTACACCGTCACTGCGGTATGGCATAGTGGCGCCTGTTTGAGCGGTTCCACTGCTTACAGAGTAAGTTACAACTTTTACCTTAAGTAGATCACTACTGTTTGCCTTTAATGCTAAATTACTATTTTTAGAGAGAAATGCAAAGGGCGGTCTTTTTGGCCCGTCCTTTTGACAAATGAATTATATCATTTCTGGCTGTGCGATAAAATCTTATTTTTGATCTGCAATCCTAAAACAACAAAGACCCCAGTATTTACAAGGATTTCTTGTATTTACCAGGGTCCTAAAATAGTGGAAGTAATGGGGCTCGAACCCATGACCTTTCGCGTGTGAGGCGAACGCTCATCCCAGCTGAGCTATACTTCCGTTCCATGGAGATAGCGAGACTCGAACTCGTGACCTATGCGTTGCGAACGCATCGCTCTCCCAGCTGAGCTATATCCCCATACCTAGATTATAGCACGAAGATTCTGAATTTCAAGTATTATTTGCACAAATAAAAAAATATTCCCTGTTCCTTTTATGAAGGTTTTGTTGTATGATTAAAAAAAGGAGATTGGATATGATTAAGGCGGCTAAAGAAGTTATGAAAATCATTTGGAACGGTTTTGTGGATACAAGAAGAAATGTGAATCATTACTTTTCCCGGAAAACAAAAGAAGAATATGCCAGTCTTTTAAGTTCGGTAAAGGGAAAGGAATGGACACAGGAAGCTCTGGAAGAACGGTTTTATATGTGCGGACGGGAAATACATAATGCGGAACGTAAGATCACGGCGGACAGTATCTTTTTTATTTTGGCAGGTTTTGTGACGTTCGGAAGGTATGGGGACAGAATGGAAGGGGAATGGCTTTTGCTTTGCGCCATAATTGCCTTTATCATTTATCTGGCAGTGATTTTCCGGCTTTTTAGAAAACGGTCCGTCATGGCCGCGGAACGGGATATTTTACAGATGATCAACAGAAAGCATAAATAAAAATGAGGTTTTACCTCATTTTTATTTATGCTTTCAGACTATAGAAGAACATATATTAACCGAGCCGAAACCGCAAACCAAATAGGACTGTGACTAAAACCGGAATTAAAATAACAATAAGGCCTGATAACACAATGATTGTATGCACTTTTTCCTCATTTCTCAGGAAGGCATGCAATCCCCTGTAAATAAATATTCCAATTAATCCGCCTGAACAGTTAAGAATCATATCATCAACATCAGCAGCGCCCAGTCCCAACATGAATTGAAACATTTCAACAAACAGGGGAAAGAGGAAAACGATCCGTATACTTATCCATATTTTTTTATTTTTCATTAACAGCTGTAAGTAAATTCCCAAAGGGACAAACAGTATGATATTTCCTAATACATTACTCACGGCAACAATAGGAGGAACATTCAGAGAGCCGGAAAGGTAGCTGTATATGGTGTTAAACGGTATTGCATTGACACTTCTTATAAAATTTCTGTTTGAGCTGAATAACTCCAGGGGTGAAATTGACTTGAAGATCAATGCATAAAAAAGCAAAAGGATATACAGCAAAAGAAAAACTCCATACAGCATGAAAGCGTTGAATCGCTTCATTCTCTTCATATAAATTTTCCTCCACAAATGTAAATGATTTATAGCTGCAGCTCAATTATATCAAAGCAGAATTCAAAGGTGCAGCCTTTTATATTTATGCTTTTATATTAAAGAATCACATTTGCCTGACGACCTTCCAGCCATTTAACAATATTGTCAAAGACAATTCTCGCACGGGCTTCCATGGATTCCGCTGACGCAAAGGCCACATGAGGAGTCACGATGGTATTTTTGCTGTGAAGCAGCGGATGGGCCGGATCAAGAGGCGGTTCTGTCTCAAAAACGTCGATTCCGGCGCCGGAAAGATAGCCGGAATTCAAAGCTTCGGCCAGGGCAGAGGAATCCACCACCGGACCTCTGGCTGCGTTGATGATATAGGCGCCTTTTTTCATTTTGGCGATGGTATCCCTGTTGATCAAATGGCGGGAATTTTCATTTAACGGGCAATGAAGGCTGACGATGTGGGAGCGGGATAACAGATCGTCAAGGGGAACGAATTCAATAAAAGAAGGCTCATTTCCCGTCAGGCTGCGTTTGTATCCCAGGACCCTGCATCCAAAGGCGTGGCAGAGTTCTGCGGTCCTGGTGCCGATGGCGCCGGTACCGATGATCCCCACGGTTTTTCCCATGAGTTCACAGCCCACAAGGCCCTCCTTTGTCTTTCCTTCCCGGCAGCGGGTTTCAACTTCTGGGACGTTTCGCAGCAGGGAAAGCATCATGCAGATGGTCAGCTCCGCGACAGCCTGGTTGGAATACCCGGCGGCATTGCTGACCCGGATTCCCTTTGATTCTGCGGCCTTTAAGTCCACGTGGTCAACTCCAGTAAAGGCTATATCAATGAACTTCAAATGTTCACAGGCTGAAATGACCTGCCCGGATAAAGGCATGTTGGCGATCATGATGACGTCAGCCTGTCTGGCCCGTTTTATCTGGACTTCAGGATCCGTGTCCTTTGGATAAGCGGTAAACTGATGGCCCGCCTCAATCAGCGGCCTTGCGCATTCATTGAGAAGGCTGTCCGGGATTCCCAGGGATTCTAACAGTACGATATTCATAAATGTCACTCCAATCAACGATCGTATTTCAGGAGACCGGTGTAGGGCCCTGCAAAAGGCATTATACCACTGTTTGAAAAAATAAAAAAGTATCTTTAAAGGAACCGTCTTGCCGCCGGGGTCATGGGGACTGGTACCGTTTTCTGAATTGCTCGGGAGTCATGTGTTCGTATTTTTTAAAAATGCGGAAGAAGTATTTCGTATTGTCATAACCGGAATTTTTAGCAATCTGATACATTTTCTTGTCCGTTGTCAGCAGAAGATGTTTGGCATTATCCAGCCGGATCTCATTTAAGTAGCTGACAAAGGTGGTGCCGGTCCGTTCTCTGAAAAGGTGGCTGCAGTAGCTTCTGTTTAAATAAAACAGTGAGGATAAAAATTCTATGGTCAGATTATTCTGGTAATGGCGTTTGATATAGATCTTCATATTTTCTATGGTGTCATCCATCGAATATACACTGTTTGATTTCAGAATTTTGGCAATATTTAAATAAAACTGCAGATAATAATCCTCCAGCTCATTCAGGGTAAAAAGGCTGTTCAAAACATTCTGCATGATACTGCTGACCGAATGGGGATCAATATGGTCAAAATAGGTGCTCATCATATAGCGGACCCGGTCGGACAGCTGGAAGCAGAAAAGCTTTACATCGTACAGGGTATATGCCTGGGAAGAGAGGAATTTCCCGAATAAGTCCTTAAGCAGGCATTCCGTCTGGACGGGCATACCGGCTTCTATGCGGAAAAGGAACTCTTCTGACCGGTCCCATACAAAGGGGACCGGTTCTTTGCAATCGGGTTCAATAAAGCAATAGTTTTTCCCGTCGGAAACGACCCTGGAGTTTAAGGCTGATACCGTTTCCATGAATGCGCCGTGGAGTTCCATGAGAGAGTGGTGTGTACGGCTGATCCCGAACAGAATCTTCTGGCCGGATTCTGAAAAAACGCCGTTTAAACTGTCAGCAACCTGACGGCACAGATCCATTGGGGACAAAGCGGCGCGTTCCGGAATGAACAGGATCAGAAAGCCCAAATGCTTATTATGCATATGGGGAAGAAAAAGCGCCAGATCCCCGAAACTGTTCTCCAGCAGAAAATTCTGCAGGGAAGCCTGGTCGATACCGTGTTCCGAATGCATGGACATAAGAACCAGATTATGGGTTTTGTTGATAAAGCTTAAGCGCTTGGAGGAAATGGATATGTTTTCATTATGATATCCCAGTATGAGGTTTTTTAACATCTGGATGTCATAATCATAGCTGGCATGCTCCTTTTCTTCCTCGCTGGTCTGAAGCCTGTTTTGTATGGCAGACTGGTTTTCCAGCTGGCAAATGGCATTTCGTATGGAATTCTGGATCGTTTCTTTGCTGAAAGGTTTTAAAATATAGTCCACCGCCTGGGCGGTGATGGCCTGTTTCATGTATTCAAAATCCTTATATCCGCTGATGACAAGAATCTGCTTGTCCGGAAACTGGCCGGTGAGGGCAGGAAGAAAGGATATTCCATCCATGACCGGCATATTCATATCCGTTATAACAATGTCCGGATTTTTTTCATGGGTTAACTCCAGTCCGTCTTTTCCGTTTTCCGCTTCCCCCACGCAGGATATTTCTTCAGAAAGAGGTTCCAGTTTCTTGATGATGCCTTTCCGGGTCAGTAATTCATCGTCAACAACAATGTAAGTGTACATAAGCGTTCCTCCTAGTCCAATACAGGTACCCTGATCGTTATGTCTGTGCCTTCATGCTCTTTGCTCTGTATGCTTAAGCCGTATCCCTCTCCGTAATACAGCAGGATCCGGGTATGGATATTTTTGATGCCGATGCTCTGCTTGTTTCTGTGCCCCAGCTCCGTAAACTGTGCTTTTTCCTGCAGGCTTTTCTCCAGCTTGTCCAGCTTCTGCGGGTCCATTCCCTGACCGTCATCCGATATGATGAAACAGATGTTCCGGTCCTGTAAAAAAGCGCGTATGGAGATGCGGCTGCCGCAGTGGCAGTATTGAAGCCCGTGATAAAGCGCGTTTTCCACAAGGGGCTGGAGAATGAGCTTTAATACCTTCAGACTGCGTATCCGGTCGGAAACAAGGACCTGCATCTCAAACCGTCCGTCGAACCGGATCTGCTGGATGGATACATAATCCGCCACATGATTCAGTTCATCTGAAACCGTGACCAGCTCACTCTGAGTCTTGATGCTGTAACGAAACATATTTCCAAGGGCCAGAGCCATGGTAGAAATGGTTTCCACTCCTTCCAGTTCGGCGATGCTGTTGATGGATTCCAGGGTATTGTACAGAAAATGGGAGTTGATCTGGGCCTCTAAGGATTTCATCTGGGAGTCCAGGGTAATCAGTTTGCTTTGAAGCTCCTTTTCAATATATTTTTTTAGTGTCTCCACCATGCGGTTGTATTCATTATAGAGGACACCGATCTCGTCGGTCCGGTTCAAATACCGGGAAGAGACGGCAAGCTCATGCACGTTTTCACCGGCCATCTTCTGGCTTAAATGGATGATGGGCTTTGAAATATAATGGGAAACGAGGATGGAGATCACCGCAATGACCATGAGGCAGACGATGGAGATGGTCAGAATGATGATGCGGGTGGCCCCGAACTGATTGTACATGGTCTGGTAATCCACTGCGAACACCAGGCGCAGTCCGTTGTCAAACTGTATTTTGTTGACCAGGCGCACATTGTCAGGCGTCAGGGTTGTTTTTATGTAATCGATGTTGCTGTAAAGTATGCTTCCGCTGCCGTTTTCCACGGAAAGAAGAGCGGCGTTGGGAAAGGTGTTTACATCGGAAAGGTCGAAAATGGAGGGATCGCAGTCAATAAAAAGGACTCCCAGGAATTTTTTCGTATACACATCATAAAGAGCCCTGGAAAAGGATATGGAAGGCTGGGCATTGAGAAAGAAGTCTTTTTCAGAGATTCCGTCAATATAGAATCTGCCGTCCAGTTCAAGGGTCTTTTCATACCAGAGATCATTTTCCGGATGATAATCGGGGCAGACATCAATGTTTCCTCCGTATCCATAGCCCAGAGTCACTCCGCTGGGCGTAAAGATGAAGATGCCGTTGATGTAGTCATAAGTGAAAATAAGGTTCTGGCAGATAAAACGTATATTTTTGTTGCTTTGGAAAATGTCATAGGTGTTAAAGGAGCTGCTGTCTCCGGAGAATTTTTTTAATTCATTGATTATGGAGGTATCCTCATCGCTGTAAAAGTTGAATAATTCCGATATGTGATTGAGATTGTCCAGTTTTTCATCTATGGCGGCTTCCGCTTTCTCAAAAATGTGATTGGTCACTTCCGTGGTCTGCCGGTCGATCAGATGGGTATATCTGCTGTAGGTAAATATGGTAATAAAAATAACCGGTGTTGTGGACAGCACCAGAAAAATTACAAGAAATTTGTATTTTAAATTCATAAAACCCTCCCCTTAAACCTAACAAAAGTATACCATAAAACCAGACAAAAGTATACTTGAAAGCTGATATAATGAGTCCATGAAATGAAGATTTATATTTCAAAGGAGGAGAAAAATGAAATCAAAAAAATTATGGACTCTGGCACTGGCAGGGGTTATGACGGCTTCTGTTCTTGGCGGCTGCAGCGGCAGCGGGGCGGTGGATTCCGGAAATCTTTCCGATGGATCCGGGGGCGAAACGGGCGGTAAAACCACCATCACCTTTCTCTGTTCCGGGGTAAAGGCCACATCAGGAGAAGATTTCCGGGCGGAAACGCTTCCGAGGATTGTAGGGGAAAAGTTTCCCGACGTCACCCTGGAAGTGACCATGCTTCCGGATGACCAGTATTATACGGCTTTGAAGACCAAGCTGGCCACAGGCGAGGCCCCGGATCTGCTGTGGGTCCAGCCCAGATATGCCGGCGCCAATGCGACCTACAGTCTGGCGGAGGCGGGCTACCTGGAGGATCTTTCCCAATTGGAGGCTGTGAAAAAGGTGGGCTCTGCCTCCGGGGATTTTGCATATAAGGGGAAGGTCTATGGCATGCCGGGCGGCATTGCCTATCTGGGAACCTATTACAACAAAACCATGTTTGAGGAAAACGGACTTAAGGTCCCCGAAAGCTGGGATGAATTCATAAACTGCTGTGAGACCTTAAAGCAGGCCGGAATCCAGCCCATCATGATGGGAGATAAGGATGCGTATGTCATGCAGTTCGGATTGTATCAGCTGGCTGCCAATATGATATATCCCAAGGATCCGGAATTTGATCAGAAGCTGCGTGACGGCAAAGCGAAGTTCACTGACGAGGGGACATGGGATGCGGTGCTGGCCCGTTATATGGAACTGTATGAAAAAGGCTATATCCAAAGCGGATCACTTGGTCTGGGCGTATCCCAGGCCCAGCAGAAATTCGCCGATGGGAAATGCGCAATGATCTTTGACGGCACGTTTAACAGGCAGGCGGTAAGCGCCGGCGGAGAAGGCGGTTTTGAAACAGGATTTTTCCCTCTGCCGGGAAATGATGCGGGAGAACAGCTATATGCGGCCGGAGCCCCGGGAGCGGGGCCGGCCATCTATTCAGGCTCAAAAAACAAGGACATCTGCAAACAGATCCTGGAAATGTGGTATGACGGAGAATCCGATCTGTACAAGGCATACGAAACCAACGGAAAATTTATTTCCACCAATGAGGGCGCTGAAATCGATCCTTTATTTGATCCGTTTATGCAGCTGTACAAGGAAGGACATTCCTTTTACTGGTGCAATCAGGCATGGCCTGCGGGAACGGAAAACGAGATGGAGGCTTTATTCGGGGAAATGATCGGGGAGACGGGAATGGATGTTCCGGGAATTACAAAAGGCATGCAGTCCAAATTTGAGGAATTGCTGAAAGAATAGATCCGGAAAGCGGGCTGCCGCAAAATAGCGGCGGTCCGCTTTGATACTGAAGGGAGATATGTAAATCATGAAAAAAGGAAAAGGATACCGGTCCCTGACCATGCCGGGAAAAATGTTCTGGTTTGCCGCCCCGGCGTTTCTGATGTATTTTATATTCTGGGTGTTTCCGGTTTTTCAGCTGTTCTGCTACAGTGTGACGGATTTTAACGGCGTGAATCAGAATTATAATTACGTGGGCTTTAAAAATTATATTACCCTTGCAAAGGAAGGGACATTAAGGAATGCGGTTTCCAATACCCTGATTTATACGGTGGTTCTGACTGTGGCCGTGAATGTGCTGGCACTTTTTCTTGCCATGCTTTTGAATTCAAAAATCAGGGGAAAAGGAATCTACCGGACAGGGGTTTATTTTCCCACGCTGTTCAGCGCCATTGTCATAGGCTTTATATGGTCTTACGTATATATGCCCGGTGACGGCATGATTGCGGGACTCATGAATCTGGCAGGGCTGAACGGGGATTCCTTTAATGTGCTGGCAGGCTTTAAGACCGCCTTATACGCCATTATCGGAGTGGATATCTGGAAGCACACCGGAACGACCATGATCATATATCTGGCGGGGCTGCAGACTGTGGATACCAGCCTGATTGAGGCAGGGCAGATCGATGGCTGCAGCGGCTGGCAGATGTTTGGCCGGGTCAAGCTGCCTCTTATTTCTGCAACAGTGACGATCAATGTGGTATTGTCCGTGATCAATGGACTGAAGGCGTATGATTATGTTTTCGTCATGACCAACGGAGGGCCGGGAAAGTCCACCAATACCCTGATGTATGCGGTCTACAAGCTGGCATTTACGGAACAGCTGATGGGAAAATCAGCAGCCTTGTCAGTAGTTGCATTTGTTGTAATTATTGCAATTACCGTTACTATGCTGATTTTCATGAATAAACGGGAGGTGGAGCTATGATGGGAGCAAAGAAAAAAAGAAATTTTTACAGGTTTCTCATTCATCTTGCGCTGGTCCTTTACTGCATCATAACTCTGGCCCCCCTGATGATCGTGTTGTCCAGCTCTCTGCGTACCATTGGGAATCATGTTTCCCATTTAAAGCTCTTTACGGAGTTCTCGGCGGAAAGCTATGTAACGGCCTTTAAAAAAATGAATTTTCCCATAGTTTTTGCGAACAGCCTGATGACTACGGGCGGTTCTCTGGCAGTGATCGTGCTGTTAGGCGCGGCAGCTTCCTACCCGACCAGCCGCATCAAGTCCGGGTGGAGCCGTTTTTTATATTTCTTTTTTATCGCCGGCCTTGTGATTCCGGCACAGATGACCATTATTCCGGTGTCCCAGATGTTCTCAACCCTTCACATTCCGGGCACCCGCTTCACACCCATGGTGATGTTCATAACCTGCAGCCTGCCGTTTACAACATTCCTTTACACGGGATTTTTAAAAGGAGTTCCTGTTGAGGTGGAAGAGGCCGCCTATCTGGATGGAGCGGGGCTTCTTCAGAGATTTGGCAGGATCGTGTTTCCGCTTTTAAAACCTGCCACGGTTTCCGTGGTGATCACCCAGGGCATATGGATCTGGAATGATTACTTTTTCTCCATGGTTTTTGTCAGCAAATCAGGCCAGTTCACCCTGCCGGTGGCCATGTTGCAGTTTTTGGGCGACCGGGAGAATCCGGCCCAGTGGAATGTGCTCTTTGCCTCCTGTTTCCTGTGCGCACTGCCTTTGATCATACTTTTCGGCGTGTTCCAGAAGCAGTTTGTTAATGGGGTGGCGGCGGGAGCGGTAAAAGGTTGAGAGGAGGAACCAGAATGTCAGAAATATACGATTTAATGTGTGAATACAGGAAAAATCCCTGCTGTATCGATATCCCCAATCCCCGCTTCAGCTGGAAGATCGGATCGGAGAAAGAGAATATCAGCCAGACCTCCTTTGAAATAAGGGTATGGGAAGAAAAAACAGGAAAAGCTGTATGGAACTGCAGAAGGGACAGCGGGGATTCCGTTCACGTGGAATATGGCGGAGAACCTCTCCGTTCGAACCGGAAATATGTGTATGCGGTAACCGCCGTGTTAAACGATTCGGAAACGGTTTCTTCCGGGAAGGAGGGGACTTTTGAAACCGGGTTCATGGACGGTTCTGAATGGAAAGGCAGATGGATCGGGGCCGGCAGGAAAATGACGGAGTGTCCGGTTTTCCGAAAAACCTTTCACGTATCCGGGAAGGTGGAGAGAGCCCGGCTGTTTATAACGGCCAAAGGGCTTTATGACGTGCATATCAACGGGAAAAGGGCGGGAGATTATGAGCTCGCCCCGGGCTGGAGCAGCTATCATGACCATATGTATTATCAGGCTATTGATGTGACAGAGCTTGTAACAGGCGGGGAAAACGGCATAGGAGTCCGTCTGGGAGAGGGCTGGTATAACGGAGAGATATCCTTTAACCGGCAGAACCAGGTGTACGGAAAGGTCCCCGCCTTCCTGGCCCAGCTTGTGATCGAAAACGAAAAGGGAGAGCAGGTCATCATAAGTGACCGCTCCTGGATGGCATCCGGCAGCGGGATCTTGTTTTCCGGGATATATGACGGTGAAATTTACGATAAGACGAAGGAACCGGAAGGATTTTCTCTGGCCGGTTTTGATGATTCGGACTGGGAGGCGGCAGAAGAAGAGGATCCGCCGGAAGGAAGACTTTGCGGTATGGCAAACGAGGGGACGAAGAGAATCGAAGAGATCAGTCCCCTTGCAATCATATGCACACCTGCCGGGGAAACGCTCATCGATATGGGACAGAACATGGTTGGCTGGCTTCAGATACGCATATCAGGAAGAAGAGGAGATGAGCTTCATTTCCAGCATGGGGAAGTCCTGGACGGAGAAGGAAATTTTTATTTTGAAAACATCAGAACAGCAAAACAGGAAACCAGATATATTTTATCCGGCGAAGGGGAGGAGCTTTTAGAGCCTCATTTCACGTTTCAGGGATTCCGTTATGTAAAGGTGTTAAAATTCCCCGGCCCGGTCAGGGCGGAGTGTTTTAGGGGCATCGTTCTCCATACGGCCATAGAACCTGCGGTGGAGTTTTCCTGCTCGGATGAGAGAATCAATCAGCTGTGGCATAATCTTGTGTGGGGGCAGAAGGGAAATTTCCTGGATGTGCCGACTGACTGTCCCCAGCGGGATGAACGCCTTGGCTGGACAGGAGATGCCCAGATCTTCTGCAGGACGGCCTGTTTTAATTTTCTTTCCGACAGCTTCTTTACCAAATGGCTTCAGGATGTAAAGGCGGACCAGTATCAAAACGGAGCCGTTCCCTTTGTTGTGCCTGATGTCCTGCCCAGGGACTGGCGTTTTCTCACGGAAGCCGGTCTGGGACCGGAGCAGACCTCAGCCGCCTGGGGGGATGCCGTTGTTATAGTGCCCTGGACTCTTTACCTTTGCTATGGAGATAAAAGGATACTGGAGGACATGTTTCCTGCAATGGAAAGATATATTACCTATATCAGGGAAGGCAGCCGGCATGGCAGCGGCAATCCCTGGGTATGGGATTGGGGGGCCCAGCTGGGTGACTGGCTGGCTCTGGACAATGAAGAAGGCAGCTATAGGGGCGGGACGGATGAATACTTTGTGGCCACCGCGTATTATGCGTACAGCACGGGAATCCTTTATAAATCTGCGGAGGTCCTGGGGAAAAGAGAGGACGGCATAAAATACCGCAGGCTATATGAACGGATCGTTTCCAGCTTTAAGTCCTCTTACATGAAGGAAGGGCGGATCGTGCAGCGGACCCAGACAGCCCAGATCCTGCCGGTATATTTCGGACTTCTGGACGGGAAAGAAACGTCTCTGGCTGTCCAGACCCTGGTGGGGCTTTTAAAAGAGAATGATTATCATTTAAAGACCGGTTTTATAGGAACGCCCTGCCTGTGTTTTGTACTGACCTACCATGGATACAGTGACATCGCTTACCGGCTTCTCCTGCAGGAAGATTACCCATCCTGGCTGTATCAGGTATCAAAAGGCGCCACCACCATCTGGGAACACTGGGATGGAAAGAAACCGGATGACACGTTCTGGAGCCCGGATATGAATTCTTTCAACCACTATGCCTACGGTTCCATCGGAGACTGGCTGTACCGGTGTGTTTCAGGGATTGAGATCCATGAGGACAGCCCTGGATACAAGCATTTTATGATCCGCCCCTATCCCGGCGATGCGCTGGAACACGTGTCTTGCAGCTATGAGTCAATTTATGGCACGATCTTCAGTCAGTGGAAAAGGGAAGGGGGAAAGATCTGCTATAAAGTGCGGATACCGGCCAATACCACGGCCACCATCTGTCTGGAAGGCAGGGAGCCGAGGGAGGTTGGATCCGGCACTCATCACTTTTCTTGTCCGATGGCCTGATTGCGGGGCAGTTGGAAAGATGAGATAAATCATAATAGAAGGGAGCTTTCATCCGGTACATTGACGGTAACCGGGAAAAAATCATGAAAGTGCTCATCGATGTGAATGCGGATGGAGAGTGAGGGGCCTTATGGCCCCTTCTGCCGTTTTAGATCAGGAATTCAGGGTGAACCTTCCCACTTCTTTGTGCAGCATGGCGGCCTGTGAGGACATTTCCTCGCTGGTAGCGGAGTTTTCCTCCGCTGTGGCCGCGTTTGTCTGCACTACCGCGGATACCTGAGAGAGCCCCTGCCGGATCTGTTCGATGGAATCTGTCTGTTTAAAGGAAGCCTGTTCGATTTGCAGGATGCTTTCATCCATTTCCTTTGCTTTCCGCTGAGCGCTCTGCAGGACACGGGCGGTCTGATCCGTGATCTGGGATCCCTCGGCTACCGATGCAATGGAACGCTCAACAAGCTGTGAGGCCTGCTTGGCCGCTTCCGCCGATTTTGTGGCCAGGTTTCGCACTTCATCCGCAACCACCGCGAATCCTTTGCCTGAGGCTCCGGCGCGGGCCGTCTCCACAGCGGCGTTGAGAGCGAGGATATTGGTCTGGAAAGCGATATCTTCAATGGTCTTTGAAATACTGGCGATCTGGCCGGAGGCAGAATCAATGTGTGACATGGCATCCGTAAGTTCTTCCATGTGGCGGTTGCCCGCCGCAATATCTTCGCCGGCCAGCCTGGCGCAATGGCTGGCTGTCCGGACATGCTCCATGTTGTTTTGAGCCTGTTCCGCAACCTGGGTAAGGGAATGACTCAGCTCTTCCACGGTGGCCGCCTGTTCGGCGGCTCCTGCCGCCAGAGCCTGGGCGCCGCTTGAAACCTGGGAAGCCCCCGTGTTCACCTCTTCGGCAGCCGTACTGATTGTCAGCAGCGTTTGGTTTAAGCCTGCCAGTATTTTATCCAGAGAGCCTTTGATGGGCTTAAAATCCCCCATATAGTTCTGCTTTATCTGAAGCGAAAGATTTCCCCGGGCTATTTCCCCAAGCACTTCCGATATTTCCTCCACATAGCTTCCCAGGGTTGCCGATGTGCTGTGGAAGATACCGGCCAGCTCTCCCAGCTCGTTATCCGCATTTACCTCGACCCTTGTGCTGAGGAGCCCTGCTTCCATATTGCGGGCCAGCTTCATGATGGGTTCAACGGGCCGAAGCGCTCTCTGTATGATAAAAACCACCAAGAACACCAGAAAAGCTATGCCGATCACGGATACCGCGGACAGCATGGCAACGTTTCTCCACATTTCCTCCAATGGTTCCGATTTCTTTACCGCAAAGGTGTTTGACCACTGATTTTCCGATTCTTCCGTTCCGACAGCCACACGTATCTGATAGATCGCTTCCCCGCTTCCGTTGGTTATTGTTTCCAGGGTACCGGATGCGTTTGCCGGGACCAGTTCCGGTCCCTGCTGCGCCGGGTCCCCCGGTTCTCCGAAGGCTGAACCGATCCGGCTGCTGTCTGAGGAATCCGCGATATAAGTGCCCTTTCTGCTGAGAATGTAGTTGTAAGCGCTTTTGTAACCGCCCATATCGTATTCCAGAAGGTTTATGCGGTCTGCCCGGATATCGCAGTTGGTAACGCCCACGGGGCGTGTCCGGAAAAAATAAATTGGGTTACCAGGCAACATAGATGCCGTAAAAATCCTCCTGCTCCAGAAATGAGACAAGGATGTCCTCTGTGATCTGCTGGGCTTCTTTTGGAGGAAGGTTTTTAAGCTGGGCGAGAGAAGCGGCCAGCGCCTTTGCCTGTGTATTCATTTTGTCCACATACCGTTCGGCAGCGCCCGCGTTTTTTGCTGCAAGGACCTCCAGATTCTGTACCGTATTTTTTTGAGTTCTCTGAATGGTCAGATAAAGTGTACCCGTGATAAGGCTAAGCAAAAAGATGACGATTACACATACTGTTTTCAACGTGATCTGCTGGGAAAGCTTCTTTTTTTTGTCCAGTAACCGGCTGTTCATAAAGTCCTTCTTTCCGAATGCCTGCCAACATCCTTTTTTGTTTAGGGCAATTATAACACAGGGAGAAAACAAATGAATAAAGTTCACGTAAGCCGTTGGTAAAAACATGATAAAATGTGTGAAAATAACTGAGACTGATCCTGATAGCGATTTAAAAGAATGATCTGAAATGGTGGCTGAAGAATTGCTTACGGACCGCATGCAATGCGGTCCGTAAGGCAATCCCCTCTTTCCGGAATTACAGAGGGTTTACTGCTGAGATAAAAGCTTTAGAACGATAAGATTGTCATTTTCCTTAATTTCTGACTGTGCGCCCAGAACGGCCATGACCTTACCCTCCCGAATGATGGCCAGAATATTAATCCCTTCTGATTGCCTGAGCGCCAATTTCTGAAGTGTTTTTCCTATCCAGCCTGGTTTGGGATGCATTTCAATAATTTCATATTCTTCCGAGCGGTGAATATATTCCATAGGATCATTGGTAATAAACTGATATGCAATCCGTTCCCCCATCTCCATTTCAGGAAGAACCACCCGGTCAACGCCTATGTTTTCCATGATCTTTTTTTGACGTATACCGTTTGCCTTTGCCATAACAAATGGAATTTTCATTTCTTTGGCAATCATACAGGTAATAACTGCTGCTTCAAAATCTCTGCTGAAGGCCACAATAACAGCGTCAAAATTCCCAAGACCGATTTTAGTCAGGACAGTGGGATCAGTCACGTCCGCTTCTATGGCGTATGTGCAATATTCCGTGGCTTCCTGCACGAGGGCCGGATTTACATCGCAGCATAATACCTGCATTCCGTTTTCATACAGAGTGGCCGCAATGCTGCGGCCGAATTTTCCCAGACCAAAAACTGCAATCTGTGCGTTTTTGTCAAATTTTATCTTATTCATATAAACGGCTCCTTTAACCAATCAATATATTTTCTTTAGGGTATCGGATGTTATCAGCTGATCTCTCCCCTTTTTTCGTCAGTGAAATCATGATAGAGATAGGCCCGATCCTGCCTATGAACATCAATAAAATAAGTAAAAATTTTCCATGGGAACTGAGATAAGGCGTTATGCCCGTAGTAAGCCCGACTGTTCCAAGGGCTGAGGCCACTTCATAAAAAAGGTCCACAGTCGAATGGGCATAAGCGCTGGCATACTCGGTAAATGACAGAAAGGTTGTTCCGATACAAAGCAATGCTGTCATAATGATAATTATGGTAAGTGATTTTTGCAGTAATTGCAATGGAATATTTTTATTAAATACATCGATGGTATATCTTCCCTTCATAACCGACCATACACTGCATAGGACAACAGCTATTGTAACAGTTTTGATTCCTCCTGCAGTGCCGCCTGGGGAACCTCCGATAATCATGAAAATACCCGATACAAATTTGGAAGTTTCACTGAGTGCCGACTGGTCAATCGAGGCGTACCCTGCTGTTCTGAGGGTCACGGACTGGAAAAGGGCCCGGAGCAGTTTTCCGCCAAATCCTGCATTTCCCCACAGCTGACGGTTTCCATATTCAGCAACTAAGAAGTAGAGCGTTCCGGAAATCAGCAGCAGACATGTGGTTATCAGTACCAGCTTTGTATGGAGGGAAAATTTCCACCTTCGCTTGCTGTCATAAGACAAATGGGTCTTTATATTATGCACAAAATCGACCCAGACAGAAAAACCAATCCCGCCAATAATAATAAGGAGCATAATCGGAATATTTATCAAAATATTGGAGGCAAACGGAATCAGGCTCTGCTGACCGATGATATCAAAACCCGCATTGCAGAATGCGGAAACTGAATGGAAAATAGCATAGAAAAAGGAGGTAAACACACCCAGGCCTTCGTTCAGAAAACCGAAAAAAAGAATAAATGCCCCGAATCCCTCACAAATCAGTGTCCCTCTTATAACAAACATAACCATTCGCACCATGCCGTGGAAATCGGTATGGTTAAAAGATGTTTGAATCGTAAGTCTTTCTTTTAAAGTAATTTTTCTCCCGAGATGAATTCCCAGATAAGTAATAATAACAACAAGTCCCAGCCCTCCCGTCTGAATAAGAAGCAAAATTACGAACTTTCCAAAGACACTCCATGAAGTGGCGGTTGTAACGGTTACAAGTCCTGTAACGCAGACTGCGGAGGTTGCAGTAAACAGGCAGTCAAGAAATGGAACCTCCCCGTTTGACTCTGACTGGGAAAACGGAAGATTCAGTAAAGCGGCTCCCAGCAGGATGATGAATAAAAAACTGAGTGTAACTGTTTGAGATGGTGTCATTGACGAAGCAATTTTTCCAAATAAAATTTTACCTTTTGCACTTAACTTATGAATATCCACAAACTACCTCCTATGCAAAAAACACCATGTATTCAACTCTTTCTTTTCGCGCAGAAAACTAAGCTTTGAATACATAATGCTCAATATAATCGTATTATTTATTTGAATTGAATCATCATGATTATAGCACGCAAAGACGTTTAATACAATAATGTTAAATAATTTATTGGGTCTTGACTTTTAAAAATTCTTCATGTAGAATGATGTCATGAAATAATTACAAAAGTTATAAATTGTAATTCATAGTGTTGTTAATCCGGTTGGGGCAATGTAATTGCCTTCAAGATTTTTGCTTTATGGGTGGGAAGCTGTTAAAGAGCTTTCTGTCCTTTTTTTGTGTTTTCTTATATGCTGAACAGAAAAATTCGTTACGGAGGAAACGGAATGAAAGAATTTATTCAAATCGGCCGGAATATTTCTTTGGTTTCACAACTTGGTGTCTCGATTTCCGCCCCTATTATATTATCTGTCTGGGCGGCAGGCTGGATTACAAATAAGTTTGAGCTGGGAAACTGGGTCATGCTGGTTGGTATTGTGCTGGGGCTGGGAGGATCAATCGCCAGCGCAGTTAAGTTTTATCGATATGCAGTAAAGAGAAAAGGCGGGAATCAGAAATGAAGTTACAGCAGGCAGTAAAAAAAGAAACCATACATATTACTTACGGGGTCTGCGGATTGGGAGTGATCGTGCTTCTTGCCTTTGTTCTGTCAGGCAGATTTGATTTGCCTGTGTTTTTCGGACTGGCGCTGGGCGGACTGGTATCCATTGCCAATTTTCTGTTACTTGGCATCACTGTTCAGAAGGCAGCAAAAAGCAGTTCCGACAAGGGCAGGTATCTGATCCGGTTGTCTTATTCCGTAAGGATACTTTTGCTGGGAATTTACATTTTTTTTGCCATGAAGACTCCCTGGTTAAATCCGGTCACTGCAATCGCGGCATTGTTTTTTCCGCGCATTACGATAGCCATCATGAATTTTGCCGGATATTTTGGAAAACGGAGGGATAATCATGAATCTTGAAATTACAGGTGCTGAAGTTTTTTATGTAATTCCTGTGACGGGCGGAATCCCCATAACGGAGACAATTGTGAACACATGGATCGTCATGGCCCTGATTATGGGATTATGCCTGTATCTCACCCATGATCTGAGGGAAAAGGCCACCACAAAAAGACAGATTCTGGCTGAATATATTGTAATTGTGGTTACTGACTTTGTGAAGGGGAACATGGGCGCACGGTATGAAGGATTTGCGCCGTTCGTTGCCGCTTTGTTTTCGTTGTCAGCATTTTCAAGCCTGTCCGGTATGCTGGGGGCTTATCCTCCCACCTCAGATTTATCCACTGTTCTGGGCTGGGCAGTCATGGTTTTTGTCATGATAACATTCACAAAAATTAAAACAACCGGAGTTAAGGGGTATGCAACAGGATTTACGCAGCCCATTTTTATATTAACGCCCTTTAATATAATCAGCGAAATAGCAACGCCCATATCCATGGCCTTCCGCCATTTTGGCAACATTGCATCCGGAACCATCATATCAACGCTGGTATACGGAGCGCTTGCGGCGCTGAGCCACGCGGTTTTCGGCAGCCTGCCGGGAATCCTTGGGGCGGTATTAGGGGAAATCCCTTTCTTTCAGATCGGGATCCCTGCATTTTTATCTATTTATTTTGATCTGTTTTCAAGCCTTCTGCAGGCATTTATTTTCTGTATGCTGACCATGATGTACATTGCTTCGGCGGCAGAAGAAAATTAAAAATAAAAATCATGAGACTAAAGGAGAAAATGGAATGTTGGAGCAAGCGATTGTAATGGGATGCTCCGCAATTGGAGCAGGACTGGCAATGATTGCGGGAATTGGCCCTGGTATCGGTGAAGGGTATGCTGTCGGTAAGGCGTGTGAAGCGATTGGACGACAGCCGGAAGCATAAGGCGATGTGACAAGCACCATGCTTTTGGGGTGCGCGGTTGCGGAAACCACCGGAATTTACGGATTGATCGTTGCACTGATTTTACTGTTTGCGAACCCCTTTATTGGAAAATTTTAAATTAACAGAAAAAGAGTGATTTTATGATGGAGTTTATTTCTATTGTTCCGTGGACAATGATTGCACAAATCGGAAATGTTATTATTTTATTTTTCTTTATGAAGAAGATCTTATTTCACAGAGTGCAGGCAGTTCTGCAAAAACGCATGGACAGCACAAACAGGGTTTATGAGGAAGCTGATGCAATAAAATCTGAGGCGCAGGAACTTTATGACAAATATGAGTCCCTGATGAAGGGAGCAAAGGCTGATGCGGAAAAAATCATTGACAATGCGAATGCAGCTGCCAGGGAAAAAAGTGATACCATGATTGCTTTGGCACAAAAGGATACGCAGTATATGCTTTCGTCCGCAAAGGAAGAAATCAGGCAGAGTAAAGTGAAGGCCGCTGATGAAATGAGAAGGGAGACAGCTGATATTGCTATCCAGCTGGCTGCTAAAATTTTAGAGCGGGAAATACACGAATCGGATCATCGCAATCTGATCTTACAGACCATTGAGGGCACCGGTGAGACATTATGAACAGAGAGGCATATATAGGCAAAGGCTTGTTTGAAGCGGCGAAAGAAGAGTCCGTGCTGGACCGGGCCTATGATGAAATCAGCAGTCTGAAGGCCTGCCTTGCAGAAAACCCGGAATTTTTATGCGTCCTGTGTTCGCCTTTTCTGAGCGTCCCGGAACGCATATCGATTCTTGACAAAGTATTTGGCGGCCATGTACAGCTGCTCGTTTTAAATGCGCTGAAGGTGCTGTATGAAAAAAAGACCCGGTGCTCTTTTGAAGTATTCTCCTCAGCCTTTTTAAGGGAATATGAAAAGGAAAGGGGAGTACTTCGGGTAAAGGCTTATTCTGCAAGACCCCTGTCGGAAGATGAAGAGGAGCTGTTGAAGCGTAAGCTTGAGTTAAAAACCGGAAAAACCGTTATAATGCAACTGTTTATTGACGAAAAAGTGCTTGGCGGTTTAAGGTATGAATATGACAATATGATATTTGACGGCAGTGTCGAAGGAGGCCTTTTGCATTTAAAAGATATGATCGTTGGCTCGCCTCTGACAGAACTTGATAGGGGAGTGAATTGACTTTGGACAGTACGCTGATAACAAATTTGATCAAGGAACAGATAAAAAATTATGAAAAACGGATTTCCCAGGCAGGAAGTGAAGTATCCACGCTGCTTGGCCGAATGCCTTCAGCTGTCGGTTATCAGCCGACGCTTACCACGGAAATGGGAACTCTTCAGGAACGGATCACTTCCACCAAATCAGGTTCCATCACCAGTGTGCAGGCTGTATATGTTCCTGCAGACGATTTGACGGATCCTGCCCCGGCAGCATTATTCTCTCATTTGGATGCTACCACAGTGTTGAGCAGGAAAATATCTTCCCTGGGCATTTATCCTGCTGTTGACCCTCTTGACTCCACAAGCAGGATCTTAACGCCTGAAATTGTGGGAGAGGAGCATTACCAAACGGCAAAGCAGGTGCAGAGAATCCTTCAGAGATATGAGGAACTGCAGGACATCATTGCGATCATGGGAATGGATGAGCTTTCGGAAGATGACAAGCTGACAGTTTCCCGTGCAAGAAAGATACAAAGGTTTTTATCTCAGCCCTTTTCCGTTGCGGAACCATTTACTTCCATGAAAGGGAAATATGTGCCTCTTTCAGAGACGATCCGGGGCTTCCGGGAAATTTTGGAAGGCCGGCACGATCATTTGCCGGAGAGCGCATTTTTGTTTGTAGGTTCCATAGATGAAGCGGTTCAAAAGGCAGCCGGAAAGGTTGGATAGCATGAAGGATTTTGAATTGCATATTGTCACTCCGGATGGAGAGTTTTTTGAGGGCCGTGCAGAAAAGCTCGTTGTACGGACCATTGAAGGGGATATATGTATTCTTCCGCGTCATACGGATTTTCTCACCGCTCTGGGAGGAGGCATCTGCCGCTTAACCGCTGACGGAGAAACAAGGATTGCAGCCTGTAACGGAGGAATGATTGCAGTATTGGACGGAAAAGTCACCTTATCAGCAATTACCTTTGAATGGCAGGAGGAAATTGATTTGAAACGGGCAATAAAATCAAAGGAATCTGCGGAAAAAGTGCTGGACAATACAACTTCCGGGCAGGAAAGAGCCATGGCGGAAGCGAGGCTGAAACGAGCGCTGGTCCGTATCAATACCATAAACAGGAATCATCCCTGATTAATCCTCAACCGAACACCGTTTCCCGGCCTGAGAACATGTGGGAACAGCCGGATCTCGTTATGATTCCTCAAAAATACAGGAAAACAGCAGTTCATACATCTTTTCCAGAGTCTGTTCCAGCGCATCGGCGTGAAGATCCGTCCGGTTGATCCGGGCCAAAGCCATGATTTTTAATAAGTTGCCCACCAGATGCTCGTCCATATCCGGGCGGATGCCCTCCATTTTCCCGAACAGCCGGGCCATGACTCTGGATTCCTGTCCGGCATCGGTAAAACATTCCGGCGGGAGAGCGGTATGGAGTTTTTTTTCATCTTCAGGCGTCAGGTATTGATAGATACTGCGTTCACTGAAGAACAAAAACCAGACAAAGACCGCTGATCCCCTGCTGAACGGACATATGCCAAAACAGATTTGCGGGATTCAGCATTGCTGAATCCCGCATTTTCAGCCAGGAGTTTATGAAGCCGGGTTTCATCCATTCCCGGCACCGCCTTCTATTTTGCGGCCTTTTCCGAATAAACTGTGGTTACAAGTGTTTCATAAGGAACCCGTTCCTTTAATTCCCCGGACTCTTTCAGAAGGTTTTCCAGCAGTTCAAAGCTGTCTTTTAAGAAGATCGTATCCTTTTTCCAGGTATCCTGCTCCTTGTAACGGTCAATGATGGTTGCAATGGTTTTGATATGGGTTTCCTTGAACTGGGGATGCATTATAAAACCATTGCGATTTATTTAAGATAGTATGTAATTTTTTTATTCTATTTTATCCTGCTATTTCAGCGAGTCTCTTGATAATGGGCAGATGCTGTGTACACAGCTTCTCACATTTACCGCATTTGATGCAGGTTCCTGCGGAGTCTTTTGTTATCTGCCAATGACCTTTCAGGCGCTCAAACATATCATTTCCCAGCAGCTTCATGTTGTAGGCATCCATGAATTTAGGAATATCAATGTCTTTTGGGCAGTGCTTGCAGTATGCGCAGCCGGTGCAGAGATCGTTGATGATCATGCCTTTGTTTTCATATTCCTCATAGATTTCAGCAGCCGGACGTTCCACTAAGTTCTCCACGGCTTTCCCGGCATCGTCAACGTGCTCTTTTGTGGTGCAGCCTGCGAGAGTGATTGTGATCTCTTTGTGGGATGCCACAAAGTTTAAGGCAGACTGTGCTACGGTAAGGTCTGTTCCCTCTGTCAGATAGCGGAATGTGTCCGGATTTCCCGGTATGAGACCGCCTCCAAGAGGATTCATAACTACAACGCCCATGCCATTGTCATAGGCAGCTTTGATGCCTGTCTGGCGGAAGCGGTAGTTAAGTGCATTGTAGCCAATGAGCATTCCCTTAAACAGATTTGAAGCTACGGCAGCCTCCAGCTCATTGCCCTGCATATGGGATGAAAATACGATATTGCGAATCAGCCCTTCTGATTTGGCCTTCTCAAAAAATGAGTAGAGAATTTCCACCTGTTTGGAAAAAGAATCCAGATTCAATATGCACCACAGATGATAAAAGTCCAGATAATCCACTTTCAGCCGGCTTAAAGTCGTTTCAAGTCTCCTGCGGAAATCTGCTTCTGTGTAATCGCCGCCTACAGTTCCCAGGTTGGTCTTTGAGGAAATATAGTAACTGTCTCTGGGAAGCTGGGAAAGGGCTATGCCTGTAATGGTTTCGCTTTTGTCATCGCAGTAAAAAGGAGCAGTGTCAAAGTAGTTGATGCCTCTTTCATGGGCATACAGGGCAACTTCCGCACATTTTTCAAAATTACCTGATTTGACATCATCTGAGTCATACCTCATACAGCCCATGCCAATGGCAGAGACCTTCATATCCGTGTTTCCATACTGTTTATAATACATAGCATACCTCCAGGATTTATTGTGGGTTCAGAATGATTTAAAGATAGCCAAGTGATTTTAAGTGTATTTTTAATCCCGTTTCCAGGGGGGTATCCGGCAGACGCACTCCTGCCTCCCTCAGGGCAGACAGATCATAGATCCGATGACACAGATGTCCGCTGTACTCCGGATGTTCTTCAAAATATCCTGTCAGCGGTATCTCCTTTATGTTTACTTTCCTGTCAAGCAGCTGTCCGATGATCTCATAATATTTTCGGTTTTCCACTGCCTTTGGCCCGCCGATACAGAAAATACGGTTATTGGTGTCTTCCCTGTCCCCGCAGTCCAGCATGGAGTCCGCCAGATCGTCCACAAATACCGGCTGGGTGAGATAGATTCCGCCGCCGACGAGAGATATGGGCTCCTGATCCAGAATGAGCTGGGGCAGTTCCTTCTGCCTGCTGTGTTCCGGGTAGCATCCTATGAGAAAACCAGGTCCGTAGATATGGCCGGGGCGGAATAGTGTGACCTTTAAGGAGGAAGTGCCAAAACTGTCAATAAAAACATGTTCCATGCGGCGTTTGTTGCCAGCATAGGTGAGTGCCTCCGGTTCTCCTTTCTCTTCTATAAAGTATCCGTCTTCCTTCTGCGGCGTGTCTTTCCTGAAGGGATCATACACAGAATCCGTGGAAATCACTACCAGGCGCTTCGTTATCCCGGGAAATACATTTAAATCCTGCATGGCGTGTCTTTCATTCATGCATATGCAGTCAAAGATAATGTCCCAGGTGGTATTTGCCTCTAAAATCGTTTTCCGGAAATTCTCAGTATCATTTCTGTCGGCCTTTAAAAGATGGATCCCCTCACCTAATGGACGCTGCCCTCTGGTAACCGCCCAGACCTCATATTTTTCTTTTGCCAGTACTGCAAGACGGCCGCTCAGCCCTCCGCTTCCTCCGATGATGAGCGCTTTCTTTTTCATTCCGGACCTCCTCCTTATTTGAATGCCTCTATGTGTTTTTTCCTCTCTGCCGGGAGCAGCTTTGAAGGCGGGATTCCTTTTTTTTCTTTAAATAGTTTTGAGAAATAATAAATATCGGTAAATCCGCTCTGAAGAGCGGCATCTCCCACATTGCCCTCGCCGCTTTTCAGCAAATTTTCCGCATGATTCAGGCGCAGTGATATTAAGTACTGTTTAAATGTCATGCCTATGGCTTTTTTAAACAGGTTTCCGTAGTATACAGGATGGATATGGAACAGGCCGGCCATTGTATCAATGCTTACATCCTCTGCAAAATGAGTGCTCATATAGCGGATGCTGTTGATGATGCGGATGTCTTTGCTGCTGATCCGGTTGTCATTGTAAAGGAGATCCAGTATATGGTAGAGGATCAGGCACATGCTGGCTCTTACCTTTAGTTTGTAACCAAACTCACGTTTCAGCCATTCTTCGTGGATTTCATGAAAGCATGAAATAAGCTGGGGGACACTGCCTATATGGCTGATGAGACCAAGGGGCAGGGAGATATCGTCTCCTTTCTGATCTCTGAGGAAAAGGTTTGTGGAATAACATTCCATCAGATCCTCCGGCACACTGACTGCCACCCTGTGAGTGCCTTTGGGGATGCAGATCAAATCACCTTTCCGGACAATATATTCGGTTCCGTCTATGAAATATCTGGCTTTTCCTGCTATGACATATGTGATGTCAATGAAAGGTATGTAATCAGGGTCTATTTTCCAACTGGCAGTACATTTTCTGTGAATGTAATAGTGCAGTTCGGGAATCATGTTATCAAAATTTACTTCCATAAGCTGTGCCTCCAATTGTTTATTTGTTACTTTTTTGGAAAAAGTACAGTGGCTGTTTCTGATACACGATTTTTTTTAGTACATTTAGTATATCTTGCCCTGTAAAAATGTGCAATAGAGAATACAAAGTAAAAAACATATTTAAAAATTACAAATGGTATTTTAATATTACATTCACATAATTGGGGGATGTGGCTAAAATATAAAGCATAATAAACGTTTATTTAATCAAAATGCCGACGGGCCAAGCAGTACTGTTTAAAGAAAGGAATTATTATGGTAGGTATCATCGGAACGGGGGTTATTGCGGAAGAGCACCTTAAGGCATACCTCGCTCTTTCGGACAGATGTCAGGTAGCTGCACTGTGTGATATCTTTCCCGAGAAAGCCCGGAGACTGAAAGAGAAGTATGGTCTGGAAGCGGCGGAAGTTTACGGGGATTATGACGAGATGCTTAAAAGACCGGATATTGATCTTGTAAGCGTATGTACCCCGCCCTTTACCCATTTACCTGCTTCCATAGCATGTATGCGGGCGAAAAAGCATGTGCTGGTGGAAAAACCCATGGCAATGTCTCTGAAGGAATGTGACGAAATGATAGCGGTTCAAAAGGAGACCAACACTTACCTGGGAGTTGTCTGCCAGAACCGTTTCACAAAAGATAATCAGATTCTTAAAGCGCTTATAGAGAGTAAAATCCCAGGCAGAGTGCTTTTTGGCCAGGTGGAGTCATTCTGGTACCGCGGTCACAGCTATTATGATCTTTGGTGGAGAGGCACCTGGGAAAAGGAAGGCGGGGGCTGTACCATAAATCACGGAGTACACCAGATAGATCTCCTTAACTGGATCATGGGTCCTCCGGAGACTGTGACAGCTGTTCTGGCAAATGCTGCACATGATAATGCTGAGACAGAAGATCTGTCAGCGGCAATACTCACCTATAAAAGCGGGGCAGTAGTGACTCTTGCGGTGAATCTGGTGACACACAGCCAGTATCAGAGGCTTGTCTTCCAGTGTGAAAAGGCAGGGATCTCATCCCCGTATCAGGTGAGAAGCAGCCGCTCTGCAGACAACGGATTTCCTATAGATGATCCGGATACTGCAGCAGAACTGGAGAAAGTGAAAGAATCCATTCCAAAGCCGGAGAGGGAGAAGCATGAGGCGCAGATAGAGCAGGTTATCGGCTTTCTGGAGAAAGGTGAAATGCATCCGGAAGACAGTGCAGATGGCCGCCTGGCTCTTGAAGTCATTACGGCCATCTATCAATCAGGGTTTACGGAATCAACGGTCCGTTTGCCTTTAGGCGAGGACAGCCCTTTGTATGATAAAGACGGGATAAATGAAAACGGAAAGAATTTCCACGCAGCCAATGGAATGGCTGACGGAGGAAATCAGGAGGAACTTAAGTGATGTCAAAAACAAGGGATCTGTGCTGGCTGAAAAAGAAGGTACACCAGCCGGATATATCCGGTTATCATTTTAAAGATATAAAAGACAGTGTTATAAGGAAAACCATAGAGAGAGAATTGTCCCAGTTATTTGAAGGCCTGGAGCCATCGGATGATCCGGAATCCTCTTTGGTGCTGTCATTGGCAGGCGATGACGGCAGTGACGGATATGAAATAAAAAAGACAGAGACAGGCTATGTCATAATTGCTTCTACAGAGACAGGCCTTCTCTATGGAACATTTGGTCTGCACCGCATTCTGATCACAAAAGGAATACTTCCCTTTAAGAGCGAACCGGATCAGAGCATCCGCATGATAAATCATTGGGATAATTTTGACGGCTCCATTGAGCGCGGTTATGCGGGAGAGTCAATTTATTATGATAGAAACCAATTTAGAGGAGATATGGAGATCATCCGTTCTTATGCAAGGATGCTTGCAAGTACGGGCATCAATGCAATATCAATCAATAATGTCAATGTGCACAAAAAGGAGTCATTCTTCATAGAAGGCCAGAATCTGAAAGAAATCAGAAAGATAGCCGATGTGTTCAGCGAATACGGAATCAGTACGTTTCTTTCCATTAATTTCGCCGCTCCCATACTGGTGGGCGGGCTTGATACGGCGGATCCTCTGGCACCGGAGGTTGCCAGGTGGTGGGGAAAGGTGACAGCTGACATTTACAAAGAGATTCCCGAGTTTGGGGGATTCATTGTAAAAGCGGATTCAGAGGGAGAACCTGGTCCATTTACATATAACAGGACCCACGCAGATGGGGCAAATATGCTGGCACGGGCGATCAAACCCTTTGGAGGCATTATAATTTGGAGGTGCTTTGTATACAACTGTGCACAGGACTGGAGAGACAGATCTCTTGACCGGGCCAGGGCTGCTTATGATATATTTATGGCTCACGACGGCAAGTTCCGGGACAATGTCATCCTTCAGATTAAAAATGGTCCCATTGATTTTCAGATCAGAGAGCCTAACTCCCCGCTTTTTGGGGCGCTTAAAAAGACAAATCAGATACTGGAGTTTCAGATCACACAGGAATACACAGGACACCAGGTGGATATTTGCTATCTGATCCCCATGTGGAAAGAAACTTTGGATTTTGACACCTGCTACGGGAAAGATGCTTTTATTAAGAGGGAGATTAAAAAGAACTCGCCGGATCCCAGATGGTCAGGAATCGCTGCGGTGGGAAGTGTAGGCATGGACACAAACTGGACAGGAAACAAGCTGGCTCAGGCAAATCTTTACGGATATGGCAGGCTTGTATGGGACAACTCACTCAGCTCGGAAGCCATAGCCGGAGAATGGGTAGATATGACCTTTGAGCTTCCTGAAGACGGGGCTGCAAAGATTGCGGAGATCCTTACTACTTCCAGAGGCGTTTATGAAGACTATACCTGCCCTCTGGCAGTGGGATTTATGTGCAAACCTAATTTTCACTACGGAGCAGACATAGACGGATACGAATATGACAGATGGGGGACCTATCATTATGCGGACCGCAACGGTGTAGGCAGAGAACGTTCGGTTGAAAGGGGCACCGGATATACCAGACAGTATTCAGATGCCAGATTCAGAGAATACGAGGACCTGTCTTCCTGCCCTGATGAACTTCTGCTGTTTTTCCATCATGTGCCCTATACCCATGTCCTCCGCTCAGGAAAGACTGTTATACAGCATATATATGACACACATTTTACAGGAGTGGAGAAAGTAGAGGAGTACCAGAGAGTTTGGGAGAGTCTGGAGCGCTTTTTGGATGAAGAAAGTTATGGGAATGTGAGAGAGCGTCTTAAAAAGCAAAAGGAAAATGCAATCAATTGGCGGGATCAAATCAATACTTACTTCTACCGTAAATCAGGAATCCCTGATGCCCGCGGCAGAAAGATCTACGATTAAAAATGGTCAGTTGTAAAAAGCAGCAATAACCGTGCACCGTAACATGTGGCGGCATAGGGTCTGGCAAGCCCTGCAAATAAAAAAGAAAAGGAAGGAAACGTATTATGAGAAAGTGGAGAAGAAGTTCGGCTGTACTCGCAGCAGTTTTGACGGCAACCGTCAGTTTCACTGGATGTGGAAGCAATGGAGGAGGTTCGGCACCAGATACTGCGGTGACAACAGGGAATAACGGAGAGGCAGAATCAGATTCCGCGCCCTCCGGTGAGCTGGCCCAGATCAGTTTTTCCTGGTGGGGCAATGACGACCGCCATCAGGCAACTCAGGAAGCTATTGACGCATTCAATGCGGTTCATGCAGGCGCGATTGAAGTGACAGGAGAGCCTTCCGGCTTTGGTAACCTGGAAGAGACTTTTGCTACCCGTTACGCAGGCGGCACGGAAGCTGATATCATGACGGTCAATTATCCGTGGCTCATCAAATACAGCCCGGACGGCACCGGTTTCTATGATTTGGGTCAGGTTGGGGATATAATCGATTTCTCACAGTATGATGAGGGATTTCTAGAGACAGGAAAGACCGGCGGTGTAATGCAGGCCATTCCTTACGGACAGAACACCCTGGGTGTTTATTTGAACAAATCCGCATTTGAGAGAGCGGGTATCAAAGAAACTCCGTCTACATTTGAAGAGTACATAGAGGCTGCCAAAGTCATTACAGCGGAGAATCCCAACGCTTATCTCATTGTAAGCCCAACCTTCCGTTTTGCGGCTGTTTATTATCTGCAGCAGAAGACAGGTAAAGGTGAATTTGATGAAAATCTGAATATGAATTACACTGTGGACGACTACAAGGAAGCTATGACCTGGTACAAGGAGCTGGCAGATCTTCATGTATTCTGTTCCAGACAGGATTACCTTGAAAATGTTGGAAATGACCCTGTATCCATTGCCCAGAACGCAAAATATATTGACGGCGGATACTTGGGAGTGCTTGAGTGGACAGGCGGTATCGCTTCCAATGCACAGACGCTTGCGGATAAAGGAGACGAGCTCATTGTAGCACCTCTTCCCACCATAGACGGAGCAGTATTTAAGGGAACCATGGCAAAGCCTTCCCTGACATTTGCTATTTCCAAAAACTCCAAATACCCCAAACAGGCAGCAGAGTTTTTACAGTATATTTTAAATGATCCGGAAGGCACAAAACTTATGGGTTCAAAGAGAGGTATGGTGGCATCAAAAGCTGCAAAAGCGGCCCTTGAAGCTGACGGACAGATTACAGGCGCCGTAAAGCAGGCTTATGATTTCACGGATAAAGCAGAAGTTATCAATAACTCTCCTATTTTTGAAGATGCCGTATTTACAAGTTCCTTTGAGAGCAACTATGAGAAATATGAATTAGGCGCAAGTACCGTAGACGAAGCTGCACAGGCATTCTTTGACGAAGCAGCTGCACAGGTTGCAAAGCTGAAAGCGGAATACGGGAAATAAAAAATAATAACTGCCAGGCGAAGGATTCATTTTGTTAAAATGGATCCTTTCACCGCCTGCGGCCGCCCGCAATGGCAAACCTTATAAAGGAACTCATTAACCATATAGCTCTTCGTGGCTATATCAATATTAGCGAGGAGGAATCTTTTTGAAAAACAGTAAGATCGGGCTTTTGTATATTCTCCCCTGGATCATCGGAATGGTTTTTCTCACATTGTATCCGTTTATCAACGCGCTTTTTATCAGCTTTACGGATTATAACCTGGTCAGAGAGCCAAACTTTATAGGATTTGCAAACTATGCAAAGCTGTTTAAAGATAAAGACTTTATAGGCACCCTGAGACAGACGCTTAAATATACGGTAATTACTGTGCCTTTGCAGCTTGCATTTGCACTTTTTATTGCATTTATCCTGAATTTTAAACTAAAGGCTATTAATTTTTACCGGACGGCATACTATGTTCCTTCCCTTCTTGGCGGAAACGTGGCAGTGGCCGTATTATGGCGCTTTTTATTCCAACAGGATGGGTTTGTCAACCATTTTCTTGGTATATTCGGTATGGGGCCTGTGAAATGGCTGTCTTCCGCATCGGGAGCCATGGCTGTTATCGTACTTTTAAAAGTCTGGCAGTTCGGTTCAGCCATGCTCATATTCCTGGCGGCTCTTAAAGATGTGCCTCAGGATCTGTACGAAGCCGCAAGCGTAGATGGAGCTACAAAGCCTTATTCGTTTTTCAGGATCACCATCCCCCTGATCACACCCACGATTTTCTTCAATCTGGTCATGCAGTTGGTCAATGCTTTCCAGGAGTTCAACGGACCTTACCTCATTACGAAAAAAGGCCCTTTAAATTCCACTTACCTTACCTCAATGTTTATATATGACAATGCTTTCCAGCTTTTTAATATGGGTTATGCAAGCGCGGCCAGCTGGGTGCTGTTTCTTATTATTGTATCTGTTACGGTAGTGTTATTTGCTACCCAGGATCGCTGGGTATTTTATTCGGATAAGGGGGAATAATATGGCACGGACAATTTTGCTCAGTGAAGTGGAAAGGCGCAGAAGAAGAAAATACATTATAAATGCTGTATTCAGATATACCATACTTACGGTAGTGGCACTTGTCATGATTTACCCCATCATCTGGCTTGTGGGGGCTACCTTTAAAACAAACAATGAGATATTTACATCAGTAAATTTCATACCCAAAAGAATCGATTTTACACCTTATATCAATGGTTGGAAAACCAGGACAAAATTTACGTTCACCACATTTTTCTTGAACACATTCAGTTTTGTTATACCTAAGATCGTGTTTTGTCTGATAACCAGCTCTTTGGTTGCCTATGGATTTGCCAGGTTTAATTTTCCGCTTAAGAAGATATTTTTCTCCATACTCATGGCTACCATGTTTTTACCGTCGGTTGTAACCAGGATTCCGCTGTATATTTTATGGAAGAACCTGGGACTTTTAAATACATATGTACCGCTGGTGGCTCCGACTTTATTTGCCAACGAGCCGTTTTTCGTATTTATGCTGATTCAGTTTATGCGCTCCATACCAACGTATCTGGATGAGGCTGCAACCATAGACGGCTGCAATTCATTCGGGATTTTAACGATGATACTGCTTCCTGCATTAAAGCCGGCGCTGATAAGCTGTACCATTTTTCAGTTCGTATGGAGTTTTAATGATTTCTTAGGCCCCCTGATCTATGTGACGAGTCTTTCAAAGTATCCGGTGTCACTGGCTCTTAAGATGTCAATTGACCAAAGCAGCGGCATAGTGGAATGGAATCAGATCCTGGCCATGTCATTTCTGGCTCTGCTCCCTGCTCTGATCCTGTTCTTCTGCTGCCAGAAATATTTTGTAGAGGGAGTGACCAGCTCAGGAGTAAAGGGATGAGCAGGTTTCATATCACCCCATACATATCAGATCATGGGGTCCTGCAGAGAAATGAATTTATACCCATAAGGGGCACAGCAGATGAGGGAGAACGGGTAGAGGCCATACTCTTTAATGAAGGCGGGGCTTTGAAATGCAGAGAAGAGACTTTGACAGAAGAAAGCGGAAACTGGAAGCTTGTGTTTATGCCTATGGAGGCAGGAGGTCCCTATCTCCTTTCCATTACATGCGCAGGTGAGAGAAAGGAATTTCATGATATTTATATAGGTGATGTCTGGCTCATGTTCGGCCAGTCGAATATGCAGCTGCCCATGCACAGGGTAAGGTATCGTTTCCCGCGGGAGTATGGCGAAGACGAGGATCCCCTTATCCGCCAGTTCACCGTCCCCGTCAAGTGGGATTTCAAAGAGCCTGCAAATGAACTGTCAGGCGGAAAGTGGGAAAGTTATTCCTTGGAAAGCGCTTCCTGTTTTTCCGCTGCAGGATATTTTTTTGGAGAAAAATTGCGGGAAAGATATGATGTACCCATAGGTCTCATACTTACTGCAGCAGGGGGCACGCCGATTGAGGCGTGGATGAGCAGAAAAGCCCTTGCCGTTTGTCCCGGCAAAATAAAAGAAGCTGACCAGTGCAAATCAGAGGAATACGTCAGGAGCATACAGAAAGAAGACGAAGAGAGGATTTTGTCCTGGTATAAAAAGTTGGATGAAACGGATGAGGGGATTTTAGAAGATTGGTTAAATTCCGGTCTTCAAAACACATGGAAAGCGGTGGACCTTACCGATGACTTCCATGCAAATGAAGATTTTGAAAATCCCGGTTCTGTTTGGTTTAAAAATACTGTAACCATCCCGCCAGAGCTTTCAGGGAAACCGCTTCGTCTCTCCCTGGGGACCATCAAAGATGCTGACTATACATACATAGACGGACAGTGCGCAGGAAATATCACATACAGATACCCGCCCAGGGAATATCATTTGGAGGGCCTGTCTGAAGGAGACCATGAGATCACCATACGTGTGATCAACCTGTCCGGGCAGATTGATTTTACCAAAGGGAAGTCCCATGAAATGATTTTTGAAACAGGAGAGACGATGTCTGTCTCAGAAGGCTGGAAGTATAAGAGAGGTGCATATATGGAAGCTCTTATTCCTCCCACCTTTTTTGAGAGAAAGCCAATGGGTATGTATCAGTCCATGATAGCGCCTCTGCATGATTTTCCTATTTGCGGTATGTGCTGGTATCAGGGAGAGAGCAATGCAGACGACGCTCTTTCTTATCCAAAGTATTTCAAGCGTTTGATAGAGGATTACAGGCGAAAATGGCACATGGGGAAATTTCCTGTTATTTATGTGCAGCTGCCGAATTATGATCTTGAAGATGCAGGAAACTGGGTAGTATTTCGCAATATGCAGCAGAGCCTCACAAAGCTGCCCAACAGCGCCATGGTGGTTACCATAGATTGCGGCGAATACAATGACCTGCATCCAACGGATAAAAAGACAGTAGGCGAGAGAATGGCAATGGCAGCCTATGCGATTGCATATCATGAGCAAGGGGATTGGCTGTCCCCAATATTTTCCCATGCTGAAAGAGACGGTGATGAAATAATCCTTTACTTTGATCATGGGCATAGGGGACTCACTGTATCAGGCGGCAAACCAGGCGGATTTGAAGTCTGTATATCAGGAGAATGGATCTCTGATTGCATAAATGTCCGGACCCGGGAGGGTACGGTTATTTTGAATGTCTCAAAAGGAGAGAAAATTACAGGAGTGCGCTATGCCTGGTCAAACAATCCGGTGAATGCAAATCTGCGCACTGCATCAGGGCTGCCGGTATCGCCGTTTGAGACAGTGATCGTATGATCAATGGGAGGAAAATATGGATATTCATAAGTTTCGCTCCAATTATGGTATAAAAATACAGGGCTGCAGCGGGTGCGGCCCTGTATTTTTATATAACTGATTGTAAAATTAAAAAGATGGGAATTATTTTGCTGCCTTTTCTGAATAAACCGTTGTCACAAGGGTTTCATAAGGAACCCGTTCCTTTAATTCCCCGGACTCCTCCAGAATGTTTTCCAGCAGTTCAAAGCTGTCTTTTAAGAAGACCGTATCCTTTTTCCAGGTATCCTGCTCTTTGTAACGGTCAATGATGGTTGCAATGGTTTTGATATCGGTTTCCTTGAACTGGGGCTGGATCACCTTGGCAATTTCTTCGGAAGAATGGGAATTGACATATTCCAGGCCCTTTTGTATGGCATTGGTGAATTTCTGGATCGTTTCCGGATTCTTTTCCAGATAGCTTTTCTTTGCGCTGTAGGCGGTATAAGGCACATAACCGGAGTCAACGCCCAGAGAAGCCACCACATAACCGTTGCCCTCTAATTCAAGTCCTGTGGCAAAGGGTTCAAATTCCACTGTATAGTCCGCGTCATTGCTGGTAAAGGCGGCGGCGGTCAGGCCGAAGCTGATGCTCTGGTCAATGGTCAAGTCCGTGGCCGGATCGATCCCGTTCTTTTTCAGGATGTATTCAAATACCATTTGCGGCATTCCGCCGGCTCTTCCTCCAAGTACCTTTTTTCCTTTTAAATCCGCCCATTGAAAATCGGGCTGCTGGTTTCTGCCTACCAGAAAGTTGCCGGCGCGCTGGGTCAGCTGGGCGAAGTTGACGGCATAATCCTCGGAGCCGTTGGCGTAAGTATAGATGCTGGCCTCAGAACCCATGAATCCAATATCGGCATCCCCGGATATCAGGGCTGTCATGACCTTGTCGGCTCCCGCTCCGTTGACCAGGGTCAGATCAATGCCTTCGTCCTCAAAATACCCCAGTTCAATGGCCGCGTACTGGGGAGCGTAAAAGATGGAATGGGCAACTTCATTTAAAGTGACCGGTGTCATATCGGAAGCTTTTGCTTTCGAATTGCAGGCCGTTAAGCTGAGGACCGCTGCTCCGGCGAGCATGGCCCCCAGAAGAAAATGGTTGGTTTTTCTCATAAAGTCCTCCTTTGGGAAATCTTAATACTACATTTTATTATGAGAATATGGGAAGGTACTTTGTCTTATAAAATTTTATAGTCTCATGGATGAAGCGGTTATGTGAAAAAAAAGCGGCCGTATGTGCTTTCTGGCCGTGATTCTGCAGCTCGTAAGGGAGGCGGCCAGCATGAATGCCGCAAGGATTAAGACAATTGTTTTTTTCATATAGTTCTCCCTGCGTTCGTTCTCCTGTTGCTATTGTATGAAGCGGGGCTGCCGCAGGTTCCCGCCGCTTTCCAATTTTCTGTATTTTGAGATGGAATAAGAGGAAAAACTGTGTTATACTCCTAGGGTATATCTGAAAACTTATGGTACCGTCCGGAACGGGCCTGGCAGCTTTCAGACATACCCCAGAGTAAAATTTACAAAGGCAGGAGAAACACAATGGACTATCGGATGATTGTGCTGGATCTGGATGGGACGCTGACCAACCGGAATAAGGAGATTACGCCCAGGACCAGAGAAGCGCTTTTTGAGTTAAAAAGACAGGGGGGAGTCATTGTTCTGGCTTCCGGACGGCCTACCTACGGGGTGATGCCGCTTGCCAGGGAACTGGAGCTTGATAAATCCGGCGGATATGTTCTCTCCTTTAACGGAGGCCGCATGATCGACTGCAGGACCGGCGAGACTGTTTTTGCCAGGGAACTGCCTGTTTCCTCAAACCGGAAAATCATAGGAATGGCGAAGGAATATGGGGTGAACATTCTCACCTATGAGGATGATTTGATCATCACGCCCGATGCAGGAGACGAATACGTGGGCAGGGAAGCCTTCATTAACAAGCTGCAGGTAAAGGAGGTACCGGATATGGAAGAATACGTCCGGTTTCCCGTGGTAAAATTCATGATGCTGGAAGAAGGGGATTATCTGGCAATGGCAGAGCCTAAGGTAAAGGCTGCCCTGGGACGGGATTACAGCGTTTACCGGTCGGAACCCTATTTCCTTGAGATCCTTCCCAAAGGGATTGATAAGGCCTCCGGTCTGGAGCGGCTGCTTGCAATGCTTGGCATGAAACGTGAGGAGATGATCGCCTGCGGAGACGGTTATAACGATTTATCCATGATCCGGTATGCGGGGCTTGGAGTCGCCATGGAAAATGCGGTCCTTCCCGTAAAGAAAGCGGCCGGTTTTGTGACCTTTTCCAATAACGATGACGGGATCGCCCATGTGGTGGAAAAATTTATGCTTTCCTGATATCCCGGTGTGGACTTTATAACTTTAATATGTTAAAATGCAGGTAAGAGCAAAAGGAAGAAAAAGGGGACTGATTGATACTATGAATAAAAAAATTAAAACAGATGCGGTGGACCATCTGTTTGAGGCCATTCTGACCTTGAAGACACCGGAAGAGTGCTACATATTTTTTGAGGATGTATGCACGGTGAATGAACTGCTGAGCCTGTCGCAAAGGTATGAAGTGGCTAAAATGCTGCGGGAGGGGCGCACTTATTTAGAGATCGCGGAAAAGACCGGGGCATCGACCGCCACCATCAGCCGCGTGAACCGTTCCTTGAATTACGGCAATGACGGGTACGATATGGTGTTCAAACGTCTGGAAGAGGAAAAGAGAGAAGGTTAATCAGACAGGGGACAAACCGTCATGCGGTTTCTGCCCCCTGTTTCATGTGTTATTTTTTCTTTTTTACGGCTTCGGTTTCCCTTAAATCGTCAATGATGTGTTCGATGATCTGCTTCTTAATATATACATCAAAGGACAGATCGCAGATCCAGGCGAAGAGGCGGAGATATTCCAGATCTTCCTCAGCCAGCCCTTTGTCCTCAAAGGTCTTGCCTGCGTGCTCGTATTTTTGAAGGATGTCCGTCTTTATGCGGTCCAGCTCCTCTTTTTCCTGTGAAAAGATCTCCGTGTAGATATCCTCCAAAGGCATGTTTTCCGGATTGTTGAAATGCTTTTCCGTAATGGGCCGGAAAAGCTGTTCGATATCATGGAACGAGAGCAGATTTTTAAAATAATAAATGAATATGAGCAGCAGAATGTGCTCTCGGGAATATTTCTTCCTGTTGGGAGCGGGAAGCAGATTGTTCTTTGCATAATTATTGATCATTGTCTTGGTTAAGACCTTGTCTTCAGGATAGCGCTTGGTGTCCTTTAAGTGTTCATCCATGAAGGTGGTGACCTGGTCCATATATAAATCTATGTTTGGAATGGTTTCCGGCCTGATGTGGCTTATGGATTCCAGATGTTTTAATATGTCCTGTATTTTTTCGTCGTTGGTCTTCATACTTTCCTCCGTTTCCGTTCTGTGAGGCGTGGTGCCCTCACATAAGGGATAATTCCCTTGATCATATTATATAGTAATCAATACCAGATGACAAGGGGGAAAAGCCTGTTATTAGCTAAATATTTTTTAGAATACCTGAAACAGTTTCTTGACTTTTGCAGAATGTGTGTTAATCTAGAATAATAAGATTGATGAACGAAAGGAGAATTATTACCATGAAAACAGTATTGGCAACAGAAAAAGCGCCGGCGGCCATTGGGCCGTATTCCCAGGGAATCCGCGGAGGAGATTACGTATTCATATCAGGACAGCTTCCCATTGATCCGGCTTCCGGAGCATTTGCCGGGGAAGATATTGTGTCTCAGACAAGGCAGTCTCTGACAAACATTAAGTCCATTCTGGAAAGCGGCGGTTTATCCATGGCCAATGTGGTAAAGACCACCGTTTTATTAAAGAATATCAGCGATTTCGGAGCTATGAATGAGGTATATGCCACCTTTTTTGAGGGCGCGTGTCCTGCGAGAGCCGCATTTGAAGTGGCGGCCCTGCCAAAGGATGCTCTGGTTGAGATCGAAGCCATCGCATATTGCGGTGAATGATCGTTCTGAAGGTCTCTGTGCGTTAGTTTAAGGAGAACGAAAGCAGGGAGCGCGGTGCTTTGAGATGCCTTATGGTTCTCAAAGTATTGTGCTCTCTTTTTAAATTTCCCCGAAAGCCCCCTTGTTTCGGGGGGACATGTAGAAATAAAGGGCTTTTTGCGAAAGAAATGGGTTGCATATTGACGGACTTATATTATAATAAATTGAGGAAGTAACTCAAGTCTGAATTTAAGTAGGGAAGCTGGTACTCTTGCGATGAAAGTTGACGAAACAGCAGAAGAATATCTGGACCGGATTCCCATGTGGGCCAAAAAGAAGAACTCACTGGAAGATATCCGGGAGTTCCTTTGTGAAATGGGCGGGCCGGATGAGAAAATGAAGATTTTTCATGTGGCAGGGACCAACGGAAAAGGATCGGTATGCGCATTTCTCCATTCTGTACTGACCGCTGCCCGCTGCCGGGTGGGGACATTCACTTCCCCTCATCTGATAGAAACCAGAGAGCGTTTCCTCATAAACGGAGAGAAAGTACATAAGACAGCTTTTGAAGACAGCTGCCGGACCGTCAGAACGCTTTCTGAAAGGATGATGGAGAAAGGTTATTGCCATCCGTCTTATTTTGAATTTCTGTTTTACATGGCAATGGACATGTTTTATAAAGCGGGAGTTGATTTTGTGATCCTGGAGACCGGTCTGGGAGGAAGGATTGATGCCACTAATGTGATAAGGCACCCCCTGGTGTCGGTGATCACTTCCATCAGCCTGGACCATACGGAATATCTGGGGGATACTGTTGATAAAATTGCAGCCGAAAAGGCTGGAATCATAAAAAAGGGAATACCGGTGGTTTTTGACGGAAATGACCGGGAAGCATCTGCGGTTATCAGAAACAGGGCCAGGGAGCTCTCCGCCCCGTTTTATGAAGTGGACAGGCAGGGGTATGAGATAACCGGATGCAGCGATAAGGGTTTTGAGGCCGTATTTTACGGGAAGGACGGGGATCCTCTTCCTGTTACGGTTCCCTCCCGGGCGGAATACCAGGTAATGAACGCACTTCTGGCATACCGGGCCCTGGAAGCGGCAGATCTGAAGGAAGGCTTCGGCCTTAAGATCGGATCCGAGCTGTTTGGGGAGGGCATCGGTCACATGCGCTGGCCGGCCAGGATGGAAGAGGCGCTGCCGGGAGTATTTCTTGACGGGGCGCATAATCCCGGAGGCATCAGGGCTTTTGCCGAAGCGGCGGCCGGATTGTGCGCGGAGAGAGAAAAAAGGGCATATCTGCTGTTTTCCGCGGTGACAGACAAGGACCATGATACGATGATAAGGAATATCGCCCGGGCACTGCCCCTGGATCAGGTGGCGGTGGCCCATATTGATTCGGTCAGGGGGATTGAAACGGAGGTACTGCTTAAGGAATTCCGGAATGCCTGCGGATGCAGGGCAAAAGGTTTTCAGACAGTGGAAGAGGCTGTCCGGTACATGCTTCACAGCATGGATGAGGAACATCTTCTCTTCTGCGTAGGTTCCCTTTATCTGATGGGTGAGATAAAAGCGGTTTTAAGGAGGAACGGATATGATTGATTTTGAAGCTGAGATAGACGGTTACAGGCCGAGCCTGGAGGTTGATGCCATTGAGGATGCAATTGTGAGAAGTGATTTAACGGATATGAATGACCTGATCATGGATCTCATAAAAGAAGTCAGCAAGGAATAGGCGGTTTAAGTATGGATTATGAAAGAAAAACCCGGGTGATCGCAAACAGCTATTATAATATGGGCCTGGAACGGGCCAGGCTGCGGGATTTATCAGGGGCTGCGGAATGTCTGAAAAAAAGCCTGCATTTCAATAAGTACATGACTGACGCCAGAAACCTCCTGGGGCTTATTTATTATGAGGTGGGCGAAGTGGGCGATGCCCTGGTCCAGTGGGTGATCAGCATGAACTTACAGCCTGAAGAAAACCGTGCGGATTATTATCTCGGTGAGATCCAGAGGAAGAAAGGCACCATGGATGCGGAACGGCGGACGGTGCGCAGGTTCAATCAGGCCCTGATTTACGCTCAGAACGGGAGCGAAGATTTAGCGATTCTGCAGCTGAACAAGGTTGTGGAGAGCAAACCCAATTATGTGAAGGCCCAGCTTTTGTTCGCGCTTCTCTGTATTGCCAGGGAGGATTACCAGAAGGCGGGAAAAGCTGTTTATAAGGTTTTGCAGATCGACCGGAACCATCCCAAGGCTCTTTGGTATAAATCACTGGTCAAGTTTCCCGGAGGCAATGGAAAGAGCGAAAAGGAACCGGAAAAAAAGAAGTTAAAGAACGTATTGTCCCACAGGCAGATGATAGATGATGATGTTATCATTCCTCCCAGCTACAGGGAGAATACCAGGGACCAGGCAGTGGGCAACATTCTCGCAGGGCTGCTGCTGGGAGCAGCCGTCATCTTTTTCCTGGTCATGCCTGCCAACACGAGGGCCATCAATAAAAACCACAATCAGGAGATGCAAAAGTACAGCGAAGAACTGAGCCAGGCCAATCAGAAGGCGGACAGCCTGACAAAGCAGCTGGAATCCATAGAAGCGGAGAAAAGTGCGGCGGAAGCTTCCTTAGCTTCCCTGACCAGTGATTCGGACAGCGTACTGGCACAGTATCAGGCCGTAATAGGGATCCTGCAGGCATATAAGAAAGATGATTTCCCGTCTGCAGTGCGTATTTACGCCGGATTAAATCCGGAACTGATTACCTCTGAGGATGTACAGGCGGTAATCGGCGAGATAAGAAAGGACATGGTGGAAAAGGGCTGTCCCATCCTGGAGAGTCTTGGAGACAAGGCGAAGGACGCAGGAGATACTCCCACAGCGCTTGCCTATTACTTAAAATGTCTGGACTTAAAACCCAACAGCTGGCAGGCAAAATTCAAGACAGCTGTCATTTACAAAGGAATGGGAGAAAAGGAACAGGCCAACGGGCTGTTTTCTGATATCATAAATAACAGTAAGGATGAAGCGTTATCTGCCCAGGCAAAAGCGGAACGGGGATTTTAAGGGCGGAAAACAGGAAAGACACGACAGAAAAGAACTTTTTTTGTGGTGTCTTTTTTTCTTTCCCACATGTTCCGGGATCCTGTGGACCAGAACACTCTTCATCAGACAGCGCATTCTTTTGTATTACGGACAGACAGTTAGGAATGGAGGAGTATTGCATATGAATCAACCACACTTTACATATGAGGCGGAAGGCCAGGCATTGATCGTCCATCTGCCGGAGGAATTGGATCACCATAACTGCTCGGGGCTTAAATATGAAACAGATTTGATTCTTTCTGAAAACTATATCAAACGGATCGTTTTTGATTTTTCAAGAACCAGGTTTATGGATTCCTCGGGAATCGGGATTTTGTTAAACCGGTATAAGCAGATGGCCTTAAGCGGCGGGACAGTCGCCATCTATGGTGCAGGCGCCCAGGCTCTCCGCATTCTCAAAATGGGAGGCATTTTAAAATTAATGAAATTATATGACTCTAAGGAAGCAGCAGTCACAGGTTGAGGAGGAACGTATGTCAGAACAGAACAAACCAGAAATTCTGAAAATGGAATTGGAGGCCCTGTCTAAGAACGAGGAGTTTGCCAGAGTGGCAGTGGCTGTTTTTATGGCAAGGTTGAACCCCACCCTGGAAGAGGTGGATGATGTAAAAACAGCCGTTTCGGAGGCGGTCACAAATGCGGTCATTCATGGATATCAGGGGAAGGGAGGTATCATTTATCTGGAAGTGGAGATCGACGGGCAGGAGATCGCCGTTACCGTCCGGGATACGGGGATCGGGATACCCGATATTAAGCTGGCCATGGAGCCCATGTTCACCACGGATCCGGATGGAGAACGGTCCGGAATGGGTTTTTCCTTTATGGAAGCGTTTATGGATCAGGTGGAAGTGAAGTCGGCGCCGCAAGAAGGCACTGCCGTAACCATGAAAAAGAAGATTAGCGGGTGAGCCTTATGGATGAGACCATGAGATTGATACAAATGGCTCACGATGGAGATAAAGCGGCGAGGGACCAGCTTGTGACCGACAATTTCGGTCTGATCTGGAGCATTGTCCGCAGGTTTACGGGGCGCGGATATGAGCCGGAGGATTTATTCCAGATCGGAAGCATCGGCCTGATGAAGGCCATCGATAAATTTGACTTATCCTATGAAGTGAAATTTTCGACTTATGCGGTGCCCATGATAACCGGAGAGATCAAGCGTTTTTTGAGAGATGACGGGATGATAAAGGTCAGCCGATCCATTAAGGAAATGGGGCTGAAGGTCAAAACTGTGCGGGAAGAGATGGTTTACCGCCTTGGGAGGGAACCTACGGTGGAAGAGATCGCCGGTGAAATCGGGACCAGCAAGGAAGAAGTTGCAGCCTCCATAGAAGCGGGAGCGGAAGTGGAGTCCCTGTATAAGTCCGTCAATAAGAACGATGAAAACAGTATTTTGCTCATCGACAAAATCGAGGAGGAGAATTCCGCCCAGGAAGAGCTGTTGAACCGAATGGTTCTCCGCGACCTTTTGACCGCGCTTTCCGACAAAGACCGGGAGATCATAATCCGCCGTTATTATTATAATGAGACCCAGAGCCAGATTGCGGCCAAGCTTGGAATATCCCAGGTTCAGGTTTCGAGACTGGAAAAAAAGATATTAAAACAAATGCGCGAAAAATTATAGAATAAAATAATTTTATACGGCTCATACTAGTTTTGAAAAACCAGAGAAAAGGATGTGAGCACGTATGGAATCCATGAGACATAAAATTGTGATGGCGCTCCTTGTTCTATGCCTGATTGCAGTGGCTGCCGCCATCTGGTATATGATTGCAATCATGCCGGATGGAGCGGAGAAGGAAGGAACTCTTGTGAATGCCCTCCCCGGATGGGAGATGATGGCTGCATGAGCAAGACCGTTTATTTAAACATCAGCCAGATTACGGAAGTTCATCATAAGGAGATCCGGTTAAAGGATGTGGCAGATGTTTACTGTGACGATTCCGCCGTTATGAATAAGTGCAATGCCCTGCGCATTAAAACCATCCGCCTGGACCGCAACAAGCGGTATATAGAAAGCACTCTTGATGTGATAAAAAAACTGGTGGAAATGGATCCTGCCCTTCAGATCAACAATGTGGGGGAAGTGGATTTCATCATAGACTACCACAGGCCGAAGAAACCCAATTGGATCTGGCAGTGGGCCAAGACCGTTTTTGTGTGCATCATCTGCTTCTGCGGTGCGTCCTTTGCCATTATGACTTTTAACAACGATGTCAGTGTTACAGACGTTTTTAAAGAGATCTACCGGATCGTCATGAGGCAGGAATCCAGCGGGTTCACGATTTTAGAGGTCAGCTATTCGGTTGGACTGGCTCTTGGTATTGTTGGATTCTTTAATCATTTCGCAAAGATCAAGATCAATACCGATCCGACGCCGCTGGAGGTGGAAATGCGGCTTTACGAAGACAATATCAGCAAGACCCTGATTCAGAACGACGGGAGAAAGGAGTCGGATATTGATGTTTCTTAAAGAAGTATTTCTTGGTTTTATCGGGCTCAGCGCTGGCGGCATAATAGCAGCCGGCGTTTTTGCGTTTTTGGCAATCATTGGTGTATTTCCGAGACTTGTAGGGGTCACTCATACCCACAATCACATCATGCTCTATGAGTCGTTCATTATTCTCGGCGGAGTGCTGGGAAATATATCGGATATTTATGAATTTCCCATCGGTTTTGGCGGAAACATTGTTTTAGGGATCTACGGACTGGCCGTAGGAATATTCGTGGGCTGTCTTGTCATGTCCCTAGCAGAGACCTTAAAGGCTTTCCCGGTGATCAGCCGCAGAATGAATCTGGGCGTCGGACTGCAGTATATAATCCTTTCCCTGGGACTGGGAAAGCTGTTCGGTTCCCTGGTGTTTTTTGCGGAAAGATTCGGGCAGTAAAGCGGAAGAGTAAATTACAGAATGGAGGAAAATAATGGAAGTAAACAAAAAAGCGTACGAAGCTTATGTGAAGCAGATGACTCCGGTGCATAAAAGGTGGCCGGGAATCATAAAGGCCTTCCTGGTGGGCGGCATCATATGCACCATAGGTCAGCTTGTCACCTCATGGCTCATGAGCTTCGGTCTGGAAAAAGAGACGGCATCTGCCTGGACCACGCTGGTGCTGATCGCTGCCAGCGTCATTTTGACCGGGTTCAACATTTATCCGAAGATTGTGCAGTTTGGCGGTGCAGGCGCCCTGGTCCCCATTACGGGATTCGCCAATTCGGTGGTGGCACCGGCCGTGGAGTTCAAAGCAGAGGGGCAGGTATTCGGCATTGGAAGCAAGATCTTTACCATTGCCGGTCCCGTCATTTTATACGGGATTTTAAGCTCCTGGATACTTGGAATCATCGCCTATGTACTGAAGGCCTTCCGCATGCTGTAGGAAAACCGGTCAGAGAAATGGAGAGAGAAAATGCAGTTAGGAAAAGCGAGTATAAGATTTGAAGAGCCTCCGATCATTGAAAGCATGGCTTCCATTGTCGGAAAAAAGGAAGGCGAGGGCCCGCTGGGAAAATTGTTTGATGTGGTGGAGCAGGATGACATGTTCGGTGCGGACACCTGGGAAAAGGCCGAAAGCTCACTGCAGAAGCAGACTGCGGACCTTGCCATTGAAAAAGGGGATGTCCGGAAAAAAGATATCCGTTACCTCTTTGCAGGAGATTTACTGGGACAGCTGATCGCCACCTCTTTTGGAACCGTGGATTTAGAGATCCCGCTGTTCGGCTTATTCGGCGCCTGCTCCACCATGGGCGAAGCGCTGAACCTGGGAGCCATGACCGTGGCCGGAGGCTTTGCGAATAAGGTGATGGCCATGGCCTCAAGCCATTTTGCAACGGCGGAAAAACAGTTCCGGTATCCGCTGAGCTATGGAAATCAAAGGCCGTTTTCGTCTTCCTGGACCGTTACGGGCTGCGGAGCTGTCATTCTTTCCAAAAACCGGAAGGAAGGCATTGCCGCTGTTACGGGAATTACGACCGGACGCATGGTGGATATGGGGGCCAAGGATTCCATGAATATGGGAGCAGCCATGGCTCCTTCGGCCTTCCATACCATTCAGCAGAATTTTGATGATTTTCAGGTGGATGAATCTTATTATGATAAAATTATAACAGGGGATCTGGGGGAGGTCGGCCGCAGCATTCTTCTGGATTTCATGAAGAGCAAGGGCCACGATCTGGAAAATGTGCATACGGACTGCGGCATTGAAATTTTTGATAAGGAAACGCAGGATACCCATAACGGAGGAAGCGGCTGCGGCTGTGCGGCATCCACCCTTTGCTCCTATATTCTTCCCAAAGTGCAGGATGGAACATGGAGGCGGGTCCTGTTTGTTCCTACCGGCGCTCTGCTTTCCACCGTAAGCTTCAATGAGGGAGAGACGATCCCGGGAATAGCCCATGCAGTGATGATCGAGCATATTGGAAACCTGTCATAAGAGAACACCTTGCAGGTGTCCCTCAATGCCCGGAAAGCGCGGGCAATAAAAAAGAAAGGAGACAGCTATGGAATATGTAAAAGCATTTGTCGTCGGAGGATTGATCTGCGTGCTGGTACAGATACTGATGGACAATACAAAACTGATGCCCGGGCGGATCATGGTTCTTCTGGTTGTGACCGGAAGCATACTGGGAGCCCTGGGAATCTATCAGCCCTTTGCCGATTGGGCGGGAGCGGGAGCCACGGTTCCACTCCTGGGCTTTGGAAACTCCCTTTGGAAGGGCGTTTCCAAAAGCATGAGTGAAGACGGTCTGCTGGGCGTTTTTAAAGGCGGATTCACCGCCAGCGCAGTAGGCATTTCAGGAGCCCTGATCTTTGGGTATCTGGGATCCATCTTATTCAAACCCAAAATGAAAAGCTGACAGCTTAAGAAGAAAAAAATAAAGGGAGAACCGGTCATTGAGCTGCCGGTTCTCCCTTTATTTTTTAATAGTCGGTCCATGGAGGTATCTGAGTGGTGCCGCCGGGATTCTGGGGTACATATCCGGGCCCGTATTGCTGGGGAACTCCGCCGGAGGAATCCGAACCATCTCCCGGAGGAAGAATGACGGAGTTGGCGGTGTGGATGGTACAGTAGCCCGGCATTGCGAAGGCGGAATCGTCCGTCGGTCCGTCTTCGCCCGTGGGAAGCACCATGAATACTGCAGTGGTTCGTTCCTGAGGACAGTAGGGCGTCGGCAGACGGTGGGATATGGGGCAGACGGTGGCACGCACATGGTTGTTGCACACATCCGTGGGGACCGTACCTTTGGCAAAATATTCGGTGTACACGGGATTGCCTCTGGGGTCGTTCGTGCACACTCCGGAGACGGCCAGCTTGCCGGATTTACGGCAGATCTCAGCCGTTTCTATGCTGTCCGGTACGGCGAAACCGGGATCCGACATGCCTTCATGTACCCTGGTCATGATCTTTCTCCAGATGGCTTTATGGAAGGAGGTGCCCCCGTTCTGTTTTGTAAGCTTCTGGTTGTTGTCACAGCCCGCCCAGATGCCTGCCGTATAATATGGAGTGTAGCCTACGAACCAGATATCGTTGTTTCCGGAGGTCGTACCGCTTTTCCCCGCGTTGGACATGCCCGGTATGCTGGCGGAGGCGCTGGTGGAGCTCGGGCCTGATGCTGAGAATTTCCGGCTGCTCACCATGGAACCCGCCATGGCATCGGTCAAAAGAAATGCGGTGGAATCCTTCAGCACCCGATGGGTCTCCGGCGTGTTGTCGATCAGGACCTTGCCGTCGTGGTCCAGGATTTTTGTGAAAAATATGGGCTTTGTGTAAACGCCTCCGTTAGCTATGGTGGCATAGGCGCCGGTCAGCTCTAAATTGGAGACTCCGTCCGTGATCCCTCCCAGAGCCAGGGCCGCGTTGTAATCCGTGTCCGTCAGGGAGCTGATCCCGAAATTCTTGGCGTATTCCACGCCCAGCTGGGGGGTCACGGTTTCCATGAGGCAGCGGACCGCCACGATGTTCATGGAATAGACGATTCCATCCCGAATGCTGGAATAGCCCTGATAGCCGGAGCTGTACCAGTTGGAAAAGGTCTTGTTGCCCACGGTGTAAACGGAATCATAATAAACGGTTCCCAGGGTGGCGCCGCAGGTGTCCATGGCAGGCGCAAATGCCGTCAGGACCTTAAAGGTGGAACCCGGCTGCCGGAGCGTGTTGCTGGCACGGTTTAAGGTCAGGCTGGCTGTCTTCTCCCCGCGGCCTCCGCTTATGGCCTTTACCTCTCCGGTTTTCTGATCCATGAGGACGAAGGAAGCCTGGGGCTGCAGCGTCTTATGGAGGCTTTCGCCCAGAATGGTATCGCCTTCCTTTAACAGATAGGCTTTGTATCCGTTGATATCGGCCTGGATCCCTTCCTCGGAATCATATAAGCCGTCAAATCCCGAATCCCCGTTATCCCTGTGGTAGCGTTTGATGCTTTCCTCGGAGTAATGGGTGGTGGTTCCATCCTCGTGTGTGACGGAGAGCCTGTATTCGACGGAATATCTGGCCGCCGCATAATTTTCAGGATTGCTGATCTCCTCATCCACGATGGTCTGAATGCCGGGGTCCTGAGTGGTGTAAATGGAAAGACCGCCGCTGTAGAGCATGTTGTGGGCCTGGGTTTCGGTATACCCCAGCTGATCCTTCATGGCTTTTTTGACCTGCTCCACCAGCTCATCGGTAAAATAGCTGTATGGGGTGGAGGTTTCCTTGGTAACGATGTCCACATTCTGGATCCTGGAATAAACATCATCGGCAAGGGCCGCATCCTCTTCTTCCTTGGTGATATACCCCTGATCATGCATATATTGCAGGATTCTCTTTTGTTTGTCGGAATTGGCCTTCTGCCCGGCGATGGGATTGAACTTGGACGGGTTCTGGGTGATTCCCGCCAGCACCGCACATTCCGACAGGGTCAGCTCCGATACCTCCTTATTGAAGTATCTCCTGGCAGCCACCTTGACGCCCAGGGAGTTGTTGCCGAGATTGATGGTGTTTAAGTAGTTGGTTATGATCTGCTCCTTGGACATGGCCCCATCCAGCTTTACGGCAAGAAACCACTCCTGAAGCTTCCTCTCCAGACGCTCTCCGAAGCTCTTTTCCATTCCGCCTCCGAAAACGCTGTTTTTGATCAGCTGCTGGGTGATGGTGCTCCCTCCGCCTGCGGTGGAATCACCGGTCAGTACGCCTTTTACGGCCCGCATAATGGAGCGTAAGTCAATGCCGTTGTGATCCCAGTATCTGGCATCCTCATAGGAGACAAAGGCATTGATGAGATCCTTCGGGATCTCCTCATAGCTGGCCTCCTCCCTGTTGGAACCTGCAGTCACCAGAGTCTCGGTGACATTGCCTTCGCTGTCATAAACCGTTGTCGCATATTCATTGGGAACAATGGTTGCGATATCCACGGCAGGAGCATTGTCTATGATTCCTTTTATCATGCCGAATGCCACGCTGGAGACAACAATGCCGCCAAAGAGACATAATACGAATAAACTCTTTAAAAACGCAAGAAAAACCTTGGTGGTGTATTTCCTTGCTTTTGAATTGGCTGTCCGGATTTTTTTCTCTGTTGATTGTTTGCCGTAATTCATAGGAAACCTCCTTTACCGGTCCATTATACCAAATATTGTCTTGCAGTTCAACACTTACCATTTTCGGAGAAAATCAGAGCAAATATACATGGAAGCTTGATTGGGCGTATCATTTTGTATATAATGGGGGTGGTTGTTTTAAAATAATGAAATGAGGAAATTTATGAGAACGGCTTACAGGATTTTATACCAGGGCGGCACTGGGGAGATCACAGAAAAGAAATCCCGGTTCATTGCCAGCTTAAGGCCTGTGAAAACAGAAGAAGAGGCCCTGGCTTTTATTGAGGAGACAAGGAAAAAGCATTGGGATGCCAGACATAACTGCTACGCCTGGATCATGGGCAGGAACGGGGAGCAGAAGCGCTGCAGCGACGATGGAGAGCCCAGCCAGACGGCCGGCCGGCCCATGCTTGACGTTTTGGAAGGAGAGGGCATCGCCGATATCTGCGCGGTGGTCACAAGATATTTCGGAGGGACTTTACTTGGGACCGGAGGCCTGGTCAGGGCCTATTCCGGCGCGGTGCAGGAAGGGCTTAAGGCCTGCACGGTTCTCACCGTCCTGCCGGCAAAAAAACTTTCCGTTACCACCGATTATAACGGAATCGGTAAAATCCAGTATTTGCTGGGGCAGCAGGAAATCGCCGTTCTGGACAGCGAATATACGGACCGGGTGGAGCTTACGGTCCTGGTCCCCGATGAGAAGCAGCAGGAGCTTCAGGCGGATCTCACCGAGGTCACAGGCGGGCGGGCAGTCCTTCTTGAAACAGGGGAAGTTTACTACGGTATTTTTAATAAAGAGGTGCTTTTATTTGACCGGTGAGACCGGGAAGAATCGAAAAAACGCGAAAAAAATCTTGCAATCTTAAATACGGGATGATATACTAGCTAATCGTGACATTCTTGTTGAAAGAAGAGAAAGAAGAGTACATTTTATGAAGATGAAAAGAGAAGACGTAAGAAATGTGGCGATTATCGCCCACGTCGATCATGGCAAAACAACGCTGGTGGATGCCCTGCTTAAGCAGAGCGGAATATTCCGCGAAAACCAGGAAGTTATGGAACGGGTAATGGATTCCAACGACATCGAAAGAGAGCGTGGAATTACTATATTATCGAAAAATACGGCGGTTCATTTCGGCGGCACCAAGATTAATATCATAGACACCCCCGGGCATGCGGATTTCGGAGGAGAGGTGGAACGGGTTCTTAAAATGGTAAACGGCGTAATTCTGGTGGTGGATGCCTATGAGGGCGTTATGCCCCAGACCAAGTTCGTTCTCAGAAAGGCCCTGGAGCTGGGACTGTCCGTGGTGACCTGCATCAATAAGATCGACCGTCCGGAAGCGAGGCCGGATGAGGTGGAGGAAGAGGTGCTGGAGCTGCTCATGGATTTAGAGGCCAGTGAGGAACAGCTGGACTGTCCCTTCATCTATGCCTCGGCAAAGACGGGATTTGCGAAAAAATCCCTGGATGACCCGGAAAATGACATGGCTCCCTTATTTCAGACAATCATCGACCATATTCCGGCTCCGGAAGGAGATCCGGAAGCCTCAACCCAGCTGCTGATCAGCACCATTGATTACAATGAATACGTGGGGCGCATCGGTGTGGGCAAGGTGGATAACGGCAGGATCAGAGTGAACCAGGAATGCGTGATCTTAAATCACCATGATCCTGACAAATTCCGCAAGGTGAAGGTCGGAAAGCTGTATGAATACGAAGGCCTTAACAAGATAGAAGTCCAGGAAGCTTCCATCGGAGCCATTGTGGCGATTTCCGGCATCACGGATATCCATATCGGCGATACCCTGTGCTCTCCGGAAAGCCCGGAGGCCATTCCGTTCCAGAAGATTTCCGAGCCTACCATTGCCATGAATTTCATGGTAAATGACAGCCCCCTCGCAGGACAGGAAGGCAAATACATCACCTCCCGCCACATCAGGGAGCGCCTGTTTCGGGAGCTGAATACGGATGTGAGCCTCCGGGTGGAAGAAACCGATTCTCCGGACTGCTTTAAGGTGTCCGGCCGCGGAGAGCTTCATTTGTCCGTATTGATCGAAAATATGAGAAGAGAAGGCTTTGAATTTGCCGTCAGCAAGGCGGAGGTTCTTACCCATACTGACGAGAGAAACCGTAAGCTGGAGCCCATGGAGATCGCCTATATTGACGTGCCCGAGGAGTTTACCGGCGCTGTCATCCAGAAGCTGACCAGCCGCAAGGGAGAGCTTCAGGGCATGAGCCCGGCCAACGGAGGATATACCAGGCTGGAGTTTTCCATTCCTTCCAGAGGGCTGATCGGCTACCGGGGAGAATTCATGACGGATACAAAAGGGAATGGAATCATGAATACGGCCTTTGATGGCTATGCGGCCTATAAGGGTGACTTGTCTTACCGCAAGACCGGTTCCCTCATTGCCTATGAACCGGGAGAATCCATTACCTACGGTCTTTTCAACGCCCAGGAGAGGGGAAGCCTGTTTATCGGTCCTGGAGTGAAGGTATACTCCGGAATGGTCATCGGCCAGAATCCGAAGGCAGAGGACATTGAAATCAATGTCTGCAAGACGAAAAAGCTGACCAACACCCGCTCCTCCAGTGCGGATGAAGCGCTTAAGCTGACGCCGCCGAAGGATATGAGCCTGGAACAGTGCCTGGACTTCATCGATACCGATGAGCTTCTGGAGATCACACCCGTAAGCCTGAGAATCAGAAAGAAAATTTTAGACCCTACATTGAGAAAAAGGTCAGCTCTCAATAAAAAATCATTGGCTTAAATTGTAATATTAGGGAAGATGCTGCCATCATTGCCAGAAATTTCGGCAATGAGGCGGCATTCTTCCTTATTTTTTTGTGCATTATGCCTGGTTCTGTCGATATTTTTGGATTGTTTTTTATCATTTTAGTGTATTATCCAACATAAATTTAATATTAGCTGTGAAGCGTATAAGCAAATAAGTGAAAGAAGAGGAGAAATACAATGTCAGAAAAAATGATTGAAAACAACAAAGTAAGCGTTATTGGAGAGATTGTCTCCGGCTTCACCTTCAGCCATGAGGTATTTGGAGAAGGATTCTATATGGTGGATATCGGGGTAAACCGACTGAGTGAACAGGCGGATGTCATACCGCTGATGATTTCAGAACGCCTTATAGACGTCGAGGGGGATTACGCAGGTTGTACGGTTGAAGCCATTGGCCAATTCCGTTCCTACAACCGTCATGAAGGAACGAAAAACCGTCTGGTGCTTTCCGTTTTTGTGAGAGAAATTCATTTTATAGAAGAATTTACGGACTACACAAAGACCAATCAGATTTTTCTGGATGGATACATATGCAAAGCTCCCATTTACAGAAAGACACCTTTGGGCAGAGAGATTGCGGACTTGCTTCTCGCAGTCAACCGTCCATATGGCAAATCAGATTATATCCCCTGCATCGCATGGGGCAGAAATGCGAGATATGCTTCAGGATTTTCGGTCGGAACCAGAGTGAAGGTCTGGGGAAGAGTCCAGAGCCGGGAATACACAAAAAAATTAAGTGAGACCGAATGTGAAAAGAGAGTCGCTTATGAAGTTTCGGTCAGCAAGCTGGAATGCGCGGAATAGGAGATTTATTTATATATTAAGAAAACAGTAAGAAAACTTGCAAATAAATTAAAATTATGATACTATAAGCAGGTTCTAACATAATATGTAAATAATTGCTTTTTAGCTGTTATGAGGTGCTGAAAGATGAATAGAGGTACGATACAGGTTATATGCGGTGAAGGAAAAGGAAAGACCACGGCTGCACTCGGTATGGGAATCGAAGCTCTGACTAAGAACAGGACTGTAATCATGATACAGTTTTTAAAAGGCTGCCCGGGACGGGGATCACTGGATATTTTAAAGCGTCTGGAGCCGGAGATGAAGATATTCCGGTTTGAGAAATCGGACGGTCTTTTTGAAAACCTGACCAGGGAACAGCAGGATGAGGAACGGATGAACATCCGCAATGGCCTGAATTTTGCAAAAAAGGTCTTGTCGACCGGGGAATGCGATGTGCTGATCCTGGATGAGATCCTTGGACTTCTGGACCAGAAGATCATAGAGGCGGATGAGCTGGTGAGGCTGCTTCAGTCTAAAGTTGATGAAATGGAGGTCATATTAACCGGAAAGGTATTTTCCGGGGAATTGGAACCCTATGTGGACCGCATTCAGGAAATTGACTATGTTAAAGTTGACAATACAAAATAATAATGATAGTATGGTAACATACATAATAGAGTAGAGGTTGCGTTGCTTATCAGTACTCTGTCCGATGTATCAGGTACAGACGAGGACAGGAGAAAGGAAGAGACGCCGAAGAACGGTATGGCCTGAGCGTACCTGTTCTGGGCATGTGGTTAAGAGCCATATGACTGTCATCCATATGGATGGGGAGCTACTTAAAGAAAGATGAGTGTGTTTACCGGATTCTGAACTTTAAGAGCTGACCCCGTTGTCAGCTCTGTTTTTGCTTTATGGAAGGACAGGGAGGACCGGGGGCCGGATGAAAGTTTACTATGTATGACGAAAAAGAATCAGGAGGATGAAACCATGGCAATTTTTGAAGGCGCAGGTGTAGCGCTTGTCACTCCATTTAAGGAAAATGGAGAAGTGAATTATGAAAAGCTGGAGGAGCTGGTGGAAGAGCAGATCGCGGGAGGAACGGAATCCATCATCGCCTGCGGCACCACGGGGGAAGCTTCCACCATGACCCATGAGGAGCATTTGGAAGTTATCAGATTCGTGTGCGAGGTGACGAAAAAGCGCATTCCGGTCATTGCGGGAGCAGGATCCAATTCCACGGATACCTCGGTTTATCTGTCTGAAGAGGCCGAAAAGCACGGTGCCGACGGACTTCTTCTCGTGTCGCCCTATTATAACAAGGCAACCCAGAATGGATTAAAGGCACATTTTAAGGCAGTCGCGGATGTGGTGAAAATTCCCATTCTTCTATATAATATCCCCGGGAGGACCGGAGTGAACATCGCTCCGGAGACCATCGCGGATCTGTGCCTTAAGGTCCCCAATATTGTGGGGGTAAAGGAGGCGGGCGGGAATTTTTCCGCCATTGCGGAGCTGATGAATCTGGCGGACGGCCATGTGGATGTATATTCCGGCAATGACGACCAGATCGTGCCCATGCTTTCCCTGGGCGGAAAAGGCGTTATTTCCGTCCTTTCCAACATTGCACCCGCCCAGACAAACGAAATCTGCCAGGCTTATTTTAAGGGAGATGTGAAGCGAAGCGCAAAGCTTCAGGTTTCCGCCATTCCTCTGATCAATGCCCTGTTTTGCGAGGTCAATCCCATTCCGGTTAAGGCCGCCTTAAACCTTATGGGAAAGAACGCGGGACCGCTCCGTCTGCCCCTTACCGAAATGGAGCCAAAGAATCAGGAACGTTTAAAACAGGCGATGAAGGAGTATGGAATTTTATAAACGGCAAAAGCTATACATATGGAGGAAAACATGATTAAGATGATAATGCACGGCTGTAACGGGGCCATGGGCCGGGTCATTACCGGGATTGCAGCGGAAGAGGAAGATATCATGATCGTGGCGGGAATCGATCCCAGTGACACAATACAGAACCCCTATCCGGTATATCCGTCCCTTGAAGACTGCAGGGAAGAGGCGGATGTGATCGTGGATTTTGCTTCCGCCAAAGCAGTGGATGGTCTTCTTGAATACAGCATAAGGAAAAGGATCCCGGTGGTCCTCTGCACCACAGGGCTTTCAAAAGAGCAGATCGGTCAGGTGGAAGAGGCATCGGACCATATTGCTGTTTTAAGGTCTGCCAATATGTCCCTCGGAGTCAACCTCCTCATGAAGCTGGTAAAGGATGCCGCCATGGTGCTGGCCGGGGCGGGCTTTGATATTGAGATTCTGGAAAAGCATCACAACAAAAAGCTGGACGCACCCAGCGGAACAGCTCTCGCTTTCGCGGATTCCATAAATGAGGCCATGGACCAGCAGTATCATTATGTATACGACAGAAGCAGGAGCAGAGAGGCGAGAGACAAAAAGGAAATCGGGATCCAGTCCCTTCGCGGAGGAACCATCGTAGGAGAGCACGATGTGGTTTTTGCGGGGAAGGATGAGGTCATCACCTTTAATCATACGGCTTATTCCAAAGCTGTTTTTGCAAAGGGAGCCGTGACCGCCGCCAAATTTCTGGCAGGAAAAAAGCCGGGCTTATATACCATGAAAGATGTAATTGATTCATAAATTTCCAATATATTCCACCATAATTCAATCCTCCTTTACACATACTAATCATAGAAAATGAAAGGAGAATGTATTATGAAAAAAATAAAACCTTATGTATTTACCCTTCTTGTAATTATGACGGTTCTTTGTCTGACTGCCTGCGGAACTACCGGGAATAATAATGGAACGACCACAGGAGGAACCACACAGACCACAGCAGCCGCAACCACCAAAGCCGGCACAACGGAAACTACCACAAAGGCCGATGAAGCCAGCGAGGAAAGCACCGGCGTGATCAACGGTGTGGTAGACGACGTGGAAAAAGGCGTGGACAATATTACAGGTGAGAGCGATGGACAGCCCACAGAGGGTACAACAGCAAAGTAAGCTGGAATCTGATGAAAAAAAGCTTCAGGCATGAAATCAATGCTTGAAGCTTTTTTTGATATGGGATATAATAAAATACAGACAAATCTTTTTTCTTTAAAATGCAATTCGTTCTTATCCGCAAAAGGCCCGAGTTCCGGCCAGGTAATCCGACGACAATATAGAAAACAGGGCCTGTGTGGCTGACCGGGGAGGCAAGATGCGTATGCTTGAGAAGTTCCTGTGTTTTATGAGATATCAGCGGTATAATAGAAAAAAGAAGCCGTGGCGCAGCCTTAAGCCGGCAGGAGACCGGAGGAAGGCGCCGGGGAACCGGGTGAGGAAATACCTTTATCTGATTGCCCTTGCGGAAGCTGCGGTCCTTTTTCCCGAGTACGGTGGACCCGTGGCCGGTCAGGCCAGGAGTATTATTTCCGTCAGCCGGGAATCCGAAGGGGAAAAGGTTCTTTCTGAGGAGGAATCAGAGGCCGGGAGAGCAGGGGAAACGAGGGAACAGGGGGTTTCCGTCGACTGGAAGGAAGGGACGGTAAAGCTGTGGCAGAGGGTGGAACGGGTCATCCTTAAGGAGCCGGATTGAGAAACAAAGCCGTATACTGGTCATAAGTATTTATAATAAGAAAACCAGTTGCAATCCTATTTTCGCTGTATTATAATTTCTACTGAAACACCAGAGTTTTATTTGAAGAACTTATAAATTAATTCAGAAAAGGACAGGTGGATACCATGGAGAAAAAAGAACTGCTGTACGAAGGAAAAGCGAAAAAGGTTTATACTACGGAAGATCCGGACGTACTGATCGTTTCTTATAAAGATGATGCAACCGCGTTTAATGGCCTTAAAAAGGGTACCATAGTCGGAAAGGGAGCCATTAACAACCGTATGACCAATTTCATTTTCGGCAAATTAGAAGCCAAAGGCGTTCCGACTCACCTGGTTGAAGAGTTAAATGACCGGGAGACTGCTGTGAAGAAAGTGGAAATCGTGCCTCTTGAGGTCATCATCAGGAATTATTCCGCCGGCAGCTTCGCCAAGAAGATGGGGATGGAAGAGGGAATAAAGTTTGCCTGTCCTACACTTGAATTCAGCTATAAAAATGACGATCTGGGAGATCCGTTCATCAACGGCTATTACGCCCTGGCCCTTAAGCTGGCCACCCAGGAAGAGATCGATGCAATAACGAAATACGCGTTTAAAGTCAATGAAGTGCTTCAGGAATATTTTGACGGCCTGAACATCGATCTGATCGATTTCAAGATCGAATTCGGCCGTTATCACGGTGAAGTCATCCTGGCAGATGAGATATCGCCGGATACCTGCAGGCTGTGGGATAAGGACACCCATGAGAAGCTGGACAAGGACCGTTTCCGCAGAGATTTGGGAGGCGTGGAGGACGCATACGGGGAAGTGTTCCGGCGTCTCGGCATCCAGTAAACAGCACAGAGAGGGAAGACCTTTGATAGATAACGAAATGAATTTCAACATCGGAGATGAACTGCATGAGGAATGCGGCGTACTGGGAATGTATGATTTCGACGGCAGCGACGTTGCATCGACCATTTATTACGGATTATTTGCTTTGCAGCACAGAGGACAGGAAAGCTGCGGCATAGCGGTCAGCGATACCGAAGGTCCCAAAGGAAAAGTGAGCGCCCATAAGGGGATGGGATTATGCAATGAGGTATTCACTCCGGAGATCCTGGAAGGCCTGCACGGCAACATCGGTGTGGGCCATGTCCGTTATTCCACCGCCGGCAGCAGCACCCGGGAGAATGCACAGCCTCTTGTTCTCAATTATGTAAAGGGCACGCTGGTAATGGCCCATAACGGCAATCTGGTCAACGCACCGGAGCTGCGCCGGGAATTGGAATACGGCGGAGCGATTTTTCAGACCACCATTGATTCGGAAGTGATCGCCTATCACATTGCCAGGGAGCGTGTGAAGACTTCCACCGTGGAGGCTGCTGTGGCCAATGCCATGAAAAAGATCGTGGGCGCCTATTCCCTGGTGATCATGAGCCCCCGTAAGATGATCGGAGCCAGGGACCCCTTTGGATTCAAGCCATTATGCATCGGAAAGCGGGATAACGCTTATATACTGGCGTCGGAAAGCTGTGCCCTTGATACCATCGGCGCGCAATTCGTGCGGGATGTCAGCCCCGGGGAGATCGTGACCATTACGAAGGAGGGGCTCGTGTCTGATACGAGCCTCTGCCCTCAGGACAAGTCAAAGGAAGCCAGATGTGTTTTTGAATATATTTACTTTGCAAGGCCGGACAGCGTATTTGACGGGGTCAGCGTATACCATGCCAGGATCAGCGCCGGCCGGGCCCTGGCCGTGGATTCTCCGGTGGAAGCGGACCTGGTGGTGGGAGTGCCCGAATCCGGAAATGCGGCGGCTCTCGGCTATTCCCTTCAGTCCGGGATTCCCTATGGGACAGCCTTTGTAAAGAATTCCTACGTTGGCAGGACTTTTATCAAGCCCAAGCAGAGCAACCGGGAATCTTCCGTGAGAATCAAGCTCAACGTGCTTCGGGAGGCGGTCATGGGAAAACGCGTGATCATGATCGACGATTCCATTGTGCGGGGGACCACCAGTGCCCTGATCGTCAACATGCTTCGGGAGGCGGGGGCCAGAGAGGTCCATGTCCGTATCAGCGCGCCTCCGTTTCTCCACCCATGCTATTTTGGAACCGACATACCTGACGAGGACCAGCTGATCGCCCACAACAGGACCATTGATGAGATCCGTGAGCTGCTGGGAGCGGATTCCCTGTCCTACTTGAAAACAGAGCGTCTGAACGAAATGGCGGAAGGCCTGCCCATATGTACGGCATGCTTCAGCGGAAACTATCCCATTGAACCGCCCACGGAAGACATCAGAGGGGATTATATCCCATAGGAAAGAAGCAGGGACTGCCAGGCCGGCTGTGTTACGCAGGCCGCCGGACAGTCCCTGCTTCCTCTTCCCATGGCATGAAAAATATGATATCATAAATATCGAACGATACCCAAGGAGGAATATAGAAAACATGACAGACAGATACCAGAGCCCGTTATCTGAGCGCTATGCCGGCAAGGAGATGCAGTACATCTTTTCACCGGATAAAAAATTTAAAACCTGGAGAAAGCTGTGGATTGCGCTTGCCGAAGCGGAAAAGGAACTGGGGCTTCCGATCACAGAAGAGCAGATAGAGGAGCTGAAGGCTCACCAGGATACAATCAATTATGATGTGGCAAGGCAGAGGGAGAAAGAAGTCCGCCATGACGTCATGTCCCATGTTTATGCATATGGCGTTCAGTGTCCCAAAGCCAGGGGCATCATCCATCTGGGCGCCACCTCCTGTTATGTGGGAGACAATACGGATATTATTATTATGACGGAGGCTTTAAGGCTGATACGCAGGAAATTGCTGAATGTCATTGATGAGCTGGCCCGGTTTGCGGATAAATATAAGGATCTGCCGACCCTTGCTTTCACCCATTTCCAGCCGGCCCAGCCCACAACGGTGGGAAAGCGGGCCGCTCTCTGGCTTCATGATCTGACCATGGATTTGGAAGATCTGGACTATCTGGCCGGATCCCTGCGGCTTCTCGGCTCCAAGGGCACCACCGGCACCCAGGCCAGCTTTCTGGAGCTGTTTGACGGGGATATGGACAAGGTGAAACGGGTGGATTCCCTCATTGCGGAGAAAATGGGATTTACCGGGTGTTATCCGGTCTCCGGCCAGACCTACTCCAGAAAGGTGGACAGCCGTGTCCTTAACGTTCTTGCGGGAATTGCACAGAGCGCTCATAAATTTTCCAATGACATCCGCCTTCTCCAGCATTTAAAGGAAGTGGAGGAGCCCTTTGAAAAGAGCCAGATCGGATCTTCCGCCATGGCTTATAAGCGCAACCCCATGAGAAGCGAACGGATCGCGTCTCTGTCCAATTATGTGATGGCAGATGTGATGAATCCCATGCTGGTTTCTTCCACCCAGTGGTTTGAACGGACTCTTGATGATTCTGCCAACAAGCGTTTAAGCGTGCCGGAAGGATTTCTGGCGGTTGACGGAATCCTGGACCTCTGTTTAAATGTGGTCGACGGGCTTGTGGTGTATCCCAGGGTCATTGAGAAGCATATGATGGCGGAGCTTCCCTTTATGGCGACGGAGAATATCATGATGGATGCGGTGAAGGCCGGCGGGGACAGGCAGGAGCTTCATGAGAAGATCCGGGAGCTGTCCATGGAAGCGGGACGGAATGTGAAGGAAAACGGACTTGACAACAATCTCCTGGAGCTGATCGCGGAAGATCCTTCCTTTCATCTTTCGCTGGAAGAGTTAAAGGAGAGCATGGATCCGAAGAAATATGTGGGCTGCGCCCCGGCCCAGGTCACCGCTTATCTGGAAGAAGTGATAAAGCCCCTGCTTGAGGAAAACAGGAGGCTTCTTGGGCTGAAAGTGGAGATTAGCGTATAAAAAACTGCGGGCAGACGATACCAGCCGTCTGCCTGTGTTTTGTCCGGGATGACAGGAGGGAGCCATGAGCAGCAATCTGGAATATTATAAGGTGTTTTATTATGTAGCCCAGCTGGGCAGCATTACGCTGGCAGCGGAGAAGCTCTGCATTTCCCAGCCCGCGGTGAGCCAGGCGGTCAGGCAGCTGGAACAGTCTCTGGACAGCCAGCTTTTTTTAAGAACGTCCAAAGGTGTCCGTCTGACCCGGGAGGGAGAGTTTTTGTTCGGCTATATAAAAACCGGTTTAGATAATATCTGGCATGGGGAAAATATGTTAAGGCGGATGAAAGATCTGGATACAGGCGAAGTGAGGATCGGAGCCAGCGATATGACGCTTCAGTTCTATCTGCTGCCATATCTTGAAAAGTTTCACGAGCTGTTTCCCGGCATCAAAGTAACGGTTTCCAACGGCCCCACGCCTGAGACCCTGCGGTTTTTATATGACGGGAAAATCGATTTCGGGGTTGTGAGCACTCCCTTTGAAGCAAAAAGCGAAGTGATGCGGACCGATGTAAAAGCCATCCGGAATGTGTTCGTGGCAGGAGATAAATTCCGTTATTTAGAGGGAAAGAAGCTGAGCTATGATATCTTAAGGGAGCTGCCCTGTATTTTCCTGGAGAAAAATACCAGCACCAGAAGATTCATGGATGATTATCTGGCAGGCCATGGAGTGGAGGTGGAGCCAGAGTTTGAGCTTTCCACCAGCGACATGATCGTGCAGTTTTCCATGAGAAATTTAGGGGTGGGCTGCGTGATGTCCGGCTTTGCGCAGGAGGCGCTGGAAAAAGGGAATCTTGTGGAGCTGGAGTTCCTCCAAAAGATGCCGGAGCGGCATTTTTCCATTATCACCGACAGCAAGACACCGGTATCCCCTGCCGGAAAGAGGCTTTTACAGCTGATGACAAGTGATATAAGCTAAAGTTATGCGAAACATAAATATTATTGACTTTACTTATGTGGTTCTTTGCGTTATCATAGGTAAGTAAAAGGTATTTTTCACTCGAAGGAGGATCATTCAAATGGTAAGAGCAATCGTAGGCGCCAACTGGGGCGACGAAGGAAAAGGCAAAATCACAGATATGCTGGCTAAGGAATCCGATATTATCATCCGTTTCCAGGGCGGCAGCAACGCCGGACACACGATCATCAACAATTATGGCAAATTTGCGCTTCACCTTCTGCCTTCAGGCGTATTCTACAATCATACGACCAGCATCATCGGCAATGGCGTGGCGTTAAATATCCCGTTTCTGGTTAAGGAAATTGAGGATCTGGTGAGCAAGGGCGTTCCAAAGCCCGCCATTCTGGTTTCAGACCGCGCCCAGATCCTGATGCCATATCACATTCTGTTTGACCAGTATGAGGAGGAACGCCTTGGCAAGAAGTCCTTTGGTTCCACGAAATCAGGCATTGCTCCCTTTTATTCAGATAAATACGCAAAGATCGGCTTCCAGGTAAGTGAGCTCTTTGATGAGGAGTCCTTAAGGGAAAAAGTACTCCGTGTCTGCGAGACCAAAAACGTCTTAATGGAGCACCTTTATCACAAGCCGGCCATTGATCCGGAGGAGCTGTTAAAGACTCTGCAGGAATACAGGGAAATGGTGAGACCTTATGTCTGCGATGTGTCCAAATATCTTCATGAAGCGATTAAGGAAGGAAAGAACATTCTCCTGGAAGGCCAGCTGGGCTCTTTAAAGGATCCGGATCACGGAATCTATCCCATGGTCACCTCTTCCTCAACCCTGGCAGCTTACGGTGCCATCGGCGCCGGCATTCCGCCTTATGAGATCAGGGAGATCACAACGGTTGTAAAGGCTTATTCCAGCGCGGTGGGAGCGGGCGCGTTTGTCAGCGAGATATTCGGTGATGAAGCGGATGAGCTGAGACGCCGCGGCGGAGACGGCGGGGAATACGGTGCAACCACCGGCCGTCCAAGGCGTATGGGCTGGTTTGACGCGGTAGCTTCCAGATACGGCTGCCGAATCCAGGGAGCCACAGAGGCAGCCCTGACGGTTCTTGACGTGCTGGGATATCTTGATGAGCTCCATGTATGTGTTGGGTATGAGATCGACGGCAAGGTTACGAAGGACTTCCCCACCACATCAGAGCTTAACCGGGCAAAACCGGTTTACACCAGCCTTCCGGGCTGGAAATGCGAGATCCGTGGAATCAAAAATTACGGGGATCTTCCGGAAAATTGCAGAAAATACATTGAATTTATCGAAAAGGAAATTGAGACCCCCATCACCATGGTTTCCAACGGACCGGGAAGAGACGAGATCATATACCGAAGGTAATTGTGTTTTTTCAATCCCGTTGTCTTTGTCTCTGACATCTGGTTGAAGATAGAATAAAGCATAAGGGACAATAGAATCGCTGGTGATTAGAACTCCAGCGGTTCTGTTTTTGTTTTTCTGCTTTATTTTACGTAATTATCTGCTTTTACGGCCCAGCTCAAAATTTATTTTTCTCTGTTAAAGAAATTTTGAAAAGGAGAGATACGAGTGAACAAAATTTAAAAAATATAGTTGAAAAACATATGTTCTGATGATAAAATTAACATTGGAAAGCACTCATGACAGGAGTGGCAGCCTCCCGAATTTGTAAAACCGGAACAACGGAATACATAAGAAAGGAGGAAACGCCAATGACAGCATACGAAATTATTTCTACATTCATTGGAGTATTGGCATTGCTAATATCCTTTGGTGGTTTGCTTATAGCGATTCTCACCTTTCTCGATAAGAGAAATAAGAGAAAATAAAAAAATGCCCATCCTGTCGGCAAACGGGATGGGCAGTGTCCGTAAGGACATTCTGAACTAAACCGAGAGCATCCACTTTTGGAATGGGTGCTTTCTTTTACACCTTTATTATAATCAATCCCTATCTAAAATTCAAGCGGTTTATTTAAATTCTCTATGTTTTCTATTGAAAATGCATTTTTGTAATTATACTTGTTTTTTCAGGATATATCCAACACATCCCAAATAAATCAGGTAGTGTAAAGCCGTGTATGAACAATCGTACCTCTTTCCATCTTCTTGAACCGTTATAGTTATTCTTCGCAAATCCCTGTAAAGCCTTAAATTAACGGGCTTGGCAGGTATTCATAAGCAAAATAACTGGTCATCAAGAAGATTAAAGAGAGTAGTACCGCTTTTTGTCTGTTCTCCGTTTTTTTATGATGCATTGGATTCCTTATCAGATGTCTTGTCCTTGTCTCCGGGTTTTAACATCCGGTACACCAGCTGGGCGGCATAGATAAAGACCGGTATGATGACGGTGGAAAAGACAGCGGCCATCAGCCAGATTTTTGATTCCGGGCTGCGGGAGAATGCGGATACCAGGGCTATGGCGTACATGGCGAGAATGAGCACCAGTCCGATTACGGCCAGGATGCGTTTCCAGTTCATGGGGGCACCTCACTTTCAAAAAATTGTTTATTTGTTAATATTATAGCCCATGAAAGGTAAAATGGGAAGACGGGCTTTTTTGTTCACAAAAACTTCAAATTTTGGAAGCTGTACTTTTCTGTAAAAATATAGTACTATTTTATAAGAGAAAACTGTAAGGTTTGGAAGGAGTGCGAAGCCATTGAATAAAAGATGGATAGCGGCTGCGTCCGGCATCATACTCAGTATGGGATGCATTATGACGGTAAAGGCGGATGAAGCGGGCGTTCAGGAAGAAAGTGAGAGCCAGCAGCAGACGGCTCCGGTCTGGCAGTGGGAGGAAGATTCTGTTGGCTGGAAGTATGTCAGCGCAGAAGGAGAATTCAAGTCAAACTGCTGGGAAGAGATCGACGGATACTGGTATCATTTTGACCGTGACGGTTACATAGCCTCTGATTGGACAAGGATTGGAGGAATTAATTACTGCTTCCGTGAGACGGGAGAGCTGGAGCTGGGCTGGTGTTACAACGATGAGGATGAAAAGTGGTATTATTTTGATGAGGACGGCTTCGTAAAAAAAGGCTGGTATCAGGATGACAGCGGCAGCTGGTACTGGTTTTCGACAAAAGGAGAGATGGCCTCCTCCGGTTATAAGAACATTTCGGGAAAGCGGTATTATTTTTATGAGAACGGCCAGCTGGCGGCAAACCAGTATGTGGGTCTTTTCTATATGGACGAAAGCGGTATAAGAAACAGGGATTTTGATATTAAGATTGAGGGAAAGGGAAGCTCTTCCACGGTGTCTTCCGAGGTAAAGGAGGCATTTACGGAAGCGGTCAAAGGCATTCCGAGAGAATGGATCAAGAAATTCATTGCTCAGGGCTGGGAGATTATTTATTATCCTGAAAAGGAATATTTTTCCGCGCCGCTGACTGGAAGCGGTACGTATTTTGTGTGTCATAAGCTGGATACGAATTATCGTAAGATAAAGGTCTGCAAGCCGGAAAATCTTACAGAGGCGCTGGGAGAATATATCGGCTATGCCTCCGGCTGTTACGGGAATAACAGCCAGGAAGCCACGGATCTGCTTATGTACAGGGAATCGGTGGAGGAATTCGTTGATATACCGAATTATTTTGAGGATGATTTGAAATTCTATTTCGGAAAGCTGGTGACAGCCTATGTGAGCGGATCAGTCACCAGGGGAGAGATGGAAGAGGCTGCGCCTGAGGTGACGGACATCCTGAAAGGGATTTTATATTCAGAGTAGGGGATATTTCAGAAGGATTAATTATGGTCTTCTTTTTGATGAGAAATGGCTTTGTCCGATGCTTATCAAAGAGAGGACCTTTTCATTTGCCGGGAAGTTGACTGCCGCCGCATACGTCTGGAGTAACAGATCACATGCTGCGGCAGCCCCGCTGTTTTATTTTTCCCGCGTTTAGTCCGCCAGTTCTTCCCAAAGTTCATAGAGCTTTTCCAGGCCCTGAGAGATCGTTTCTTTTTCCTTGTTCAGTTCCATCAGTCTGGGCACGTCTGTAAATACTTCTTCTTTGCCCAGCAATTCATCGATCTCCCCGTCCCTTGTTTCCAGCGTGTGGATTTCTTCTTCCGTTTTCTTTAAATCATTCTGCCGCTTGCGCAGGCGGGCCTGTTCTTCCTTCTGCGCCTTCCAGTCCAGCTTGATACCGGAAATTTCTTCCTCCGGAGCGTCCGCGGAAGAAGGGGAGGATGTGTACAGATGGGTCATGACTTCCTTCTTTTCCAGATAATAGTCATAATTTCCGATATAATTGATCAGTGTCCCTCCGGTCAGATCCAGGATCCTGGTGGCGGTTTTGTTGATGAAGTAACGGTCATGGGACACATACAGGACGGTGCCGGTATAGTTTATCAGTGCATCCTCCAGAATTTCCTTTGAAGTGATGTCCAGATGGTTGGTGGGCTCGTCCAGAATGAGGAAGTTGGCTTCGGAAAGCATCAGTTTGGCCAGGGATACACGGCCCCGCTCGCCGCCGCTTAAATCCTTTACCCGTTTGAACGCATCGTCACCCGTGAAGAGGAAAGCCGCCAGGATGTTTCGTATCTGGGTGTTGTTCATGGCCGGATAGGTATCCTGCAGCTCATCAAACAGCGTTTTTTCCATGTGCAGTACCTGGTGCTCCTGGTCATAATACCCGATATGTACCTTGGCGCCCAGGGAAACCTCGCCCTCATCCGGGGTGATGATTCCGTTTAAAATTTTCAGTATGGTGGTCTTTCCGGTTCCGTTTCCCCCGATGATGGCGATCCGTTCTCCCCGCTTGACGTCAAAATCGACGTTTTCAAAGAGCTGGTTCCGGTCAAAGGATTTTTTTAAGCCCCGTACGGTCAGAACATCATTTCCGCTGATGATATTGGGTTCCAGACGGATCCGCATTTCATCATTGATTTCCGACGGCTTTTCCAGCACCTCGATTTTTTCCAGCATTTTTTCCCGGCTCTCTGCCCTTTTTATGGATTTTTCCCGGTTAAAGGATTTTAGTTTTGCAATGACCTCTTCCTGATGCCGGATTTCCTGCTGCTGGTTTAAATATGCCTTCCTCTGGGCTTCCCGGATCATGGCACGTTTTCCGCTGTAATCGGTATAATTTCCCTGGTATACGTTCATGAGGCCGTTGTCCAGTTCCATGATCCTGGTAACCACCCGGTCCAGAAAGTAGCGGTCATGGGCAACGATGATGACGCTGCCGTCGTAGTTGATTAAATATCCCTCCAGCCAGGCGATGGAATCCATGTCCAGGTGGTTGGTGGGCTCGTCAAGCAGAATAATGTCCGGTCTGGTGAGAAGAAGACGTCCTAAGGACACCCTGGTTTTCTGGCCCCCGGATAAGGCGGAGACAGGCTTATGAAATTCCTCTTCGGTAAAACCAAGACCCTTTAAGACTCCGGTGACCTCACTTTGATAAGCATAGCCGTTGAGCTGCTCGAATTCATGGTTTAAACGGCTGTAAACGGTGAGCATGGAATCCAGCTCCCCGCCGGTGACGTGTTTCATATCCTTTTCAAGCTGACGGATCCTGGCTTCCATTTCAATGACCGGGCGTTTGATTTCCAGAACTTCCTCGTATATGGTCCGGTCGCCGCAAAGATCCTGATGCTGGGACAGATAGCCCAGGGATTTTCCCTTGGAAACTACCACTTCCCCTTGGTCAGGGGCCAGCTCTCCGATGATGATTTTTAAAAGGGTGGATTTTCCTGCGCCGTTGATGCCCACAATGGCTGCTTTCTCATGGTCCTCTATATGAAAGGAAGCGTGTCTGATGACCTCGTTGCTTCCAAAAGCTTTCTTTATATTGCTGCATGACAGAATCATGGTTTCTTTCCTCCCGAATAAATATAAGACAACAGGACTAGTATAATATAGGTGCTTTCTTTTTTCAAGGACACAATCACAAAACCCGTTTGACATTATTTTATCACGCAGTTATAATGGTAATAGTTTAATTCTAAGTTCAAAGAAGGTGAAGATGTGGCAGAGAAAGAAATATCCAAAGCAGTGATTGCCAGGCTTCCGAGATATTACCGATATCTGGGTGAGTTGATGGAAGATGGAGTGGAACGGATTTCCTCCAACGATTTAAGCGTTCGTATGAGAGTGACCGCTTCCCAAATCCGTCAGGATTTGAATAATTTCGGCGGGTTCGGCCAGCAGGGCTATGGCTATAATGTTAAATATCTATACACGGAGATAGCGAAGATACTTGGCATAGACAGGCAGCACAGTTTAATCATCATAGGTGCTGGCAATCTGGGCCAGGCGATTGCCAATTATGCCAATTTTGAAAAGCGTGGTTTTCTGATCAAGGGAATGTTCGATATTAATCCACGTCTGATCGGTCTTGTGGTCCGCGGAATCGAGATACGAAGCGTAGATGATCTGGAACAGTTTGTGAAGGATAACGATGTTCAGATCGCAGCCCTGACCATTCCCAAGACCAAGGCGCCGGAGATCGCGGACCGCCTTGTGAAAGCGGGGATCAAGGCGATCTGGAACTTTGCCCACACGGATTTAAGTGTGCCTGACGATGTGGTAGTGGAGAATGTTCACTTGTCGGAGAGTCTGATGCGCTTATCTTACCGGGTCTGCAGCATGCAGGATAAGACCGGGCAGGAGGAGTAAGAAAAAAGCAAATCGGAAAAGGTATATGCCTGCCGGCGGGCGAAGGGGACAGCTCTTCGCTGCCGGCAGTTTTTCTATATGGATATGAAAGGCGGGTGCGGTATGAGATATCTGGTAACTGGTGGAAAGATGAAGGAAGTGGACCGCTGCACCATAGAGGAGACGGGTATTCCCTCCCTGGTGCTCATGGAACGGGCCGCTCTGGCGGTGGCGGAAGAGGTTTTAAAGCGCGCAGACAAAGGGGACCGGATATGGGTTCTGTGCGGAAGCGGCAATAACGGGGCCGATGGGATCGCGGCAGCCAGGATGCTGCATTTAAAGGGATATAAGGCCGAAGCGGTCCTGGCAGGGAGACGGGATAAGGGGAGCCCGGAATATCTGACCCAGGTTTCCATAGCGGAGAATACCGGCGTTAAGATGGTGGATTTTTCTGATTTCATTCCCGGAACGTGTGATATACTCATAGACGCCCTCTTTGGCGTGGGCCTGGACCGTGAGATCCTGGGCGCTTACCGTGACGTCATGGACGCGGTCATCCGCTGCCGTCCGAAATTTACGGTGGCTGTGGATATCCCTTCCGGCATTCATTCGGATACCGGACAGATCATGGGGGAGGCCTTCCGGGCGGATGTGACCGTGACCTTTGGTTATGAAAAGCTGGGAACCATGCTCTATCCCGGGAAGGAATACAGCGGTAAAGTCCTTGTGGCGGATATCGGGTTTCCGGAGGCTGCTCTGGAACGTCTGAAGACACCGTATTTTACCCTGGAACCGGGAGATGAGGCACTGGTGCCAAAACGGCCGGCCCGTTCCCATAAAGGGGATTTCGGAAAGGTTCTGGTGGTGGCCGGGTCCTGCGGCATGAGCGGAGCGGCTTATTTAAGCGCCCTGGGGGCTTACCGGATGGGAGCCGGTCTTGTGAAGATCCTTACCGTTGAGGAAAACAGGGCCATTCTCCAGACCCAGCTTCCTGAAGCCATCATAGCCACCTACCGTCCGGCGGATGCCGGCGGGAGGACGGAGGAGTTTGCGGAACTGCTCGGAAAACAGTGTGAATGGGCCAGCGTCATTGTTCTGGGACCGGGGCTGGGCCGGGAGGCTTATGTGAAAAATCTGGTGGAGGAAGTTCTGGCCAACGCATACGTTCCCATCATACTGGATGCGGATGGGTTGGGCGCGGTGGCGTCAAGCCCGGAGCTGACCGGTTATTTCACGGAGAACATTATCGTGACCCCCCATATCGGAGAGATGGCAAGGCTGACAGGGAGTTCGGGGGAAATCATCCGCAAGCATCCCATCGCGGCGGCCAGGGAATATGCGGACCGGTTCGGCATCACCTGCATATTAAAGGATGCGGTTACCATTGGGGCTTTAAATGATCAGAGGACCTATGTCAATTCAAGCGGCAACAGTGCCATGGCAAAGGCCGGTTCAGGGGATGTGCTGACCGGAATCCTGGCCGGACTTCTGGCCCTTGGCCTGGAAGCGCCGGAAGCGGCGTCTCTGGGCATATGGCTCCATGGCCGTGCGGGAGACGGGGTAAGAGAAAGGTATGGGGAATACAGTCTTCTTGCCAGGGAACTGGCAGAGGAAATACACATAATATTACAGGAGCGAACGAGGTAACAGAGTGATGAAAACATATGGCAGAGTTTATGAAGCGGTGGATTTGGATGCGATCCGGCACAATATGGAGGCCATGAGCGCCAATTTAAAGCCAGGAACCGGAATGATCGGCGTTGTAAAGGCCGACGGATACGGTCATGGAGCGGTACCGGTGGCCCGGGCCATCGATCCCTATGTGTGGGGGTATGCGGTGGCTACCGTGGAGGAAGGTGTGATCTTAAGAAAGCACGGGATTGAAAAGCCGGTCCTGGTTCTGGGTGCAGTGCCCGGGGATGGCTATGAATTGCTGCTGGAATACGGAATCTGTCCGACGGTATTCCAGATAAAGGCGGCAAAATGCCTATCAGAACTGGCGGTGGCGGCAGGGAAGACGGCTGTCATTCATCTGGCGGTGGATACCGGTATGAGCAGGATCGGATTTCCGGTCACGGAGGCGGCGGCGGATGAAGCGGCTGAAGTCTGCCGCCTTCCGGGGATCCGGGCGGAAGGGCTGTTCACTCATTTTGCAAAGGCGGATGAAAGGGACAAAGGAGAGACAGACCGCCAGATCAAAAAATACCGTGAGTTTACGGCCATGCTTTCCCGGCGGGGAATTACCATTCCTGTGCTCCATTGTTCCAACAGCGCCGGGATCCTGGATCTGCAGAGGGCCAATTTTCACATGGTCAGGGCCGGTATTTCCATTTATGGCCTGTATCCGTCGGACGAGGTGGACCGGGAGACGGTCAGGCTTGAGCCGGCGATGGAACTGAGAAGCTTTATTTCCTACATAAAAAAAATAGGTCCGGGAACCTCCGTCAGCTATGGCGGAACCTTTACCGCTGACCGTGAAATGACGGTGGCTACCATACCGGTGGGATACGGAGACGGCTATCCGAGAAATCTTTCCGGGAAAGGGGAGGTGCTCATCCGGGGACGCCGGGCCAGGATCCTGGGGCGTGTCTGCATGGACCAGTTCATGGTTGATGTGTCCGCCATACCGGAAGCGGAGGAAGGGGATGAAGTGACCCTGATCGGCAGACAGGGGAGCGGTCAGATCACAGCGGAGGAGCTGGCCGGGACCGGCGGCGGCTTTCATTACGAAATTCTCTGCAACATCAGCAAACGGGTCCCCCGGGTCTATTTAAAGGACGGCCGTATCATCGGAACGAAAGATTATTTTGACGATTGCTACCAAGGGTTTTAAAAGGGTTGATAACAAACTCCATGTCCAAAACATATGATAAGGTATGCGGCGGAAAAACTTAAGTGAATACACGAGTCAAAGAAGGTCAATACTATGACTAGAATAAATTGACGGAGTGTGAGAATGTGATAATCAGACGTGGAGACATTTATTATGCCGATCTTAGACCGGTAGTAGGTTCTGAACAGGGCGGGATACGTCCGGTTCTTATTATACAGAACGATGTGGGTAACAAGCACAGCCCCACGGTGATCTGTGCAGCCATTACCTCAAGAATGAACAAGGCAAAGCTCCCCACTCATGTGGAGCTGGATACAAAAAAATGCGATATGATAAAGGATTCCGTGATCCTTCTGGAGCAGCTCCGCACCATTGATAAGCAGAGACTGAAAGAGAAGATCTGCCATATCGACGAGGAGCTTCAGCAGGAAGTGGACTGTGCGTTAAAGGTGAGCCTGGAACTGGGTACATAGTTCACCATTGACGGAATGCTGATAAAATGGTATATTCTTAAATAGTTGTTGAGAAAAATACGAAGGATAATGAACAAAAGGAGTAGATTTTAAGAATGGACGATGGCAATCCGCTTATACGCGTGATTATTTTTATTGCTTTTATCGTGCTGGACGCTATATTTTATGGGTTTGGAGCAGCAATCCAAAACGTGAATACGGGCGAACTGGAGCATCAGATGGAGGAAGGAAGCGAAAAGGCCAGGAAGCTGTTACATATTGTTAACAGACCTACCAGGTTCGTGAATACCATCCAGATAACCAGCAATTTAATCGGCATGGTGACCGGGGCTTTTGTTTTGGAACAGTTAGGGGCACAGTTAGGGGCGATCCTGGCGCGGGGAAATGTTTTTTCCAGCCATTGGCTGTCGCTGATCAGCCTTTTGCTGGTTTCAATCGTGCTTATCGTGCTTTTAATCAGCTTTGGCATCATCATTCCCAAACGCTGTGCGGCAAAGAATCCGGAGAAATGGGGATATGGGCTGCTGCCCTTTGTGTCCCTGCTGATGATACCGCTGATGCCTTTTACCTGGCTGGCAAATAAGGTGGCTTATTTCTTTCTGAAGCTGTTTGGAATCGATATGGCATCGGATAATGAAAACGTTACGGAAGAGGACATCATGTCCATGGTGAACGAGGGTCACGAGCAGGGGGTTCTTGAGGCCCGGGAAGCGGAGATGATCACCAACATCTTCGAATTGAATGATAAAGAAGCCGGGGATATTATGACCCACAGAAAAAATCTGGTTTCCCTGGACGGAGAGATCACCTTAAAAGAAGCGGTGAACTTCATCCTGAAGGACGGATTTAACTCCAGGTATCCGGTTTATAAAAAGGATGTGGATGACATCATCGGGATCCTTCACATGAAGGATGCTCTCATTGCCGCGGAAAACAGGCGGAATGCGGGCAGGGGCTTAAGTGAGATAGAAGGGCTTCTCCGGGAGGCTCATTTCATTCCGGAGACCAGGAATATCAACGCCCTGTTTAAAGAAATGCAGACCAGAAAGATCCATATGGTCATTGTGGTGGATGAATACGGTCAGACGGCCGGCATTGTGACCATGGAGGACATTCTGGAAGAAATCGTCGGCAATATTCTGGATGAATATGATGTGGATGAGGTATACATCGTTCCGTCAGAGGATGGATCCTACTTAATGAACGGTATGACACCTCTCGATGATGTGGAAAAGACACTGAACATCGAATTTGACGAGGAGGATTATGACTCCTATGATACCATAAACGGCTTGCTGATCTCCAAGCTGGACCGGATCCCCCAGGAAGGGGAACAGACAGAGGTATCCATTCTTGGATACAGCTTTAAAATACTTCAGGTGGAGAATAAGATCATTCAGTCCATCCGGGTTCAGAAGACAGAACCGGTGCGGGAGGAAGACGCGGCCCTGAAGAAAACGGAAGCGGAAGAGGAAGCTTCCGGGGAAGAAGCTTAAAACCGGCACAGCCGTCAATTCTGCCTCAGCCTGAAGGCGGGGAGAATTGACGGCTGTGCGTTATTTTTTCTTGCCATATGAAAAAAATAGTGCTAAAATAGAAAAGATGTTTATTTTTAAAGAGTAAGAGGACGAAACAGATAAGGAAAAGGAGTGTTGGAAACAATGTCAGGACATTCAAAGTTCGCGAATATCAAGCATAAAAAAGAGAGAAACGATTCCGCAAAGGGCAAGATCTTCACTGTTATCGGAAGAGAGCTGGCGGTAGCGGTTAAAGAAGGCGGACCGGACCCTGCAAACAACAGCAAGCTCCGTGATGTTATCGCCAAAGCAAAAGCAAACAACATGCCTAACGATACCATAGACCGGGGCATTAAAAAAGCGGCCGGTGATGCCGGATCAGTAAATTACGAAACCATTACATACGAAGGATACGGCCCCAACGGGATTGCGATCATCGTAGACACACTGACAGATAACAAGAACAGGACTGCGGCAAATGTGCGAAACGCGTTTACCAAGGGCGGCGGCAATGTGGGAACACCCGGCTGCGTATCCTTTATGTTTGATAAGAAGGGCCAGATCATTATAGATAAAGAAGAGTGTGAAATGGATCCGGATGAACTGATGATGGTCGCCCTGGAGGCGGGAGCGGAGGATTTCTCCGAGGAAGAGGACAGCTTTGAGGTCATCACCGGACCGGATGAATTCAGCGGAGTGCGGGAGGCTTTGGAAGCCGCCGGTGTCCCCATGGTGGAGGCCGATGTCACCATGATCCCTCAGACCTGGGTGGAACTGACCGATGAGGATTCCGTCAAAAAGATGAACCGTATCATGGATCTTCTTGACTCGGATGATGACGTGCAGGCAACCTATCACAACTGGGATGAATAAAGAAACCATAGAAGTGAGGAAAGACCTTTCGGAGGGATTTTCCTCACTTTTTAGCCGTTTTGACACAGGATTTAAAGGAGATAAAAGAGGTTTGAACTATGGAAAGCGACCGATTGTACCGGGTACAAAAAGAAGATGTGGAGAAGCTGAAGGAACTGCTGACAGAATGCTTTGCCGGGGATCCGCTCTATTGCAAGCTGATTCCTGACGAAGAGACCAGGGAGCGCCTGCTTCCGGAGCTGTTTGAATGCGATATGGAGGAATTTTTTGAAACCTGCGAGATATATGCCGACAGTCCGGGGATCAATGGGATCATTGTGGTGGATGATGAATCCGAGCCTTACAACCCGTTTCATTATTATCTGACCGAAGCGGCGGCCGTAATGAAAACCGATGGATATCTCATTAAGGAAGACCCTTCCTTAAAGACATTCTGGAAATTTTTTCAGGGCAGGGATTACTTAAACTCCAGATGGACGGACCAGCTTCATCAGGAGGAACGGCTGCATATCATATACCTGGCCGTGCGGCCCGGCATGCAGCACCACGGAATATCCGCCGTACTGCTCAACGAAGCCATTGCCTATGCGGGCAGATACGGCCTGATGATATCCCTGGAAACCCACAATGAAAGGAATGTGGCCTTTTACCAGCATTTCGGTTTTAAAACCTTTGGGATCGTGGAAAAGCATTTTCATCTGAAACAGTACTGCATGGTGCGGGAAGTGCAGTAAGTTTTAATATACATAGTAGGACAGGCTTTCCCTGATCATAAAACCTGCCTTTTCATATAAGGCCATGGCCGGCAGGTTAAGGCCCGATACCTGCAAAAGAAGCTTTTCGGACAGGACATCTGCTGGCTGCCTGAAGAATTTTTCCAAAAAAAGGGTGAGACAGGCGCTTCCAAGCCCCTTGCCTCTTAATTCTTCCCTGATCTCAAATCCATAAAAATAAACGCTGTTTTCTCCCGGCTCCACCCGGCAGGAGCCTATGGGACTGCCATTCTCAAGAAAAATGTATGGGCTGATACCCCGTTTGGCATCGGGGCCGCCGGTTACGGAAAGCCGTTTCCGGGATCTCCTGTTTTTTATAAGCGCTGATTCCAGAAAGGCGGCAGGAGTGAGTTCCATGATGTGCTCCTGATACCAGAAGGAAGCGCCTATGGCTTCCAGTGTACGGATTGTGTCCCCGCATGTTTCATCAACCGGAAAAACCAGATCCCTGTCTCCGGTTTCCTTCAGGAGATCTTCGAGAAGCAAAGTGAAATTTCCCTGCCTTCTCCTTAAGGGACGGGTATAGGCGCAGCACTCATAATCCCCGTTTTCATTAAAAAATGTGCAAAGGGCGGATAAGAGGCTGTCTCCGTCGTATAATAAGTAATAAACGCAGTCTTCTTCCAAAGGGAGCGTCAGGGAAATGCGGTCATGATCCCTGCAGGCTTCGTGCAGGAGAAGCATGTCGTTTTTCTGTGTTTCGCCGGGGACTTCTGTTCGTATTATATTCATGGCTGGGCTCCTGATTCGTTTTCATATAGTATAATACAAGAAAAAGCCAAATTTCAATCAAATATTTTCCATATTGATGGTTGTTTCTTTGAAATTTGGGTGATAGAATAAACACAAGTGAACAGTTGGAGGGATTTATTTGAAAAAGAGAGAAGAAATACCGGTTTGCGATACCTGGAACCTGGCAGATATTCTGCCGTCGGAAGATGAATGGGAGAATCTGTTCCTGGAGACAGAGCAGGCGCTATCAGGTTATAAAAAGTACGAGGGACATCTGGCGGATTCGGGCGAGATGCTTTTTTCCTGCCTGAAATTTGATGAGGACATATCCCTGAAGATAGAAACATTATTTGTATATGGAAAACAGAAATCCGATGAGGATACGGGCAACGCCAGATACCAGGAATTTGCCGCCAGGGCAAGGACTCTTTCCTATCAGGCGGCCGGCTTTTCCTCATTTGTGATTCCGGAGATACTGGCCATTCCCGAAGAGATCCTTGAACAGTACCGGAATACAGTTGCGGATCTTAAGCGGTATGACAGAACCTTTGAGATCATCCTGAAAAAGAAGGAACATACCCTGTCCGCCTCCATGGAAGCTTTGCTGGCGAAATCCATGGAAGCCACCTCAGGACCCACCGATATTTTTAACATGTTCAACAACGCGGATGTGAAGTTTCCGGAGATAATGGATGAAAAGGGTGAGCCCGTAAGAGTCACCCATGGGAATTATACCGCTCTTATGGAGAAACAGGACAGAAGGGTGCGCAAGGACGCTTTCCACGCCCTTTACAGCGTTTACGGGCAGTTCGGCAATACCCTGGCTTCCACCTTTGCTGCCAATGTGAAGCAGGCGGCTTTTTATGCCCAGGCCAGAAATTATCCTTCTGCCAGAGCCCACTCCCTTTCTGAGAATGAGATTCCGGAAACAGTTTATGACAACCTTATAAAAGCGGTTCATGAAGGGCTTCCTTCCCTTCATGAGTATATTTCCATCAGGAAGAGGGCTCTTGGGGTGGAAGAGCTTCACATGTACGATCTTTACGTTCCCATGGTTTCCCGGGAAGAGGGCAGATTTTCCTTTGAGGAAGCCAAGAGCATGGTTCTGGAAGGCCTTAAGCCCCTGGGAGAGGAATATTTATCCCTGTTAAAAGAGGGGTTTGAGAACCGCTGGATTGATGTTTACGAGAATGAGGGAAAGCGCAGCGGGGCCTATTCCTGGGGCGTTTATGGCATCCATCCTTATGTTCTCCTGAATTTTAACGGGACTCTTGACAGCGTCTTTACCCTGGCCCATGAGATGGGGCATGCACTTCACAGCTGGTTTTCGGATAAAAACCAGACCTATGTGGATGCCGGGTATAAGATCTTTGTGGCGGAGGTGGCTTCCACCTGCAATGAGGCGCTGCTGATCCGGCATCTGCTGAACACCACAAACGATAAGAAAGAGCGGTCCTATCTGGTAAATCATTTTATGGACAGTTTCCGGGGGACGCTGTACCGCCAGGCAATGTTTGCGGAGTTTGAAGCGGAAGCCCACCGCCGGGTGCAGGAGGGAGAGGTGCTGACGTCAAAGCTTTTATGCGGCATATACCATCGGCTGAATGAAGAATTTTTCGGACCGGATATGGTGGTGGATCCGGAAATTGAATATGAGTGGTCCCGGATCCCTCATTTTTACACGCCGTTTTACGTATACCAGTATGCCACCGGTTTTTCGGCCGCCATCGCCATCAGCAGCAGGATTCTTCAGGGAGATGAAAAGGTGGTCAGGGGGTATTATAAATTTTTGAGCGGAGGAAATTCCATGACGCCCATAGAGCTTTTGAAGCTATGCGGCGTGGATATGTCCACCGCGGAACCGGTCAAAGACGCCTTATCGGTGTTTGCCGGGCTTTTGGGAGAAATGAGCGGGCTTATCCAGGCCTGATTGTCAGATAGAGAAGAGGGGAGCAGGTATGAATCTGTATCAGATGATATTTAAGAGAAGATCTATCAGGAAGTTTAAGAAAGAACTGGTGCCGGAACAGCTTTTAAAGGATATCCTTTATTTTGGAGACTGTGTGTCAAGGCTCCATGGGGATATTCAGATCAAGCTGGAAATAAAGGAGAATGCGGACGCGCATCTTCCCATTAAGGGATTATGGAAAGTGGAGGCACCTTATTATCTGGTATTATATTCAGAGGAGAAGGAAGGCTATCTGACAAACGCGGGCTATGTTCTGGAGCCTGTTCTCTTATACATGACCGGCAAGGGCCTTGGCACCTGCTATCTGGGAAATGCAAGGGTGCTGGAGCCGGCTCCGGCGGGAATGAAGCAGGTCATCGCAGTTGCCTTCGGCTATCCGAAGACTCTGCTTTACCGGGATCCGGCAACGGCCAGGCGGCTTCCCCTGAAGGAACTGTGCGTGTTTAAGGAGGAAGCGGGTGAGCCCATGAAGAATATTTTAAAGGCGGTACGCCTTGCTCCCTCCGTCATGAACACTCAGCCATGGCGCTTTATCGTTTACCATGACAAAATCTATATTTTTTCCTGCAGGGAATTTTTGCCCTCGCCTCCTCTTGTGATTCTTCGGGAGATGAGCATCGGTATCATGCTTTCCCATCTGGCCATCGCAGCGGAAGAGATGTGGATGAATCTTAAGCTGGAGGTGGAAGAGGCCATGGATAAGAAGCCATACAAAAGCGGGGCATATGTGGCCACCGCATTTTTAAAAGAGTATAAATGCTGAACCAGGGGCTGGCGTAAAACAGCTTTGCTGGAAATCAGTGCACAAAAATACGTCTTGACCGGGCGGTAAAAGCCTGTGTCAAGACGTATTTTTACATGATTTTACCTTTCGGTTATTCGATGGTGATATAATGATTTTCCTCGACCTGCTTCGGAGCCTCCTTGGGAACGGACAGTTTCAGAATTCCGTTTTCAAAAGAAGCCCTGATATCTTCCTGTCTGAGGCCGGAGCCAATATAAAAGCTTCTTTTTACGGAGCCGGAATAACGTTCCCTGCGGATATAATTTTTCTCATCCCGGGATTCGCTTTCTCCGGACGTATCCCCGTAAATGGTCAGATAGCCTTCTTTTAATTCCGCGCGTATGTCCTCTTTTTTATAGCCCGGAAGCTCAATTTCAATGGCGTAGCTGTTCCCGTCATCCCTGATATCGGTTTTCATTAAGGATTGCCTGTTCTGGTACCCATCCGTAAAAAACGGATCATTGAAAAATTCATCAAATAAGTTGTTTCTTCTGGATAATAACATAAAGGTTTCCTCCTGTTCCTGATGATTTATTTGACACCGTTGTTCCGGTGCGTTTCTTGTTGTTATATGCGTACTATAACATACATTGTTAGCACTGTCAATAGGTGAGTGCTAATTTTTGCTCAAAAATGAATCTTTCATTGATTGTGTCAACAGAAAATGATAATATATCCATGGTTACCGGGCGCTCCGGACGTTACAAGGAATGTTCCGGCGCCCTCTGACGCCTGTTTCCTTTGGGGCGGTTCTATGAAGAACAGGGATTCTTTTATTTCCTGCAGATTCATGAGTGCAGAAAGGAAAACAGATCCAAGGTGAAGGTGTACAAATGGATCGATACGCCTGATGTGAAGCGTTATGAGAAATTTGTGTTTGACTGGCATTGTTTTTTAAAACGGCTGGAGAAGGAGATGGAGGAAAGGCAGGACCCGGCTTTTTCCAAGGAGGTCAGCATGGATGTATTGAAGCTGTTTTACTTCACCCCCTATGACGGGAATCAGGATTTTTACGATCAGTTTGGCAAAAGGCTTGAAGCCGGTTCTTTCTTATGATAGAATTGGAAAGAATAAAGAAAAATAATGACGAAGAAAACCAAGGAGGAGACAATGATCAGTCAGTTGATTGACAGGATTCAAAAAACAAAGGCGCCGGTCTGTGTGGGCCTGGACCCGATGTTAAACTATATACCGGAGCATGTGACCAGAAGAGCGTTTGAGGAATTCGGTGAGACACTGGAAGGGGCGGCGGAAGCCATCTGGCAGTTCAATAAGGAGATCGTGGATCATGTATATGATCTGATCCCATCCGTAAAGCCTCAGATCGCCATGTATGAGCAGTTTGGCATCGAGGGTATGAAAACGTATGCGAAGACTGTAAAATATTGTCAGGACAAGGGACTTTTCGTCATTGGAGATGCCAAAAGAGGAGATATCGGTTCCACATCGGCCGCTTATGCGGCAGCCCACATCGGTCGGGTGAAGGTGGGAAACAAAAGCCTTTCTGCTTTCGGCACGGATTTCCTCACGGTCAATCCATATCTGGGGACCGATGGCGTGAAGCCCTTTGTGGATGTGTGCAGGGAAGAGGACAAGGGCCTTTTCGTTCTGGTCAAGACCTCCAATCCCTCCAGCGGGGAGTTCCAGGATCAGCTGGTGGCTGGGAAACCGGTGTATGAACTGGTGGCGGAGAAGGTGGTGGAATGGGGAGCGGACTGCATGGATGGCGCTTACAGCAATGTGGGAGCGGTCGTGGGAGCCACTTATCCGGAGATGAGCCGAATCCTCCGCGGACTTATGCCTGCCACTTATTTTCTGGTGCCGGGATACGGAGCCCAGGGCGGAACAGCGGAAGATTTAAAGCCCTGCTTCAATAAAGACGGCCTGGGTGCCATCGTCAACTCCTCCAGGGGGATCATTGCCGCTTACAGGCAGGAAAAGTACGTTTCCTTCGGAGCAGAGCATTACGGCGAGGCTTCCAGACAGGCAGTCATTGATATGGTGGCCGATATCAGCAGGGTATTATAGGGGGAAGTCATGGCAAAGAGGATGGAATCTGCTGCGGTTGCCAGCCAGGTACGGCTTGCAGACGGTGTATTCAGCATGTGGATCGAAACAAAGGAAATTACTGCCCAGGCAGCACCGGGACAGTTTATTTCTGTATATACAAAGGATGGAGCAAAGCTTCTGCCCCGTCCCATCAGCATTTGTGAAACAGATAAGGAAAAGGGGCTTTTAAGGATCGTGTACCGGATAGTCGGAGGAGGAACGGAAGAGTTCTCCCTCTGCCGGGCCGGAGATTCCATAGATATCCTGGGACCTCTGGGCAACGGTTTTCCGCTTGAGGCCGGAGGCCGTGGGAAAAAGGCCTTTTTGATCGGAGGCGGCATCGGGATCCCGCCCATGCTGGAGCTGGCAAAGCATCTGTCCTGCGAAAAGCAGGTGGTTTTAGGATACCGTGACGAGCTGTTTTTAAATGAAGAGTTTCTTCCCTACGGGAAAGTTTTTGTTGCGACCGAGGATGGCAGCGCCGGCACCAAGGGCAATGTTCTGGACGCGATCCGGGAGCACGGACTCCGTGGAGATGTGATTTTTGCATGCGGTCCCACTCCCATGCTGAAAGCCATAAAGGCTTATGCGGAGGAAAACCGGGTGGAATGCTATCTTTCCCTGGAGGAAAAGATGGCCTGCGGCGTCGGCGCCTGCCTTGCCTGTGTGTGCAGGACCAGGGATGTGGATGAGCATTCCATGGTGCATAATAAGCGCATCTGCAAGGATGGTCCGGTATTTAAAGCCGAGGAGGTGGAGCTCTGATGAATATGAAAGTAAATCTGGCCGGAGTAGAGCTTAAGAATCCGGTCATGACCGCTTCCGGCACCTTTGGCTCCGGAGAAGAGTACGGTGAAATGGTGGATTTAAACCGCCTGGGCGCCGTGGTTACCAAGGGCGTTGCCAATGTGCCCTGGCCCGGGAATCCTACTCCGAGGATTGCGGAGACCTACGGAGGCATGATCAATGCCATCGGCCTTCAGAATCCGGGAATGGAAGTTTTTATAAAGCGTGATATCCCCTTTTTAAGGAAATTCGACACGAAGATCATAGTCAATGTGTGCGGGAAGTCCACGGAAGATTATATCCAGGTGGTGGAGCGCCTGGCAGATGAGCCGGTGGACATGCTGGAGATCAATATTTCCTGCCCCAATGTAAAAGAAGGCGGAATCGCCTTCGGTCAGGACCCCAGAGCGGTTGAGGCAATTACGAAGGAAGTGAAACGGTATGCAAAGCAGCCGGTCATCATGAAGCTGAGCCCCAATGTGACGGATATTGCCGAAATGGCCAGGGCGGCGGAGTCAGGAGGCGCGGATGTGCTCTCCCTCATCAATACCCTGACAGGCATGAAGATCGACATTGACCGCCGTACCTTTGCGGTAGCCAATAAAACAGGCGGATTATCCGGGCCTGCCATTAAACCCATTGCCGTCCGCATGGTATATCAGACTGCCAATGCGGTCAAAATTCCCGTGATCGGCATGGGAGGCATCATGGACGGAGCGGATGCCGTGGAATTTATCCTGGCCGGGGCAACGGCTGTTTCTGTGGGAACGGTCAATTTCCGGAACCCTTATGCAGCAGAAGATGTGGTTCAGGGCATAGAGGATTATATGAGGAAATACCATATAGAGGATATCGGTGAACTGACAGGAGCAGTCCGCTGATGCGGATTGTTTTAAATGAGTCCTGTATCAGTTGTAGAAATACGATTGATACAGGACTTATTATATTTATGTATTCCCCGCATTACTGTTGCTTCTGAACAATATGTACCGCAAATCCCCCGACTTCTTCTTTGAAGTAGATGACGATCATTTTGCCATCATTAAATTTAGCAGATGATTCATTGAATTCATATCCTATGGCTTCAAAATAATTTTTTGCACGGGTAATAGAATTGGCTGCGATGGCGATATGGCCGTTTGTGCCAAGGTGAGGTGGTTTCATGCATTCGAGAAACGTACCGGCATAGGCAGAACCTGGACCTGACTCTTTTGGGAATCCAAACATTGCTTCGAATATTCCGGCTGTTTTTTCAGCGTTCTCATCGCTGCCGCAATTGATACCGATATGGGAGACTTCAAATCCCATCATGTCACGGACAGACTCTTTTGCCAGACGTCCTATTCTGCTGAATTCTCCAGCCTGAATCCATTCTCTCTTTGCAATCCGGTTATTGAAGCAGGCGATAACATGATCAGGTTCCAGATATGAGCCCATATCTTTCCCGCAGATACTGCCTTCCGGCATAAATTTTATGCTGGGATAATGCCTTGACATAGTTTGAATCATATGGATGCTGTCTGTTAGGTTGTCGTGAAGAACGCTTACTGCCTCAAGTCCCAGAGAAAGTGCGGTTTCCATATGATTTGAACTGGAAATCCTTGGTATTACCGGAATATTACGGTTCATGCAATACTGTATGACAGCCGGATCAAATACCGGGCTGGCGATGAAGTCCGCACCTGCATTGATCGCTGAGCAGGCCTGGTTGATGGTCAAAACCGCTCCAAAGCCGATTATCATCTGAGGAAACCTTGCTGCCGTTTCGTGAATGGATTCACAGGTGAGATTGTCGCAGAAATCTATTTCCACACAGGGAATCCCTTCTTTACAAAGGGTGTCAGCAAGAGGGAGGATATTTCGCGCATCATCAGGCACGGCAGTCGGTACGATGCCGATTTTCTGGATTTCGCTTAAAACTGTATTCATGGCAGAGTTCTCCTTTGTTTTGGTAAAGTGAATTCATAAAAATATATAAAATTTTTAATATTTTACTTTTATATTATACTCATTTTTTTGGGGAGTCAATCAAAAGAATGAAAAAATACCAAAAATAAGAAATATGAAATCTTTTTCATACAGCAAATGCCATAAAAAACTTTTTTAAATATGCATATTGACAAGAAAAATAAAAAGATGTATTATGTTTTTGTAATTAAAGAATTATAATTTGAACAAAATCACAAATATAATTCTTTAATTTTTTTTAAAAGCCGTATGAAAACGTTAACATACAAGGCTTTTAACAAGAAAACTGTCCAATTGGTACAGAAAACTGGAGGAAAGGTTTTTGTGCAGACTGCTGATTCCTCCAAAAAAGAAAAGGAGAAGAGTACATGAAAAAGGCAACAGCAATCATCTTTACTGGATTGATGGTATTCAATCTGGCCGCATGCGGAAGCAACCAGACATCTTCAACAACGGCTTCCACTACTGCAGGTAATGCAGAAACCGGGAAAACGGAAGCATCATCGGGAGGGGAGGCAACAGACGGCGAAATTCTAATCGGCTGTCTTCAGGACATTACGGGCGCAACTTCCAGCCTTGGACAGATGGTTCAGGCAGGAGCTCAGTGGGCTGTGGATGAAATCAATGAAAACGGGGGAATTAACGGAAAGAAGCTGGTCATGAACACCTATGACACCAAGGCAGATGTAACGGAAGCGATCAATGCATACACAAAAGCGGTCACTTCTGACAAGGTTTCCCTTATTGTAGGGCCGCCTGTGGCAAATATAGCACTGGCCATTAAGGAAACCTCTGAACAGTATGAGGTTCCGATCATGGGTCTGGCCATGGATCCAAGTGCACAGTTAAAAGCGGACGGAACTCCTTATAAGAATATGTTCTGTTTTCAGCCAAACGCAATCCAGCAGGGAACAATTATGGCAAAGTATGCAATGAAGAACGGCTATGAAACCTTCGGCGTTATTTATAATGAAAGCAATGCTTATTCACTTTCTCTGAAAGATCCCTTCATTGAAGCGGTTACAGAAGGCGGCGGGACAGCGGATGAAAAGCAGCAGGTTGCTTATAACGCAAATGATACGGATTTCAAAACACTGCTGTCTCCGATTGTGAGCGCAGACGTTGATGCTATTTATGCACCGAACTATACAAAGGATCTTGTAAACATTGTTACGGCAGCCCGTGCCCTTGGATATGAAGGTGCGATTATCTGCGGCCTGGATGCATGCCCGCCCTTTAACACCATGCTTGGCGGAAGCAGCGACGGAGTATACTGCATCAATAACGTAGATGATACGGAGCCGGAGCTTCAGAAAATGATTGCAGCCGTTAAGGAAAAAACCGGAGTGGAAGCCACCAACAAGTTTTTCCTTGGGTATGACATTGTGAAAATTGCCGCTAAGGCCCTGGAAGAGACAGGAACAGATGATCCGGCTGGTCTGCGGACTGCGATTGAGAATGTTAAGGATTTCGACGGCCTTACCGGAAAAATCACAATCGATCCCGAGACTCACATGACGACCGGTCTTGAAATGGTTATGTTTACATATGAAGGAACAACGCCAAAGATGTTAGAGAGATTCAGCGCAGATAATTAAGCGTTTGAACAGCTTTTGAATGGATGGAGGCATATCATGTCATTGCAGATTATTATCAACGGCCTTGCGACGGGCTCCGTCTATGCGCTGATTGCGACAGGCTTTTCACTGATATTTAATGTTTTAAAGTTTTCCAACTTCTCTCATGGAGCTACCATGACGCTGTGCGCCTTTGCCGGGTATTTTCTGGCAGCTTCCAAGGGACTGGGATTGGTTCCGACAATCCTTATAGCTGTGGTTACCGGCGGCTGTGTCGCCCTTTTTGGGGAATTTGTGGCATTCCGCCGCATTATACAGCGTAACAGCTCCTCCGTATATTATTTCGTTTCCTCTATTACATTAGGAACGCTGTATGAAGGAATTGTTACCGTAAAAGTCGGCGCAAATTTTTACAATTATCCTCAGTTCTTTAAAAAAGCAGCGATTAAGTTTGGTTCAGTTGTTGTTTCCACATCAGATCTTCTGATGTTTTGCAGCAGTGCCATTGCACTTCTTGTACTGGCTTATGTTATTCAGAAAACAAGAGTCGGAAGAGCACTCAGAAGTGTCAGCTTTGACAGGGATACAGCCAATTTAATGGGAATTGATTCCACGCGGATCATTCAGTTCGCATTTGTGGTTTCAGGTGCTCTAGCCGGACTCTCAGGTGTATTTCTGGGAATCAACTACACTTTGTACCCGACTCTGGGCAGTCTGGTAGTGAAAGGATTCATCGCTTCGGTAATCGGCGGACTGGGAAGCCTGCCGGGAGCTATCATCGGGGCTGTGCTTCTGGGACTTATTGAGACACTGTTAATCGGTACTGTGGGTTCAGGTTACACCCCGGTATTTACTTTCCTGATTATGCTGGTATTTTTACTGGTCCGTCCATGCGGAATTGCCGGATGCAACATTCAGGAAAAGGCGTAGGGGGTACACACGATGGTATTGTATACGAATATTTTCACACAAATATGTATCACCCTTGTAGCAGTTGCAGGTGTATATGTGCTGACGGGTCTGACGGGAATGTTCAGCCTTGGACAGGCAGCATTCATGGCAGTTGGAGCTTATGTGTCCGGTATTTTTGTCGTAAAGCTGGGCCTTCCCTTTCCCATTGCCTGCATTGGAGCAGTTGTAATTGCAGTCGGCATTGGTTTTATCGTGGGGATTCCTACCGTCCGGTTAAGGAAGGATTATATCTCTCTTGTCACCCTTGGATTTGGAGAGGCGATCACAGCTCTGCTTAACCGGACAACCAAGCTGACAGGAGGTGCCTCCGGCTTTATCGGTATTCCGAAGAAGACAACCACACTTCTGGCGTTTGCTTCCGCGATCGTTGCGATCCTGCTGGTAAACTGGTTTAAAAACAGCAAATACGGACGTCAGTGTGTTGCTATCCGTGGGGATGAGCTGGCAGCAAAGGCTATGGGAATCAACGTAGCCAGGATCAAAATTACCGCATTCTTATTAAGCGTTGCTTTTACCGCATTCAGCGGCTGCCTGTACGCTTTTTATATCACATACGTGGACCCCAGCATTTTTGGCTGGAAGAAGAGTGCTGACTGGGTGATCATGGTATTTTTCGGAGGCGTAAACAGTCTGACCGGCTCTATTTTAGGAGCGGCCATCCTAAGCGCCCTGCCGGAAGTGCTGAGAGGGCTTGCGAATTACAGAAGTATTATTTATGCAATTCTGGTTCTTTTGATCATTAACTTCAAACCTTCAGGAATCATGGGTGAGTATGAGCTTCCGGATTTATTCAAAAGAAGAAAAGGCCCCGCGAAATTGCAGAAGGAGGAAAACTGATGAGCCTGCTGGAAGTTAAGAACATTTATAAAAGCTTTGGCGGAGTAAAAGCCATTCAGGATTTTTCCATCCGTGCGGACAAAGGGGAGATCCATGGAATCATAGGGCCTAACGGAGCCGGAAAAACAACTATTTTCAACGTTATTTCCAATGTATATACCGCAGACCAGGGAAATGTGATGCTGGATGGTAAGGATGTGACAAAAAAGGAGCAGTATCTCGTCACAAGGGAAGGCATGGGACGTACTTTTCAGAATATCCGCTTATTCAAGGGACTTACGGTGCTGGAAAATGTCATGTGCGCCTTTGATCCCCAGGCGAAATACTCTCTTATAGGAGGCCTTCTTCCTACTCCAAAACGCAAAAGCGAGGAAAAGCGGGGAGTTGAACTCTGTGAGCACTATCTGGAAATGGTAGGCATGGCGGATTATAAAGATGAAAGGCCGGAAAATCTTGCCTATGGCATGCAGAGGCGCATTGAAATTGCGAGAGCCCTGACCTGTGCCCCTAAGGTGCTGCTTTTAGACGAGCCGGCAGCCGGACTGAATCCCACTGAGGTTCAGGAACTGACGGAACTGATTTCAACCCTTTCTAAGGAGATAGGGTTTGCAATTCTTTTGATCGAGCACAGACTTGAAATGGTTATGAGCATTTCCCATATCATCCATGTCCAAAACTTTGGAAAAACCATTGCAGTAGGCACTCCCGCCGAAGTACAGAGAAATCCGGAAGTAATTGAGGCGTATTTGGGAAAGGAGGAGAGCTGACATGGCAATGTTAAAAGTAACGGATTTAAGTGTCACCTACGGACACGTCAGGGCGCTGAAAAAAGTCCATGTTGAAGCTGACGAAGGACAGATTGTCAGCATTATCGGCTCCAACGGAGCCGGAAAGAGCTCCCTTCTGCGCACTATTTCCGGCCTGGTAAAACCGGTGGAGGGAACCATCGAATTTCTTGGGGGACCGATACCTGCCAAACCCAGCAAAATCGTTGCAAAGGGAATCGTGCATGTGCCGGAAGGCCGCAGAACTTTTTCGGGCCTTACCATCCGGGACAACCTTCTGGTGGGAGGGTATTTGCATAGCAGAAAACAGTTGGAAAAAGACATAGAGGAGCAGTTTAAGCGGTTTCCTATTTTAAAGGAGCGGGAGCATCAGTTTGCCGGAACTCTTTCGGGCGGTGAGCAGCAGATGCTGGCCATCAGCAGAGGGCTTATGGAACACCCGAAGATTTTGCTGCTGGATGAACCCAGTCTGGGGCTTGCGCCGATTATCGTAAATCAGATTTACGAATTAATTAAAGAGATCCGGGATTCGGGAATCACCGTACTGCTGGTGGAACAGAATGCAAGAAAAGCCCTTTCCATCTGCGATAAAGCGTGTATCCTGGAAAACGGCATGGTTAATATCTGCGGAACCGGAGAGGAACTGCTAAAGTCTGATGTTGTAAGAAAGGCTTATCTTGGAGGCTGATAATCTGCCTGGGAAAAGGACAGGAGGAAAAAGTGATACGTCAATGGAATGAAGAATCTCTTGATCACCGTAATACACTGCTATACGCAATGGGAATAACGCCTGAGGATGCAAAAAGGCCTGTCATCGGACTGGTTAACTCATGGAATGAGATGAATCCGGGACATTTCCCTTTTAAGGATGTCATCGCAGAGATGAAAGAAGAAATCTACAAAGCAGGAGGGCTCGCGCTGGAGCTTCCCATAACCGGAATCTGCGACGGAATCTGCTCCAATACGCCGGGGGACCGGTATACGCTTCCGGCCAGAGACTTAGTATCCGGTGAGGTGGAAACCGTAGCGGAATTAAATATGCTGGAAGGCATGATTATGATGGCGACCTGTGACAAAGTGGTTCCGGGCATGGTTATGGGAGCTTTGAGGGTAAATATCCCCACGGTCATGTTCACAGGCGGATATATGGCTGCCGGCCATTATAAAGGGAAAATGCTGACCCTGACCCATACAAAGCAGGCTTATGCGGCCTATGTTGCAGGTGATATGAGCGAGGAGGACTATAAAGGAATCGTAAAGAATGCCTGTCCGACTCCGGGCGCCTGTCCGTTTATGGGAACGGCCAACACGATGTGCGCCATGGCGGAAGTCTTAGGTCTTTCTCCCCTCGGCAATGCCAGCGTCCGCAGCCAGACACCCCAGTGGCATGAAATGGCAAAAGAGGCGGCTGAAAAGATTGTGGAGGCAGTAAAAGAAGAAAAGCGTCCCGGTGATTTTATAGACCAGAAGAGTTTTGAGAACGTGGTGCGGTATATGATGGCAACAGGCGGTTCTACCAACAGCCTGCTTCATATTCCGGCGCTTGCACGTCAGATAAAATGTGATATTGTTCCGGAAACCTTTGATGAAATCAGCCGGGAAGTACCGGTTATCAGCACTATTTATCCCAACCATCCCACTTACACCATGGAGGAGTTTGATGGGGCCGGAGGGCTGGGGGCTGTTGTGAAGGAACTGGCTGCTGCGGGGAAAATAGATACGTCGGCAGACGGAATGTTCGGAACTTTGGGGCATAAGGCGGAGCTTGCCGAAAATAAAGATACAGATGTGATCCATACGGTAGAAAATCCGATCCATGAACAGGGAGGGCTTGCTGTTCTTCACGGAAACATCGGAACGGACAGCGCCATTGTCAAATTCAGCGCCGTAGATCCGGCAGCGTGGAAGTTTTCAGGACCGGCAAAGTGTTATGATTCCCAGGATGATGCCTGGCATGCCATTTTAAAAGATGAAATTGTGGCTGGAGATGTTGTGGTCATCCGATATGAAGGCCCTAAAGGAAGCCCCGGAATGCCTCACATGGAGACCTTTATGGCGGCTGTTTTGGGAAAAGGGCTGGGAAGCAAACTGGCGCTGGTTTCTGATGGCAGATTTTCAGGAGCAACGGGAGGTCTTGCTGTCGGGCATGTGAGCCCGGAAGCCTATGAAGGAGGAAATCTGGCCCTGATTGAAGACGGTGATATGATCCATATAGACATCGAGGCGAGAACACTGTCCGCAGAAGTGACAGAAGAGGAATTTACGGAAAGAAAGAAGAACTTTAAACCCGTTCATAAACCGGCCTCCGGATGGTTAAATCTTTACCGCAAAAACTGCACCTCGGCACACCGGGGTGCAACGGTGTATTGGGACGATTGATTAAAAATTGGCAGCATGCTGAAATTCCGTGTGTATTCTGGCAATATGTGATAAAATCAATTCAAAAGAATCCATATTATGGAATTCACATATTGAGGTGATTGGGATGACAAATATTAAAATGGTTGCGGAATTGGCCGGTGTTTCAGCCACCACCGTATCGAGAGTTTTAAGCGGAAAAAGTTATGTAAGTGAAGACACCCGTGTACGGGTCATGGAGGCCATCCAGAAAACAGGATACAGCCCCAATGTTATGGCAAAAGGGCTGAAGATGGGCAGGACCAACACCATTGCCCTTATGCTGCCGGATATACAGAACCTTATTTTCCCCATGATTACCCGGGGAGTAGAGGACACGGCAAGGAAAAAAAATTATACGGTCATTTTATGCAATACGGATGAGAACAGCGTCGTTGAAAAAGACTATATTTCTACCATGAAATCCCGCCTGGTGGACGGGTTTCTGGTAGGCTCCATGCTTCCGAACTCAAGTCATATAAGAAATCTCCGTGCAGAAGGATTTCCCCTTGTACTTATAAACCGTTTTTATGCCCAGGATGAGGGGAAAATAGATATTGTATCCATAGACAATTTTAAATCGGCTTACAATGGTGTCCGGTATTTAATAAGTTCCGGGCATAAAAAAATCGCCCTGGCACTGGGGAGAGAAAATCTTTACTTGTACAACGAGCGTTACCGGGGATACCGGTCGGCGCTTAAGGATTATAATATTCCTTATAATGAAAATCTGGTTATGAGGGAGGCAACGGGAAGCGATAACTTTTACAGCATGACACAGGCTCTGATGAGTTCAGAAGACAGGCCGGATGCGATTTTTGCAACCAGTGACCCGAAAGCATTTGTTGTTCTTCACGCCCTTCATGAGATGGGAGTACGCATTCCCCGGGATGTCTCAGTTCTCAGCTTTGATAATGTAACTCTTTCTGGGATGGTGGAGCCGCCTCTTTCCACGATCGCACAGCCATTTTACGATATCGGTGTGAGGGCGACCAATAATCTGATTCACCAGATTCAGTATAAGGACGAAAAAGGTGTGCTTCCGCAGCCCTTAAAAGAGATGCTGGAAACAGATTTAATTATACGGGCATCAACGAGATAGGAGAGAGATTTATGGGAAACCGCTGGGGGATTAATCTTTGGAACTGGGTAAATGAGCTTGGCCCCCAATGCACGGGACTGGCTGAAAAGGCTTTTAAAATGGGATTTACGGCAGTAGAGCTTCCCATGACCATTTCGGAGCTTCCTCCAAAACTGGCGGATGAAATCCATTCCCTGGATATGGAAGTGAGTCTTTGCGCTTCTCTTGGAGCCGGACGTGACCTTTCCAGTTTTGATGAGGCGGTTCGTCAGAACACGATGGAATACATGGTTGGCTGTCTGAAATCGGCGGAGGCTGTTTCAGCGAAAGTGTTTGCCGGCCCTCTTTACACAGGAGGGGGAAAAAGACACTTGCTTTCTGAGGAGGACAAAAAGAGGGAATGGGAGCTTGCGGTGACGGGAATCCGCAAAGTTTCCGCAATCGCAAAGGAATGCGGCGTGCGGCTTGCCCTTGAACCTTTGAACCGGTACAGAACCAGCGTGGTCAATACGGCGGCTCAGGCATTAAAGCTGGTTTCTGATATTGGAGAGGAAAATGTAGGTGTACATTTTGATACCTATCAGGCCGGGATTGAAGAAGACAGCGTGACAGATGCCTTTGAAGCTGTATTAAAGGAAGGGAAGCTGTATCATTTTCATGCCTGTTCCAACAACAGGGGAGTTCCCGGACAGGGATTTTACCCATGGGAAGATTTGTGGAACCTGATGCGTACATACGATTATAGAGGGCATATCACGATGGAGACATTTGTGGCCGGCGGATTTGACGGGGGCTGGATTGAGCTGGGAAAGAGCCGGGATGAAATTGCCGAATCAGGAATCCGTTATATGAGAGAGCATGACTGGCACTAAAAATAAGGAGACTTTAGAATGGCATCACATGAAAAATTTAATTATAAAACACTGGATGAGGTGAAAGAGAAAGCAGAATCTCTCGGTGTAAACATAAAATTCAGCGAAGATTTATCTGTGCTTCACAAGGAAGTAAAAGTTGGAAAGCGGGTTGCGCCCAATGCAATGGCAGTTCTTCCCATGGAAGGCTGCGATTCCAATCCGGACGGATCTCCCTCTGAACTTGTGGAGAGACGATACAAAAGATTTGCGGAAGGCGGAGCAGGACTTCTTTGGTGGGAGGCTTGTGCGGTCGCAGCGGAAGGCCGGGCCAACCCCCTTCAGATGATGCTGACAAGGGAAAACATGACTCAGTTCCAGGCGGTGCTGGAGCGCTGCAACCAAGCGTCGTCTGACCGCAATGGAATGAAGCCTCTCAATATTTTGCAGTTGACACACTCCGGACGTTACTCCAGGCCGGAAGGCCATAAGGGAGCACCTATGGTTCCCCAGCATGATCCGATTTTAGATCCCAGAGTGGGACTTGCAGCAGACGGACCGGTGGTGACAGATGAATATCTGGACAATTTGACTGCTCATTATGTGGAAAGTGCGGTTCTGGCCAGGAAAGCCGGTTTTGATGGCGTGGATATAAAAAACTGTCACCGCTACCTTTTAAGCGAACTGATTGCGAGCCACACCAGAGAAGGAAGATACGGCGGAAGCTTTGAAAACAGAAGCCGGTTTCTGCGCCAGACGATCCGGGCAGTCCGGGAGGCTGTGGGAGAGGACTTCATTATAGCCTGCCGTTTTAATGTATTTGACGCCCATCCCTATCCCTATGGCTTCGGATGCGATAAAGAAGATATGTGGAAGTTCGATCCGGCAGAGCCCATGGCTCTCGTGCGGATGCTGGTGGATGAGGGCGTTGACCTTTTAAGCAATTCTGCGGGAAATCCCTATTATATTTATCCTCAGGTAACAAGACCCTTTGACTTATCCAGCATGGGAATTCCAACCCCGGATGAGCATCCTCTTGAAAGCATGGCCAGGCTGTTTGAATTTACGAGACAGATTCAGAAGGCGGCAGGTGATGTGCCTGTTGTGGGAAACGGCTACACCTGGCTGCGGCAGTTTCTTCCCTTTGCAGGGGCGGCAAATCTGGCTGACGGAAGCTGCAAATTTGTGGGACTGGGACGTTCCAGCTTCGCCTATCCGGACGCGCCCCGTGATATCCTTTTAGATGGAGAAATGAATCCCAGGCAGTGCTGCGTCACGTGCTCAAAGTGCACCCAGATCATGAGAGACCACGGCAGAACCGGCTGCGTTATCAAAGACAGCAAAATCTATGCGGAATTTTACAGGGAGTACAGAGAGGAAGCCTCAAAGCGTGAACGCAGTTTCCAATAAAGGAGGACCGAAGCGTGAGTGTAAAAATCAGCAGAATCGGAAAAGTAACAGAGCCTATGAAAGCGGTCATTGAGACAAGAGAAATCATGTCTCCAAAAGAAGGCCAGGTTTTAATTAAAATAAAATCCAGCGCCATTTGCGGCAGCGATATCCATATTTTTAAGGGAAAACACCCTTCGGCCCCTCTTCCCATGACCATTGGACACGAATTCTCCGGAGACGTGGCTGAGATAGGGAAAGGCGTCACCCGTGTGGCAGTGGGAGACCGGGTAACAGTGGAACCCTGCATTGTCTGCGGAACATGTGATGCCTGCCGGCATGGCGATTATGGATATTGTGAGAATATATCGTTTACATACAGGAACGGTGACGGAGCCATGGCAGATTATATCCTTATAAATGAGCCATATGTATATAAGCTTCCTGAATATCTGACCTATGACACAGGCTCTTTGATTGAGCCATTAAGCGTTGCAGCTCATGCGGTCCGCCGGGGGAAAATCTGCCTTGGGGAGACTGTTCTCGTGATTGGGGCAGGAGCCATAGGGATGCTGGTTGCCGCGATCTGCAGAAAGAGCGGAGCAGCCGAAGTAATTATTGCGGATCACTCTGATGACAGGCTGGCAGTGGCGGAAAAACTTGGCGCCACCATGACGGTAAACTCAGGAAAAGTCAATCTGGAAGAGGAAATTTTCAGAATTACCGATGGAAAAGGTGTGGATAAGAGCTTCGAATGTGTCGGACTGGAAGCGACATTTTTACAGGCGATGATGACACTGAAGAAAAATGGCCTGGCTACGATTATTGGAATCTTTGAGAATCCCCGGATTAATATTCCGGCAAGCAGGTTTGTTACCCATGAAATTAAGATTCAGGGTGCCCAGGGATACTGCTGGGACTTCCCGGTTGCGCTTAAAATATCCAGAGAATTAGACCTTGAGCTTCTGATCACCCATCATTTTTCCCTTGATGATATTCAGAAGGCTCTTGAAACTTGCCTTGACCGGAAATCGGGCAGTATTAAGGTCCTTTTACATCCGTAAAGACATGGTTTGAGAGAAATATCCTGCAAGTATATACCTTTATGCCATATAAATGCAGTTGAATCGATGAAAGGTGAAAGACAAAGTGAAAAAGACAGCGATTGTAACAGGAGGAAGCCGGGGCATTGGATTTGCTATTGCCTGCCAACTGGGTCTTGACGGCTGTAACGTGGTCATCATGGCCACTTCTTCCGAATCTAAAAACAAAGAAAACCTGGATAAGCTTAAAAACAACGGAATTGATTACTTGTATATCCAGGGCAGCATGGGAGATTCCAAAGACAGAGAAGAACTGGTTAAGAAAACGGTGGAGAAGTATGGTGCCGTTCATATACTTGTCAATAACGCAGGTATTGCCCCAAACGTAAGGGCAGATTTGCTGGAGATGTCAGAAGAAAGCTATGACCGCGTTATGGATATTAATACGAAAGGAAATATGTTCCTGACTCAGGCAGTGGCAAAACAGATGTTGAAACAGCCCATGGAGGGAAAAAAACGGGGAACAATTATCAATATTTCTTCCTGTTCCGCCGTTGTGTCCAGTATAAACCGGGGAGAGTACTGTGTTTCCAAAGCGGGAATATCAATGCTGACAACCCTTTATGCGGACAGACTTGCGGGAGAAGGCATTTTCGTCCATGAAATCCGTCCGGGAGTCATCGCTACAGATATGACCAGCAGTGTACAGGAAAAGTATGACGGCCTTATCGGGCAGGGAGAATTCCCCATTGCCAGGTGGGGAGCTCCGGAGGACGTGGCCAATGCGGTCAGCGCCTTCTGCGGTGATAAATTCCTTTATACAACGGGAAATTATATCGATGTGGATGGCGGCTTTCACATCCGCAGGCTGTAATAAGCCTTGTCATTCTGCAGGGAAAGGTGGATGAGATGAAGTTAGAGATGTTTCATAAAATTCGGCTGTACCGGCTGAATACGGTTATCGTAGGAACAGGGGCAGCCGGATTCAATGCGGCGGACCAGTTATGGTCCTTAGGCCAGAAGGATATTGGAATCGTCACAGATCATGTGGGGGCGGGAACATCCCGCAATACAGGTTCTGACAAGCAGACATATTATAAGCTGACACTTTGCGGAGATGAACCTGACAGCGTGGGAGAAATGGCGCGTACGCTGTTTGACGGCCAGTGCATGGACGGCGACATTGCTTTATGTGAAGCAGCTCTGTCGGCCAGGAGCTTTTTAAAACTGGTAAATTTGGGCGTCCCATTTCCTCAGAACAGGTGGGGGGAATTCGTCGGTTACAAGACAGATCACGATCCCAGGTGCCGTGCAACGAGCGTAGGTCCCTACACTTCAAAGCAGATGACGGAGTGTCTGGAGCAGTCGGTCAGGGAAAAGAATATTGAGATTTTTGACAAAATGCAAGTGATCAGGATTCTCTCTGATGGGGAGAAGGTATACGGCCTGCTCTGCCTGGATTTAAGCTGCCCGGAGGATGAGGAGAAACGTTTCGCACTTTTTTCCTGCAAAAGTGTGGTGCTTGCCACCGGCGGACCGGCCGGAATGTATGCGGACAGTGTTTATCCGGCCGGACATTACGGCTCCAGTGGTCTGGCATTTGAGGCGGGAGCGAAGGGAAAAAATTTAACAGAGTGGCAGTATGGAATTGCATCCATTCATCCGAGATGGAACGTGTCCGGCACTTATATGCAGGCTCTTCCCCGTTTTTTTTCTACGGAAGAGGACGGCAGTGATGAACGGGAATTCCTGGAGAACTTCTTTGAAGACCGGAATATCATGCTCAGCAGTATTTTCCTGAAAGGCTATCAGTGGCCTTTTGACGTGAGAAAGCTTTCGGGAGGAAGTTCTGTCATTGACATTCTGGTGTATCTTGAAAGAAGCCGCGGCAGGCGCATTTTCCTTGATTTTCGTGAAAATCCCGGTAAAGAACCGGTGGCATTTGAGAAGCTGGCTCCGGAGGCCTTTGAATACTTAAACAGGGCGGGCGCATGCCTTGAAACACCCATTGAGAGGCTGAGTCATATGAATATGCCTGCGGTGGAATTTTACCTTGGAAGAGGAGTGGATTTGAGAACACAGCCGCTGGAAATAGCAGTATGCGCCCAGCACAACAATGGAGGTCTGGCGGCTGATGCCTGGTGGCATACGGATGTGGAAGGGCTGTTTGCGGTCGGTGAAGTCTGCGGAAGCCATGGTGTATACCGCCCGGGCGGCAGCGCTTTGAATTCGGGACAGGCAGGTTCTGCGAGAGCCGCCCAGTTCATAGCTGCAAAAAGGCATGGAGAGCCTGAGGCCAGTCCGGGCTTTGAAGAAACAGCCTTAAAAGCGCTTCGCGATGCAGAAGAGACGGCTTTTCTGGTCACTGAAAAAAAAGAGGGAAAAACGGCTGTGAGAGAGTTCTGGAAACGGGCTGCAGCACGCATGAGCCGGTACGGAGCAGCAATCCGGAATCCGGAAAGGATCGGACTGGCGATACAGGAGGTTCAGGAAGAACTTTTATCTTTTGATGATTTGGTCTGTGCAAAAGAGAAAACAGAGCTTTGGCTTGTCTTCCGGCTGAGGGATATGCTCATCAGCCAGTTTGTCTATCTTTCCGCTATGAAGGATTATATTAAGAATCAGGGAAAGAGCAGGGGCAGTGCTCTATATACCGATTCCTGCGGACAGAAGCCGGATCCAAGGCTGCCGGAGGAATTTGCCTTCTGCCTTGATGACGGAAGCAGAGCTGACTTGATACAGGAGGTCACTTATAAAGACGGGAGAGCTGAATTCGAATGGAGGAAGGTGAGGCCCATTCCTGAAGATGACAATTTCTTTGAAAATGTATGGAGACAGTTCAGAGAAAATCAGAATATTTTTTAATAAATTTAATCTACTTAGAAAGGTTATCGGAATTGATTTTCCGATTGTCCTCAGTAGAATAGCATATTACAAGAATAGCATCCTAGACTTGGGCGAGTGGGATGCTATTTCTTTTTGTTATTATGATTGTCTATGTAAGTCAGAGCCGCAAAAATCACGAGTAATAAGGTTAAAACCTCACCGGTACTCATAAGGGCATCACCCTCTCTTTCGTAATACCAGAGGGCATCTAACAGCGGAAAATCGCATCCGTTTTCCTTTTGATTATACATTCTGATTATAGCATATGGAGAGGTGCTTCACAATCAGAAAAGCACCAGCGGAATCGTTTAATCTCCTGAATGACTGGCAGAAAATGAATGATGATAGTCTGCCTGAGATGATAATAGACATATTTGTCACGCTAAAGGCTCATATTGCCCAGCAGGAAAAAGAGAAGATACATGACAGAGTTATATAAACAAGATTAACTAAATTGTAAATTGATAAATGCAGGCATAAATGGGATAATAGTAAAATGAACGATATAATGAAAAAGGAGAGTGTAATGGAGAGACAAAAAAATCATGAGAAAACGCAGATGCTCATTTATCTTAGTGTAGCCTTTGCCGTACCCTATATACTGGGAATTTTGATGGGAGTCGGTTATAGTAAGGGACTTGATGTATCAGTTTTCCCATCAGCCCAGATGTTCTACCCTGCTGCGGCCGCGATCCTGGCTGCATTGCTTACACGTAAAGGAGATCATCTGATTCCAAAGAGGTTTTTTATTGGATTTTTAATTATTACTTTGCTGCTATTGATTTGTGTAGTGGCAAGTATTATTATGCCTGAAATGAGTTGGAACGCTATTTCTCAATATATAATGATATTTGGTTCTGTTATAGCCTGGATTCTGCTGCTCACTGAAAAAAAGGATAAGCGCATTGCTTACGGGCTGAAGGGAGGAAGATGGAAAACAACTGCTCTCATTGTTCTGCTATATTTAATCCTTTACTTCGGCAGAACTGCTATCATGTATATTTTAGGCGGTGAAACGCAAACCATTGTTGAAATTGTGAAAAGTCCAATGACTTGGGTCATGTTATTGTCACTGCCCATAAACTATTTTTTGATATTTACAGCATTTTGGGGAGAAGAGTATGGTTGGAGATATTTCTTTCAGCCTGTTCTGCAAAAGAAATTTGGAATGGTACGCGGCATCCTTATTCTTGGGATTGCTTGGGGATTATGGCATTTACCCATAAATTTCTTTTATTATACATCTCCTTCAGTTGGATTTATAAGTTTGGCAGGACAATTGATTACATGTATCACATTGGGGATATTTTTTGGCTGGGCATATTTAAAGACTGATAATATATGGACGGTTGTAATTCTGCATTTCGTCAACAATAACTTAGTTCCGATTATAACAGGGAATTATACAGAAGAAGTACTTCAAAATCAGGATATTACCTGGAATAGTGTGCTTATGTCATTAGTGATTAATACACTTCTTTTTGCAGGTGTGATTTTTACAAATTACTATAAAGACTACAGTCGGAGACTTCCGACAATGGACGAACGGGTTGATCGGCATATGAATCATTTGGAAGAATGGAAAGGGCGAGACACGAAAGAATGAGAATTTGCGGATTATGTGACCTGCAAAATAAGTTTTTTGAGATCTGCCGATTTCCAGATTGTCAGGAACTTCATAGCATTTACAAAAAATAAAGGATAGAAGAGCGAACGGTTTAAATTGTCCGCTCTTTTCTTATGTGAAAAAATATATGAAAGGATAGGCTGGAGACAGGTTATAAATACAAAAACATCGTCAGCAATGGAACGGGCATTGTTAGATTTACAGAGCTTTTGTGAGTATTTGTCTATAAAGCCAACAAAAGTAAGAGAGTTATTGCATGATCCAAGAAATGGATTTACGGTTGGAATAGGCAACAGGTTGTATGCTCATAAGGGCAAACTGGATAAATGGTTACTGAATCAAATTATATTATGATTATTGATTGAAAATACATATTGAGTATGGTAAAATTGGGGGGTGAATGTTCTGACATATATTCTTTCCCCGGTTTTACGCAGGAAGGAGGATATATTGGATAAATCACTTAAAGGGAAAGAACCTGGTAAAGGCATTTCTCAAAAGAAGGATGGTTTATATCCGGCCAGATTCGTTAATAGGTTTGATAAAAGACAGACCATTTACGGCAAAACATATACTGAAATATTCCGAGAGCTACGTGCTGAACAGTTTTAAGATGAAAAACAAACCAATGTTGTCAAAAGGATATAGCTCTTGATAAAATGGTGTAAAAATGGTGCAGTAGAGCATATTCAATATATATTGAAACGCTGTAAGGCGCATAAAATAAGGAGAAAATGATAGAATGGAACAGTATAAGCAGGAATTTATTGAATTCATGGTGGACAGCAATGTCCTTAAATTTGGCGATTTCACATTGAAAAGCGGAAGAAAATCTCCGTTTTTTATGAATGCGGGGGCTTACGTGACGGGCGCCCAGCTTAAGAAGCTGGGGGAATATTATGCGAAAGCCATTCATGATAACTTCGGAGACGATTTTGACGTGCTGTTCGGACCTGCCTATAAGGGAATTCCCTTAAGCGTTGCGACGGCCATCGCTTTTCATGAGCTTTACGGGAAGGAGATCAAATACTGTTCCAACAGAAAAGAAGAAAAAGACCACGGGGATGCCGGAATCCTTCTTGGAAGTCCCATAAAGGATGGGGACCGGGTGGTGATCATCGAGGATGTGACGACCTCCGGCAAATCCATTGAAGAGACCTTCCCCATCATAAAGGCCCAGGGAAATGTGGAGATCCTGGGGCTTATGGTATCTTTAAACCGCATGGAGAAGGGCAAAGGGGATAAGAGCGCCCTGGATGAAATCCGGGAAACCTATGGTTTTAAGGCAGCTGCCATCGTGACCATGTCAGAGGTCATCGGGCATTTGTACAACAGAGAATATGATGGTAAAATAATCATAGACGATCCGTTGAAAGCAGCCATTGATGCTTATTACGAAGTCTATGGAGTGAAATAAGGAGAGCGGAATATGGAAAGAGTTTACAAGACTGTGAGAAATGCAGGAGCGTTAAGCATTATTGTCGGAATCGTTGTGACCGTGATCGGACTGGCTGCCGGGATCCTGACAATTGTAAATGGGGCAGTTTTGCTGAAGAGGAAATCTGAAATTACATTTTAACTGTTATCATATGGAGAGGATGCTGTTGGGAAGGGATGGCTTTCGGACAGCCTCTCTCTTTTTCAGTATATAGATGGAGCTTTTATGATTAAAAATACGACTATACGACAGAAGATGGGTTGGGTAATTTTCGTGTTTTACCTGATCCTTTTGGCGTACTTTCTGTTTTTTTCCGACTATTTCGGCAGAGGAAGCCATGTGAATGAGGAGTATGCTTACAATCTGGTTCCATTTAAGGAGATACGGCGTTTCATCGTTTACCGCCATGTGGTCGGAACAAGATCCTTTTTTTTGAATATCGTGGGCAATATCGTGGGATTTATGCCCTTTGGTTTTTTTCTTCCCGTGATCAGCCGCAGGAGCCGCCGCTGGTTCAATACGGTGCTGTTAAGCTTCCTGTTCAGTCTGTCCATAGAGACCGTTCAGCTGGTCTTCAAGGTGGGAAGCTTTGACGTGGATGACATGATCATGAACACAATGGGGGGAATTCTGGGATATATCCTGTACAAGATGGTTCAGCACATAAGAGTAAGGAGGAAAAGGCGTGCAAAAGCAGAAAAAAGTGTCCTACATTAGAAAATCCTTTGCAAAAAAGAGTTTTCTCTCACTGGGACTTGCCATAGGAGCGCTGATTCTGGGGATCACAGGGATCGTCAGCTCGGTCATGACCGGAGGACAGGCGCAGCTCAACGTAGCTGCCGTCTGTTTCTGCAGCCTGGTGATCTCTTTGGTTTCCCTGGTTTATGGTGTCCTTTCTTTTTTGGAAAAAGAAAAAAAATACATACTGGCCAGGATCGGGATGGGCATCAGCGCAGCCCTGGTCATCCTGTGGTCAGTTCTAATTATAATCGGAATAAAGGGGTGATTATCATGGATTATCGAATGGTGTTTCAAGAGGAAAATGAGAGCGTCATGGAGCGTTTCCTGCTGTCCATGGAGCGGATCGGCCAGATCCCGTCAGAGGATACGGTCTTAAAGCCGTACCGGGACTATTTTTCCAGGACTGCGGAATTCATCGGCATGATAGGAGAATATAAAGAATTTCTGGAGGCGGGCGGCCAGAAGACGGCGCCTGCGGAGGTTTTAAAGGAATGGAACCGGAAGCTGTATCAGGATATCCTGCCTGACCGTTATGAGGAGAGCTATGCCAATCCGGCGTATGCCGTATCAAGGCTGGGCGGGGGATATGGGCAGCTTCTTTCGTATTTGTATAAGGAGATCCGCGGAGACATCGTTTTTATCCATGAGTGGAGACTTACGGATATTACCATTTTAAATGAAGTGTTCATTGAAATTTACAACATGTTTGAGGAAGCTGTTCCCGAGGTTTCCGCCGTAAAGGAAGCCCTTTACTGGTTTGTCAGTGATTATACGGATCATACGGTTACCTACCGCATCCGGGAAGGGCTTGATCCGGAGCTGTCCTTTGCTGTGGATATCATCCGGGACAATGATTTGAATGATCTCCGCTATCTTTATTATTTCGGCGAATATATTTCCGATTCCGTGCTCAGGGTCGCGAAGTTTTTAAATTCCCTGCCAAAAGAGCGGGTGCGTCTCATGGCGGACACCTATACGGAAGGCTACCGCAAGGGCTTTGAGGTGATGGGCCGGGATTTAAAGAAAAAAGGAGCGGTTCAGATCCGTTATGAGCTGGGATTTGAGCGCTTGGTGAAGGCTGCCATGGAGAATTTTGAAGCCCTGGGCCTAAAGGTGATCCTTTGCCGCGCAGCCGTTTGGGCGGTCAACACCAATGCAGGCCGGAAGGCCGGTTATTTCGGAAAATCTCCCAACAGACAGTACGATTACGACCACCGCTATGATGACGCCATTTATTTAAATAAGGCGTTTAAAGACCGGAAAGCGGCTGTCATGAAGGTGGCGTATGAAACCTTTAAGGAACTGGGGGCCGCTTATGCAGGGCCCGCCGTAATAGAAACCTTTGGCAGAGAGGGATTTCAGCCGGTGAACAGGCCGGAGGCTAACAGCCTGGATGCCAGACAGGAGAAGCTTGCCGCAGAAATGTCCAATGAAACCTCCAGGATCATGAACCAGTATGTTCCCGGGGATGAGACCAGCTTTACCATCATCGCCTTTCCGGTTCCTGAGATCGGAAAGGACTTTGAGCAGATCTTTGAAGAAACCATTGCCATCAACACCCTGGATTATGAAAAATACAAGGGACTCCAGCAGACCATCATCGATGCCCTGGATGAGGCCCAATATGTGGAGATAAGGGGAAAGGGAAGCAACCGGACCCACATGAAGGTGGCCCTTCACCCGCTGGCGGACCGGAGCCGGGAGACCAATTTTGAAAACTGTGTGGCCGATGTGAACATCCCCTTGGGAGAGGTGTTTACTTCCCCTAAGCTTAACGGAACAGAAGGGGTGCTGGCCGTCAGCACGGTGTATATTGCGGATTTCCAGTTCAGGGACCTTGTGATAACCTTCGAAGACGGCATGATCAAAGATTATTCCTGCGGTAATTTTGACGATCCGGAAGAAGGGAAGGCGCTGGTAAGGCAGGTTATTTTAAAGAATCATGATACCCTGCCCATGGGAGAATTTGCCATAGGGACCAATACCACCGCTTATGCCATGGCCAGGAAGTACGGGATCCTTGACAAGCTGCCGATCCTGATCGTGGAGAAGATGGGTCCCCATTTCGCGGTGGGGGACACCTGTTACAGCTGGGCGGAAGAAAGTCCCATCTATAATCCCAACGGCAAAGAGGTGATCGCCAGGGACAACGAGGTTTCCATTCTCAGAAAAGAGGATGTGTCAAAGGCGTATTTCAGCTGTCACACGGACATAACCATTCCCTACGCGGAACTGGATAAGATCGAGGCCGTAACCGCCGGGGGTGAGCGGATCCTGATCATTGATGACGGGAAATTTGTATTGGAAGGAACGGAAGAGTTAAATGTTCCCATGTTGGGCATATAATCCAATAAAATACCAAAAAAAAGAAAAAACTGTGAAAATGTCAGATGAATTGTGCTGAAATACTTATAAAACTCAGCAGATTGCCGATAAAAGAATTATGGAAGCTAAAAATACAAATGAATAAGTAAACGGAGGGGCTAAGGTGAAAAATTTAAAGATCGGTAAGAGAATTGCATTTGCTTTCGGCGGTATCCTTGTGTTGTTTTTAGTTGTTTCCGGTATTTCCATGGTTAGCTTAAAACAGAATAACGACAAGTTCGTGGATTTTTTTAATAACGGTCACCAGGTTACGATCACCGCTCTTGATATGAGACGTGACATCCAGTCGGCTATAAAAAATGTGGGTTATGCCACCATGAGCCTGGATTTAAAAACGACCGGGGATTACATCGATACGGCTGAGGAAGATCTGGAAAAATTCCAGGCAGGAATACAGTTTTTGAGGGAGAATTACCGCGGAGACCAGACCCTTGTGGACAGTGTGGAAAACACATTGAAAGAAGCGGCGCCTTACAAGGAAAAGGTATTCGGTCTGGCCAGGGAAAATAAGACCCGTCAGGCGGCAGATCTTTTCTTTGAGTCCTTAAATCCTTATTTCATCCAGGTCCAGGAAGATTTGATCAAGATCAGCGACTCGGCAAATGCAAGCGCCAACACCGATTATGAAAACGCCCAGCAGACGGTGCGGCTCGTCCAGATCCTTGTGGCGGCTGTGCAGCTTTTGGCCGTCATCATCACCCTTGTCCTGTCATATGTCATCACCAGAAGCATCGTGGCACCGGTAAAGGAGATAGAAAGAGCTGCCGGAGAGATGTCAAAGGGAAGTCTTCATGTTTCCTTAAACTACCGGTCCGGGGATGAATTGGGCGGGCTGGCGGACAGCATGCGGACCACCATTGCCAATATCGGAAGCATTATCGATGATATCAGCGAGCTGCTGGGAGCCCTGGCAGCCGGAGATTTCCAGGTGGGTTCCAGGCACCGGGAACAGTATGTTCTGGATTATGAGCCGATTCTGGTGGCCATGCGCAATATCAGAAACAATTTAAGCGACGCACTCCTTCGCATCAACCAGTCGGCGGATATGGTCTCCAATGGATCGGAACAGGTGTCCTCGGGAGCCCAGGCATTATCCCAGGGCGCCACAGAACAGGCTTCGTCCATTCAGGAGCTTGCGGCCACCATAAATGATATATCCAATCAGATCAACAGCAATGCGCAGAGTGCGAAAGAAGCCCGTCTTAAATCAGAAGAGGCTGCCAGGAATGTAGAAAAGAGCAATAAAAAAATGTCTGAAATGAATCTGGCCATGACGGAGATCAGTGATAAGTCCAATGAAATCGGTAAGATCATAAAGACCATAGAGGACATCGCATTCCAGACAAATATTCTGGCCTTAAATGCAACCGTGGAAGCGGCCAGAGCGGGAGAAGCCGGAAAAGGCTTTGCGGTGGTGGCAGACGAGGTGCGGAATCTGGCCAGCAAATCCGGCGAAGCGGCCAAGAACACCACAATACTCATTGGAGAAAGCATGCAGGCGGTGGAAAACGGAACCAGAATCACGGCGGAGACGGCGGAGGCCATGCAGGCAGTGGTGGAAGGCAGCCGGCGCGTCAACACGATCATTGAAGAAATTGCGGCGGCTTCCGACAATCAGGCAATTGCGGTCACCCAGGTTACCCAGGGGATCGATCAGATATCCAGCGTGGTCCAGACCAATTCCGCAACAGCGGAGCAGAGCGCGGCAGCCAGCCAGGAGCTGTCCGAACAGGCCCGGTACATGAAGGGGCTGGTACAGAACTTTAAGCTTTATACCGGCGGAGAGGGCCGTAAGGACGAAGAGCCCGGAAGGCCCCAGGTTTTGTCCGGGCAGCAGATCCAGCCGGAATTCAACAGTAAGGGCAAACAAAAGGCCCGTCAGCCGGAAATCCCGATTCATGTGTCTGAACCGGAGCTGCCACCCTTAAACATTGATCCGGTGTATTTTGATGAACCTTCCTCATTTGGAGGCGGAAAATATTAACGCATACATAACAGGGCATGAGAGCCGGAAAGAGCAGTGAGATCTCTTTCCGGCTCTCATGCCTTTATTTTATGCCGGGAAGGGCAATACTTAAATTTGTAAAGAAAATCATTGACGCAGCAGAAAAAAACTAGTATTATAATTAATAAGTAACAGTTGATTTATAAGATGCAATTATTAGTACAACTTATTTATTCCATTACCGCAAATAATGAATTACCATATAATACGAGATGAAAAGGAGAATTTACTATGGCAAAAGTTTCAATTGTTATGGGAAGCGATTCAGACATGCCTGTTATGGCTCAGGCCGCAGATATTTTGGAAAAACTGGGAATTGCATTTGAAATGACTGTTATTTCCGCCCACAGGGAGCCGGATATATTTTTTGAATATGCCAGGACCGCGGAGGCGAGAGGCATAAAAGTCATCATCGCCGGTGCGGGAAAAGCGGCTCATCTGCCGGGAATGTGCGCGGCTCTGTTCCCCATGCCGGTCATAGGGATCCCCATGAAGACCTCGGACCTTGGCGGAGTGGATTCCCTCTATTCCATTGTGCAGATGCCATCCGGCATTCCGGTGGCCACGGTGGCCATCAATGGGGGAGCCAACGCGGGAATCCTTGCAGCAAAAATTCTGGCGGTGAATGACCCGGCGCTTTTGGAAAAGCTGAAAGAATACTCTGAAAATTTAAAGGATGATGTGGTGAAAAAGGCGGAAAAGCTGGATCGGATCGGTTATCAGGAATATTTGGCCCAGATGAAAACGCAGTAAAGACGGAGGAAAAGGAAATGGATTATAAAAATGCAGGAGTGGATATTGAAGCCGGATACAAATCGGTTGAACTGATGAAAAAGCATGTGCAAAAAACCATGAGACCGGAAGTGCTGGGCGGAATCGGAGGGTTCTCAGGCGCTTTTTCCATGTCCGCCTTTAAGGAGATGGAGAAGCCTGCCCTGGTATCAGGGACTGACGGCGTGGGGACAAAGCTGAAGCTGGCATTTCTTCTGGACAGGCATGATACCGTGGGAATTGACTGCGTGGCCATGTGTGTCAATGACATTGCCTGCGCTGGAGCAGAGCCCTTATTCTTCCTGGATTATATTGCCTGCGGTAAAAATTATCCGGAAAAAATCGCTGAGATCGTGGGGGGAGTGGCGGAAGGCTGCAAACAGGCGGGAGCGGCCCTGATCGGCGGTGAGACAGCGGAAATGCCGGGCTTTTATCCGGAGGACGAGTATGATCTGGCCGGCTTTGCCACAGGCGTGGTGGATGAGAAGGATCTCATAACGGGAGCGGATTTAAAAGCCGGGGACGTGCTGGTGGGCATTGCCTCCTCCGGAGTTCACAGCAACGGTTTTTCTTTGGTGCGCAGCGTGTTTGAAATGACGGAGGAAAGCCTGAATACTTATTATGAGGAATTGGGTAAAACCCTTGGGGAGGCTCTCATTGAACCTACAAAAATATACGTTCGGGCGTTGAAGGGTGTGAAGGAACAGGGCGTGGTGATCAAAGCCTGCAGCCATATAACCGGCGGCGGATTTTATGAGAACATCCCCCGTATGCTTCCGGAGGGGATCCGGGCCGTCGTGGAGAAAGACAGCTACCAGGTGCCTGCCATCTTTAAACTCCTGGCAAAAACCGGGGATATAGCGGAAGAAATGATGTATAACACATATAATATGGGAATCGGAATGGTGATGGCGGTTGATCCGGCGGATGTGGATACCGCCATGGAGGCGGTACGTAAGGCCGGAGAGGTCCCCTATGTGATCGGCCGCACCGAAGCGGGAGAGAAGGGCGTGACCCTATGCTGAGGATCGGTGTACTGGTTTCCGGAGGCGGAACCAATTTACAGGCGATTCTGGATGCCATCGAGTCGGGCAGGATCACCGATGCAAAGGTGGAAGTGGTGGTCAGCAACAACAAGAACGCATACGCGCTGGAACGGGCTGTCAACCACGGCATCGATGCCTTTGGCATATCTCCGGGGGATTATAACGGGCGGGAGAAATTTTATGAAGCGCTTATGGATAAGATCGATGAATACCGCCTGGATTTAATTGTTCTGGCAGGTTTTCTGGTTGCAATTCCTGAAGCCATGATACGAAAATACAGGAACCGGATCATCAATGTCCATCCTTCCCTCATTCCTTCCTTTTGCGGAACGGGATATTACGGACTGAAGGTCCATGAGGCCGCTCTGGCCCGGGGAGTAAAAATCACGGGAGCCACGGTCCACTACGTGGATGAAGGGATGGATACCGGTCCTATTCTTTTACAGAAGGCAGTGGAGGTCCATGAGGGAGATACCCCCCGGGAGCTGCAGAGACGGGTCATGGAGGAGGCGGAATGGATCATCCTTCCCCAGGCGGTTCAGATGATCGCAAACAGACAGGAGGAATCATAATGAAGGTATTGATCATAGGCGGCGGCGGAAGGGAGCATGCGATCGCATGGAAGGTGTCCCAAAGTCCCCGGGTTGATAAATTATACTGTGCTCCCGGCAATGCGGGAATTGCAGAACTGGCGGAATGTGTGGATATGGGGGTCCTGGATTTTGACAGACAGGTAGAATTTGCCAGGGAGAAGGAAATCGATTTAACCATCATCGGGCCGGATGATCCTCTGGTGGCCGGAGCGGTGGATGCCTTTGAAGCCGCCGGACTGAAGGTGTTTGGTCCCCGTAAGAACGCGGCCCTGCTGGAGGGCTCCAAATCATTTTCCAAGGAGCTGATGAAGAAATATGGAATCCCTACCGCTTCCTATGAGGCCTTTGATTCCCCGGAAGCCGCGCTGGACTATCTGGAGACCGCGAAGATGCCCATCGTATTAAAGGCTGACGGCCTGGCTCTGGGAAAGGGAGTTCTGATCTGCAAAACCCGGGAAGAGGCCGCCGCCGGAGTGAAGACCCTGATGCTGGACAGGCAGTTTGGAGCTGCCGGAGACAGGATCGTGGCCGAAGAATTCATGACCGGCCGGGAAGTGTCGGTTCTCTCCTTTGTGGATGGCAGGACCATTAAGATCATGACCTCAGCCCAGGACCACAAGCGTGCGGGAGACGGAGACCGGGGACTGAACACCGGGGGTATGGGAACCTTTTCCCCCAGCCCGTTCTATACCCCGGAGGTGGATGCGTTCTGCAGAAAACATATTTATCAGGCCACGGTGGATGCCATGAAGGAGGAAGGCCGTGAATTTAAGGGGATCATATTTTTCGGCTTAATGCTGACGGAAGAAGGCCCCAAAGTGCTGGAATATAATGCCAGGTTCGGAGATCCGGAGACCCAGGTGGTCCTTCCGCGGATGAAGAATGACATAACAGAGGTTTTTGAGGCCTGCATCGACGGAACCCTGGACCGGGTGGACTTGCAGTTTGAAGATAATGCGGCGGTATGCGTGGTGCTGGCTTCTGATGGCTATCCGGAGCATTATGAAAAGGGGTTTCCCATCGGAGGGCTTGAGACCTTTAAGGATAAGGACGGATATTTTGCATTCCACGCAGGAAGCCGGTTTGACGGCAATGGAAACATTGTGACGAACGGCGGGCGTGTGATCGGGGTGACGGCAACCGGAAGTGATTTGAAAGAAGCAAGGACCAATGCTTATCAGGCTACGGGATGGGTGACTTTTGACAATAAATATATGAGGCATGATATCGGCAGAGCCATTGATGAGGTGTAAAACCAAATCGCTTTTGATCAGGAAATGAGGCTTTTGGTTTGCGAAAAAGTCATTGACACCAATCGCTTTTCATGGTATTGTATGTCTACAGTAGGTGGTGTATATATGACGAAAGGCCAGCTTGAGGCTAAGATCAGCGAGATAGTCAGCAAGTTTGAAATTGAATACATGGGGAGGGGACCTAAGACGATTCGAACCTATGTCATTAATGACATGATCCTTGTCAGGTTAATGGGTTTTTTAAGCCCCTCGGAAAAGATATTAACGGAAAATGCACAGGGCATTGAATTATTCAAAAAGGTTCGGACTTCACTGTTTGAATGCGGCAGAGAATATCTGGAAAGATTATTAACAGATATTATGGATGTAGTCATAATAAGTACCCATTCTGATATTAGTACGAAAACCGGTGAAAAAGTTATAATAATAACAGTAGATAAAAATTTAGAAGAAATATATAAAACCAAATAGTGCCGGAAGACATAACAAAGTAGGAGAATTTTTCTAAGTTGTAAGTAAGCCGATATCCTTATCAGGGATATCGGCTTTATTTTATATAAAAATGTGCAGGCTCTACAGGAACATGTGCACAATAATGACAGGAGGTGATGGCTCAGGCTGTAAAAAACCGACGATCATGAGGTGATGAAGCATTTATGGGAAACTGTATTTGACATGAAAACTATAATACTGTAAATTTGGGAATCAGCAGGTTGAAAAAATTATTTTTTACGAAGAGGCTTTTTTGCTGCCGGCTTTTGGGGAGTGAGCTGTAAAGGCGCATGGATCATGCGCAGAAATGGAGGAAAATATGCTAGAGCGTTTACTGGAATTGAATTTACCCGAATATGTACAGGATATATTGGCTCATTCGAAAGGTGTCATCGTTCCGAAAACAAGAGCGGATTTGCTTGCGCTTGCCATGGGGAATGAAGAAAATGACGTGTTCGACATTGAATACGACGTGGAAGGCAGAGGCCGGGTGCCGGAAGCCACCGTGACCAAGTGCAGGAACGGAGTGGCAGTCAATTATACCGATGATTACATGAGACGCCGGGATCCCAACTGCCTGTTTATTGCGGATAAGAAACCTACCGATAAACCCAGATATGAAGATGTATATAAAAGCGGTTTTGAATCTCTGCGAATGGAGACATTTGACTGGCTGAAGAAGCAGGAGCTCATTTTTTTCCCTTTTAAGTCGGGAGGAATTGAGTACGGATATGATTCTGTTCTGATCGCGCCCTCAAATGCCGGATTCTTTGCCGCCGGCCTGGCGGATCTCCAGGGATTTTTGAATATTGATGAAGTTTCTTCCGATTTTAAACCGAGAGCCATAGTTTTTCTGGCGCCGCCGTTTCGGCACACCCATTTTGACGGAAAGCAGGTTGTGATCCATAACCGGCTGGATGATGTCCATGAGGTGTATTCCTACAATCTGTATCCGGGTCCCAGTGCAAAAAAGGGAATTTACGGGGTCCTCCTTAACATAGGGGAAGAAGAAGGCTGGGTGACCGCACATGCCTCCACCGTGAAAGTGATCACTCCTTACGACAATGAAATCGTCATCATGCACGAGGGCGCTTCCGGCGGCGGAAAGAGTGAAATGCTGGAGGATATACACAAGGAAATGGATGGAAGAGCCGTCCTGGGAATAAATACTGTGACCGGTGAAAAAAATTACCTGGTATTAAATGAAACCTGTGATCTGGTTCCCATAACGGATGATATGGCATTGTGTCATCCCAAAATGCAGAATGAAAGCAAAAAGCTGGTTGTCAGGGATGCCGAATCCGCGTGGTTTCTGCGGGTGGATAATATTACATGCTATGGTTCGTCCCCTCAGTATGAAAAAATATCCATTCAGCCGGAGGAGCCCCTTATTTTCCTGAACCTGCAGGGAGTTCCCGGCGCGACCTGTCTGGTATGGGAGCACACGCCGGATCAGAATGGCAAGCCCTGCCCCAACCCCAGGGTCATTCTGCCGAGACGGCTGGTTCCCAAAGCCATTGATGAACCGGTGGAAGTGGATGTGAGAAGCTTCGGCGTGAGGACACCGGCCTGTACAAAGGAAAAGCCATCCTACGGAATTCTTGGCATCATGCACATTCTTCCTCCGGCCCTTGCCTGGTTATGGCGTTTGGTAGCTCCCAGGGGATACAACAACCCGAGCATCATTGATTCCAAGGAAATGACCAGTGAAGGCGTAGGTTCCTACTGGCCCTTTGCCACCGGAAAAAGGGTGACACAGGCAAATCTGCTCCTGGATCAGATCATCAAATCGAGCAACACCCGTTATGTTTTGATCCCGAACCAGCATATCGGCGCATATGAAGTGAGCTTTATGCCCCAGTGGGTGGCCAGGGAATACATCGCACGCCGCGGTAGCGCCAAATTCAAGCCGGAGCATCTGGTGGAGGCGCGCTGTCCCTTATTGGGATTCGGCCTTGATTCCCTTAAGATCGACGGACAGTATATCAGAAGAGCCTTTTTAAGACCGGAAACACAGCAGGAGGTAGGTCTGGAAGGATATGATGCGGGAGCAAAAATACTGACAGACTTTTTCAGACAGGAGCTTGTCAAATATAATACGGAAGAGCTCAATCCCACAGGAAGATTGATCATCGAGATGTTCTTAAAGGGAGCTGCGGTCGAAGAATATCTGGAGATCATACCCATGAGATATTAATGACCTGCAGGGGTAACAAAACTGTTTCAGACAGGATCTGCGGCACATGCCGCGGGTCCTTTTTAAATGAAGGAGGTATTTGAAGCGCAGCATCCCATATTTCACAGGCAAATCCTTTGGGATCATGAATATCACTCCGCCGGAGTCCACGGTAATTGCTGCCGATGCTGCTTTGAAAAGTGCCGATGTGCTGCAGGACAGTTATAGCCTTAAGCTATATCTTGCCATAAGTTTATAGAATTTTACATTTTAACAGGATTCCGTTACAATCGAAGAAAGGCAATTGACACAAAATAATGAGGAGATGGATATATGAACAGGACAAAGAAAAGAGCGCCCTTTAAATTTGATATAGTGGGAAGCTTCCTGCGCCCCGATTACTTAAAGGAGGCGAGAGAAGGCTGGAAAAAAGGCACTGTTACGGATGAAGAATTAAGAAAGACAGAGGACAGGGCGATCACGGATCTGATCGAAAAGCAGAAGGAGGCCGGACTCCCCGTGATTACCGACGGTGAATTCCGCAGGAGCTGGTGGCACCTGGACTTTATGTGGGGACTCAAGGGCGTGGAAAAGCTGGAGGTCTCCCAGGGATATGCCTTTCATGATGAAGTGACCAGAGGCGAGTCAGCAGGACTGATCGGTAAGATCTCAGGAGAAGACCACCCCTTTGTGGAGCATTTTAAATTTGTCAGGCTCTTTGAGGACGAGAATGTGACGGCAAGACAGACCATTCCGGCGCCGGCCCAGTTTCTGGCTGAGCTGGAGCGGGGAGACAATCTGGAACGCACAAGAACGTATTATGAAGATGAGGAAAGCCTGATTCAGGATATAGCGGCTGCTTACCGCACGGTCCTTTCCGATCTATATGCGGCAGGCTGCAGAAACGTACAGTTTGATGACTGCACCTGGGGCATGTTCTGTGACACCGGGTATTGGGAGGCGAGACAGAAGGAAAAGAAGTCCGTGGCGGATGAGGCGAAAAAATATGTGAGGGTCAATAATCTCGCCATAGAGGGGCAGCCGGAGGATTTAGTCATCAATACTCATGTGTGCCGTGGAAATTATCATTCCACCTGGGCTTCTTCCGGCGGATACGCGCCCATAGCGCCCCATCTGTTTGGAGAAGAAAATGTTTCCGCCTATTACCTGGAATTTGACGATGAGCGCTCCGGGAATTTTGAACCCCTTCAGTATGTGAACGGAGATAAGCAGGTGGTTCTGGGTCTCGTGACCACGAAATCACCGAAGCTGGAGGATAAGAACCGCCTGATAGAAAAGATCCGCAAGGCCTCCCGCTATATTCCTCTGGAGAGACTTTCCATAAGCCCCCAGTGCGGGTTTGCCTCCACGGAGGAAGGAAATATATTGACGGAAGAAGAGCAGTGGGCAAAGCTTAAGCTTGTAAAAGAGATTTCAGAAGAAGTCTGGTAAATACCTTCCGCGGAGAGATTACAGAATTCTGTAATCTCTCCGCGGCATTTTGTATTCCAAACGGTCTCTGCTGCAAGGCCTGCATGGCGGAGGGCGCGGACGACAGCCTGGATGAGGTTCAGCTTCAGCAGGCGTACGTCTTCGTGGCGGTGATCGGTTTCGTTATTTTTTAATTAGTTTCCCCAATGACAGAATGAGGAGGGACGGAAGACCGCCGGATGATTTCCTCGCGAATCGGATAAGGCTCCCCGTCTTCCTCCCAGGACGGAGCCAGCTCATTAAAAAAGCTTCTTATACTGTCAGCGACATTCAGTTGGATCATCTCCATTTCTTTTTTTATCGGCTTGCCTTCTTTTAAGAATGGCTGCTGTCTTCATGACACCATTTTACTGTATTTAAGTCTATAATCCGGAAAATTTAATGTCAAAAATCCGGATATTTTTTAATATTAATGAAAATTTAAGGTTGTTTTAAGTTGCATGTGATATTAAATAATGTGATAATGAATATATAGAAGCATAGCTCGAATGCCAAAGGCAGGAGCTCTATGCTCAAAGAAACGAAAGCAGGAGGGATAAATATGTTCAACCGCAGTAAGATCATGGCCGTATTAGGCGCAGCTGTTTTTGCAGCGGCTCTTCCCCATACCTCGATGGCGGCCACAGGGACGAAAATCAGCAGTGTTTCCCTTGAGATCACCTCTGAAATCGAGACAGGGAGCAGTGACAGCGATGTGGAAGTCACATCTGATTCCAGCAAATACAGTGTGGAAAGCGTATCTGTAACAAATGAACCCAGTGATGAGTGGGAAGACGGAGATAAACCAAAGCTGAAGGTTTCAGTGGAGGCCGACGATGATTATTATTTTGCCAGCGGATTTGCCAAAAGCAGCGTGAGCATCAGCGGCTCTGACGGAACTGTCACCTCCGTAAGCCGCAGCAGCAGCTCAGAATTAATTGTCTATATTACGCTGGATGCGCTGGATGACGACGACAGCGATTACGAACTGGATGTGGACGGCCTGGAATGGGATGAATCCGACGGTGTTGCCAGCTGGGATGAATCCGATGATGCAAATAAGTATGAAGTGAGGCTGTACCGGGGAGACAGTACTGTGACCTCCGTATTGACGACCACCAGCAGCAGCTATGATTTTTCCGCCTATATAACAAAGAGCGGGTATTACACCTTCAAGGTCCGGGGAGTGTACAATTCGTCCAACAAGGGAAGCTGGGAGGAGTCCGATTCCTGGTATGTGACCTCCAGCGAGGCGGAGGAGATCAGCTCCAACAGCTCTTCGGGCAGTTCTTCCGGTCCGGGAGCCGGCAGCAGCACCGGAGCGTGGTTAAAGGATGACGTGGGCTGGTGGTACTGCAACGCGGACAGAAGCTATACGGTCAGCAACTGGCAGTACATTAACAGCAGCTGGTATTATTTTAATGAAACCGGATATATGGTGACCGGATGGGTGAATTGGAATTCAAAGTGGTATTACTGCGGGGAAAGCGGCGCCATGTATGCTGACGCAACCACTCCCGACGGTTATTATGTGGGGAGTGACGGCGCATGGATCAGTCAGTGACCGGAACCGGCCATCTTGTATACTAGTACTTGACAGTGACCGGAATTTCGCTTATTCTATTCATACATAGAATAAGCGAAAAGAGGTCATGGTATGCGGCTGACAGAACGGTATTCAAAAGAGACAGGGCGGGAATATGCCCTCCGGATGCTGAAGGATAATATCATTCATCTTGACCTGATCCCCGGAAGCATGCTGAGTGAAAATGAGCTTTCCTCGGAAATGCATTTGTCCCGGACTCCGGTGAGGGAAGCTTTGATTGAACTGTCAAAGGTAGGGATCGTGGAAATTTATCCGCAAAAAGGGAGTGTTGTGTCTCTCATCGATTATAAGCTGGTGGAAGAGGCACGTTTTATGCGCAGCGTCCTGGAAGGCGCGGTTGTTGAGCTGGCCTGTAAAGTGGCGACGGAAGAAGATATCACAGGACTTTTGGAAAATGTGAAGCTTCAGGAATTTTATCTGGAAAACCGCTCTTCCCAGAAGCTTCTGGAGCTGGATGACGAATTCCATCAAATGCTGTTTCACATGACCAGCAAGGACCAGATCTACCAGCTCATGGACAGCATAACCATTCATTTTGACCGGATACGCAGCATGTCGCTGGAAGCGGTAAAGGATTTAAAGACGATCTCCGACCATCAGGCCATAGTGGAAGCCATTATTGCAAAGGACGGCGATGGAGCAAAAATGCTGATGGAAAAGCATTTATCCAGATATAAGATCGATGAAGAGGCGCTGCGAAGCAGATATCCGGGTTATTTTAAGTGATTTTTATTTATCATTCATAATTTATAAAGAAACGGTAATAAAAGAGGTATGGACCTGCGTCTTTTATTGCCGCATTTTTATGCCCGGATTTTCGCCCATTCGTTGGAAAAAAATGAAATTTGTGCAGTATATATAAAAAATCAAAAGATATTTATAGAAAATGTTCATTGAACTACTAGTATACTAGATATATACTAGTAGTGGGACATAAAACAGAGAAACAATCACACCCTGGAAAAAGGAAATAATCAAAAACGGAGGTATCAAACATGAAAATGATTATGCGTTGGTTTCCCTTTGGGGATGACAGCGTGACATTAAGCCAGATCCGCCAGACCCCCGGTGTATCCGGTGTGGCAACCTGCCTGCCCAAGGTACCTGTAGGAGACGTCTGGCCGTTGGAGACCTTAAAGGCTCTGAAAGAGGAGATCAATGAGGCCGGGCTTGAGATGGAAGTGATCGAAAGCGTTAACATTCACGAAGATATTAAGAAAGGACTTTCCACCAGAGACCGGTACATTGATGCGTATATCAGGACTCTGGAGCATTTAAGCCTGGTGGGAGTCAAATGCCTCTGCTATAATTTTATGCCGGTTATGGACTGGGCCAGAAGCGACCTTTCCCTTCTGACGGAAGACGGAAGCAGCGTTATGGCATACCGTCATGAGGAAGTGCTTCAAATGAATCCTGAGAAGATGGCAAAGGCCATGGAGGGAAAAGCCAGGGGATATTCCCTGCCCGGCTGGGAACCGGAGCGGCTCCACGCCATGGCACAGGACATTGAATTTTACCAGAGCATGACAAGAGAGCGGTATTGGGACAACATGAAATATTTTCTGGATGCAGTGATTCCCTATGCGGAGAAATATGATATCAAAATGGCCATCCATCCGGATGATCCGCCGTGGCCTCTTTATGGGCTTCCAAAGGTCATTACCAATGCAGAGAATATCCGGACGTTCCTGGCCTTAAACAACAGTCCCTATAATGGACTGACCCTGTGCAGCGGAAGCCTGGGGAGCGATTTAAGCAATGATATACCTGCCATGATGAGGGAATTCGGCAATATGGGACGCATCCACTTCGCCCATATCAGGAATGTGCGCCATATATCGGAAAAGGATTTTGACGAGGCGGCCCATCTCTCCTCCTGCGGGGATTTAGACATGTTTGCCATTGTGGAGGCTCTCTATGAATCCGGATTTGAAGGATATATCCGTCCGGATCATGGCCGGATGATCTGGGGAGAACAGGCCAGGCCGGGATACGGCCTCTACGACCGGGCCATTGGGGCAAATTATTTGTTAGGTCTTTGGGAAGCCATTGATAAAACTCATAAAAAGGGAAGATAGGAGGAATGGATTTATGAAACTGAATCGGTCTTGTCTGACAAACCGGGAGGCCTGGAACCAGGCTTCCGTAAAGCTGCCTGAATTCGACTGGGAAAAAATGAGGGAGGCCACCGACCGGGAGCCGGTCTGGGTCCACTTCGGCGCGGGAAATATTTTCCGGGGATTCATTGCGGTGCTCCAGCAGCGCCTTCTGGAACAGGGGCTTGAAAAAAGCGGCATCATTGCGGCGGATACCTTTGATTTTGATATCATCGATAAAATATATACTCCTTATGACAACATGACCATGATGGTGAGCTTAAAGCCGGATGGAGCGCTGGAGAGGGAGATCGTGGCCAGTGTTGCAAAAGGCGTAAAAGCCAGGGTTGATGATGAAAATGATTTTGGATATCTGGTGCGGGCGTTTGAAAATCCGTCCCTTCAGATGGCGAGCTTCACCATCACGGAAAAGGGATATGCGCTGGCTGATTTCCGCGGGGATTTATTTCCGGTGGTCGAAAAGGATATGAAGGAAGGCCCGGAAAAAGCTTCCCATGCCATGAGTGTGGTGGCGGCTCTGCTTCTTAAACGGTTTGGTGCAGGTGCTTTTCCGCTGGCACTGGTCAGTATGGATAACTGCAGCCATAACGGAGAGAAGCTGAAGGAAAGCGTGGTGGCCGTTGCCAGAGCCTGGACGGAAAATGGCCTTGTACCGGAAGGGTTTCTTGCCTGGGTGGAGGATGAGGATCAGGTTTCTTTCCCCTGGTCCATGATCGACAAGATCACTCCAAGGCCGGCGGAAGTGGTCCAAAAAGCGCTGGAAGAGGCGGGGATTGAGGATATGGCTCCCATCATCACCAGCAAAAACACCTATATCGCACCCTTTGTCAATGCGGAGATCCCCCAGTACCTGGTGGTAGAAGACCGTTTTCCAAACGGCCGTCCGGCACTTGAAAAGGCAGGAGTGTATATGACGGACCGGGATACGGTGAACCGGACGGAACGCATGAAGGTGACCACCTGTTTGAACCCCCTTCACACAGCCCTTGCGGTGTATGGCTGTCTCCTGGGCTATGAAAGCATTGCCGGGGAAATGAAGGATGAGGACTTAAAGACTTTGGTGGAACAGATCGGATACCGGGAAGGACTGCCGGTGGTTACGGACCCGGGGATCTTAAGTCCCATGGAGTTTATCAAGGAAGTTATTGAATACCGGCTGCCCAATCCGTTTATCCCGGACACGCCTCAGAGGATCGCCACAGACACCAGCCAGAAGATTCCGATCCGGTTCGGTGAGACCATAAAATCCTATCTGACCGATGAAAAGCTGGATGCACAGAGTCTGACTGCCATTCCTCTGGCCATTGCCGGCTGGCTCCGTTACCTGCTGGGCGTGGATGATGAAGGAAACGTCATGGAGATCAGCAGCGATCCCATGCTGGGAGAGCTGAAAGAGCAGTTAAAGGGATTCCGGCTGGGAGAGAAGGCAGGGGAAAAGGAAGCTCTGGCAGAAATTTTATCCAATCCCGTGCTCTTTGGTACGGATCTTGTTTCCGCAGGACTTTCCGGAAAGATCGAAGGAATGTTTCTTGACATGCTGGAAGGCCCGGGAGCAGTGCGCAGGACCCTCCGCCGGTATACAGGGCGGGCATAGCCATGAATATACAGATTTTCGGAACGAAAAAATGCTCTGATACCAGAAAGGCGGAACGCTACTTCAAGGAGCGGGGCATAAAGTTCCAGTTCATAGACATGAACGAAAAAGGCATGAGTAAAGGGGAATTCCATGGAGTAAAGCAGGCTGTGGGAGGACTTGATGCCATGCTTGACGAAGGCTGCCGGGATCAGGATGCCCTGGCGCTGATCCGCTATATTGCGGCTGAGGACAGGGATGAAAAGGTCCTGGAAAATCAGAAGGTGTTAAAGACTCCCATCGTCAGAAACGGAAAGCATGCTGCGGTGGGATACCGGCCGGAAGTATGGAAAACCTGGAATTGACCGGCATGATTCCCGATTTATAATAATGAAACCAAATAAAGTGTGTAAGCCGCCCTTAGGGGGGATTACACACTTTATCTGCTGTCCGGCTAACCTTCGCAATGGCCTTTCATCACCACATCAGGCGGTATCCGGATCACCGGGCTGGAGGGATATTCCCCCTTTGCCGCATAATCAAATAAAATCTTTGCGGCCTGGTAGCTTTGCCCGCTGATCTTCTTGTCAATGATGGCTGTTAATACCCCTTTCTTCAGGTAATCCATGCTTTCCGGAAAGCGGTCATTGCCGATGAGCTTAAGCTTTCCTTCCAATCCCATCTCTTCCGCGATCTCACATATGAGAACTGTGTTCCGGGCACTGGTGGAGTAAATGGCATGGATATCCTCATATTGCTCCAGGTAACTGCAGATCTGTGCGCCGGCAGCGTTGGAATCAGGGGAATAGGCGGTCAGGAGGGAACAGCCGGGGGCATATCTGGAAATATAACGCTCAAATCCGCAGGCATTATGGTACTGGTCCGGCATGGAAAAGCTGCCCACGGGATTTCCGGTCACCAGGATCCGTCCGGAAAACCCGGCTGGCTGAAAGGCCGTCAAAAGCTCTGCAGCCAGGCTTCCCACCATTTCATCACAGGCCATGACGCTGCAGAGAGACAAATTTTTGTATATATCCGCACCTACCGTGACGATGGGGATCCCTTCACCGGACAGCTTCTCTAAAAAATAGGAGGACTGGCTGTTTTCGACTGCAATGGTGATCAGGCCATCCAGACTGTTTCTGTGGTTTTCATAAATGTCCTTTAAAACCGCGCCGTTGCTTTCCGGGAGCAGAGGGTAGGGAAATTCCGAAGCGTTGACGTGAAACGCGGAAACCTCCTGGAAAAACCTTCTTACACCGGTCCAGAGGCTTAAGTAGTAATAGCGGTTTTCCATGGTGGGTTCAGGAAAGACCACGGCCAGGTTGAAGGAGGATTTATTAAAAAGGGCGGTCCTATGATTTGGCTGGTACCCCATTTCTTCCGCCAGCTTCCTGATTTTGGCGGTCATTAAGTCACCGACTCCGCCTTTTCCCGTCAGGGCGCGGTGCACGGTGGTGCTGCTTACGCCAAGGATCTGAGCGATATCCTTGTAGGTTGCTTTTTTTGCGGCCATGTTCACTCCTCCATCCGTCCATACTATGATATCTATCATAGTAGAAAACGTAAAAAAAGTCAACGAAAGTAAAAAATACGTCAATGCTCTTGACATTAACGAAAAAATTACTTAGAATTAAGTAAAAATTAACTAAGTGAGGAGACGATGTGATGAGGAAACCGGAAAAGGGTCAGAAGTGGGTATTCAATAAGGACATAGAGGGAGAGCAGGCGGCAGACGGCGTTGTGAGAAAAATTCTGGCATACTGCGATGAAATGATGTGCGTGGAGAACCATTTTGAGAAAGGTGCCATAGGGAAGCTCCACAACCATCCTCATACCCAGATTACTTATGTTGCGGGCGGAAAGTTTGAATTCACCATTGGTGATGAAAAGAAAATCGTGGAAACGGGCGATACTCTTTTGAAGCAGAATGGGATCACGCATGGCTGCGTGTGCCTGGAAAAGGGTATTCTGGTGGACATTTTCACACCGATGAGAGAAGACTTTTTATAAAAACAACAGTTTCTGTAAATTAAATTACCTGTCAGGAGGAGAAGTTTGAAACTTAAATGTGGCAGTTGGCCAGTAAAGAAGAGTATAGCAAACAAGCCATTCACAATTCGTGGAT